>NZ_CP047898.1:0-1240629 GCF_009911795.1 Pseudarthrobacter psychrotolerans | reverse complement strand
TCATCCTGGGGTTCGACGCCGTTGCGGAGCAGGTGCCGGTGGAGACGATCATCGACGCGGTTGTGGCCTCCGTCCAGACTCCCTGAGGCTGCGGTGACCAGCCTCCTGCAACGCGTCAAGTCGAAGATGGCCGTCTTCGCCCACCGGAAAGCCCGTGGCATGCTCGACGGCGAATACGGTTCCGTTTTCCGCGGCCGCAGCCTCGACTTTGATGACCTGCGCGCCTATATCCCCGGGGACGACGTCCGCGACATCGACTGGAAGGCATCCGCCCGGTTCGGCTCGCCGCTCATCAAACGGTACGTCGCCGTGCGGCGACAGACGGTCCTGCTGATTGCCGATACTGGCCGGGGCATGACTGCCGAGTCCCGCGACGGCGAGATCAAAAAGGACATCGCCGTGATGGCACTCGGCGTGGTGGGCTACCTTGCGCACCGGCACGGAGACGTGGTGGGCCTGGTTTGCGGAGACGGCAACGGTACGCGCTCCATCCCAGCCAAGGCGGGCGAGCCGCATCTGGAGAGGCTCCTGCGCGAGGTGGACTCGGCCACCTCGCTGGACTCCGGCTCCAGCAGGATCGAGGACCAGCTGGAATACGTGGCCCGCAACGTCAAGGGCCGGTTCCTGCTGTTTGTGGTGTCCGACGAGCAGGCCGCCGGCCCCGGCACCGAACAGCTGCTCCGCAGGCTCCGTGCCCAGCACGAGGTCCTTTGGCTCACCATCCGGGACGCTGACCTGGCAGGGGAAGGACAGGAAGGCCAGGACGCCTTCAGCGTGGCAGACTCCTCGGTGCTGCCAGCGCACCTGGCGTCATCCCCCGCAATCGCGGCGGCCTATGCCAAGGCAACAGGGGAGCGGGACGCCGCCAGGCACGCCATGCTCCGCCGCACGGGCATCACCCAGGGCCACGTGTCCGGAAGCAGCGCGGTCATGACGGAACTCTTTGCCCTCCTGGAAAGGCACCGGCGTGCAGGCTGAACCGGGCATCTATGGACCCCTCCAGTACAGCCAGGCGTGGCTGTGGTCCGGACTCGCCCTCCTGGCAGCGGTCCTGGGCTGGTACGCATTCGTTTTCCTGAGCACGCTCAAACCGAAGGTGCCGGAGCAGGCGCCCCCGTTCACGCCGCCGTCGGACCTTGCGGGCCTCAAGGAGGCCTACCTGCAAAGGATCGACGCCGTCGCAGCCAACGCCGCCGCCGGGCTGCTGACCGCACGGGAATCGCACCAGGAACTGAGCCTCCTGGTCCGCCGGTTCGCCCGCGACGTCACCGGGATTGACGCGCCCCGGATGACCCTGGCGGAGCTGCACAGGCACCCGTTGCCGCCAGTGGCCGAGGCCGTCCGCAGGATCTACCCGGGCGAGTTCGGCCTAGAGCCGCTGCCGCCGGTGGCCCAATCAGCTGAGACTGCCCGCCAGGCGGTGTGGCAATGGAACTGATGTTCTGGTGGCTGATCCCCCCGGCGCTGGTCATCGCCGCCCTGGCCGGGTGGCGTGCCTTCCGCCCGGACCGCCAAGCCAACGCACGACGGCGGCCGGTTGCCAATGCTGACCGACTCACCGCGCTGCCCGAATACCAGTCGGCCCTCCGCCGGCACCGCCGCTGGCTGGCGGTGGCCGCGCTCGCGGCGGTGACCCTGGTGGTCTCTGCAGTGGCCGCGGCGGCGCGCCCAGTGGAGCTGAGCACCATCGCGCCGGAGCAGCGCAACCGGGACATCATGCTCTGCCTGGACACGTCGGGCTCGATGAGCAGCGCCGACGCCGCCGTGGTGCAGGTGTTTGCCGAACTGGCGAAGGAGTTCGACGGCGAACGGATCGGACTCACCGTCTTCGACAGCAGCGCCGTCCAGGTCTTCCCCCTCACCGACGATTACGCGTACGTCGCGGAACAGCTCACGCTGGCCAAAGACGCCTTCGACGGAAACCCCGGCAGCGCGGGATTCCTGGACGGCACCTGGAACGGCCGCGGATCGTCCCTGATCGGCGACGGCCTGGCGTCCTGCGTCAACGGATTCCCGGACACGGCCGCCACGGATGCCCGCAGCGCTGAGACAGGTAGTGGTGACGCTGGCAGCCCTGACTCCCGTCAGCGGCGCTCGCGGTCCATTGTCCTGGCAACGGACAACTACCTGTCCGGCGACCCCATCTTCACCCTGGAGCAGGCGGCCGCCCTGGCCAAGGAGCGCGACGTGCCGGTGTATGCCCTGAACCCCGGCGACTTCGACTATGGACCCGGCCCCGGCCAGCCCGGAGCTATGCTGCGCGCAGTGGCAGAATCCAGCGGCGGAGCGTACTACCGGCTGGACAGCCCGGAAGCCGTGGCGGACATCGTCCGGTCCGTGCAGGAAACCGAAGCCACGGCCATAAAGGGCGCACCGCAGGCAGTGGTCTCTGACCGGCCCGAACTGCCTCTCGCGCTGGCACTCCTGTCCGGCCTGGTGCTGGCGGGCGCATCGTGGAGGCTCCGGCCATGACACTGCAACCGATCCTGCCTTGGTGGGTGATGGTCCCGCTCATCGCCGCGACCGTGTTGTTTCTGGTCTGGCGTCTCGTCCAGGCGTCGCGGGCGCGCTCTGCCGGTACACGCCGCGACTGGCTGTTCAGGGGCGCCCTTGTGCTCCTGCTCCTGGCTGCGGTGCTCCGGCCGGGTGTCCCCGGTGGAAGTTCCCAAGCTGCCACGGCGGATGTCAGCGTCTTCTTTGTGGTGGACACCAGCAGCAGCATCGCTGCCGAAGACTACGGCAGCGGCTCGCCCCGGCTGGATGGAGTGCGGCAGGACATCATGGCCATCGCGGGTGAACTGGCAGGAGCCCGCTTTTCGCTCCTGACCTTCGACAGCGACGCCGTGGTCCGGATGCCCCTGACCACCGACACCACCGCCCTGGACACCAGCGTGTCCGTCCTGCAGCCCCAGGTCACGGCATTCTCCAAAGGCAGTAGTGTCACTGCTGCCGGAACCTTGCTGGCGGAGCGGCTGAGCTCCGCGCGGGACAGCCATCCCGAACGGCCACGCCTGGTCTACTACCTGGGCGACGGTGAACAGACCAGCGCCAAGGCACCGGAGCCACTTCGGCTCGACGGCGGTCTGGTGGACGGCGGCGCGGTGCTCGGCTATGGCACGGCAGGCGGTGGCCGGATGAAGGAAAACACGGGGCAGGGTCCGGGGCAAGACGATGGTGCCGGCTACATCCAGGACCGGTCGTCCGGAATGGGCAGGGATGCGTTATCGGTCATCGATGAGGGCCGGCTGCAGGGGATTGCCGGTCAGCTGGGGGTTCCCTATGTCCACCGTTCGGCCGGAGACCCGGTGGCGCCGATGATGCAGGCCGCTGATCCCGGGGACCTCGAGCAGGCACCGGCGGATGGCGACGTTGCCGGCCGGACTGAGCTGTATTGGCTTCTCGCCGCCGGAGCCTTCCCGCTGGCCCTCCGCGAAACCTTCCTCGTGCTGCGCGAGTGGCGGCAGCTCCGGCCCGGACAGGGAGCTCGAACATGATGCGTCCACCGCCCAAGCCGAAACAGCCTAAACCGGCGCCGCAGAAACCGGCGCCGGCGACCTTGCGGGACCGGCGGGAGCGCCGCCGTCGGCTGTTGTGGTGGTCTGCGCTGCCCGCACTCCTGGTCCTTTGCCTGTCCGGCAAGTTGCTTAGCGTGGGCATTCTCGGCGACACTGCTGCCCGGTCATTCTCGGCCGGAGACTCCATCAGCGTGGCGGATGCTGCGGCCGGACTGCGGATCGCCAATTACATCGAACCGCACAAGGCGCCGTTCGCCGAAGGTGACGGGCTGTTCCTCGCCGGGGACTTCGCTGCCGCCCGCCAACGCTTCGAGGAGGCACTGTCCCTGGCGGGCACAGTCGACGAGTGCGTCGTCCGGGTCAACCTGGCGCTCACCATCGAACGCCTCGGCGACGCCCAGGCCAAAGCAAAAGATCCGACGGCGGCGGCCCGGCTCTTCACCGAAGGCGTTGCCGTGGTGGAGGCTGCTCCGGAGGGCTGCTTCGACGCCGGCGGAGGAGCCGGCGAGGAGGCCGACCCGGAGAACGGCGCAGGGGAGACGCTAAAACAGGCGGCGGAGCGGCTGCAGCAAAAGGCCGATGCAGCGGCTGCGGACAACACCACCACGCAACCGTCACAACAGCCCGGGCAGGACAAGGCTCCCGCGGATCCGGGCCAGCAGAGCCAGCTTGAGCAGCTCAAGGACAGTGCCAAAGAAGCCCAAAGCGAGCGGAATTCCGGGCAGGAGCGGGACGACTACCTCCGGGACGATGACTTCGGGCCGGGCGTCGACCGGCCCTGGTAACGGGCCAATGCAGCCGGGTCCGCAGTATGCCCCGATGAATTCTTTGACCAAAACGGCGAACAAAATTCTGCACCAGAACGAAACACGCCGTAAAACTGCGTCTTAATTCGGCGGCCGACTTGAAGGGTGCCCCGCTGGCTCCTAGAGTTCTATACAAGTTACCGAGGTAACGTGTCAGCGATCCTCCGATTGTGGAGGGTGTGGGTGCCCCCATGTGGGCCTGACATTTGCTCACGGACAACTTCATTTCAGGCGTAACAGTCGCGGCTGCGCCCTGTGGAGTTTCCCGTGTTCCCAAACTCAAATTCATTCCCGGCACCACCGTCACATTTGCTGACCGGTATCCGGCAATGGCCCAAAGCCAAGGACGCAAATGTCACCGCCAAGCCTTATCGAAACGCATCCGAACCTCTCCGAGACCGCCCCCGTGGCGCTCTCGTACGAGCTCTTCCCGCCCCGCTCGCCAGCCGCGGCCGAGTCCCTCTGGACCACCATCCGGGAACTGGAAACCACCGAACCGGATTACGTCTCCGTCACGTATGGTGCCAGTGGCTCGAACCGGGACACCGCCGTCGAACTCATCAACCGGCTCCTGCTGGAAACCACGCTCCGGCCGCTGGCCCACCTCACCTGCGTTGGCAACACGCCGGAGGAACTGGCGGAGATCATCGGCGACCTCCTGGACACCGGGGTCCGGGGCATCCTGGCCCTCCGGGGCGACCAGCCCAAGGGCGGTGCACCGCTCGCCGCAGGGTCACTGCGGTATGCGCAGGACCTGATCGAACTCATCCGGCGGGTTGAACAGCGTCGGTCGGCACTCCTGTGCGCAGGCAAGATCGCCGTGGGCGTCGCCGCCTACCCCACCCGGCACCCGGAATCACCCAGTGAAGCCCACGACGTCGAGGTGCTGCTCGCCAAGCAGCGTTCCGGCGCCGACTTTGCCATCACGCAGGTCTTCTTCCATACCGAACAGTACGCGAACCTCATCAGCCGCGCACGCCGGGCAGGGGTCACCATCCCCATCATCCCGGGCGTTATGCCGCTCACCAGCCTGCGCCGGGTCACACGGCTCGGCGAACTGACAGGCGTTGAACCGGCACCGGAACTCCTGGCCCGCCTCGCCGCCGCGGACAGCGATTCCGAACGCCTCCGGATCGGTGTCCGGGCCACGGTGGACCTGGCCAATGCGGCACTCGAGGCCGGAGCGCCGGGCATCCACATCTACACCTTCAACGAACACCAGAGCGCGCTGGAGGTGCTGGACAAACTGGCACTTCCGCGCCAGTCCCGTTCAGTTGGCCGCCGCAGTGCCACCCTCCGGCGCCAGCTCGCCAGCTGACCTTCCAACATCCGCCAGACCATTCACAGTTTCCACTAACACTCAAGGAATCTCCCATGACTGAACAGAACACCACCCCGTTCCCGGCCGCGTCACTCCTCGGCTACCCGCGCATCGGCCGCCGTCGCGAGCTCAAGAAGGCTATCGAAGCCTACTGGGCCGGCAAGATCGACGCCGATGCCCTGGACGCCGCCGCCAAGGGCATCCAGCTGACCATCGCCAAGCGCCTGCAGGAACTGGGCCTCACCGAAGCCGCCGCCGTTCCGGGCACCTTCTCCTACTACGATCAGGTCCTGGACGCCACCGCCCACCTCGGCGCTGTACCGGCCCGCTTCGGCAAGCTCCTCAACGCCGAAGGCCAGCTCGACATCGACGGCTACTTCACCCTGGCCCGTGGCACCAAGGACCAGCAGCCGCTGGAAATGACCAAGTGGTTCGACACGAACTACCACTACCTCGTTCCGGAGATCGGCCCGGAGACCAAGTTCACCCTCGCCTCCAACCGCATCGTTGAGGAATTCGAGTTCGCCCTGGCCAACGGCATCGAGACCCGCCCGTACATCGTTGGCCCGGTCACTTACCTGCTGCTCTCCAAGGCTTCAGATGAGGCCCCCGCAGGCTTCGCTCCGCTGTCCCGCCTCGAAGACGTCCTGCCGGTTTACGTACAGCTGCTCGAGAAGCTCGCCGCCGCAGGCGCCAGCTGGATCCAGCTCGACGAGCCCGCACTGGTTGTTGACCAGGACACCCCGGCCGCAGAAATCGAAGCAGCCGTTGCCCGCGCTTACGAAGTCCTCTCCGGTGCAGCCAAGCGCCCGCAGATCCTCGTCTCCACCCCGTACGGCGCCCTCGATGGCCAGCTGGGCACGCTTGCCGCCACCAACATCGACGCCCTGCACATCGACGCCTTCAAGGGTGCGGTCCCCTCCGCAGCGGCCCTGGCCGGCCTTGGCAACAAGACCCTGGTTGCCGGCGTCGTTGACGGCCACAACATCTGGCGCAACGACCTCGCCGTCGCCGCCGCCAAGCTGGATGAACTGAAGGCTGCCGCCGGCCGGATCGCCGTCAGCACCTCTACCTCCACCCAGCACGTGCCGCACGACGTCACTGAAGAAGGCCAGCTCTCCGACGAGCTGCGCAGCTGGCTCGCGTTCGCCGACCAGAAGGCCGTAGAGGTCAAGACCCTCGCGTCCTACCTGGCCGACCCGGCCTCCGCCAAGGCAGCCATCGACGAGGCCTCTGCCGTCATCGCCGCACGCGCCACCGCCGAAGGCGTCCGCCGCGACGACGTCCGTGCCCGCATCGGGGCCCTGACCCCGGCGGACTTCAGTCGCTCCGCCTACGCAGTCCGCGAAGCCGCCCAGGAAGCGGCCCTGCACCTTCCGCCGCTGCCCACCACCACCATCGGGTCCTTCCCGCAGACGTCCGAGATCCGCTCGGCACGTGCCCGCAACAACAAGGGTGACCTCACCAACGAGCAGTACGAGCAGCTCATGAAGGACGAGATCAAGCGCGTTGTTGAGCTGCAGGAAGAGCTGGGCTACGACGTCCTGGTGCACGGCGAGCCCGAGCGCAACGACATGGTCCAGTACTTCGCCGAGAACCTTGAAGGCTTCGATGTCACGGTCCACGGCTGGGTCCAGTCCTACGGCTCACGCTGCACCCGTCCGTCCATCCTCTGGGGCGACGTCACCCGCAGCGCCCCCATCACGGTGGCCTGGGCCGAGTACGCCCAGTCGCTGACCAGCAAGCCCATGAAGGGCATGCTCACGGGTCCGGTCACCATCCTGGCCTGGTCCTTTGTCCGCGATGACCAGCCGCTGGGCGAGACCGCCAACCAGGTTGGTCTGGCACTGCGCGACGAAATTGCGGACCTCGAGGCTGCCGGCATCAAGGTCATCCAGGTGGACGAGCCCGCACTGCGCGAACTCCTGCCGCTGCGCAAGGCTGACCACGCCACCTACCTGAAGTGGTCGGTGGATTCCTTCCGCCTGGCCACCGCCGGTGCGGCCGATGCCACGCAGATCCACACCCACCTCTGCTACTCGGAGTTCGGCGTGATCATCGACGCGATCGACGGCCTCGACGCAGACGTCACCTCCATCGAAGCGGCACGCTCCCGCATGGAGGTTGTCCACGACCTCGAAGCGCACCACTTCGGCCGCGGCGTTGGTCCGGGCGTCTACGACATCCACTCGCCGCGTGTTCCGGGCGAAGCCGAGGTCACCGAGCTTCTGGCCACTGCCGTCAAGCACGTTCCGTCCCGCCAGCTCTGGGTCAACCCGGACTGCGGCCTGAAGACCCGCGGCTACGCCGAGACCGAAGAGTCCCTGCGCAACCTGGTCAAGGCCACCAAGACGGTCCGCGCCGGCCTGCTGGAATCCGCCAAGTAACCCGCCGCATTAACGCCGACGGCGGCCGGTCACCGAAAGGTGACCGGCCGCCGTCGTGCGTTAAGCGAGTTCAGGATTCCCAGAGGATTTCGTCGTCCACCACGCCGTCTTCGTCGGCGGCTACCACCAGCACCTCGTCCGTGAAGTGTGAGCCCAGGGTGAAGTCCATCACGAAGTAGCGCTCAGGCTGGCCGGGGAAAATTCCCACATGGCCGAGTTTGAGGGCTTTCAGGAAGACGTCGTTAGTGAGCTGGCCACGTTCCTCCACGCCGAAGACTTTCTGGAGCTGCTCGTCCTTGAGGGCGCTGCAGTGGAAGTGGAGGTACTCCTGCGGGCTGGTGCCTTCCTGCTCCAGTTCGTCGGCGATCATTTGCCGCACCTCGTCCACGAGCTCGGGGAGGAACCGCAGCCGGTAGTCCACCTTGTGCATCGCCGCTTCGTCAAAGTGGTCGTGAGCGTTGATGTTCAGGTCGAGTTCCAGCAACTGGCCACCCAGCTCGTGTTTCGCGGCGATGTTGTGATCCCTGCCGTGGTTGAGCTCGATTTCTCCAAAGTGCTGGCTCGCTACCCTGTTCATATCTTCAACATAGCCCCCAAGCGCTGAGCATTCCAGCATTCGGGACTAATTCCCTGCAGCCCCCAGGCCAGCCAGCGTTTCAGCAAGCAGGTCCACAAACAGCTGCACCCGGGCGGTCTTCTTCTCGTTGATGAGCAGGGCAAACACGTTCCGTGCCAGCCGGATCTCGGGAACGTCCAGCACCACAACACCGGCCGGCCGGTTCCGCAATGCCAGCTCGGGCACCAGCGCGGCGCCCAGTCCGGCGGCCGCCATTTCAAGGCTGGCATGGAAATCGTCGCTGTGGGCCACCACGCGCGGATGCAGGTTGCAGCTGGCAAAGAGACGCTCGATCACCACTGCATCGGGGCTCCCGGGGTGGTGCATGATCCAGGGCAGCTCGGACAGATGGTCCGCCGCCACCTTGGCGTCCGTGCGGAATCCCCACCCCGCGGGCAGGACCACGCGGAAGTTGTCATCGCCGATCCACTGCCGGTTGATGGTGTGCGGCCAGGCGAGCCCGGACTGGCCCACCTGGAAGACAAGCGCCACATCCAGCTCTCCGCCGGTGCGCAGCCCTTGAATGGTCTGGGCCGGCTCGGCCACGGACACTCTGAGGTCGATGCCCAGGTCTTTCCACGCCGGATTCTTCAGGATGTGCGGGAGGACGTACGTGGCCAGGCTGGGGAAGATTCCCAGCCTCAGCTCCTGGCTGGTGCTGCTGTGGTTCTTGGAAGCTGCCGCCATGAGGGCTTCGATGTCCGTCAGGACTTTGGCGGCGTGCCGGGTCATCACCACCGCAGCTTCCGTGGGGACTACGCTGCGGGCCGAACGCTGGAACAGGACCACGCCCGTCTCGCGTTCCAGGGCGGACATCTGTTGCGAGACTGCCGACGCCGTGTATCCCAGGCGTGCCGCTGCGGCCGCGAACGATCCCAGCCGGGTAACTTCGAGGAGTGTCTTCAGATGAACGGGATTTACCAACGCTGTCCTTTGGTCATGGCCGCCTGGGCACCGCGTTGTGCCGGTTCTGGAAGGCCCGCTTCATTCTGGCACAAAGATTTAGTTCAAACTCAGTCATCCACCGGCCCCACGGCGTCGAACTGCCCCTAGAGAGTTTGCACCGAGCAAGTGCACCACGAAGTCCGAGCAGGGGAGCAGAACAGTGTCTTTGGCAGGGAACACAGCCTACAAGCCGACGGGGCGGCGCATCGCCGTCGTTGGCAGCGGAGTGGCCGGCCTGACGGCAGCGTATGTCCTGAACCGGCACGACAACGTCACCCTCTTTGAGGCGGACAGCAGGCTGGGAGGCCACGCCCACACCCACAATGTGGCGCAGCCGGATGGCTCCGCCTTCGGGATCGATACCGGCTTCATCGTCCACAACGAACGGACCTATCCCACGCTGCTGCGGCTGTTCGCGGAGCTGGGTGTGGAGACGCAGGACTCGGAAATGAGCATGTCCGTCCGCTGTGACGGCTGCGGACTGGAGTACGCCGGGGCCCGTGGGGGCGGCCGCGGGATCATGGCGCGCCCGTCCAGTCTCCTGCGTGGACGCTACCTGCTGATGCTGCTGGAGGTCATGCGCTTCTACCGCAGGGCCCGGGCGCTGATTGAGGCGGCCCCAGCGTCCGACGCCGGTCCTGGTGGGGCGGCGCGGAGCCCACCCTCGGTGAATTCCTGGCAAAGGAACGCTTCAGCAAGTACTTCATCTCCCATTTTATGACGCCGGTGGTCAGCGCGGTCTGGTCGTGCGATCCCACCACGGCGCTGTCCTATCCGGCGCGGTACCTTTTCACGTTCCTGGGACACCACGGCATGCTCGGCGTCAAGGGTTCGCCGCAGTGGCGGACGGTCACCGGCGGTTCGGGGCGGTACGTGGAGAAGCTGGCCGCCACGTTGCCGGATATCCGGCTTAACAGTCCTGTCACCGGCATCCGGCGCCACGCCCTCGGTGTGGAACTGACCACTGAGCAGGGAATTGAAGACTTTGAGGCAGTGGTCATTGCGACGCACCCGGCCCAGGCCCTGAGCTTCCTCGCGGACGCCACTCCGGCCGAAAAGGACGCCCTCGGCCAGATGCCCTATTCCGTCAACCACACCGTTTTCCACCGGGACCCGGCCGTGCTGCCCGCCGCGGACAATGCCAGGGCGTCCTGGAACTACCGGCTCCCTGATTGCGAAGCCCGTCCGGATAAGGTGCTGGTCAGCTACGACCTCACCAGGCTCCAGCGACTGGAACCCGCCGATGGCCGGCCGTACCTGGTCAGCCTGGGGGAGTCCGGGCTCATCGCGGAGGACCGGATCCTGGAACGCATGGTCTATGAGCACCCCCAGTACACGCCGGAATCGCTGCGGGCACAGCAGCGCATTGCAGCCCTGAGCGATGACCGCATCGCATATGCCGGCGCGTATCTGGGCTGGGGCTTCCACGAGGACGGCGCCCTGGCCGGAGTCCGGGCCGCAGCGAGCCTGGGACGCACCTGGGACAGGCGCGGGATTCAGGCAGCCGAGCCCGAACTGCTCTCGGCCTCGGAGGGCGTATGAGCTCAACCGCAGCCATCTACCGCACGTCCATTTCCCACGTGCGCCGGACGCCGCTGAAGAATGCCTTCACCTACCGGAGCTACAGCTGGTTTGTGGACGTGGACCGGCTCCCGGTATTGCCCCGGCTCATGCGGCCGCTGGCCGTCTTCCGGGCCGCCGACCACCTGGGCGATCCCGGGGCCACCATCCGCAGCAACGTGGAACGGTTCCTGCGGACCCGGGGGATAGAGCCCGACGGCGGTGCCATCCGGATGCTGACCAGCGCCCGGGTTTTTGGCCACGTCTTTAACCCGCTCACCCTCTTCTGGTGCTACCGGCTGTCAGGGGAACTGCAGTGCGTCATCGCCGAGGTCCACAACACCTACGGCGAACGCCACTGCTACCTCCTGGAAACGGATCCTTCCGGCCGGGCCAGTGTGCCCAAGGCCTTCTACGTTTCACCGTTCAATGACCTTGACGGGCAGTACCGGATGAAGCTGCCCGCGCCAGAGCAACGGCTGTCCGTCTCCATCGTTCTGGAGCGGGAAGGCCACCGGCCGTTCGCCGCCACCATGGACGGGGACCGGCACCCGGCCACAGTCAGGAACATCCTGGCGGCGGCCATTGCCGTCCCGGCAGCGCCGCTGCTGGTATCGGCGCTGATCCGGATTCAGGGCATCAAACTGTGGGCACGGCGCCTGCCAGTCATCAAGAAACCACATCACCCCTCACAGGAGGCAGTCCAATGACAATGACCGATGAGAATGGAACAGCCGCGACTGCGCAGGTTGCCGCCGCGAAGTCAGCCGTGCGGCACCCGGTGACGGGGCAGGCTCCTGCCGGGGTACCGGCGTCGCCGGCCACCATCGATCCGGAAGTGTGGCCCGGTGTTGCGCACCCGCCGTCGGGCACAAAAGCGCTGGTGGCGGGCAAGGCCGCCGGACTGCTGTTCAAGGCGGCGGTACGCCGGCTTCCCCTTCGCGTTGCCTACCCGGACGGTTCAGTACTCGGCACCGGAGGCCTGGACGCGCCTGTGATGACCATGCTCAGGCCGGCGGCGTTCGAAGTGCGGATCGGTGACAACGGCCTGATCGGGCTGGGCGAGTCGTTTATGGCGGGGGACTGGGAAGCGTCAGACCTCGCCGGGGTGCTGGAGGTCTTCGCCGCGTCCGTGGACACGCTGATCCCCGCACCGCTGCAGAAGCTGCGGACCCTGTACCTGCCGCGGACGCCGCGGCAGGAACGCAATGAGGAGCACAACACCCGCAGCAACATCTCGCGGCACTACGACCTCTCCAACGAGCTCTTCGCCAACTTCCTGGACACCACCATGAGCTACTCCTCTGCGCTTTTCCCGCTGGGCGACGGTGCGCTGGATTCGGTCCCGTGGGACGCGTTGGCGGAGGCCCAGCAGGCCAAGATCGACAGGCTGCTGGACAAGGCCGGCGTCGGATCCGGCACGCGGCTCCTGGAGATCGGCACCGGCTGGGGTGAGCTGGCCCTCCGGGCAGCAGCCCGCGGTGCCACTGTCTACAGCGTGACGCTCTCCAGTGAGCAGCGCGCGCTGGCGCAGGAACGGATTGCGGCCGCCGGCTATGCAGACCAGGTGACCGTGGCGCTGCAGGACTACCGGGCCGTGGAGGGCGAGTTCGACGCCGTTGTGTCAGTGGAAATGATCGAGGCGGTTGGCTATGAGTACTGGCCCATCTACTTCCAGACCATCGACCGCGTGCTGGCCCCGGGCGGAAAAGTGGCCATCCAGGCCATCACCATGCCGCACGGCCGCATGCTGGCCACGCGCAACGCGTACACCTGGGTGCATAAATATATCTTCCCCGGCGGGTTCCTGCCTTCAGTGCGGGCCATCGAAAGCGTGACCCAGCAGCACACCACACTCCGGGTGCGGGAGCGGATGGGGCTGGGCGATCACTACGCCGCGACCCTCCGCCTCTGGGAGGAACAGTTCACCGCGCGCTCGGCGGAAGTCGGCGGGCTTGGCTTTGACGCAGTGTTCCAGCGGATGTGGCTGTTTTATCTGTGCTATTCACGGGCGGGTTTCCAGTCAGGCTACCTGGACGTGCAGCAGATTGTCCTGGACCGCCGGGAGGCCCAGCTGTAGCAGCGGTCGCGCCGATCGGCCCTTCTTAAGCCCGGGCGTGGAAGAGCCTCTTCAATCCCTCTTCCCCAAGCGAAAGTCCGATGTGGACAAGGTCCGGGTAGCCGTCCGGGAGAGCTTCCTGGGGTTTGAGTTGGTTGGGCCAGTGAGGTGGTTCCCAGTCTTGATGTTCGCTTGTATAGCGCCTGCCCGAGGGGGAAATCCAGCCTGGTGGTTCGGTTTTGGAGGCTGGTGTGGGTTGCCAGCCTCCGTTGTGCCGGAGTTTGTGGTGTTTAGGGCATGGCTGTCCCAGATTCGAGACCCCGGTGGTGCCGCCCTTGGCCCAGGCGAGGATATGGTCGGCCTCGTTGTCCAGTGAGTTGTTGCTGCAGCCCGGGAAGGGACACTTGCCGTCCCGCAGTCGCAACCACTGCCGCATGGCCTTGCTCAGCCGGTAACTGGACCGCCCGATCTCCAGCGGAGCCCCGTCCCTGGGGTCAATCAGGACCCGATAGAACGAGTCGGCACCGTTCGCCACGACGTCCCGGGCCATCGATGCCGGGATGGGGCCATAGCCGTCCAGCATCGCTGGCTCATCGGTGGCGCCGAGCAGGGAGAACACCGGGACCGACACCAGGACTTCGGCCCGCGGCGGCGGAACCCGTCCGGGTTCGCTTCCTTCCGTGCTCCCGTTGCTGCCATGGTTTCCGTTGCCAAGGAGGGTGGCGGCGAAAACGTCGGCCCGGAGTTGGGTGAGAGTCAGGGGCTCGTCGGGGCCTTGTAAACCACGCGCCACAGCCGTGGTCCGGTTCCAGATTGCGACCGCCTGGTGCGCCGGGAGGTAAGCCGAAAGCCAGGCCATCCCGTCCTGGTCCGGCGCGTACTCGACGCGACGGTCCAGGACACCTTTCGCGTAGCGCTTCTCGATGCTCTCGGCGTGGTGGCGTTCGCGCCAGGTACGGGCCTTGTGCCGGAACCGGGATGCCGGCATTTCGCCGGCGGGACACCCACTGGCCGAGCCCGGCACGTCCGGGTCCAGGAAGTGGGCCTCAAGCGCGGCGGCACCGGCCTGGTCAAGGGTGGCGGCTTCGTCCGCCATGACCCGGGCGTGCTGCCAGGAGATGGTTCCGGACTGCAGGGCGGCCATGGTCAACGGCAATGTATTGGTCAGGGCGTGGGAGACCCCCAGGAACGAACCGGCCGCCCGGTCACCGATAGTCAGGGCACACCCAACCTCCGCCGTGACTGCCATCTCCTGCGCCTGGACGGAAGCATCCGGAGGAGCCACCGCCCGGGCAATATCTGCGTACTTCACGGCAGCCCCGGCCTTCACGCCCGCCATCTGCGCATCCACTGCCGCAGCCCCAATCAGAATATCGAGGCAATCTTCGGACAATCCCGGCAACGGATCGCCCTCCGCTGAAAGTACACCGGAGCCGTGTTCGTTCACGACGCCGGTGAGCATAGCAACGGCCGCGGTGATGTCCGCATATGCCTTTGCCACTGCCGGGTTCCTCATATATCCATCATGACAAGGGGGTCTGACATTCAAGCGGGACCGCAGCGAAAGGCCCGCTCATCCGTCTGCGCGCCGGTAGGATTCTTGCGGCGTGCAGGTCAGCGCGCACACTCGGCAAATTCCGGCGGCAAGGACTGATGATGAAGAAGACCACGCGGCAGGCGCCCGGCGGCGATACGCGGCAGGGGGCAGCTGCGCAGGCCGGGCTGCCATGGAGTGGGCGTCCATGGACCAGTGCCTATGGGACGGGTGTCCCGGCGGATCTGGTGCTCCCCGAGGGTTCGCTGGTGGACCTCATGGACACGTCCGTGCGGCGCTACGGGTCCAAGACGGCTTTGGAGTTCTTCGGCGCCGGCACTACCTACCGTGAGCTCGGAAAACTGATCAGCCGGGCCGCCGCGGGCCTGAAGAAACTGGGTGTCAAATCCGGCGACAGGGTGGCCCTCGTGATGCCGAACTGTCCCCAGCACGTGGTCGCCTTCCATGCCGTGCTGCGCCTCGGCGCCGTGGTGGTCGAGCATAATCCGCTCTACACGGACCGCGAACTGCGGCACCTGTTCGAGGACCATGAGTCCGCCGTCGCGATCGTTTGGGACAAGGCTGTGGAGCGGGTCCGCCAGCTGCCGGCCGACGTCGGGCTCCGCACTATTGTCTCGGTGGAGCTCATCTCGGCGATGCCGCTGCCGCAGCGCCTGGCGCTGCGGCTTCCGGTACCCGCCGCCCGCAAGGCCCGTGCCGCCCTCACCCTCGGCAGGGGCGAACCCAGGGGCGAACCCAGGGGCGGGCCGGCGCCCGGCCCGCGCCCGGTGCTGCCCTGGAGGCAACTCCTCGAAGCTGGAGAGCTCAAGAAGAAACATCCGCGCCCCGGTGCCCGGGACCTTGCCGTCCTCCAGTACACGTCCGGCACCACCGGCTTGCCGAAGGGCGCCATGCTCACCCACGCCAATCTGCGGGCCAACGCCGCACAGGGCCGTGCGTGGGTGCCCGGGCTGAAGGAGGGCAAAGAGACCGTCTATGCGGTGCTGCCGATGTTCCACGCTTATGGCCTCACCCTGTGCATGACGTTCGCCCTCAGCATCGGCGCGAAGCTGGTCCTGTTCCCCAAGTTCGACGTGGACCTCGTGTTGAAGGCGCTCAAGAAGTCTCCCGCCACGTTTCTGCCTGCCGTACCGCCGATCTATGACCGCATTGCGGCCGCGGCGGCGCAACGCGGCATAGGGCTGGAAAGCATCCGTTTTTCCATCTCCGGGGCCATGAACCTGCCCACAGAGACGGTGGAGACCTGGGAGAAAGCGACGGGTGGTTACCTCATCGAAGGCTACGGGCTGACCGAAACTTCCCCTATCGCCATTGGGAACCCCTTCGGACCGAGCAGGAAGCCCGGCACCGTGGGTGTGCCGTTCCCGCTGACAGACATCCGGGTGGTGGATCCGAAGAACGTGGCCCTGGACCGTGCCCCGGGGGAGGAGGGCGAACTCCTGATCCGCGGCCCGCAGGTATTTTCCGGCTACTGGAACCGGCCGGAGGAGACCGAAGATTCACTGCTCGACGGCGGCTGGTTCCGCACCGGCGACATCGTCTCGGTAGATGATGACTACTTCGTCACCATCCGGGACAGAATCAAGGAACTGATCATCACCGGCGGCTTCAACGTTTCGCCCAGTGAGGTGGAGGACGTCTTGGCCACCTTCCCGGGCATTTCGGAAGTCTCCGTGGTGGGGTTGCCCCGGCCCGGCGGGGGCGAGGACGTGGTAGCCGCCGTAGTCCCCATCCCGGGGACCACCATCGATCCTGCCGCTCTCCTGGTTTATGCCCGGGCACAGCTGACTGCCTACAAGGTGCCCCGCCGGGTGGTGGTGCTCGATTCCCTCCCGCGTTCGCTCATCGGCAAAGTCCTGCGCCGGGAGATCCGGGACAGCATCGCAGCGATGGGTTGAACCGGCAGACTACTTGCGCCGGACGCCGGTTCCGGAGTTGAGCCGCGCGATTGCTGTGGACAGCACAGTGGCGAAGCCGCACCACGCGGCGTAGGGGGCAAGCGAACTGCCCGCGGTGCGGTTGAGCCGGTAGGTTCTGCGGACCAGGTCCGCGCTGCTGGCCGCCAGCACAGCGCATTCCGCCGCGGCCAGCCATGGCCGGCGGGAGCGCCAGAAAAGCCAACTCCATGCAGCATTGAGAATGAGGTTTGCGGCCAGGGCGCCACGATAGGCGCGGATTTCCTGCTGTCTGTCGGACCCGCCGGCTAGTGGAGCCGCAGCCGCCCCAGCACTGTCCAGGGCGACGGCCGAAGTCACCGCGAGGTCCGCATACAGGGCCGTCCACACGACGGGGAAGGCAATGGCAGGCGGCTGCCAGCCCGGCTTGCGCAGCCGGAGGTACCAGGAGCTGCCCGGATCGGTGGCAACGCCACCGGCAGCAGCCGAAGCGGCGGTGGCGACCGTCGTCAAAACCAACGTCTTCAGTTTCATGTCAGATCCTCTGTTCCCGTCGATTGGTCCCTGCGCCGGGCGGGGCCCCGCCATAATCGATGGTAGGCCCGTTGAGTCCGTCGTCGCGTGTCAGGCGCCACTAGATGTAGTGGCCATGCCCTCTTTTTCAGTGCCTCGCCACCAGGCGCGACACGCCGTCCAGTACGCGACACGCGGGGGCGTTAATTGTGGCTAAGTACTCCACAGGGTGTGGATGACGTCCGCAAAAACGGCGGGATTCCGGACATTTTGAGGGCGCTTGCCTGTGGATTAAAAGTGCATTAAATGACATACTTGTAATACATCATCTTGGGGTTCCGAAGAGCCGTCTGCACTACATGTAGTATCGACGTACAGCTTGGGCAGGACTAAGACGAGCGAAGATTTCGATAAAGGGGACAGGGACAATGACCGTTACGGTTTACACCAAACCTGCGTGTGTACAGTGCAACGCAACCTACCGTGCGCTGGACAAAAAAGGCATTACTTACCAGAGCGTTGACATCTCCCAGGACGCCGAGGCCCTCGAGCGCCTGAAGGCGCTGGGCTACATGCAGGCACCTGTTGTAGTCACGGACCAGGACCACTGGTCAGGCTTCCGCCCGGACAAAATCGAGGAACTGGCGCTGTCTGCCGTTTCCTCCGTGGCCTAAGGCCCTGCACTTTTCGCCAGCCGGCAACTTTCAACACGCACACATGAGGTGACTCCCGTGTCAGCACTGGCAGTAGCCAGGGCCCAGGTGGCCCCGTTGCCGCCTGTCACCACACAGAGCCAGCTCATCTACTTTTCCTCCACCTCCGAGAACACCAGCCGCTTTGTCGCGAAGCTCGGACGTGAGCTGGCACGGATCCCGCTGCATGCAAAGGATTCACCCCTTCTCGCCACCCGGCCTTACGTGCTGGTGGTGCCGACGTACGGGGGCACCGGGGGAGAGGGCTCCGTGCCCAAGCAGGTGATCCGCTTTCTGAATGACCCGCAGAACAGGCAACTGATCCGCGGGGTTATCGGTGCAGGCAACACAAACTTCGGGGACGACTACTGCATGGCAGCGGACATCATTGCCGCCAAATGCAACGTCCCCAGGCTTTACAGATTTGAACTTATGGGCACGCCAGAAGACGTCGCCCGCGTACACAATGGATTGGAGACGTTTTGGACACGACTGTCGCAGACACAGAAGTAACCAGGGCCGAAGGCCAGGGCGCCGCCGCTGCCGAAAAGCGGAGTGCCGCCGTCGAAAAGCCCGAGATGCCGGCCGCCTATAAGGGGCTGGGCTATCACGAGCTCAACGCCATGCTGAACCTGTACGGCCCCAACGGAGAGATCCAGTTCGAGGCCGACCGCGAGGCTGCGCACCAGTACTTCCTGCAGCACGTGAACAACAACACCGTCTTTTTCCATGACCTGGAAGAGAAGCTCGACTACCTGGTGAAGAACCAGTACTACGAGCGCGAAACCCTCGACCAGTACACGATGAACTTCATCCGCGAGCTCTACAACCGCGCGTACAAGAAGAAGTTCCGCTTCGAAACCTTCCTGGGCGCGTTCAAGTTCTACACGTCCTACACACTGAAGACGTTCGACGGCAACCGCTTCCTGGAGCGCTACGAGGACCGCGTCTGCATGGTGGCCCTGCACCTGGCCCGCGGCGACGAAAAGCTCGCCCTGCAGATGGTGGACGAAATCATCGAAGGCCGCTTCCAGCCGGCCACCCCGACCTTCCTGAACGCCGGCAAGCGCCAGCGCGGCGAGCTGGTCTCCTGCTTCCTGCTCCGCATCGAAGACAACATGGAGTCGATCGGCCGGTCCATCAACTCGGCGCTACAGCTGTCCAAGCGCGGCGGCGGTGTGGCGTTCGCGCTGACCAACATCCGCGAAGTCGGTGCCCCGATCAAGCAGATCGAGAACCAGTCCTCCGGCGTCATCCCCGTGATGAAGCTCCTCGAGGACAGCTTCTCCTACGCCAACCAGCTCGGTGCCCGCCAGGGAGCCGGCGCCGTGTACCTGCACGCGCACCATCCGGATATCTACCGCTTCCTGGACACCAAGCGCGAGAACGCGGATGAGAAGATCCGCATCAAGACCCTCTCGCTGGGCGTTGTCATCCCGGACATCACGTTCGAGCTGGCCAAGAAGGACGAGGACATGTACCTGTTCTCCCCGTACGACGTCGAACGGGTCTACGGCATGCCGTTCTCCGATGTCTCGGTCACCGAGAAGTACTACGAGATGGTGGACGATTCCCGGATCAAGAAGACCAAGATCAAGGCGCGCGAGTTCTTCCAGACCCTCGCCGAGATCCAGTTCGAATCCGGCTACCCGTACATCATGTTCGAGGACACCGTGAACCGGGAAAACCCGATTGACGGCAAGATCATCATGTCCAACCTGTGCTCGGAGATCCTCCAGGTTTCCCAGCCCACCACGTACCACGATGACCTGTCCTACGACCAGACCGGCAAGGACATCTCCTGCAACCTGGGTTCGCTGAACATCGCCAAGGCCATGGACAGCCCGGACTTCGGCCTGACCATCGAGACGGCCATCCGGTCCCTCTCGGCAGTCTCGGACATGTCCAACATCACCTCGGTGCCGTCCATCGCCCGCGGCAACGACCAGTCCCACGCCATCGGACTGGGCCAGATGAACCTGCACGGCTACCTGGCCCGCGAACGGGTCCACTACGGTTCCGAAGAGGGCATTGACTTCACTAACATCTACTTCTACTCGGTGGTGTACCACGCGGTCCGCGCCTCCAACCTGCTGTCCATCCAGGCCGGACAGACCTTCGGCGGCTTCGAGAAGTCCAAGTACGCCTCGGGCGAGTTCTTCGACAAGTACACGGACCAGGAGTGGGTGCCGCAGACCGCCAAGGTTGCGGAGCTGTTCAAGAACATCCACATCCCTACGCAGGATGACTGGCGCGAGCTGAAGGCTTCCGTCATGGAGCACGGCATCTACAACCAGAACCTGCAGGCCGTGCCGCCGACGGGTTCGATCTCCTACATCAACAACTCCACCTCCTCGATCCACCCGGTGGCGTCCAAGATCGAGATCCGCAAGGAAGGCAAGCTGGGCCGCGTGTACTACCCGGCCCCGTACCTGACGAACGACAACCTGGAGTACTACCAGGACGCGTACGAGCTCGGCTACGAGAAGGTCATCGACACCTACGCCGCCGCCACCCAGCACGTGGACCAGGGCCTGTCCCTGACGCTGTTCTTCAAGGACACCGCCACCACGCGCGACATCAACCGGGCCCAGATCTACGCCTGGAAGAAGGGCATCAAGACCATCTACTACATCCGTCTCCGCCAGCTCGCGCTGGAGGGAACTGAAGTGGACAATTGCGTCAGCTGCATGCTTTAATCTTCAACTAAATCTGGACAGTACGACGGCGGGCGCCCGCCCGCCGTCGTACGCTTTAACTAAGAACTAACCCAACTTTTTAGGGGATGACATGACCGAAAAGGTCAAGCTGCTTAGCCACGTTGAGGCCATCAACTGGAACCGCATCCAGGACGACAAAGACGTAGACGTCTGGAACCGTCTGGTCAACAACTTCTGGCTGCCCGAGAAGATCCCGCTGTCCAACGACGTCCAGTCGTGGGCCACGCTGACCCCCGACGAGCAGCAGCTCACCATGCGCGTGTTCACCGGTCTGACGCTGCTGGACACCATCCAGGGCACCGTCGGCGCCGTCTCGTTGATTCCGGACGCGATCACCCCGCACGAGGAAGCCGTCTACACGAACATAGCGTTCATGGAGTCCGTGCACGCCAAGAGCTACTCCTCGATCTTCTCCACGCTGGCCTCCACCAAGGAGATCGACGAGGCCTTCCGCTGGTCCACCGAGAACGTGAACCTTCAGAAGAAGGCCCAGATCGTCATGGACTACTACCAGGGCGACGATCCGCTGAAGCGCAAGGTGGCCTCCACGCTGCTGGAGTCCTTCCTGTTCTACTCGGGCTTCTACCTGCCGATGTACTGGTCCTCACGGGCCAAGCTGACGAACACGGCTGACCTGATCCGCCTGATCATCCGCGACGAAGCCGTCCACGGCTACTACATCGGCTACAAGTTCCAGAAGGGCCTGGAGGGTCTCTCCGAGGAGCGCAAGCAGGAGATCAAGGACTACACGTTCGAACTGCTCTTCGAGCTGTACGAGAACGAGGTCCAGTACACGCACGACCTCTACGACTCCGTTGGCCTGGCCGAGGACGTCAAGAAGTTCCTGCACTACAACGCCAACAAGGCGCTGATGAATCTGGGCTACGAGGCCATGTTCCCGGCGTCCGTCACCGACGTGAACCCGGCGATCCTCTCGGCCCTGTCACCTAACGCCGACGAGAACCACGACTTCTTCTCGGGGTCAGGTTCTTCATATGTCATCGGCAAGGCCGTCAATACTGAGGATGATGACTGGGACTTCTAGGACCCGACAACTTCCAGGACCTGTCAACAAGGGACTCCGCACGCTTTGTGCGGCGTCCCTTGTGCGTTAGGGGCAGGTCACGTGGATCCGGCGCCCGGGACAGGCGATGGCGCAGCGGGGCCCACAGGACGGTCGAGGCCCGGCACGTTTCGTCCGGCAACTCATCTTGCACCGAGGTACGCGCGAAGGCAGTCTTCTCCCGCTGATGGCGGCATCTGAACATAGTCCACGGCCCCGCGCGAGCCGGTGGACGTAGGTGGATAGGGCCCAGGACGGTGCCCCGCGCCGGCTCGCGGCCCCAGTGTAGGCGGCCAGTGGGGTGGTTCCCAGTCCTGGTGTTCGCTTTTGTATTTGCGCCCTGATGGTGAGACCCAGCCGGGCGGCTCATTCTTTGTTGCCGGCGTCGGTTTCCAGCCGCTGGCGTGTTTGAGGCTGTGGTGCCGGCGACATGGCTGTCCCAGGTTGCTGATCCCGGTGGTTCCGCCGTGATGCCAGGCCAAGAGGTGGTCTGCCTCGTTGTCGAGGGAATGGTTGCTGCAGCCGGGGAACGGGCATTTGCCGTCGCGCATCCGTAGCCAGTTCCGCATGGCCTTCGTGAGCCGGTAACTCGTGCGGCCGATTTCCAAGGGTGCCCCATCCCGCGGATCGACCAGCACCCTGTGGAACGAGTCAGCTCCGTTGGCCACCAGATCCCGTGCCATGGAGGCTGGGATGGGTCCGTACCCGTCGAGCATCGCCGGCTCCTCGGTCACCCCGAGCAGGGAGAAGATGGGAACGGTGATCAGGACCTCCGCCCGGGGCGTGGGGATATCGGCAAGACCGGGTGCCCCCGGCCCAGCCCCAGTCCCGCTGCTTCCGATGCTGTTGCGGCAGCGGGTGCAGCCGCTGTCGCTTCGAAGGGCTGCCGCGGCGAAGACGTCTGCCCTCAACTGCGTGAGCGTCCGGTCCTCCTGGGGACCCTGCAGGCCCCGCGCGATGGCGGTAATGCGGTTCCAGATCGCAGCCGCCTGGTCCGCAGGCAGGTAGGCGGACATCCGCGCCATGCCGTCCTGCTCCGGGGTAAATTCCAGGCACCTGTCCTCGACGCCCTTAGCGTGGCGTTTTTCGATGCTGTCCGGGTGGTGGCGTTCCCGCCAGGTCCGGGCTTTCCGCCGGAACCTGTAGGCGGGCATCTCGCCGGCCGGGCAACCGCAGGCAGGATTGGGCGCGTCAGCATCGAGGAAGTGGGCTTCCAGTGCCTTGGCTGCGTCGCGGTCAAGGGTGGCGGTCTCGTTGACCATCACCCTGGCGTGCTGCCACGAAACCGTTCCCGCCTGAAGGGCTGCAAGGGTGCGTGGCAGAGACGTTGACAGAGCGTAGGACTGCTCCAGCAGCGCACCTGCGGCCCGGTCGCCGATGGCCAGTACGCAGCCTACCTCGGCCGCTATTGCCATTTCCTGCGCCTGGACCGGAATGTACACAGGTGCCGCCGACCGCGCCGAGTCCGCATATGTACCGGCTGCCTCCGCCTTCAACGCCGCAATCCGAGCCTCGGCCCGTGCGATCCCCGCAAGGATGTCCAAGCATCCGTCAGCAACGACAGCCAGAGGCCGGGAGTCCGAGAGCGACCCGCAACCGGATTCAGCCACCTCGTCGCGAAGCATGGCAACGGCGGCGTCTATCGCCTCAAACGCCTTTGCCACCGCTTCGCTTGCCATGTATTCATTATGGAAAGGGGGTCTGACATTTTTGCGTGAGTGTAATCTCGCTGCTGGGCCCGATGACGAGCCAATCATTTTCAGGACATAAATCGAGGAATGCAGCTTCGTCCTACATCGTCGCGTACCGCCTAGTCGGTCAGGCCGTCCACGGCCATTACATCGGTTTAAAGTTCCAGAAGGGCTTCGAAGTCCTGGCTGAGGGGCGCAAGTAGGAGATTGAGAACTGGAACTTCCGGTTTCTTGGGGTATATGTATATCTGAAACTCAGAGATGTACATTTACTGCATGTCGACCATCAACATCACGGACGCGCGATTAGACTTGCCGGAGCTCATCGAGAGGGCTGAATCTGAGCCGGTATTTATTGAGCGCCGCGGACATCGGGCAGCCGTATTAGTATCGCCAGAGCGCTACGAGCAGATGCTTGATGCATTGGAAGAAGTCGAAGACATTGCAGCGTTCGAGGTGGCAATGGCGGAAGAAGGCGAGAACATCCCTTGGGCTCAAGAGAAGGTGGACCTCGGCTGGACATGAGCCAATACCGGATCGAGCTGAGACCTGCGGCCGTCCGTTCCTTTAGAAGGTCCATCCCGAGGACCGCGAGCGGATTCAGGGTGCGATCGCGCTCCTAGTACTACAGTCGCGGTTGACGGGACCTCATGTTTTCGGGTGTCACCAGGCATCGTCTTTTCCCCGGAAAACCATGGAAATTCCGCGGTTCCAACGGCGGCATGGGGTCGGGAAAAAGACGAAATTTACCAACCGCGACTGTAGTACTAGGTCAAGGCCCGCGGCCGCCCAAGGCAATCGCCTTGAGCGGCCGTCCCGGTTATCGGGTCCGTAGCGGCGCGGATCCAGATCCCGGGGTAGCCGCAACTTCAGCGGGACACGGTGGGAGTCCTGTTGGCTACGGCTGGCAGGGCTCCTTCATCACGAATCACGGGCGGCTTTCCTTCATCGCCGCTTCGAATGCCGGCAAGTTGTGTTCGATCATGTCCTCGTTGGCTGTCAGGGAGATCCGGAAAAGCCTGGGGTCTCGAACAGCACGCCTGGCAACACGAAGGCATCCCGGCGGGCAAGTGAGTTGGTGAACGCCTCGTCGTCCGAAGTGGGGGACGTGACATACAGGTAGAACGTGCCCTCCGGCCGCCGGACGAGGTACCCCATGCCGCCGAGCACATCGACGAGACGGTCCCGGCGCCGCTGCAACTGGGCCACGTCGATGGTGAACTTCTCCAGCTCGGGAAGCGCGCGCTGCAGCAGGGCGTTCGGATACAACCCAGCCCATCGCCACCTGCAGGCCGGTGATAGCCGGTTCCATCTCATCCCGCTGCGGCATGGTGGGCGGCAACGCCAGGTAGCCGACGCGCTGGCCTGGGGAGAGGTGGGTCTTGCCGTAGGAGTAGGCCAGAAGCGTGTGCGGGTAGAACTCCACAGGGCTGTGGAATCGCAAGCCGTCGAACACGATCCGGTTGTAGGCCTCGTCCGAGATGGGTAGATCCGCCGTTTAAACCTGACCGAGGCCGCCTCCAGCAATTCGGCCAGCCGGACCAGCAATTCCGGGGGATAAATCCGCCCCGTGGGATTGTTGGGCGAATTCACGATCACTACCCGGGTGCGTCCCGTGATGGCGGCCTCGATCGCGTCGACGTCCAGGTCGAACGTGGTTGTGTTGATTTTCACCTTCACCGGTACGAGCCCGGCTTCAAGGATCAGCGGCTCGTATAGGAACCAGGGCGGCAGGCTGTAAATGATCTCGTCGCCGGGATCGGCGACAGTCTTCAGCGCAAGGGCGATGGCGGCGAAGCCACCGGTGGTGAGGTAAATATCCTCCGTCCGGAAGGGCACATCCAGCAGCCTGTGAAGGGATTGAGCGGCTGCTTCCCGGGCGGACTCGCCGTTGGTCTGGTAGGCGAACCACTGATCATTCTGAGGAGTCAGCGCGTCCCGAAGCGTATTGACGTACCGGTCAGCCGGCATCTGGTGCGGATTGCCGAAGGTGAAGTCGCAGCCCGGCACCTGCCCGTTCCCGCGGGCACTGTACTCCCGGATGTAGGCGTTAACCCGCTGAAAGGAGACGCCAGCCGTGCAGCGCGATCAGATACTGCCGAGGTTGACTGGGATGTGGGTGTCGGATCGTTCATGTCAGCGCTCCTGTGTAGGGCAGCCCGGCGGGGCGGCAGTCGGACGGGCAGCGCGCTGCCGAGCCAGCGGAGGCTTTTGTAAGAGCCATTGTTGACTCGACGACGCGTTGGAGTAAAGAGCCTGCGAAAGGACCGATCTCAGTCGCCGTGACGGCGCCGTGGTAGGGGCCCGTGCCGGACGGCCCGAACCAGGGCGTGCCTCGTATATCGGTGTTATCTGGGTATAGGGTCGGGTGGTATGGCGCTCCGACTTGTTCAGGTGAATTTCAAGGCCCGGGATGACTCGGCCCTCGGCCGGTTTTGGGCGGACGCGCTCGGCTGGGGTGTTTCCAGCGAGGGACGCGGTTCGACCAACGTTGAACCCGTGGGCTTCGTCTGGCCGGACCCCGTCGCCGTCTGCGTCGATGTCGTCACCGTCCCGGATCCCGAGACGGTGAGATACCGCGCGCACCTTGATCTCGCCACCTCCTCTGCGGTGCATCAGACGGAGCTGGTGGCGCACCTGTTGGAGCTCGGCGCGACGCCCGCCGACGTGGGCCAGGGTGATGTGCCGTGGACGGTCCTGGCCGACCCAGAGGGCAATGTGTTCTGTGTACTGGAGCCGCGACCGATCTACCGGGACACCGGGCCGATCGCCACGGTGGTGGTCAACTGCGCGGATCCGCGGGCCATGGCCCGGTTCTGGGGCGAGGCTACCGACTGGACCCTGCACGAGGTGACCGACGATCATGCGAGGCTGCGTTCGGCTAAGGGTGTCGGGCCGTATCTGGAGTTCCTTCGCACGTCTGGCGTGGAGACCGTGTGGAACCGTGTCCATCTCGACCTGATGCCGTACTCCGGTGATGATCAAGCGGCAGAAGTGGCCAGGCTGCGGGCCCTGGGTGCCACTGACGCCGACGTCGGCCAGGGCGACGTGCCATGGGTGTGCCTCGCCGACCCAGAGGGCAACGAGTTCTGCGTCCTCACCCCGGGCTGACGCAGGGTCACTGACAGTCAGATTCGAAGCGCTGTCCGCCTGGTCGAACGCGGCGAGCCCGTTGCGCAGGGTGCCCGTGATCTCGGAATTTCCCGAGGGTTTTTCCCTTTAGACATGGCACCCGGGGCTTACATGTACACTCGGTAATCACAGGTGTACATTTGAAGAATGTCCACCATTAACATCACCGACGCGCGATCGCATTTGCCGGAGCTCGTCAAAGTGGCTGAATCCGAGCCGGTATTCATTGAGCGCAGGGGGCGAAGGGCAGCCGTTCTCGTGTCCCCGGAGCGCTACGAGCAAATGCTCGACGCCCTGGAAGAAGTCGAAGATATCGCAGCCTTCGACCAGGCGATGGCCGAAGAGGGCGAAAATATCCCCTGGGCCCAGGTGAAGGTCGATCTTGGCTGGGTATGACCAGCTATCGGATTGAGCTGCGCCCTGCGGCCCTTGCGGCCCTTCGACAGATCCATCCGAACGACCACGATCGTATCCACGGCGCCATCGCACTCCTCGGATCCGATCCGCGTCCGCCCAAGGCCATCGCCTTGCGTGGACGTCCGGGATTTCGGGTCCGGGTCGGCGATTATTGGATCATTTATACAATCCAGGACGATGTGCTGCTGCTGGTTGTTGTCACCGTTGGTCATCGGCGCGATGTCTACAGCAAGTGGGCAGTCGGCTATCCGATAGTCCCGCTCGGCTGCCTCCGCCGCTCCGCAGAGAACACAGCGCAGCTTGCGGCAGCACCGCCGTCGCCCGCCCAACGCCGAGCCGCAGGCGCCATTTCCGTCTGATGCGCGCACAATAGTAAAGACAGGCAGGGCCTGGCCGGCCCTGGTTTCCCGAGTCGAGGACGGTCACCGTGAGAGCTATCCAGACCAAGGCCGCAGTGATCCTGATGGCGGCGCTCCTGGTGGGCGGTTGCGGCTCCGGCGGCGGAAGTCCCGCGGCGTCTCCCGGGCCCGGGACGGCGTCAGGAGCCGTTACCCCGGGAGCGCCGACCATCACCATCAAGGACTTCGAATACGGTGCGCTGCTGTCCGTGGCGCCGGGCGCCGTCGTCACGGTCACCAACATGGACTCAGCGGGCCATACCGTCACCGCGGACCAGGGCCAGGCATTTGACGTGGATGTCAAGGGAAGCGGCGGGACGGCCACGTTCACGGCGCCGTCGGCACCCGGCTCCTACCCCTACCACTGCACCTATCACCCCAACATGCACGGGACGCTGACAGTCAAATGAACATGGCACTGAGGGTACTGACCGCACTGGCCCTATTCATCGACGCCGGGGTGCATATCCATCTGGCCCCCGGATACCAGGGGGCTTCGCCTGGCGGAATCGGACAGGGCAATCTGTTCCTGCTCGAATCGGCCGCGGCTGTGCTGGCTGCGCTGTATGTGCTGATCCGCGGCAGCAGGGCCTCCTTTGCCCTGGCTCTGATGGTGGCGCTCAGCGCCTTCGCCGCCGTGATGGTGTACCGCTATGTGGACATTCCGGCCTTCGGACCATTCCCGGCGATGTACGACCCGGTATGGTTTTTTGAGAAGTCGCTCAGCGCCGTGGCTGAGGCAGCCGGAGCCCTACTGGCCGCTGTGGGCGTGGTGCGGACCGCCCCAAGCGCCGCGCCAACGCTCCGAGGAGGTCAGCCCCGAGTCCCACTTCCTGAGGTGATGGACTGCCCTGGCCTCTCGATAGGGACCATTCTCCGGCGTGGTGCCGGTCTGCCCAAACTGCCCGTTGGTAGCATGGTGGCGAGGTGGCTGATGGATAGCAGGACCGCAGAGCGCGCATCGTCCGATGCGAAGGCCGCTGTTGCAGCGTACGGTGTCGCGGGAATCTGGCTTTCCACGGTGTTCTCCACGGGCTTAGGGCTTCAGGTTGCCAGCCTCGCCGCCGGCGCCGTGGTTGTCGGAGGCGCCGCCGCATCCATCCTTCGCCGTGCACCCCGCTTCTCAACCCCGGCGGACCGGATAACCCTGCTGCGGGCCGTCCTCGTGGGCCTTGTTGGCGTGTTGGCCATACCGGGGCTGTTCACGGGGCGCCCGGCGGACCCTCTCCTCGTCGTCGTGGGTTGCGCTGCTTTCATTCTCGACGCCGTCGACGGTCCAGTCGCCCGGCGTACCGGCACAGCATCAGCGGCGGGAGCACGCCTGGACACCAGCACCGATGCCGCTCTGGTGCTGGTTCTATCGTTCGCAACTGCGGCTGCCATCGGCTCCTGGACCTTATGTATCGGAGCCGCGTACTACGTTTTTCAGGCCGCCGGCTACTTCCGGCCCCACCTGCGCGGAAGTCTCCCGGCGAGCGCAGCGCGGAAGGCAATCGGCGCCTTCCAGCCGTTCGCGCTGCTTCTGGCGCTTGTCCCGGGGGTAACCCCGGCTTTTGCCGCAACGGCCCTCGCCTTGGCCCTCGCGCTGCTTGTGTTCTCCTTCACCCGCGACGTCGTCGAGCTGGAACGCGGCCGCGGGGCCGGATCTCCTGCCGCCAAAGTGCGGCGCCCCCTTATCCGTTGACCGCTTATCCGTTGACCGCTTATGCGGCGGGGGAGGCGGAATCTACCGGAACGGGACGAAGCACTTTCAGGGCCCCTGCCCAGGCGATGACCTGGTCGAACACTGCCAGCAATCTTTTCTCTGCCGCCTCCGAGGGCTTGAATGTACGGTAATTCTCAAACTCCGTTGCCAGGTTCAAGGCCACTTGCGCCCGCACATCGGCCAGTTGCAGCTCACCTGCCACCGCACGCAAATGCTCCACAGCCCGGGTGCCACCGGCATTGCCGTAACTGACGAAGGCGGCTGACTTGTTGTTCCACTCCAGGTAGAGATAGTCGAGGGCGTTCTTCAAGGCCGCCGGAATGGAATGGTTGTACTCGCCCGTGACAAAGATGTAACCGTCAAAGCGGCCCACAGCCTGGGACCAGGACTTTGTGTGCGCGTGGTTGTATTGGCCCCGCGACGGCGGTCTGGGCTCATCCAGCAGGGGGAGGTCGAAGTCAGCGACGTCCAGGAAACCGAAGCTCGCATCGGTACGTTCCAGGGCTCGCGCGTACACCCAGTCCGCCACCGCCTTCCCCAGCCGTGAGGGCCTAGGACACCGCTGAACAAAGGGCGATCTGGCCGGTAGTGCTCGCTGGTGCCGGGTTGTTGGCGGTTCGGGCGTCCGGCTGGTGGGGTTACCGGTTTATCTTGGCGGAGCCGGGAGGGTTTGCGGAACGGTTTTTTGGGGCTGCGGTGGCGGAGGTGTGCTGCGGACGCCAATGCCGGGCCGGCTCTCCGGGGGCTCTAGGTGATGGCCCAGGTCCCGTTGATGTTGGCAAGTCCGAGATTGACCATCCGGCGCAGGTTCAGTCCTGCCGTGCGCAGGGTGAGCCAGGTGTTGTTCCTGGCGACGCCGAGGTAGGGGACGCGCCGGTTACCGCGGGTGAGCCAGGCGATGGAGCGTTCGACCATGGGACGGTGGCGGCGGTAGGTTTCGGCGAAGTCGGGGTCCTGGGCTCGGGCCCGGTGTTCGCGCTGGAGCGCGTCATGGGGATGCAGAGTCAGGGATTTGCCGTCCCGGGCGGTGGTGCACCGGTCCCTGAAAGGGCAGCCGAGGCAGGCGGCACCGAAGGTGACGTTGCGTTTGGGGCTGATCTTCCGGGTGACGTTGTTTGGGCAGGTCACGGTGCCAGCGGCCTCGTCGACGCTGAAGTCATCGAGGGTGAACCCGCCGATCACGGCCGGGCGCAGCGGCCAGGGCTTGATCACCGGGGTGTGTCCGGCCGCGGCGACGGCAGCGAGCATCTCTCCGGTGCCGTAGGCGGAATCGGCGAGCACTTCCACCGGCGCCGGCCCGATGGTGGTGTCCTTGCCCAGCAGTTCCGCGCCGACGGCCGCGTCGCCGTTGCCCGGTCCGGAGGCCTTGGTCAGGGCGGACGCGGTGATGATCCCGGTATCGGGCTCGATCACGATATGGGCCTTGAACCCGTCCTGGCGTCTGGCCTGGGTCTTGTGGGCGTGCCGGGCCTCCGGGTCAACGGTGGAGATCACCCGGTCATAGGCGGTTTTCCGGGCGATCCGCCATCGTCCGTCGGTACCGTCAGAGCCTTCGGCGGGCTCGACGTCCTGGCCGGAAACCAGCGCCAGCAGGGCCACGGCATCCGCGGCTTTGCCTTCCAGATCGGCGGTATCGATGGCGGCCAGCAGCGCCAGAGCGTCCGTGACCAGGGCGGAGACCAGCTCGTCCCGGGCCGCGGGATCATCCCAGGCGATCCGGGGTTTGCCCGGCTGCGTGTAGTCGTAGCCGGTGCAGACCGCGGGGACCAGCATATCCGCGCCGGGCACCTCCCGGCCGACCCGGCGGATCGCGGCGACCAGCTGCGTGACGGTGTCCTGACGGGCCACCGCATCATCGAGGACGGTCGAATCCAGCGCCCGCCGCGTCCTGGATTTCAGCACGCCGGTCTCGGCGACCACGGCGGCGATGGCCTGGAAAATCCGGTCCGGGCGGCCGCTGGCGGCCAGGCGCTTGCGCCAGTACGTCAACGTCGTCGGATGAAACGCCTTCGTGGTCACGGCGAACCCGCAGGCCGCTTTCCAGCGCAGATCAAAAGTCACCGCTTCCGCGGCCTCGCGGTCCGAGAGCCCGTTCAACGCTTGCAGGACCAACACCGTGGCCACGACCTCGGCCGGAATCGAGGGCCGGCCCCTGCCCGACGGGAACAGGTCCTCAAACATCGACGACGGGAACAACCTCCCCCGGTTCCCAGCCAGAAACGCGAAGACGCTGCCTGGGTCCAAAAGGTCCCCGGCCAGCGCCTCAACATCCAAGATTTCCCGCTGCCCATCATCACGACCCTGCATAAATCAAGTCTTAACGATCCGCAGCCAGAGTCCCGCAGGCGCGCCTTAATGCGCAGGACTAAATCAGCAGTGTCCTAGTGCTCCCCAGCACAATTGCAATCCGGATCATGGCAGAAACCCTTTCGTCAACGAAACTGCCCCTATCCAAACAACAATCCAGGTGCCGGGAAGCTTCCGTAAGCGATGCCACTTCCTCGGACTTCATGCGATCAAGGCATCTGTGCGGGTGGGAGGTTCTTGGCGGCCGGGCCTTGGATGACGGTGCCGTCGGGGGTGAATCGGGAGCCGTGGCAGGGGCAGTCCCAGGTGGCGTCGGCGGTGTTGAAGCCGACGGTGCAGCCAAGGTGTGTGCAGGTGGCGGAGACGGCGTGGACCTGCCCGTCTGCGTCTTTGTAGACGGCGGTGCTCTCGCCGTTGACGGTCATGACTTTCCCCTCACCCGGGGAAAGTTCCGTGTGGCCGGGCCGGCCGCGGAGTTTGCTGGACAGGACAGCTGCCACGGTCTTGACGTTCTCCTTCATGAACCGTCTCGCGCTGGCCGCCGGGGTAATCCGGTTGCTGTTGAACACCGAGGCCCAAGGGTTCTCCCGGCCGTTGAGGGTGTCAGCGAGAATGAGCGCGGCCGCGGTTCCGTTGGACAGGCCCCATTTGCGCAGACCGGTGATGACGTACACATGTTTGGCGGTGGGGGACATAAGGCCGGCGTAGGGCAGCCCGTCGAGCGGCATGCCGTCCTGTGTTGACCAGCGGTAGGCGACCTTGTCCACGCCGAGGCGGTCGTGGGCGAAGGCTGCAAGTCTGCGGTACCGCGCGGCTGTGTCGCCGGACTCCGATACGCGGTGGCCCTCGCCGCCGGTAAGCACATAGCTTGTGCCGTTGACGCTCGCGGTCAGAATGGACCGCATCGGTTCGTCGACGCTGATGAACGTTGCGTCCAGCGGTGGGGTGTCCACGCGTCCGGCGACAAGGTAGGAGCGGTGCGGATGACACCGCAGGTAGAACAGGCCCTGGCCGCCGAACGGCACATTCGTGGCGACGATGATGTCGCGGGCCCGGACGGTGCCCTGTTCGGTATCGACGACGGCCGGGGAGCCGTCGTGGATTCGCTGGGCCCGGGTCTGCTCGAAGACGAAGCTGCCTTCACCATCAACCACGCGGGCGAGCCCCTGGAGGTATTTCACGGCATGGATTTGCGCCTGCCCGTCGAATCGGACCGCACCCTTGACCGGGAAGGGCAGCGGCACCTCGGTGGTGAAGGAGGCGGGCAGGCCGAGCCTGGCCGCAAGGTTGGCTTCGACGCGGACGAGGTCGAGCGCGTTGTCGGTTTCGGCGTAGGTGTAGTTGGCGACTCGGCGGAAGTCACAGTCGATGGCTTCCTCGGCCACTAATTGCGCAACGTATTCGACTGCGGATTGGTTGGCCTGCCCGTAGGTGCGGGCGGTGTCGTCGCCATGTCGGCGTGCAAGGTCCGTGTAGGCCAGGCGGTGAAGGGAAGTGACCTTGCCCGTGGTGTGGCCGGTGACGCCGGTTCCGACGCGTGCGGTCTCGATGACCGCGACGGTCCGGCCCGTGCGTTTGAGCGCTAACGCGGCGGTCAGCCTGGCGATGCCGGCCCCGATGACCGCGACGTCCACCTCCAGATCCCCGCGCTGGACCGGATAATCGGTGGTTCCGGCGGTGGCGATCCAGAGAGAACGTGGTTCACCTTCCGGCCGTCCACTGTTCGATGCGTCATTCACTGCGTCACCTCAGGATCACCCGGTACTGCTCGGCTGTGTTAAGGCTGCGTCAGCAGCCGCCGACGCAGAGGAACTGACGGCGACCGTCCCGAGGATTCGTGCCCGGGGGACGGCCGCCGTCGTCGGTTTCCACGAACCATGGCGCTATGAGGTGCGTCCCTTCGTCTTCTCCATGGCATCCCTGCCCAGCCAGAGGCCCAAGCCGACCATACCGAGGCCCAGAACCAGGTGCAGCCAGTTGTCAGCAGAGTTGAACGGGACGAAGTTGGCAGCGCCGTTCATGTCGATGACCAGGCCGTAGATCCACAGAACCAAGTACACAATGCCGCCGCCGAGCAGGAACCAGCGGGCCGTCGGGTTTGTCCGGGCCATTGAAATGCCAGCAACGCCGAACAGCAAATGCACGATGTTGTGCAGCACGGACACTTGGAAGACTCCAAGGAGCATGGCCCCGGACTCATGTCCCGCAAAGTTCATGGCGCCGTAATTGGTGGTGATTCCCGGGATGAACCCGAGGACTCCAAACAGCAGGAAAACCGCACCGATACCGAGGGCGGTGTTGTGAAGCGTCAACCCCATCATGTGGTGCTGGGCAGGGTGTGAAGCGGTAGTCATGGCCTTCCCTTTCACGCTGTTTGCCGGCTCTTCAGGTGGAGAGCCGGCCTCGCGGCAAGGAGTCGCAGGAATCCTGCCGACGCCCACATCGTACTCCTGAAAACCGCGTGTGGGCAGGGGAAACAGTGCCTGGGGCTTCGCCCAGGCGTTGACCCGCCGTGGCCATCTTTTCCAGAAGTCACCGTCGCTGACATGCTGGTGGGGTGACATCGACCTCGACGCAGCCACCCCGCACTGTGCTCACCTGGAAACTGGTGCCTGCGGTGCTCCTCTCTGCGTCCGGAGTGCTGCTATTCGGCGTCGAGAATGACCCCGTGGGCTACAGCATGCTGGCCTTGAGTGTGGTTACGGCAGTACGGATCGATCGCGAGTTCCTGCGGCACCTCGCGCTGATTGCGGCAGGAATGATGATCATCAGCCTGGTTCCGCTGAACGCTGACTTGAGCATCTCGCACATGACTCTGATGGGCGGTGCCCTTGCGTTGGCCGTGCTGGTGCCGTGGCTGGTGTCCCGGTTCGTCTACGGCGAGAAGATCATCAAATTTCCGGTGAACACGGGCCGTAAATGGCCTTTGTCAGCGAAGCTGTATCTGATCGCTGTCGTGGCCCTCGGTTACTTGATCCTGCCGGTCTACCTGATCCGCACGGACGTGTATCAGAACTGGCCGGACGCGTCCGACGCCACCATCTTTTGGCGGCTGTTTCTCGGCGTGAACGCAGTTGGTATTTGGGACGAACTGTTCTTCATCTGTACTACGTTCACGCTGCTGCGGCGGCACTTCCCGGACTGGCTCGCCAACATTCTGCAGGCCGTGGTCTTCTCGTCGTTCCTGTGGGAGATCGGCTACATGGCCTGGGGTCCGCTGCTGACGTTCCCGTTCGCGCTGCTGCAGGGCTACACCTTCAAGCTGACCAAGTCGTTCACCTATGTGGTGACGGTGCACCTGGTCTTCGACTTCGTGCTCTTCCTCGCGCTGGTGCATGCCCACAACCGCGACTGGCTGCCGATCTTCTTGTACTGAGCCCGGCTCGCGTGCGTCAGTGCCAATTGTGAAAGCGGCACTTTCACCAGTTATCCGACGGCGGTCCCGCGGAATTGCGAGAATGCCTGAGTGTTTGCATGGCTTCGACCCTGGCCCGCGTCTTGTCGTTGCTCTTGAGCACAGTCCATGGGGGAGAGCTTCCACTGCCGGACGGGGTCCACCTGGCGGATCGCGAACCGCGTCAGCTGTTCGGTGCGGGAGACGGAGAACCAAAACTTCACGACGTCGATGCCATCCTTGGTGAGGACCTGTTCGAAGGCAGGGCCTGGCTGAGGAAGCTGTGGTATTGGTCCTTCGTGCAGAATCCCATGACGCACTCGAAGCCGGAACGTTGGTACCAGGAGCGGTTGTACATAGTGATTCGCCTGCGGCCGGTAGATGGGCAACGTAGCGCTGGAAGTACCACTGTGACAGCTCACGCTCTCTGGGCTTTTCCAGTGCCACAACGCGCGCCCCGCGCGGGTTCAGGTACTCGGTGAAGCGCTTGATGGTCCCGCCCTTGCCGGCTGCGTCCCGTTCCTCGAAGACCATCACCAGGCTGTCAGTTTAGAAGTCGTCTGCACGGAATGTCAGAAGTCCCCTGCACTGGAACCACGGGGAAGACGCCATCGGAAGGCGAACCTTGACTTGGCTGGAAAACGGGCACCCGAAGCAGGGGATTGGCAGTCGTAATTTCCGTAGTCCAGAGTGTGGCGCGTCGCTGAGGACGGCCTCGCCGAACCGGATCCCGGGCCCACGTATCTTCACTGCGCATCGATGACGCCCATCATGCCGAGGTCTTCGTGGTCAAGGATATGGCAGTGGTAGGCGGAGCGTCCGCGGAAGTCCTTGAAGGCCACTCTGACATTTACCCTCCCGTTGGCTGGGACGTTCACTACGTCCTGCCAGACGGCGGCCTGCTTGCCTTGGCCGTTTTCCTCGATGATCTGCATCGGCCAGACGTGAAGGTGGAACGGGTGGTCCATGGGACTGGTGTTGGTCAGTGTCCATTCCTCCACGGTCCCGCTCGCGACCATTGTGTCTGTTCTGGCCTCGTTGAATTCCCTGCCGTTGATGGTGAAACTCATCATGCCGGCGCGTCCGCCCATGCCCATGCCGGCGGCCAGGACGATGTGTCGGCGTGCAGCGATTGCGGATGACCGCAGGTCTCCGAGTCCTTGCTGGGCGGGCACGGCCGTTGGGGGTGCGTCCGGTTCGCCTAATACGCGGAGCGTGGCCAGTGCCGCGCCGTCCGGCTCCTCTGCAGGGCTCCGCGCTCCGAATTCGGGGCCCATCATGCCCGGCAGGCTTCCCCGGTTCTCGTAGAGCGCACGCAGGACGGAGTCGCCGGTTGCCGTGGTCACGAGGAGGTCTGCCCGGTTTCCCGGCGTGAGCAGTAGTTCCTCCACTTTTTCCGGTTTCTGGAAGCGGCCGGAGTCCATGCCGAGGAGTTACAGCTGCTGTCCGTCGAGCCGCAGCCGGAGATAGCGGGCCACGCAAGCGTTGACGATGCGCCACCTTTCCCGTTGCCCGGGGCGGGCACTGAATTGCGGGTTGCTTTGACCGTTGAGAAGGAGCAGTTCACCTTCCCGGCCCATCATCCGTTCCATTGCCGGGACCGCCAGGATGTTCCCCGAGCCGTCCAAGGTGGTGTCGGAAACCACCATCACCCGATCCACGCTCGCCTCGATGGGCTCGGGGTCCTCGATAATGATCGCTCCGAAGAGGCCGGCGAAGATCTGGTCGGCGACTATCCCGTGATGGTGGGGGTGGTACCAGTACACGCCCGGAGGATGGTCCTCGGGAAGGTTGTATTCGTAGTCGAAGCTGCTGCCGGGTTCCACGGAGACGAAGACATTGTCCCCGTTGCCCTCGGGGGAAACGTGGAGGCCGTGCACGTGGAGGTTGGTGGCCTGGAGCAGGTTGTTGACGAGCTTGATCTTCAGGACGTCGCCTGCGCGCAAGCGAAGCGTCGGGCCGGGGATGCCGCCGTTGTAGCCGAGGGCCGTGGCCTGCCGGCCGGCCAACGGAATCTGTCCAGGGGCAGCTTCGAGCCGGACCTGCAGCTGCCCGTCAGTGCTCAGTTCCTCCTGGGGCTGGGTCAGCTCGCCTCCGCTGACCGGTACAGGCGGGGAGGTCAGTGTCCAGATCAGCCCGGCCCCGCCGGCCACCGTCCCTGCGACCCCGAGCCCACCCAGAAGCACCGCCTGGCGGCGGCTGATGGGCTGCACTACCGGCCCTCACCGAGAACCTTGAGCTGTTCGCGGTACTGGTCCGCGGTCAGCTCACCTCTCGCGAAGCGTTCATCGAGGATCTGGCGGGCCCTGCTTCCTCCCATGGGCGGCGGACCGCCTGGCTCACCCGGGCCTCCCGGCCCGTAGCCGCCGCGGATGCCGCCGCCGGCGAGCCTGACGGCCAGCAGCACCAGGAGTGCGATCCCGATGAGCAGGAGAGGACCCCAGAGCCACATCCACCCCATGCCTTGTCCGTAACCCCACATCATGACCGGCGCCTTCCGCTCTCGACAGTTACAACTCCGATTCCTCTAAGACTCCGATTCTTCGCGTGGCGTCGGCTGAGAGGTAGAGTCCTAGGTCCCGGGGCCGGTGTTCGGCACATCCGAACCGGGCGGACCTTAGACCTGCTGATGCTCAGGCCGATGCGGCCAGGCGGGAAGCGCAGGCCGTTTCACACCGACGGAAGGCCTCCAGAACTGTGCGGTTAACGCCCGGGTTGGACGCTGTTTGGCGGGTCAGGATGGTTCCGGTGGCTGCGCAGAAGTCCGCGCCGTCCAGATCCGTGCGGATGCAAGCGGCGAGGTCGGCGACCATGTCCTCGGCCAGGCACGCGTCTGCGCAGGCTGTGCACGTCTGGGCGTACTGAAAGCACGCGGCGAAGCAGTCGGCCAGCTTTGCCTGGTCCGCGGTTTTGGCGGCCTCGGGGTGGTCGACAAGCCTGTCAGCTGTGGCGGCCCAGATCGAGGGGTGTTCTGAGCAACCGCCAGCTCTACACCGTCGTGGTGGAGCAGGCCGTCACCGCGGCCGTGCTCGGTTACCTCGCCGGGGCGGGCCTCGCCCTGGCCGTCAGCGCCGCCGCGGGAACCTATGTTCCGGAGTTCATCACGGAATCCGCTGGCTCGATGCAGCCTGGATTTTCGCCGTCACCCTGGCCATGGCCGTGGTGTCCTCGCTTCTGCCGGTCCGCCGGCTGGCCCGCACCGACCCGGCAGCAGTGTTCCGCGCATGAGCGTCGTCTCGGTCCAAGACGTGTCCAAGACCTTCGGGGCCGGCCACACCGCTGTGACCGCGGTGGACCACATATCCCCACCTCCACCCTTGCACCCGGACGTTACGTGCCTGCGATGAATGGACAGTTAACAACCCGCTGCGAGCGCTGCATCACGACATCCCGGCCAAGTGGGCGCACGCGTCCCACAAGCGCTTCCGGGCTTCGGGGTCCGATCCCATGCCGGGCGTTGGAAGCTCCTTGCGCTTGGCCCATAGCTGTCCGGAGACTCCCGCTGTTTCGAGTGACGTGGCGAGCCAGATCGGTGTATCCGCTGCCTTGCCGGCCGGTGCGCCGAAGGTGTTAGTAATCCAGCGGAAAGGCCCTCCAACATCCATCAGGAGCGAAGTGTTCTTGACCAGTCCCGGATGAACGGCATTGGCGACCACGCCTGAGCCGCGCAGTCGCTCAGCGAACTCCTGGGTAAGGAGAACACGGGCGAGCATGGTGGGCGGCGTCGAGCGAAGGTAGCTGTACGTTCCGTTCGCTGTTTGGAGGTCGTCGAAGTTCAGCTTGGCATTGCCGTATCTGGACGCGATGTTAACGATGCGGGATACACGCAGCGATGCGGCAGGTCCTTTCGCGGTGACGGCGTTGCCGCCTGTCGTGGCGGCGTACTTGAGCGCGTCCAGCAGCAGGTTGGTCAGCAGGAAGTAGGCCATCACATTCGTGGCGAAGGTCAGTTCGAGGCCATCGGAGGTCACCTGGCGCTGTTTTCGGAATACGCCCGCTGCGTTGACGAGCACGTCGAGCCTGTCATGGCGGGACAGGAAGTCGGCCGCTGCCGTATGGATCGAGGACTGAACAGAGAGGTCACAAACCAGCGGCTCAAGCAGGGCGTCAGGAACGAGCCGGCGGATGCCCTCCATCGCCTCTTCCGCCCGGGTTGTTGAGCGCCCCACCACGACCACCACGGCACCTTCGCGTGCAAGGCCGGACGCCACAGCGCTACCCAGTCCGCCGGCCGCGCCCGTCACCAGTGCCACGGTTCCATCCATGGAAGCCATCGCCTCGCCTCCTGACGCCTTGCTTCGTTGTCAACAGCACAGCACATGTGAATCGGATTGACCAGACTCGTGGATAAGTTCTGCGCAAGGTCACGATCGTCCAGCTCCCGGCCGTTTACGAGGCTGTCTGGGACACCCGCCCGCTCATGCGTCCGCGTGACTGACGCCCCTTAGTGAGGTGGGAGCGTGGGATCCCGCCGTTGCCTCGGCTTCACCAGCCGGCCGGCGGTACCAACCGCGGCGTTGCGGATTCCTGAGCCGGCATCCAGCATGGCGAATCGGCCCATCAGGCGTGAGGCCAACACCAGCCGCTGAGTCCGTGCCCGCCGTTCCTTGTCGAACGCGGCAAGTCCCGCCTCCACGGAGGAGGCCTGCGCCACGGACCGCCCCAGCGTGGTTCCGTCAACGATGGCCTCGCAGGCCCCACGCCCAAGGAAGGGCGCCATTGCGTGGGCGGCGTCGCCTACCAACGCTGTCCTTCCTGTCGTGTACGACGGCAGCTTCGGCGCCTCGAACAGTCCATGATGCAGGATGGCCCCTTCTTCGATCCTGTCAATCAGCTCCCGCACGCCGCGGTGCCAGGACCCGAAATGGTTCGATAACTGCGGCAGGTGCGGTCCGTCAAAGGTCTGATCGGCGCGGATGCATGCATACCAGTTGGTCGCATCAGGGCCTGCCGGTGTGATGCCGAACAGGGCACCGGGAGCCCATGTCTCGCCGTATTCGGCTACGGCGCCCTTGACGGTTCCCCGCCATGCGACGGCTCCAAGGGAACGGGCACGGAACCGGTCACCGAACATCCGCTGCCGGGTGCGGCTGAACGTGCCGTCTGCGCCGACCACCAGCTCTGCATCGTCTATCCGGCCCGGGTCGACGACCTGCGTGTTGAAGCTGACGTCGATGTCCCGGGCAAGCGCGGCGAGCAACGCGGGCCGTGAGACCAGGTTCAGGTCGGCGACGCCGGGGGCTGTCATCAACATCCGCCCGGACGGCGTCCAGAGTCGGGTTCCTGCGCCGGCGGCAATGTGCGCCCAGCCATCGGTGCGGCGCGAGGCGTCGACACCAATATCGTCCAGGGCCCTCATCGCGGCCGGCCACATGCCCAGCATGGTGCCTGACGTAGGCAGCGCGGCGGCCTGCTCCACTACTGTCACCGACCAGCCGTGACGCGTCAGGGCCCGTGCCGTGCTCAGGCCGCCGATTCCCGCGCCGATGATGACCGCTGAATGTCCCACGCCTCAAGGCTACAGACTCCGTGCTGAACTCCACGGACCTGTCCGGCTTTCTGAAGAACCTGGGGGTTTATGGTCGCCTGCCCGCGGGCATATGGAGCGCCCTGGCTGGACACATTAAACCGGTATTCAACTATCAGGTACGCTGTGCCCATGTCATCAGAGACGCTGGCCAGCCACATCACCGCCCCCACCGAAACTTTCGCCGTTGATCCGGCCCGTGTGCGGATCCTTGTCGCCCATGCCCGGCATTCCGCGGACGCCCAACTTGAACTGATTCACACGCCCCTCACCGGCGGCCCGCTCGCTTCCCTGCCGCTGTCCACTGAGGTGGACGTCGCGGAAGCCTACACTCAGGCGGGGGATGCCCAGGTCGAATGGGCCCGCACGTCGTTCAAGGATCGGAAGGGGATCATGGAGCGCTTCCACGACCTCGTCCTCGACCGTCAGGATGAGGTCCTCGACTTCATCCAGCTCGAGTCGGGCAAGTCCCGGGGCCACGCCTTCGAGGAGGTTGCCGACGTCGCCGTCACGGCACGCCACTATGGCCGCGCCGCCTCCGGCTACCTCAAGACCCGCCGCCGTTCGGGCGCCTACCCCGTGTTGTCCCAGGCGCGCGAGCTGCGCCATCCCAAGGGTGTGGTGGGCATCGTCTCGCCGTGGAACTACCCCTTCAGCCTCGCCGTCACGGACGCGATCGCCGCCCTGATGGCGGGCAACGCCGTCGTCCTGCGGCCTGACCGCCAGGCGAGTTTGTCGGCCCTGCTCGGTGTCGAGATGCTGCGGGATGCCGGGCTTCCTGAGGGGGTCCTCGAGGTGGTCCTTGGTGACCGCCACATCGGCCAGGCCGTCCTGGACCGGGCCGACTACGCGTGCTTCACCGGTTCGACGCCGGTGGGCCGCAAGGTTGCGGAATCCCTGTCCGGCCGGCTGATTGGCTACTCCCTGGAGCTCGGCGGGAAGAACGGCGTGTACATCGCCGACGACGCCGACCTCGACAAGGCTGTGACCGGAACCATCCGCACATGTTTCGCATCTGCGGGCCAGCTGTGCATGTCGGCAGAGCGGGTCATCGTGCACGCGACGGTGGCGGATGCCTTCGCCGCAAAGCTCATCGCCGCGGTGGAGGCCATGAAGGTCGGCACGGCGCTCGAATACGGCAATGACATGGGCTCCCTCGCTTCGGCTTCCCAGCTTGAGACAGTCCTGGCACACGTCGAAGACGCGAGGACGCACGGCGCTACCGTCCTCACCGGCGGCCGGCACCGCCCGGACCTCGGCCCATATGTCTATGAGCCCACCCTGCTGGCCGGAGTCACCGAGTCGATGCTATGCCGCAATGCGGAGACGTTCGGCCCCGTCGTAGCGATCTACCGCGTAGCGGACGACGCCGAGGCCATCCGGCTCATCAACGACACCGAGTTCGGCCTGCACGGCAACGTGTTCACCGGCAGTGTCCGCCGCGGTCGGGAGCTGGCGGGCAGGATCCGAACGGGCACCGTGAGCATCAATGACGCCTACGCCGTCGCCTGGGGAAGCATCGGCTCGCCCATGGGCGGCATGAAGGCCTCCGGCGTGGGCCGACGCCACGGCTCCGAGGGCATCCTGCGCTTCACCGAGAGCCAGACTGTGACGGCCCAGCACCTGCTGCCGTTCGGGCCCGCGTTCGGAATGTCCGACGGCGACCACTCCAGAATGCTGACCTCCCTCCTGCGGGCGCTCAAGACAGCGGGAAAGAAGTGAAGGCCCACAGCGACGGCCCGGCCGTGGACCACGATGTGGTTGTCATCGGTTCCGGTTTCGGCGGCTCGGTCGCAGCGCTGCGCCTCGCCGAGAAGGGCTACGACGTCCACGTGCTAGAGGCCGGCCGCAGGTTCGAGGACGGAGACTTCGCCAAGACTTCATGGAACCTCCGCAAGTACCTCTGGGCCCCGAAGTTTGGCTGTTTCGGCGTCCAGCGCGTCCACAAGCTCCCGGACGCTCTGATTCTGGCGGGCGCCGGCGTCGGCGGTGGGTCCCTCAACTATGCGAACACGCTGTACATCCCGCCGGCGCCGTTCTTCCAGGACAAGCAGTGGGGCCACATCACGGACTGGCAGGACGAGCTCGCGCCGCATTACCGGATGGGCCAGTCGATGCTGGGGGTGGTGACCAACCCGTGCGAGGGCCCGGTTGAGCAGCTGATGCGCGCCGCCGCGGACGAACTCGGCGTCGGCCACACGTTCAAGAAGGCGCCCACGGGCGTGTTTTTCGGCATGCCTGGTGTCCGCGTCCCGGACCCCTACTTCGGCGGCGCCGGGCCTGACCGCACCGGCTGCACGGAGTGCGGTAACTGCATGGTTGGCTGCCGCGTGGGCGCGAAGAACACCCTGACGAAGAACTACCTCGGCCTGGCCGAAAAGATCGGGGTTCGCGTGACGCCGCTGCGCACCGTCGTCACCGTGCGTCCGCTCACCGACGCCGGCGAGCCGGCATACGAGATCATCACCGAGCGCACCGGTGCCTGGACCAGCCGGGGCAAGGACCGGCAGGTTCTCACCGCCAGCCACGTGGTTCTTGCGGCCGGTACCTGGGGGACGCAGTCCCTTCTTCACGCGATGCACGACGGCGGGCAGCTGCCCGGGCTGTCGGACAGCCTGGGCGTCCTTACCCGGACCAACTCGGAGGCGCTCCTCGGCGCCATGACATCGCATCGCCCGCCCAAGGGCATGGACCTCACCAAGGGTGTCGCCATCACCGCCTCGTTCCACCCGGATGGGGACACGCACATCGAAAACGTCCGCTACGGCAAGGGCTCCAACGCGATGGGGGCCCTCTCGACACTGGCCGTGCCGGGTGACGGACGGCTCCCACGGTGGGTGCGGTTCATCGGCGTCGCGCTCAGGAACCCGCTGGCGATCCCAAGCATCGAGCCGACCCCCTGGAGATTCAGCGAGCGCACTATCATCGGGCTCGTGATGCAGACCCGGGACAACTCGCTCACCGTCTCGGGCAAGCGGCGGCTCTTCGGCGGCCGCAAGCTGACCTCAAGGCAGGGCCACGGCGAGCCCAACCCGACCTACATCGAGCCGGGCCACCGGGCGATGGGCGTCATCGCACGGCTCCTGCAGGAGCGTGGCGGGCGCAGGACCTACGCCGGAGCGACGCTGGGAGAGATCTTCGACGTGCCGCTCACCGCCCACTTCCTCGGCGGCGCCTGCATCAGCGACAGCCCGGAGAGCGGTGTGATCGACCCCTACCACCGGGTCTGGGGCTACCTCGGAATGCACATCGTGGACGGTGCAGCGATCTCGGCCAACCTCGGGGTTAACCCGTCGCTGTCCATCACGGCACAGGCGGAGCGCGCTTTCTCGCTCTGGCCCAACAAGGGAGAGGCGGATGGCCGTCCGGCGCCGGGGGAGGCCTATGTGCGCATGGAGCCGGTAGCGGCGCTGCGTCCCGCCGTTAAGACGTTCACCCACCTGAGCTCGCGGGTCTGACGGCCGTTTACACATAGTCGCCCGAATGCGCCCTGCTCTTCTCAGAGTGGGGCGCTTTCACGCAGGCAGCGGTCCTCTGGGTCAATAACGCCCATGATGCGTTTGCCGATGCTCCCCAGCTGGCGCGACTGTGCCTTCGTGAGGGGATCGAACACGAGTGCACGCACGGCTTCCACATGGCCGGGGGCGGTTTGGGCGACCTTGGTCCAGCCCTCGTCGGTGAGCGTGGCCAGTGTGATGCGTCCGTCGGAAGGATCCGTGGAGCGGTGCACCCAGCCCCGCTTTTCCAGCCGGCTGACAACCTGGGACAGGCGGGGGAGCCCGGACTCGGTAAAGCCCGCCAGGCCACTCATCCGGCGGGTTCGTTCCGGAGCTTCAGACAGGCCGGCCAGGACCATGTACTCAAAGTGGGTTATGCCGGCGTCCTGCTGCAGCTGGGAGTCCAGGGCGGCGGGCAGCTTCATCATCACGCCCACGAGGGTGAGCCACACCTCACGTTCATCGGGGCTCAGCCAGCGGGGCGGCACGGGATTTTCCATAGGGCAAGTCTAAGGCATTTACTTCATGAATGAAGTTTTATGTCCGGAAAATCACTTGCGTCGTGAACTAATGATCAGTACTGTTTACTTCAACATTCAAGTACTTTCAGACTTCCTGAGGAGCCCAGATGACCGTCATGTCCGAGACCGTCGCACGGCCATTCGAACAACCGGCCGCCGTCCGCAGCCAGGTCACTGTCCCGCTGCGCTTCCCGGATGGCTTCGCGGCCACCGCCGAGATCATGACGTTCCATGGACTGGCCGACGGTAAAGAGCACCTGCTGCTCGCGCTCGGCGCATGGGAGCAGGCCCTCCTGGACCAGGGCCCGGAACGCATAGCGCCGCTGGTCCGGCTGCACAGTGAATGCCTCACGGGCGACGTGTTCGGCAGCGAGCGCTGTGACTGCGGACCCCAGCTGCGCGAGGCAGTCGAGGAGATTGCCGCCGTCGGGGGTTTCCTCCTGTACCTCCGGCAGGAAGGTCGAGGCATCGGCCTGTACTCCAAGCTCGACGCCTACGCCCTGCAGGACACCGGCCTGGATACCTACGAAGCCAATGTGGCCCTTGGGCGGGGCGAGGACGAGCGGGACTACGGCGCCGCCGCCCAGATGCTTCGCGCGCTTGGCACCGGCCCGATCCGCCTCCTCACCAACAACCCGGACAAAGTGGGGCAGCTGAGGGCCCTCGGCGTTGAGGTCTCGGAGCAGGTCCCCACCGGTGTGCACCTCTCGGCGGCAAATCGCCGCTACCTGGCGGCGAAGCGAAGCCACACCGCGCACACTATTGAGCTGCCGGCAGAGACCCTGCCAGGGGAGATCCTGCCTGCCGAGATCATTCCCACCCACGACGAGCTGCTGGCCCGGGTGGATGCCCTCGTTCCCCGGCTGCGGGAGCGCGCGGCGGAAACCGAAGAGATCCGCCGCATCCCGGAAGCCAGCATGGCTGAACTGAAGGCAGCAGGCGTGTTCCAAATGCTCGCGCCGAAGGCTGTGGGCGGTTTCGGCATGGGGCTGGAAACGTACGTGGAGGTGGTTCGCCGCCTTGCCCAGGGATGCGTCTCCACGGCCTGGAGCGTCGGGCACCTCGTCGAACATGTCTGGATGCTGGCCCGCTGGCCGCAGGAAGCCCAGGACGAAGTCTTCGCCAACGGGCCGGCCCCCTGGCTGCCGCCACCGGCGCCCCTCCAGGGAAAGCAGAGAAGGCTCCCGGCGGGTTCACCATCTCGGGCCGCTGGAGCTTCGCCTCCGGCATCATGCACTCCGAATGGGCACTCCTGGCCGTGCAGCACGGCGACGTCCGCCTGCAATGCCTGGTCCCGGTGTCCGATCTTGAACTCCTGGACGTCTGGCACACCGCCGGCCTGCGGGGGACCGGAAGCAATGATCTCCGCGCTGAGAATCTCTTTATCCCGGCGCACCGCGCCCTGGAGTGGAACCTCCTGGCGGCCGCGGACAATCCCGGGAGCCTCATCCACGCGGATCCGAACATTCACATCCCCATGGCAACGTTCCTGAACATGGTTGCTCCCGCCGCAGCTCTGGGGGCCGCAGAGAACGCCCTGGAGGTGTTCGGGGACCTGATGAAGGTGCGCAAAGTCAAGCAGACAACCCAGGCCCGGCAGGCGGATTCACCACTCGCGCAGGCCCGGTTCTCGCAGGCCTACGGGCAGGTGGCCACGGCGCGGCTGCACTGGCAGGAAGCGGTCCGGGTGGTTTCCGCGGCCTACGATCGCCGGCCTGTCGCTTTCAGCGATGACGAGCGGGCCCGGTACCGGCTTTCGCTGGGTCTCAGCGGCGCGGCGTCGGCCGAGGCTGTCCGCCTCATCCTCACCGGATCCGGCGGGAGTGTGCACCGGCTGACGCACCCGCTGCAGCGGATCCAGCGCGATGTCAATGTCCTGCTCAACCACGCATCGCTGACCATGGATCCGATCCTGGAACAGGCAGGCCGCGGACTTCTGGACCTCGGGTTTTCCATCCCGGCCGAGCAGTTCTAACCAGGGGTGCGGGACCCCTTGCAGGAGGTCCGGCGTCGGAGAAGGATATGAGCACCCGAGGAGGCCAACCATGCTCCAGCTTGGAAAGTTTGAACGGTACCTGATCGAGGAATTCTTCGACGACTACCGCGCCGGCGCAATGACGCACCGCACTTTCACCCGCCGGGTCGCATTCATTATGGGAAGCATGGGGGCGGCTTCCGCCGCGATGCTGCTCGTAGGATGCACCCCCGAGGAAGTCCCGCGCAGCACCGACCCCATGCCCACGCCCATCCCGTCGTCGACCACGACGGCGGGCACAGCCACCGCTTCTGCCGGTGCTGTTCCGGGGGCCAAAAGCCCGCTCTCCGTCCCGGAGGGCGCCGCGGGGCTTACGACGGCGACAGTGCGGTTCGCTGCCGACGGAACCGACATCAGCGGATACCTCGCCCGGCCCGAATCCGGCGCGGCCGGCGCGGCAGTGCTGGTCTGCCACGAGAACCGAGGCCTGACCCCTCACATCCAGGACGTTGCCCGCCGCTTTGCCAAGGCCGGGTATGCCGCGTTGGCCCTTGACCTGCTGAGCAGGGAAGGAGGCACCGCCAGCCTCGACTCTGACGCAGTCTCGGGTGCGCTGACCCGCGCCGGCGCTCCACGCCATGTTGCGGACTTCGCCGCGGCCTTTGACTACCTTCAGGCCCAGGACTTCGTGGACTCCGGACGCATCGCCATGAACGGGTACTGTTTCGGCGGCGGCATCACCTGGCAAGCGGCAACCGAGCTGGCCGGGCTGAAGGCCACCGCCGCGTTTTACGGGCCTGCCCCGGACCTGAACAAGGTGCCGGCCATCAAGGCGGCAGTGTTCGGGGTCTATGCCGAACTCGACCAGCGGATCACCGGCGCGATGCCGGCCCTCCGCGATGCCTTGGACGCCACCACCGTGGCGCATCAGCTCACCGTGTACCCCGGCGTGGACCATGCTTTCCACAACGACACCGGCGAGCGCTACAACGAAACCCAGGCCACGGCTGCCTGGAACGACACCCTCGCCTGGTTCGGACAGCACGTCTGAGACGGCATATTTGAGCCGGGAAATCTGAGACAGGGACGCTGAGACAGTGCCTCTGAGACAGCACGCTTGATCTGCCGCGGTATGGGCGGTCCTGCCGCGGGTAGTCTTGAAGGATGAGCACCACAACCCCATCAACGCTCACCTTCGACGGGCGTTTCGCCCGCGAACTCGAGGAGCTGGCGGTTCCCTGGCAGGCGGAGGAAGCACCGGACCCGCAGCTGCTGGTCCTGAACGAGCCGTTGGCCAGCGAGCTGGGCCTGGACCCGGCCTCGCTGCGGACACCCGACGGGACGCGCTTGCTCATCGGCAACCAGATTCCTGACGGTGCCACCCCGGTGGCCCAGGCCTATGCAGGCCACCAGTTCGGCGGCTACTCACCCCTGCTCGGCGATGGGCGCGCCCTCCTGCTGGGTGAGGTCACGGACAGCCACGGACAGCTCCGGGACATCCACCTCAAAGGTTCCGGCCGGACACCGTTCGCCCGCGCGGGTGACGGACTCGCTGTCGTCGGTCCCATGCTGCGCGAGTACGTCGTCAGTGAAGCCATGCACGCCATGGGCATCCCCACCACGCGGTCCCTTGCCGTGGTGGCCACGGGCCGTCCCGTCCGCCGCGAAACCATACTGCCCGGGGCGGTGCTTACCCGGGTGGCGAGCAGCCACCTGCGCGTGGGCAGCTTCCAGTTCGCCCGCGTCAATGGCGACACGGACCTCCTCCGCCGCCTGGCCGATCATGCCATCAGCCGCCATTACCCGGACGCCGCGCTCGCCGAGAAGCCCTATCTCGCGTTCTTCGATGCGGTCATAGCCGCCCAGGCGTCCCTCGTGGCGCAATGGATGCTGGTGGGCTTCGTCCACGGCGTGATGAACACCGACAACATGACCATCTCCGGTGAGACCATCGACTACGGCCCGTGCGCGTTTATGGACGCCTTCAACCCCGGCTCGGTCTACAGCTCCATCGACGCGGACGGACGCTACGCCTACGCCAACCAGCCGGTCATCGCCGAATGGAACCTCACCCGGCTCGCCGAAGCGCTCCTGCCCCTGCTCCACGAAGACCAGGATCAGGCCGTGGCGCTCGCGGTGGAGTCCCTTGGCGCCTTCCGTACGCTGTACAGCGCGGCCTGGTCAGCCGGCATGAAATCCAAGCTTGGGTTGCGCGCGGACACGCACGACGACGTCGCGTCGCCCCTGGTGGACGGCGTGCTGGCGCTGCTCCAGGAAGGCCAGGTGGACTACACCTCCTTCTTCCGGAGCCTCGGCTCGGCGGCCCGCGGCACCCCGGAATCCTCGCGCTCCATGTTCGCGGACCCCGAGGCCTTTGACGCCTGGGCCGCACGGTGGCTGGCCCTGGCGCCGGAAGCGGACCTGATGGACCGGGTCAACCCCGTCTACATCCCCAGGAACCACCTGGTTGAAGAGGCCCTTGATGCCGCCATTGCAGGCGACCTGGACCCATTCAACCGCCTGATAGCAGTCTTGGCGGATCCGTACACGCAGCGCCCCGGCCTGGAACGCTACGCCGGCGCCGCCCCTGAAGACTTCGGGAGCTACCGGACCTTCTGCGGAACCTGAGCCAAGAAGAGCGGCCGAATTGGCCCTCCCTGCCGGCTGTCGCCCCGGTAACGATGTTGCAGGCCAGGCCCCGTAATCCGGATATGCCCGGTAAGCTCACCAACTATGTCCCGGATTGTTCAAAAAATGCGGCTGCCCGCCCTCGCCGGCCTGCTGGCGGCCGCCCTGGTGGGGTCGGCCGCGCTGCTTCCCTCACATGCCGCCGACGACGCGCCGCCGGGCGGCTATCCCTCGTGGCAGGACGTGCAGAACGCCAAGCAAAGCGAGGCCGGGAAAGCGGCAGAGGTCGCCAGGATCAACGGACTGCTGGGCGGGCTCCAGGCCGAAGCAGACTCGCTGGGCAATGCGGCCGTTACGTCCGCCGCGGAGTACGCCCTGGCCGAAGCCGCTCTACAGGCCGCCACTTCCGCCGTGGACGCACTGACCGCCCAGACCGCTCGCGCTGCGGCCGATCTGGGACAGTACAAAAAAGAAATCGGTGCCTTGGCAGCCCAGTCGTACAAGACCGGCGGCACCAACATGGGCTTCTTCGTTGCCCTCGATGCCGTGCAGAAAAACAGCATCCAAGGCCTGAATATCGTCCAGATCGTCAGTGACAAGACTGCTGCCCTGGTGAACAAATCCGCGGCCGCCGAACGCATTTCCCGTGCCCTCGCTGATCAGGAGCAGGCCGCCAGGGCCGAGCGCGAGCGCCTGTCCGGGGAAGCCAGAACCAAGCTCGACGCCGCCCGGTCCGCCCAGCAGGCCATGTCCCGGCAGATCTCGGAGCAGCAGGAGCACGGCCAGGAACTGATAGCGCAGTTGGCTTCCCTCAAGGGCACCACCGCTGCGGTGGAGGGGGAGTTCCGGCAGGGCCAGGCGGCGTTGGCCGCGTACGAAACGGCGCAGGCCGCCAAGCGGGCCGCGGCGCAGGAACAGGCGCGCCAACAGGCGGAGGCTGCAGCCAATGCTGCTGCCCTTGGCGCTGCGCAGAAACCCGCTCCTGCCGTACCGGGAGTACCAGCCCCCGCTCCGGTCCCGACGCCGGCCCCGCCGCCCGTCGTTGTTGTTCCTTCCGTGCCGGGCGGCGCCGTGAACGACCCCGCCGGCGCGAAGAATTACGCAGCCGGGCAGCTGTCTGGCTACGGCTGGGGCCAGGACCAGTTCCAGTGCCTGGCGTCGCTGTGGACCAAGGAGTCCAACTGGCTGACCACTGCCACCAACCCCTATTCGGGCGCATACGGGATCGCCCAGGCGCTGCCGGCGAGTAAGTATGCCAGCGCGGGCAGCGACTGGCTCACCAGTTACCGGACCCAGGTCAATTGGGGACTGTCGTACATCGCGGACCGCTACGGGTCACCGTGCAGCGCGTGGAACCATTCCGTGGCCAATAACTGGTACTGACCTGCCGGGGGACGGCAGCCGGGTCATGTCCCCGGGGCTTTGGCGAATTCCGCGGCGCTGAGGAATTCAATACCGACGAAGGCTTCATCGCCGTCCACCCAGGCGTCATGCCCCGGTGGAATGGTGTACGAATCGCCGGCGCTGATGTTAATCCGGTTGCCGTCGATGGTCTCGACGCTCAGGGCTCCGGACACGCAGAATCCCACATGGTTGTTCTGGCATGACTCGGTCTGGACCACTGGCTTGATGCAGTCCGACCAGCGCCAGCCGGGACTGAACGTCATCCGGCCGATCGTGTAGTCACCCACTTTGACGATGTCGACTTCAGTCTTGTCCGGGCGGCGCTTCTCATCCGGTGTGTTGTGGGATTTGACTTCCAGCTGGGTGACGATGTTTGTAGGCATGAAACGCACACTTTCTCTGTGGAGTTTATGTCCATCAGCTGTCTGTCCCTGGCCGCCAGACGGCATCTGAGGCGCTTACGATTGCCAGCATCCTCCGACCGGCCGCGCTTGTCGAGACCCAAACCATTAGGCTATTCCCATGCCCGATTTTGAGCGGTTCCGGGTCCTGCTGGAGGAAGAGCGCGCGCGGAAACTCGCACTCCTGCCCGCCCTCCGTGCGGACATCTCCTCGGCCAACGCCGCCCGCCAGGATTCCAACGTGGATGATGAGCACGACCCCGAGGGCGCCACCATTGCGTTCGAGCTGTCGCAGGCATCGGCGCTGATGCAGCAGAGCAGTGCGGGCCTTGAGCAGGTGGATGCGGCGCTGGCGCGGATTGCGGCGGGCACCTATGGTGTGTGTGCCGTTTGCGGGGACCCCATCGCGGAGGGACGGCTCGAAGCCCGCCCGTCCACGCCGTTTTGCATAATCCACGCTGCGGCCGTCCGGCAGGGACGGTAGCCGCGCCGTGAACTCAAGTGCCGGGACCTCCTGTGCCGTGACCGGGCGGGTGCAGTGAACGAGCGCGTGCAGGAGGCTGCCGGCTTCATCGACGCCACCCTGCAGAACGAGGGCACCTGGTACCGGGCAGAAGCCGTGGAGTCCCGGGTGGGCGGGGCACTCGCGTCCTATGGATCGTCGGTGGGAGCCGTCCGCGGCACCGTCCGCGATACCGGCAGGAAGTTCAAGGACCTTGGCCATGATGAAGTGACCGCTTTGGCGTCGCTCCTCTGGGGCCGGCCCGGTCCGGGCAGGCTGCCGATCTATGAGCGACGGCTCGCCGCCGTTGTGTTGCTGCAGTCCCGGGTGGCCCTCCTCCGCCACTCTGACCTGACCCGGCTGGAGGGCTTCATCAGAACCGCGCAGACCGGTGAGCTGGTGGACCCCCTGATTGCCGACGTTGTGGTTCCGTTGCTGCAGGGTCTGGGCGAAAGCGACCGCCGGCGCGCCGACGTCGTCACCACCCGCTGGCATCTGGACCCCGACGACGCGCTCCGCCGGGCTGCCCGGCTCATCGCGTCCCGGGGAACTGACCTGCCGCGCATTTCCGGGAACGGCGACCTGGGACTCATTTGACCCCTGTTCCCTCGTCCCCGTCAGCCGTACTCTGGGCCTTGGAGGTGATTGCCATGGAGGCAATGCAGGGCGACAGGATCGTCGTCAGAGGGAGGACCGTCGGATCTTCGGACCGGCACGGGGTGATCGTTGAAGTCCGCGGTCAGGAAGGCCATCCGCCCTACCTGGTCCGCTTCGACGACGGACACGAAACCGTCATGTACCCCGGCGGTGATTTCGCCGTCGAACGCGGTCATGGGGTCCAGTCCGGCTGACGCGCCGCGGGCGGCTGCGCATCAGGGCCAGCGGGCACCTGTCAGACTGGAGGAATGGATCACTCCTTGGCTGCCACGTCCCCTGATGCGAACGTCACGTTTCCGCCGGTCCGGACCGGTCCGCGGGACCCCGGCGACGCCTGGGTGGAGGGCGGCCGCGGCAAGTTCTGGGGCAGGTTCGGTGCCGCCGGTGTCCTGGCCTATGACCCCGGCAAGGGCGTTCTGCTGCAGCACCGCGCGCTCTGGAGCCACAACGGTGGCACCTGGGGACTGCCCGGCGGAGCATTGCACGAGGGCGAGGACGCCGTCACCGGAGCGCTTCGCGAGGCGCACGAGGAAGCTGCGGTGCCGGCCGCGGATGTGAGCGTCCTCTTCACGTCCGTGCTGGACATTGGCTACTGGTCCTACACCACCGTCGTTGTGCTGGTGACCGCGCCTTTTGAGCCCGTGATCAGCGATCCGGAAAGTCTCGAACTCCAGTGGGTTCCATTGGATGCGGTGGACCTTAAAGAGCTCCATCCCGGCTTCGCAGCATCATGGCCGGACCTGCGGACGCGCATGCTGGTGCTTTCTGCCGAGCGGGGCCAGTAGTTCCTCCAGTCACCGGCCGGCCGCGTTGTTGGATCCAGGGCGCTGAACAGTCCAGTGGCTCACTGTGTTGTCGGCAGATGATGTTTCCATCATTCCGAGTTTGGCTGCTACCTGCATGGACTGCTGGTTGCTTGGGTCGATCGTCGCGGAGATTTCATGGAGCGTGGAGATTTTGAAGACATAGGCGAGCATTTCCCGCCCGATTTCGGTTGCGTAGCCTTTACCCCAGAACTTCCGGTGGAAGACATAAACCAGTTCATCAAAGGCCTGGTCCGGAGCCCTCACGACGCCGCAGTAGCCGACAAAGTCGCCCGTGGACCGCTCGAAGACGGCTGACGTGCCATATCCGCGGGTCGCGTACTTTTCCTGGCATACGTCTATCCAGTGAGCGACTTCCGCACGCCCCAGCGTTGTACCGTCGCCGACAAACCGCATGACTTCGGGGTCCCCGCAAACTGCTGCGAAGTCGTCAAGATCTGCGTTCTCAAAATGGCGTGCCCTCAGTCTGTCCGTCTCAAACCACATGGTGAAACCCTAGCGGCCGCACCCGCGCAGCATCGACGGGCCACAGTACTGCGCCGGCGAACCCTCCGGCCCGGCCGTTCAGTGAATTTTGCCGACAGACCGTCAGTATATTAGGTTAGTCTTACCTAAGTGCGGTGCGCCATGATGGTGTTCCGAACCCCTGCTGCACGTGAGGAAGAATATGACAGCCCGGCTCTCCGTGTTGCTCAAACAGTCCACCAGCGCGGCCCACGAAGAGGCCGAGTCGTCCCCGTTTATGGGCGACCTTCTCGAGGGCAGGCTGGACGTGGATGCCGTTGCGTCCCTCACAGCCCAGCTGTACACGGTGTACGGTGCCATGGAGCCGGTGGCGCGGTCCGAGTACGGTGCTGATCCGCTGCTGGCAGGGTTCCTGGACCCCGCCCTGGAACGGACGGCGGCCCTCGAGGCGGACATGGCGTTCCACTACGGCACCGGCTGGCGGGAGCAATTGGCGGGCGGCCGGATTGTCACCGTCCCTGCCACCACGGCATACGCCACGCTGATCCGCGAACACCACAGTGCCGAGTTTATGCTCGCCAACCACTACGTCCGGCTGCTCGGGGACCTGTCCGGCGGACAGATCATCCACCGCCTGGTCCAGCGGCACTACGGCATCCCCGACGACGGCCTGAACTTCTACCTTTTCCCGGGCATCGGGAAGATGAAGCAGTACAAGGACGGCTACCGGCTCCGGCTGGACGCCCTGGCGCTGGACACGGACAGGACCGGGGCGGTGCTCGCCCACGCAGCCCACGCCTTCCGGCTCAACGGCGACATCTTCGCGGACCTGCAGTCCGCCGTCGGGGCCCGTCCGCAGCCTGCGGCCTGACCCATGGACCAGTTCCTGGATTTGCCCTTCGGCGTGGCGGCGGCCAGCCTGTTCGCCATTGTGATGCTGCGCGTCAACGCGACGTACTGGATCGGCCGGGGAGCCGCAGCAGGTGTGGAGCACACCCGGTTCGCGTCCTCGTGGAACGGCAGGCGCGCCGGCCAGGCGAAAGAGCTGGTCCGCCGGTGGGGACCCTTCGCCGTGACGCTGTCGTTCCTGACCATCGGCCTGCAGACGGCCGTCAACCTCGCCGCCGGTGCTGCGAAGATGCCGTTGCGGCGCTACCTTCCTGCCGCCGTCGCCGGTTCCATCCTCTGGGCACTGATCTACGCCACCATCGGGCTCGCCGCCCTCGAAGCGTGGCTGGCGCTGGCGGCCGGCTCCCCGTGGGGCATTGTTGTGCTGGCCGCCGCTGCGGCCGCACTTATCGCGTGGCTGCTGGTACGACGGCGGCGCAGGTCGCGGGGAAGCGCTGCGGAGCAGGCGGAGCCGAGTTCAGCAGATAGGCTGGGCTGAACCCCAAAAAGGAACAAGCGAGAGGGTCAATGTTGACTGCTGCACTCCCGGAACTGGCCGACGGCGATTTCTACTACCAGGCGCAGGGCGGCGGCCACTTCCGCTCCACCATCCACGCCCAGGGGGCCTGGAACGAGCACGAACAGCACATGGCACCGGCCTCCGGCCTGATGGCGGACAGCCTGGAGCGCCACGAACCCCGCGACGACATGCGCATGGCCCGGCTGAGCTACGAGATCCTGGGCCTGATCCCCGGCGGTGGCTTCCACATCGAAACCACCACCCTGCGCTCCGGCCGGACCATCGAGCTCCTGCAGGCAGAACTGGTTGCCAACGGCCGCGTGGCCATCCGTGCCACCGCGTGGCGGATGATCACCAGCGACACGTCCGCGGTTGCCGCCGTCGAGGACACCGCGATTCCTGCGCCCGATGACTGCAAACCGCTCGATGGTCCTGCCATCTGGCCAGGCGGCTACATCCGGTCCCTGGAGATGCGTGTGGCCGAGGGCCATAGGCCCGGCGCGGGCATTGTCTGGCTCCGCACCCAGCACCCCCTGACCGATAAGGCCGACAGCGGCGACCTGGCCCGCCTGATGGGGCTCGTTGATACAGCCAACGGGATCGCGGCCAGGGTCCCGCCGGGCAAAGACAGCTATGCCTTCCCCAACCTGGACCTGCAGATCCACATGTACCGCAGGCCCGCGGGCGAATGGCTGGGCCTGGACAACGCCGTCTCCTTCGGGACCGACGGGATTGGCCTCACCTCCACCGTCCTGCACGATCTCCGGGGCCCCTTCGGCCGCGCCGAACAGATCCTGACGCTGCGCCGGACCTGACGCGCAGTTCCCTAGGGAAGAGTCCTATCGGGCCTCCAGTCAGGTGAAGTCAGGACGCCGGGGGCTCCTGGAACGGCGTCGATTCCTGGCCGTATTCGGCGGTCACCAGGATAGGCAGGTGGTCGGAGGCGCCGCGGGGCAGGGTTTCCACGTTTTCAATGTTCAGGCCCAGGGACGTGGCAAAGTCGAAGTGGCCCTTGAATACTTTGTAGCGCGTGTAGGTCCGCCGGTTACTGAGGGAGAGCTCGTAGCCGGTGTTCTTCATGTGTTCGTTGAGGTTCTTCGTGAAGAAGGGGTAGTTGAAGTCACCCACCATCAGGGTCATCAGGCCGGTGCCCATGCCCAGCAGTTCCGCGTGGGCTGCGTGGATCTGGTTGCGCCGCAGCGAGTTGGTGGCGGTCAGTGGAGCGGCGTGGAACGACGCAATGACGAGTTCGTGATCGGTCTCGTTGTCCCGCACGCGCGTGCCGATGAGGCGCTCGTGCGCGGGCGACAGGACCATGTCGTGCAGGGACTTCTTGAGCGCAAATGTCTTGGTGCCGTGGGCCGTGAACCGGTCCGGCCGGTAGTAGATGGCCAGCCCCAGCCGGTTGCCTTTAGTCGAATCGGCCAGTTGCAGCTGACCCAGCGTATCCGGCAGGTCTGTGGTGTCACACTCCTGCAGACACAGGGCATCGACGCCGAAGTTCTGGGCAAGATCAACCAGTTCCCCGCTGGCCTGGTGCTTGCGGAGGTTGTAGCTAATGACGCGTATCAGTGGATTACCTCTTCTGAGGAGTAGCGGGTGGACCCAGTTTCTGAGTTTAGCCACCCGATGGGGACGGTGCAGTAATAATCCGCTGGATGTCAGGTGGAGTGGAACAGCAGCCACCCGGCGAGGGTGGACAGCCCCGTAAGGGCGGCACCCCACAGGATATCCACGACAATAAGCTGCAGCGGCCACGTCTTGAGCGTGGCGGCATTCGTGAGATCGTACGTCGCGTAGGCAAAGGCGCCCAAGGCGGCCCCATAGCCGACGGCGGTCAGCCAGCTGCCGCCGTCGAGCGCCGGCCGCAGCGCAAAGAAGACAATCCCCGCTATGTACATGACATAGAAAGCCACGGCGTAACCTAAGTGTGGCTTGTCTGCGAGCAGGTCACCGATGTGGCTGCGGTAGAACGGGTTCATGAGCTTGAGCCAGACGGCGTCGATGACCGCGAACGCAGCCGCGACGACAAGGAATTGCAATATGACCATAAGGGAGCTTAGCAACATGCAGGACGCCGAAGCGGGACTCCGGACGCTCACCGTGGTGCGGCAGGATCATACCCTCGGCGCCGCGCGCGACCTGGAATTCGGCCTCGAACTGCTGACCCAGGCGAAGGCCGGCAGGATCGGCCCCACGCTCCGGCTGTACCGGCCCGCACCCACTGTCGCCTTCGGCCAGCGGGATACCCGCCTGCCCGGCTTCGACGCGGCCGCCCAGGCGTGCCGGGAGCACGGATTTGAACCCCTGGTGCGGAAGGCCGGCGGCCGCGCCGCCGCTTACCACGAGGGCACGCTGGTGGTGGACCATGTGATGCCGCATGCGGACGCCATCGCCGGCTCCAAGGACCGGTTCGGTTTCTTTGGTGAGCTGCTGGCACAGTCCTTGCGGAACGTCGGTGTGCAGGCGACCGTTGGCGAAATTCCGGGGGAGTACTGCCCGGGGGAGTTCAGCGTTCACGGTACGCACCCGGAAGACCCGGCGTGCCGGACTAAACTCGTCGGAACAGCGCAGCGCGTGGTGAGCGGCGGGTGGCTGTTCAGTTCCGTGATCGTGGTGGAAAATTCCGCCCCCATCCGCAGCGTCCTGACGGACTGCTACGCGGCCCTCGGCCTGGACTGGGACCCGGCCACCGCCGGCGCGGCCAACGACCTCGTGCCGGGCCTCACGGTCCAGGATGTCCAGGACGCCGTTATAGCCGCGTACGCGGGCCACGCATCCCTCCGGCACGCCGACTTCAGCAGGTATGCAGGTCTGGACACCCGGGAGGCGTAGCCCGCGTTTGCGGGCTGGGCTGGCTCCAAGCCAGTCCGGGCCCTTAGTGGCCCCGGGCGATCCACTCCTCCAGGTGCGGGGCTTCGGCTCCGATGGTGGTGCTGTCGCCGTGGCCGGTCCGGACCACCGTTTCGGCCGGCAGGGGCAGCAGCCACGTCCGGATCGACTCGATGATGGTGGGGAAGTCGCTGTAGGACCTGCCCGTGGCGCCGGGTCCGCCCTGGAACAGGGTGTCGCCGCTGAAAAGCGAGTCCTCGCCGTCGGGTCCGTCAGCCAGGTGGAAGGACACGGAGCCGGGCGAGTGTCCGGGGTGTGCAGTGCCGTCAGGCTCGCTCCCGCCACCTCAATGACGTCGCCGTGCTTGATGGCGACGTCGGGTTCCACATCCGGGTAGACGCTGCGCCACAGCATCCAGTCGTCCTGGTGAAGGTGGATCGGGGCCTGGACGAGGTCCCAGAAGTCAGCCACTGAACGGATGTGGTCGTCGTGGCCATGGGTCAGCAGGATCGCCTTGAGCTTCCGGCCACCGACGGCGGCGGCAACGGCCTTGGCGTCGTGCGCAGGATCGATCACCACGCACTCCTCGTCGTCGCCCACGATCCAGACGTTGTTGTCCACGTCCCAGGTTCCGCCGTCGAGCGAGAACGTCCCGGACGTTACGAGGTGTTCGATCCGGACGCTCACAGTTCCACCACCGAACGCAGCACAGAACCGGAGTGCATCTTCTCGAACGCTTCCTCCACCTGGTCAATGGTGATCCGCTCGGTCACGAAGGCATCCAGATCCAGCTTGCCCTGCTTGTAGAGGCTGATCAGCATGGGGAAGTCCCGGGACGGCAGGCAGTCACCGTACCAGGAGGACTTCAGCGATCCGCCGCGGCCGAAAACGTCCAGGAGCGGCAGCTCAAGGGTCATCTCCGGCGTCGGGACGCCCACCAGCACCACGGTGCCGGCGAGATCGCGCGCGTAGAACGCCTGCTTGTACGTTTCGGGACGGCCGACGGCGTCAATCACCACGTCTGCGCCGAAGCCGCCGGTGAGTTCCCGTATTTTCTCCACCGGGTCGGAAGCCGAGGAGTCCACGGTGTGGGTGGCGCCGAGTCCCTTGGCACGGTCCAGCTTTTTCGCGTCGATGTCGACGGCGATGATGGTGGTTGCGCCGGCGAGCGCGGCGCCGGCGATGGCGGCAACACCCACACCGCCACAGCCGATGACGGCGACGGTATCACCGCGCTTGACGCCACCGGTGTTGATCGCGGCGCCCAGTCCGGCCATCACGCCGCAGCCGAGCAGGCCGATGGCGGCAGCATCGGCGTCGGGATCCACCTTGGTGCACTGGCCGGCAGCGACGAGGGTTTTTTCGATGAAGGCGCCGATGCCCAGGGCGGCGGACAGCTCGGTGCCGTCCTCGAGTGTCATCTTCTGGGTGGCGTTGTGGGTGTTGAAGCAGTACTGGGCCTGGCCGCGGTTGCACGCACGGCAGTTGCCGCAGACAGCCCGCCAGTTCAACACCACGCGGTCGCCCGGGGCGACGTTCGTGACGTCCGGGCCTACGGCGCTCACCACTCCGGTGGCCTCGTGGCCCAGGAGGAACGGGAAGTCATCGCTGATGCCGCCCAGTTTGTAGTGCAGGTCTGTGTGGCAGACGCCGCTGGTGAGGATATCCACCAGGGCCTCGCCCGGACCCGGGTCCGGGACCAGGATGGTCTCCAGAGTGACCGGGGCGCCCTTGGAACGGGCTACGACACCTTTGACTTTATGGACCACGAAAGGCTCCCTCAATGCAGATAGACAGAACGGAACCAACACGGATGTTGGTCCCGTTCTGTCTACCACATGAGCTGACGTGGTCAGGCTGCGAGGCGGCTCTTTACCTCGGCAGCGGAAGGATTGGTGGCGGCGGTGCCGTCCGGGAAGAGCACGGTGGGGACTGTGCGGTTGCCGCCGTTGAGCTTCTCCACGAGGTCGGCTGTGCCCTCCACCTCTTCGATGTTGATTTCCGTGTAGCCGATGCCCTGCGCGTCCAGCTGCTTCTTCAGCCGGTTGCAGTAGCCGCACCAGGTGGTGGAAAACATGGTGATGGTGCCGTTCTCGGGGGTAAAGTCCACGGAGCTCTCCTGAAATCGTTGAGGGGGTTCGTTCCTGTCAACGGTATCCCGGGGCGGGCTATTCCCCCGAGCCGGCCCGGCGGATGCTGTGCCGGATGACAGTACATAACGCTGATGGCATGCTGGAGCCATGTGTGGACGCTATGTGATGGCACGGGCCGTGGGTGACTTGCTGGCCGAATTTGATGCCCAGCTGGAGGAGGAAGTGCACCTTCCCCCGTCATGGAACGTGGCGCCAACCGACGCTGTCCCGATCGTCCTGGAACGGCTGATCGACGACGGCCCCGTGCGGCAGCTGCATCTGGCCCGCTGGGGCCTGGTGCCGTCCTGGGCGAAGGATCCGGGTATCGGCCCCAAGATGATCAACGCGCGGAGTGAGACTGTGCTGGAGAAGCCGGCCTTCCGCAAGGCCGTGAAGTCACGGCGCTGCGCTGTCCCGGCGGACGGGTACTACGAATGGAAGCAGGGCACCGGCAAAGCCAAACAGCCCTACTACGTCCATCCGGGCAAAGGCAGCGGGCTGGTGTTCGCTGGCCTGTATGAGTGGTGGAAGGATCCGTCCAAAGCCGACGGAGATCCCGGACGGTGGATGCTCTCCACGTCCATCCTGACCGCAGACACCCCGCCGCCGGGTGCTGAGTCCACAATCTTCGGCAAGCTCACCGCCCTGCACGACCGCGTGCCGCTGCCCATGGACCGGGCCACGATGGAGTCCTGGATCGACCCGCAGATCGACGACGCTGCCTTCCTGGTGGACTTGGTCCGCGCCCATGTGAAGGACGCCGCTTCGGAGTGGCACGTGGATTCGGTAGGCACGGAGGTGGGAAACGTGCGCAACAATTCCCCGGAGCTCATCCGTCCGGTGGAGGCGCTGTTCTAAGGCGTTCCGTTCGCTGACCCGGGTGACGGCAGAGGTGCCTGACCCCTAAACGGTGACCTTGCCGGCGTCGTCCACTGCCCAGGTGGGGTTATAGGCAATCTCCCAGCGGAAGCCGTCCGGATCGGCGAAATAACCGCTGTACCCGCCCCACGGCTGGGTGACGGGCGCAGCCACGATGGTGGCCCCGGCCGATGCCGCCTCCGCCATGACCCGGTCCACCGCTTCGGTGCTGGGCAGGTTGTGGCTGAGCGTGATGCAGGGGACCGGGCCGGGCGCACCCACCCCCGCCTCGGCGTGCATCTGCGCGGCGTCCCACAAGGAAAGGATGAGGCCGTGGTTGACCTGGATGAACACCACATCGCCGGGGAACTCGCGGTGGACAGGCCAGCCGAGTCCTTCGGCGTAGAACCGGCGGGAGGCGTCAACACTTCGAACGCCTAGTGAGATGAAGTCGACTCTGGGCTGCATGCTTCGATACTCTCAGATGATGGCAACAATTCAAGGAAACGATCGGGATGCTTTGGCCGACAAGGAACAGCTCGCTGCCGTTCGGATTGCGGTCGACGAAGTTGATGAGCAGATTGTCACGCTCATTGCGCGGCGTGAACGCCTGATCCGCATCGCCGGAACCCTGAAGGGGGACGACGCCGAAGTCCGCGCCCCCGGCCGGGTGGAACGGGTGATTGAGCATGTCCGGTCCGCCGCGGAAAAGAAGGACATTGATCCGGACATCGTGGAATCAACCTACCGGGCCATGATCTCGGGGTTCATTGAACTCGAAATGAAGGTCCACAAAGAAAGCAGCTGACTCCGCCGCAAGTGTTGCCCGGACACGGTTCCGGCGGCACCTGCTGCGGTGTTTCCCTGCCGTGGTGCTTCCTAGAGCGCTTCCTCGACGGCGACGCCCGACTGGAACTCCCGGCCGTCAGCCTCGCTGAAGGCCGACATGAGGTGCCCCTTGCCCAGGCCATGGACGGCCGCGACAGGGAAGTTCCCCGTGATGGTGTTGCCCGAGTGCGTCACGCCGGCAAGATCATAGTTTTCCTCGGCGCTCTGGTCATGGCTGAACGAGTAGAAGGCAATGGCCTCCCCGTTCATGAACTCAATGCCCAACCGTCTTTGTGATGAGTAATCAGGGCTCGCTGCCACCAACCCCACTACGTACGCACCTGCCCCCGGTATGTTGCCGTCGATATCAAAGGTTGCCACGAGCTTTTCGTCCTGGGCCTTGATGCTTACGTGCTTGAGGAGTGCGTCATGGGTGCTCATGCCACAATCCTGCCCTCCTGCTGCCCGTCCGTCCACCCCTGTCTAGGTTTTGTCGGGGTGCCGTCGTAGACTGGATTTATTCGAATATGTGTTCGAATACTTTGCTTTTGCATCAGCATCTTGCATCAGCTCCGTTCAGGTCCGGGAGGCGCCAATGGGTATGTTCAGCGAGTCCGTGGACGTCGTCTGCACCCCTGCGGGCCAGCCGCTGAAACTCCAATGGGCCGGGCGGCACTACACGGTGTGCGCCGAGCCTGTCCGGTGGTACGAACGCCGGCAGTGGTGGGCCGAGGAACGCCGTGCGCCCCTCGGCAGCGGGCCGGGGCTGGTGGACCACGAAATCTGGCGCGTCCAAGTACAGGCGGACCCGCGGAGTGCCGGACCCCGGGATGCAGCAGAGCCGCTCACCCTGGACCTGAGCAGGCATATCGGCAGCGGCCGCTGGAGGCTCCTGCGGATCCACGACGCACTCCGGCCCCAAACAGCATGAGCTTCTCCCACCTTCACGTTTCCACGGCCTTCAGCGCACACTATGGCGTGGCCTGGCCGGACGAACTGGCCCAGGTTGCCGCCGCGGACGGCGCAACCGCGCTCGCCTGCACGGACCGGGACGGCCTCTACGGCACCATCAAACACCTCAAAGCCTGCATGGCTGCCGGCATCGACCCCATCGTGGGTGTGGACCTTGCGGTCTTCGACGACGACGGCGACCACCGCACCCAGCTCGCCGGCAGGGTGGTGGTGCTCGCCCGTGGCAACAACAACGGGGCGGGCTACCGCGCCCTGTGCCGGCTGGTGTCCGACGCCCATGCCCGCACCTCCGGCAAAGCCGGGGGAGCGGTGCCGGTGGCGGTCACCCGCGCCGAACTCGCCTCCCGAACGCTCGACCCCAAAACCCTGAAACCGGTCCTGACAGTCCTGATTGGCCCGGATTCCGACGTCGGACGGGCCATGAGCGGCCGGCGCTACCTCCGTCCGCGCACCCTTTTCAGGGGCTGGCTGGAAGCCATGCCCCCAAAAACCCTGGTGGCGGAAGTCGTTTCCCAGCTCACTGCCCCCGGGGCGCCCCTGAGCACCGCTCATGCGGTACGTATGCTCAAGCTCGCGGAAGAACACCACGTACCGGCCGTGCTCACCAATGCGGTCCGCTACTGCGCTGAGGACGGTGCCGCCACGGCGGACGTGCTCGACTCCGCCCGGACGCTGAAGTCCCTCCCTGAGCTCGCGGCCGAACCGCTGCTCCAGCCCAACGGGCAGGCCTGGCTCAAATCATCAGCGCAGATGCTTCAGCTCGGCAAGGAAATCATCCGCGCCGCAGGGTACGGCGCAGCGGACCTCAAACAGCTGATGGCACAGACCGAGGCGCTCGCCGACTTCTGCCGGATTGACCCGGTGACTGACATGGGCTGGAAGCAGCCGGTGGTCCCCGAGGCATCGGTCATTGGCATCAGCCAGGACCCGCACGATGAACTGGTGCAGCGCTGTGAGGCCGGGGTCAGCAGGCGGTTCCCCGGAATATCAGGCTCAGCCCACAAGGACATGCGCTCGCGGCTGGAGCACGAGCTGGGGATCATCAGGAACCTCGGGTTTTCCTCCTACTTCCTCACGGTCGCGGAGGTCTCCCGGATGATCCAGGACATGGGGGTCAGGGCAGCCGCCCGCGGTTCCGGGGCTTCCAGCCTGGTCAACTACCTGATTGATGTCAGCCAGGTGGACCCCCTGCAACACGACCTGATCTTCGAACGCTTCCTGTCCCGGGACCGGGCCACGTTGCCGGACATCGACATCGACGTCGAAAGCGCTGAACGGCACAACGTGTACAGGCGGATCTTTGAGCGCTTCGGTTCCGAGCGCGTCACGCTGATGAGCATGCAGAACGGGTACCGCGCCCGCGGTGCCGTCCGCGACGCCGGGATGGCCCTGGGCATGGACCATGACGACGTCGGTGAGATCGCCAAGCAGCTGTGGCGTTTTTCGGCCCGGAAATTCCGTGAGGCACTGGTTGAGAAACCTGAGCTGCGGGAGTTCGCCGGACGGGTGGAACGGCGGGACTTCGCCGAAAACCAGCAGCTTGACCTGCTGGTGGACCTCACCGAACGGCTGGACCGGCTGCCCCGCCATATTTCCATGCATCCCTGCGGGGTGATCCTGGGCGATGCCACGCTGCTGGACCGGACCCCTGTGCAGCCCAGCGGACTGGGGCTGCCCATGAGCCAGTTCGATAAACACGACATGGATCCCATGGGCATGCTCAAACTTGATGTCCTGGGGGTCAGGATGCAGAGCGCCATGGCCTTTGCCGTCCGGGAAGTCATCCGGATCCATCCCTCCAAAGCGGAGGTGGTGGCGGCCGGGGCCCACCCTGCAGGTCCTGACGGGGCCGGGCCGGACTACATCGCCGAGAACGGCCACATCGACCTCAACGCCGTACCGCTGGATGATGAACCAACCTACGAACTGATCCGCAGCACCCACACGCTGGGCTGTTTCCAGATCGAGTCGCCCGGCCAGCGTGAGCTGATCGGCAAGCTGGCGCCGCGTGAGTTCAATGACCTCATCATCGACATTTCGCTGTTCCGGCCGGGCCCCATGAAATCGGACATGGTGCGGCCCTTCCTGGAACACAGGCACGGCTTCGCGCCGGAGGTCTACCCGCACCCGGACCTGAAGCCCGTGCTGCAGGAAACGCACGGCGTCACTGTCTTCCATGAACAGATCCTGAAAACCTTCCACGTGATGACCGGCTGCGGCCTGGCGCGCGCCGACGAGTTCCGGCGCGCGCTCGGCGACGAGGTCCTCGAACTGAAAGTGGAAGAGTTCTTCCGCAAGGAGGCCCGGATCAAGGGGTACTCACCGGAAGTGGTGGACAAGGTCTGGGGGACCCTGAAAGCCTTTGGCAGCTTCGGCTTCTGCAAGGCGCACGGTGCGGCATTTGCCGTTCCCACCTACCAGTCCGCCTGGCTGAAGACGCACCACCCCGAGGCTTTCCTGGCCGGGCTATGGGAACACGATCCCGGTATGTACCCCAAACGGCTGCTGGTGGCCGAAGCCCGCAGGCTGGGCATCCCCATCCTGCCGCTGGACATCAACCGCAGCCAGGCCGAGTACCGGGTGGAACGGGTGGCGGACGGGCCGGATGCCGGCAAGCTGGGGATCAGGCTGAGCCTTAACGGCATCTACGGCCTGTCCGGGACCGAGCTCAAACGGATTGTCGCCGGCCAGCCCTACGACTCCCTGGCTGACCTCCGGACACGGTCCAGGCTGAGCAAGCCAAGCATCAAAAGGCTCGCGCAGCTGGGTGCCTTTGATTCCCTGCACCGGGAGTCGGGCGGCGCCGCCAACCGCGCAGACCTCGTCCAGCACCTGCAAAAGCTCCAGGCCGCGGGCGCTACCCGGAAGGGCGTCGACATTATGGAAGGGCAGCTGTCCCTGCCGCTGGGGGATGTGGAACTGCGGAACGTCAAACCCGGGCTTCCCGCGCCCACCCTGGTGGAAAACGTCCGGGCAGAACTGGACCTGATGGCCATAGATGTCAGCGGGCACCTGATGGACAGCCACCGGCCCATGCTGGACCGGCTGGGGGTCACCACTGCAGACAAACTGCTGAGCCTGCGCAACAACACCGAGGTGCTGGTGGCCGGGGTGCGCATCGCCACCCAGACCCCGCCCATGCGTGGCGGCCGGCGGGTGGTGTTCATCAGCATCGATGACGGCACCGGCTGCGTCGACTCCGTGTTCTTCCATGAAGCCCAGGAGCAGGCGGGGCTGTTGCTGTTCGGCACCAGGCTGCTGCTGATCCGGGGCACCACGCGGCGGACAGGTCCCCGGGGAATCAGCCTGAGCGCCAGCATGGCCTGGGACCTGAGCCGGGTGGAATCCCTGCCGTTCGCGGCAGACCGCGTGGAGAGCACCGATGTGCCGCATCCCCTGGACGGAATCAGTCGAAGCCTTGCGATTACCGGAATGGGCGGCTGAGGGGCCGCGGGTCCCGTTGGTCGGCCTCCCGGGAAACCGATAGCATTGACGATGGCTGGCTGTGGTCCCCGTATGCCACAAGCTATGAAGCCTAAAACTTTGAATAGGAGACACCCGTGTCAGATGCCCAGCAGATCACCCTCATCGTCGATGGCGAAGAGACCAAGGTGACTACCGGGACAACCGGTGCGGAACTCTTCTTTGAGCGCCGCGATGTTGTTGTTGCCCGCGTCAATGGCGAGCTGAAGGACCTGGACCAGGAGCTGCCCGAGGGCGCCGAAATCGAGGGCGTCACCATCGATTCCCCTGACGGCCTGGACGTCCTCCGCCACTCCACCGCCCACGTGATGGCCCAGGCAGTGCAGCAGCTGCGGCCGGACGCCAAGCTGGGCATCGGCCCGTACATCACCGACGGCTTCTACTTCGACTTCGACGTCGCCGAGCCGTTCACCCCCGAGGACCTCAAGACCCTCGAGAAGATGATGCTCAAGATCGTCAACCAGAACCAGAAGTTCGTCCGCCGGGTGGTCAGCGAGGACGAAGCCCGCGAGGCCATGAAGAACGAGCCCTACAAGCTCGAACTCCTGGGCAAGAAGAACAACGCCGCCGAAGCCGGCGAGGGCGTCAACGTCGAGGTCGGCGCCGGCGACATCACCATCTACGACAACGTCGAGCGCAAAGAGGGCACCACCGTCTGGTGCGACCTCTGCCGCGGCCCGCACCTGCCCAACACCAAGCTCATCTCCAACGCCTTCGCCCTGACCCGGTCCTCCTCCGCGTACTGGCTGGGCAACCAGAAGAACCAGCAGCTGCAGCGCATCTACGGCACCGCCTGGCCCACCAAGGACGCGCTCAAGGCCTACCAGGAGCGCATTGCGGAGGCTGAGCGGCGCGACCACCGGAAGCTCGGCGTCGAACTTGACCTGTTCTCCTTCCCCGACGAGCTGGGCTCCGGCCTGCCGGTGTTCCACCCCAAGGGCGGCATCATCCGCAAGGAAATGGAGGACTACTCCCGCCAGCGCCACGTCGACGCCGGCTACGAGTTCGTCTACACCCCGCACATCACCAAGGGCCACCTGTACGAAGTCTCCGGCCACCTGGACTGGTACAAGGACGGCATGTTCCCGCCCATGCACGTGGACCCGGAACTTAATGAAGACGGCACCGTGCGCAAGCCCGGCCAGGACTACTACCTGAAGCCGATGAACTGCCCCATGCACAACCTGATCTTCCGTGCCCGCGGACGCTCTTACCGCGAACTGCCCCTGCGGCTCTTCGAATTCGGCGCCGTGTACCGGTACGAAAAGTCCGGCGTGGTCCACGGCCTGACCCGGGTCCGTGGCATGACACAGGACGACGCCCACATCTACTGCACCCGCGAGCAGATGAAGGACGAACTCACCAAGACCCTGAAGTTCGTGCTCGACCTGCTGAAGGACTACGGCCTGAACGACTTCTACCTGGAGCTGTCCACCAAGGACCCCGAGAAGTACGTCGGCGAGGACGCCGCCTGGGAAGAAGCCACCCGGACCCTGGCCGAGGTAGCCGAGGAATCCGGTCTGGAACTGGTCGCGGATCCGGGCGGCGCTGCCTTCTACGGTCCGAAGATCTCCGTCCAGGCCAAGGACGCACTGGGCCGCACCTGGCAGATGTCCACCATCCAGCTGGACTTCAACCTCCCGGAACGCTTCGAACTGGAATTCCAGGCAGCCGACGGCACCCGCCAGCGTCCCGTGATGATCCACCGTGCACTCTTCGGTTCCATCGAGCGGTTCATGGGTGTGCTCACCGAGCACTACGCCGGTGCGTTCCCCGCGTGGCTTTCCCCTGTCCAGGTGGTGGGTATTCCGGTGGCCGAAACGTTCAACGAGTACATGTTCGACGTCGTTGACCAGCTCAAGGCGGCGGGCATCCGCGCCGAGGTGGATACGTCCTCGGACAGGTTCCCCAAGAAGATCCGCACCGCCAGCAAGGACAAGATCCCGTTTGTCCTGATCGCCGGCGGCGACGACGCCGAGGCCGGCGCGGTGTCCTTCCGCTTCCGTGACGGGAGCCAGGACAACGGCGTGCCGGTGGCCGAGGCCGTCAAGCGGATCACAGAAGCCGTCCGTAACCGGACCAGCTAGCGGAAACGGATAAGAACACGGTGCAGGAGAACACAGGCGCAGGATATCCAGGGGATGTCGGCGTGACAGATGACTTTGATCTCGCGGGCGTGCCGGATGCTTTCCAGCGCCTGTGGACTCCGCACCGGATGGCCTACATCAAGGGCGGCCAGCACCAGTTCAAAGGCGAGAACGACTGCCCCTTCTGCGTGGGTCCGGGCCGGACTGACGAGGAAGCCCTGATCGTTTACCGGGGAAAGACCTGTTACGTGGTCCTGAACCTGTTTCCCTACAATCCGGGCCACCTCCTGGTCTGCCCCTACCGGCACGTCCCGGACTACACCGACCTCACCGTGGAAGAGACTGCGGAATTTGCGGAGATCACCCAGACAGCCATGCGGGTCCTGCGCAAGGTGGCAAACCCTGGCGGGTTCAACCTCGGCATGAACCAGGGTGTGGTCGGCGGGGCAGGAATCGCCGCGCACCTGCACCAGCACATCGTTCCGCGCTGGGGCGGGGACGGTAACTTCTTCCCCATCATTGCCCAGACCAAGGCCATCACGCAGACCCTGGACGAAGTCCGCCAGCAGGTCGCAGAGGCCTGGCCCGGGGAGACTGATGCTGAATAGGCATGCGCGCGGGTTTTTCACCGCGCTGTTCACTCCGCTTGCGCGTTGGCTCCTGAGAATCGGTGTTTCCCCTGATGCGGTGACGGTCATCGGAACCGCCGGCGTGGTGGTCGGTGCGTTGGTCTTCTACCCCCTCGGCCAGCTCTGGTGGGGCACGCTGTTCATTACGGCATTCATCTTCTCGGACGTGCTCGACGGCATTATGGCCCGGCTGCGGGACAGCGGCGGCCGCTGGGGAAACTTCCTGGACTCCACGTTGGACAGGATCGCCGACGGCGCACTGTTCGCGGGCGTGGCCATCTGGTTCTTCACCGGGGGCGCCGATTACGCCATCGCCGTCGCAGCCATGCTCTGCCTGGTTCTGGGCATGGTGGTCTCGTATGCGCGGTCCAAGGCAGAATCCCTCGGCTTCACAGCTAATGTGGGCATCGCCGAGCGCGCCGAGAGACTGGTATCGGTCCTGGTGGTCACCGGATTCACCGGTCTTGGGCTGCCGCCGGTGGTCCTTCTCGTGACGCTCGGACTCCTGGCCCTGGCCAGCCTCATCACCATCATCCAGCGCGTAGCCACCGTCCACCGCCAGGCCTTTGCGGAGTCCGCAGCTTCGGATTAAGGCTGATTAAGCCCGCCGCCTGCCGTGGGACTAGTATTGTGACTGCCCGGTCAATGGATCCGGCAACCCGGTGCGTGTACTTTCGGCTTCCTGCCGCCCTCACGCCCGGCGAAGATCATCTATCTACCCATAGGGGTTTTTGTGTCTACACCTGATGTAAGCAGCGAAGCCGGTTCGTCCGCGAACAGCGTCACGGGCAGCAACCGCGTCAAGCGCGGCATGGCTGAGATGCTCAAGGGCGGCGTCATCATGGACGTCGTCAACGTTGAACAGGCCCGCATCGCCGAAGACGCCGGTGCCGTTGCAGTGATGGCCCTGGAGCGCGTTCCGGCCGATATCCGCGCCCAGGGCGGCGTGTCCCGCATGTCGGATCCGGACATGATCGACAAGATCATTGAAGCCGTCTCCGTCCCGGTTATGGCCAAGGCCCGGATCGGCCACTTCGTGGAGGCCCAGGTCCTGCAGTCGTTGGGCGTGGACTACATTGACGAGTCCGAGGTCCTGACCCCGGCCGACTACGTCCACCACATCGACAAGTGGAACTTCAAGGTTCCCTTTGTCTGTGGCGCCACGAACCTGGGTGAGGCGCTGCGCCGCATCAACGAAGGCGCGGCCATGATCCGTTCCAAGGGTGAGGCAGGCACCGGCGACGTCTCCAACGCCACCGGGCACATGCGCCAGATCCGCGCCGCGATCGCCAAGCTTGCCGCCCTGCCCGAGGACGAGCTGTACGTCGCGGCCAAGGAACTGCAGGCCCCGTACGAACTGGTCAAGGAAGTTGCCGCCGCCGGCAAGCTCCCCGTGGTGCTGTTCACCGCCGGCGGCATCGCCACTCCGGCCGACGCTGCGATGATGATGCAGCTCGGCGCTGACGGCGTGTTCGTCGGCTCCGGCATCTTCAAGTCCGGCAACCCGGCCCAGCGTGCAGCTGCTGTAGTCAAGGCCACCACGTTCTTCGATGACCCCGACGTCATCGCCAAGGCCTCCCGCGGCCTCGGCGAAGCCATGGTGGGCATCAACGTGGAGGAGATCCCGCAGCCGCACCGCCTCTCCGAGCGCGGCTGGTAGTTCGCTTTTTGAGGCGCCTGGCGGCGCTGATCCTCTGCGCGCTATTCCCCGCGCCCTGCTAAGCCGCTTCGCGGCGAGCTGGGGCGCGGGGCCCCTTTTACGCGCGCTGCCGGATCAGCCCCGTCATTCGCTTGGCGCTCCTGATTTACGACGCCGGTTCCTCCCCTTTCTGGGCGAGGGACCGGCGTCGTCCGTTAACTGGCGCTACTCGAGGCCGCGGCGTTTCAGCAGGGGTTCGAGTTCGGCGTCGCGGCCGCGGAGCGCGCGGAAGGATTCCAGCGGGTCCCTGCTGTTGCCGCAGGAAAGCAGCTCCTGGCGGAAGCGTTCGCCGTTGGCCCGCGTTATGCCGCCGCTCTCGGTGAACCAGTCCACGGTTTCGGCGTCCAGCACCTCACTCCAGATATACGAGTAATAGCCGGCCGCATAGCCGTCTCCCGCGAAGATGTGCTGGAAATAGCCGGTCCGGTAACGCGGCGGGATCAGGGCATGAGCCACACCAGCGGCCGCGAGGGACTTCGCCTCAAACGCCAGGACGTCGTCGGGGATTCCGGTTCCGTCCAGCACATGCCAGGCCAGATCCAGCAGCGCAGCGCCGAGGTATTCCGTGGTCCCGAACCCTTCGCCCCAGAGCCGTGAGTCGTTCAGCTTGTCCACAACCTGCTGCGGAAGCGGTTCGCCGGTGGCGTGGTGCCGGGCATAATTTGCAAGCACCTCCGGCCACAGGATCCACATCTCGTTGACCTGCGACGGGTATTCCACAAAGTCGCGGGGGACAGCAGTCCCGGCGAACCGCGGATACGTCACGTTCGACAACAGGCCGTGGAGTGCGTGTCCGAACTCGTGGAAAGTGGTGCGCAGCTCGTCCAGTGTCAGGAGCGTGGGCTCGCCTGCCGGCGGCTTGGAGATATTGAGGTTGTTGATCACCACCGGCCGGGTGCCGAGCAGGACGGACTGTTCCACCAGCGAGTTCATCCAGGCGCCGCCCCGCTTGGATTCGCGGGTGTAGTAGTCGCCCAGGAACAACCCCAGCCCGCTCCCGTCCTGGTCCCGGACTTCCCAGACGCGGACGTCCGGGTGGTAACCTGCGAGGTCCTTCCGTTCGTGGAAGGTGATGCCGTAGAGGGATGTGGCGGCGAAGAAGACACCGTCCCGGAGAACGCGGTCCAGCTCGAAATAGGGCCGGAGGGCCTGCTCGTCCACGGCGTACTTTTCGCGCCGCACCTTGGCGGAGTAATATGCCCAGTCCCAGGCCTCCAAGGGATGGCCTGCCACTTCAGCAAGGGCCGCAGCCTCGGCGTCGGCATTGCGTACCGCGGCGGGCGCCAGCCTGTTCAGCATGGACTGGACCGCCCCAAAGTCGCTGGCCGTCTGACGGTCCACCACGAGTTCGGCATAGTTGGCGAAACCCAGAATGGCTGCCTTTTCAGCGCGCAGGCCGGCCGTAGACCTGGCCAGGTCCAGGACGTCCAGGCCGCCGCCGTCACTGCCCCGGCCGATGGAGGCCTCAAACAGCCGACGGCGGACGTCACGGTTTTCCAGGGCAGCCAGGGCGGGCTGGTTGCTGGGCTGGATCAGCGTCAGCAGGAATTTTTCGTCGTGGCCAACGGCGCGGGCCGCCTCAGCGGCGCTGGCGACATCGTCGGCCGGCAAGCCGGCCAACTCTGCTGCCGTGTCCAGCAGCAGTGCGGCCGATTTCATGGCCTCCTTGACCCGCTGGCCGAACTCCGTGCCGAGCTTGGACAGCTCCGCGTTGATTTCCTTCAGCCTTTGCTGGCCCCGAACTTCGAGCTGGATCCCGGACTGGCGGAACTCCTTCACGTACTCTTCCACGAGCCGGACGGACTCAGGATCAAGCCCGGAGCTGTCAATCGCCGCGAACCGGTCGAACAGTGCGCGATTGAGGTAGATCTCGTCCTGATGCGCCGAAATGCGGGGTGCGAGTTCGGTCTCCAGGTCACGGATTTCGTCTGTTGCGTCGGCTGAGACAAGAGTGAAGAAGGAAGCCGTCGCCCGCTCAAGCAGTTGGCCGGCCTTCTCCATGGCCAGGGCCGTATTCTCGAAGTTCGCCGGTGCGTGGTTGTCCACGATCGCCTGGATTTCCACGAGATGCTCCGCCAGGCCGGCGCCGACGGCCTCGGCGTAATCGGATGGTCTGATCCGGGCAAATGGCGGCAGTCCATAGGGCAGGGTGCTGGCGCTGAGCAGGGGATTCGTCATCACGCTAACCTTTCATACTGCCGCATGCTTCTCAACGCGCGGCTTTGCGGAATTTGCGCCGCGGCCAGACCTACAATGACGCCTATGGGGAAAAGGTTGGGCGCTGCTTCGGTGCGCGCTGTTGCTGTTCGTTCCGCTTCAGTGGTGTCCGCAGGCATCCTGGCCGCGGCGGTGCTGGCAGGGTGCGGCCTGATCGCGGAACAGACCGTTCCTTCCGCCGGTGCGGCCGCGGGTACCGGCGCTGGAACAGGGCAGCCAAGCCCGACGCCGACCCCCACACCGACGCCTACGCCCACCCCGGGCGCGGGGCCAGCATGTCCCACGTTGCGCTGCACGTCCGTGCTGGTGACCGGCGACATGCTGATCCATGCCCAGCTCTGGCAACAGGCCCGCGACGACGCCGCCGCGGTAGGCAAACCCGGGCTGGACTTCGCCCCGCTCCTCGAAGGCCAGCGCAGGTACATCCAAGCCAGCGACCTCGCCATCTGCCACCAGGAAACCCCCGTGGCCGGGCCCGACGGCCCTTTCTCCGCGTACCCGTCGTTCAACGTCCCGCCGCAGATCATCACAGCCTCGAAAGCGGTGGGATACCAGGCCTGCACCACCGCGAGCAACCACACGATCGACCGGAGCACGGATGGGGTGCTGCGCACACTCGATGCACTGGATGCCGCGGGGCTGAAGCACACCGGTTCCTACCGGACGAAAACCGAGTCCCAGGGCATCCTGATCCTGCAGACCAAGGCAGCCAAGATCGCCATCATCCAGGGAACCTACGGGCTCAACGGCCAATACCCGGAATACGCGTGGCAGGTGGACATGCTGGATGCGCCCACCATGATCGCCAAGGCCGTCAAGGCACGGGCCCTCGGCGCGGACATCGTACTCGGTGCCATGCACGCCGGCGACGAGTATGCCAGCGAAGCCAACGCCCAGCAGCAGGATGCGGCCCACGCCCTGGTGGACAGCGGCCAGTTCACCATGATCTACGGCCACCACACCCACTCGGTGCTGCCCATCGAAAACTACAAAGGCACCTGGATCGTCTACGGGCTCGGCAATGGAGTCACAGAACTGTCGCCCTGGTACGTCGTGAACAACGAAGGCCTGCTCGTGCGGGCACAGTTCAGCCAGGACACGGCCGGCAGGTGGACGGCGACGGACCTCGCCTGGGCTCCGTCGGTCATTGTCCGCGACGCGTACCGCTGGTGTTCGGTGGCAACGGACGCGCCGCAGGGCGTCTGTGCAACACCCGAGGCCGACGCCGCCACCAGGTTGAGGACCGCCACCGTGGTGGACTCGATGGGCGCGGCTGCTGCAGGCGCGCACGAACTGCTGATCACCAAAGAACCTTGAGGCGCCGCGACGGGGAAACCGTCAGCGCGGCGCAACCCAGCGCAGTGCCACTCAGCGCGGACGGCGCGCCGCGTGCTCCCGGGCCAGCACGGCGTAGCTGTCATCAGGGCCACCGGGAACAAAAGTCCCGAACTTACGTTCAGCGGCGGTCCTGATAAGGAAGTCTGCGATGGCAGGGTTCTTGGGCAGCAGCGAACCGTGCAGGTAACTGGCCACCACATTCTTGTAGCGTGCGCCCTCGTGGCCGTCGCTGCTGTTGTTGCCGGTGCCCTTGGCCACGGTGCCGAGCGGCCGGACGCCGCTACCCAGGGTGGTCTGCCCGCTGTGGTTCTCGTAGCCCAGGACCTCGCCGAACTCTTCGGTGGCCACCCTGACGTTGCCGATCAGGCGTTCGTCCGTGCCGTGCGTCTCCACGTCCAGGACACCGATGCCCGGAATGACCGAACCTAAACGGGTCTTGAAGAAGCGCCCGAACAGCTGGTACAGCCCGCAGATCACCAGCATCGGCGCGCCGTCCTCGGCCAGTTTTGTGAGGACGCCGGCCTGCGACTGCAGGTCGTCCTTGATGACCAACTGTCCGCTGTCTTGGCCGCCGCCGCCCACGATGAGATCAACAGCGGCCGGAAACTCGTCGCCGACGTTGTATTCCAGCAGCTCCGGGGTGTAACCGTGCCAGCTGATCCGCTGCCTGATCACCAGGGCGTTGCCCCAGTCGCCGTAGATGTTCATGTCCCGCGGGTAGAGCTGCAGGACCCGGAGTGTGCCCTTGGAATTCTGTTCGAAGCCGTCCGGCCCAATGCCCAGTGATTCAACGCTCATGAGACCACCTCCACTGTGGTGATTTTGGACAGCTCGCGGCGGATGGCCAGCATGGCTGTGTAGGTGCAGAAGATCCGTTTCGGCTTTCCCTTGGCCTCGCGGATGAACGCGGCCAGTGCGGGCGCGATCTCAGGCTGGACCCCGCCGATCAGGACCTCGTCATACTGCAGCCGCAGCGCCATGTCGTAGGCACGGGACCCGGTCAGCTGGTCCACGCCGCCGTCGCGGAGCGAATCGAATTCCACGTCCCACAGCCAGGACATGTCCCGGCCGTCGGCGTAGTTGTCGTTGATGGCGATCATGGTGGCGTAGCCGCCCGCGGGGAAGGACTTCAGTCCGAGCCGGAAACCGCTGGGGTTTTTGACGAGCACGAGGTCCAGTGGCTGGCCGTCCACCGTGAGGCTTTCGCCGCGGCCAAACGCCGGCTCCACCTGGGACAGTGCGGTGAGCAGGGTGGCGTGGTCGGCTGTGGCGGCACCACCGCCACAGATGCTGCGGGCCAGGGTCAGCGCCGCGGCCGCATTAAAGATGTTGTAGACGCCGCGGAGCTTCATCGCGGTGGTGACCGTGACGCCGTCGTACTCAAAATCGGCAGTATCCGGCCCCACTTTGCGGAGTACGACGTCGGCGGGCGGCTTGTGGGGGAGCGCAGCGGGGCGGCACTGCCGGGCGCTGCCCGCATGTCGTCGTCGTTGGGGAAGGTGCTGAGGAGGGAGTCGTCCAGGCCGAAGTACTGGACGTCCTGGCCTGTAAGGGTGTCCGCGATGCGGGCAACGCGGGATCTTCCCGGTTGAGGACCACGGTTCCGGTGGTCTTGTCAGCGATGTGCTGGAGCAGCTGGGCCGTCTTGTCGATCTCGCCGAACCGGTCGAGCTGGTCGCGCAGGACGTTGAGCAAGAGGCTGTACCGGGGCGGGACGCGGTTCACAAAATGCACGGCGTGGGCTTCGTCGAGCTCCAGGACGGCGACGTCGGCCGTGAGCCTGCCGCGCCAGTCCACTTCGCCCAGCAGGGCGGCGGCCACGCCGCGGGTGAAATTGCTGCCGGTGCGGTTGGTGAAGACCTTCAGGCCCTGGCTCTCCAGGAGTTCCACCACCATCTTTGTGGTGGTGGTCTTGCCGTTGGTTCCGCTCACCACGGCAACGCCGTGGGGGAGCGTGGCGAGTGTCCGCTGCATAAAGCCGGGATCGATTTTCTCGACCACCAGCCCGGGCAGGGCGGACCCGCCGCCCCTGAGCCGGGAGACCCGGCGGACGAGCTTGCCGAGCGGAACGCTGATGTAAAGCATGCTCTGTAATATATCCCAGCAACGGCATGGAACCCTTCCCGGGAAGCGCTTCCGGCGATGCCCAGGGAGCCGCGCACATTATGCTGATTGGATGACAAACCCCCTTTCGGCTGCTTCTGCACGCGTGGGCTCGGGCCTGCGGATCGGCGTCCTGGCGCTCCAGGGCGACTTCCGCGAACACCTCCGGGCCGTGGAAGCCGCCGGTGCCGCCGGCGTCGGAATCCGCAGGCCTTCGGAACTGGAGGGCCTGGACGGCCTCATCATTCCAGGCGGCGAATCAACAGCCATCGACAAGCTGGCCCGCGCCTTTGAGCTGGCCGGACCGTTGAAGGACCGGATCCGCGACGGACTGCCGGTCTACGGTTCCTGCGCCGGCATGATCCTCCTCGCCGACGAGATCGCCGACCCGGCCACGGACCTGGCCGGCAACCCGCAGCAGACCTTCGGCGGCCTGGACATCACGGTGCGGCGCAACGCCTTCGGCCGCCAGCGCGAGTCGTTCGAAACGGACCTGGACTTCAAGGGCCTGGACTTCAGCGCCACGGAATCCGGTGTTGCCCCAGTGCATGCAGTGTTCATCCGCGGCCCTTGGGTGGAACGCGTCGGAGCGGGCGTGGAGATCCTGGCCCAGGTTGAGCCCGCCGACCCGGAGCACGCCTCCCATGCGGCCGGCCTGCCGGGGACAGCTAGAATTGTTGCAGTGCGTTCCGGCCACCTGCTGGCCACCTCCTTCCACCCGGAAGTGACTGGGGAGAAACGCGTACATGAACTTTTTATCCGCATGATCAGAGGAGACGCGTAAGCATGTCAGGACACTCCAAATGGGCAACGACCAAGCACAAGAAGGCCATCCTCGATAGCCGCCGCGCAAAATCGTTCGCCAAGCTGATCAAGAACATCGAAGTCGCTGCACGTATGGGTGGACCGGACCTCGCCGGCAACCCGGGCCTGGAACTCGCCGTCACCAAGGCCAAGAAGACGTCGGTGCCCGCCGACAACATCGACCGTGCCATCAAGCGTGGCGCCGGCCTCACCGGTGAAGTGGTTGACTACACCGAGATCATGTACGAATGCCGCGGCCCGCAGGGTTCAGCGCTGCTGATCGAGTGCCTGACGGACAACAAGAACCGTGCAGCCTCCGAGGTCCGCCTGGCCATTTCCCGCAACGGCGGCACCATCGCCGACCCGGGTTCGGTGAGCTACCTCTTCAGCCGCAAGGGCGTCGTCTCGATGCCGAAGAACGGCCTGAGCGAGGACGACGTCCTGATGGCCGTCCTCGACGCCGGAGCCGAGGAAGTCAAGGACAACGGCGACAGCTTCGAGATCCACTCCGAGCCGACCGACCTCCAGGCCATCCGCGATGCCCTCAAGGAAGCCGGAATGGAGTACGAGACCGATGAAGCCGAGTTCGTGCCGTCCATGCAGGTGCCGCTGGACCTCGATGCCGCCAAGAAGTTCATGAAGCTCGTGGACGCCCTGGAAGAGCTCGACGACGTCCAGAACGTCTACAGCAACGCCGACCTCAGCGACGAAGTCCAGGCCGCCCTGGAAGCTGAGTGACCTTCCGCTTTGTGGCTTAGGGCGGATGTCCCAGGGTGACCCTGCGCGTATTGGGCGTTGACCCGGGCCTCACCCGCTGCGGCATCGGCGTTGTCGACGTCGAACGGAACCGGCGGGCCACGATGGTGGCCGTTGGGGTAGTGGGTACTTCGCCCGAGGAGACCCTGGACAAGCGCCTGCTGGTTATTGCCTTGGCCATCGACGAGTGGCTGGACCGCTACGAGCCGCATGTGCTCGCCGTCGAACGCGTTTTTTCCCAGCTCAACGTCAGCACGGTGATGGGGGTGGCGCAGGCCTCCGGTGTGGTGATTGCCGCCGCGGCCCGGCGCGGGATCCCGGTGGCTCTGCACACGCCGTCGGAGGTGAAAGCAGCCGTGACCGGCAGCGGCACCTCCAACAAGGAAGCTGTGACCAAACTCGTCACGAAAATCCTCCGGCTGGACGCGCCGCCGCGGCCGGCGGACGCGGCAGACGCCCTGGCACTTGCCATCACCCACGCATGGCGGGCCGGCAGCGGCGCCGCCGTGGCCACCACCGGCCCCGGCAGCCTCTCGCTGACGCCGGCCCAGCGCGCATGGGCCGACGCCGAGGCGAAAGCGCGCCGCGGGCGCTGAATGTCTGCGGCGCTTGCTAGGGTATTCGTAGATATGTTCGGATAGCCGGTCCTGCTCCTAGGAGTCCGGCAGTACACCAGGAGCCCGGCTTTGATCAGTTTCCTTCGCGGGACAGTAGCGCACGTTGGCCTTTCCTCTGCCGTAATCGACCTCAACGGTGCCGGCATGAGTGTTAACGCCACGCCGCAGACCCTCAGCCGCCTCCGCACCGGCGAGGAAGGGAAGCTCTTCACCTCGCTGATCGTGCGCGAGGATTCGCTCACCCTGTTCGGTTTTGCCTCCGACGACGAACGCGAAGTTTTTGACGTCCTGCTGAGTGTCAGCGGCGTGGGCCCGCGGCTCGCACTGGCGGTGCTCGCCGTGCACGAGCCTGAAGCGATCCGGGTTGCTGCCCACACAGGTGACAGCAAAACGTTCACGAAGGTGCCGGGCATCGGCCCCAAGGTGGCCGGGCGGATCGTGCTGGAACTGGCCGGCAAGCTGGTGCCGCACGGTACGGCAGGTGCCCCCGGAGTGTCCACTCCGGCCGAAGCAGCCTGGAAGCCCCAGGTGGTGGCGGCCATGACCAGCCTCGGCTGGTCGGAAAAGGATGCCGCTGCCAGCATCGAGAAGGCCCTTGCGGACGATCCCGAGGTTGAATTCCGTGGCAATGTGGCCGAAATCCTGCGGACCACGCTGCGCTGGCTGGGCCAGGACGGCGCGCGGGCCGGCAACCGCGTAGGCAGCCGTGGCTGAGCCGTCGGTGGTGGCGGCCGGGGAGGAACCCGAGGAGCGGGTGATCGAAGCCGCCCTCCGGCCGAAGAACCTCGATGACTTCGTCGGCCAGCACCGGGTCCGCCGGCAACTCTCGCTGGTCCTCCAGGCCTCCCGGATGCGTGGGCGCAGCGCGGACCACGTGCTGTTTTCGGGCCCTCCAGGCCTGGGAAAAACCACGCTGGCCATGATCGTGGCCGCCGAGATGAACGCTCCATTGCGGATCAGCAGCGGTCCGGCCATCCAGCACGCCGGCGACCTCGCCGCGATCCTTTCCTCCCTTTCCGAAGGCGAGGTCCTCTTCCTGGACGAGATCCACCGGATGTCCAGGCCGGCAGAGGAAATGCTCTACATGGCCATGGAGGATTTCCGGGTGGACATCGTGGTGGGCAAGGGCGCCGGGGCCACCGCCATACCGTTGGAACTTCCGCCCTTCACCCTGGTAGGTGCCACCACGCGCGCCGGTCTGCTGCCCGGCCCGCTCCGGGACAGGTTCGGGTTCACCGGGCATTTGGAGTTCTATAGTGTGGCCGAGCTCGAACTGGTGCTCAGGCGCTCCGCCGGCCTGCTGGACCTCAAGGTCAACTCTGCCGGTTTCAGCGAAATTGCCGGCCGGTCCCGCGGTACGCCGCGTATCGCCAACCGCCTGCTCCGCCGGGTCCGGGACTGGGCACTCGTGCACGGGATTGAGCAGATCGACTCCCGCGCCGCCTCCGCTGCCCTGGACATGTATGAAGTGGACAAGCGGGGCCTGGACCGGCTGGACAGGGCCGTCCTGGAAGCACTCATTACGAAGTTCGGCGGGGGCCGGTGGGGCTTTCGACCCTGGCCATTGCGGTGGGGGAGGAGACCGAGACCGTGGAAACGGTGGCGGAACCGTTCCTGGTGCGCGAAGGCCTGCTGGGCCGGACGCCCCGGGGCCGCATCGCCATGGCTCCGGCCTGGACCCATTTGGGCTTCGCCGTGCCGGCCGGAGTTTTCGGGCAGGAACCCCTGGATCTGTTCGATCCTGACCCGGACACCGCCGAGTCCGCGGCAGAATGGGCCCCGAACGGCCAATAGCACTGTCTTCCCAGCTTTTCCCTTTAGACTGGTATGACACCCGGCACGTTCGGGTCTGTGTTCCCGCGGCGGCTCTGAGTAGCCGTTGCCCGCCAGGCACGATTTTCTGCAACGGGGAACGACGCGGACGCTGCCAAACACCCGATACGCCAGTACAGAACGGAATCTTCCCTGTGGATCCAATGAACATCGTCTTGTTCGCAATGCTCGGAATCTTTATCTTCATGATGTTCCGACGCAACAAGAAGACCAAGGAGCAGCAGGCCACGCTGCAGTCCCAGTTCGAGCCCGGTGTTGAGGTCATGACGAGCTTCGGACTCTATGGCCGGATTATCTCCATGGACGACGCCGAGAACAAGGTTGTCCTGGAACTCTCGCCCGGGAACCTGGCCACCGTCCACCGCCAGGCCGTGACCAAGATTGTGGAACCGGCCGTCGAAGCCGAGACTCCGGCCGTCCCGGATGACGCTTCTTCCCTGACCACTGAAGAAGCGGGTGCCCCGACAGCATCCACTGAAACCCCGGACGAGACGCTGAAGCGCCTCAACGACGAGGGCAAGAAGGACAACTAGTCCGCGCCGCACGGCAGCCCGCGTTATAACACCTCTACGCTGGGGACAACCGCCGGTGGGACTGATAGCTCCCGCCGGTGGTTCCTCCGTAAATAAGAGAAAGATTCACAATGGCACGAACTGGCCCTAACAACTCAGGCCTGAGGGTACTGGTGTGGCTCGGCGTAGTCCTCGCCGTGCTGACCGCCGTCCTGGCCGGCGGCACCCTTGCCGGACAGGCAAGCTGGGCACCCAAGCTGGCACTGGACCTCGAGGGTGGCACCCAGATGATCCTGGCGCCCAAGGTTGAGGGCGGTTCGGACATCAATGAAGAGCAGCTCAACCAGGCTGTGGCCATCATCCGCCAGCGTGTGGATGGTTCAGGTGTTGCCGAAGCGGAAATCAGCACGCAGTCCGGCCGCAACGTCGTGGTCAGCCTTCCCGGCACACCTACGAAGGAAACCCGGGACCTGATCCAGGCCTCCGCGGACATGAACTTCCGCCCGGTATTGCTGAACGGAGACGGCGCGCCCGTCCCCACGGAATCCCTCACCCCCGAAGACCAGCTTCCGAAGCCCACGGCAGAGCCCGCCAATGGCAGCGATATCAACTGGATCACCGCGGACATCTACCGCCAGTTCGAAACCATGGACTGCAATAATCCCGCGCCGGAAAGCCCGGAAGCGTCCGATCCCGCCAAACCCCTGGTTACATGTGAACCGGCAACGGCGACGACGCCGGCCATCAAGTACATCCTGGGTCCGGTGGAGGTCAAGGGCAGCAACATTGTCACGTCCTCCTTCCAGCTGCAACAGGGTGCGCATGGCGCTGTGACCAACGACTGGGCCGTCAACATCCAGTTCGACAACGAAGGCACCGCCAAGTTCAAGACGGTCACCGAACGCCTCAACCAGTTCTACGTGGCAGCAGGCGGCGAGTCCGGCAACGATCCCAAGGCGCAGTTCGCGATTGTCCTCGATGACCACGTCATCTCCGCACCGCGGTCACTTGCTGTGATCACCGACGGCCGGCCACAGATCACCGGTAAGTTCACCGAAAAGACAGCGAAGGCGCTCTCGGACCAGCTCCGCTTCGGCGCGCTCCCCATCAGCTTCGAAATCCAGAGCGACCAGCAGATCTCCGCGACCTTGGGTGGCGAACAGCTGCGCATGGGTCTCCTTGCAGGCATCATCGGGTTGCTCCTTGTGGTGGTCTACTCACTCTTCCAGTACCGGGCCTTGGGCCTGGTGACCATTGCATCGCTGGTGGTGGCCGGAAGCCTCACCTATCTGGCCATTGCCCTCCTGGGCTGGACTGAAAACTACCGGCTTTCCCTGGCCGGCGTGGCGGGCCTCATTGTTGCCATCGGCCAGACCGCTGACTCGTTCATCGTCTACTTTGAACGCATCCGCGACGAACTCCGCGAGGGCCGTGGATTGGTCTCCGCTGTGGAAAACGGCTGGAAGCGGGCCAAGCGCACAGTCCTGGCCTCCAAGGCCGTGAACCTGCTGGCCGCCCTGGTGCTCTACTTTGTGGCGGTCGGCAACGTCCGCGGGTTCGCATTCACGCTGGGTCTGACAGCCATTGCCGACCTCATCGTGGTCTTTATGTTCACGCACCCGACCCTGCAGGTCCTGGCGCGCACCAAGTTCTTCGGGGAGGGCCACCGGCTCTCCGGCCTTGACCCCAAGCGGCTCGGTGTTTTGCCGCTTTATCGCGGCGCCGGACGCCTGCGCACGCCTGAGGCCAAGCCTTCCGTAGTCCGGGCCAAGAACACCGGCGCGGCCGCCGAGGCAGAACGGCGCATGACCATCGCAGAACGCCGCCTCGCGGAAAAGCAGGAGCAGCTCACCAGCTCCTCCAAGAGCGCAGCCAAGGAGAACAAGTAATGTCCAGCAGCTTCGCCAATTTCGGCAACGAGCTCTACACAGGGAAGCGCTCCTACAACTTCGTCAGTGCCAAGAAACTGTGGTTCATCATCGCGGCGGTGGCGGTGGCGCTGTCCATCCTCATCCCGGTTGCCAAGGGCGGCTTTAACCTTGGCATCGAATTCCGCGGCGGTTCGGAGTTCACTGTCTCCAACGTGCAGAGCACCGACTCGGCCCTTGGCGAAAAGGTTGTTGAAGATGTTGTGGCCGGCAGCGTTCCGCGCGTGGCCAATGTCGCCGGTACCACCATGCGGATCCAGACGGACAAGCTCACGGATGACGAGACCCTCAGGATCAAGGAAGGGCTCACCACTGCCTACGGTGTCACTGACAACGAGGTGACCTCAACCTTTATCGGTCCCACCTGGGGTGCGGATGTCACCAAGCAGGCCCTGATCGGCCTGATCGTCTTTGTGGCCCTGGCCGCAGTGCTGATGGCGCTGTACTTCCGGACCTGGAAGATGTCGCTGTCCGCAATGGCTGGAATGCTGGTGACGATGTTCATCACCGCCGGCGTGTATGCCCTCAGCGACTTCGAGGTGACGCCCTCAGCCATCATCGGGTTCCTGACGGTGCTCAGCTACTCGCTGTACGACACGGTGGTGGTCTTCGACAAGATCCGTGAAAACACCGCTGATATTGATGCGTCCTCGCGCCGCACTTTCGGTGAGGAAGTCAACCTCGCCGTCAACCAGACCCTGGTGCGTTCCATCAACACCATGATGGTGGCCATCCTGCCGGTCGGCGCCATCCTGTTCATCGGTGCAGGCCTTCTGGGGGCAGGCACTTTGCGAGACCTGTCCCTGGCACTGTTCGTCGGAATTCTGATCGGTACTGCGGCGACCATTTTTATTGCTGCCCCGATGTATGCCTGGCTGCGCCAGAACGAACCTGACTTGGTCAAGCAGGCGAGGCGCGTTGAACACCGCAGGTCCGCGAACAATGCCCGGACCCAAGAATCGGCTGCGCCCGCAGGGGCCTGACCCTTCGCATCAGAACGGGCCTGGCGGCATCGGACTACCGATGCCGCCAGGCCCGTTTCGCATTTAAGCGCCGGTTACGTAAGTGAACTGACGGGGGAATAGACTGGGGTAATTAAACGGTCGTGAGGGGTGCTTCATTGGAAGAACGTTCGGCGTCGGTGCCAACGGCAGGCGGGGATAACAACCCGGGCCACGGAGTTCAGGCCGGGCTGACCGCTTCCGCACGCCCGGCGCCGGTTGTTCCCGTAGACAATTCGGGCGCCCGCCCTACATTTCCCGGCCGGCGCGAGCGGACCCGCTCCCGCCTGGCGCGGCTGACCGGCCGCGGCACGGCAACCTATTCGCCCATTCTTGAGCCGTTGCTGCGTACCGTCCGCGCGAACAACCCCAAAGAAGACTTCGATCTCATCCAGCGCGCCTTCGAGGTGGCTGAGCAGAGCCACCGCGGGCAGAAGCGCAAAAGCGGTGATCCGTACATCACCCACCCCGTTGCCGTAGCTACCATCCTCGCCGAGCTGGGTCTCAGCGGAACCACGCTCGCCGCGGCCCTGCTGCACGACACCGTAGAGGACACCCCGTACACCTTGGCCGACCTCAAAAGGGACTTCGGTCCTGAGGTCGCCATGCTGGTGGACGGCGTCACCAAGCTGGACAAAGTCAGTTTTGGTGAGGCCGCGCAGTCCGAGACGGTCCGCAAGATGGTTGTGGCCATGGCCAAGGACATCCGGGTCCTGATGATCAAGCTCGCGGACAGGCTCCACAACGCCCGGACCTGGCGGTTTGTCTCCGCGGAGTCATCGGCCCGAAAGGCCCGCGAAACACTGGAAATATTCGCGCCCCTGGCCCACCGCCTGGGCATGAATACCATCAAGTGGGAGTTGGAGGATCTGTCCTTCGCGGCCCTCTACCCGAAGGTCTATGAGGAAATCGTCCGGATGGTGGGCGACCGCACCCCGGAACGGGAAAAAAGCCTCGGCGTCATCCGGGACCAGATCACCGATGACCTGCGTACCGCCCGGATCAAGGCCACCATTACCGGCAGGCCGAAACACTATTACTCGATCTACCAGAAGATGATCGTCCGGGACAAGGATTTCGACGACATCAACGACCTCATGGGCGTCCGCGTGCTCGTCGATTCGGTCCGGGACTGTTACGCCGCGCTGGGCACCATGCATTCGCGGTGGAACCCCTTACCGGGGCGGTTCAAAGACTACATCGCCATGCCCAAGTTCAATATGTATCAGTCACTGCACACTACGGTGATCGGGCCCGGCGGCAAGCCCGTGGAGATCCAGATCAGAACCCACGAAATGCACCGCCGTGCCGAGTACGGTGTGGCCGCCCACTGGAAGTACAAGGATCAGCCCAACCGTACGGCAGTAGGGCCGGGCAGCCCCCGCGAGGGCGACATGGGCTGGCTGAGGTCCCTGGTGGACTGGCAGCAGGAGACGTCCGATCCAGGGGAATTCCTGGACTCGCTGCGGTTCGAGATCAATGCACGCGAAGTCTTTGTCTTCACCCCCAAGGGCGAGGTTATGGCTCTCCCCGCCGGATCGACTCCGGTTGATTTTGCTTACTCCGTCCACACCGAAGTGGGGCATCGCACCATCGGCGCCCGGGTCAATGGCAAGCTCGTGCCCTTGAACAGCGAGCTGAACCACGGCGACTGGGTCGAGATCTTCACCTCCAAGGCCGAAGGCGCCGGGCCCAGCCAGGACTGGCAGCACTTCGTCAAGAGTGCCCGCGCCCGGAACAAGATCCGTCAGTGGTTCAGCAAGGAACGGCGCGAAGAAGCCATCGACCGCGGCAAGGAACTGCTGACACGGGCGATGCGCAAGCAGAACCTGCCCCTGCAGCGTCTGATGACGCACGAGGCCCTGGCGGGGGTGGCCGCAGACTTCAAGTACCTTGACATCTCGGGCCTCTACGCAGGAGTGGGCGACGGGCATACGTCAGCGCAGTCTGTCATGGAGAAACTCGTTGAAAGCCTGGGCGGCAACGAGAGCACTGATGACGACATCACTGAAGTCAGCATCCCTACGCAGGTGGCCAAAACCAAGTTCTCCGATTCCGGCGTGGTGGTGCGCGGCGTTGGCGATGTCTGGGTGAAACTCGCGCGCTGTTGCACGCCCGTACCCCCGGACCCGATTCTCGGCTTTGTCACCCGGGGCTCCGGTGTTTCGGTGCACCGTACGGACTGCACGAACATTTCGGATCTCCGGGACCAGCCCGACCGGATTGTCGAAGTGGACTGGGCACCCACGCAGTCAAGTGTTTTCCTGGTGGAGATCCAGGTTGAGGCGCTGGACCGGAAGTCCCTGCTCTCGGACGTCACACGCGTCCTGTCCGAGAACCACGTCAACATTCTGGCGGCCAGCGTGAACACCTCCACCGACAGGGTGGCCATCTCCAGGTTCGCCTTCGAAATGGGTGACCCCAAGTACCTCAGCCACGTCCTGAGCGCCGTGCGGCGCATCGACGGCGTGTTTGACGTCTACCGGACCACCGGCAACAAGCGCCGGAGCTAGCTGGGCCAGCTTTTCCAGCGCGGCCCGTTTGTGCGGGACCCGCGGGCTCGCTTCGATGGCCAGGATCAGCAGGCGCAGCCGCACGTCCCGCTCCGGGCGCGCCAGCAACTCCGACAGCGCAGGCAAGGCCCGGTAGGCGTCGACATACAGGGCAATGTCCACGGCGGTGCGCAGTGGACTGGACACCATCAGCCCGCCCATGCTGACAACGTCGAACGGGCCAAGCCTAACTTCATGAAGGGTGCAGCCGCGGGTATTGCGGAGGCTCGAAATCCGCCGTTTTGCATCCACTAGCAATGCCAGCCGGTCCGGTTCAGCCGCACAGCCGTAGATCCAGGCTGCCGTCATCCGCCCGGCCACCACGCGTTGCCTGACCGCTGCCGGCACTGCGTAGGCCACCGTTCTGGCGCGCACTTGGGGTGAAGCGGGAGCATCCGGCAGTGTGAAGCCGTGCTGATGGAACTGCGCCAGGACACCATCCGCCGCCAAGGACTGGAGTTCGGGCCACGCGAAAGGCTTCCCGGGCGAATACAGGTCCGGGTATTGGGGTGGTGATGAGGTGGCCATCCCTCCATCCTGCCGGGTCTTCCCTTAACGCGCACAGGCCCGGTTCCGGTTATGTGGATAACCGGACCGGGCCTCTGCGTCCTGCGACAGGCGCCTTAGGAAAAGGCGTCCTACAAACTACTGATTAGGAAAGCTCGCTGGCCGAGCGCTGGATCTGGTCCAACCAGGCCTGCCTCGCCTCAAGGGCTTCGCGGGCCCCGTTGATCTTGCGCTGGTCGCCGGCTTTTTCGGCCTTGGCGAGATCGTCCTGCAGGCCGGAAATGGCTGCTTCCAGCTGGGACAGGGCGCTGTTGGTGCGGGCTTTCGTCTCGGGGTTGGAGCGCTGCCAGTTTTCCTCTTCGGCGTGGCGGACAGTGTCCTCCACCTTGCGCAGGCCCGCTTCGATACGTCCCATGTCGGCGCGGGGACCTTGCCGGCTTCTTCCCAGCGGTCGCGGACTGACTGGAGCGCCTTCTTAGCCGCGCCCAAGTCCTTGACCGGCAGGATGGTGTTCGCTTCGACGAGCAGCGCTTCCTTCACCGTGAGGTTGGCAGCGTATTCCTGGTCGATCTCCTCGTTGGCTGCCTGCCGGTGCGTGAAGAACACATCCTGGGCGGCACGGAAACGGGCCCACAGAGCGTCATCGTCCTTGCGGCTGGCGCGCGGTGAGGCCTTCCATTCGTCCATGAGCCGGCGGTATTCGCCGGCGGCAAAGCCCCAGTCAGTGGACGAGGACAGGGCCTCGGCTTCGGAGATGAGCTTCTCCTTGGCCGATTTTGCGGCCGAGTTGGTGCTGTCCAGCTGGGAGAAATATGCGCGGCGGTGACGGTCGAAGACGGTGCGGGCGGCCCGGAACCGCTTCCACAATGCGTCCTCGTTGCTGCGGCCGAGCCGGATGCCGCTCTTCTGGGCTGTCTTCCAGCTTTCAAAAAGATCGTTCATCCGGGCGCTGGACGTCTTCCACTGGATCTGTGCGGGATCCTGGCCGGAGATCTCTTCGGCTTCGGCTACGATGGCCTCGCGGGCCGCGAGCTCGACGGAGCGAACGGCGTCGTGTTCTGCCTTCTCTGCCTTTTCGAGTTCGGCGATCTGCGCGGAAACAGTGTCCAGCCGGGCTTCGGTGGAACGGAGGTCTCCCACCATGTTGCGCTCTGCCAGCTGCTCGCGCAGGTGGGTGACGGTCTTCTGCATGTCGGTGCTGGGCGCTTTGGAGCTGATGCGCTGCTCCAGGAGCAGGACCTGCGCAACGATGTCGTCATACTTCCGCGCGAAGTAGCCAAGGGCTTCGTCATTGCTGACGTCGGGGTACTGGCCCACAGGGTGCTCTTCGCCGTCGATCGTCAGGAATACGTGGCCGTCACCTTCGACACGGCCCCACTTGGCAGCTTCCGCCAGCGAGGTCGCGGAGGCAACGGGTGCCGGCGCTGCCGCAGGTGCGGCTGCTGCGGGCTTGGGCCGGGCGGCGAACGCTGCCGGCGACGGGGCGGGTCGGGCTGCCGGAGCAGGCACCGGGGCCGGAGCCGGGGCTTCTTCAGCGGGAGCCTGAACAGCCGTGCTTGCGTCACCGGCCGCTTCAACCGGCGCTGCCGGGACCTCCTCAGGTGCCGCAGGCTCCTCAGCCGCTTCAACCGGCGCTGCCGGGACCTCCTCAGGTGCCGCAGGCTCCTCAGCCGCTTCAACCGGCGCTGCCGGGACCCCCTCAGGTGCCGCAGGCTCCTCAACCGCTTCAACCGGCGCTGCCGGGACCTCGTCACCTTCAACCGGGGCGGCCAGGCCCTCGTGTTCCACGTCCGCTTGAGCCACGGTTTCGCCAACCATGGCCTGTTCGGCGGTTGCCTGGACAGCGTCTGCCCGGTCAGCCACGGGGGCTGTTACCTCGGACAGGTCTGCTGCTGTTTCGTCGGATTTCTGACTGTCTGTCACCGCTAAAAGTCTTTCGCTTGGAGGGAAATACTCACGTACTGCACCGCGGCCGAAAAGGCCTGGCTTCCTACTTCAGAGAAACCGAGTCTATCGTGACTGGTTGCACAGGTGCGCCGTCTGATGCGCTGGAGCCGGGGGTGATTCCCGCGGCGGCCATGGCGTTCACTGCTTGCATGCCGGAGGTCACCTTGCCCACCACCGTATAGCCCCGGCGGAGTCGGCGGGAATCACTGTGTCTTTGTAGACCACAAAGAACTGCTTGCCGTTGCCGTAGGCGTTGTTGCCGGACCGGGCTATGGCAATCGTGCCAGCAGGATAGGTGTTGTCTGCCGGGGTGTTTTCGAGGGGTCCCCAGGTGTAGTCCGGGTCGGCGGAGGCGGAGGCGCCGCCGCACTGCAGCAGGGCGAAAGTCTCGCCCGTGGTCAGGCGGTGGCACGCGCTGCCGTTGTAGAAACCCTCATCCGTCAGTGCCTTGAAGACCGCGGCGGCCTGGGGTGCCTTGGTCCCGTCGATTTCGACGCCGAGCACGTTCCCGTTCAGTGCCAGTTCACCAGTGAACACCTTGCCGGCGGCAGTGTCCGGGGACGGGATGTTGGCGCCGTTCGTGGCCGGCGCAGAAGGTGTGGGGGAGCCGGTTGGACTGGTCAGGCCGGCCTCCGCGGCGGCGAACTCGTCTTCCGTGGGGTTGCCGGCAAAGGCAGTCAGTTGGAGCACGACGGCGAGCACGACGGCGGCGGTGCCGGCGCCGGCGGCGATGAAGTTGTCGCGCTTGCGCCGTTTCTCCTGGTCCCGCCGCAGCTCGCGCTTTGCCTCCATCTGCTGGATGCGCCGTTTGGCTTCGCGGGCGCTGCGTGAACTGGCCGCCAATGGTCCTCCTGTGTGTCGGGCCGCGTCCGTCCTTACTGAATCCGGAGGCGGGTGTCTGCCGGCAGGGTTCTGCGCTGCCGGCCGCCATATTAGAGATGCCGGCGGATGACGCATAAACTGACTGCCGCACATAGTTTATGCATGAGTTGCCGGACTGCCGCCGTTCCCCGCCCGTTTCGGGTGGAATACCGGGCAAAGTCCCAGGCACCCTTCATCAAGAGGAGAACATCCACCATGGCACGCACCGCCTCCCTGTCCGGATTCCCCGAGTGGCTTCCCGAGGAGCGGCTGGTGGAGTTGCACGTGCTGGACACGCTTCGTAAGGTTTTTGAGCTGCATGGCTTCGCGTCCGTCGAGACCCGTGCCGTGGAAACCGTGGGCCAGCTGCTCCGCAAGGGTGAGATTGATAAGGAGGTCTACGGCCTCAGCCGCCTTCAGGACGACGACGCCGACACCTCCGACGCCGGTAAGACCGGCAAAGCTGACCCCAACGCCCTCGCGCTCCACTTCGACCTCACGGTGCCTTTTGCGCGTTACGTCGTCGAGAACGCCGGGTACCTCGCGTTCCCGTTCCGGCGGTACCAGATCCAGAAAGTCTGGCGCGGGGAACGCCCCCAGGAAGGCCGGGCGCGCGAATTCACCCAGGCAGACATCGATGTGGTGGGCGACGGGGAGCTGCCGTTCCGCTATGACGTGGAGATAGCCCTGGTCATTGCCGAAGCCCTGAGCGCACTGCCGATTCCGGACTTCCGCCTGCGGATCAACAACCGCAAGCTTGCCGAGGGCTTCTACCGCGGCATTGGCCTGGACGACACCGCAGGCGTGCTCCGCAGCATCGACAAGCTGGAAAAGATCGGCGCCGCCAAGGTCGCAGAACTGCTCAAGACCGAACTGGGTGCCTCCGATGAGCAGGCGCAGGCAGCGCTGAAGCTGGCAGGAATCCGCACCGAGGACACCTCGTTTGTGGCCCAGGTCCGCGCGCTTGGCGTGACGAACGACCTCCTTGAGGAGGGCCTGAATGAGCTGGAACAGGTGATCGAGGCCGCCGTGCAGCGCGCGCCGGGCAAGGTTGTTGCCGACCTCAGCATCGCGCGCGGCCTGGACTACTACACCGGCACGGTGGTGGAGACGGTCCTGGTGGGCCACGAACAGCTCGGTTCCATCTGCTCCGGCGGCCGCTACGACGCATTGGCGAGCAAGGGCAACCGCAAGTTCCCCGGCGTCGGCCTCTCCATCGGAGTGACCCGGCTGGTGTCGCGCATCCTGAGCCAGGACCTGGCCAAGGCCTCCCGCTCCGTGCCCACCGCCGTGCTGGTGGCGCTCACCACTGACGACAGCTGGGGTGCAGCGCAGGACGTCGCTGCCCAGCTCCGCAGCCGGGGCATCGCAACCGAAGTGGCCGCCAAGGCAGAGAAGTTCGGCAAGCAGATCAAATTCGCGGACCGCCGCGGCATCCCGTTCGTCTGGTTCACCGATGACGACGGCAGGCACCAGGTCAAGGACATCCGGTCTGGCGAGCAGGCCGACGCCGACCCCGCAACCTGGGCGCCGCCGTCGGAAGACCTCAAGGTCCAGGTCATTACAGCACTCGAGGCGGCAGCCGCCCAGCCGGGCTGACGCGCGGCTACGGGGCCCAGCGGCAGCCTGAACGGGGCACTTCGACACGGACTCGCCGCACTCCAGGTCTGTTTCCTGGCTTGGCGCCCCAAAGTGCCCCACGACGGCGTAACTCACGGGTGACACGGCGCTATCGGCGCAGCCGAAGCACCACGAACCGGCCGGCCGCTCCGGCGGCCAGCACGGCGGCCATCCCCAGCACCGACGCGGGCGGCAGTGTGAAGGCCAGCAGCAGGCAGCTGAGGAAGCCGGCCACATTGAGCCACCTCGGGCCGTGGGCCGGGTGTTCCTCCAAGGTGAACGCCGCGGCGTTCGTCACCGCGTAGTAGATGAGGACGCCGAAGCTGGAGAACCCCACCACCGTCATCACGTCAGTCGTGAGGATCAGGAAGATCACGACGGCGGCCACCGCCAGTTCTGCCACGAAGGGCACCGTGTGCTTGCCGCCCACCCGGGCCAGGGGCGCCGGCAGGTCGCGTTCCCGCGCCATGGCCAGGGTGGTGCGCCCGACTCCGGTGATAAGCGCGAGCAATGCACCCAAACACGCGGCTGCCGCGCCGGCCTGCACCAGTGGCGCACCGGCGGCGAGCTGCGAATTGAGCACTGCGTCCAGCAGCGGGGCCGTAGTGGCTGCCAGCCTGCCTTCGGTTAAGTGGTTTTGGAGCAGCAGCGCCAACCCCAGGTAGATGACGAAGGCGCCGGTGAGGGCAGCCAGGATCGCACGCGGAATGGTCCTGGCCGGGTCCTTGACTTCCTCACCCAGGGTGGCGATGCGCGCGTAGCCTGCGAAGGCGAAGAACATCAGGCCGGCGGCCGGCAGCACCCCCTCGATTCCCCCGGAACCGCCAGCAAGGGACGAGCTAGCGGAGGCCCCGCCGGACGGATGCGGCCCCACGATCGCGGCAACGGCAACAAACGCCAGGGTGGCCAGGACAACGCACAGCAGGATCCTGGTCAGGAGCGCTGTACGCGTAATACCAAACAGGTTCACGGCCGTCAGCGCAACCACCGCAGCGATGGCAACCGGCACTGCGTAGCTCGGTGAGACGTAGTGGCCGAACGTCAGCGCCATGGCGGCGCAGGAGGCCGTCTTGCCGCTGACAAATCCCCAGCCGGCCAGGAAACCCGGCCATTCTCCCAACCGCTTCCGGCCGTACACGTACGTTCCGCCGCTGGCCGGATACCGTGCGGCCAACTCTGCGGAGGCCACCGCGTTGCAGTAGGCCACGGCACCCGCGACCAGGACAGCGAGGACCAGGGAATTTCCGGCCAGCCCCGCGGCCGGGGCGAATACCACAAAAACGCCGGCCCCGAGCATGGAGCCCAGGCCAATGGCCGTGGCGTCAAACACGCCCAGCCTCCGTTGCAGCTGCTGGTGTTCGGACATGGGGGAGGCGGGCCTTTCCAGCGGGTAAACTCAGACGGGATTGTTCCCGGAACGATCCTATGCAGTTTTTATCTTTTGTTTTCCTGCTGTCGTCTTCAGAAAGGCGTGCTGTGCTGCGCACACATGACCTCGGATCCCTTCGCTCCGAGCACATTGGACAAACCGTAACCCTGGCCGGCTGGGTGGGCCGCCGTCGTGATCACGGTGGTGTTGCATTCGTGGATCTGCGCGATGCGTCCGGCGTGGCCCAGGTTGTGGTCCGTGAGGAAGAGATCTTCCACGGTCTGCGCAACGAGTACGTCCTGCAGATCACCGGCACCGTCTCCCAGCGCCCCGAGGGCAACGAGAACCCCGCCCTGGCCACCGGCGCCATCGAGGTCGTGGCTGACAAGGTGGTTATCCTCAACACCTCCGAGCCGCTGCCGTTCCAGATCGATGAGCATGTGGAAGTCGGTGAGGAAGCCCGCCTGAAGCACCGCTACCTCGACCTGCGACGCCCCGGCCCCGCCCGGAACCTCCGGCTGCGCTCCGAAGCCAACCGGATTGCCCGCGAACTGCTCCACCAGGACGGTTTTGTTGAGATCGAGACGCCCACGCTGACGCGTTCGACGCCGGAAGGCGCCCGCGACTTTGTGGTCCCCGCCCGCCTGGCGCCGGGTTCCTGGTATGCGCTGCCGCAGTCCCCGCAGCTTTTCAAGCAGCTCCTGCAGGTGGGCGGCTTCGAGAAGTACTACCAGATCGCGCGCTGCTACCGCGACGAGGACTTCCGCGCCGACCGCCAGCCCGAATTCACCCAGCTGGACATCGAAGCCAGCTTCGTGGACCAGGACGACATCATTGCCCTGGGCGAAAACATCGTCAAGGCGCTGTGGAAGCTGATCGACGTCGAGATCCCCACGCCAATCCAGCGCATCACCTACGCAGACGCTATGGCGCGATATGGCTCGGACAAGCCCGATCTCCGTTTCGGCGTGGAGCTGACTGAGCTCACCGAATTCTTCAAGGACACCGGCTTCGGCGTCTTCAAGGCGCCGTATGTCGGCGCGGTGGTGATGCCCGGCGGCGCTTCCCAGCCGCGACGCACCCTGGACGGTTGGCAGGAGTTCGCCAAGCAGCGCGGCCACAAGGGCCTGGCATACGTCCTCTTCAAGGAAGACGGCGAACTGGCCGGCCCTGTTGCCAAGAACCTGACGGAAACCGAACGTGCAGGCCTCGCCGGTGCCGTGGGCGCCAAGCCGGGCGACTGCATCTTCTTCGCCGCCGGTGAGAAGTCAGCGGCCCGCGCCCTCCTGGGCGCTGCCCGCGTGGAGATCGGCCACCGCACCGGCCTGATCGATCCCAGCGCCTGGGCCTTCTGCTGGGTGGTTGACGCCCCCATGTTCGAACCGGCTGCCGCAGCGGTGGCATCCGGCGACGTGGCTGTTGGCGCCGGAAAGTGGACGGCCGTCCACCACGCCTTCACTTCGCCCAAGCCCGAGTTCATGGACACGTTCGACAAGGACCCGGAATCGGCTCTGTCCTACGCGTACGACATTGTCTGCAACGGCAACGAAATCGGCGGCGGCTCCATCCGTATCCACGAGCGTGACGTCCAGGAACGCGTATTCGAACTGATGGGCCTGGACCGTGAAGACGCCCAGACCAAGTTCGGCTTCCTGCTGGAAGGCTTCAAGTTCGGGGCACCTCCGCACGGCGGCATCGCGTTCGGCTGGGACCGCGTGGTGGCACTGCTGGCGGGCGTTGAGTCCATCCGCGACGTCATTGCCTTCCCGAAGACCGGCAACGGCTACGACCCCCTGACGCAGGCTCCCGCGCCGATCACGGCGCAGCAGCGCAAGGAAGCCGGCGTGGACTTCAAGCCCCAAACGAAACCGGAAGAGCCCAAAAAGGCCGAGTAATCTGAACACCGCAGTCGAGAGGCTCCCCGGGAAACCGGGGGGCCTTTCGCCTTGGAAGGGTGGTACGCCGTGACAGCTCCAGCTCCAGGTCCTGCTCCAGTCCCGGCACCGGCCCTGCCCGGGCTTGAGGCGCTGATGGACGCCGCTTGGCCGGCCCCGGACCGCGAGGAATCCGACGGCTGGGTTCTTCGGGCGGCCTCCGGCGTGACCCAGCGAGCCAATTCGGTCTGGCCGCGCGAGCCGGAGGGCGATACCCGCCAGCAGCACGAGGCTTTGCGTGCGGCACGGCTCTGGTACCGCGGCCGGCGGTTGCCGCTGATTTTCCAGGTCTTCGATGATCCCCGCTCCACCGGACTCAATGCCATCCTCGACGGGGAAGGCTTCACCCGGCAGTCCGAAACGCTGGTGATGTGCCGGATCAACGGCGCGCAGGCGGCGGACCAACCTGCGGCTCGACCTGCGGTGACCCGACCTGCAGTGGCCCAGCCCGGCGTCGAGATCTCCACGGACCCCAGCGATGAGTGGCTGGACCTGTGGTGGAGCGTGGATGGCCGCGGCGGCCCGGAGGAGCGTGAGACCGCACGTAGCATCGTGGCAGGCTGCCCGTCGATTTATGCATTGGTGAGGTCCGACGACGGCGTCCCCGCCGCCGTCGGCAGGCTCGCGCTCTCTCCCACCGGGGAGGCAGGAGGCAGTTGGGGCGGGCTGTACTGCGTGGCCACCCGCCCGGACGCCCGGCGGCGCGGCCATGCCCTGCGGATCATGCAGGCACTCCTGCATGAAGGCGCCGCGTGCGACCTGGCAGGCTACTGGCTGCTGGTCACCGCAGTGAACTCCGGAGCCCAGCAGCTCTACGCCAAGGCGGGATTCCGGGTAGTCGGCCGTTACCTCTACCGGCAGGAACGGCCAAAGCGGCACCTGACCGGCTGCTGACATCGGCGAGCACCGGACGGCTGTAAGCACGGGCTCATCCACAGTACGGGCGCATCAAGGCTCAGGCTCATCACGGCGCTGGAACCTCAATGCTTATCCCAAACGATTCGCGCCGGTCAGCAGGCCCGGTTTTGCCGGCGATCATCAACTTTTCCCCCGCGATCCCGATGGCAGAGACAGTGAGACCTTCCTGTTCGAGTGCGGTGTGGTCAACGGGCCGGGCCGCGAACTGCCGGCCAGCCGGGGGAGCGCCAGTTCCTGGTCGGGCGTGGGCGGGGTCAAGGTCCGTCCGGTGCTCCCAAGTCAGTCCGTTGTTGCCACTGGAGAACGTGGAGTAGCGGGCGGGTTTCCCCGTGGAGCTGTGTTTCACCACGGCGACCGTCCGCGACGGCCCCGCAGTGAGTGACATAACATGGGCATCGGTGTAGCCCTCGGCGGGGGAGAAGCATCGGCGTCCAGATCCGGGCGTCAGCGGATGCCCACACTGCTGCCGTACTACCTGTCCCTCCTCGATGGATCCGCCAGCCAACACTGTCCGGGCCGGTGTCTCGGCCAGTGAACCGATGTAGCGGCCAGCGGATGGCTTGCCCCGGAATCCGCTTCCCTGGATATGGCTCCACTTGGCGCTATCGTCGGAAACGGCGATTCCCGCATGTCGGCATCGTCCGCATGAAACCATCCCGCTGCGAGGAAGCCGTGGCTGGAGGGCAGCACCGCTTTCACCGAAGAATCCCCGTTCTCAGTGCCGGCGCCAAAGATGTTGCCCGTGTACACCGACCACGCTCCGCCGTCCGGTCGTGACCAGTTGACAGGCAGCTGGCTGTTTGCTGTCCTGCTGCTGTCAGCAGCATCAGACCGCCGCCGGGCCCGGCCGCCACGGTGTCCAAGGTCTGGTCATCGTCACTGACCCGGGTGGTGTAGTTGCTGAAGTTCCCTTTCGCCCTCCAGCTCCCAGATAGTGGGCTGGGAACCGACCGATCCGAATGCCAGTGGTTGGCCGCTGCCAGTGCTGAACCGGTGATGTGCGGTTCGTGCCACCGGGTCGACAGCAGCTTGGCCCCGTTGGGGCGCATTTCACCGATGGGTGAGACGTGCCGGTACAGGGTCTGGCGGGTGATGTCGAGCTCCTCGGAGAGGTCACCGACATTGGCGCCGGGCCGTCCCATGGATGCCATGGCCAGGCGGACTTTAGCGGCAGTCATCTTGAAGGGCGCCCGCCTTTCCGGCCGCGGGCGCGGGCGGAGGCGTGGCCTTCGATGCTGCGTTCGGAGATGAGTTCCCGTTCGAATTCGGCCAGGGCGGCGAAGATCCCGAAGACCAGTTTTCCCGAGGCGGTCGTGGTGTCGATGGCCGCGCTCTGGCCGGTAAGGACCTTAAGCCCGATGCCGCGCTTCAGGTCGTGGACGATGTTGACCAGGTGGCGGAGGTCCCGGCCGAGCCGGTCGAGTTTCCAGACGACCAACATGTCGCCATGGCGCAGGGCTTTCAGGCATGCGGCCAGCTCGGGCAGGTCATCCTTCTTCCGCGAGGCCCTGTCTTCGTAGATGGCCACAGGATCGATCCCGGCGACGACGGGGGCGTCGCGCTGCAGGTCCGTGGTCTGGGATCCGTCGGTCTTTGAGACGCGCATGTACTCACAAATCCTTTGAACGGGCTGGCTGTTTTGTAGCGAATACGGTCGATATCTTTAGTCGTCTTCAGGCTGTCCGTCATGTAGTTCACGGGGGTTTGGGGCTCTGGATGCTTCGTTGTGGATGGGTTAGCGTCTTGTCCGTCCACGAGGCAGCTGACGGGAGCGGCGATGAGGGTATCGAAGGTGTTGGATCCGGCAAGCAATGCGGTGTCGTTCACGCTGATCGGCGTGAACGGCGTGGTGGAACCGGCAGAGCGGTACCTCCGGTATCTGGCCGAGACCGAGCGGTCACCGAACACGATCAAAGCCCACGCCCACGATTTGAAGGACTGGTTCGTCTTCCTGGGCGAACACGGGCTCGACTGGCAGTCGGTGAAGCTGGAAGACGTGGGGGCGTTCATCAGGTGGCTGCGACGTCCGCCGGACATGCGCGGGCAGGTCTTTTCGGTGCTTCCGTCGATCGGGCACCATTGCGGCGAGGCGACGGTGAACCGCAAGCTTTCCACCGTTTCGATCTTTTATCAGCATGCTGCCCGCCATGGCCTTGACCTCGGAGAGCTGATCACGTGCTGGGACCCCGGCGCCCGCCAGGGAGGGTGGAAGCCCTTCCTGCACCACATCAGCAAGGGCGCGGCGAAACAGCGCCGGGCGGTGAAACTTCCTGTGACGTCAAGGATTCCCCGCCTGCTGGCCCCCGACGAGGTCCAAAGCATCCTGGATTCGTGCGGCCATCTCCGGGACCGACTGCTGTTCGCGCTGCTCCATGACGCCGGTATCCGGATCGGTGAGGCCCTGGGGCTCCGGCATGAGGACATCGCCGTCCCCGAACGGGAAATCACTGTCCGCCGGCGCGACAACACCAATGGTGCGCGCACGAAATCGCCGCATTCCCGCACCATCCCCGTCACCGTCGAACTGATCCGGCTGTATGCCGACTACCTCGACGTCGAATACGGCGACCTGGATTCTGACTACGTCTTCGTCAACCTGTGGGGCCGGCCCTACGGGCAGGCCATCACATATGCCGCCGTCCACGACCTGGTGCGGCGGCTCCGGCGGCAGACGGGCGTCGCGTTTGATCCGCACTCGTTCCGGCACACCTATGCCACCCGGCTGCTGCGGGAGAACGTCCCGATCGAGGTGGTCTCCAAACTGTTGGGCCATGCGAGCCTGACGACGACGGTCAAGACCTATGCCCATATCTCCAGCGATGATGCCCGCCGCGCACTGGCCGATGCTGGCTGGTTCGCCTCCAGAACGGTGACACTATGACGACCCTGCATCCCGTGCCCTCACGAAACGACCCGCCGCCGGTCCGGACGGGCCCCCGGGGGAAGGCTTACCTGGATGCCGCGCCGTGGGAGACCGAGTTTCCCAAGGATGTCTGGCATGCCAGGGCCCTTGGTATCGTCGCCCGCAGCCAAGTCACGGTCCACTTCGAATACATCACCCGGCCCTGGTTGAAGCAGCTGGCCAAACGATGGGCCCGCTGGCGACTGACGACCGGATTAACGGTCCAATCCGCGGTGCTGGGAACCAAAGCCGTGGAAAGCTTCAACGCCTTTCTGGATTCAACGAGGATCCCAGTCACCGGCACCGCCGATATAGACCGGGAGGTGATCGAAGGGTTTCTGGCCTATCTACACACCCATACGGCCGGGACGACGACGCACCGGATGCGGATCGGCCAGTTCAACACGCTTCTCCTCACCATGCGCCGCCACGGATGGGTGACCGATCTGCCCAGTAAGGCCCAGATCTACACCGAGGACTATCGCAAAGAGACGGTCCGACAACCCCGGGCACTGAGTGAACACGTCATGGCCCAGCTGGAAAACCCGGAAAATTTCGCCAAAATGGCCAGCCCGCATCACCGGCTGATCACCGTGATTCTGATCCGGTGCGGGCTGCGGATCAGCGACACCGTGGCCCTGACCCAGGACTGCAGCACCCGGGACAAGGACGGTGCCCCGTATCTGCGGTATCTGAACCACAAGATGAAGCGCGAGGCGCTGGTCCCCATCGATGAGGAACTCGAACGGGCCATCGCGGAGCACATCCTCTACGTCAACGGCACGGGCAACTCCGGGACACGCCAGCTTTTCGCCCATGACCGGGTGGACGTTTACGGCGCCGGACACCTCAGCCCAAGCTCATACAGCACCGCTCTTCGGCGATGGGTCAGGGACTGCAACGTCACCGACGAAAACGGCACCCCTGCCGTTGTCAGCCCCCACCGGTTCCGCCACACGCTGGGCACCAGACTGATCAACCTCGACGTCCCGCAGGAAGTCGTACGCCGGATCCTGGACCACGACTCACACCAGACGACCGCCCACTACGCCAGACTCAGCGACACAACCATACGGCGGCACTGGGAAGCCGCACGGAAAGTCAACGCAACCGGCAGCGTCGTCGAACTTGATCCCGACGGCCCACTGGCCGAAGCCGCCTGGTCCAAACAGCGCCTCGGCCGGGCGACCCAGGCGCTGCCCAACGGATACTGCGGTCTCCCGGTGCAAAAGACCTGCCCGCACGCCAACGCGTGCCTGACCTGTCCCATGTTCATCACCACCGCCGACTTCCTCCCGCAACACCGCGAACACCGGACCCAGGTCGTGCAGATCCTCTCCGCCGCCGAAGCTCGCGGCCAGCAGCGGCTGGTCGAAATGAACACACGGGTGCTCGGTAATCTGGACCGCATCATTGAAACACTCGACGACGAGACGCCAGAAAGCCCAAGCCTCTTTGCAGGAGGAGGACAACCTTGCGGGCAGATAACAGCCGCCACATCCGGCTGGCGGCGGAGCGCCGGCACGAACTCACCCGCTCCAAAGCCGTAGCGGCCCTGCGTGAACTAGAAAACCAGGGCGGCCCCGTCACCTTCGAAGCCGTAGCCGCCGCCGCCGGCGTATCCCGCTCCTGGCTCTACACCCAGCCCGACCTCCGGGCGGACATCATCGGGCTGCGCGACGACCGCCCACAACAACCGCGCGCACGCCGAAGCAGCGCCAGCACGGACTCCCTGCGCGCCCGACTCAGCGCATCGCTGCAACGGAACCGCGAGCTCTCCACAGAAATTGAACACCTCAGACGCCAGCTGGCCCTCGCCCTAGGACACTCGCGGCGACGGAACACCAGCGGACTCTGAGAGAACCCGATGTCGAACGCTGTACCTGGTTCTGCTGGACGTGTATTTTCTGCATCAGAGACAAAAGTGAGCGGGGGACTCAAAATGCAAGAAGCGGATGCTGGAGCGGAGTCACGCTGGACTAAAGCAGCGTCGAGGGCGCAGGGCTTGACTGACCTTGGGATAGGTGGGGCGGTCCGCCGGTACTTTTTGGTGCATTTCCCATTGACAGTTTTAGCTGGACTGGTCGTCGGATTCGCCCTGGCCTCCCTTTGGCCGGACGTCGCCGAGGGTTTCCTTCGGTCCGGGCTGTATCTAGGCTCGCTACTGGGAGGCCTCGGCGTTTTTGTTGTGGGCTGGATCTATGGGAGCAAGAAAGTGTCCCCCATGGTCCGGGACCACCCAATCGGAGTCACGTTGGGCTTGACGGCAGAGGAAGTGAAGCACGTCCGACGCCAGGTTCTGGGCAAAGAGCCGATCGACGTCAACCACATATCGGTCCTCAGAGGTGCGGCAGTTCAGATCCGGGAGGGTCTGGCCAAGCAATTGCTCTGGTCGCCCGGTCTCTTGATCTACTTCGCCGGGCAATCCCTGTCTCGAGGCATCCACTCCTTCATAGACGTCATGATGATCGTGCTGCTGCTGGGCATGGTTGTGCTCTCAGGTCTTACGGCCCGCCAGTTCCACCAAACCGGCTTGTTCCTCACCTCCACGTCCCCCTCTGGATCCGACGACCCGAAGTGATCAGGATGTTGTGCGGCCGTCGCGTCACCGAATGCCTCGGAACAGTGGAGCAGTCGGGCCATTAGACGCTTCCAGCCGCCAAAGGAACCGTTTACTGGCGGAAAGACCGCAATTGCCACTGCAAACGACTTCTAAAAACGACGCTGAGGCTGCAGCCGTTCAGCAATCAAGCATCGGACGTATCACGATTTTCAGTTTGCTCCTCGGGCAGGCGGGCCTGTGAGAGATGTGTCGTGGACACTTTCCACATCGGATGTGCCGCGCCATCTAGGCACCGACCAAGAGGGACTAAAGATATTGGTCGTTTTTGATGCGGCCTTGAAGCAGTCACCACTCGGGCTTCCGTTGTAAGAAAACCCGGTGCGATCGGCGCGGGGGAGGAGTGCTGCGGAGCCTCTATGCCTGATGAAGGGCCTCGGGCCTGTGCGCCCGCGCACGGCCGGTGATGGGAACCTTCAGGGGCTGCTTCGTGTTGTAACGGATCGGTTCTGCGGTCAAACCGCAGTTCTAGCAAACAGTGGATTGTGAATGCCTGCTGTGCGCCCGTATGGTGATTTGAGACAGGGTTTAGGAGAATCTGTTTCATGTCTAGTCGTCGTAAATACAGCTCGGAGTTCAAGGCTGAGGCCATTGAGTTGGTGATTTCCTCGGGTCGTCCTGTTATTCAGGTCGCGGCCGATATTGGGGTCAATGAAGGGACGTTGGGGAATTGGGTGCGGGTCTGGAAGGAAGAGCATCCCGACGTGGGTGCCGATGAGCCGGGCCCTGTGGAGTGGGCGAAGTACAAGGCGCTGCAGGCCGAGAACGCCGAGCTGAAACGGGAAATCGAGTTCCTGGGAAAAGTCAGCGCCTTCTTCGCCGCGAAGCAACGATAGACGACTACTACGCGTTTATCTGGCAGGAGAAGGCCTACTACAAGATCGACTGGATGTGCCAGCAGTTGAAGGTCCCCAGGTCCTCGTATTACCGATGGACGTTGCCGAAGGGCCCGACCCCGACACAGGTCCGCCACAACAAGCTGACCGTGGAGGTGGAGCGCGTGTTTGGGCGCGAGAAGGGCATGGCCGGGCGGGACCAGATCACCACGATCGTGGGCCATGAGGGCGTCGCGGTGGCGCCGGGCACGGTGGGTTCCATCATGAAGAAGCAGGGGCTGCGGGCGGTGCGGATGCGTGCGTGGAAGAAGACCACGGTCGTTGACCCGGCGGCCAGGACCGGGCATATCCGCAACCATATGCAGGACGGTGAGGGCAACCGTGATTTCACCGCCACCGTGCCGGGAACCCGGATGGTCGGGGACATTACCTACCTGCAAACGGGTTCCGGATGGCTGTACCTGGCCACCGTGATCGATCTGGCGACCCGGATGGTTGTGGGCTGGTCGATGGCCTCCCATATGCGTACGTCGTTGATCATTGACGCGCTGACCATGGCACGTGACCATGGCCGGCTTCACTCCGGCGGGGCGGTCTTTCACAGCGACCGTGGCTCGCAGTACACCTCTGCCGGGTTCCAGGGCTGGTGCGCGGCGAACAGCGTTACCCAGTCCATGGGCGTGGTCGGTGTGTGCTGGGACAACGCGGTGGCCGAGTCGTTCTTCTCGCACCTGAAGACCGAGATGTACCACCACCACGATTTCCCCAATCACATGGCAGCCAGGACCGCTGTGATGGAATACATCGAATCCTGGTACAACCGGCGCCGGCCCCATGCCAACAACCTGGGCCTGCCCCCGGCACGCGCCCTGGCCGAATACCAAAACAAGATCCACCAGATAGCAGCGTAAGAAGAAAATCAATCAAACTGTCTCAAAAACTTGACGGGCGCACTGGTCGAATTCGTGGACTCATCGAATGGGGGGTTGTCATGCTGGGCGGCTGGCCGACGGCTGTTGTTCAGGATCAGCGGCAGCAGGGCCGCGGGGGAAGAGGCAACGGCGGCCGCCTGCGACGCTTCCTCCGCCTCCCCGTACCCCCAGAGTGCGAATATTGTGGGGATTCCGTGTTTGGCTGCTCCCGCGACGTCGTAGCTTCGGTCTCCAATCATTGCGGGACTGGAGATGTCTACGCCTTCGGATTGGAGCCGGAGCAGCAATTCGGCAATGACGTCTGCCTTGCTCGCTCTTCCCTCGCTGTCCGACGCCCCGCAGACGTCGATGAAGTGGCCTTCAATTCCAAACCTTCGTGCGAGTCTTATTGCTTGGTCTTCCACCTTGGAAGTGGCTACAGCCATTGGAATGCCGGACGAGTGTATGTGCTTAAGTACGTCTATGATCCCGTCGTATGGGCTGGACTGTTCAGCGCCATGATCTGCGTACGCTTTGCGGTAGTGTTGGAGCGCCTTCTGGGCGGTTTTTTCGTCCAGTCCTGAGACTGTTTTGAAGGATTCGATCATCGGCGGCCCGACGAATCGGCGCAGTTCGTCCATTGGGGGGACTGGTGCGCCTACAGCGGCCAAGGCCTGGGCGGCACTTGCTGTGACGCCGGGTGCTGAATCCAGGAGGGTTCCGTCCATGTCGAACAAGATGCAGCTGATCTCATTGAGCGGGGGTCGGGCCTGATGCATGAGTGTCATTTTTTCGAGGGCTTTCGGTTTTGAATTTGGTTCCGTTCCGGTTATGCCGGGGGATAATCGCGGTGAAGGGTAGGCGTGGATCGAGTGCGTCTTGATCAGATAGATCAGAGGATTCTTGCGGAGCTCACGAAGAACGCTCGCATGAGCCATGCAGAGCTTGCGACCAAAGTCCTTCTCTCGAGGAATGCTGTGCGCCAGCGCATCGAAAAGATGGAACGGCAAGGGTATATCCAGGGGTACACGATTGTTGCCGGTCCACCCGGCCATGGCCTGGTTTCCGCCTTCCTGATGGTTTACAGGAAGGACCGGGTGCGGGGGCGGAAGTCATCTCCGTATTGCGGTCGATTCCGGAAGTGGTTCTGTGTGATGTCGTGAGCGGTGACTTTGATCTGCTGGTGAGGGTCGAGGCCAGGTCGCTGGAGAGGGTGCAGGAGATCTGGGAACAGATCGCGGCTATTCCTGGCGTCACGGACACGGTGACGGCGATGACGCTTTCCAGTTACATCCGGCGGGGTGGCGCCGGAGGTGCCCGCGCCACCGAGTCGCAGTGACTAGACCCCGGACAGGTCCGCACTCCTGAGGGGTACCACGGCGGATTCGAGCAGTGACTGCGCTGACTCCTTGTCCAACAGGTTTCTGCCGGTAACGATGTCCAGAATGGTTGATCCGTCCCGGAGCGCTTCCTTGGCTACCGCTGCGGCTGCGGCATAACCGATGGCCGGTATTAAAGCCGTTGCGAGGCCCACCGAGGCTGCCGTTTGGCGAGCGAGGCGGCCGGTGTTCGCTTCAATGCCCTCGACGCAGTATTGACGAAGAGCGCGTGATCCTTGTTCGAGCCAAGAAATGCTCTGGAGAAGGACATGGGCTATGACAGGTTCGAAGGCATTGAGCTGGAGTTGTCCGTTGTCCGCAGCCATCGTCACAGTCGTGTCAGCTCCGGCGACCGCGAAGGCAACCTGATTCATGGCCTCCGGAATGACAGGGTTCACCTTTCCCGGCATAATTGACGACCCGGCCTGACGCGGAGGAAGGATAATCTCGCCGAAGCCGTTCTGTGGCCCGCTCGACAGCAGCCTGAGGTCGCTGCTGATTTTGGAGAGCTTAATGGCCGTGCGTTTCAGCATTCCCGACATGTGCATGAAAACGCCCACGTCGGACGTCGCTTCGATGAGGTCAGCGGCGGGAGAGACCGGGACCCCGGAGACTTCCGCCAGCGCCCGAAGTACGAGTTCCTGATACCCGGGTTCGGCGGTAATGCCGGTCCCGATGGCAGTGGCGCCCAGATTGCACTCGCGCATCAGCGCTGCAGATTCCATCAGCCTTGAGCGGTCTTCTTCCAGCGTCGCGGCGAAGGCGTTGAACTCCTGCCCAAGGGTCATCGGGACGGCATCCTGAAGCTGTGTTCTGCCCATTTTCACAACGTCGGCGAATTCTGCACCCTTGCTGCGGGCGGATTCAGCGAGTTTGCCCAACTCGAGGTTGAGTTCTGCGGTGGCGAAAATCAGTGCCAACTTGATCGCTGTTGGATAGGTGTCATTTGTGGATTGGCACCGGTTGACGTGATCAATGGGGTGCAGGTGCTGGTATTCGCCTCGGCGGTAACCAAGTTTTTCCAGCGCAAGGTTCGCGATCACCTCGTTGGCGTTCATGTTGGTGCTCGTGCCGGCACCGCCCTGAATGACATCCACGCAGAACTGCTCGTGGTTATGACCGTCCTGGATTTCCTGGCACGCTTCGCGGATCGCTGTCGCCTCCCGCGGGTTGAGGATGCCCAGTTCGAAGTTCGCCTGTGCCGCAGCGTTCTTGATCATCGCCAGGGCACGCACAAGGTGCGGGTGGCTGGAGACTGGAATACCGCTGATGGTGAAGTTTTCCAAGGCCCGGGCGGTATGTGCTCCCCAATATGCTGTGGCCGGTACGGGGACATTTCCGAGCCAATCCGTCTCGATGCGGGTGGTCATGGCTATTCATCCTCTGTGGAAGGCGGGTGGTGGCGTAGTTGTGTGCCGCTTGCTCGGAGTACTTCGAGGGGCGCAGGGTCCGGCCGCGCCCCTCGAGTCCGATCAGTTCTTGATGCAGATGACCTTCGGCTGGGTCATTTCCTCATACGCGAAATGGACGCCCTCCCTGCCCATGCTCCCGTATTTAGCCCCTCCGAAAGGCATGCCGTCGAACCGGTAGTCGGAGGAATCGTTGATCATGACGCCGCCTGCTTCGAGTTGACGCGCTGCGTCCATGGCTTTGCCCAGGGAGTCGGTGAAAATGCCCGCATGAAGACTGAACTCGATGGCATTCGCAATTTCGATGGCCTCTTCGAAGGTGCTGAATTTACGAAGCATGACCACGGGCCCGAAAACCTCCTCCTTCCACAGCCGGCTGTCCGCCGGGACCGCCTCCAAGACCGTCGGCTGAAGCACATTGCCGTCCGTGACATTGCCCGAAAGAAGGATGGCGCCGGCGTCGAGGGCCTCGTCCAGCTTGGACTGGAGCTCGTGCAAGGCAGCGGTGCTGATCATGGGCCCGACATCCGTCTTTTCATCCAACGGATCTCCGGCCACCAGCCGTGCCGTTGCCTTCAGGAATTGCTGGCGGAACGCACCGTACACCGGGGCGGCTACCAGGATCCGCTGCACCCCCACGCAGTTCTGCCCGGCCGCCCAAAACGCTCCGGAGACGCAGGATTCCACCGCGTTCTCGATGTGGGCATCGTCCAGGACGATCACGGGTGCGTTTCCGCCGAGATCCATGGAAAGCTTTTTCAGGCCTGCGGAGCGGGCGATACTCTCACCCGTGGAAAACCCCCCGGTGAAGGACACCATTCGTACGTCCCGGGACCTGATGATTGTTTCGGCCACTTCCCGGCCGCCATGAACAATCGTGAGGGCCTCGTGCGGGAGCCCGGAGCTCACGAGGGCGTCCGTGAGCAACTGGGCTGACAGGGGAGTCAGTGCAGAGGGTTTGAGAATCACGGCGTTTCCTCCGGCAAGTGCCGGGCCGATCTTGTGTGCCACCAGGTTCAGGGGGTCGTTGAACGGAGTTATTGCGGCAATAATGCCCAGTGGTTCTCGCGAGTACCATCCCGTGCGGTCCTCTGAGCCCTCGTACGAGTCAAAGGGGATGACTTCGCCGGCGTTTCTGCGTGCTTCGGCCGCGGAGAGACGGAGCGTGTTGACCGCGCGCAGTACTTCCTTCCGTGCCTGGCGGATCGTTTTCCCGGCTTCTGACACTATCGTTTGTGCGAACTCCTCGTTGCGCTGCTCGATCTCCGTTGCGGCGCCGTCCAGTATCTTCCCGCGTGCGTGGCGGGACAGTGCCCGTGCCTTCCGGGCGCCGACGCGTGCCGTTTCGATCAGGGATTTGCCGGCGGTGGCTTCGGTCAGCGAAACCGCGCCGACCACTCTGCCGTCGTAGGGGCTCATTATGTCACGGAACTGAGGTAGAGCCGTTTCCGTCGAGCACAGCGTGGATTCAGACATGTGCAGCTGCTCCCGTCCTGGCTGCGTGCATGGCGATGATGTCAGAGAGGAGAGCGTAAGCGGTCTCGACCCGGCCGGCTCCCGGCCCTGAGACGGTGACGGCGCCCAGAAGGTCGGTCTCAAAGGACACCGCATTGGTCGCGCCGGAAACCCCAGCCAGCCCATGGTCGAGGGGGAGTGCTACGGGGGATACGCCCGCTGTTACTGACCCGTCGACGTTCCGCCGAGCTGAACCAACGAGCTTCCAACGGAGTCCCTCGCGGGATGCCTTCTGAATCTTCTCCGGCGTCACGGTCGAAATTCCCTGCCGCTGAACGTCCTTGAGTTCGATTCCTGCATCGAGCAGCTCATTGGCGAGGATGAGGACCTTGAGCTGAACGTCGTAACCCTCGATGTCTGCTGCGGGGTTTGCCTCGGCGTAGCCGAGTTTCTGCGCCTCGCTGATGGCCGCTTCGAAGTCCAGCCCGGCTTCCATCCGTCCGAGCACATAGTTGCTGGTGCCGTTGAGGATGCCTTCGAAGCCGTTCAGCTTCAGCCCCGCGAACATCTTCTTGGCCAGGCGGATGACGGGAGTGCCGCTCATGACGGCACCCTCGAACTCGAAGTGCACGCCGTTCTGTTCGGCCAGGGAGGTGAGCTCCGCGCCGCGGATGGCCACCGGGCCCTTGTTTGTGGTGCAGACGCTCTTGTTGGATTCGAGGGCCCAGCGGACATGCGAAACCGCTGGCTCGCCGTCCTCGGGATTCGTGAACGTGGCCTCGCAGATGATGTCGGCGGTGCAGTTGCGGATAACTGATTCGTTAATGGTGTCCGCGGACCCGCCGTGCGCGGCGAAGGTTCCGCTGGCACCGTCCATGTTGAGGGCCATGCCGAGGTCAATGCCCTCGGGCTGGACCAGCGAGCCGAGGCGCAGGTCGGTGATGGCCACTACCCTCAGGCCGAAGCCCAGCTCGGAACGAAGTGTGTCACCGCGTGCGGCGACCAGTTCGGCCAGCGTCCTGTTGACGCCGCCGAAGCCGATCAGCGCAATGTCATAGGTGGTCATGGTGCTCCTTCAGTCAGTTCCATCGGTCCTCCAATGCTGCCCGCATTCCATGTCCGTCAGTGCATGTGAATGTGACCGAAAAACAGGGCGAATCGACCATCTGCCTGCCGATTCGACAACTGCACCTCGAAGCAACATACGTGCAACATATGCATGATGAAATGTTTTTAATGACTGAACCGCCGTTTTCATGTTACTTTCATCACTACCGCCACTTCACAGCTCGAGGCGCCTTGGTCCCCCCACTCCGGGGCGATGTGCGCATCTTTCGCATCAGACACGTCCGCTCACCTGGGAGAAACCATGGAACCCTCATCACTTGTCCAGCTAGACCCACAGCCCACGATTGCCCCGTCGACGGATTCCGGGCTCCGGCGGTCCATGGGGGCGCGGCATCTTGTCATGATCGCCATGGGTGGCGTGATTGGTTCAGGGCTTTTCCTGAGCTCGGGTTACACCATTTCCCAGGCCGGACCGCTCGGGGCGGTCATCGCCTATCTCATCGGCGCCTTTGTTGTCTACCTGGTAATGGCGTGCCTCGGCGAACTGGCTATCGCATATCCGGTCTCAGGGGCCTTCCATATCTACGCGGCGAGGTCGATTGGGCCAGCCACCGGGTTCACAACGGCCTGGCTCTACTGGCTCTGCTGGGCAGTGGCCATCGGATCTGAGTTCACAGCCTCCGGTCTCCTGATGCAGCGCTGGTTCCCGGGTGTTGACGTCTGGGTCTGGTGCGTCATCTTCGCCTCGGTCCTCTTTGGCCTGAACGCCGTTTCTTCCAAGTTCTTCGGCGAATCTGAGTTCTGGTTTGCCATCGTCAAGGTCGGCGCCATCGTAGTCCTCATCGTTCTCGGTGGCGCCGCGCTGTTCGGCGTCCACCCGCTAAGTGAGGGGACCAATCACCCTTTCATGTTTGAGAACTTCAACACCTCAAGTGGTCTCTTCCCCAACGGCTTCACCGGCGTCCTCGTCACCGCACTTGCAGTGTTCTACGCCTTCTCCGGCTCTGAACTCATCGGCGTGGCAGCGGGCGAAACCGCCGACCCCGCCACCAACATCCCCAAAGCGATGCGCAGCACGGTCATCCGTCTACTGATCTTCTTTGTTGGGGCGATCGCTGTCATCGCCGCTACCATTCCGTTCGAGCAAGCCGGACTGGATGAAAGCCCATTCGTGACGGTCTTCTCATCCATCGGCATTCCCTTTGCCGCGGACATCATGAACTTCGTCATCATCACCGCACTCCTATCCGCCGGCAACAGCGGTCTCTTCTCCTGCGCACGGATGCTCTACTCCCTTGCCGATGAGGGGCACGCCCCCCGGGCTCTGAAGAAGCTGACCCGACGCGGTATCCCCATGGTCGCGCTCTCAGTCAGCATGCTCGGAGGCCTGGCGTCACTCATCAGCAGCGTCGTTGCGCCTGAAACGGTATACCTTGCTCTCGTTTCGGTGGCAGGCTTCGCCGTCGTCGGAGTCTGGATGTCCATCACTGCCTCGCACTATTTCCACAGAAGGTCATTCGTCAGGAACGGTGGCGATGTCGCTGCCCTTCCCTACAAAGCCCGGCTATTCCCGCTGGTGCCGATCCTGGCCTTTTCGCTATGCGCCATCTCGCTGATCGGCATCGCCTTTGACCCGAACCAGGTAGCAGCCCTCTATTTCGGAGTCTCTTTCGTTGGCGCCTGCTACGCCTTCTTCTACTTCAAATACGGACGCAAGGCGCGCGCAAACAAGCTGTCCTAAAGCGGGCATCAACCGTCAACAACTCAACTTCGTGGCCGGGGACGCACTTCCCCGGCCACGAGGCTGTCCAACGGATAGATCATGAACTCACAAGACCCGATGCAACACGTGCGCAGTCCCGTCCAGGACGCCGGCAGTTGGCTAGAGATTGACGGCGCCGCTTTCGAGGCAAACGTCCGCAACCTCCTGTCCATGATCGATGACAGAGCGCTCCTGTGCGCAGTCGTCAAATCCAATGCCTACGGACACGGAGCTGCCCTCCTCCTGCCCTCCCTCGTTCGTCTGGGCGTTCCATTCATCGGAGTAGGAAGCAACGAGGAAGCAGCCACCGCACGCAGCTGCGGTTTTGAAGGTCGGATCCTGCGCGTCCGTGCCGCGGCGCCACAGGAGGTCAAAGCCGGCCTGCGTCACGACATTGAAGAACTTATTGCCGACCCGCAGAGCGCGTGGGAAATACACAAGATCGCCACCGACGCAGGGAAGGTGGTCCGCATCCACCTCGATATCAACTCTTCCGGGATCAGCAGGCACAGCCTCGACGTCTCATCCACGCTTGGCCGGGCATCCGCGGTAGCGATCGTAAGCCACCGAGGGCTTCAACTGGCCGGAATAATGACTCATTTTCCCAAAGATGACAACAGCCACATCGAAGCCGCACTTCAGCGTTTCCAAGGTCAGGCGTTGACGCTCCTCCAACAGACGGGAATTCCCCGGGAGGATGTGTTGCTCCACTGCGCCAATTCCTATGCTGCTCTGCACGTGCGCGGTTCCTGGCTGGACATGGTCCGTGCCGGGGCAGTCCTCTATGGCGACTCCGATCCGAGAGCAGGGAACTTCCAACGGTGCCTGGCCTTCAAAGCCCGGATCGCTTCCATCAACAGCTACCCAGCTGGAACTAAGGTCGGCTACGGGCTAACCCACACCCTGGACCGGGACTCCATGCTGGCGTCAGTGACAGCGGGTTACGGAGACGGCTACCGGCGGGCACTGGCCAGCCAGGGCGGCGTGCTTATCCGCGGTCGTCGCGCTGCCATTGTCGACATCATTTCAATGAATTCCATGGTTGTTGACGTCACCGACGTAGTGGAAGTCGCCCCCGGAGACGAAGTCGTGCTTTTCGGTCGACAGAGGCGCGCAGAAATCTCCCCCTCAGAACTCGAAGCGGCAAATTCGGCAATACTCGCGGATCTCTACACCGTGTGGGCGCAAGGAAACCGCGTACTGGTCAACGCTGCAGACATGTGAGAATAGGCGTAGTTATCGGGAGGAAGGAGCATTGAGCGTGGATTCTTCCTCGGAAGCGTCGTCCATGGCCCAAGGACTTGGGATAGTCCGGCTGGTCGCGAACCGTGAGAAGTGCGGCAGACAGCTTCTCGGCGTTTCCCAGCTCGCATCCGAGCTGGACATGGAGCAAAGCCGTGTCTCCCGCCTGACGAAGGAATTGTGCGAGCTCGGGCTGCTGGAACGAGTCGAGCGCGGCCCGTTCCGAACCGGCCCACGTTTTTTCGGCCTGGCCGCAGCGTTGAATACCGGCTGGGTCCGTGAATCACGAAGCGAACTCGAGGCTTTGGTGGCTTCTTTTGGCCTAAGGTCCCGAGTTTCCGTCCGCGAGGGCTTCCGCGTCATTCTCCTGCGGGCGTCCAGCAACGACGCTGTCCCCGGCAGTTTCGTGAAACCCGGCATGGTGACGCCCGTATGGTGTACCGGGTCCGGCCGGGCGTTGCTGTGGGACGACCAGCAGCCTGCCGTTCGAGCCCTCCTCCAGGGCGTCAACTTCATCGGAGTGGGCGGCCCGGGAGCAGCGCATTCGCCGCAGGAAGTCGCTGAACTGTTGGACCGGGACCGGGCACGGGGCTTCATCGTCGCCGAGGAAGAATTCGAGCACGGAGTCTACGAACTGGCCGTTCCCGTCCGCGGCGCTGAAGGATCCATTCTGGCCGCGCTCAGCGTCCTGGGCAGCCGGGCCGAGATCAACTCCAACACCAATGACATTGCTAGGGCCCTCACGGCAGCAGCCGAACGGCTGAGGTCCCACGAGGGCCGCGATCGCGACGCGGGCCGGAAGGGCCTTGCCAGCTAGCGCGGGTTCTGCGGCAACGCGTAACCAAGCGTCGATTCCAGCCACTTTCCCCAGGAAAGGAGAGCCGTGGCGCAGAGCTCCCGCCGCGGCTCCAATCGAGTCTTGGCACCCACGACCTGCAACGCTGCCACCACATCGCCCTTGAAGTCCCGAATCGGAACGGCCAGGGAATACAGTCCTGGCTCGGCTTCCTCATCGACAATCGAGTACCCCCGTTCCCGCGCCCCGCGCAGACGTGAGAGGAAGTCCTCCACGTTATGCGGAGTATTGGGGCCATGTCGCACGAAGGCAACGCCTGAGAAAACGGTTCGGATCTCAGCGTCCGACGCTTCCCACAGCAGGGCCTGGCCGGCATCACTACAGAAGGCCGGGTAGGGGCGGCCCAGCCAAGAACCGACCATATTGCTACTTGCCGGGACACGCTCACCGATGGTGACCGTACTCTCTCCGCTCAGAACTCCAAGGAAGCAGCCTTCATCAGTCTCGCCGGCCAAGCCTTCCAAGGCGGTCAAACCGTCGCTCTGCAGCCGTTGTTCTGTCAACAACTGAGCGTCCGTCAGGAGCGACCAGTCCAAGGTGTAGAAGCGATGGTCTCCGCGCGCCAAGAACCCTTCCTGCTCTGCGGTGCGCAGGCTGCGCGATACCTGGCTGCGGTCCTTGCCCAGATCTGCCGCTATATCAGCGACCGTTCCGCCCGCAAGGCCTCTGGCGTTGCGGGAGCCGACCGCCAAGACCGCCATAATTCCCCGACCCATGCTAGACGTCTTAGACATGGATCCGATTCTAGTCAATGGACGAATGGTCTTAGTGGATGGCGAAGACCCGGGCAGGAAAACCGCTGCCTCGAAAGGGCTTGGGCCAACTCGCAATCAGGGCCGCCCCCGCTTCGGGAAGTCCTTCCAGGTTCGCCATCAGCTCGATCTGCCACCGGTTCCGCGCCAGGACATAGGTCTCCAGGCTGAAATCCTGGCGGGACGTAGCCAGCCCCGGGTCTGTGTCCGTCTGTTCATGACCGACGGCAGTAACCGACCGCTCCTCAATCAGGAAGGAAAGGACTTCCTGCGACCAGCCCGGCGTGTGGCTGACACCCTCATCATCCCTGTTTGCCATGGCGCCAGCGTCGGGCCAACGAAGACTCCACCCTGTCCGCAACGCCACAAAGGCCCCGGGTGCGATGGCACCATTGCGGCTCTCCCATGCCTGAACGTCCTCCATCGTGGGAGTGGCGTCCGCATTTGCGATGACCCGCGCGGTGATGTCGAGGATAACCAGCGGAAGGACCATGTCCTCCACAGGAATCTGGTCCAAGGTCCGTCCCCCGCGGATGAAATGCGAGGGAGGATCAACGTGTGTTCCCCATTGGCCGATGATCGAATAACGGTGAGCGGTGAAACCGTCGCCTTTCTCCAGATCGAATAAGGGCTCCCTGATTTCGTCGGGGAATGCCGGGAAATGCGGCTGGCCAGGGTGGAAGGCGTGTGTCAGGTCGGTAAATGACCTGCCGGCAAGCAGCGGCTGCAGACCGTCCCAAAGTCCGGTCGTGGTGGCTTCAATCATGATGCGGCCTCGCTCTCAAGTACTGCCGGAAGGGCTGTGCTGGAGACGCTGATTGGCCCTGTCAGTTCGATGACCGGTACCTCCCAGGGATGGATCTCCACGACGTGCTGCAGGCTGCGTTCCACGGCAGCGTCATCTAGCGCCGCATCGAAATACGTCGTGAAGACCAAGGTAGGCGAAATTGTGCGCTGGCCCACCTGCCCCAACGTAGGGTTAGCACCTTCAGTGCAGGTGAACCCCTCGAAACCCAAACCCGATTCGAAGACATGCCTGTAGTTGCCAAAATCCCCTAAGTCCGGGGATTCCGACAAAGCCTGGAGCAGGGCCACGATGCCCGCTTCATCCTCGAATGCTTCTACGTCGCCCTTGGCGAGCCGCGCGAAGGATTCCGGAGCTATGGGCCAATGCACACGCAGCTTACGTACTGATTTCATTTCAATCTTCAAGGGAAGCCTCTTCCTGAGCGGTTCGCAAAAGGTGTCTGAATGCCATGGTGACATAGAGTGATGGTCATTACAAGCATCTAAAAATGCTTATTACGCACACATTTGGATGGAGGCATTCATGTTCACCCGGCACATCCGCCAGACTTGGGGCGTGACTGAGCCGGGAAACACAGGTTGCTGCAAAGGACTGCTGACCGTCATGTGGAAGCCCGGGGCTGTGCCGCCCTTTTGTCACTGCACGTTGTGCTAACTTGCATTGCCGGATCACGAGTCGCCGCGTCCGCCCGGCAGGCCAGAACGAACCGAACCGCTTGGAGCCCTAAACAATGCCCAGTAACACCAAGCTCTCCCGCATCCTCGATGCCGGAGCGAACCTGACCGTGGACGGCGCACTCGCCACCGAGCTTGAAGCGCACGGCTGCGATCTGCAAGATCCTTTGTGGTCGGCTAAAGTCCTTCTGGAACAGCCGGAGCTCGTCAAGCGCGTACACCAGGATTACTTCCGCGCCGGAGCCGCGGTCGCCATCACGGCGAGCTATCAGGCCACACCGCTGGGATTTGCGCGGCGCGGCATCGGCGAGAAAGAGGCCTTGGGACATGTGGCGTTGAGTGTGCGCCTGGCCGACGAGGCGCGCCGCGAGTACCTGGCCGAAAACGCGGATGCGGGCCCCCTGCTGATTGCAGGATCGGTCGGGCCCTACGGCGCGTACCTCGCGGACGGATCAGAATACCAGGGAGACTACTTCCTCAGCCGAAACGAGTTTTTGGAGTTCCACCGGCCTCGAATCGCGGCGCTGGTGGAGGCCGGAGCGGACTTTCTTGCCTGTGAGACGCTGCCTTCATTGCCGGAGGCCGAGGCCTTGCTGGCACTCATGAAAGAGTTCGACGTCGAAGCCTGGCTCTCCTTCACGCTACGGGACGGTGGGCACATCAGCGACGGTACGCCGCTGGCTCAGGTGGCAAAGTTCTGTATGGAGCAGCCGCTCGCGGTGGCGATCGGCGTGAACTGTGTGCCGCTGGACCTGGTCTCCCCATCCCTGGAGGCCTTGGGCAAAGCCACCGATATGCCCCTGATCGCATATCCAAATTCGGGAGAAAGCTATGACGCAGTCACCAAAACGTGGGGGCAGACCGCGGCTGGGGACAGCGCTTCGGGCCCCAATAGCAAACAGCCCGCAAGCCTTGCGGAGGGAACGCCCTTCTGGCGTGAACTTGGTGCCCGGCTCGTTGGCGGGTGCTGTCGAACGACCCCGCAGGATATTGCCGCCGTGGCGAGGCTGTCAAACATTCCCTGATCAGAAGCTGCCAGGGGCGGGGTTCGCTCCGACCATCGCCAACGACGCCGACGACTGCCAGGAAGCGCAGGCGATGGTCGCTGCAGGATGGGCGTGGCCCTGCCCTCACGTTTGTCACTCATGAACCTGGGGGCGACCGGTTGGTGCCGCTGGAGCCTCAATGGGGACCGGATCCCGGACATGAACGTACGGTCAACTCGGGCCGCGGGCGAGGACGAACTCGACTTCTTGGACAGGGAGGAAGAGTCGAATTCCAGTTAAGTCTCCTGCCATGGAAGCTATGTAGGCCGGCCCATGGCGGGCGGCCCGGATGGGACTCTCGGGTCTTCCCCGCAGCGAAGAGAGCATATTCCGGCGAAAGGTGACCGGCATAGGTGGCATCGACCTAGTGTCCGGCGGTTCGATTCTCAAAACCCGATTCCCGGACCTCGATCGGCTGTGGTGTTGTTCCTGGGAGGACGTGGACGTGCGGGGCCGGCCGTGAGCCGGGTCATGTAAATCAACGAGATCAGCACCATCACCGACGACGTCATTGAGGCCCGCACGCTCAACCCTCGTCTTTGGAATCAATTAACGCGCCAAACCGAGCTGTGAAAAAACCGCCATTCTGAACTAACAGTCACACCCATGGCAAGACTTCCTTGGTCTCATGTGGCCTTAACGATCAACAGTCACGCATCACGCGTACGGCGTTGGGGTGACTATCGGCGCTGGCGGCTTCGATCCGAGAGCCGCCCAGGCACTCCAAGGTCGCCTCGGCCATCTGGGACCGAGCGCTGTTGCCCGTACACAGGAACAACACACGGACGGGCGACTGAGCCGGCGGTCGTTCGCGGTGTGCCGGCACTGGCGAGGTCGATGAGGTTTCCGGGGATTTCGGATGGTCCTATGCGGTGGTTGCGGCTGTGAGTTCCGCCCCGCAGGTTATGCAGATGATGCGCATCGTAATGCGCATCGATTTTCCGCTCGGCGACTGCGTGTGCCTCTGCGCCCACACGGTGACACGCGGTGACGTGGCGGACAGCGGTGCGAAAACCTGCCGCTTACATGGGAAAGTCACGGGAACCCGGCTCTACTTATCCTGCGTCTCGGCGAACCCCCCATGAAGGCCTGCGGCGACGTAGCATCAAGGTAGGCGGCAGCCAGGAGTGTGGCGAAATGTTTGAGCGATTTACGGACCGTGCCCGTCGCGTAGTTGTGCTTGCCCAAGAAGAGGCACGCATGCTGAACCACAATTACATTGGTACCGAACACATCCTCTTGGGTCTGATCCATGAGGGTGAGGGCGTTGCCGCCAAAGCTCTTGAGTCCTTGAGCATTTCGCTCGACGGCGTGCGCGAGCAGGTGCAGGAGATCATCGGCCAGGGCCAGCAGGCTCCGTCCGGCCACATCCCCTTCACGCCGCGCGCGAAGAAGGTGCTGGAGCTCGCACTCCGCGAGGCCCTGCAGCTGGGTCACAACTACATCGGCACGGAGCACATCCTGCTGGGTCTCATCCGTGAGGGTGAGGGCGTTGCCGCCCAGGTGCTGGTCAAGCTCGGGGCAGACCTTAACCGGGTCCGCCAGCAGGTCATGCAGCTGCTCTCGGGCTACCAGGGCAAGGAAACCACGGGCGCAGGCGTCGGTCCCGGCCAGCCGGAAGGTACCCCTGCCGGTTCCGTGGTTCTGGACCAGTTCGGCCGCAATCTGACCCAGGCTGCGCGCGAGAACAAGCTCGATCCCGTGATCGGTCGCGAATCCGAAATGGAACGCGTCATGCAGGTCCTTTCCCGGCGCACCAAGAACAACCCGGTCCTGATCGGTGAGCCCGGCGTCGGCAAGACCGCCGTCGTCGAGGGTCTCGCCCAGGCGATTGTCCGCGGCGATGTCCCGGAGACTCTCAAGGACAAACAGCTCTACACCCTGGACCTGGGCTCCGTGGTGGCAGGGTCCCGGTACCGTGGTGACTTCGAAGAGCGGCTGAAGAAGGTCCTGAAGGAGATCCGCACCCGCGGGGACATCATCCTGTTCATCGACGAAATCCACACCCTGGTCGGTGCGGGTGCCGCCGAGGGTGCGATCGATGCGGCTTCGATCCTGAAACCGTTGCTGGCCCGGGGCGAGCTGCAGACCATCGGTGCCACCACGCTGGATGACTACCGCAAGTACATCGAGAAGGATGCTGCCCTGGAGCGCCGCTTCCAGCCGATCCAGGTCAAGGAACCCTCCGTGGCTCACACCATCGAGATTCTCAAGGGCTTGCGTGACCGCTACGAGGCGCACCACCGGGTCACCATCACCGACGGTGCCCTCGCCTCGGCGGCTCACCTCTCCGAACGCTACATCTCGGACCGCTTCCTGCCGGACAAGGCCATCGACCTGATCGATGAGGCCGGCGCCCGGCTGCGTATCCGGCGCATGAGCGCTCCGCCGGAGCTGAAGGCCATGGATGAGCGCATCGCTGCGCTGAAAATGGAGAAGGAGTCCGCGTTGGATGCGGAGGACTACGAGGGTGCCGCAGCGCTGCGCGGCCAGGAGCAGAAGCTCGTCGCGCAGCGTAGAGAGAAAGAACGCGCATGGAAGACCGGCGGCATGGACGACATCTCCGAAGTTGATGAGGATCTGATCGCGGAGGTGCTGGCGAATTCCACCGGCATTCCGGTCTTCAAGCTGACTGAGGAAGAATCCAGCCGTCTGCTGAGGATGGAAGACGAGCTGCACCAGCGCGTGGTGGGCCAGGATGAGGCGATTAGGTCGGTTTCGCGGGCTATCCGCCGCACCCGGGCTGGCCTGAAGGACCCGAAGCGTCCCGGCGGATCGTTCATCTTCGCCGGCCCCACCGGTGTGGGTAAGACGGAGCTGGCCAAGGCCCTGGCCGAGTTCCTGTTCGGCGAGGAAGACACACTGATCACCCTGGACATGTCCGAGTACTCGGAGAAGCACACGGTGTCGCGTCTCTTCGGTGCGCCTCCGGGGTATGTCGGTTACGACGAGGGCGGGCAGCTGACCGAAAAGGTCCGGCGCCGTCCGTTCTCCGTGGTCCTGTTCGACGAAGTGGAAAAGGCGCATCCGGACCTCTTCAACTCACTCCTGCAGATCCTCGAAGACGGCCGCCTGACCGATAGCCATGGCCGGGTGGTGGACTTCAAGAACACCGTGATCATCATGACCACCAACCTGGGCACGCGGGACATCTCCAAGAGCGTTGCCACCGGCTTCCAGTCGGGCACGGACACGCAGACCGGCTACAACCGGATGCGCGCCCGGGTCACGGAGGAGCTCAAGCAGCACTTCCGCCCCGAGTTCCTGAACCGTGTGGATGACGTCATCGTCTTCCCCCAGCTGACCCAGGACGAGATCATCCAGATCGTGAACCTGATGATCGGCCGTCTGGAGCAGCGACTGGCGGACAAGAACATGGGCATCGAGCTCACCACCGCGGCCAAGGTTCTCCTGGCAGCACGCGGTTACGACCCGGCCATGGGTGCCCGGCCGCTGCGCCGCACCATCCAGCGCGAGATCGAGGACCAGCTCTCCGAAAAGATCCTCTTCGGAGAGATCCACCCGGGCGATATCGTTGTGGTGGACGTTGACGGCGACGGCGACGACGCGCAGTTCACCTTCGCAGGAAACACGAAACCCCGGATCCCGGACGCACTGCCGGCCGCGAGCTAACCCTGAGCTAACCCGGATTTTGCATCGGTCCCCGGTGAGGGGTGTTGATGGCGGCTGAGTTGCTGATCTGTTGTCTGGGTGGATTCCGGGCACGCACGGCCGGCCCGTTGGCGCCGGGGTGGCGCGGGTTTCCACGTACCCGGTGATGGCTGTCCGTCTGCTCGCAGTGGTAAGGCGTTCGAGGGCAGTTGGCCGTAGGCGCCCGGGGGACCCGCAGGATGCCCAGATCGGAGACGTGTTCGCCTCCGGCGGCCAGCATCGCCGCCAGGGACCCGAGCAGCCGGCCGGGCCGGTGCTTCGCGCCTGCGGGAAGGAACTGGCCCAGCCGGTCCTCGCACATCGCCCCGAAACCCAGGGCATCCATGAAACCGGTCATGTCAGCGTGGATTTTTTCCGTTTTCTGAAGGGCCACCTTAAGTGGACGATGGGCAGTTGTGATGCCCGGCGACTTCCACGCACCAACCACATCAAACCCGGCAAATACGGGCCAATACGACGCCCGAACGGACGTTAGCGTCGGATATTTCACTAGATCACAAGCCGCTCCTAACGGGTCATCATTACAATGATGCTTGAAGCTTCAATAAAAATGGCATAGTATGGCTGCATGACGCAAACACCTGGCCTGCCTCCGGTTCTCTTTCTCAGTCACGGTGCGCCGCCGCTTGCCGACGATGCTACCTGGACCCAACAGTTGCACGAGTGGTCCGGCACCTTCAGCAAGCCCAAGGACATCCTGATGGTGTCCGCGCACTGGGAAAACGCACCCGTGACACTGAGTGCCACTCAGCGGGATCCAGGCCTTGTTTATGACTTTGGCGGCTTCGCGCAAAAGTACTACGACGTCAAATACGACGCCCCGCAGGCGCCGGGGCTCGCCACCGAGGTGGAGCGGCTGGTGGCTGTCCACGGCCACCACGTCGAGCGCGATGAGAGCCGTGGGCTGGACCACGGAGCATATGTGCCGCTCAAGGAGCTGTTCCCCGAAGCCGATGTTCCCGTGGTCCAGATGTCCATGCCCACCCTCGATCCTCGGGGCCTGTTTAACCTCGGCATGTCGCTGGCACCGCTGCGCGAACGCGGCACCCTCATCGTCGGTTCCGGGTTCACCACGCACAATCTCCGCTGGTTCAACCCGGCCGGTGGTCCGGACAGCCCTCCGCCGGCAGCCTCGAGCGAGTTTGACCACTGGGCGGAAGAAGCCATGGCGGGCGGCGATGTCGATGCCATCCTGGACTTCCTGAACAAGGCGCCGGCGGCACGGCAAGCGCACCCGCGCAGCGAGCACTGGGCGCCGCTGTACGTTGCGCTCGGCGCAGCCTATGGCTCCGGTGAACTGCACGCGAAGACTGCAATCGAAGGTTTCTGGTACGGGTTGTCGAAACGCTCCTGGACGCTGACCTAGGAGTTGCGCCGGGGCTGATCCGGCGGGTCAGTTACCTGGATCCGCACGGCGCAGACATCTGCGGCGGCCTTCCTCAGCACGGAGCCGTTGGGGTCAGGCACATCCAGGAAGTCCAGCCGCGGGACTGAGGCGTAGAGCCTCATGGCCGGGTGGTCCATGACCAGCCCGGCAAGGGTCCGGTCCCCGCCCGGAGCAAGATACTCGATCGGCTGGCCGCCGAAAACGGCTGCTGCGTGCGCTGCCACTTTCTCCACCAGCTCATCCGCCTGGTTGGCCCGGCGGCGTGCAAACCGCTGCTGGGACTGCCCACCGGCCGCACTCCGGGACTGTACGTAGCGGGAGCCCGTCTTGGACGCGAGCAGGATGCCTTCCCTGGCCACGGCAGCCGCATAACCGCCGCGCCGCACGAGCACCAGTCCGGCCGTCCGGGGCTGGGCAGTGACGGAGGCCAGGCGCTCCAGGGGATCGGCGCCCCGTCCCGGCCTTCCATCGGGTGGCCAGGGCGCCTGGAGCAACGCAGTGGTGCCGTCGTCCGCCACGAGCCGCACGCCGTCGTCGTCATCGCTGATCCGGAAGCCGCCGTGCGCGGCTCCGAAGCGGTCCGCCCATCCGGCCAGGCGTTCGCCGGACACAAACGCGGTCCTGACGGACCCCGGACGGCCGGCGCCTGGGGTGCTGCGTGCGCTCATGGCGGGATCCCTTAGATGGCGGGCGGAAAATGGAGGGCGGAAGTGGTGCGGTGAACTAATGAGTAGCCTATCTATGTGGATGATCTCTTCGCCCAAGGGCATGGCAATGACGACGACGACAGTGACGAACCGTCGTCGTCCGGCCGTACCGCCGCGCCGCGCAGCCCCCTGGCCGTCCGGATGCGGCCACGCACGCTGGATGATGTGGTGGGCCAGCAGCACCTGCTGGGGCAGGGATCGCCGTTGCGGCAGTTGGCGGCCGGCACTGACGCCCTGGGCCCCGCAGGCCCCAGCTCGCTGATCCTCTGGGGACCGCCCGGGACCGGAAAAACCACGCTCGCGCACGTGATCGCCAAGGGCAAGGGGCGGAAGTTCGTGGAGCTGTCCGCCATCACCGCGGGCGTCAAGGACGTTCGGCGGGTCATGGACGAAGCCCTCACAGCGCGGGATCTGTACAAGACCACCACAGTGCTTTTCCTTGACGAGATTCACCGCTTCAATAAAGCCCAGCAGGATGCCCTGCTGCCCGGCGTGGAGAACCGCTGGGTGGTGCTCGTGGCGGCAACCACCGAAAACCCGTCCTTTTCCGTGGTCTCGCCGCTGCTGTCACGTTCCCTCCTGCTCACCCTGAAACCGCTGACGGAGGCGGACATTGAAGGGCTCCTGCAGCGCGCAGTGTCGGACGATCGCGGCCTGAGCGGGAATGTGGAGCTCAGCGCCGAGGCCCTGGCCCACCTCGTCAGGCTCGCCGGCGGCGACGCGCGGCGCGCCCTGACGGCCCTCGAAGCCGCATCGGGTGTGGCCTTCGGCGATGCGGACGACGCCGACGCCGACTCGGTGGTCACCATCGAGCTCAAGCACACCGAACGTGCCCTGGACGTGGCCGCCGTGCGCTACGACCGCGCCGGGGACCAGCACTACGACGTTGCCAGCGCCTTCATCAAGTCCGTCCGCGGGTCCGACGTGGACGCCGCACTGCACTACCTCGCCAGGATGCTGGAGGCAGGGGAGGATCCGAGGTTCATCGCGCGGCGCATTGTGATTTCCGCTGCGGAGGACGTCGGAATGGCGGACCCCACGGCACTGCAGACTGCGGTTGCCGCCGCGCAGGCGGTACAACTGATCGGCATGCCCGAGGGGCGGATCGTCCTGGCCGAGGCCGTGGTGCATCTGGCCACCGCGCCGAAATCCAATGCCGCGTACATGGGAATCAACAAGGCTGTTGCGGATGTCCGTGCCGGCCTGGGCAACGGGATCCCGGCGCACCTTCGCGATGCGCACTACCCGGGGTCCAAGCAGCTGGGACACGGACTCGGCTACAAGTACGCCCACGACGCCCCCCATTCGGTGGCCAGCCAGCAGTACCCGCCGGATGACCTGGTAGGGCGGGACTACTACGAGCCCACCGCCAACGGTGCGGAACGGGACATCGCCGTGCGCCTCGAACGGCTGCGGAAGATCATCCGCGGCAACTGACCGGCGTCGGCAGTGGAGAGGCCCCGGCAGTGATGCCAGTGGAGTGACACGGGGGAGCGGCGGCCGGAGTGTGGGATTGCAGGCGAATCCTGCTAAGATTGTTCGTTGTCTGGCAAGGCGCGGACGCAATCTCCCCATCCTTCAGTATTTTCTGCTGTTTCGTTGGGGTAGCCCTGTGCCCAGTAGCAAAAGGCAGCGGTTGGCCGATGCTCTCCATTATGGAGGCCAGTAACACTGACACACCGCAGATATTGGAAGGACACAAGTGGCTAACAACACTCGTGCTCGCCGTACAGCACGCCTCTCGCGTGCACTCGGCATTGCTCTGACCCCCAAGGCCGCCAAGTACATGGAGCGCCGCCCGTACGGCCCCGGTGAGCATGGCCGTGCCCGCAAGAAGCAGGACTCCGACTACGCCGTACGGCTGCGCGAAAAGCAGCGTCTGCGCGCCCAGTACGGCATCCGCGAAGCCCAGATGACCCGCGCCTTCGAAGAAGCCCGCCGCACCAAGGGCCTGACCGGTGAAAACCTGATCGAACTGCTCGAAATGCGTCTTGACGCCCTCGTGCTGCGTGCCGGCTTCGCCCGCACCATCGCCCAGGCCCGCCAGCTCGTTGTGCACCGCCACATCATGGTTGACGGCATCCGCGTTGACCGCCCGTCCTTCCGCGTCAGCGAAGGCCAGCTTGTCCACGTCCACACCCGCAGCGAAACCATGGTTCCGCTCCAGGTTGCAGCAGCCGGCGCACACCGCGACGTCCTGCCCCAGGTTCCGGCCTACCTGGACGTCAAGCTTGACGCCCTGCAGGCCCGCCTGGTCCGTCGCCCGAAGCGCTCCGAGGTTCCCGTAACCTGCGAAGAGCAGCTCGTCGTCGAATTCTACGCACGCTAAATCCCAGCAGCGTATCCAAAGAAGCCCGTGGCAAGCGCCACGGGCTTCTTTGTATGTAAGGTACTTGGGGGACATCTGCGGAACGCATCAAGGCAGCGTACGCGGAGGTAAAAGATCCACGTCAGTTTCAAGGAGTTGAACGTCTATGTCTGGTGGCGATATTGCCGGCCTGATCGCGGCCGGGGTGTTCGCACTCCTGGTGCTGCTGCTCGCCGTGCCCATCCTGAAGCTCGGCAGTGTGCTGGAAGAAATACGGACTTCCATCCGGTCCCTCAGCGACGGCGCCACGCCCCTCATGGACGAAGTCACGGCGACTGTCTCCACCACCAACCAGCAGTTGAAGAAAGTGGATGGCATCGCCTCCAACGTTTCAGATGCGTCGGCAAACCTCTCGGCGCTGTCATCACTGGTTGCAGCGACCGTCGGTTCACCACTGATCAAGGTGGCAGCCTTCAGCTACGGCGTGCGCTCCGCCCTCGCCAACCGCAAGAAGCCCGCCCCCGGCCGCCGCAGCCGCTAAGCCACCGGAGAACTGAAATGAAACGATTTGTCTGGATGGGAATCGGCGTGGCCATCGGAGTCATCGCGTTCCGCAAGATCAGCGAAGCGCAGTCCAACCTGGGGCCGGAAGGCCTGAATCGCGCCGTGGGCCGGTTGGCTGACGGCGTTTACGACTTCGCCGATGCCGTGCGTGCCGGAATGCATGAGCGCGAGACGGACCTCCGGGCCGCCCTGGGGATCGACTCACCGGCCGTCCCGTCGCGGGATCCAGCCCGCCGCTGAACCCGCGGGAAAAACGCGCGAGAATTAAACCAGCAGCCGCCGCTTGCCGGCACTGCCGTCTGAATCAATATGTCATGCGTGGCACAACGCGTGAACCGAGAAGGGTATGTAATCAGCTCATGAAGTCGCAGGAGATCACAAAGCGCTGGGTGGACTTTTTTGTCAGCAAAGGACACACCGCGGTTCCCTCCGCCTCGCTGGTCTCCAGCGACCCCTCCCTCCTGTTCACCGTGGCCGGCATGGTCCCGTTCATCCCTTACCTGACTGCCCGCGAAGAAGCCCCTTTCGACCGGGCCACCAGCGTTCAAAAATGCATCCGCACCGGGGACATCGAAGAGGTGGGCAAGACCGCCCGCCACGGCACCTTCTTCCAGATGTGCGGCAACTTCTCCTTCGGCGATTACTTCAAGGAAGACGCCATCAAGTACGCCTGGGAGCTGCTCACCAAGAGCGTGGACAACGGCGGCTACGGCCTTCCGCCGGAACTGCTGTGGGTGACGGTTTACGAAGAGGACGACGAAGCCAAGGAGCTGTGGCTGACGCACACCGGCGTTCCGTCCGAGCGCATCCAGCGTATGGGCAAGGCCGACAACTACTGGCACACCGGCCAGCCGGGCCCCGCAGGCCCCTGCTCGGAGATCTACTACGACCGGGGCCCTGCCTACGGCGTCGAGGGCGGTCCCATCGCCGACGAAAACCGGTACGTTGAAATCTGGAACTTGGTGTTCATGCAGTACCAGATCGACAACGTCCGCTCGAAGGACGACTTCGACGTCGTCGGCGAGCTGCCCAAGAAGAACATCGACACCGGCCTCGGCATGGAGCGCCTCGCGATGATCCTGCAGGGCGTCGAGAACATGTACGAGACCGACCAGGTCCGGCCTGTGATCGACAGGGCAGCCGAGCTGTCGGGCCGGGAGTACACCTCGGCCGAAACACCTGAGGATCCGCACCACACGGACGACGTCCGCATGCGGGTGGTGGGTGACCACATCCGTTCGGCTCTTATGCTGATCGCCGACGGCGTGACGCCGTCCAACGAGGGCCGCGGCTACGTCCTGCGCCGCCTGATCCGCCGCGCCGTGCGTTCCATGCGCCTGCTCGGCGTCGAAAAGGCCTGCCTGCCGGACCTGCTCCCCGCTTCACGCGATGCCATGAAGGGTGTCTACCCCATCGTGGCGACGGACTTTGACCGCATCAGCCGGATCGCCTATGCCGAAGAGCGGGCCTTCCTGCGCACCATCGCGTCGGGTACCGCCCGGCTTGAAGACGCCGTCATTGATTCCAAGGCCGCAGGCACGCCGCTGTCCGGCGCCGACGCCTTCGCCCTTCACGACACCTACGGCTTCCCGATCGACCTCACCCTGGAAATGGCCGAGGAAGCCGGACTCAAGGTGGATGAACCGGAATTCCGCCGCCTGATGCTCGAACAGCGCCAGCGCGCGCAGGCCGACGCCAAGGGCAAAAAGGGTGGCCACGCCGATCTCAGCGCCTTCCAGGAACTTCTGGCCCAGGGCGAGACTGTCTTCACCGGATACACCGAGCTGGATGGTGAGTCTCGGGTCCGGGGCATCCTCAACCGCGGACAGAATGTGGGGCACGCCGCCACCGGCGATGAAATTGAACTCGTCCTGGCGGAGACGCCGTTCTACGCTGAAGCCGGCGGGCAGTCGGCTGACACGGGCCTCATCACCGGTGACGGATTCGTCGTCGAAGTCCTGGACGTCCAGCGCCCCATCAAGGGACTGAGCGTCCACAAGGCAATCGTCCGCGAAGGCGAGATCGGTTCCGACTCACTGGTCCGCGCAGCCGTTGACCGCGAGCGGCGCCACGCCGCCGAGCAGGCCCACACCGGCACACACATCGTCCACGCCGCACTGCACCAGATCCTTGGCCCCGAAGCCACCCAGCGCGGTTCCTACAACAAGGCCGGCTACCTGCGCTTCGACTTCGCCTGGGGGGAAGGCCTCAGCACCGCCACGCGTTCGGAAATCGAAGAAGTTTCCAACCTAGCCATCCGCAACAACTTCCGCGTGAACACCAAGGTCATGGGCCTGGCAGAGGCCAAGGCGCTGGGTGCCATGGCGCTCTTCGGCGAAAACTACGGCAGCGAAGTCCGGGTTGTGGAGATCGACGGCGCGTGGTCCCGGGAACTCTGCGGCGGCACGCACGTAGCAAACACGTCCCTGATCGGCAGCCTGTCGCTGCTCGGCGAGCAGTCAGTGGGTTCAGGCAACCGCCGTGTTGAAGCGTTTGTGGGCATGGACGCCTTCCGCCACCTGGCCGCCGAACGCGCCCTCGTGACCGAACTGACCGAGATGCTCAAAGTGCCTTCCGGCCAGCTCGCCGACCGAATCGCCAGCACGCTGAACAAGCTCAAGGCAACGGAGAAGGAACTCGACCGGCTCCGCAAGGAACAGATGGCCGCAGCGGCCGGAAACCTTGTGGGCACTGCCCGCGACGCGGCCGGCATCCAGGTCATCGCGCACGACGCCGGCCAGATCGGCGGGGCCGACGACATCCGCAACCTTGCCCTCGACCTGCGCAACCGCCTCGGTTCGGGCGCGTCCACAGTGGCAGTGGCGGGCGTCAGCAATGACCGGCCCATGATCCTCGTGGCCACCAACGAGGCAGCCCGGGAAGCCGGCGTGAAGGCCGGCGCACTGGTCCGGCTCGCGGCCGGAATCCTCGGCGGCGGCGGCGGCGGCAAGGACGACGTCGCCCAGGGCGGCGGCACGGACGCCGCCAAGGTTGCACCGGCGCTGGCCGCCGTTGTGGACGCCATCTCCCGGCGCTAGGGAACCCGTGACAGAATCTGCCGGCGCCGCCGTCTACCCCCAGGGCATCAAACTGGGGGTCGACGTCGGCACCGTCCGCGTGGGCGTCGCCATCTGCGACCGGGACGAAATCCTGGCCACTCCGTACAAGACCCTGGACCGCAACGCCAAGAAGAATTCCGACGTGCGCGTGATCGTCTCGCTCGCCGGGGAACTCGGCGCCGTCCAGGTTTTTGTGGGACTTCCCCGCACCATGAAGGGCGAGGAGCACGCCTCTGCCAGAATGGCCACCGACTACGCCGAACTGCTGGTTGCAGAGTTCGCTGGCCGGGGAATGGATGTTCCGGTCAGTCTGGTGGATGAGCGCCTGAGCAGTGTTACGGCGCACCGAAACCTGCACGAAGCTGGCATGAGCAGCCGGAACCACCGTAAAGTGGTGGATCAGGTCGCGGCGGCAGGCATCCTCCAGCACGCCATCGACATGCAAAAAGCCAGGGGAACGGACGTTGGCAGCCGCGTGACTGCGCCGCCCCGTACTCGGCCATCCGGAGCAGGTTCGGCCGTCCGGCCCGGCCCTGCGGCCCCGGAAGGCACGACTCCATCTCAGAACACGGAAGGCTACAGTGAGCCCGTCCAATAACGACGACGCCTCAGGCGCCACGAGCAACGATGGCGCCAGGCCGCTGACCCGCAAAGAGCTCCGCGCCAGGGAGAAGCACACGGAAAGCAGCGATGTGGTTCCCGAACAGGCCTATGAGACGGGGCAGGATGCGCCTGCTCCTGCCACGGCTCCTGTTCCCGAAGCCGCACCCGCTCCGGAGCCTGTTCCCGTTCCGGAGTCCCAGCCGGAACCGGTTCATGACCACGAACCGGTCCAGGTACCCGAGCCGGAGCCGGAACCGGTTATTCCCACAGCCCCGGACACCCCGCCTTCCATCCAGGACGCTGGCCCGGCCGCAGCCCATCATCCGGATGACGCCCTGATCCAGGAATACCACCCTGATGACGAGCACTTTTATGAAGAGCACGACGCCGGGCACCATTATCCGGACGAAGCACACCATGACGCCGGGCACCACTATCCGGACGAAGCACACCATGACGCCGGGCACCATGATGATCACCACCCCGATGATGGACACGTCGATGATGATCACCATGCCGACGCCGGCCTGTTCGCCGGTGCAGCCGCGGTTTCCGTAGTGGCGAAGCCCTCAAAAAAGGTACGGCGCCGGCGCCGCCTCCTCGCCCTGTTCCTGACTCTTGTGGTCTTCGTGGCTGCCATTGCCGTGGGTGCGCAGTTCATCAAACCACTGCTTGGAAACGACAAAGCGGCCGACTACCCCGGTCCCGGGACGGGCGAAGTCACGGTTTCGGTCCAGCCCGGTGAAGGTACGCGTTCCGTGGCCACCAAACTTGAAAGCGGCAAAGTCGTGGCCAACGCGGACACTTTCCTGCACGCATTTGCGTCTTCCGGCGGAACGTTGTCGCCGGGGGATTACACATTCAAGATGGAGATGAAGAACTCCGACGCCGTCAGCGTCCTGCTCGGCAACGATAAGAGCAAGGTCATCTACTTTGCCTTGAGTGCCGGTCTCAGGGTCGGCGAGTCGCTGCAGGCAATCTCCGAGGGCTCCGGTGTGTCGCTGCAGCAACTGAAGGCGTTCAGCGACGCCCCCGGACAGTTTGGCCTTCCGGCCAACGCCAAAAACCTTGAGGGCTACCTCGCTCCGGGGGAGTACCGCTTCCCGCTCGGCACACCGGCCAAGGACATCCTCCAGTCGCTGGTCAAGGGAACCACCGACGAACTTGTGGCACAGGGCATCACCGATCCGGCGAAGCAGTATGAAGCTGTGATCGTGGCGAGCATTGTGCAGGCCGAAGGCGGCCAGGCTGAGTACGGCGACGTTGCCGGAGCCATCTACAACCGCCTCAAGCCGAATGACCAGACCTCCGGTTACCTGCAGGTCGATTCGGCCGTGACGTACGGGCTGGGCACCAAGAGCTTCAACTTCACCGATGAACAGCGCCAGGACAAGTCCAACCTGTACAACACGTACGCCAACCCGGGCCTGCCGCCGGGCCCCATCGGTTCTCCGGGCAAGACCGCCATCGACGCGGCGGCGAAGCCCAAAACGAACGACTACCTGTACTGGGTAACCATCAACCTGGACACGAAGGAGACAAAGTTCTCCAAGACGCTCGACGAACACAACGTCTACGTCCACCAGTACAACACCTGGTGCCAGGCCAACGTGGGCCGCTGCACATGAGCCTCCGGGCTGCCGTCCTGGGCCATCCGATCAGCCACTCCAAGTCCCCGGCCCTGCACCTGGCGGCCTACCGCAAGCTCGGGATGGATATCGGCTACACGGCCCTGGACCTGACCGAACAGGCGCTGCCCGGCTTTATGGAACAGGTCAGGACGCAGCAGGGCTGGCGTGGACTCTCAGTCACCATGCCGCTGAAATCCGGCATGGTTGCCGAAGTGGACGAAGTCCGCGGCGTGGCACGGACACTTGGTGTGGTCAATACAGTCACTTTCGAGGAAGACCTCGGCTCCGTCAGGCGCATCGGCTACAACACGGACGTCGCCGGAATCGTCAACGCTGTCCTTAACGCCGGAGTGGCGGCCAGCCCCGCCGCCGTCGTCCTGGGCGGAGGCGGAACGGCTGCTGCCGCCGTGGCCGCGCTGAAGGATCTGGGCACGCAGCACGCACATGTGTTCGTCCGGGATACGTCCCGGGCCGAAGAAGCGCGCGCCGCCGCTGCCGTCGTTGGCCTTTCCATCGTTGTCCGGCCGCTGACCGAAGCAGCCGTTCCTACGGCAAGTGCCGACGTCGTGATTTCCACGCTCCCGCCGCGCGCAGCGGACGGCCTGGCGGCGGAGATCGCCGCACTGGGAACCGGAACCCCCGGTGTCCTCCTGGACGTGGCCTACGATCCCTGGCCGAGCCGGATCGCGTCCGTGTGGCAGTCCGGCGGCGGCGCCGTGGTGCCCGGACTCGAGATGTTGTTGTACCAGGCGGTGGAGCAGGTACGCCTGTTCACCGGCCGCGGTGACGACGTTAATGCAGCTGTCATAGATGTGATGTGTGACGCAGTCGGCCTTCCCCGACGGGCGTTCTGACCGCCATACGTGGCAGGATGGAAATTATGTTGCGTTGGTTGACTGCCGGTGAATCCCATGGTCCGGCCCTGATGGGAATTATTGAAGGCGTCCCCGCCGGTGTTGAACTCACCAGCGGGCAGATCGCCGAATCATTGGCTCGCCGCCGCCTTGGCTATGGCCGGGGCGCACGGATGAAGTTCGAGCAGGACGTCGTCACCATTCTCGGCGGCGTCCGCCACGGCCTGACCCAGGGCGGTCCGGTGGCTGTCCAGGTCGCCAACTCCGAATGGCCCAAGTGGGAGCAGATCATGGCTGCCGATCCGGTGGATCCGGAAATCCTGGCCGACCAGGCCCGCAATGCGCCCTTGACCCGGCCCCGTCCGGGACACGCAGATTTCACCGGAATGCAGAAGTACGGGTTCTCCGAAGCCAGGCCCGTTCTGGAACGCGCCAGCGCCCGGGAGACCGCCACCCGTGTTGCCATGGGCACCGTCGCGTCCCAGTTCCTCAAAGCGCTCGGCATCGAACTGGTCAGCCACACAGTCTCCATTGCCAGCGTGACGGTGCCCGAGGGCCGTCCGCTGCCCGTTCCCGCCAACGTGATCGCGCTCGACGCCGATCCCTTGCGCTGCTTTGACCGCGAGACGTCCGACGCCATGGTGGCCGAGGTTGACGCCGCACACAAAGAAGGCGAAACCCTGGGCGGTGTGGTGGAAGTTCTCGCGTACGGCCTGCCGCCCGGACTGGGCAGTTACGTCCACTGGGACCGCAGGCTTGACTCCCGGCTCGCCGCCGCCCTGATGGGCATCCAGGCCATCAAGGGCGTCGAAGTCGGCGACGGATTCCGCACCGCCGCACGCCGTGGTTCGGCCGCCCACGACGAAATCGTCAAGGATGCCGACGGCAAGATCATCCGTACCAGCAACCGGGCCGGCGGCATTGAAGGCGGCATGAGCATCGGCGACGTCCTGCGTGTGCGTGCAGCCATGAAGCCCATCGCCACGGTGCCCCGCGCCCTGCGCACGGTCGATGTCAGCACGGGGGAGCCTGCGAAGGCCCACCACCAGCGCTCGGACGTCTGTGCCGTGCCGGCCGCCGGTGTTGTGGCCGAGGCGATGGTGGCGCTGGTCCTGGCGGAAGCCGTCACGGAAAAGTTCGGCGGTGACTCCGTGGCGGAGACCGCCCGCAACATCAAGGGTTACCTGGACAACATTCCGGCATCCCTGGACTCGATCGGCCACTAGTGCCCGGGAGCCGTAAGGCCGGTGTGCCTGGCCACCGGCCCATTGTCCTCATCGGACCCATGGCGGTGGGAAAGTCCGCGATCGGCCACGAGCTGGCCAAGCTGCTGGACGTGCCGTTCGTCGATACGGACAATCTGATCGTGGACGCCCATGGCAGTATCGCTTCCATCTTTGCCGGCCGCGGCGAGCACGCGTTCCGGGAGATTGAGGCCCGGACCGTGGCCAGCGCCGTGGAGCAGGCAGAGGGCTCGGCCAGCGTGATTTCCCTGGGTGGCGGTGCTGTGCTGGATTCCGGAACGCAGCAGCTACTGGGCCGCTGCACCGTGGTGTACCTCGAATGCGATGAGGAAACCGTGGCCGTCCGCATTGCCCGGAACTCGGGCCGGCCGCTGCTCGCCGGCGATGCCATGGCCCGATGGTCAGCACTCTTTATTACCAGGAAACCCGTTTACGAACGGCTGGCCGACCTCGTGGTGGATGTCCGCCATGGCTCGGTCAGCGAGCTGGGACACCGGCTCGAAGTTGCGCTGCGTGACTACGCGGCCGCCAAACAGGAAGTTGAAAATTGAGCGTCGATTCAACAGTCATCAAGGTCACCGGCGAATCCGCCGGGCAGAATTACGACGTCGTAGTTGGCCGCGGTCTGCTGGGGAACCTTCCGGCGTTGCTGGGGGAGCGGGTCCGGCGTGTGCTGGTCATCCATCCTCGTGCGCTGCGGCTCACGGGTGACACCGTCCGCGACGAGCTCGCTGCAGCCGGGTTCACCTCGCTGACCGCGGAAATCCCGGACGCCGAAGAAGGCAAGCACATCCAGGTCGCCGCTTTCTGTTGGCAGGTCCTGGGCCAAAACGACTTCACCCGCTCCGACGCCATCGTGGCAGTGGGCGGCGGGGCCGTTACCGACCTCGCCGGTTTTGTGGCGGCCACCTGGCTCCGCGGCGTCAAGGTTATCCACATGCCCACCAGCCTGCTGGGCATGGTGGATGCTTCCGTGGGTGGAAAGACCGGCATCAACACGGCTGAGGGCAAGAACCTGGTGGGCTCCTTCCACCCGCCTGCGGGGGTGCTGGTGGACCTGGACACCCTGAACACGTTGCCCAGGAACGAGATTATTTCCGGCATGGCTGAAGTTATTAAATGCGGCTTCATCTCAGATCCGGCCATCCTTGACCTGATCGAAAAGGACCCGGCGGCGGCCACCGACCCCGGATCGGACGCCCTGCGCGAACTCATTGAACGGGCCATCGCGGTCAAGGCAAAAGTGGTCTCGGAAGACCTCAAGGAATCCGGGCTGCGCGAAATACTTAACTACGGCCACACTTTGGCGCACGCCATTGAACTGGTGGAGCGGTACTCCTGGCGCCACGGCGCGGCGGTATCCGTGGGCATGATGTTCGCCGCTGAACTTGCCCGCAGCGTTGGCCGGCTCAGCGACGCCGACGCCGACCGCCACCGCAGCATCCTGGAGACCCTGGGCCTCCCGGTCACGTACCGGCGGGACCGCTGGCAGGGGCTGCTGGACGGCATGCGGCGCGACAAGAAATCACGCGGGGACCTCCTGCGCTTTGTGGTTCTGGACGGCATCGCCAAGCCGGGCATCCTGGATGTCCCGGACACGTCGCTGCTCTTCGCCGCCTACCAGGAAATCGCCTCCTGATGCAGGGCGACGTGGCAGGTACCAGCGACTGGCCCGAGGCCGGTTTCCCCGGAATCCGGGTCAACCCGGAGTCCCTGCTGCCGGAGATCGTCAACGAGGATGCCTGCCGCGAGGCCCTGGCGGCGTCCACAGACCCGTCAGACCAGATCTTCGTCCTGATCGTCGAGGGACATGCTGCGGAGGCGGCCGAACTGCTTGCGGAGGCCCGCTTCAAGGACCCTGAGTCCTTCCGCCTCCGCACGTTCGAGGCCGAGGTGCTGCGCGTCTCACACCGTACGGACCGCGCCCTTGAGCTGTTCCGGCAGCTACTCGCGGAGTTCCAGGGCACCGACCGTGAAGCCTTGGTCCTGCAATACATGGGCAAGACCCAATACGCCGCCGGACAAACGTCCGCCGCGGTGGAAGCCTTTGCCCGTGCACTGGATCTTCGGGTTGCGCAATCGGCTGATGCCGCACAGATTTACTCGTCCACCGTGGCGCTTCAGCGGGCCCGCGACGTCCTGGATCTTGCCTGCTGAGAGGCCTGTCGCGTTCCGGGGTGGGTGGCCGGTAAATCCCGGACACAAAGCGCACTGGTTTTACCGGTAGAATGGTTCTTGGATTTTTGATAAACACGCGCTGGCAGGCCGTTCGGCATGCCTGGCCGGCATAGAACGTCTGACAACTGACCAGACAGATAGAAACCAGAGGATACCAGTGGCAACCACTAACGACATCAAGAACGGAACGGTCCTTAAGCTCGAGGGCCAGCTCTGGAACATCATTGAATTCCAGCACGTCAAGCCCGGCAAAGGTGGCGCGTTTGTGCGGACCAAGATGCGGAACGTGATGTCCGGCAAAGTTGTAGACAAGACGTTCAACGCCGGCCTTAAGATCGAGACCGCCACGGTTGACCGCCGCGACTACCAGTACCTGTACCAGGACGGTGCCGACTTCGTGTTTATGGACACCTCGGACTTCGACCAGCTCACCGTCTCCGGTGCCACTGTTGGCGACGCCACCAACTTCATGCTGGAGAACCAGATGGTGAACATCGCCATCCACGAAGGCAACCCGCTGTACATCGAACTTCCGCCCAGCGTTGTCCTGGAGATCACCTACACCGAACCTGGCCTGCAGGGCGACCGCTCCTCCGCCGGCACCAAGCCCGCAACCCTGGAAACCGGCTATGAGATCCAGGTTCCGTTGTTCGTCGAGAACAACACCAAAGTCAAGGTCGATACTCGCGACGGCAGCTACCTCGGCCGGGTCAGCGAGTAGTGAGCGCACGCGGTAAGGCCCGTAACAGGGCACTGGATGTCCTCTTCGAAGCTGAGCAGCGCTCGGTTTCCGCTTTTGATGTACTCAGGTCCCGGCGCGAACTGACCGACCAGATCGTGAACCCCTACACCCTGGAAATCGTGGAGGGCGTCGTCTCACAGCAGACCGCCATCGACGAGTTCCTCGAGACCTATTCCCAGGGCTGGACTCTGGAACGGATGCCTTCGGTGGACCGCATCATCCTGCGGATCGGCACGTGGGAACTGCTCTACAACGACGACGTTCCGGACGGTGTCGCGGTCAGTGAGGCAGTGGCACTGTCCAAGACGCTCTCAACGGATGAATCGCCGTCGTTCATTAACGGCCTCCTCGGCCGCCTGCAGCAGCTGAAGCCCTCCCTCTTGGCCTGAGCTGTTTCGGTACGGGCCAACAGTCCGTGCACAGCGTCACGAAGAGCCCCGACCAGGTCCGCCTGGCCGGGGCTTTTGGCGTTCCGGAAACGGTCGCCGACCAGTGCTTCCTATAGGATCTGACTATGCAAAACGCGTCCAAAGGCCCCCGCACCGGCAGAATGCCAGAAATCCAGAACGGCCCCGGCAGAACGGGCCGCGCGGTTAGCCGCGAGGTGCTGGCCGACCACGTTTATGCGGAGCTCCTGGCCTCCCTTATGGATGGCCGGCTGTCACCCGGCGCGGTGGTCAGCATTGACGGGACGGCCCGCGAGCTGGACGTTTCGCCCACCCCCGTCCGCGAGGCCCTGGCGCGGCTTGAGCACACAGGTATGGTCCGGAGGGTGGCGCTCAAAGGCTACCGAGTGGCTCCCGTTTTTACGCAGGAGGATTTTGCGGAACTGATGGAGGCGCGGCTTGCAATCGAGCCCGTCAACGCCCGGCTGGCCTGTGAACGCATCAACCAGCACGGCCTGGCCGAACTGGAGCAGGCCGTCGAGGACTTGAAAGCCGCACCGCGGGGACCTTCGTTTGCCGAGTTCAAGGACTATCTCGAAGCGGACGAGCGGTTCCACCAGCTGATTGCGCGCCAGACCGGAAACCAGTTTATGGAAGCCGCTTACTCAGCCCTCGGGGGACAGGTCCAACGGTTCCGCCTCTTCGGCGGCGTAGGCATTACGGATGCCGAGCAGGCCATCGCGGAACACCAGGCAGTGCTGGATGCCGTTACCACCGGCGATCCGGACAAAGCAGCGGCAGCCATGGCGGACCATATCCGTAAGGTCCGTTCCCGGGCTATTGCGGACGCCCCGGAAAGCTAGGCCCAGCCCCATGTAGGCCGCATTTAATGTCGTCATGAGCGCCCATGACGACATTGAATGCGACCTACATTTGGGAAGACCTCGCAAGGATGTGATCTTGACAACTCCCTTTTGATAGTAGATCCTATAGGAAAGAGGATTACGAAGGAGTGAAGCATCGTGGCTTACACAGCTGAGAATTGGCCCATCACTGCAGCGCTGCTGCAGTTTCCGGGAATCGACGCCCAGGGCACGCAGATCAACGACGCCGATGCGTCCAGTTGGGCGGAAGTCCTGACGGAGGTCAAGGAAGCCGGCTTTGCCAACGCTGACCTGACCGACAGCTGGGTCCGTCCCGGCGATCTGAGCAAGGACCGGCTCGCCGAGTTCAAGCAGACCGCAGAAGATGTGGGCATCGGCATCCCTGTCATTTCGGCCATCCGCCGCAGCGTGATCCACGAGACGGACTGGGCAGACAACCTCGCCTACAGCCACCGGACCATCGACGCGGCGGCCGAGCTTGGCTGCGAAGTTGTCTCCGTCGGACTGCACCAGGCCATTACCCCTGAGCAGCAGAAGCAGCTGTGGTTCTGGACCGTTGAGGGATACAAGGACCCGGTGGGCGACCAGGAAAGCTGGGCCAACGCTGTCGCCCGCCTGCGGGAACTGGGCCGTCACGCCGCAGAGGCAGGCATCCTGCTGTCCCTCGAAATGTACGAGGATACCTACCTCGGCACGGCGGACTCCTCGGTACAGCTGGTGCAGGACATCGGCCTTGCCAATGTGGGGCTCAACCCGGACCTTGGCAACCTGATCCGCCTGCACCGGCCCATCGAGGACTGGCGCGAAATGGTAGCCAACACCATGCCGTACTCCAACTACTGGCACATGAAGAACTACATCCGGGACGAGGACGTGGCCCGTGACAGCTACATCACCATGCCCGCCCCAATGGAGAGCGGCCTCATCAACTACCGCGAAGCCTTCAAGGTTGCACTCGCCGCCGGCTACCAGGGCATCATCTGTGCCGAGCACTACGGCGGAGACGGCCTCAGCGTCACGGCACGCAACCAGGAATACCTCCGCCGCCACGTCCTGCCAAAGCAGGACGGCTACTCCCTGGGCCGGAGCCAGGTGTCCCAGGGGCGGCAACAGCCCGCCGCGGAACTCGCAGGAGTGTAGGAACAGCCATGACCCGGATCTTCGACAATCCCGCTGATTTCGCGGATGAGGCGCTGGACGGCTTTGTGGCTGCCAACCGTGGCTACGTCGCCCGCGTCAACGGCGGCGTGGTCCGCTCGACTGAGGTGCCCGCCGGCCAGGTTGCAGTCGTCGTCGGAGGCGGCTCCGGACACTACCCGGCCTTCGCCGGCCTTGTAGGGCCGGGGTTGGCAACCGCCTCCGCCTGCGGAAACATGTTCGCTTCACCGGCCGCCGGGCAGATCTACCGCGTGGCCAAAGCGGCAAACGCCGGCGGGGGAGTGCTGCTGAGCTACGGCAACTACGCGGGCGACGTCCTTCATTTCGGCCAGGCGCAGCTGCGCCTGAACGCCGAGGGCATCGAGACCCGCACGGTCACCGTCACGGACGACATCGCCAGTGCGCCATTGGACCAGATAGGGAAGCGCCGCGGCATCGCCGGCGACCTCACGGTGTTCAAGATTGCCGGTGCCGCAGCTGAAGCGGGCCTGAGCCTGGACGAGGTGGAACGGCTCGCCATCAAGGCCAATCACCGCACGCGTTCCCTGGGCGTGGCCTTCGACGGCTGCACCCTCCCGGGCGCCGTAGCGCCGCTGTTCCGTGTCCCCGCGGGCCAAATGTCCCTGGGCCTGGGCATCCACGGGGAACCGGGCATCTCGGAACATCCCATGCCCACGGCGTCGGCACTCGCCGAACTGCTGGTCTCGCGGCTGCTCGCAGACACCCCGGATCACCCCGGAAACCGTGTGGTGGCCATTGTCAACGGCCTGGGTACCGTCAAGTACGACGAACTCTTCCTCCTGTTCGGCAAGATTGAAAAGCTGCTCACCGTGGCCGGCCTGACCGTGGTTGAACCGGAATGCGGAGAGCTGGTCACGAGCCTGGACATGTCCGGGCTCTCCCTCACACTGCTTTGGCTGGATGAGGAACTCGAACAGTACTGGGCCGACCCCGCAGACTCACCGGCCTACCGCAAGGGCAACCTTGCCCCGCATGCCCGCCGCGAGGCGGCACGGCCGGAAGACGCCGTCGCCGGTGAAGTGGAAGAAACGACGACGGCGGCAGCAGCGGACCTGGGCCGGCAGACAGCCGCCGTGCTCGCCCAAGTGCGGGACGTCGTCGTCGAACACGAAGAAGAACTCGGCAACCTGGACGCCATTGCGGGCGACGGCGACCACGGCATCGGCATGCGCCGGGGTGTGGAAGCAGCAGTCGACGCCGCCGCGCAGGCGGCAACGGCCGGCGCTTCGGTGGGACGGGTGCTTGAAGCCGCCGGCGAGGCCTGGAGCGAACGGGCCGGCGGAACCTCAGGTGCACTGTGGGGATCTGCGGTCATCGCGTCAGGACTGGCCATGGGCAACCGGGAAACCTACGGCGACGAGGACGCGGCTGCCGCCGTGACCGCTTTCGTGGGCGCCATTACGGAGCTTGGGAAGGCCGAGCCGGGCGACAAGACCATGGTGGACGCGCTCCTGCCGTTCCGGGATGCCTTCCTCCGGGAGTTCGACGGCGGCACCTCCCTGGCTGGGTCTCTCACCGCGGCCGCCGTCGCTGCCCGGGCGGCGGCCGCGAAGACAGCGGAACTGCGCCCGCTCAAGGGCCGCGCCCGTCCGCTGGCCGAAAAAAGCCTCGGGCACCCCGACCCCGGCGCGGTCTCCTTTGGACTGATCGCCGAACGGATTGCCGCATACATCCACGCCGGGCCTGCGGAGCCAGGCTTCACGGATCCGCGGCTGGACCATTCTGAACTGGCCTCCGCAGCCGGAAAAGGAGCAACGACATGAACACCCACGCAGGTTGGCGCATCGTCATCGGCAACGATGAGGCCGGCGTCGAGTACAAGGAAGCACTGAAGGCGCTGCTCACAGCCGACAGCCGCGTCGCTTCGGTGCTGGACATCGGCGTTGGGGCCAACGATGCCACCGCCTACCCGCACGTCGCGGTCAATGCTGCCCGTAAAGTGGCGGACGGCGACGCCGACCGTGCGCTCCTTATCTGCGGAACTGGGCTGGGCGTGGCCATCGCGGCCAACAAGGTCCCCGGAATCCGGGCCGTAACGGCCCACGACAGCTACTCCGTGGAACGCTCTGTCCTCAGCAACAACGCCCAGGTCCTCACACTTGGCCAGCGGGTCATCGGCCTGGAGCTCGCCAAGAAGCTCGTGGGCGAGTGGCTCGAGTACCGCTTTGATGAAAGCTCCGCGTCCGCCGGCAAGGTTGACGCCATCTGCTCCTATGAGCCCGAATACACGAAGGCAGTCTGATCATGACCACAACACCTAACAGCGCACGCAAGATCGCCGTCGTCGGATCGGGCTACATGGGCGGCGGTATTGCCCAGGTCCTGGCACTGGGCGGAGCCCGCGTTGCCCTGGCCGATGTCTCCGCCGAGGTGGCGCAGAAGAACTATGAGCGGCTGCTGGCCGAATCGGACCAGTTCGTGGCCGACGGCCTGTTCCCCGAGGGTTCAACCGCCATCCTCAAGCAGAATCTGTGGGCCGCCAAGGACATCGAGGAAGCCGTGGCGGATGCCGACTTCATCGAAGAAGCCGTACCCGAAGTCATCGCCATCAAGCACCAGACGCTTGCCCGGATCAGCGCCGGCGCCCGGCCGGACGCCGTCATCGGCTCGAACACGTCAACCATCTCCATCGCGGAACTGTCCGAGCCGGTCGCCAACCCGGAGCGGTTCCTGGGCGTGCACTTCTCGAACCCGTCCCCGTTTATCCCGGGCGTGGAGATCATCCCGCATGCAGGCACTTCGGCCGCCACCATCGGTGCCGTCCGGGATCTGGTCCATGCCGCCAACAAGCAGACCGCGGTGGTCAAGGACGTCACCGGATTCGTCCTGAACCGCCTGCAGTATGCCCTCTTCCACGAGGCAGCGCAGCTCGTGGAGCAGGGAATCGCTACCGCCGAGGACGTGGACACCCTGGTCCGCACCACCTTCGGCTTCCGCCTGCCGTTCTTCGGTCCGTTTGCCATCGCGGACATGGCCGGCCTGGACGTCTACAACTTCTGCTACAAGTCCCTGCAGACCGAATTCCCGGAACGCTTCGCCACGCCCAAGATCCTGAGTGACCTGGTGGAGGCAGGCAAACTCGGCACCAAGACCGGCGCGGGCTTCCTCAACGTCCCGGCCGAACGCACCCCGGAACTCATCGCCTACCGCAACAGGGCCTACGTGGCCATGCAGAAGCTCATCGACGAGCTCGGCCCGGCCCCCATCAACTAAGGAGCATTTCCATGAGCACTTTCCCCTCCGAACGCACGGCAATCATCACCGGCGCCGTCTCCGAACGCGGTATCGGCCGCGCCACGGCCGGCTACCTTGCCGCCCAGGGTTGGAACATCGGCATCATCGACCTGGATGACGCCCAATCCCAGGCCACCGCCAAGGAAATTGCCGCCCGGTACGGCGTGAAAGCCCACGGCGTCGGCGCCAACATCGGCAACGAAGCCTCCGTCCGCGCAGCCATCGACTCGATCGAAGCAGAGTTGCCGCAGGTCGTCGCGCTGGCCAACGTGGCCGGCGTCAGCTCACCCGTTCCGTACCTTGAACTGGACGCCGCGGAATGGGACCGCGTCATGAGCATCAACCTCAACGGTGTCCATTACGCCACCCGCCGCGTCGCCGAATCCATGGCGAAGAACCGGATCGGACGCATCGTGAACATTTCTTCCGTCTCCGCGCAGCGCGGCGGCGGCACCTTCTCCAAGACGCCGTACTCGGCGGCCAAGGCCGGGGTCATCGGCCTGACCCGCGCCACCGCCCGCGAACTGGGGGAGTACGACATCACGGTCAACGCCATTTCCCCCGGCCCCATCGACACGGACATCATGGGCGGCACCCTCAGCCAGGAACGCAAAGACGAGCTCACCAAGGACCTGGTGGTCAACCGCGTCGGTTCCACCCGCGACATCGCAGCAGCCATCGCCTTCCTCATCAGCGAGGAGGCCGGATACATCTCCGGCCAGACGCTGAACGTGGATGGCGGACTCTACATGCACTAGGAAGGACCACCATGGGCTCCTGGACCAAGGAACGCCGAATCTACCTGGCCGTGGGCGTGTTTGCCTGCCTGGCCGGCGCAATACTCATCGCATTCTCGCTCTAATCGCTCCACCTTCCACTGATTTGCTCACCTGCTTACTCAACGAGGAGTTTGAATGACTGTCACCACTGGAACAAACGCCACCAAGGAGTTACTGGATTCGCCGGTCCTCAAATCGGCGATCTCCAAAGCCTCCTTCCGGCTGATGCCGATGCTCGTCATCCTGTATGTCGTGGCGTTCCTGGACCGCACCAACGTGGGCTTCGCCGAGGCAGCACTGGAAGTGGACAGGGGCATCACCGCCGGCGCATATGCCCTCGGCGCCGGTATCTTCTTCATCGGCTACGCACTGTTCGAGATCCCCTCCAACCTGCTGCTGACCAAGTTCGGTGCCAAGATGTGGCTGGCCCGCATCGCCATCACGTGGGGCATCGTCTCGGCCTGCTTCGCCTTCGTCCAGGGTGAGACGTCCTTCATCATCCTGCGCTTCCTGCTCGGTGTGACCGAGGCCGGCCTGTTCCCGGGCGTCATCATGTTCCTGGCCGCCTGGTTCCCCAACAAGGTCCGGGTGAAGATGTTCGCCATCTTCTACCTGGCCCAGCCGTTCTCCCAGATGATGGGCGCTCCGCTGTCCGGGTGGCTCATCAACATCGGCGACCAGGTTCCCGGCGTGGCCGGCTGGCAGGTTATGTTCTTCATTGAAGGCATGCTGGCGGTACTCGCCGGTATTGCCGCCTACTTCTTCCTCATCAACACCCCGCAGGACGCGAAATTCCTGGACAAGGACGAGAAGAAGGCGCTTCTGGACGTTATGGCCCTCGAAGACGGGGTCAAGGAAAAGGACGGCCCCCGTGGTGTCCTCGCCGCCATGAAGAACCGCAAGGTCTGGTACTTCACCGCCATCTACTTCTGCCTCCAGATTGCCGTGTACGGCGTGACGTTCTACCTGCCGCAGCAGGTGGCACAGCTCACCGGGCAGAAGGTGGGTATCGAAGTGGGCCTGCTGGCCGCCATCCCGTGGTTCTTCGGCATCTTCGCGTGCTACTTCATCGGCAAAGCGGCCAACACCATCGTCCGCCGCCGGGTCTGGGGCACCGGCCTCTTTATCTCCACCGGCCTGTGCATCTTCGGCTCCGCCTGGGCGGGCTCCAACCACCTCCCGGTGCTGGGCATCATCTTCATCACCCTCGCGGTGTGCAGCTTCCTCTCGATCGGTCCCATCGCCTGGTCGTACCCGACGGCGTTCCTCACCGGAACGGCGGCCGCTGCGGGCATCGGCCTGATCAACTCGCTGGGTAACCTGGGCGGCTTCGTGGCTCCCATCCTGCGGACCACGGTCAACCAGGTCACCGCGTCGGACACCGGCACCATGGGCGTGTACGCCTTGGGCGTGCTTCCGTTCGTGGCGGCCATCATGATGTACGCCACGAAGAGGTTCCGCAACAAGGCGGACGATCTGCTCGACAACAAGTGACCGGACACCATGACTGAACGCAGCAGCGCTGACCAAGGCGGCATCCCGGAGATCCGCTACGTCGGCGTCAGCACCAAAATGTATATGGGGTACCGGGACTGCCTGGACTGGCTCGCCCGCATACAGCACGAAGTGGACTCCCGTCCGGCCCTTGCGGCCGGGCGGGTAGTCCCGTTTGTGATCCCATCGTTCCCGGTCCTTCCGGCCGCCGGCAGCGTCCTCGCAGGATCACCGCTTCTGCTTGGCGCCCAGAACTGCGGCTGGGCGGACGGCCCGTGGACGGGTGAGGTGTCGCCGTCACTCCTGGCGGAGCTGGGGGTAGCCATCGTGGAGATCGGCCACGCCGAACGGCGGCGGCATTTCGGCGAGGACAGCTCCATGATCGCCCGGAAGGTCAGGGCAGCCGACGACGCCGGCATCACCCCGCTGCTGTGCGTGGGCGAGGAAACCCGCCATGAAAAAAACGGGACCGGAGCCAGCAGTGCGGCTGCGTTTGTCCATCAGCAGATCCATGAGGCGGTCGGCGGCGACTGGGCCCTGGTATCACGGCTCGTGATCGCCTACGAACCGGTCTGGGCCATTGGCGCAGCGGAGCCCGCCGGCGCAGGCTACGTCGCCGCCGTCGTGCGTTCACTCCGGACGCTGCTGGCTGCCCATTCGCACGAGGCAGGCAGCGCGTTGGGGGAGCTGCCGGTCATCTATGGCGGGTCCGCCAAACCAGGGTTGCTCCCCGCGCTCGACGGCGTCTCCGGACTCTTCCTGGGCCGGTTCGCCCACGATGCGGCGAACTTCGGCAAAGTCCTCGACGAGGCACTTTCCATGACGGCACTGCCGAAAGCCCTCCAAGGGACGTAGCCGGCGGAGCCGCGTAGCGCCCAGGTCAGCCCGCGACGGCGCCGCGCAGGGACAGAATCCGCTGCAGCTGCTGCTGTTCCTCCATCTGGTGAAGCTGGATGTCGCGGCCACTGAGGATGCGCTGCCTGATGAAGGCGAGCTGGGTGGCGGAGTGCAGGAACGCCTTCATCTGCGGCCGGCGGTTGTAGCCGGCCGCCCACTGCAGGGCGGTGCGCCTGCCGCGCGGAGTGGCCAACAGTTCCACCTCGGCGGGGCTGAACCAGCCGACCGCGGAATATTCCATCAGCCGTTGGCGCGTGAGCCGGTTTTCTGCGACGCGGAGCAGGATGATCCCCACAACGGCCAGCACAAAGATGGGCACCTGGATCAGGATGTACTCCGCCAGGAACCCCGCGCCCATGCTGTTCCACCGGTTGTGCAGCAGCATCGCGGGGATCAGTCCGATGACAAAGGCCAGCACCGAAGCCCCGGAGTGCCAGCGGCGGGCGGCAAAACCCATGATGAGCCCGGTTGTCCCCGTGAAGATGGCATGGGCGAAGGGTGACATCACGCCGCGGAGGAGGAAGATCTGGGCCAGATCCGTTCCCGGGTTGGCGGATTCTGCGATGGCCCGGCCAAAGTAGAGGATGTTTTCGGTGAACGCGAAGCCGCCGGCGATGGTGAAGGCGAAGACTATGCCGTCCACCGGCCCGTCGAAGTGTTTGCGCGCCAGCAGCAGGATCAGTAGCAGGCCCAGTGACTTGGCGAACTCCTCCACCACGGGCGCCTGGACGGTGGCCATAAACGTCCGGAAGCCAGCCACATCGCTGAACTGGAAGGTCAGGGCAAAGAACGGCTGGACCAGCAGTGTGACGGCGATGGACACGGCCGCGCCCCAGGTAAAGGCGAAGAACAGGAGCCGCTTGGGTTCCGGTTCCCACCGGTCGATCAAGTAGACAGCCAGGAGCACTGCGGACAGCGGAATCAGTGACAGCACAAACCCCGCCATGAACCCGCCCACGCCGGTGTTGGCCAGCAGGAACGGCACCACCAGGAACAGGCTGAGGAAGACGAGGGCGGCGCCCCCCACTGTCAGTGCCAGGAGGCCGGTGGACCGCCTGCCCGCCAGACTTGCCGGCGGAGGCCCAAGGGCGGCAGGGGAGCTGCGTTGGTTCCGGGCGCCGGGCGGTAGTACTCCGGTTCCACCCGGCCCATCCAACTGGGATTGGCCTGCCTGGGGAAGGGATCCGGTGGACCGGCCGGCCCGCCGGCCTGGCCGGAACCCGGCTGATGAGGGTGCATGGACATACTGGAAGCCTATGATGCCCCTGCCGATGTGGTAATTTTGAAACGCAAATGATCCTTTTTTAATTCCGTCCCGTGAGGCGGGGAAAGGGGAGACGAGAGTTTGACTTCTGTCACAAACGCACCGGTTCCAGCCAGGGTTGTCCTCAACCAGGCGGACATTGACCGTGCACTTACTCGAATCGCCCATGAGATCCTTGAGGCCAACAAAGGGTCCAAGGACCTGGTCCTGCTGGGCATCCCGCGCCGCGGTTACCCGCTGGCCGTCCGCCTCGCACACAAGATTGCCGCCGCGGACCCCACCGTGGACGCCACCGCCATTGTTGGGCAGCTGGACGTCACGATGTTCCGCGATGATCTTTCCCACCAGCCCACCAGGCCGCCGTACCCCACCCAGCTCCCGCGCACGGGAATCGATAACAAGGTTGTGGTGCTCATCGATGATGTCCTGTACTCCGGCCGCACCATCCGTGCCGCCCTTGACGCCATTATCGACCTCGGCCGTCCACGGATCGTCCGGCTCGCGGTGCTGATCGACCGCGGGCACCGTGAGCTGCCCATCAGGGCGGACCACGTGGGCAAGAACCTGCCCACCTCGTCCGCCGAGAAGGTCCGGGTCCGCCTCGAGGAAACCGACACCGCCGCCGACGGTACCGTAGTCAACGAAGTGGTTATCGAGGCTGGCGAGTGAAACACCTCCTCTCCACTGAAGACCTCAGCCTGGCCAACGCCATCCGCATCCTCGACACCGCCGAGGAAATGGCTGCCGTAGGGGACCGCGAAGTCAAGAAGCTACCGGCCCTCCGCGGCCGCACCGTGGTGAACCTCTTCTTCGAAGACTCAACCCGCACGCGGATCTCCTTCGAAGCGGCCGCTAAGAGGCTGTCCGCCGATGTCATCAACTTCGCCGCCAAGGGCTCCTCCGTCTCCAAGGGCGAATCCCTCAAGGACACAGCCCAGACGCTGGCAGCCATGGGCGCGGACGCCGTCGTGATCCGGCACTGGGCCTCGGGCGCGCCGCACCGGCTCGCCGCGACGGACTGGATCGACGCCGCCGTTATCAATGCCGGAGACGGCACCCACGAACACCCCACGCAGGCTCTCCTGGACGCCTTCACCATGCGGCGGCACTGGTCGCAGCTGGCGGGCTCCGCGTCCATCGGGGCAGACCTCAAAGGCATGCGCGTAGCCATCGCCGGCGACGTCCTGCACTCCCGCGTGGCCCGCTCCAACGTCTGGCTGCTCCGTACGCTCGGCGCCGACGTCACCCTCGTGGCGCCACCCACCCTGCTGCCCATCGGCGTCGAGCACTGGCCGTGCAAGGTCAGCTACAACCTGGATGACACCCTGGCACAGGGTGTGGACGCCGTGATGATGCTGCGGGTTCAGGGCGAGCGGATGAACGCCTCGTTCTTCCCCTCCACCCGCGAATACTCGCGCCGCTGGGGCTTTGATGACAACCGGCTCCGGGCCCTGGACAGCCTGGGACTGAAGGACACCATCATCATGCATCCCGGACCCATGAACCGTGGCCTGGAGATTTCTTCCGCGGCCGCCGACTCGCCCCGTTCCACCGTGCTTGCACAGGTGCGCAACGGCGTCTCGGTCCGGATGGCCACCCTCTATCTGCTGCTCTCCGGGGATACCCGCGAACCAGCCGCCTCCGCGGGCGCGGCCACCAACACAGCCCGCACCAACACAGCCCACACCAATGCAGCGCGTTCAAACGCCGCCCATTCCACCAAGGAGAGCAACTGATGGCAGAGAACAACGGAACCTACCTGATCCGCGGTGCATCGATCCTGGGCGCCGGGGCCGAGGACCTGCTCATCAGTGACGGCGTCATCGCCGCCCGGGGCGCAGCCGCTGCCACCCACAAGGACGCGAACGGCGCCACCGTCATCGAGGCCGCCGGCTTGGTGGTACTGCCCGGCATGGTGGACGTGCACACCCACCTGCGCGAACCCGGCCGCGAAGATGCCGAAACCGTTGAGACCGGCACCCGTGCTGCGGCCCTGGGCGGCTTCACCGCCGTCCACGCCATGGCCAACAGCAACCCGGTGGCGGATACCGCCGGTGTGGTGGAGCAGGTCCACAGCCTGGGCCGCGCGGCCGGCTGGGTGGACGTCCGTCCCGTCGGCGCCGTGACCGTCGGCCTGGCCGGCGAGCAGCTCGCCGAACTCGGCGCCATGGCAGATTCCCGCGCCCAGGTCCGCATGTTCTCCGACGACGGCCTCTGCGTCCACGATCCCGTGCTGATGCGCCGCGCCCTGGAGTACGTCAAAGCGTTCGACGGCGTGGTGGCCCAGCACGCGCAGGAACCCCGCCTGACCGCCGGGGCCCAGATGAACGAAGGCGCCGTCTCCGCCGTCCTGGGACTCACCGGCTGGCCGGCGGTCGCCGAGGAGAGCATCATCGCCCGCGACGTGCTGCTGGCGCAGCACGTGAACTCCCGCCTGCACGTCTGCCACGTCTCCACCGCCGGCTCCGTGGAGATCATCCGCTGGGCCAAGGAACGCGGCATCAACGTCACCGCCGAAGTCACCCCGCACCACCTCCTGCTCACTGACGACCTGGTCCGCAGCTACAACCCCGTCTACAAAGTCAACCCGCCGCTGCGGACGGATGCGGATGTACAGGCACTGCGCGCCGGCCTGGCGGACGGCACAATCGACGTGGTGGGCACCGACCACGCCCCGCACCCGAGCGAGCACAAGGAATGCGAGTGGGCGCAGGCTGCAATGGGCATGACCGGGCTGGAAACCGCTCTGTCCGTGGTCCAGCACAGCATGATCGAAACCGGCCTCATGACCTGGGCCGATTTCGCCCGGGTGACCTCCACCGCGGCGGCGCAGATCGGCCGGATGACGGACCAGGGCCGTCCCCTGGACGCCGGCGAACCCGCCAACATTGTTTTGGTGGACCCGGCTGCCCGCTGGACCGTTGACCCCGCCAAGATGGCAACCATGGGCCGCAACTCCCCGTTCGCCGGCCTGGAGCTGCCGGGCAAGGTAGTGGCCACCTTCTACAAGGGCCACCCCACAGTCCTGGACGGCAAGCTCAACACGCCGTACCGGGAACCGTCCGCGGCAGGCGCCTCCTGATGGACACCAAACTCCTCACCGGCCTTATCACGACGCTGCTGATCGCCGTCGTCCTGCTGATGATCTGGGCAGGCTGGCGCAACCGCCTCAGGCGGCAGGCCGACGTCGGCCGGTTGCCCGACGTACCAGAGTCGCCCGGGGTGCCGCTCGCCGGGGCCGACGGCCAGTACGTTGCGTCCACCACCGCCGGAGACTGGCTGGACCGGATCGCGGTACACCGCCTCGGCATCCGGACCAATGCCGTTCTCAGCGTGTACCCGCACGGCGTCCTCTTCGACAGAACCGGTGCGCCGGCGCTCTACATCCCGGCCGGAAGCCTCTCCGCCGTCCGCCAGGAAAGCGGAATGGCTGGCAAGTTCGTGGAAAAGGACGGCCTCCTGGTCCTCACCTGGGACCTCGGAACCCACGAACTCGACACAGGTTTCCGGACCCGCCGGGCCGCCGACAAAGACACCCTCTATGACTCCCTTCAGCAATTGATCGCCGCAGCCCCCCAGGCAGATCCCCAGAGTGGAAAGTAAGACAGTGACAGAACCCCACGCAGTGACAAAAACAGCAGCAAAAGCAGAGACTGCGGCACCAGCAGCCCTTTCCACGACAGTTCCCACACCGGCGGTGCTGGTCCTCGAGGACGGCCGCATGTTCCGCGGCACCAGCTACGGCGTGCAGGGCACTGCCCTGGGCGAGGCCGTGTTCGCCACCGGCATGACCGGCTACCAGGAAACCATCACAGACCCCTCCTACGCCCGCCAGCTGGTGGTGCAGACCGCGCCGCACATCGGCAACACAGGTGTGAACAGCGAGGACGCCGAGTCGCGCCGTATCTGGGTGGCCGGCTACATCGTCCGCGATGCTGCCCGCCGCCCCTCCAACTGGCGCTCCGAACGCTCCCTGGACGAGGAGCTCATCGAGCAGGGGATCGTTGGGATCCAGGGTGTGGACACCCGCGCCATCACCCGCCACCTGCGCGAGCATAAGACCATGCGCGCCGGGATCTTCTCGGGTGCGGCCGCCAAGGCCACGGACAAGGAACTCCTTGACGCGGTCCTGGCCAGCACCCCGATGGAAGGCGCCCGCCTGGCCGAGGAAGTCAGCGTCAGCGAGGCTTACGTGGTGGACCCCCAGGACCACGGCTGGGATGGCGAGCCGCGCTTCAGCATCGCCGCGATCGACCTCGGCATCAAGGCCATGACCCCCATCCGGTTCGCCGAGCGCGGCGTCCGGGTCCATGTCCTGCCGGCAACCTCCACCCTCGAGGACGTCAAGAGTGTCAACCCGGACGGCTTCTTTATGTCCAACGGCCCGGGCGACCCCGCCACAGCCGACGCCCAGGTCAAGCTGCTGCGCTCCGTCCTGGACGAGAAGCTGCCGTACTTCGGCATCTGCTTTGGCAACCAGATCCTGGGACGCGCCCTGGGCTTCGGCACGTACAAGCTCCGCTACGGCCACCGCGGCATCAACCAGCCCGTCCTGGACCGCCGCACCGGCAAGGTGGAGATCACCTCGCAGAACCACGGCTTCGCCGTGGACGCACCGCTCGACGGCGCCACGCAGGCCCCCGAGGAGCGTTACGGCCGTGTCGAGGTCAGCCACATCAGCCTCAACGACGACGTCGTCGAAGGCCTCGCGTGCCTGGACATCCCCGCCTTCTCGGTGCAGTACCACCCGGAAGCCGCAGCCGGCCCGCACGACGCCGCCTACCTGTTTGACCGTTTCATCGATCTGATGGCGGACACCAAGGCAGCCGGCACCAAGAACACCACCGATTCCAAGACTGAGGACAAGAAGTAATGCCCAAGAGAACTGACCTTAAGAGCGTCCTGGTCATCGGTTCCGGCCCGATCGTCATCGGCCAGGCCGCGGAGTTCGACTACTCCGGCACCCAGGCACTGCGTGTCCTCAAGGAGGAGGGCCTGCGGGTCATCCTGGTGAACTCGAACCCGGCCACCATCATGACGGACCCCGAGTTCGCCGATGCCACCTACATCGAGCCCATCACCCCCGAGGTGGTGGAGAAGATCATCGCCAAGGAGCGCCCGGACGCCATCCTGCCCACCCTCGGCGGGCAGACTGCGCTGAACACGGCCATCGCGCTGGACAAGAACGGTGTGCTGTTAAAGTACAACGTGGAGCTCATCGGCGCGAACATCGCCGCCATCGAGCTCGGCGAGGACCGCGAAAAGTTCAAGGGCGTAGTGGAACGCTGCGGCGCCGAATCGGCCCGCAGCCACATCATCCACACCCTGGACGAGGCGTTCACCGCAGCCGAGGACCTCGGCTACCCCATGGTGGTCCGGCCCTCCTTCACCATGGGCGGCCTGGGCTCCGGCCTCGCGTACAACGAAAATGACCTGCGCCGCATCGTCGGCCAGGGCCTGCAGTACAGCCCCACCAGCGAGGTGCTGCTCGAAGAGAGCATCCTCGGCTGGAAGGAATACGAGCTTGAGATGATGCGCGACAAAAACGACAACGTCGTGGTGGTCTGCTCCATCGAGAACTTCGACCCCGTGGGCGTGCACACCGGCGACTCCATCACGGTGGCACCGGCGCTGACCCTGACGGACCGCGAATACCAGCGGCTGCGCGATATCTCCATCGCCGTCATCCGTGAAGTGGGCGTGGACACCGGCGGCTGCAACATCCAGTTCGCCATCGAGCCGGACACCGGCCGGGTAGTGGTCATCGAGATGAACCCGCGCGTGTCCCGGTCCTCCGCTTTGGCGTCCAAGGCCACGGGCTTCGCCATCGCCAAGATCGCCACCAAGCTCTCCCTCGGCTACACCCTGGACGAGATCCCGAACGACATCACGCAGAAGACCCCGGCGTCGTTCGAACCCACCCTGGACTACGTGGTGGTCAAGGTTCCGCGCTTCGCCTTCGAGAAGTTCCCAGCCGCTGACGACACCCTCACCACCACCATGAAGTCCGTGGGCGAAGCCATGGCCATGGGCCGCAACTTCACTGAAGCGCTGCAGAAGGCCCTCCGCTCCCTGGAGCAGAAGGGCTCGCAGCTGGACTTCACCTCCGTCCCCGAATGGGAAGTCCCGGAGCTGATCGAGAAGGCCAAGCGGCCCACCACGGAACGCCTGCACCAGGTCCAGCGTGCCCTGCTCGGCGGCGCCACCGTGGAACAGCTGTTCGAAGCCACCAAGATCGACCCCTGGTACCTGGACCAGCTCCAGTTGCTCAACGAGATCTCGCACGAGATCCGCAAAGCCGGGTCCCTGACCGTGGAGATGCTCAAGCGCGCCAAGCGCCACGGCTTCTCGGACGAGCAGATCGGTTCCCTCACGCACAACTCCGAAGCCGTGGTCCGCGGTGTCCGGCAGGCCCTCGGGATCCGTCCGGTCTACAAGACCGTGGATACCTGCGCCGCCGAGTTCGCCGCCTACACCCCGTACCACTACTCGTCCTACGACGAGGAGGACGAGATTGCGCTGCACTCCAAGCCGTCCATCCTGATCCTCGGCTCCGGCCCCAACCGCATCGGCCAGGGCATCGAATTCGACTACTCCTGCGTCCACGCCTCCATGGCGCTGCGCAAAGCCGGCTACGAGACGGTGATGGTCAACTGCAACCCGGAGACGGTCTCCACCGACTACGACGTCTCCACCCGCCTGTACTTCGAGCCGCTGACGCTGGAGGACGTCCTCGAGGTCATCGCTGCCGAGGAACGCACCGGCGGCGTGATGGGCGTCTTTGTACAGCTCGGTGGCCAGACTCCTTTGAAGCTGGCACAGCAGCTGGCCGACGCCGGCGTCCCCATCCTGGGCACATCCCCGGAGGCGATCGACCTCGCTGAACACCGCGGCGAGTTCTCCCGCGTGCTCGACAACGCCGGGCTGATCGCCCCGAAGAACGGCACCGCGGTGTCCTTCGACGACGCCAAGAAGATCGCCGACGAGATCGGCTACCCCGTCCTGGTCCGCCCGTCCTACGTGCTCGGCGGCCGCGGCATGGAAATCGTCTATGACGAGCCGAACCTCTCCCGGTACATCGCCAACGCCACGGAAATCACCCCGGACCACCCGGTGCTGATCGACCGGTTCCTGGAGGACGCCGTCGAAATCGACGTCGACGCGCTCTTCGACGGCACCGACATGTACCTGGGCGGCATCATGGAACACATCGAGGAGGCCGGCATCCACTCCGGCGACTCCGCGTGTGTCCTGCCTCCCATCACCCTGGGCAACAACGTGATCGAACGCGTCCGCACGGCAACCCGCGCCATCGCCGAGGGCGTGGGCGTCCGCGGCCTCATCAACATCCAGTTCGCGCTGGCCTCGGACGTTCTCTACGTGCTCGAAGCGAACCCGCGGGCCTCCCGCACCGTGCCGTTCGTCTCCAAGGCCACGGGCGTCCAGATGGCCAAGGCCGCCGCGCTGATCGGCACGGGCGTCACCATCCACCAGCTCCGGACCGCCTACAAGATGCTGCCGGAAACCGGCGACGGCTCCACGCTGCCGCTCGACGCTCCGGTCTCGGTCAAGGAAGCCGTGCTTCCGTTCAGCCGCTTCCGCACCCCGGAAGGCAAGGTCGTGGACTCGCTGCTCGGGCCGGAGATGCGGTCCACCGGCGAAGTCATGGGCATCGACAAGCACTTCGACACCGCTTTCGCCAAGAGCCAGGCAGCCGCCAACAACGCCCTGCCCACTGAAGGCAAGATCTTCGTCTCCGTGGCCAACCGGGACAAGCGTGCGGTCATCATGGCCGTCAAGCGCCTCTCGGATCTCGGCTTTGAGATCGTCTCCACCGGTGGCACGGCCGACGTCCTGCGCCGCAACGGCATCCAGGCCAGCACGGTCCGCAAGGTCGCCGAGGGCAGCAGCGCCGAAGGTGAGGGCACTATCGCAGACCTCGTCATCGCCGGCGAGATCGACATGGTCTTCAACACGCCCTCCGGCGGCGAAGCCCGCAGCGACGGCTACGCCCTGCGTGCCGCCGCGACCTCCATCGGCATCCCCTGCATCACCACGGTGGCCGAGTTCAACGCGGCGGTGCAGGCCATCGAGGCCATGCGCACCTACGAGTGGTCAGTGACCAGCCTGCAGGAGCACGCCGCTGCCCTGGTGGCGTCCCAGAAGGCCGCCGCGGAGAACGCGGCAGCCGAGTCCGCGGTTTCGCAGCATGCCTGAGGCCGGTTCCGCCTCATCAAGCCCCGCCGGCCGTGAGTCCTTCGGCTCCCGGCTCGGGGCGGCCATGGCGTCCCGCGGGCCGCTGTGCGTGGGCATTGACCCGCACCCGGCACTCCTGAAGGAGTGGGGACTGGCCGACGACGCCGCAGGGCTGAAGCGGTTCTCGCTGACTGTCCTGGAGGCTGTAGGTTCCCTCGCTGCCGCGGTGAAGCCGCAGGTGGCGCTTTACGAGCGCCACGGCTCGGCCGGGATGGCAGTGCTTGAAGAGGTCCTGGCAGCGGCGGCGCAGGCACAGATCCTCACCATTGCTGACGCCAAGCGGGGCGATATCGGCTCCACGATGGCTGCCTACGCGGACGCCTGGCTGCGGGACGGCTCGTCCCTGGCAGCCGACTCCGTGACCCTCAGCCCGTACCTGGGGTTTGAGTCGCTCCGCCCGGCGCTTGACCTGGCGGCGGACAACGGCCGCGGTGTATTTGTCCTGGCGCTGACCTCCAATCCGGAGGGGGCTTCCGTGCAGCATGTGGGCGGAGCCGACTCCGTGGCCCGGCGGATCGTCGAGGCAGCCGCGGCAGAGAACATCCGTTATGCCGGCAGCCTGGGGTCCGTTGGACTCGTCGTCGGCGCCACCGTGGGGTCAGCGTTGACGGACCTGCACCTGGACCTGCCGGCGGTGCGCGGGCCGATCCTCGCCCCGGGGCTGGGCGCCCAGGGGGCCACGCCTGCGGACCTGCGCCGGACCTTCGGGGCGGCGTACCCCAGGTCCTGGGGACGTCCAGCCGGGATATCCTGGCTGCCGGTCCAGGGGTCCAGGGCCTCCGCAATGCTGCGTTGCGCACGCTTGTTGGGCTCCTCGGCGAATAGGTGCCTAATGGTGGCATCCATTGATTCACCGCCCGCCAAGGGGTAGGTTTCAGGACAAGTCCAATGGCGGTCGCCTTGGACTCTGCCGATGAATCCGGGGGTGTCCTCCATGAGCCTGCGACCCTTATCCGTTTCGGAACGCGCGGCCGCCCTGAACAAGGCGGCCGCCGCCCGGGCCGCTAGGGCGGCCGCGAAAGATCGCCTCAAGAACGGCAAGACGTCGGCCGCGGCGCTCCTGGACGCCTCCGCCGCGGATGACGCCTTGGCCCGGATGCGGGTGGTGGAGCTGCTGGAGGCCCTGCCGGGCATTGGAAAAGTCAGGGCTGCCGCCATTATGGAGCGGCTGGGTATCGCGGCGTCCCGCCGCCTCCGCGGCCTGGGCATTCACCAGCGCCAGGCGCTGGTAGATTTTATAGACGAGAAATAGGGCGTTCCTAGAGGCGCCCGAACCCAAACTCCGCCGCAAAGGAATACGTGAGCAAGAAACCGGGACTGACAGTCCTCGCTGGTCCGACGGCTGTTGGCAAAGGCACCGTGTCCACCTACATCCGGGATAACTACCCCGAAGTCTGGCTTTCCGTATCGGCCACCACCCGCGCTCCGCGGCCCGGTGAGCAGGATGGCGTCCACTACTTCTTCAAGTCCAAGGAGGAGTTCGAGTCGCTCATTGCGGCCGGCGAGTTCCTGGAGTGGGCAGTAGTCCACGGCCAAAACACCTACGGCACGCTGAAGAGCACTGTAAACGAGGCCATCGCCGCCGGCCGGTCCGTCCTGCTGGAGATCGATCTCCAGGGTGCACGACAGGTCAAAGAGGCCGTTCCGGACGCCCAGTTTGTGTTCCTGGCACCGCCCACCTGGGAAGAAATGGTCCGCCGGCTGGTCGGTCGCGGCACGGAAACAGCGCAGGAACAGCAGCGCCGTCTGGAAACCGCTAAACTGGAACTTGCCGCTGAGCCGGAGTTCGACCACACCGTCATCAATGATGACGTTCGACGCGCAGCGGACGAGCTTGTTTCACTCATGGGGCTGACCCCGCACCCGCACTAGACGCAGGGTCGGATCGGCCCGTTAGAATTTGGAGAATTCGTGTCCACGAACCTTGAAGGCATCATCAACCCTCCGATCGACGAGCTGCTGAAGGCAGCTGATTCCAAGTACGGCCTGGTGATCTTCGGTGCCAAGCGTGCACGTCAGATCAACGCTTACTACGCCCAGCTGCACGAGGGCCTGTTCGAGTACGTCGGCCCCTGGTCGACACCAAGCTGAACGAGAAGTCGCTGTCGATCGCCCTGCGCGAAATCAACGAAGGCAAGCTCGTTTCCACGCCGATCGTAGCCGCAGAGTAACTTCAGACTGCCTGTTGACGGAGGTCACGTGCGCATAGTCCTCGGAGTCGGGGGAGGGATTGCGGCCTACAAGGTCGCATCGCTCCTCCGGCTTTTTACTGAAGCCGGCCACAATGTCACGGTGATTCCCACCGAAGCGGCTACCCGCTTTGTGGGTGTCGCCACGTGGGAGGCCCTGTCCGGCAACCCGGTCAGCAACAGCGTCTTCGACGACGTGCACCAGGTCAACCACGTCAGGCTCGGCCATGAGGCAGACCTCATCGTGGTGGCACCGGCGACGGCGGATCTGCTGGCGCGCGCTGCCACCGGGCAGGCCAACGACCTCCTCACCAATACGCTGCTGATGGCCAGCGGACCGGTGCTTTTCGCCCCGGCCATGCACACAGAAATGTGGCAGCATGCCGCCACCCGCGCCAACGTTGAAACGCTGCGAAGCAGGGGAGTGGCGGTTCTTGAACCGGCCAGCGGCCGGCTCACCGGCACGGACTCCGGTCCTGGCCGCCTGCCGGAGCCCGAAGCGATCTTCGACGCCGCCATGGCGCTTGCCCAGGGTCAGTCCGATTACCAGCTTCCGCTGGCCGGCCGGACTGTCGCCGTCAGCGCAGGCGGAACCCGGGAACCGCTGGACCCTGTCCGTTTCCTGGGCAACCGGTCCTCCGGAAAGCAGGGCGTGGCGCTGGCTGTTGCTGCCCGCAATGCCGGCGCCACGGTGCGGCTGGTCGCCGCCCATATGGAAGTCCCGGCGCCGGCCGGAGTCGACGTCGTCAAGGTTGAGACTGCCCTGGAGCTGCGGGAGGCGATGCTGGCGGCCGCGGCGGATTCCGACGTCGTGATTATGGCGGCGGCCGTGGCGGACTTCCGCCCCGCGGAGATCTCCGGCACCAAGATCAAAAAACGTGATGACACCGCTGACCCCGTCATTTCCCTGGTCCGGAATCCGGACATCCTCCAGGAACTGGTCGAACTCCGGGACCATGCTCCCGAAAACCAGGCCACCCGCCGGCGCCAGCTGATTGTGGGCTTCGCGGCCGAAACCGGTGACGGCCAGGGCGATGTCCTTTCCTACGCGGAGGCAAAGCTCAGGCGAAAGGGCTGCGATCTCCTGGTGGTCAATCATGTGGGAACGGACAAGGTTTTTGGGCAGGACAGCAACTCGGTAGTCATCCTTGCCCGCTCCGGCGCCGAACCACAGCTGGCCGCCGGATCCAAAACAGAGGTTTCGGTGGCCGTCATCACGCGGGTCGGCCATGAGCTGAACCACGTTTCGCCACGCGCCTGACCGAAAGCCACGCACCGTTTCCTTAGCACGGGGACACATGCCGCCGGAGGTCCGATTCCCAACCAGTAAGGTAGTTGAGTGACTTTACCGCTGCACATTCCCCACACGCACGGGGCTACGCCCTCCGCCCTCCGGCTCTTCACGTCCGAGTCGGTCACTGAAGGCCACCCGGACAAGATCTGCGACCAGATCAGTGACGCCATCCTGGATGCACTGCTCGCCGCGGATCCCGAGTCCCGCGTCGCGGTGGAGACCATGGCCACCACCGGTCTGGTCCATGTTGCCGGTGAGGTCACTACAGACGCCTACGTCGAAATCCCGCAGATCGTCCGGGAGACCATCCTGGGCATCGGCTATGACTCCTCGGCCAACGGCTTTGACGGCGCCCGCTGCGGCGTGTCCGTCTCCATCGGCCAGCAGTCCAACGACATCGCCGGCGGTGTGTTCAACTCCCTCGAAGCCCGCGAAGGACGCCAGGAGGACGACTACGACCTCCAGGGCGCCGGTGACCAAGGCCTGATGTTCGGGTACGCGAGCGACGAAACCCCGTCCTACATGCCGGTCCCGATCTGGATCGCGCACCGGCTCTCCGAACGCCTCACCGAGGTGCGCAAGTCCGGCGAGCTCTCCTACCTCCGCCCGACGGCAAGACCCAGGTCACCATCGGCTACGACAAGGACGTGCCGGTTTCCGTGGAAACCGTCGTCATCTCCAGCCAGCACGCCGAAGGAACCAGCCTGGACCGCCTGCGCGCGGACCTCGCCTCCTTTGTGATTGAGCCGGTGTTGGCTGCAGCCAATCTGGACATTTCCCGGGCCGCCAACATCCTGAACCCGGCCGGCGAGTTTGTCATCGGCGGTCCCGTCGGTGACGCCGGCCTGACCGGACGCAAGATCATTGTGGACACCTACGGCGGCATGGCGCGCCACGGCGGCGGCGCCTTCTCGGGCAAGGACCCGTCCAAGGTGGACCGTTCCGCTGCCTACGCGATGCGCTGGGTTGCCAAGAACGTTGTGGCGGCCGGACTGGCAAAGCGTGCCGAGATCCAGATTGCCTACGCCATCGGCCAGGCCCGCCCCGTGGGCACGTACGTTGAAACCTTCGGCACGGAGACTGTGGATCCGGCCCGGATCAGCGCCGCCATCGCCGAGATCTTCGACCTCCGCCCGCGTGCCATCATCGATGCCCTGGACCTCAAGCGTCCCATCTACGCCAAGACCGCCGCGCACGGACACTTCGGCCGTGACGATCCCGACTTCACCTGGGAGCGCCTGGACCGGGTGGAGGACCTGAAGGCCTTCTTCAACGCGTAGGCCAGTCCGCCATGGCCCCTGATGAGTCTGTCCCTCCCGGCGCTGTGCAGTTGTCGCTGCTGCAGGGCTTCCCGGCGAAGGCCAGGCCGTCCGGACCTCCGCTGGCCGCACACCTTCCGGTGGCCAGGGTCTTTGTGGAGACGCCGCTGCCGCATCTGGACCGCCCCTTCGACTACAGCGTGCCGGCCGAACTGGACGAGGCCGCACAGGCCGGCGTACGGGTCAAGGTCAGTTTCAACGGCCAGGACCTGTCCGGGTTCATCATTGAACGGACGGCAGAATCCGACGCCGGCCACACCCTGGTGCCCCTCCAGAAGGTCGTCTCTCCGGTCGTTGTCCTGACGCCGGCTGTCCGGGATCTGGTGTCCGCCGTCGCGGCCAGATACGCGGGCACGGTCAGTGACGTGCTTCGCGTCGCGGTGCCTCCGCGCATGGCGAGGCTCGAGAAGGAGTTCCTCACCGCCCCCGCCGCAGAGCCCGCGGCACCGGATCCGCTTGCCGACGCTGACCCCGACGTCGCGGCCGCTACTGGGTCTGACGTCACTTCCGGGACGGAGACCGACTGGGCCGGGTACCGTAACGGCCCGGCATTTGTCCGCCACCTGCGGGACGGCGGATCTCCACGGGCGGTCTTCAATCCACTCCAGGGCTTCGGCCCGGCAGCATGGCCGCACCTGCTGGCAACGGCCGTGGCAGCAGTCCGTGCCTCCGGCCGCGGCGCCGTGGTGGTGGTGCCGGATTACCGGGACGTGGACCTGCTGGAAAAGGCGCTCCTGGAGGTACTACCCGCCGCCGATATCGCCCGCCTGACGGCCGATGACGGGCCCACCCCCCGCTACCGGAACTTCCTGCGCCTCCTGGCCGGGTCCGCGCGCGTAGCCATCGGCACACGTTCAGCAGCGTTTGCCCCGGTCCGGGATCTGGGCCTTGTTGCCTGCTGGGACGACGGCGATGACCTCCACATCGAACAGCGTGCCCCGTACGCCCATAGCCGCGACGTCCTGTTGCTGCGAGCGGACCAGGAAGGCGCCGCCTGCCTGATGGCGGGTCATTCCAGGAGCACGGAACTCCAGCGGCTAGTGGAGGCCGGCTGGGCGATGCCCGTCGAGGCCGATCGGGCGTTCGCACGACGCACTGTGCCCCGGGTGCTGAACACGGCGGACAGCTTCGAACAGGAGCGCGACCCCCTCGCCCTGGTTGCGCGGCTTCCCGGTGCCGCGTGGCGCGCCGCCAAGGAGGGACTGGAACGTGGGCCCGTCCTGGTGCAGGTGGCCCGCGCCGGCTACGCCCCGTCGCTGGTCTGTGAGACCTGCCGCGAACCTGCCCGGTGCCAGGCCTGCCAGGGCCCCTTGCCCTGGCCGGCGCCAGCGGCAGCTCTGCGGTCCCGCAGTGCCGCTGGTGTTCCACGCCGGCGCCAGAGTGGCAGTGTGCCCACTGCACTGGACGCAAACTCCGCAAGGGCGCCACCGGAGTCCTGCGGACAGCCGAAGAGCTGGGCCGGGCATTCCCCGGAAAACCCGTAATTACGTCCTCGGGCGGTAACGTCAAGGCCGGCGTTGGCAGCGCCAAAGCCCTGGTGGTGGCCACCGTCGGCGCTGAGCCCGTAGCGGAGGGCGGTTATGCTGCGGCCCTGCTGCTCGACGGCGACTCCCTGCTGCGCCGGGAGAATCTCCGCGCCGGGGAAGACACTGTGCGCCGCTGGTTCAACGCCGCAGCTTTGGTGCGGCCGGCGTCCGACGGCGGACTGGTGGTCATCACCGCGACGGAAAGCGTAGCTGTTGGCGCGTTGCTGCGGTGGGACCCGGCCGGGTACGCCCGGCGAGAGCTCGAACTCCGGATGGAACTCCAGCTGCCGCCGGCAGTCAGAATTGCCTCGATCACCGGCCCCCGGGCCGCCGTCGTACATTTTTCCGGGACCGTCGAGAAGGAGCTGGCCGCCGCCGGCGTGACGTTGCGGACCGCAGGTCCGGCTCCGCTGGTGCTTACCGGTCCCGCAGCCGCCGCGGGAGCCGGGGACGACGCCCGCACCCTGCTGTTCTTCGCGTACGGGCAGGCAGCCACGGTCACCCGCGTGCTGCGTGCGGCGAAGGCTGCGGCCGCCGCCAAAAGGAGCACGGAACCGGTCCAGGTCAGGCTGGACGGCGTGGACGTCCTTTAGCGGACTCTCGCGGCGTTAGCTACGCGCCGCGCCGCGCCATGATGTCGTGGGCCACGTCCACCAATTGCTGGGCGGATTCGTCCCAGCTGAATTCCCGGGCACGCGCCACGGAACGGCGGGACACCTGCTGCCAGTGGGCGTCGTCGCGCAGTTTCTGCACAGCCGCGGCGAACTCTTCCGGGGAGGCGGGATCAACGTAGGTTGCCGCGTCGCCGCCCACCTCGCGGAAGATCGGGATGTCGCTGGCAATAACCGGCGTGCCGAGGGCCATGGCCTCCACCAGCGGGAGACCGTATCCTTCGGCGCGGGAGAGGCTCACCAGTGCAGTGGCGCGCTTGAGCAGGACGGCATATTCGTCATCAGTGACACCGTTGTGGAAGACCACTTTGGCACCCGGCGGCACCATGATCTCCAGCTCGGCCCGGCGTTCCGCGGTGATCCTGCTCAGCAGGTGCAGCGTGAAATCAGGCAGCTCGGACATGCCGGCCACCATCGTTTCAACGTTTTTGTAGGGCATAAACGAGCCCATGTACACCAGCGTATGGTCCGCCCCGGCGGCAGGATCGCGCGGTTCCTGCGCGGGCTGCGGTGCGTTGCTGATGATCCGCACCGGCCGCTGGGTGAGCCGGTACTTGGCCATCAGCGCTTCCGTCGTCCGGCTGATCGTGGCCACGGTGTCCGCCCTGTTGAGGAGGACGCGCTGCGGCCAGAACGCCTTGTGGTAGAGGCGCCACAGCACGCGGACGGGGGCCGGCAGGAATCCCGGGGGAGCGGGGTGCTCGTAGTAAATCAGGTCGTGCAGGGTCAGGACCAGGCCGTACTTGCGCCCCCAGCTGCCCATGGTCTGCATGGGGCACACCACAACGTCGGCCCCCAGCGGGTTGACCCTGCGGGCCACGAACAGCTCCAACGGGGACAGCGGACTGTTGATCAACGTGTACGGAACATCCGGCAGCAGCGCCAGTTGGCGCGTGTCGCTGATGAGCATGGAAACGTCGGCCACTTTCGCGGTGGCGGCGATGAGGCTGGCCCCGTAACGGCTGATGCCGTCGTGGTGGTCGGTCCGGGTGAATCGTGCATCGATGACAATCTTCACGCGGGGTGGTCCTTAAGGAAGGTGCGGATGAAGCCGGCGGCGGGGCCGGGCGTTTCGTAGTGGATCAGGTGGCCGACGCCGGGAATGACTTTGAGGACTCCGTCGGGGAGGAGCGCGGCGAGGCGGTGCTGGTCGGGCAGGGTGGCAATCTCGTCTTTTTCGCCGGCAACCAGCAGCACGGGCAGGTCCAGCTTCCCGGCAACCTCTGCCACATGGCCGCTGACCGACGCCGTGAACGATTCGAGGAGACTCTCCCGGTTCGCGAACGCACTGAAGTAGTCATGGTGCTGGCCGTGGATGAAACGGCGCAGCTCTTTGTTGGACGTCTTGGCCATGGCCTCGCTCATGACCCTGACAATCAGCGGACTGCGCAGCAGTGCCAGTCCCAGCGGGCGGGGAGCCGGGCCGCCAGCCGGTAGTAGAGAACGGCCAGCTTGGTCATGATCCCCTTGGGGCCTTCCAGCGCGGGCGCGGCGATGGGATTGATCAAGATCAGCGGTGTGACGGTGCCCGGGTTGGTCGCGACAAAATGCGAGGCGACGATCGAGCCGAAGGAGTGCCCCAGCAGCACAGTGTCCGGACCAAGGCCCAGCGCCGCCATAAACGCGGCGACAAATGTGCCGTACTGTTCCACTGAATGTTTCCCGGAGGCGAACGCGGCGGAGCTGCCGAATCCTGGCAGGTCCGGCATGATGATGCGCATTTCCGGCAACTGGTCTGCCACCCGGAGCAGGCCGTGGTGATCACCGCGGAAGCCGTGGATGACCAGGATGGTGCGGGTATCAGGTGTCGTCTCGACGGGTTCGTAGGTCCAGTACGCCACGGCGCTGCCGTTGATCACGATGTCGGCGGCCCGGGTGCGGGCCGCCAGCCCGGCGCTGAAAAACGAGGGCGCAGGGGATGGCTGTTGATCGGCAGTTTTCATGACTCTCGGTCCTAGTTGACGTTGTCGGGGTGGGAACCGGTGCGCTGACCGCGGTCAAGCTCAGCCAAGGCTGCCATGTCGCGGTCTGAAAGTTCAAAGCCGAAGACGTCCAGGTTTTCCCTGATCCGGGACTCGGAGCTTGCCTTCGGGATGGCGATGTTCCCCAGCTGGATATGCCAGCGAAGAATGATCTGGGCCGCTGTCCGGCCGTGTTCGGCCGCCAGGGCGAGGACCACGGGATCCGACAGCACGTGTCCGCGCCCCAGGGGGCTCCAGGCTTCGGTCCGGATGCCCAGGGTGTGGTGCTTCTCCCTGAGCTCCGCCTGCTGAAGCCACGGGTGCAGCTCAATCTGGTTCACGGCGGGCACCACCTCGGCACTCTCGAGCAGGCGGTCCAGGTGCGCCGGCTGGAAGTTGCAGACACCGATGGCCCGGACCTTCCCTTCGCGGTACAGCGTTTCGAGGGCGCGGTACGTGTCGGTGAACAGATCCCGCTTGGCGCACGGCCAGTGGATCAGGTACATGTCCACGTAGTCCAGGCCGAGGTTGACCATCGAGGTATCGAAGGCGCGCAGGGTTGCGTCGTACCCCTGGTCATCGTTCCACACCTTCGTGGTGACAAATACGTCCTCGCGCCGCAGGCCAGGCGAGGAGTCCCCGGAGCCGCCGCTTCTGCCTTCGGAATCCATGGCGGGGCCGAGTCCGCGCGCCACGCCGGTTTCGTTGCCGTACATGGCTGCCGTATCAAAGTGGCGGTAACCGGTGCCCAGGGCCGTGGCCACCAGGCCGGAGGCTTCCGCTGCCGGAACTTTGTACAGCCCGAATCCCAACTGGTCGATCAGCACACCGTTGTTGAGGCTGAGCCGGGGTGAGGTTTTCATAGCATTGACTTTACCCATTGGGCCAGGCCACACCGCCAAAGCCCACAAGTCGGCGCGCGGTGGCTTCATCCACGATCAGGTCGGTGGCGAGGCCGGCGGACAGTGCGCCCCGGAGCCCGTTGATCTTCGATGCCCCGGAGACCACGCAGATCCGACGCCGGACCTGGCGCAGCTGGGAGAGCGCCGGACCTGTGGAGCGTTCGTTCAGGACGATCCCGTCAGAGGATCCGTCACGCCGGAAAAAGACCGTGGCGACGTCACCCACAACATCAGAATGGGCAAGCACCTTGAGGTCGCTTTCGTCGAGGTAGCCACCCGCGTAGACGTGGCTCGGGTAGTCGGCGTGCACGGATCCAACGCCAAAGATGGCGATGCTCATCCGGGCCTGCAGGTCCAGGATGCGCTGCACGCTGCGCTCATTCCACATGGCGGTTTTGGTGGCCGCATGGTCAAAGAATGCGGGAACAGGGAACTGCTCCACGCGGGCGCCGTAGGCACTTCCGAAGCGGCGCATGATGTCACTCGCGTACGTGATGCCGGTGGTGTGCATGTTGCCGGCACCGTTCAGCTGGACCACCACGGTATCGTGCGTGATCTTGCGGGTGAGGTGCCTGCTGACGGCGCTGAGCGTTGATCCCCACGCGACGCCGATGATCGCGTTGGAATCCACCAGGGGGCCGATGGTCCGAGCCGCCTGGATTGCCACCCGGTCCAGGGTTTCCGCCTCGTTCAGGGACTCCACCACCGGAACCACGTGCACGTCAACGCTGTACTCGCGCCGGATCATGCTTTCGAGTTCGGGGCCGGTATCCAGCGGGTTGCGGATCTGGATCTGTACCAAACCTGTGTCCCTGGCGGCCGAAAGGAGCCTGGAAACGGTGGACCGGGACGTCCGCAGTTCCCGGGCGATCGCGTCCATGGTCAGGTCCTGGAGGTAATACATCTGTGCAGCCCTGAGCGCATCTGAGTGCCGGGAAGGCGTCATTCGGACTCCATTCTGCACGTTTGTGCATAGTGCTTGACTCCATTTTCCATTACTCCAAACAATAGTTGAAGAACGACGGTGCGTCCGGCGGATGCCGGCACGCCAATAAACCCAGGGAGCAGTTTTGGGAATCAAAGATTCATTCAGCCACAGCGGAACCACGCCCGCCCACAGCCCGGTGCCGCGTGCATCTGTGCAGGGTCTGCGGAAACGTCCGCACGCCAAGGTATTGATCATCGGCGGTGGCATCAACGGTGTGGGAACTTTCCGGGACCTCGCCCTGCAGGGAGTGGACGTGGCCCTGGTGGAGCGTGGCGACTACTGCCAGGGTGCCAGCGGTGCGTCCTCACACATGATTCACGGCGGCATCCGTTACCTGGAAAACGGGGAATTCCGTCTCGTCCGGGAATCCGTGGTGGAACGCAACCGCCTCCTGCGGATCGCACCGCACTATGTGAAGCCCCTCCAGACCACCATCCCCATCTTCAGCACCTTTTCCGGCGTCCTGTCCGCACCCTTGCGGTTCCTCACGCACAAACAGCAGGGCAAGCCCAAGGAGCGTGGTGCGTTCCTGATCAAACTGGGTCTGAGCATGTATGACTCGTTTTCCCGCGACGGCGGTGCCGTGCCGCGCCACCAGTTCCGCGGACGGAAGCGGGCCCTCGCCGAGCTGCCGCAGCTGCACCCCGGCATCAAATACGCTGCCACATACTTCGACGCCTCTGTGCATAACCCCGAGCGGCTCACGCTCGATGTGCTCCAGGACGGCGAAAAGGCAGGAAAGGGCAACGGCGGACCGGAAAGCTCAACAGCCCGGGCGAGCAACTACCTCGCACTTCATTCTCTCGGCGGGGCTGTCACACAGTCCGGCACCACGGTCCAGCTCCGCGACGAACTGACAGGCGAGCTGTTCGATTTCACCGCGGACGTCATCGTCAACACCACCGGCGCCTGGGTGGACCTAACCAACGAAGCCATGGGGGCGGCGTCGGCCTTTATGGGCGGCACAAAGGGATCGCACATCGTGCTGGACCACCCGGTCCTGCTCGAGGCCTGCAAAGGCAGGGAGATCTTCTTTGAACACACGGACGGCCGGATCGTCCTCATCTACCCCATGGGCGACCGGGTCCTGGTGGGAACCACTGATATCAACGCGGACATGACGAAGGACGCGGTGTGCACGGATGAGGAGATCGAGTACTTCTTCAACCTGATCGGCCACGTCTTCCCGGACATCAGCGTGCAGCGTGACCAGATCGTCTACACGTTCTCCGGCGTCCGCCCGCTGCCACGCCACGACGCCACCCAGCCCGGGTTTGTCTCGCGCGACTACAGCATCGAACGGCGCACCCCGGATGCCGGGGCGCCCGGCGCCGGAACCGCCGTCGTACTCAGCCTGGTGGGCGGCAAGTGGACCACATTCCGGGCGTTGGCCGAGCACATGGCAAATGATGTGCTTGCCGAGCTGGGAATGGAACGGAAGGTCTCGACGGCGAAGCTGGCCATCGGAGGCGGTGCCGGCTTCCCCGAGGATGAGGCCGGCATCCAGAACTGGATCAAGGCGCACATGGGTGCCGGGCGGGATGCTGACCGCTCCGCCGTCCTGCTGACGCGTTACGGCACGAGGGCAGACGACGTGATCCGCTACCTTGATGCCGGCCCGGACAGGCTGCTCCGTTCCACCCGTGAACTCAGTGTCCGGGAGTTGGAGTTCATGGCCCGGAATGAGCAGATCGGGCACCTCATCGATGTCCTGGTCCGGCGTACGTCGCTGGCCTTCCGGGGCTGGTGACCGGTGAACTCCTCGTCGAGGTAGCCGATGTCCTTTCCGGTCCGTTCGGCTGGGACGCGGCGGCCAGGGCTGACGAGATCCAACGTGCCCGGGAGGTGCTGGAGCGCCTCCACGGCGTGCAGATCCACAGCCTGGTGGCCTAGGCAGGCCAGGCTGCAGCCGGGGCGTCAAAGCGCTCCGGTTCAACGGTCCTTCAACCCGCGAAGGACCGCAAAATAGAAAATAGAGGAGTCAATGATGTCTCTTGGAATTGTTTTTCTTTCCGAAGTCTTCGGAACGGCGATGCTCACCCTGCTGGGTTGCGGTGTCGTGGCCAACGTTGCCCTGAAGGGCACAAAAGGCAACAGCGGCGGGTTCCTGATGGTGACCTGGGGTGGGGCATCGCCGTCTTCTGCGGTGTCTTCGTTGCCGCCAAATCCGGCGCCCACCTCAATCCCGCCGTCACGCTGGGCCTACTGGTCAAGGGCGGCAAGGAGTATGCCAAAGGCGTCCCGGTAGATGTCGCGTCCACGTTCACCTACTTCGGTGGTGAACTGCTTGGCGCCTTCCTGGGCGCGGTCGTTTGTTGGGCCGCGTACAAGCAGCATTTCGATGCCGAGCCCGTGGCAGCCAACAAGCTCGCGACGTTCTCCACCGGGCCGGCCATCCGATCCGTACCGTGGAACCTCGTCACGGAGATCATCGGCACGTTCGTCCTGGTATTCGTCATCCTGACGCTTGGCGGGACGCCCTCGGGCCTGGGGCCGCTGGCGGTCGCCCTGCTCGTGGTGGGCATCGGTGCATCACTGGGCGGACCGACGGGCTATGCCATCAATCCCGCCCGTGACCTCGGGCCGCGCATCGCACACGCACTCCTGCCCATCAAGGGCAAGGGCTCAAGTGACTGGGCCTACTCGTGGATCCCCGTGGTGGGGCCGCTGATTGGCGGGACGCTGGCCGGTCTGGTCGCGCTCTGGGTTCCCATGATCATGCCTGCCCTCGCCGGCTAGTAACTGCTTCAAAAACACACACAAAAAATACAGACAAGGACGTCACCATGAACCAATACGTAATCGCCATCGACCAGGGCACCACCAGCTCCCGCGCCATCATCTTTGACCACAGCGGCACTATCGTGTCCTCGGGCCAGATGGAGCACGAGCAGATCTTCCCGCAGGCGGGCTGGGTAGAGCACAACCCTGCCGAGATCTGGAACAACACCCGCGAGGTGATCGCTTCCGCGCTCTCCAAGGCGAACCTGACCCGGCACGATATCGCCGCCGTCGGGATTACCAATCAGCGCGAGACCGCCGTCGTCTGGGACAAAACCACGGGCGACGCCGTCTATAACGCGATTGTCTGGCAGGACACCAGGACCCAGGACATCGTTGATGAGCTGGCGAAGGACGGCGGGCCGGAGCGGTTCAAGCAGAAGGTGGGTCTGCCCCTGGCCACGTATTTCTCCGGGACAAAGATCAAGTGGATCCTGGACAACGTCGACGGCGCCCGGGCCAAGGCGGACGCCGGTGACCTGGTCTTCGGAAACACCGATTCCTGGGTCCTCTGGAACCTGACCGGCGGTGTTGACGGCGGCGTGCACGCCACGGACGTCACCAACGCCTCCCGCACCCTGTTCATGGACCTCGAAACGCTGAGCTGGGATGAGGAGATCCTGGGCATCTTCGGAGTACCGCTGAGCATGATGCCGGCCATTAAGTCCTCCTCGGAGGTCTACGGCAGCGTGCACACCTCCCAGTTGCTGCGCGAAGTTCCCGTTGCCGGCATCCTCGGTGACCAGCAGGCCGCGACGTTCGGCCAGGCGGCGTTCGAGGCCGGTGAAGCCAAGAACACGTACGGCACCGGCTGCTTCCTGATCTTCAACACCGGCGAGGAGATCGTTCACTCGAAGAACGGACTGCTCACCACGGTCGGGTACAAGCTCGGAGATGCCCCCACGCACTATGCGCTGGAAGGCTCCATCGCGGTCACCGGTTCCCTGATTCAGTGGCTCCGGGACAACCTCGGCATGATCAGCAGCGCGCCGGAAGTGGAAACGCTGGCGGCCGCCGTTGAGGACAACGGCGGCGTCTACATCGTTCCTGCCTTCTCGGGGCTTTTCGCCCCGTACTGGCGTTCGGATGCCCGCGGCGCCATCGTGGGCCTGACCCGGTTCGTCAACAAGAACCACATCGCCCGGGCAGCGCTGGAGGCCACGGCCTTCCAGACCCGCGAGGTACTGGACGCAGTCAACGCTGACTCCGGCGTTCCGCTCACTGAGCTGAAGGTCGACGGCGGCATGGTGGCCAACGATGCGCTGATGCAGTTCCAGGCGGACATCCTGGGCGTCCCGGTGATCCGGCCGAAGGTAGTGGAGACCACCGCACTGGGCGCCGCCTACGCTGCCGGACTCGCCGTCGGCTTCTGGAAGGACCTGGGCGAGTGCTCGGCCAACTGGGCCGAAGACAAGCGGTGGGAACCGAAGTTGGACAAGGCCGAGCAGGACCGGCAGATGCGCCTCTGGAAGAAGGCGGTCACGAAGTCCATGGATTGGGTCGACGAGGACGTGAAGTAGGCCGGAGGCCCCGAAAGTGGGGCCGCCTTACCTCCGCGAGGAAGGCGGCCCCTGCCCCGCCCGTCCCCAGCTGCTCCCAACACTCGCAAGCTCGTGTCGGGGCCCGCGCAGCTGTGAGCCCCCCCACGGGTGCCCACCACACCCGGGCGAGGGGCCGCCTTCCCCGCTTCCTGCCGGGCGCGGATTCTCTTGCGGCCTTACCCCAACTTCACCCAGCTCGTGGCGACTTACGTTTAAGTGAAGGGGCGGGTGCGCTAAAGTAGTCCTATGCGTGCGATCCTTCTGCTTAGCTAGCCGCCCGGTGTCCGGAAACAACCGGAATGCCGCGCGGCTGCCCCTCCATGGAGAGGGGCTTTTGTGTGTCCGGGCAAGTTTGCCGGGCCGGCAGCAGAGGGGATCAGACCGTTGTGGCAGCACCGATGCCACAACAGAACAGAAGAGGGCAGCAGTGAGCGTTCAGCCGGAGACAGAGACCGGAACAGCAGCAGTGGCGGCGGAAACACCCGAAGAGGGTGCCTACAGCTTCGCGGCAATGGAGGCCAAATGGCCGCAGGTGTGGGAAGACCTTAAGGTTTTCACACCGGTGGATGATGGTTCCCGCGAGCGCCGCTACGTGCTGGACATGTTCCCGTACCCCTCGGGTGACCTGCACATGGGCCACGCCGAGGCCTTTGCCATGGGCGATGTTGTGGCCCGCTACCTGCGGCAAAAGGGCTTCGACGTCCTGCACCCGATCGGCTGGGACTCCTTCGGTCTGCCGGCGGAAAACGCCGCCATCAAGCGCAACGCCCACCCAAGCGAGTGGACGTACGCCAACATCGACACCCAGGCGGCGTCGTTCAAGCGTTACGCGATCTCGGCGGACTGGTCCCGGCGGGTGCACACCTCGGACCCCGAGTACTACCGCTGGACCCAGTGGCTGTTCAAGCGCTTCTACGAGCGGGGCCTGGCGTACCGCAAGGATTCCCCGGTCAACTGGTGCCCCAAGGACCAGACCGTCCTGGCCAATGAACAGGTGGTCAACGGCGCCTGCGAACGCTGCGGCACTCCGGTCACCAAGAAGTCCCTGAACCAGTGGTACTTCAAGATCACCGAGTACGCTGACCGGCTGCTCGATGACATGGACGAACTGCGCGGCCACTGGCCTGAGCGTGTGCTGGCGATGCAGAAGAACTGGATCGGCCGCTCCGAAGGTGCCCACGTCAACTTTGTGATCGAAGCCGACGGCGGCAAGCCCGCCAAGGACGTCACCGTCTTCACCACCCGCCCGGACACCCTGTACGGTGCCACGTTCTTTGTTGTCGCGGCCGACGCGCCGATCGCCGTCGAACTTGTCACGGACGAACACGCCGCCGCCCTGGATGCCTACCGCGAACAGGTCAAGGCGCTGACCGAAATCGAACGCCAGTCCACCGAGCGTGAAAAGACGGGCGTCTTCACCGGCCGCTATGCCGTCAACCCGCTGAACGGCGAAAAACTGCCGGTCTGGGCGGCTGACTACGTCCTGGCCGACTACGGCACGGGCGCCATCATGGCCGTCCCGGCGCACGACCAGCGCGACCTCGACTTTGCCAAGACGTTCGACCTGCCCGTCCGCGCAGTGCTGGACACCGGTGAAGAGGATCCCACGGTTTCCGGCAAGGCCACCTCGGGCGAGGGCACCCTGATCAACTCAGGCATCCTCGATGGGCTGCCGAAGGCAGAGGCCATTCCGGCTGCCATTGACATCCTCGAAAAGCAGGGCACCGGCGAGAAGTTCGTCAACTTCCGCCTGCGTGACTGGCTGCTGAGCCGCCAGCGGTTCTGGGGGACGCCCATCCCGATCATCCACTGCCCTGCCTGCGGCGAGGTTCCTGTGCCCGACGAGCAGTTGCCTGTCAGGCTGCCGGCGGACCTGCGCGGCGAGGACCTGTCCCCGAAGGGCACGTCACCGCTGGCTGCCGCTGAAGCATGGGTAAACGTTGACTGCCCCAACTGCCACGCGCCGGCCAAGCGCGATACCGACACCATGGACACCTTTGTGGATTCGTCCTGGTACTTCCTGCGGTTCGTCTCGCCGCAGTACACCGAGGGCCCGTTTGATCCGGCGAAGATCAACGAGTGGATGCCCGTGGGGCAGTATGTGGGCGGCGTGGAGCACGCCATCCTGCACCTGCTGTACGCCCGGTTCTTTACCAAGGTCATCCACGACCTCGGCATGATCGACGCCGACGAACCGTTCAGTGCGCTGCTGAACCAGGGCCAGGTCCTCAACGGCGGCAAGGCCATGAGCAAGTCTCTGGGCAACGGCGTAGACCTCAGTGAGCAGCTGGACAAGTACGGCGTGGACGCTGTGCGCCTGACCATGATCTTCGCGTCCCCGCCGGAGGACGACGTCGACTGGGCGGACGTTTCGCCGTCGGGCTCCGCAAAGTTCCTGGCCCGCGCCTGGCGCATTGCGCAGGACGTCACCAGTGAGCCTGGTGCCGATGTGACCGCCGGTGACCGGGCCCTGCGCTCTGTCACGCACCGCACCATCGCTGACGCCGCCGCGCTGCTGGACACCAACAAGTTCAACGTGGTGGTGGCCAAGCTGATGGAGCTGGTCAATGCGACACGCAAAACCATAGATGCAGCCGCCGGGGCCGGCGGGGCGGATCCCGCCGTCCGGGAGGCCGCGGAAGCCGTTGCCGTCATCCTGAGCCTCTTCGCGCCCTACACCGCGGAGGACATGTGGAACGTCCTGGGTCACCCGGCGTCCGTGGCGAACGCCGGCTGGCCGGTGCACGACGACGCGCTGCTGGTCCAGGAGACCGTCACCGCCGTAGTCCAGGTCCAGGGCAAGGTCCGTGACCGCCTCGAAGTCTCGCCCGGGATCGGCGAAGACGAACTGCGCCAACTGGCGCTGGCCAGCGAAAACGTCCAGCGCGCGCTTGACGGCCGCGGCATCCGCACGGTGATCGTGCGAGCGCCTAAACTGGTCAACATCGTCCCGGCCTAGCCCGGGGCACCGGCCGCCGGGCCCAACCGGCGGCCGGCCCTAAACCAGGAGGCGCTCTTGCCCGACCGTGACGCCGCCGCGTGGCTCTGGCTTCGGGAGCGTCTGGCTGCCCTCCGTCCCGCGCCGCGCCAGGGCACGCCACCGTCGCCAGTCCCGGCGGCGCCCGCCGTCGTCGTCCGTACCGCAGTGGTGACCGACTCTGCCTCCGCGCTGCCGGCCGACTGGGTGCATTCGTGTGCCGGTGACGGACGACTGACTGTCATCCCGATGCCCGTTATGGTGGGCGCGGAAATCTACGGCGAGGGTGAAGACGACATCACCGAAACCATTGCGCTGGCACTAGCCAGTGGCACGTCGGTCAAAACGTCCCGCCCGTCACCCGGACAGTTTGAACAGGTGTTCCTGGCCGCCGAACGCCTGGGCTATGAAAGCGTGGTCTCCATCCACATTTCCGGCGGCTTGTCCGGGACCGCGGATGCGGCCCGGCTGGCGGCCAGCCGGGTGACCATCCCTGTGGAAATCCTCGACTCCGGCACGGTGGGCATGGCGCTGGGCATGGGCGTGCAGGCCGCGGTGGCAGCAGCCGCGGCAGGGAGTGACGCCACAGCTGTAGCCGCCGCGGCGGCGGAGCAGTTCGCGCGCACCAAGGTCTACTTCTACGTGCCCAGCCTTGAACAGCTCCGCCGGGGCGGGCGGATCGGCGCGGCCGCCTCGCTGCTGGGGACCATGTTCGCCATCAAACCCATCCTTGCCGTCGACGACGGAAAGATCGTGCCGCTGGAAAAGGTCAGATCAGCGGCCAAAGCTGTTGCCCGGCTCGAGGAGCTGGCCGCCGGTGACGCCGCGTCGCGCCCTGACGGCCAGGCCCGCCTCGCCGTCCACCACTTCGGGAATCCGGCCGAGGCAGAAGCTTTGGCAGCCAGGCTGTCCGCAGCCCTGCCAAGCTGTCCGCCAGCCCAGATCAGCTCCCTCCCCGCCGTCCTGGCCGCCCACGCCGGACTTGGCGTGCTCGCGGTGATCGTGGGGGAGAGCAGCGCAACTGTGCGGAGCCCGGAACCGGAGCTCCCCGCAGTTTCCACGTAGCCGTTTCCACATAGGTATAGCCGGGACTGTCACCGGCGGCCGTGCTTCCCTAGCGTTGGGTGCATGTCACGCCGGGACGCTGGAGCAGCAGCACGCCAGGGGGCCCGGCATGCCCGGGACCGGCTGCGGTCCACACTGGGAGCCGGCCCGGGGCTTCTGCTGACCGACGGGGAAAAGGTCTTTGAGTACGACGGCGGTGCTCACCTTCCCGCTGACGCCTCCGCTTCGGGGGCTGCTGACGGGTCCCCTCCCGGTACGGGTAAGACGGGACCGGCCCTGAGATGGCGGGTGGGCCTTCGGGTCGCCCTGCTCATCGCCGCACTCGCGGTGCTGGGCGGCGCCTGGTTCTGGTCACAGGTTGCTGCCGGTCAGCCCGAAGTCGTAGCACTCGGTGACATCCGCGCGCAGGGCAGCCTGCCCACGGGGGAAGGAAGCCAAGGCCAGGAGTCCCGCGGGGCAGGGCCTCCTGAACTGCCACCGGAAAGCCCACAGGCCGGCACGGTCATTGTCCATGTGGCCGGGGCAATCGCTGTGCCCGGGATTGTGCAGTTGCCCGCTGGCAGCCGGGTTCACGAAGCAGTCGCCGCGGCAGGCGGCGGCACGCCCACCGCAGACCTGAACCGCCTCAACCTTGCTGCCGTCCTGACGGACGGGCAGAAGCTCTACGTTCCCCGGTCCGGCGAAGAAATCCCCGCCGGTTCGTCCGGCCCATCCGGGGAAGCGGGGGAGGGGACTGGCGGCGGCGGGACCGCGTCAGCAGGAGGAAAGGTCAACCTCAACACAGCAGGCGTGGAAGAACTCGACGCCCTGCCGAAAGTTGGACCGGTGCTGGCGCAGCGGATCCTGGACTGGCGCAAGGAACACGGCCCCTTCAAGTCGGTCGAGGAGCTCGATGCCGTGGACGGTGTGGGTCCCAAGATGCTCGAAACACTCCTTCCCCTGGTAGGTATCTGATATGGCCGGACGCAGCCCGTGGAGCCGCTTTGTTGACTCGGCCGTGCAGGGCCAGCGGGTTCCCGCGGCTCAGACTGCTCCCGTGGACACGCCCGCCGGGGACCGGGCCCGAAAGCTAAAGGCCGCCAGTGTCAAAACCGGAGGGCTGACGGTCCGCGGGCTGGGTGAACGCGTCGGAGCGAAACTCCGTGGCCAGGAGCCAGCGACCTCGCCAACGGATGCACCGCGCCGGCGTACCGACGTCAGGCTGGCACTACCCGCCTTCCTCGTCTGGAGTGCCGCAGTCGCCGGCGTCTGGCTTACCCCTATGGCGCTGGTAGGGCTGTGCTGCGGTTTGGTGCTATTGGCCACGTGCCTGTTGATCCGGGCTTCGCGCGGCCGGGCGCTGGCGGCAGGCCGGCGCAGCTTCCTGATGACCACCGCAGTTGCCTTGATGCTGGCTGCCGTGGCCGCCGCCCATTCGGCCGTCGCCTCGTCGCAGCGCAATGATGGGCCTCTCGCGGAGGCGGTTACCGCCGGCAACTCCGTGGTGGCCATCCTGGAAGTCACCGGATCCCCGCGGGCCATGACCCTCCCGGGAAGCGCGGGGCCGCCCGAACGGTGGTCGGTAGCGGCGCGGACGGAGGAGGTCACCGTCAGCGGCCGGGTCATCCGTACCCGTGCCGCGGTGGTGGTCATGGGCGGCAAAGGCTGGGGAAACCTGGTGCCCGGCCAGGCGATCAGGACCGCCGGCAAGCTGAAGCCACCGGACGCAGGCCAGCAGGAAGCCGCGATCCTGTCGGCCTCCTTGCCACCCCGTGCCGGCGCCGGACCCGGCAGCGGTGCAGGAGTGGATGATGCCGACGCCCCGGGCTGGCAGCTCGTAGCGAAGGACCTGCGCGTCCGGTACGTTTCCGCTGCGTCCTTCCTTGCCGCCGATCCGGCCGGTCTCCTGCCTGGCATGGTCACCGGAGATACCAGCGCCCTGGACGTAGGGCTCAATGCGGCGATGAAGACGGTAGGCATGACCCACCTGACCGCGGTCAGCGGCGCCAACTGCAGCCTAATTCTGGGCGCGCTGCTGATCGCCGCCCGCAGCCTTCGCCTGCCGCGGCTCCCCGCAGCAGGACTGGCGCTGACCGGCCTGGCAATGTTTGTGGTGCTCGTGGGCCCGGACGCCAGCGTCCTCCGCGCTGCGCTGATGGGTTCAATCGCAGTCGCATCGCTGGCAGGGGGCCGGATGGGCCGTGGATTCAGTTTCCTCTGCCTCGCCGTGATGGGGCTGCTGCTGATCGACCCCGGCCTCGGTACAAGCTTTGGCTTCCTGCTGTCAGTACTCGCAACGCTGGGCATCATCGTCCTGGGCCGGCGGATGATTGACTGGACTCCAGCAGTCATTCCACGCTGGGCAGCCGCGGCCTGGGCCGTCCCGCTCTCCGCGCAGTTGCTGTGCGGCCCGGTGATTGTGCTCCTGCAGCCCCAGTTCTCGACGTACTCGCTGCTCGCGAACCTGATGGCCGCGCCGCTCGTAGCACCGGTGACATTGCTGGGAACGGCAGCTGTCCCATTGGTGGTTGCCGCACCGTGGCTGGCCACCGTCCTGATCGCTGTGGCAGGCACTTTCAGCGCAGGGGTGGCGGGGACCGCACGGATCACGGCCGGGTTGCCGGGAGCTGCGCTGCCCTGGCCCGAAGGCCCGTTCGGCCTCCTGACCATGGTGTTGCTTTCCATCCTGACCTTTGCAGGTGTGTGGCTGACCGTCCGGCCGCGTCAGGTGTTCCGGGGGGTCCTGGCACTGCACGCCCGGACGGTATCGGTGTTGGACCTCGCGGAACGGCACCTGCGGACCGCGTTGGCGCGGTCGGGGCCGGACCAACGCGGCCCGGACCGACGTCGCCCCGGCTTGGTGGCGGCGTCCCACCGTGGCAGGCTTAGACACTGCACCAGAATTTCCGGGAGGAATCCACCATGGCCGCAGCCCAGACCACACGAACCAGGACTCCGGCGTCCAACACGGCCACCTGGCGGGACGTGACGCCTGCCGAAATCGTCCTGGTGGGCGGACCGGAGGAATACCTCGGCATCCGTGCCATGGACCATATCCGCGCCCAGGTGCGAACGGCGTTCCCCGACGTCGAAGTCAGCCGCCTCACGGCCGGCACCTACGAAACCGGGACCCTCGCCATGAACGTCAGCCCCTCCCTTTTCGGTGAGCGCAAACTGATCGAGGTCGAAGGCGTTGAAAGCATGAACGATGCCTTCCTGGCCGACGCACTGACCTACCTGGCCCGCCCGGAGCCGGATGCGGTGCTCGTCCTGCGCCACGCCGGGGGAGTCCGCGGCAAGAAGCTCCTCGATGCCGTCAAAGCGGGCGGCTGGCCCGTAGTGGACTGCCAGCCCCTGAAGAAGGATGCGGATAAGGCCACGTTCGTGGCAACTGAATTCAGGGCCGCCGGACGGAAAATCAGCTCGGACGCCGTACAGACGCTGGTCAATGCCGTCGGCGCCAACCTTTCGGAACTCGCGGCGGCGTGCAGCCAACTGATCGCAGATGCCACCGGTGCAGTGACCCCGGAGATGGTGGACCGCTACTACGGCGGCCGGATCGAAGCCACGGCCTTCAAGGTCGCGGACGCCGCCATGGCCGGAAACGGGCCAGTAGCGCTCTCCACCCTTCGCCACGCGCTGGCCACCGGAGCCGATCCGGTTCCGTTGGTGGCGGCGCTGGCAGCCAAGCTCCGGACGGTGGCCAAAGTTGCCGGCGCCCAGGGGTCCCCGGCGCAGATCGCCCGGGAACTGGGCATGCAGCCCTGGCTTGTGGAGCAGGCCCAGCGCGATGTGCGCCGGTGGACCCCGGAGGGCCTGGTCCGCTCCATCCAGGCCACTGCCGAGGCTGATGCGCAGGTCAAGGGTCTTTCGCGCGATCCTGTCTATGCCGTTGAACATGCGGTGACCGTCATTGCAACCTCTGTGCGCGGGCACTGACTCCAGCCCATTGCGGACTGCGGCGGGTGGGTCTGACCGCGTGGCACTGACGGCTTAAAGATGTGCGGCCGGCACCCATCGGGTGCCGGCCACAATCATCAGTTCAGGTGAACTGGAAACCTTACAGCGCGTTGACCTTCTTGGAGATGGCCGACTTGCGGTTTGCTGCGTTGTTCTTGTGCAGAACACCCTTGCTGACAGCCTTGTCCAGCTTGCGGCCGGCAACAAGCAGGGCAGCGGAAGCTGCATCCTTGTCGGTGGACTCAACGGCGGTGTTGACGGCGCGGATGGCCGTCTTCAGCTCAGACTTGACTGCGTTGTTGCGCAGGCGGGCCTTCTCGTTGGTAAGGATGCGCTTCTTCTGGGACTTGATATTAGCCACGTGTGAACTCTCTTTTTAATGCGGAAATGGTCTAGAGGGCTTTCAGATTGGCCATTGACTGAGCGGCGTGGGGATACCTATGGCGGCCAACCATCAGTGGCCGTCGACCTGCACGGACACACAGCTATATAGAATAGCAGACCCCCGGAAGCTGGCCATTTGGCGGGCTATTTCCAGCCGTGTCGCCGCCGGATACCTGCAGCCACCAGATCGAAGCGTTTCCGGTCCAGAACAGCACCTTCGCGCCGGATGGCGTCCGGGCTGACCTGAAGGATCCGCCCAAGGTTCGCCTCGCTGGGCCGCCGCTGACGGTCCCAGCTGCCGGTCCCTATGTCCACGTACTCTCCGGTCCGGTTGCCGGCCTGGTCGTGGTCCTTGCTGGTGAGCATCACGCCCAGCAGGTACCGCCCGTTCTTTCCCACCAGCAGAACAGGGCGGTCTTTGCCCCGGCTGTGGTCCTCTTCATATGGAACCCACGCCCATACAATCTCGCCGGGGTCGGGACTGCCGTCGGGCTGCGGGGCGTACCGGATGGCTGCTGTTCCGTTGAAGTCGCCAGGATAGGCGCCGGACGTGGCCGGCCTGGGAGGCGGTGCGTGGCGGGCCGGCGTGGGCGTGGCCGTTCCGGCAGATCCGGTTGGACCTGAACGGAACTTCTGCAGGAACCTGACGGATATCCGGACGGCGTTGGCCAAGGAGCGGAGGTTGGTAGGCATGGGGCAAGACTATCTTCGGGCCCTGGTACCGGTTTGATGTGAATGCAATACGATGCGCCCGGACGTGGGAGACTGGAAGTTCCAAATGTGCGGTCCAGCCGCAGGGTGCCTTCGGTGCGTCCTGGCGGTGGCCGCGCGAATGCCAACAGTAAGGACCCTGCGTGTCTCCCATGGCCCGCACCGCCCGGTGCCCGCCGCGACAGATCCGGCCATCATTCGGAATTTCTGCATCATCGCGCACATTGACCACGGCAAGTCCACCTTGGCCGACCGCATGCTGCAGTACACCGGGGTGGTTAAGTCCCGCGATATGAAGGCCCAGTACCTGGATCGCATGGACATTGAGCGCGAACGCGGCATCACGATTAAGTCCCAGGCGGTCCGGATGCCCTGGGAGCTCGACGGCACCAGCTACGCGCTGAACATGATCGACACGCCCGGCCACGTGGACTTCACCTACGAGGTGTCCCGTTCGCTGGCCGCCTGCGAAGGTGCAGTGCTGCTCGTTGACGCGGCGCAGGGCATCGAGGCCCAGACCCTCGCGAACCTGTACCTGGCGATGGAAAACAACCTCACTATCATCCCGGTGCTGAACAAGATCGACCTCCCGGCAGCCCAGCCCGAGAAGTACGCGGCCGAACTCGCCAGCCTGATCGGCGGCGACCCCGACGACGTGCTCCGCGTCTCCGGCAAGACCGGCATGGGCGTCGAGGTACTCCTGGACAAGATCGTCCGTGACCTGCCGGCCCCCGTGGGTGACCCGAATGCCCCCGCGCGCGCCATGATCTTCGACTCGGTCTACGACACGTACCGCGGTGTGGTCACCTACGTCCGCGTTGTTGACGGCATGCTCCACCCCGTGAACGCATCCAGATGATGTCCACCCGCGCCACCCACGAACTTCTCGAGATCGGGGTGAGCTCCCCGGAGCCCACCCCTTCCAAAGGCCTCGGTGTGGGCGAAGTGGGCTACCTCATCACCGGTGTGAAGGACGTCCGCCTGTCCAAGGTTGGCGACACCGTCACCAACCTTGCCAAGCCTGCCACGCAGTCCCTTCCCGGCTATGCGGATGCCAAGCCGATGGTCTTCTCCGGCCTGTATCCGCTGGATGGCACGGACTATCCGGTACTCCGCGATGCGCTGGAGAAGCTGATGCTCAACGATGCGGCGCTGGTCTATGAGCCCGAAACGTCGGCTGCGCTCGGCTTCGGCTTCCGCGTCGGTTTCCTCGGCCTGCTCCACCTGGAAATCACCAGGGAGCGGCTCGAGCGCGAATACAATCTTGACCTGATCTCCACTGCCCCAACGTGGAGTACGAGGTAACGCTGGAGGACAAGAAAGTGGTCCACGTGACCAACCCCAGCGAATACCCTTCCGGCAAGATCGCCGAGGTCCGCGAGCCGATGGTGGCTGCCACCATCCTGGCACCGAATGAGTTTGTGGGCGCCATCATGGAACTCTGCCAGAGCCGCCGCGGCGTCATCGGCGGCATGGACTACCTGTCAGAGGACAGGGTCGAAATCCGGTACCGGCTGCCGCTCGCTGAGATCGTGTTCGATTTCTTTGACATCCTCAAATCCAAGACCCGGGGCTACGGCTCGCTGGACTGGAAGGCAGACGGCGAGCAGGTGGCCGACCTGGTCAAGGTGGACATCATGCTCCAGGGCGAACAGGTGGATGCCTTCTCCGCCATCACGCACCGCGAGAAGGCCTACGCCTACGGTGTGATGATGACCGGCAAACTGCGCGAGCTGATTCCCCGGCAGCAGTTCGAGGTGCCCATCCAGGCTGCCATCGGCTCCAGGATCATCGCCCGGGAAAGCATCCGCGCCATCCGCAAGGACGTCCTGGCCAAGTGCTACGGCGGCGACATTTCGCGGAAGCGCAAACTGCTGGAGAAGCAGAAGGAAGGCAAAAAGCGGATGAAGATGGTGGGCCGCGTTGAGGTTCCCCAGGAAGCCTTCATCGCTGCGCTTACTACCGACGAGTCCAAGGACAAGGCGAAGAAGTAGTGATGACAGTGGCCGGCAACACCGGAGGCCCCTGCAATGCCTAGCATTCTGCCCCTCGGCGACCCGGCGCCGTCGGACGGCCTGCTGCCCGCCCAGGCAGTGGCCGGTTCGGCGGACCGGGCCTTCGGGCTGTATGTGCACATCCCGTTCTGCGCGGTGCGTTGCGGATACTGTGACTTCAACACCTATACGGCCACCGAGCTGGGCGGCGGAGCGTCGCAGGACGCCTACGCCACTACAGCCGTGTCCGAGGTGGATTTTGCAGCCACTGTCCTGCGGGCCTCCGGTCTTCCGGACCGGCGCCTGAGCACTGTCTTCTTCGGCGGCGGCACCCCTACGCTGCTCCCCGCGGAGGACCTCGCGCGGATCCTGACGGCCGCCGTCGGGCACTGGGGCCTGGAACCCGGCGCCGAAGTGACCACCGAAGCAAACCCGGACTCGGTCACCCCTGCATCCCTGCAACTGCTGGCCGATGCCGGTTTCACCCGGGTTTCGTTTGGCATGCAGTCTGCCGTTCCCCACGTCCTGAAAGTCCTTGACCGCACGCACACGCCCAGCCGCGTACCGAAGGTGGTGCAATGGGCGCGCGATGCCGGACTGGCTGTAAGCCTGGATCTTATCTACGGGACGCCGGGGGAGTCCCTGGATGACTGGCGGTTCTCATTGGAGACGGCTCTGTCGTACCAGCCTGACCACATCAGTGCCTACGCACTGATCGTGGAGGACGGCACCAAGCTGGCCGCCCAGATCCGCCGGGGTGAAGTTCCGGGAATCGACGACGACGACCACGCCGACAAGTACGAACTCGCCGACGAGCTGATCGGTGCTGCGGGCCTCAGCTGGTATGAGGTCAGCAACTGGGCCCGGACTCCGGAGCAGGCATGCCGGCACAACCTGGCGTACTGGCGGGGGACGACTGGTGGGGGATCGGACCGGGCGCACACTCACACGTCGGAGGAGTGCGGTGGTGGAACGTCAAGCACCCTACCGCCTACGCCGGACGGCTCGCGCAGGGGCTGTCACCGGCCGCCGGGCGGGAAACGCTCGACGCCGAAACCCGCGACGTGGAGCGTGTGATGCTCGAGGCCCGGCTCGTGTCCGGGCTGGCAACGTCAACGCTGGCCGAACACGGCCGCCACGCCGTGGCAGGGCTCATTGCCGACGGCCTCGTGGAGGTCCCGGCCGCGTTCCACGGCAAGCTGGTATTGACCCTTAAAGGCCGACTGCTGGCCGACGCCGTGGTCCGCAGGATCCTGCCGGACTGAACCGCTTAAAGCAACGCGGGGTCACTTCCGGCCCCATATCCTTGCCGGATTGGGCCGGGAGTGACCCCGCGTTGCTGGGGATTACTTGATCCAGCGCAGGTTGTACTGGTAGCGGTGGGGCTGGCCCTTGTTGACATGGATGCCTGCGGATACTGAGAAGCAGGTCAGGGCAAGCCAAATCAGCGTGGCGATGACGGCGAAGATGTTTCCCACCACCGGAATGAAAACCAGGACATTGGCCACCAGCGCCGCAATGGTGGGCGGCAGGCTGAAGTTCAGCGCTTCCTTGGATTCCTGGGCGGTAAACGGCCCGCGCTCACGGAAAATCAGGTAGATCAGCAGTGACGGAACACAGCCGAGGATCCCGCCAAAGTGTGCCAGCGTGGCCCACTGGCGATCTTCGCTGGCCGTCAGGGGCAGCGCATTTGCCGGAACGCCCTGGTACTCGGAACGGCCCTGGCCGCCGTGGTCGTCCCGGTGCTCGCGTGCGTTTTGTGCCACGGTTTTCTTCCTTCGAAAGTGCAATGGTGCTGGGTTGGAGTATGCCGGACTGAAACAACGGCAGCCTCCGCAATACCAAGAATACTGGTTCGGCCACCGAATGCCGCCGCCAGCAGCCGGATTCGGCGCTACGGGACCGTCAGGAAGTCGATGACTTCCTCCACCCTCCCGAGCAGTGATGCTTCCAGATCCGCGTAGCTGCGGACAGCACCGAGCAGCTTTTGCCAGCCAAGCCCGATGTCTTCCTTAGTGGAGTGCGGCCAGCCGAACGCTGCCAGGATGCCGGTTTTCCAGTCCTGCCCGCGGGGCACCACCGGCCATTGTTCGATGCCCAGGACAGCGGGACGGATAGCCTGCCATACGTCAACGTAAGGGTGCCCGACGATCAAGACATTCCCGGCCGCGCCGGGGGAGGCCATCACGTTTGCAGCGATTCGCGACTCCTTCGAGTCCGGGACCAGGTGGTCTACGAGGACCCCCAGCCGCCGGCCCGGGCCGGGACCGAACGCTGCCACCGCCCTGCCAGGTCGTCAATGCCGTGCAAAGGCTCGACGACGATGCCCTCGATGCGGAGATCGTCACCCCAGACTTTTTCCACAAGTTCGGCGTCGTGTTTTCCTTCTACCCAGATTCGGCTCGCCTTGGCCACCTGGGCCCGCTGGCCGGCCACACGGACCGAGCCGGACGCGGTCCGGCCGGCGACCACGGCGGCAGGCTGCCTGGGCGCCGGGGGAACGAGCCGGATGGGTTGTCCCTCCAGCAGGAACCCGAAGCCAAGCCGGAAGGACCGGGACTTTCCGCGCCGGTCTTCGAGGGCCACGACATGCATGCCGCCGGACTTCTCCACCCGGGTCACCGCCCCACCCAGCCTGACTGGGCGTCTTCGAGAACCATGCCGCGTTCCACAGGAACCTCGGGGAGTTCGCTTCTGACGGGCGCGGTGATCTCCTGCGGACCCCAGTTCTGGTACTGCATGGATTGATTCCGCCTTGCCGCTAGATCCTGGCCCGGAATTTCGCCCGGAGCGGTACCAATGCTAACAACGGGGTGACTCATATTAGACTGTTAGCACTTAGGCATGTCGAGTGCTAACCCTGCAGTGACCACGGACGGAGGTGGAGTATGAGCGAGCCGCGCAAACTCGAAGTACTGCGCGCCATCGTGGAGGACTATGTGCACTCCCGCGAGCCAGTGGGTTCCAAAGCGCTCGTGGAACGCCATCACCTCGGAGTGTCCAGCGCCACCATCCGCAACGACATGGCGGCCCTGGAAGACGAAGGCCTGATCACGGCCCCGCATACCAGCGCCGGACGGATTCCCACGGACAAAGGCTATCGGCTTTTCGTGGACCAGATTTCAGCGGTAAAGCCGCTGTCCCAGGCGGAACGGCGTGCAATCCAGTCGCTGCTGGAGGGCTCGGACGATCTGGACGACGTCCTGGACAGGACCGTCAGGATGCTGTCACAGCTGACCAACCAGGTCGCCGTGGTCCAGTACCCCCATCTGAGCCGCGCCACCATCCGCCATATCGAATTCGTCCTGCTCGCGCCCAGGCAGGTCCTGGTGGTCCTTATCGCCACCACGGGCAAAGTCGAGCAGCGCGTGATCGATGTCGGCCAGGACCTCGGCGACGACGCCATCGCCGCCCTGCGCGCACACTTCCTCGGATCGTTGGCGGGCACTTCGCTGAGCCGGCTGACGCCGTCGCTACCGGGAGTCGTTTCCTCCGTCAGCCCGGGTCAGCGCGCGGCTGCCCAGGCATTGGCCCAGGGGCTGGAAACGCTCGCTCATAACAGCCGCGAGGAACGCATGGTCATGGCCGGAACGGCGAACCTTGCCCGCTCCAACGTGGATTTTCCGCTCAGTATCGGACCGGTCCTGGAAGCCCTTGAGGAGCAGGTTGTCCTGCTGCGCCTCCTGAGTGACATGGCACAGGATCCCAGGGGCGTGGCAGTCAGTATCGGGCGTGAAAACCCTTACGACGGGCTCGCGGAGGCCTCCGTGGTGGCCACGGGCTACGGACCTGACAGCACCGCCAAGATCGGTGTGCTGGGCCCCACCCGGATGGACTATCCCACCACCATGGCCGCCGTCAGGGCAGTAGCCCGTTACCTTTCAAGAATTCTGGGTCCGTAACAACACCACGGTCCAGGCACGAAGAGCAGTGCCGGCAGCCCGGCTGCCGGCAGTACAACAAGGAAGAGATACGAACTTTGAGCAGCCACTACGACGTCCTCGGAGTCTCGGCGGAAGCCACCGGGGAAGAGATCAAGAAGGCCTACCGCAAGCTGGCCCGCACTCTTCACCCGGACGTAAACCCCGGGGACGATGCATCGGACCGCTTCAAGGCCGTGACCCATGCCTACGAAGTACTTTCGGACCCGCAGAAGCGCCGGATCTATGACACCACCGGCAACGAGAACGGCACCGACAACGGATCCGGCGGCGGCGGATACTCCGGTCAGGGCTTTGCGTTCCAGGACATCTTCGACACGTTCTTCGGTGCCGGCGGTACCTCCGGCCCCGCGTCCCGGGTCCGCCGGGGCCAGGACGCGCTGATCAGTGTCCGGATCGAACTCCGCGATGCCGTGTTCGGCGTCAACCGGAAACTCGAAGTGGACACCGCTGTCACCTGCCCCACCTGCAACGGCTCATGCTGCCGCGAAGGAAGCCACCCTGTCCGCTGCGATATCTGCGGCGGCAGCGGCCAGGTCCAGCGCGCGGTGCGCTCCATCCTGGGCCAGGTCATGACGGCGGCCCCGTGTGGCAGCTGCGAAGGCTTTGGCACGGTCATCAAGGATCCCTGCAACGAATGCAGCGGCCAGGGCCGCATCCGCAGCCGGCGGTCGCTCACCATCAAGGTGCCGGCCGGTGTTGCCACAGGCACCCGGATCCAGCTTTCCGGGCAGGGCGAAGCAGGCCCGGCCGGAGGGCCGTCGGGCGACCTGTACGTGGAACTCCGGGTCAACAACGACGCCACCTACGCCCGCGACGGTGACGACCTGCACGCAACACTTCACATCCCGATGACCGCCGCCGCCTTGGGCACTGAGCTGTCACTGGAAACGTTTGACGGGCTGCAGGAGATCGACGTCAAGGCGGGGACGCAGTCCGGGGAGATCATCACGCTCCGTGGACTCGGCGTAACGCACCTGCGCGGTTACGGCCGCGGGGACCTGATGGTCCATTTGCAGGTGGAGACGCCGGCGAAGCTGGATGCCGCGCAGGAGGATCTCCTGCGTCAGCTGGCAAAGCTGCGGGGCGAGCAATTCACGGAAGGCAAGCTGGCTGCCAGCGGCGGCGTCTTTGCCAAGCTGCGGGACCGGTTCGGGAACCTGTAGCGGTGAGCAATCCCGTTTTCTTCACCGCTGCCGGGTCGCTGGACGAGCTGGTGACCGGCAGCCGCTTTGTCCTTCACGGTCCGGAGGCACGCCACGCAGTGACCGTGAAGCGGCTTGCTCCCGGAGAAGCGGTGGACATTGCCGACGGCGCCGGAAAGCGGCTGACGGGAACTGTCGTTTCGGCGTCGCCCGCAGAGCTCACCGTGGAATGCTCCGCCCTCGTAGTGGAGCACCAGCCCGATATCCGGCTCGTGCTGGTCCAGGCGCTGGCCAAGGGGGACCGCGATGAAATGGCCGTGGAAACGGCAACTGAACTGGGGATCGACGCCGTAGTTCCTTGGCAGTCCGAGCGGTCGATCGTCCGCTGGAAGGGTGAGCGCGCCGCCAAGGCCCACGCAAAATGGCAATCCGTGGTCACTGCCGCCGCCAAACAGGCACGCCGCGCCTGGATCCCCGAAGTGCGCGCCGCCGTTGAAACGCCTGGCCTTGTGGCCGCCGTGACGGCAGCGGATCTGGCCATAATCCTGCACGAAGACGCGGTCCGGCCGCTCCGTTCCGTCCTGGAATCATGGCAGGCCAGTCAGGCCGACGCCGGGCCGCTGGAAATTTTGCTCATTGTTGGCCCGGAAGGCGGAATCAGTCCCCGCGAAGTCACCCGGCTCTGCGACGCCGGCGCCGTGACGGCGCTCCTGGGTCACCACGTCCTGAGGTCATCCACGGCCGGACCGGCAGCGCTTGTTCTGGCGAGTGATGTACTGGGACGCTGGACGGCCCCGGTATCCTGAGTCTGCCCGCCGCGGTCGGCTACCGGACTTTGAAGTTCCGCGAATCCACGTTCAGCTCCTGGCCGCTGCCCGCCGCATCCACCTGCGAAACGCGGAGCTCGTAACTTCCCGCCGACAGGCTAAGGGCAAGGGTGAAAAGTCCCGGCTGGGCCGCCTCGGCAGCTGCAGTGGTCTCCCCGGTCAGGTAGGGCGACTTGTCCCCGTTCGCTTCGGCCCGCAGGATCTGCCACCGGAGCTTACCGCCCGGGACCGTGCTGCGGCCGCTGATCTTGACGCTTCCGCCGGCCAGGTCGGTCCCTTCCTGCGGATCGATGATCCAGACTGGCGCCACCATCCCGTTGGAGCGGGACATGGGAGCGCCAAGCTGGACGTGGTTGAAGGCCACGTAATCGGTGTGGCTGTCGACCAGGATCCTGACCTGGATCTGCTGGCCTGAATCGATCAGGCCGGAACTTGCTGCCGCTGCCGTGGCCGTGAAGACCAGCTGTTGGATGGCGCGGCCGGCCATGTCGGCGTCGAGATTGCTGTTAAAGGCATCCTCCGAGACGTCGACGGTGATGACGTTTTTGCCGGAGATGGACGAGGCGAGTTTCTCGGGATTCTGCCAGGGCGTGAAGAAGTCCGGGTCCAGCGGTTTCTCGGACATCATGGCCCTCAGGGCACGTGTCACTGGATTCTCCTGCGCCGGGACGTCCCGGAATTCCCGGTAGAGGAAAACGTTGCTGTTGCTCCGGCCAATCCAGTAGACCGGTGCCTTGTTGGATGACTGCGTGGTTTCCAGGGGCGCGCTGGTGGAAGGTGCCCCCGGGGAGCCGGTGGCGGCCGGGCTGGAGTTTGCCGTCAGGTTGGGCTCAGGGCTGGGGTCCGCGATGCAACCGGTGAGAAGGAGGAATGCCGGCAGGAGACCCAGGAGACGTTGCGGACGGAAACGCGGCGCGGCGCGTCTGGAAGTGAGGGGGGTCGCTGTTTCCGGCACTCTCGTGGCCCTGTCCTTCCTGGCTGTGAAATGGTGAGGCCTGGGCCCCGTGAGCCGGTCCCCCGACGGCCTTGATTTCCAGCATCGCATAGCCAGCCCCGCCAAAAGGACCGAATCCGGGCCGGCGGCGCAACTGCAACGGGAACGATATGAGCCCGATATGAAGTTGATACCTAAAGACGCCGACCGTCCCGCAGTAGGCAGGTGACAGGAGCCCTTGCCGGAGACCGCCGGGCGCTGCTGGGAGGCGCCGCCTGGCGTAAGATAGAAGGACTCCGCTGGCTCCCGCGTGCTCGGCAACAGCCCCGCCCACGCAGCAGCCGGCGGCATTTAAGTTTCGAACTGGAGGAGACCACAGGCCTGCGGGCCAGCACCATGACTGAATCAGCGAACGGAAAGCGCCGGCTCAATACTGAACGCGCCGCCGGAGAATTCCCCCATTCACTTCCCGGTGTCCGGACGGAGGTGGTTCTCTTCGACAACTCCGATCAGATGGTCCAATCGCTCGGCAGCCATGATGAGGCCTTGCGTTACATCGAAGAGCAGTTCCCGACCGTTAACTTCCACGTCCGTGGAAACGAACTGTCCATCAGCGGCCCTGCCAACGAAGTTCCCCGCATCATGCGGCTGCTGCACGAAGTGCGCGGTCTCGTGGCCCGTGGCACAGTCATCAGCCCCGCGGTGTTGCAGCAGCTCGTCTCGTTGCTCCGCAGCCAGTCATTGCAGAACCCTGTGGACGTCCTCACCCATGACATCCTCTCCAGCCGGGGGAAGACCATCCGGCCCAAGACCCTGAACCAGAAGAACTACGTGGACGCGATTGACGCGAACACGGTGATCTTCGGGATTGGCCCTGCGGGTACGGGCAAGACGTACCTCGCGATGGCCAAGGCTGTCCAGGCGCTGCAGCAGAAGGAAGTCAGCCGTATTATCCTGACCAGGCCCGCAGTCGAGGCCGGCGAGCGGCTGGGATTCCTGCCGGGCACCCTGAGCGACAAGATCGATCCCTACCTGCGCCCGTTGTACGACGCGCTGCACGACATGATGGACCCCGAGGCCATCCCGCGCCTGATGGCCGCCGGGACCATCGAAGTGGCGCCGCTGGCTTACATGCGGGGGCGCACGCTCAACGACGCCTTCATCATCCTGGACGAAGCGCAGAACACCACACCGGCACAGATGAAGATGTTTCTTACGCGTTTGGGCTTCGGGTCCAAAATGGTGGTCACCGGAGACGTCACCCAGGTGGACCTTCCCTTCGACACACGCTCAGGGCTGCGGATCGTGGAGGAGATCCTGCAGGGAATCGAGGACGTGAACTTCACCGTCCTGGACTCCACTGACGTTGTCCGCCATCGTCTTGTGGGTGACATCGTGCGTGCCTACAGTCTCTGGGATGATGTCCAGCGGAACAAAGTTAAACACTCGGTAAGCCGGGAAAAGCGGGGGGAAAACGCGTGAGCATTGAGGTTAACAACGAGTCCGGCATCCAGGTTGATGAAGCGGAGCTTGTGTCACTGTCCCGGTACGTTTTCGAACAGCTGTATATCCACCCGCAGGCTGAACTCTCCATCCTCCTGGTGGATGAACCAGCCATGGAAAAGCTCCACATCGAGCTGATGGACGAGCCGGGATCCACAGACGTGCTCTCGGTCCCCATGGACGAACTGACCCCCGGTACACCGGACCGGCCCACCCCGCAAGGGATGCTGGGTGACATTGCCGTGTGCCCCCAGGTCGCGCAGGTTCAGGCTGTCAACGCCGGGCACTCCCTGCAGGATGAAATGTTGCTCCTGACTACGCACGGGATCCTCCACCTGCTCGGCTATGACCATGCAGAGCCCGAGGAAAAGGAAGAGATGTTCGGCCTCCAGCGCCAGCTGCTTTCCGGCTTCACCGGCAAAGAAGCACCCGCCGAGACCACACAGTGACGCCCCTGCTCCTTGTCGGCATGGCACTGGCGTTCCTCAGCACCGCAGCACTCCTGACCGCAGCCGAGGCCGCGTTCACGTTCCTTCCCCGGCATGACGCCGAAGACGCCCTGCTGAAAAGCCGCGGAAACGCCATGAAGCGCATCCTGGCCCAGCCGGTGGCCCACATCCGGGCTTTGCGGTTCTGGCGTGTCTGGTTTGAGATGGCGTCGGCCGTGGCCGTGGCCGTCCTGCTCCACAGCCTGCTGGACAACGTCTGGCTGGCCGGGCTGGCGGCCACCGGGATTATGGCCCTGCTCGGCTTCGTCATCGTCGGGGTTTCCCCGCGGCAGATCGGCAGGCTCCATTCGGCCGCAGTGGTCCGGTATACGGCATCGCCGATCAGGTTCCTGACATGGGTCCTCGGTCCCATCCCCGGGTGGCTCGTGGCGCTGGGCAGTGCCGCCGCTCCCGGCGCTCCGGCTGGCGATGACGGATTCTTCAGCGAACAGGAATTCCGCGAACTCGTCGACCGGGCCTCCGAATCGGACATGATCGAAGACACCGAAGCGGAAATGATCCAATCGGTCTTTGACTTCGGCGATACCCTGGTGCGCGCGGTGATGGTGCCCCGGACGGATATCCTCAGCATCGACGCCGGCTCCAGCCTGAGGCGGGCCATGTCGATGTTCCTGCGTTCTGGCTATTCGCGGATCCCCGTGATCCGCGACAACACGGACCAGATCCTCGGAATCGTCTACCTCAAGGACGTCGCGGCGACGCTTCATGAGCTGGGACCCGACGACGAACAGCCGCCGGTCGAAGCCCTGGCCCGCGAGGTCCGGTACGTCCCGGAGTCCAAGCCGGTGAGCGACCTGCTGCGGGAACTGCAGAAGGAGTCAACACACGTTGCCATCGTGATCGACGAATACGGCGGCACGGCGGGCCTTGTCACCCTCGAGGATCTCATCGAGGAAATCGTCGGCGAGATCGTGGACGAGTATGACACCGAAAGCGCCGAGGCCGTGGCCCTGGGCGGCGGTTCCTACCGGGTCAGCGCCCGGATGAGCATCGACGACCTCGGAGAACTGTTCAATATCGAGCTCGACGACGACGAAGTTGACACCGTGGGCGGGCTGCTGGCCAAGGCCCTGGGCCGCGTTCCCATTGTGGGCAGCCGCGTGGAGGTGGACGGCATCTCGCTGCTCGCCGAACGGCTTGAGGGACGCCGCAACCGCGTCAGCCACATCATTGCCGCAGCAGCACCAAAAGTAGACACTGACCTTGAAGACCTCCTCGACGAGGCTGAAGCAACCCAGCAGGGAGTTCCACGTGAGCAAGAAAAATAACCCTCCGGCCAACCCGGATTCAGCCGCAAAAGACTTCGGCGGCTACAGGGCAGGCTTTGCGGTCCTCGTCGGGCGGCCGAACGCGGGCAAATCAACCCTGACGAACGCCCTGGTAGGCCAGAAGGTGGCGATCACCTCCGCCAAACCGCAGACCACGCGCCACACCATCCGGGGGATCGTGCACCGCGATGACGCCCAGCTGATCCTGGTCGATACCCCCGGCCTGCACCGCCCCCGCACACTGTTGGGAAAGCGGCTGAACGAACTCGTCGCCGACACCCTCGCCGAGGTCGACGCGATCGGCTTCTGCCTTCCCGCCAACGAGAAGATCGGCCCGGGCGACAAGTACATCGCCGCCCAGCTCGCCGCCATCGGCAACAAACCGGTCATCGCGATCGTCACCAAGGCGGACACTGTGGACCGGCAGGCGCTCACCGAGCAACTGCTCGCCGTCGCGGCCCTGGGCCGGGATGTCATCGGGGAGGACGGTTGGAAGGACATCGTCCCCGTCTCGGCCACCGACGGGTTCCAGGTGGACACTCTCGCCGACGTCCTGATCAGCCACATGCCGGCGTCGCCGCCCCTGTATCCGGACGGGCACCTGACGGACGAACCCGAAGCCGTGATGATCGCCGAACTCATCCGGGAAGCTGCCCTCGAAGGCGTCCGCGACGAATTGCCGCACTCCCTTGCCGTCGTCGTCGATGAGATCGTTCCGCGTGAGGGCCGGCCCGAAGACCGGCCTTTCCTCGACGTCCGGGTTAATCTCTATGTCGAACGTTCGTCACAGAAGGCCATCATCATCGGCAAGGGCGGGGCGCGCCTCCGCGAAGTCGGCACCAACGCACGCAAGGGGATCGAGGCTCTGCTCGGCGCCCGCATCTACCTTGACCTGCATGTGAAGGTGGCCAAGGACTGGCAGCGTGACCCGAAGCAGCTGGTCAAACTGGGCTTCTGACGCAGCACGTTCGTCTTACCCCGGCCGGTCGTCGGGAAGTTCCCAGACTGGGCAACTAAAATAGGCCGGATTCAATTTTTTTTCGAGGAAGGTACACCACACATGGGGCGAGGCCGCGACAATCGCGAGTACGGAGCTGACGCGTCAGCCGGGACCGGTCCGGTCTCCCGCCACGCTGATGCCACCGCCGTCGGCGTTGCCCGGCATCTCGGATCCCGGAGCCGGATGCCGGCGTGGCTGAAAGTGACCACTGCCGTGGTCACCATCCTGGTGGTCGGCGGCCTTGGCTTCGCAGGGTATTGGTATTTGCGGTTTCAGTCGAACATCACCACAGCGCCGCTGAACGCCGGTGGCACGGCGAAGACAGAGGACAAATCGGACCGGATGCAGATCCTGATCCTCGGCTCGGATACCAGGGACGGCGCAAACGCGGAGTACGGCGCTGTGGAGGACTCGACAGGTTACGGCAAGTCCGACGTCATGATGCTGATGGACGTATCGGCCGACAACAAGCGCGTCAGCGTCATCAGCTTTCCCAGGGACCTGCTGGTCGACATTCCGGAGTGCACCGACCAGAAGACCAAACGGACTTATCCTGCCCGCACCGGTGTCATGATCAACGAGGCCATGAATGAAGCCGGCATCGGCTGCGCCGTAGACACGGTCAACAAACTGACTGGCCTGCAGATCGATCACTTCATGATGGCGGACTTCAACGCCGTGAAGGAACTCTCCAACGCGGTGGGCGGCGTTGACGTGTGCATCAGTGACGCCGTCTACGATCCGGACTCCCGGCTGCGCCTGCCGAAGGGCACATCCTCGGTTAAGGGCGAAATGGCACTTGCCTTCCTTCGGACCCGGCACGCCTTCGCCGACGGCGGCGATCTCGGCCGGATCAGGGCACAGCAAGGATTCCTGTCCTCCCTCACGCGCAAGATCAAGGACGACGGCACGCTGTCCGATCCCTCCAAAATGCTGACGATTGCAGATGTCGTGACCAAAAACCTCACGGTGGATGAGGGGCTGGCCTCCGTGCCGTCGCTCGTGAGTATCGGCAGCCGGCTGAAGGACATCGATATCAGCAAGGTGGCGTTTGTGGCTGTGCCCACCACGCCTGCAGTCACGGACATCAACCGCCTGCAGATTGCGGAGCCCGCAGGGTCCCAGCTGTTTGCGGCCCTCCGCCAGGACGTGGACCTGACCGATCCAACAGCACCCACCACGCCATCCCCGGCGACGACGGAAACGCCGGCACTCCCAACAGCAACCGCACCAGCTGTGCCGCCGTATGACAAGGCGCTGCAACCAGTCACCGTGGCCAACGGCAGCGGCATCCCGGGACGCTCCAAGGAAATCGTTCAGGCCCTGATCACCGGTGGCTTCACCCAATCCGGGCCGTTGGAAGCCACACCGGTGGCGCAGAGCGTTGTCTACTACGGTACTGAATTCGCCGACGTCGCAGCTGACGTGGCTGCGCTGCTGGGCATCCCGGCCGCCCAGGTCCAGCTTGCACCTCGCGTCGCCGGAGTCCAGGTCTACCTTGGAACGGACTTCACCACCGGGGCAACCTACGGCGCCGGAGCAGCGGTGGCACTGCCCGAGGACATCGTCAACCAGACGGCCGGCGACACCGTGTGCCAGAAGGCCAACCCGGTGCTGATCGTCCGGGGCTGACGGCAACACCCAGTAGACAAAGAGAGGCGGGGCCAAGCGGCCCCGCCTCTCTTTGTCTACTGGAGATGTGTCTTCTGGTGTGTGACTACCAGATGCTGACGCGAGCTTCCGGCGGCATCCACATGCCGTCCTGGTCGGTCACGCTAAAGGCCTCGTGAAATGCGTCCAGGTTACTGGCGATGGCGTTGGTCCTGAACTCGTTGGGGGAGTGGGGATCAGTGGCAAGCCTCCTGATGGCCTCTTCGGACCGGATCACCTGCCGCCAGCCAGCGGCCCAGGACGCGAAGAACCGCTGCTGCCCCGTCAGCCCGTCCAGCACCTCGGGTTCCCGGCCGTCAAGGCTGAGGAGGTAGGCCTTGTAGGCGATGGTCAGGCCACCCAGGTCGCCGATGTTCTCCCCGAGCGTTAGCTTGCCGTTGACGTTGTGCCCCGGTGCCGCGTATGGCGACAACGCGTTGTACTGTGCCACCAGCTTCGCCGTGAGCTCCTCAAAGGCTGTCCGGTCATCCTCGCTCCACCAGTTCCGCAGCGCGCCGCCGCCGTCGAACTGTGACCCCTGGTCATCAAACCCGTGGCCGATCTCGTGGCCGATCACCGCCCCGATGCCGCCGTAGTTGACGGCGTCATCGGCGTCCGCCGTGAAGAACGGGGACTGCAGGATCGCGGCCGGGAAGACGATCTCGTTCAGCATCGGGTGGTAGTACGCGTTCACCGTCTGCGGTGTCATAAGCCACTTGTTGAGGTCCACCGGTTTGCCCACCTCATCCAGGTGGCGGTCGACGTCGGCATTGTGGGCCCTTTCGACGTTCCCGAGTAGGTCCGTGGGATCGATTTCCACAGCGGAGTAATCGATCCACTTGTCGGGGTATCCGATCTTGGCGCGGAATGCGTCCAGTTTCCGCAGGGCCTCGGCCTTGGTTTCCTCGCCCATCCAGGCCAGGCCGGTGATGGACTGCCGGTAGGCCTCGATCAGGTTGGCCACCAGGATCTGCATGCGGGCTTTGTGGGTTTCGGGGAAATGCTTCGAGACGTAAATCTGCCCGACGGCCTCACCGAGTGCAGCTTCCACGACGGCGACCGCCCGCTTCCAGCGGTCCTTGTTCCGGGGTGTGCCGCTGATGGTTGTTCCGTAGAAGGCAAAGTTGGCGTCCACGAACTCGGAGGACAGGTACGGGGCAGCACTGTTGACGACGCGGAGGGCCAGCCACTCCTGCCACACGGAGAGCGGTTCGGACTCCAGCAGGCCTGCGGCCCCACTGAAGAAGTCCGGGGTGCTCACCACTATCTCGTTGCGCTTGTCGGCGTCGATCCCGGCAGCTTCGAACCAGGTGTTAAAGAGCGGGAACAGCGTGGCTGCTTCCTCAGCGGACTTGAGATTGTAGGTCTTCTGCGGGTCGCGCAGGGTGACATTGTCCCAGTGATGGGAAGCCAGGCTGGTTTCGAGAGTAACGACGCGGGCGGCCGCTGACTCCGGATCTGCCACTCCCGCCAGGGCGAACATGGCCCGGACATGTTCGCCATAGGCCTTGACCATGGGGGCGAACTTTTCTTCCCGGTAATAGGACTCATCCGGCAGCCCAAGGCCACCCTGGCCGGTGTAGAGCAGGATGCGGTCCGGGTTGCCCGCGTCCGGAGCCGGGTATATATAGAAGAGCCCGGAAACGTCTGACCGGAACAGCCGCCCGGCCAGGGCCACGAGGTCGGCAACGGTGGTGGTGGCAAAAACCTCGGCAAGGCGCCCGCGGATGGGCTCCATGCCCTTGGCTTCGACGGTGGCTTCGTCCATGAAACTGTTGTAGAGCTCGCCCACCTTCCGTTCTATCCCGCTGGCGGCATCACCCTTGGCGGCTGCTTCCTCGATGATGTCCCGGACCGCGATCTCCGCTCCGTCGCGCAGTGCGGTAAACGTTCCCTCAAGTGGCCGGTCATCCGGAATTTCCGTGGCCTTGAGCCAGGACCCGTTCACGTGCTGGTACAGGTCATCCTGCGGCCTGACAGTGTGGTCAATGTTGGACAGATCGATCCCCGAGATGGGCACAGATGCTCCTTCGTGTGACGGACCGCGGCCGGCGCTGGCACCAGTGCGGCGTCTGCATGTTGGACGATAAGGACGGTGGTGCCCTCTCATCTTACGCACGCGTGCTACCCTCAAATGGTGCGCGCAGAGCTCCTTCTTCTTAGCTGCCGCGGCGAGGCCTCAGACGCGATTTAGCGCAAGGCCCATCCTCGTCGCGGAGTTTGTGTTGCCCGGCCACCTTTCAGATAAGAACCACAGAAAAGGCCCCGATAGTAATGCGAAACGCACAGAAGCCCTCCGGAATGCCAGCCCACCGCTACCGTCCGTTCCAGGATCAGATCACCGTTGAACTGCCTGACCGCACGTGGCCGGACAAGGTCATCACCAAAGCCCCGCGCTGGTGCGCCGTGGACCTGCGTGACGGCAACCAGGCGCTGATTGACCCGATGAGCCCGGCCCGCAAGATGAAGATGTTCGATCTGCTGGTCCGCATGGGTTACAAGGAAATTGAAGTTGGCTTCCCGTCTGCTTCCCAGACCGATTTCGACTTCGTCCGCCAGCTCATCGTCGGCAACCACATCCCGGACGACGTCACCATCCAGGTCCTCACCCAGGCGCGGGAGCACCTGATCGAGCGGACGTATGAGTCCCTGGTCGGCGCAAAACAGGCGATTGTCCACCTGTACAACTCAACGTCCGTCCTGCAGCGCCGCGTGGTCTTCAACCAGGACCAGGACGGCATCCTGGACATAGCGCTCCAGGGCGCCCGGCTGTGCAAGAAGTACGAGGAAACCCTCGTTGACACGCACATCACCTACGAATACTCCCCGGAGTCGTTCACCGGAACCGAACTGGACTATGCCGTCCGGGTCTGCAACGCCATCGCTGACGTCTTCGAAGCATCCGCCGACAGCCAGGTCATCATCAACCTGCCCGCCACGGTGGAAATGGCCACTCCGAACGTTTACGCCGATTCCATTGAGTGGATGAGCCGGAACCTGCACCCGCGTGAGGGCATCATCCTGTCCCTGCACCCGCACAATGACCGGGGCACCGGCGTGGCCGCCGCCGAGCTGGGGTACCTGGCCGGCGCGGACCGGATTGAGGGCTGCCTGTTCGGCAACGGCGAGCGGACAGGCAACGTGGACCTCGTCACCCTGGGCCTGAACATGTTCGTCCAGGGCATCGATCCCATGATCGATTTCTCCGACATCGACGAGATCCGGCGCACCGTGGAGTACTGCAACCAGCTGCCGGTTGCCGAGCGTTCCCCCTACGGCGGCGACCTCGTGTTCACCGCTTTCTCAGGCTCGCACCAGGACGCCATCAAGAAGGGTTTCGAGGCGCTCGAGAAGGATGCCGCCGCCGCCGGCAAGGACGTTGCGGACTTCACCTGGCAGGTCCCGTACCTGCCGGTTGACCCCAAGGACCTGGGCCGCAGCTATGAGGCCGTCATCCGCGTCAACTCGCAGTCCGGCAAGGGCGGCGTGGCCTACCTGCTCAAGAACGAACACAGCCTGGACCTGCCGCGCCGCGCCCAGATGGAATTCTCCGGCGTCATCCAGAAGAAGACCGATACCGTAGGCGGCGAAGTCAGCGGCGCCCAGTTGTGGCAGCATTTCCAGGACGAGTACCTGCCGTCCAGCGAAACGAACGGCCAGTGGGGCCGCTACTCGCTCGGTTCCGTCAGCACCGAAACCGATGACGACGGCGGGATGACCCTGCACGCCTCGCTCGCCGTTGACGGTGTCCAGGTCCGTCGCACCGGCACGGGAAACGGGCCCATCGCCGCGCTGTTGAGCATCCTGCGCGAGGACGGCATGGATGTGCGCGTGCTGGACTACAGCGAGCATGCCCTTTCGGAAGGCGGCAGCGCCATGGCCGCAGCCTATGTCGAGTGTGCCGTGGGGGAGCGGGTCCTGTGGGGCGTCGGTATTGATGCCAACACCAGCATGTCATCGCTCAAGGCCGTCATTTCGGCGGTCAACCGTGCAATCCGGGATTCCCGCGCCTGATTCGGAAGACGTTGCGCGCGGGGACTCCCGGCGCGCAACGCACCGGCGTTGCCGGCTTTCCGGAACTCAGTGCGAAGATTAACCGTGGTCCAACAATCCTTTGCTGCCCGATCCTACCGGGATGACGCCGTGGTGCTCCGTACCCACAAGCTGGGCGAGGCTGACCGCATCATCACACTGCTGACCAAGCACCACGGCCAGATCCGTGCCGTCGCCAAGGGAGTCCGGCGGACCAGCAGCAAGTTCGGGGCGCGGCTGGAGCCGTTTATGGTTGCGGACCTGCAGTTGGTCTCCGGAAAGTCGCTGGACATTGTCACCCAGGCTGTTGCCAAGGGCGCCTACGGCAGCAACATCGCCGCAGACTACGGCCGCTATACCGTTGCCGCTGCCATGACTGAAACAGCGGAAAAACTTACCGACGTCGACGGCGAAGCCGGCACCGCCCAGTACAACCTGCTGGTGGGGGCGCTGGCCTCGCTGAGCCGGGCCGAACACGAGCCCGGACTGATTCTCGATTCGTACCTCCTGCGGGCCCTCGCCACCGGCGGTTGGGCGCCGAGTTTTACCGTCTGCGCCCGCTGCGGCCGGCCCGGCCCCCATACGGCGTTTTCGGCTCCGCTCGGGGGCATGGTCTGCGCTGACTGCAGGCCACCCGGTTCACCTGCGCCGGCGGCGGAGACCGTCGTCCTCTTGGGCGCCCTGCTGACCGGGGACTGGACGACGGCGGACGGTTCGCAGGTGCCGCATCGCCGGGAAGCTGCGGGGCTGGTGGCCGTATACCTGCAATGGCACCTTGAACGTGTCCTGAAATCCCTCAAACATGTGGAGCGTGGCTGACAGTGGCCTTGGGAAAAAAGAAGAGTCCTTGGCGGCAGCGGACCACCCCTGTGGTGGCACCGTATCCCCACCCGTCCGGCGCGGTCGCCCCGGCGATCCCCGCCGAATTCGTCCCCGCCATGTGGCTATTGTGATGGACGGCAACGGCCGTTGGGCCAACCAGCGGGGGCTGCCGCGGATCGAGGGTCACAAGGCCGGCGAGCCCGCCCTGCTGGACGTGATGGCGGGCGCTATCGAACTGGGCATTGAATACGTGAGTGTCTATGCGTTTTCCACCGAAAACTGGCGTCGCTCACCGGAGGAAGTCCGCTTCCTGATGGGTTTTAACAAGGACGTGCTACGAAGGCAGCGGAACCAGCTGGACGAGTGGGGTGTCCGGGTGCGGTGGTCCGGCCGGCGTCCCAGGCTGTGGGGCTCGGTGATCCGCGAACTTGAAGAGGCTGAGGAATTCACCGCGGGCAACAGCACCTGCACGTTGACCATGTGTGTAAATTACGGCGGCCGCGCGGAAATCACCGACGCCGTATCAGCTATTGCCGCCGAGGTTGCTGCAGGCCGGCTGAAGCCCGGCGCCATCACCGAGAAAACCATCCAGAAGTTCCTGGACGAACCGGACCTGCCGGACGTGGACCTGTTCCTGCGGAGCTCGGGGGAGCAGCGGCTCTCAAATTTCCTGCTGTGGCAGTCGGCGTACGCTGAGTTCGTCTTTATGGACACGCTGTGGCCCGACGTCGACCGACGGACCCTGTGGGACGCCGTCGAAATCTACGCCCAGCGGGACCGGCGCTACGGCGGCGCCGTCGACGCCGCGCCCGGTTCGGCGGTACCGTAACCCCGCAGCCAGCGTGCCAGCCGTGCATAGGCGTCGGCCCGTACTTTGGCAGGCGAGAGGAAGACGTCGTGGAGCGCGCCGTCGATCCGTTCGACCGTGACGCTTCGCCCCAGCGCCAGGGCGCGGAGGGCGATGATGTTGACGTCCAGCACCGCGTCGGTGCGCCGCATTTCCTCGGACCAGAACGGCCCGGTGGCACTGCCCCGGGACAGCAACACCAGGATGGGTATGTCGATGCCCAGGCCACGGGCCACTTTCGTGTGCCCGGCCAGGATGGCACTGAGCCAGCCAACGCGGAGCGGGAATGCCATAGGCGGCCGGAACCTGTCGTCAAGCGGCCACTCGCCTTCGGCTGAGCTGCTGATGGTCCGCCAATAGAATCCCCGCTCGGGCAGGCGCAGGACAGCCTCAGGCCGGAAACGCGCCAAGGGTCCCACCATTGTGGAGGCAGCGCGACGCACCAGGGAGCTGCCGTGCATCTCCAGCCACGGACTGTTCAATACCAGCTGCGAGGCTGCTCCGGGGTGGCTGCTGACCCAGAGGGCGGCCACCAGGCCGCCAGTGGAGTGGCCCATCAGAGTGAGGGGGACCTCGGCTCCCACGTCCGGCGAGTACGTGTCGGCCCGAATGATGGCGACGGCGGCCTCGATCTCATCGTCATAGTCCGCCAGGTTCGCCACATAGCCGCCCGGCGTTTCCGGGCGCAGGCTGCGGCCGTGGTTGTGCATGTCCAAGGCGTAGAACCCGTAGCCGCTGCGTGTCCAGAACTGAGCGAGATCCACATTGAAGAAGTAGTCGCTCCAACCGTGGAGGAACAGAACTGTCCGCCGCCGGCCGGAGGCCGCTGGGTCCTTCGCCGGACGGAACCGCACCAGCGTGGCGGTGCGCTGGACGCCGTCGTCGCCCGCGGCCTCGAAGGTGCAGGCTTCGAAGCCGTCACCGAGGATATCTGGCTGCCACCTCATGGCTTTATGCTAGCCGGGGCCGCGTCTATGTCCGCCCGGTTTGGTCTGGACTGGTCGAGACGGAAAACTAGAGCCATGCGCGTATATCCGACATTCTTCAGGCTGGCCTTTTCGTGGATGGACGCCGAACGCGCCCACAAGATCGGATTCAAGGGGATCAAGCTCGCCCACACTTCCGGCGCGGGACGGTTGCTGCAACGGTTCACGGCGCCCGCGGCCTCGCTGCAGACTTCTGCCTTTGGGCTGACCTTCCCGTCCCCGTTCGGCCTTGCCGCCGGATTCGACAAGGAGGGGTTCGGTATTGAGGCCCTCACCGAACTTGGCTTTGGCCATGTCGAGGTAGGGACCATTACCGGGCAGGCACAGCCGGGCAACGAGAAGCCGCGTCTTTTCAGGCTGATCGAGGACCGGGCTGTCATTAACCGGATGGGGTTCAACAACGATGGTGCGGCCGCCGTCGAACCGCGCCTCAAAGCTGCACGCGCCGCCCTTCAGCGCAGGCACCCCAACGTCCGCCCCGTGATCGGAGTGAACATCGGCAAGAGCAAAGTGGTGGAGCTCGACGACGCCGTGGCCGATTACCTTATCAGTGCCCGGAGCCTGGCCCCGGCAGCGGACTACCTGGTGGTCAATGTCAGCTCCCCCAACACGCCCGGGCTGCGCCTTCTGCAGGATATCCAGACACTGCGCCCGCTGCTCACCGCCGTCGGGGCTGAAGCGGACAAGGCTGCCGGCCGGCACGTCCCGCTGCTTGTGAAGATCGCACCGGACCTCAGCGATGAGGACATCGACGACGTCGCCAAGCTGGCACTGGAGCTTGGGCTGGACGGCATTATCGCCACCAACACCACCATCGGGCGTGAGGGGCTGGCGTCGCCGGCCGCGAAGGTCGACGAATGCGGCCCGGGGGCCTGTCCGGGGCACCGCTGAAGCAGCGCTCACTGGAAGTCCTTCGCCGACTTAGGGAGGCCACCGGGGGTGCGATCACGCTGGTGTCCGTCGGCGGAGTCGAGACGGCAAAAGACGTCCAGGACCGCTTGGATGCCGGGGCCACGTTGGTCCAGGGGTACACGGCCTTCCTGTACGAGGGGCCTTTCTGGGCGGCACGGATCAACCGCGACCTGGCGAAAGCCCGACGCAAGAGCTGATTAAGCAACAAAACCCCGGCAGTCTGGCTGCCGGGGTTTTGCTGTCTCAGAAGGGGTGCGCTGCCGGCAGGTGGTCCGGCGCGTGTATCAGGACGGGTATTGCCCGCGCTTCACGAGCGGCTTGGGCAGGCGCAGTTTGCGGAACTGCAGGGAGCGCATGGAGCCGTACCAGACCGTGCCACGCTCAACCTCGCCGAACTTCCCGGTGAGCTTTTTGCGGAGCTGCCGGGACAGAATGAACACATCCACAAAGACGGCCAGGAACATCACCCAGAAACCGCCCAGGACATAAACCATCTGCTCACTGGAAGCCGGAACGATCAGGGAAATGATGACAAATACGAGGGCGCCGAACATCAGGTATTCGCCCAGGCTGAAGCGCGCATCCACGTAGTCGCGGGCATAACGCTTCTGCGGACCCTTGTCGCGCAGGGGCAGGAACTTCTCATCACCTGTATCGAGCGCCTGGCGCATTTTGGTCCGCTGGTCTTGGATGGCCTGGCGCTCAGCGGCCTTGGACGCCTTGCGGTCCTCCGGCACCAGGGGCCGTTTGCGGGCGGCCTCCTGGGCTTTGCGCTTGGGCGTGGGCGCACCCTTGCCCAACGCGGCATCCTGCCGGGCTGCCGCTTCAGCGGCCTGCTGGTCTATTGATTGCTGCGCCGTTGGCGCTTCCTTTTTACGTCCGAACACTTGAACAGAATACCTTGCGGCCTGCGGAGATCCGGCGCGGGTATTGTGTTCGCCATGACTCCCATTCCAGCAGCCAATCCGTCCGACGCCAGCACCCCCGGCTCCGGTCACCCTGCACCGGCCATCGACGTGGACGGACTCAGGCTGTCCGTCGCAGGTTCCTTCGGCACCACACTGGACCGGCTCAAGGAACTTGTGGCCCTTCCCGGCATCGCGTGGCCGAGTTTCGATCCTGCCCCCTTGGAGGCCAGCGCGCAGGCCGTAGCGGAACTGTTGCGCGCCGCCGGAGTCGAGGATGTCCAAGTCCTGCGCAGTAACAAGGACGACGGCACCCCCGGCGGCCCTGCCGTCGTCGCACGCCGCCTGGCGGCAGAAGGGAAGCCGACCATCCTGTTGTACGCCCACCACGACGTCCAACCGGCCGGGGACCCGGCGCTGTGGGAAACAGAGCCGTTCACCGCCGTCGAACGGGACGGCAGGCTGTATGGCCGCGGCGCTGCTGACGACAAGGCCGGAATCATGGCCCACGTGGCCGCCTATGCTGCAGTGACCGAGGTTCTGGGCACCGAATTTGGTCTTGGTGTGACGTTCTTTTTCGAAGGGGAGGAAGAAGCTGGTTCTCCCACCTTCCGTTCCTTCCTGGAAACGCACCGGGAACTGCTGCGGGCCGATGTGATCGTGGTGGCCGATTCCAGCAACTGGAAGGTGGGCATTCCCGCCCTGACCACCAGCCTGCGCGGCCTTGTGGACGGAACCATTGAAGTTCAGGTATTGGACCATGCCGTCCACTCGGGCATGTTCGGTGGACCCGTACTGGACGGGCCAACCCTGCTGTCCCGGTTGATTGCCACCCTGCACGACGCAGCGGGCAACGTCGCGATTGAAGGCCTGGTGTCGAACGACAACGTCGGAGTAGAACTGACCGAAGCGGAGTACCGTGCCGATTCCTCCGTTCTCGACGGCGTCCTGCTCGCCGGCACGGGCAGCATCGCCGCCCGATTGTGGACCAAGCCAGCCCTGTCCATCATTGGCTTCGACGCACCCGCCGTGGACGTGGCTTCAAATACGCTCCTGCCGCGCGCGCGGGCCAAGTTCAGCCTGCGCCTCGCGCCGGGCCAGGATCCAGCGGCAGCGATGGAAGCCGTGGAACGGCACGTCCAGGCCAACGCACCCTTTGGGGCAAAGGTGGTGTTCACTCCCGGGGAAAGCGGAAAGTCGTTCCTCACCGACACCACGTCCAAGGCCGCGACGTTCGCCATGTGGGCGCTGGGGGAGGCCTGGGGTGTTCCTGCGGTGGAGATGGGAATCGGCGGGTCGATTCCGTTTATCGCCGACCTGATGGACGTCTACCCGGACGTCCAGATCCTGGTGACCGGAGTTGAGGATCCCGATTCCCGCGCCCACAGTGCCAACGAGTCCCTTCATCTCGGTGATTTCAGGAACGCAGTGGTGGCTGAAGCGCTGCTGCTCGCCCGGCTGAACTCCGAAGGCCTGTCCTGACCGGGATGCCCCGCGCATGCCGGCATTCGTCCTCCGTCGGGAACAACCAGCGGACCGGCTTGGTTACGTCAGGAGTTAGAGCTACACGGCTGACCGAAGTAGCATGTAGCTATAGCCCGTACCGTATCCGTAGGGGCAGGCACCGCTGACGCGGGGCCGCCAGGACCGTCCTAAGGTAGGCCAAATGAGCACCGCAACCAACGAGAACATCACCGAGACCGCCGGCGCTGCCAGCGATGAACTGGCCGCGCACGAGGTCAAACTGACCGACGTCGCAGCAGGCAAGGTCCGCAGCCTCCTGGAGCAGGAAGGCCGGACCGATCTCCGCCTCCGCGTTGCCGTCCAGCCCGGCGGCTGCTCCGGCCTCATCTACCAGCTGTACTTCGACGAACGCCTCCTCGACGGAGATGCCGTCCGTGACTATGACGGCGTCGAAGTTGTAGTGGACAAGATGAGCGTTCCGTACCTCAGCGGTGCAAGCATCGACTTCGAGGACACCATCTCCAAGCAGGGCTTCACCATTGACAACCCCAACGCCGGCGGCTCCTGCGCCTGCGGTGATTCGTTCCACTGACCCGGTTCTTTCGCCCGATGCCGGCGCCTGCTTTCCGTCCGCCAAAAACGGCACGGAGACGCGGCGCCGACATGTGGGCGAAACGCCCGGCAGAGCGGTAAGCTCTACACCGAGTAGTAAAACTTTTAGTGTGCCCGGAAGGCCCCTTGGGTGGCCGGGCAACAGCAACAAGTAGGAAGGGCCGTCTGTGAGTTCGCAGAACCGAACCGGCAGCCGACGCAAAACGATCACTACGATCTCAGGCTTGGCAGTTGCCGGCGCGTTGGTTTTGACTGGATGTTCGCCAGAGGTAGAGAAGGGGTGGCTGCCCACCGAGCGTGGCACCACCAATCACACTGACCGGATCATGGACCTCTGGGTCAACTCATGGATTGCCGCCCTTGTTGTGGGCATCATCACGTGGGGTTTGATCGTTTGGTGCCTTGTCGCCTATCGCCGCCGCAAGGGCACCACGGGTTTCCCGCGGCAGACCAGCTTTAATCTCCCGTTGGAGGTCTTCTACCTGACCATCCCGCTGTTCATGGTCCTGGTGTTCTTCTACTTCACCGACCGCGATCAGCAGGCCATCGATGACCGCTCCAAGCCGGCCGACGTCGTTGTTGACGTCCGCGGCAAGCAGTGGGCCTGGGACTTCAACTACAAGTCCGGCGAGGTCGTTACTGAGGATGTCCACGAAGCAGGAGTCCAGGCACATCTGACGGGTAACACCATCGACAAGGAAGCGCTTCCGACGCTGTACCTGCCGGTTGGAAAGTCAGTTGACCTCGAACTCAACTCCCGCGATGTCATCCACTCTTTCTGGGTCCCGGCCTTCCTGCAGAAGCGCGACCTGATCCCCGGCAAGACCAACTACATCAGGTTCACCCCCACTAAAGAGGGCACCTACGACGGCAAGTGCGCCGAACTCTGCGGTGAGTACCACTCCGAAATGCTGTTCCGCGTCAAGGTTGTCTCCGAAGCCGAATTCCAGGCTCACATGGACAAGCTCAAGGCCGACGGCAACACGGGACTCCTCGGCGAAGAGTACGACCGCAACCCGAACCTGAACGAAATTAAGTAAGGGGAGCGACGTGGCTACTTATACCCAAACCGCACCTGCCGGATCCCTTGAGGCTCCCGTAGTTCCTAGGTCCAAGGGACGCATCGTCGTCAACTGGATCACCTCCACGGACCACAAGACCATCGGGTACATGTACCTGATCGCGTCGTTTGTGTTCTTCTGCTTCGGTGGCGTCATGGCCCTGCTGATCCGGGCCGAGCTCTTCGAGCCCGGCATGCAGATCCTGCAGACCAAGGAGCAGTACAACCAGCTGTTCACGATGCACGGCACAGTGATGCTGCTGATGTTCGCCACTCCGCTGTTCGCCGGCTTCACCAACGTCATCATGCCCCTGCAGATCGGCGCCCCCGATGTCGCGTTCCCGCGGCTGAACGCGCTGGCCTTCTGGTTCTTCCTCTTCGGCTCCACCATCGCGGTGTCCGGATTCATCACCCCGCAGGGTGCGGCGTCGTTCGGCTGGTTCGCCTACGCGCCGCTGTCCAACACAACGTTCAGCCCGGGCATCGGCGGTGACCTGTGGGTCTTCGGCCTTGCCCTGTCCGGGTTCGGCACCATCCTGGGCGCGGTCAACTTCATCACCACCATCATCTGCATGCGCGCCCCGGGCATGACCATGTGGCGGATGCCCATCTTCACCTGGAACGCACTGGTGACGTCCATCCTCGTACTGATGGCCTTCCCGCCACTGGCTGCAGCCCTGTTCGCGCTCGGCGCCGACCGCCGCTTCGGCGCGCACATCTTCGATCCGGAAAACGGCGGCGCCGTACTCTGGCAGCACCTGTTCTGGTTCTTCGGCCACCCCGAGGTCTACATCATCGCACTGCCGTTCTTCGGCATCGTTTCGGAGATCTTCCCGGTCTTCAGCCGCAAGCCGATCTTTGGCTACAAGGGCCTGGTCTACGCCACCATTGCCATCGCAGCCCTGTCCGTGACCGTGTGGGCCCACCACATGTACGTCACTGGCTCGGTGCTACTGCCTTTCTTCTCCTTTATGACCATGCTCATCGCGGTACCCACCGGCGTGAAGTTCTTCAACTGGATCGGCACCCTGTGGCGGGGCTCGTTGACCTTCGAGACTCCCATGCTGTGGAGCCTCGGCTTCCTCATCACGTTCCTCTTCGGCGGACTCACCGGCATCATCCTGGCGTCCCCGCCGCTGGACTTCCACGTCTCCGATTCCTACTTCGTGGTGGCGCACTTCCACTACGTGGTGTTCGGCACTGTGGTGTTCGCGATGTTCGCAGGCTTCTACTTCTGGTGGCCAAAATTCACCGGCAAGATGCTCAACGAGCGCCTCGGAAAGATCCACTTCTGGCTGCTGTTCCTGGGCTTCCACGGCACGTTCCTGATCCAGCACTGGCTGGGCGTTGAAGGTATGCCCCGCCGTTACGCCGACTACCTGGTGGAGGACAACTTCACCTGGATGAACCAGTTCTCCACCATCTCCTCCTTTGTGCTGGGCGCATCGCTGATTCCGTTCTTCTGGAACGTGTACATCACCTGGCGCAGCTCAGAGCGCGTTGAGGTGGATGATCCGTGGGGCTTTGGAGCGTCGCTTGAGTGGGCCACGTCCTGCCCGCCGCCGCGCCACAACTTCACCTCGCTGCCCCGGATCCGTTCCGAGCGTCCCGCCTTGGACCTCCACCACCCGGAGCTCTCGCAGGTACACACCGTTGAATCGCCTGCAGCCGCAGCAGCGGTGCTCGGTAACGCCGACCAGAAGGACACCGCCAAGTGAAAATCGAATCTTGGATATTTGGAGCCGGAGCCTTCTTCTTCGTGCCGGTTTCCTTGGTCTACGGCTTCCTGACCCATTGGAGTGAATGGGTCGGAACCCTCGGGATCCTGCTGGTTGGCGGACTCGCCGGAATGATTGGCGGCTACCTTGGTTTCACCGGCAAACGCGTCGGGATGCGTCCCGAGGACCGCAACGACGCCGAGATCCACGAGGGCGCCGGTGAGCAGGGGCACTTCAGCCCCTGGAGCTGGTGGCCGCTGGTTCTAGGCCTCGCCTGCGCCGGTGGATTCCTGGGCCTCGCGGTAGGCTTCTGGATTTTCTTCATTGCAGCCGGTCTCGCAGTCGTAGCCCTCGTGGGTTGGGTCTTCGAGTACAGCCGTGGCGACCACGCCCATTAGCAGGCGCTGAGCTTCAGCAAAGTTTTCGCACATTACGACGTCGGGCCCCACCGGAAGGTGGGGCCCGACGTCGTTCTTGTTCGTTCAATGTTGTAAGGGGAGCCGCGGCCCAATGCCCCGTGGGAGGGCCTAGCTGGCCCCCTGTGACTCCAGGAGCTGTGCCAGCATCAGAAGTGCCGTCTTGGCGGCGCGTTGACCGGCAGGCCCGCTGAGGGCACTTTCGGGGATGGAAAGCTCTATCTCGCAGCCGCAGGGGAAGTCTGCAGTCATGACTTCCAGCAGGGAGCGGGCGTCGACGCCCTGGATGCCGGCCTTGCGGATGGTCACTGGAAGTCCCGTTTCGGTCACTGCCCTGACAAACATCGCCGCGGGGCGGGCATGCAAGCCGACTGACGCTGACACAACGGCCTTATGCACTGGCAAGGGGTCTCCCATTTTCCTAACGGCCCCCAAACCGTCATCGATAAAGTTCCTGTCCAATATATCCGGCCGGATGGCTGCGCGACCAAACGCCGAGCAGTGGCCGGTCCATTTGCAGGAACTGGTCTAGTCCAGCGGTGCTGCTTGCCTTAAGCTTGGATAGTGAAAACTGAAGCAAGGGCGCGCCTCTGTGGCTGCTGATGCCCGCGGCGTTGCCGGCGAGATTGACCGCGGCAGCGGCACTGCCATCTACATCCAGCTCAGGGAGATCCTCCGGGCGTACATCAGCGATTCCTGTCCGCCTGGATCAGCCCTGCCCTCCGAACGCGATCTGGCCTTACGGTTCGGCCTGGCCCGGATGACCGTCCGGCAGGCCATCGATGCCCTGGTCGGCGAAGAAGTCCTCGAGCGTGTTGTGGGCCTCGGCACCTTCGTGCGGAAGCCCAAACTCGACCTTCAGGTGAAACTCACCTCGTACAGCGAAGAGATGCAACGCCGCGGGATGGTGCCGGCCGCCAAGGTCCTGAGCTTTGAACAGATCGGCGCCAGTGCCTTCCTGGCCCGTGAACTGCAGGTGGAGGAAGGGACGCCACTGGTCCGTTTCCGTCGGCTGCTGCTGGCGGACGGAGAGCCGATGAGCGTGGACGAGAACTTCATCCCGGCGCAGCGGGTCCCGGGACTCCTGGACGGCGAGCCCCCGACATCGCTATACAACGTGCTGAGTGAGCAGTTCGGCCTCGTGATGGAGTGGGGGGAAGACATGATCGAAGCGACAGCCGCTTCTCCCTCAACGGCGCGCCTGCTCAACGTCGACGTCGGAGCCCCCTTGCTCAAAATCCAGAGGCACGCCTTTGTTGCCCGGGCGATGGTGGACTACTCAGTTTCGTATTACCGGGCCGACCGCTACAAACTATGGGTACCGCTCCAGCGGCCAGGTGCGAGGCCTGCCCGGAACCAATCGCTCGGCTACCGCAACCATTAGGAGCGGGCCGGCTGCTGGCAACAGCGGCGGCTGCCAGTGTTTGGGGTAGCCACCAACGGGAAAGGCCCGGTCCAAATGGACCGGGCCTTTCCCGTTGGAACATTGCTGCTGTGGGCTAGTGGCTGAGGCTCTTGCTTTCCTCGCCGGCCTCAACTGCCGGATGGGCGTGGTGGCCGTGTGCGGCCTCCAGCTCTCCAGGCGTGGCCGGTGCAACGCGGTCCTCGAAGAACCACTTGGACAGGAAAGCGCGCTGCTTTTCCTTGCGTGTCACAATGCCGTGGTCGTTGGGGACCGCCGGCAGCGGTGAGGGGGATTCAAATCCAACCAGTTTGTACCGCTTGTACTCATCCAGCGGGGCATGCACTTCGATGAATTCGCCATGCGGAAGGCGGACAATGCGTCCAGTCTCCCGGCCATGGAGTGCGATTTCGCGGTCCTTGCGCTGGAGGGCGAGGGCTACTCGCTTGGCCACAATGTACGCGATAACGGGGCCAACGAAGAACAGTGTGCGGAGCCAGTAGGTCACGTCGTTCAGGGACACATGGAAGTGTGTGGCGATGAGGTCGGAACCGGCGGCTGCCCACATCACGCAGTACCAGACGAAGCCGGCTACGCCGATGGCAGTGCGGGTGGGGGCGTTCCGCGGACGGTCCAGGACGTGGTGTTCGCGGGTGTCCTTGGTGATCCAGCTTTCGATCCACGGGTACATGAACATCACGGTGAACAGGATGCCTGCGGGGACCAGAGCGGGCAGCAGAACGTTCAGCGTCAGGGTGTGACCGAAGACGACGTACTCGAAGTGGAAGTCACCGATGACACCGGGCATAAGCCTCAGGGCACCGTCAACAAACCCGATGTACCAGTCAGGCTGGGTGCCGGCCGATACGGGTGAGGGGTCGTACGGGCCGTAGTTCCAGATGGGGTTGATCGTGAAGAAGGCCGCCATCAGGGCAATGACACCGAAGACGATGAAGAAGAAGCCGCCTGCCTTGGCTGCGTATACCGGGCCGAGCGGGTAGCCAACAACGTTTCCGTCGTTGCGGCCCGGGCCGGGGTACTGGGTGTGCTTGTGCACAACCACCATAAAGAGGTGCATAACAATCATCAAAAGGATGAGTGCAGGTACGAGCAGGATGTGCAGCATGTAGAGGCGGCCAATAACAGCCGTTCCGGGGAACTCGCCGCCGAAGAAGAAGAAGGAAATGTAGGTTCCGACAACCGGGATTGCCTTCATAACGCCGTCGATGATCCGCAGGCCGTTGCCGGAGAGCAGGTCATCGGGGAGGGAGTAGCCAGTGAAGCCGGCTGCCATGGCGAGGATCAGCAGGACGCTGCCGACAACCCAGTTCATTTCACGCGGTTTGCGGAAAGCGCCCGTGAAGAAAACACGCAGCATGTGCACGGCGATCGAGGCAACGAAGAGCAGTGCAGACCAGTGGTGGACCTGGCGCATAAACAGGCCGCCACGGACGTCGAAGGATATGTTCAGCGAGGAACTGTACGCCACTGACATCTCGACGTTCTTCAACGGCAGGTAGGAACCGTTGTAGTGTGTTTCCGCCATGGACGGATCAAAGAAGAAGGTCAGGAAGGTGCCCGAGAGCAGCAGGATGACGAAGGAATAGAGGGCAACTTCACCAAACATGAATGACCAGTGATCGGGGAATACCTTGCGTCCGAATTCGCGCAGGATTCCTGATCCGCCAACACGGGCGTCAACAAAATCAGTGATGCGTCCGGCTTTAGTCTTGGCGACGAAGGCGGGGGCTTCAGCTCTTGATGCTGCGCTCATGCTCATCACGCTCCCAGTAACTCGGTCCTACAGGTTCATTGAAGTCGCTGGTTGCGACCAGGTAGCCCTCGGCGTCGACTGCAATCGGCAGCTGGGGAGGGGCCGGCTGGCGGGGCCAAAGATCACTTTGCACTCGTTGGTGAGGTCAAAAGTGGACTGGTGGCACGGGCACAGCAGGTGGTGCGTCTGCTGCTCGTACAGAGCAACGGGGCAACCGACGTGGGTGCAGATCTTGGAGTAGGCAACGATTCCGTTGTAGCTCCAGTCTTCGCGGCCCTCCGAGGGATTCAGAGAGGCGGGATCCAGACGCATGAGCAGGACAACTGCCTTGGCCTTTTCGTTGAGCTTGCCCTCATGCAGTTCGTTCAGGCCCTCAGGAATTACGTGGAAAGCCGAACCGATGGTGACGTCAGAGGCCTTGATAGGCGTGCCGTCGGGGTCGCGGGTGAGGCGCTTGAGCTTGCCCTCCTGCGGTGCCCACATGGTGTGGGACAGCGTCCGGTCGGGGCGGGGGCCGAGGTCACCGAAAACCGCAATGGCGGGAAGCGGGGCCAGGGCCATAGCGCCAAGCAGGGTGTTGCGGATGAGGGGGCGGCGCTTGATGCCGGTCTCTTCCACGATGTCATCCACGATCCGGACTGCCGCCAGGCGGTCTTCTTCGGTGCGGATGGGATGGCGTTCCTCGGAGACTTCGTGGTCCGGCATCAGGGCTTTGGCCCAGTGCACAATACCGGTGCCGATGCCCAGCATCGCAAACGCGGTGCCAACGCCCAGCAGGGCATTCTGCAGCCGGATGGTGGCGATGCTCGTGCCATCGCCCAGGTCGATGGCGAAGTACGCCACCAGGAAAATCAGGGTGCCGACAACTGACGCGCCGAAAAGTATGGCGACCTGCCGTTCTGCACGCTTTGCGGCCTTCGGGTCCGTGTCGGCCAGGCGCAAACGGTGCGGGGGAATTCCAGGATCCTGGAACTTCTCCACCTCATTCTGACCAGCCGTAGCTACGGTGCCCGAGTGGTTCGGACTGCCGTCACTATGGTTGCCCATAATTCGCCTCATCCTTCTCTCGTCCCGGCGTCTGCCGGGTTAGTTTTCAATTTCAAACTGCTGACTGGGCAGCAGAAGTTCTTAATTTTCCCGTTGCGCCTAAGACGTCCGGGAAGTAAGCCAGATGGTGAACGCGATGATGACACCCAAGCCTGCGATCCACACGAAGAGTCCTTCTGAGACCGGGCCGAGCGCGCCGAGATCAGCACCGCCAGGGGAGCCATTGGCTTCGATCTGCTTCAGGAACGTGATGATGTCACGCTTGCCCTCAGGGGTGACGTTTGCGTCACTGAAAACGGGCATGTTCTGCGGTCCGGTGACCATCGCTTCGTAGATGTGCTTGCCGGTGACATCAGCCAGGGCCGGAGCGAACTTGCCACGGGTGAGTGCCCCGCCGGCGGCTGCCGCGTTGTGGCACATCGCGCAGTTCACGCGAAAGAGTTCTCCACCCTTGGCGGGGTCGCCCTGCTCATCAAGCAGGTGCTCTTCAGGAATTGCCGGGCCGGCGCCCAGGGAAGCGACATAGGCTGAAAGCTGGTGAGTCTGCTCATCGTTGAACTGAGCCGGCTTCTTGTAGGCCTGGGGACCGTTCATCTGCATGGGCATCCGGCCCGTACCGACCTGGAAGTCAACCGCTGCAGCACCGACACCAACCAGAGACGGGCCAGCCTGCGTGCCGCTCGCGCCCATGCCGTGGCAGGTGGCGCAGTTGGCTTCAAAGAGCTTTTTGCCCTCGGCGCCGTCGCTGGCGCTGAAGCTAGTGGTGGATGCCTTGGCCTCGTTGACTGTGGTGGCAACGGCGTACAGCCCGCCAGTGACGAGGAGTCCCATCAGTAGCAATGCGATTACTGCGAGTGGGTGACGCCGCTTTTGCGAGAGAGCCTTCACGTGGTGGTTCCTTTATTCGATCGTGCGCCGGCTCCGTGAGCCGCTTCTTGAAATTCTGCCTCTTGTAGAAAAGGAATCAAAGCTTGACTACTTCAGTACGTAGATGACCAGGAAGAGGCCGATCCAGACAACGTCCACAAAGTGCCAGTAGTAAGACGTGACGATCGCGGAGGTTGCTTCGAAGTGGCCGAACTTCTTTGCTGCAAACGAGCGTCCGATGATGAAGAGGAACGCTATGAGGCCGCCGATGACGTGAAGGCCGTGGAAGCCGGTGGTCATGTAGAACGCTGAGCCGTAGGCGTTGGAGGAGAGCGAAACATGCTCTGAAACGAGCATCGCGTATTCCGTTGCCTGGCCGGCGACGAAGAACGCGCCCATCACGAAGGTAAGCGTGAACCATTCGTTCATGCCCCAGCGGGACAATTGGAACGGGCCGCCTGTTTTGCGAGGCTGCAGCCGTTCGGCGGCGAAGACGCCCATCTGGCAAGTAAAGGAACTGGCCACGAGGACGATCGTGTTGACGAGCGCAAAGGGGAAGTTGAGCTTGGCTGTCTCTTCCGCCCACATCTGTCCGCTCGTGGAGCGCAGCGTGAAGTACATGGCGAAGAGACCGGCGAAGAACATCAACTCACTGGACAGCCAGACTACGGTTCCTACAGAAACCATATTGGGGCGGTTCAGCGTGGGGTGCGCCGGGGTACTGGGGGCATGGGTCGCAGATGTCACATAGACATTATGTCTATAAAAGTCCGTAGTTCCCAACGCGAACCGCCTTTTCGGGGGACTTTTTCTACAAAGACGCGAAATCACCGCGAAAAGTTCCCGAGCGCGTTCACATTGGTCAGGTCCGAGGTGGCTCGATAGCATCAGGAGGTGACTTCTCAGGCAACCGCGCCGGCGGACGGCAACACCTGGCCGCGGCTTATATCGGCTCTTATCAACGGTATCGACCTCACAGCGGACAACACCGCGTGGGCGATGGACAGAATCATGTCCGGGGAGGCGACGCCCTCCCAGATCGCCGGATTCCTGGTTGCACTCAGCGCCAAGGGTGAAACCGTCGACGAAATCTCGGGGCTGGTGGATGCGATGTTGCGGCATGCAACTCCCATCAACATCCCCGGCGAGAAGCTGGACATCGTTGGCACCGGTGGTGACCAGCTCAATACCGTCAACATTTCCACCATGTCCGCCCTCGTTGCTGCGGGCGCCGGAGCGAAAGTCGTAAAGCACGGCAACCGGGCAGCGTCTTCGTCCTCAGGATCGGCTGACGTCCTTGAAGCGCTGGGGGTCCGGCTCGATCTCCCGGTGGCTCAGGTGGCACGCAATGCGGGAGAGGCCGGAATCACTTTCTGCTTCGCGCAGGTATTCCACCCGTCTTTCCGTCACACCGCCGTGCCCCGCCGGGAACTCGCCATCCCCACGGCTTTTAATTTCCTGGGCCCGCTGACCAACCCTGCACTGGTGCAAGCCTCGGCCGTGGGTGTTGCCAATGCCCGGATGGCTCCGCTGGTTGCAGGCGTCCTGGCCAAGCGGGGCAGCCGTGGCCTGGTCTTCCGTGGCAATGACGGGCTGGACGAACTGACTACTACGGGCCCCTCCGCCGTCTGGGAAATCCGGGACGGTGGTGTCTCTGAGCTGAATTTTGTGCCGGCCCAGCTGGGTATCCGTCCCGCCACTGTGGAGGAACTCCGTGGCGGAGATGCCCAGGCGAACGCCGCCGTCGTCCGTGATGTCCTTGCCGGCAAGGCCGGCGCAGCACGTGATGCCGTGCTGCTCAACGCAGCCGCGGGACTGGTGGCCTTCGATGAATCGTCGGATGGCCCGTTCCTGGAGCGCATGCGCATGGCCCTTGTCCGGGCCTCTGAATCCATTGATTCCGGTGCGGCCGCTGCAGTCCTTGATAAGTGGGTATCCCTGACCCGGCCGTGACACAGAACTCCGGGCAACAAACGGGGCGGACCCGGCTATCAGCCGGGTCCGCCCCGTTTGTTGCCGGGACGTTCTACTGTTCGAATCCGAGCGCAAATGCCGCATCGAGATCGTGCTGCGAGTAGGCGCGGAACGCAATGTGCGTGGTGGTGTGAACCACCGCGGGTACCTTGGACAGCTTGTCGGCGATGACATCAGCCAAGTCCTCGTGCCGCGGAACGCGGGCAACGGCGATGAGGTCCCATTCGCCGGTTACGGAATAGACCTCGCTGATGCCTTGGATCGCGGAAATTTCCTCGGCGGTTTCGGGGATGCGCGCGGCGTCGGTCTTGATCAGTACGAATGCGGTGATCACTGTTCAATCCTTCCGGATCTGTTGGCCGTAGCAGTGCCCGGCAAAACTCTATGGTGATGCCAGCCTATTACATGGGCGGTGTTCATCAGGCGTGGCCAGGACGCGTGGACGGCGGTGATGTCATTACCGCCTCAGCCTGCGGACCAGCGCAAGAAGCGCCCGGTAGCCCACCAGGAACAGCGCCAGGCTCAACAGCGCAACAACCACGAAGGCCAACACCACAGTCTGTCCTGTGACGGCCCTCAGGATCATGCCGCCCGCGACTGCGCCAAGCCAGATCGCGACGCCGGATCCCAGGGAGAGCGGATGCCGCCACGCCCGCCCCGCAAACCAGGCGATGGCGGCCCCGGCCAGGAACGGCCATGCGGTGAGGAACACGCCGGTGACGATGTCGCCGCGCTGGTGGGCGTCCCTGCCGATCGCCGCGAAGACCAGAATCAGGAAGGCATCGGACAGGGCTGCGGCAATAATGGCCTGCCGGGGGCCGCGCGTGGGGTTTTTGGTCTCGGAATTCATGGCTTCGAGCCTAACCCGGTGACGGCGTTGTTCCGGTCCTGATGCTTGCCCGGCCACGGGGGAACGAGGATGATGACCGGGACAACAGCGGCGTTCAACAAGCGGGAGGCACAGTGCGCCTGATCCAGGTGGCCCAACAGGCACATGATCTCCAGCGGGCTGCAGACTTCTATTCACGTCTGCTCGGGGTGCAGCCAGCGGCGGTCTACGACCCGCCAGGACTGCTGTTCTTTGATCTCGAGGGCGTCAGGCTCCTGCTGGAGCGCGGCGCGCCGTCGTCGGTCCTCTATTTGGAAGTCGAGGACGTCAGGACCAGCATCAGCGTCCTGCAGGGCGAGGGTGTGGAAGTGGTGGCTTTGCCGCGTGTGATCTTTCACCATGGCGACGGCACCCTGGGTCCGGCAGGAACTGATGAGTGGATGGCCTTCATCCGTGACTCGGAAGGGAACACGGTGGGGCTCGTCAGCCGGCATCCTCCTGCCGTTGTGCGGGATTCGGCCCCCGGCTAGGCACTGGCCGCAAGGGAGCGATCCAAAGGGAATCACCACCGTGTTCGCCTGCACCTATGTGGCAGGGGCCGTTCTCCGGATCCGGTCCGTCCCCACAGGAGTCTTCCAGGATGAAGTAGCGCCGCACATCCGGCAGGTAGATGCGCGTGCCGGTGGGGATATCAAGGACGTCCTCTCCAGTCGACTTGGAATGCCGACGGCGATGGTCACCGGGTCTTCATATGTTCCGGTTCCGCTGGCCTCACCATGCAGAACGGGGTGGCTGATCTCGTGCGAGCCCGCTGGAGTGTTGTCGTACCAGGTGTAGGCCGTGACTAGGACTTTCGAATCAACGGTTTCATTGGCTGTCTGGGAGGACGTAGTCACGTAGGCGGCAGCCGCCAGGACCACACAGAGTGACCCTGCAGCCGACCAGAATCTTGTCTTTGTCCTGCAGCCAGCGGCTGTGCGATCACGGGCCAGTCCTAGGGGCGGATGCGTCAAGGCCCGCGGAAGTGCAGGGCGGCATCCCTGTTCAGCGACCACATGGACATCCGGCCGATGCCTCGCGCCACTGCGAAGCTGTTCAGCCCCCCCAGCTCAGGATCTTTTCTGAACCCGGCGCACCAGCCAGTTGGCCTCCCACCGAACGTTGTACTCCCCGTCGGTGTCCCACTCAACCAACACATGAGTGACCGTGTAGGCGATGGCGTTTCCGATGATGGAGCGTACTTTGACGGGGGCCGGCCTGAGCATAATTACAGGCCTTCCCGGTGCTTGTCCCAGCGCGTGCTCGCGTGCCTGGGGGATGAGGGAATTCAGCATATGACGTCCTCAGGAGTGCCAGGAACTGAACAATACCGCTTCTCAGCTAGTGGAAGATCGACACTGGTCTGTCCGTGGGTGCGTGGTTAATAGACGTACCCAGCGTGCCGCCATGCAACCTACCGTAGGAGTCCGGCCTCTGCCATGCATGCGTAGGAAGTACTCGACTTTTCGGGGCAGGATACTTGCCGGAGCAGGCCGTTGCGGGAGCATTCTGCGCTCCAGCCCTGGGCGTGACCTGAGCCTTCATCCGCCTGCGGCAGAAGGCGCAATAGCGCGGCGGTTCCAGCGACAGTTGCTCGACGCACCGCTGGTGAACGTCCGACGGCGGGAGGCCGCCGTCGGACGTTCCGCCACAGTGGCCGCAAAACTGTGCCGGAGCGGTGGTTGGGCCGGGGGAGCGGCGGGGGAGCGATGCGCCGGTAATTGAGCTTGCCGGAACCCGGTTCATAGTGACTTCTGGAATTCCTTGATGGGCATGTTCAGCTCGACCAGCAGGTTCAGGTCCGCGTCGGCGGGTCGGCCGAGAGTTGTCAGGTAGTTTCCAACGATGACGGCGTTGATGCCGCCCAGGAGGCCTTCCCTGGTGCCGAGGTCACCGAGCGTCAGTTCGCGGCCGCCGGCATATCGCAGCACGGTCCGGGGCATGGCCAGTCGGAACGCCGCAATGGCGCGCAGTGCGTCTTTTCCGTCCATGATGCCTTGGTGTTCCAGCGGGGTTCCGGGGCGGGGGTTGAGGAAGTTCAGCGGGACTTCGTGGGGTTCCATGGCCGCGAGCTGGGCTGCGAGTTCCGCGCGTTGTTCGAGGCTTTCGCCCATGCCGATCCGGGCGCCGCAGCACAGTTCCATGCCGGCGTGGTGACGACCTCGGGGAAGTAGCTGCGCGCGGTTTCGAGGTTGTGGTTGTAGCGGTGGACGCCCCAGCTGGCGAGCTGGTCCACCTGGCGCTGGGTGAGCATGCCCAGGGAGCAGGCGATGTTGATGTCCACGGCTTCGTTGATGCGGTCGATGGCGAACTTGATCTGGTTCATGAGCTTGATGTCCGGGCCGCGGACGGCGGCGACGATGCAGAATTCGGTGGCTCCCGTTGCGGCGGTTTCCTTCGCGGCCTGGACCAGCTCCGGGATGTCCAGTCAGACGCCGCGGACGGGGGAGTCGAACAGGCCGGATTGACTGCAGAAATGGCAGTCCTCGGGACAGCCGCCGGTCTTGATCGAAATGATGCCTTCCACCTCGACCTCCTCGCCGCAATGCCTCAGGCGCACCTCGTGGGCCAGTTGCAGCGCTGCGGGTACCGCCTCGTCCGGGAGCTGCAATATCTCCAGCAGTTGCTCTTCCCTGAGTCCGCGTCCGTGACTGAGCACCTGATTGCGGGCAGTTTCAAGGATTGCGTGGCCGGTGGTCTGGGGATGTTCCTGGATCGTCATTGGTGGTCCTTTGCGCTGACTGGCTGTGGATAATCAACTGACCTGACGCTAGCGACCGGTTTGATGTGGGATTTTGTGGGGTCTGAACAACTAGTTCATCCATGCATTGGATGAAAGGTGTCCTGCCTCATCCAGGTTGAAGCACGAAAACCGCGGAATCCAGCGGGCTGCTCCAACTAATGGTTAGGCATTTGGCCCGGTTGTCCCACCGTGCCGGCGGGCGAGGAGCTGGAGTTGCCGTGCGTGCACGCCGCCCACCCAGTCCCAGCCGGGCATGGCCGTCGGGCCGACCCGTGGGTCGCTGGGAACATGGGCGTCACGCAACGCGTGCACGTACGCCCGATCCTGGTCGATCCGTGCACGTACCTGATCAGCTCTGCCGATGGAACCGTGGCCTGGGACGAGGACATCGACGTCGCCGGCCACGCCCTCGAGCAGTCGAAGGGCGGTGAGGTAGTCCTCGATCGGGTCAGCGGTGTCGTTCAAGTCGAGCATCGGAATCAAGGCATCAGAAAGCATGTCGCCGGCGACGAGAACCCCGGGTTCCTCAATAAGCAGCGCCGCGTGACCCGGGGCATGCGCTTGGTGCTCGATAATCCGGACGTGAGGGCCATCCCAAGGAATCTGTGCCATCTCGGCGGGCAGGCCGGTAATGAGGCCGAGCAGGTCCAGTGGTACCTGCTCGGGGATGCCGAGCCGGCGTGAATCGAGCCCGTCCGACAGCCGATCTCGGGCGGTCGCCGCGCAGCGCGCGGTGCTGTAACGGGGCGCCGCGCCGAGCCCGGCGTGCCAGAGCAGGTGATCCCAATGAGGATGCGTCGAGAAGCCTGCCACAACGGTCTGGCCCGAATCGGACAGGTCGTTCGCGAGGCAGGCCATTTCGTAGCCGTGCACCCCGGGGTCGATGAGTAACACGCCAGCCCGGCCTTGCACGACAATGGCGTTGCTTTGGCAGAACTCGCTCTCGTGGATCAGCACACCCTCTGCGACCTGCCTCAGCACGGGGCACCTTCCGTTTGTGGTTTGCAACGGCTTTTCGAGACAGTAGTGGGCCGCCATTTCCGAGAGCTGCGGGCCGGCTCGGAGGAGAGGATCGCCTCAATTATCCTCGCCGACCGGCTCAGGCGACTCGTTGCGGTGGGTTTGCCCACGGGGGAGGACGCGCGAGCCGGCCAGCGGGCGCGCTACAGCCTGACCGAACCCGCGATCCGACTCGTAATCGTGTTCGCGCCGAGCTGCTCGAACAAGGCGGACCCGCTTTCTGGCAGGAGTTCATGGACGAACTGCGCCACCCGCACCGAGCGTCCCCTATACGGGGGTGACAAGAGGTGCCTCACGGGAGCCCTGCCCTTCGACGCCGCATAGTCAGTGCTGGCTTCTTCGGAGGTTGAACCGCCACGCGGGCTGAAAGTCACACTCCAAGGGCAGCCTTGCGTGCCGGCTAGGGCATGACCTTGTACAGATCGATGACCGTCTCTTCGGGTTGAGATGCGAACCCGCCCTCGATACCGGCCTGCATTCGGGGGAGCAGGATGCTGTCGCGGAAATTTTCCCAGCTCTCCTTCGAGTTATGGACTGCCATGATTGTCCAGCCACCGCTTGAAGGGCCTGCGGCATGGAAGATCTGACCGTCGGGCAAGAGCCCTTCCCCTGGGTGAACCGCGGCGATTGATGCCTCGTACTGGTCCTTGGTGCCCCCTGGGAAGAAGTGCACGACTCCGTATTGGCCCTGCCTGGTCCTGACGTTCTCCGCTGACAGCAAGCATGGCGATGTCACGAATCAACGCGATCTTCGCAGACCTTTTGATTCATCTGACGAGTAACGCAGAGCCCTACTTTACATAATGTAGATTATCGGCGTTATCTGAGAGTGGAGAGCGGCCTAGGTTAAGCCGACGTTATGCGAGTGCCTCCCTGCGCAAGCACGGTGACACACGTCAACCCGGCCAGCAACTACGCAGTTGCAGCGGGCGCAGGCGTCATCCATGACGGCGTGTGCGATGCCGGCTACGGCAGCGCGCTCGTGAAGCAGTAACAAACAAGGAACTGGCCCCGTATTCAACCGGAGGCCTGCGGGGGCTGGCGAATGTTCGCCGGCCCCCGCTTTGCGTCCTGAACACCGTGCGCCGGCACAAAAACCGGCCCCGGCCGGCCCGGCCATTGTCTAATCCCGCGTGCTCGCCAAGAATGAACCAATGACGGTCTACCTGCGTTCGCTTGAAACTGCTGTTCCGCCGACTGTGCTGGTCCAGGCCGAAGCCCGTGAAGTTTTTGCGGCCCAGCCCGGCCTGACCAGGTTGGGCTCGCGGCTGGTGAACACCTGCTTTGATTCAGCCGCCATCGACACCCGCCATACCGCCGTCGACGAAATGACCATGGCGTTCCGCTCTGACGATCCGCAGTTCTTTGATCCCGCCACGGGCCTGCTTCTGAACCCCACCACCAAGGTGCGCAACGAGATCTTCGCCCGGGAGGTCACCAAACTCTTCATCGAGTCCGCCCGGGCTGCCGTGGACGCCTGCCCGGATCTGTCCTTACTTGACATAACCCACGTCGTTACCGTCTCCTGCACAGGGTTCTTCAACCCCGGCCCTGACTATAAGATCGTCCGCGCGTTGGGGCTGGACCCGGCCGTCCAGCGTTATCACCTCGGGTTCATGGGCTGCTATGCCGCCTTTCCGGCACTGCGGGCCGCCAAGTCCTTCTGCGAAGCAGACCCGCAGGCCGTTGTCCTCGTGGTCTGTGCCGAGCTGTGCTCCCTGCACGTACGGACGTCCAACGATCCCGACACCATCATGGGTTCGGCGCTGTTCGCCGACGGCGCGGCGGCAGCCATCATTACGGCCCGCAACGATCCGGACGCACCTGCCCTGATGCAGCTGGACCACTTCGAAACCGTCCTCACACCGGTGGGCGAGGAATCTATGGCGTGGAATATCGGCGACCACGGCTTTGAGATGGTGCTCGGTAACTACGTCCCCCACATCATCGACGATCACATCATCGGCGCCCTTACACCGCTGCTGGCCCGGGATCCCTCGTTGTGTGGACTCCCCTACCGGGACATCCGCCATTGGGCCATCCATCCCGGCGGCCGGAGCATCCTTGACAAGGTCCAGACGCGCCTTGAACTCACGGACCAGCAACTCGTTCCGGCACGGGATACGCTGCGGGACTACGGCAACATGAGCAGCGCCACCGTGCTGTTTGTCCTCCGGCACATTCTGGAGCAGCCACCGGTGGAGGGCGAGGAACGCATCTGCTCCATGGCGTTCGGCCCCGGACTCACGGTGGAAACCGGGCTCTTCACGAAACTCCGCCAGGCCGCCACCGGGAAGCGTGCGGTGCAGCCCCTGGCTGCCTCGTCATTGGTCTGACTGTGTCCCTGATGCGGCGACGGGCTGTTGACGCCGTGGAAATGATGGACTTGCCGGACTGTGACCCCGCCAAACTCGAGCTCACGTACCGGCAGTTCGAACTGGTGAACCGGCTATTCTCCGGCTGGCGGCGGCTGTACTGCCGCGAGATTCGCCCGCTGCTCTCCCGCGACTCTGCAACCACCCTCCTCGACGTTGGATGCGGTGGAGGCGACCTGGCACGGCAGCTCGCCCATTGGTCCGGCCGGGACAAACTGCTGCTCGATGTCACCGGCATTGATCCGGACGCCAGGGCATACAGCTACGCCTCACGCCGCCCCCATCACGTCTCAGTCCGGTTCCGCCAGGCGGACAGTTCTGACCTCGTCCGCGAAGGCCGACGTTTCGACGTCGTGATTTCGAACCACGTCATTCACCACCTCCTACCAGCGGAACTGGCGCAGCTCCTGACAGATTCGCAGGTCCTGGCGCGCCGGCTTTCCCTGCACAACGACCTGCGCCGGAACCTGGCGGCCTACGCGCTTTTCTCCCTGGCGGCCCTCCCGTTCCGCGGCTCATTCATCCGCGCGGACGGCCTGACCTCGATCAGGCGCAGCTACACCCTGGCAGAACTCACCGCCGCCGCTCCCCCGGGCTGGCGCGTGGCGCGCCACTCCCCTTTCCACCAGGTCCTCATCCACCGCCCGGACCATCCAGATGATTGACGTAGTGATCGTCGGCGGCGGACCCGTGGGCCTCTATCTCGCCGCCCTGCTGCTGCAGGAAGGCGTCGCGGTGAGGGTCCTTGAACAGCGGCTCCACCGGGAACGCCACTCGCGGGCCATCGGCATCCATCCTCCCGCCCTCGCCGCGCTGGACAAAGTGGGCGTAGCCAGCGCCATGGTCGGTGCCGGCGTGCAGATCCGCGGTGGGATTGCAGTCAGCGGCGGGAAGTCCGTGGGGTCAATGTCCTTCGCTTCGGTCTCGGAGTGTTATCCGTTTGTTCTGTCCCTCCCTCAGTTCACAACGGAATCCCTGCTGGAGCAGCGCGTACACGAACTCGACGGCGCGGCGCTGGTCAGGGGCGCTAGGGTGACGGAAATAGCGGACGACGGCGGCCTGGTCACGGTCCACGCTGAGGCCACCGAGGTGGGTGGTGCCGGCAGCCGGATCACCTCACGTATTTTGGTCGCCGCCGACGGCTCCCGGTCCCTGCTACGCAGCCAGCTGGGTATCAGGGTCATGTCCCGAACTTATCCGGACCACTATGTGATGGGTGATTTCGCAGGGTTCGGCGACAACCTGCACGAAGCGGTCCTGTACCTCGAGGCCGAAGGGATAGTGGAGTCCTTTCCGCTGCCGGGCGGCCTCCGCCGCTGGGTGGTCAGGATTCGCCGGCCCGCACCGGTCCCGGACGCGGTCGAACTGGTCCGGATGGTCCATCAGCGCACGGGGATCCGGCCGGACCCGGCCACCAACAGCATGCTCAGCAGCTTTAGCCCCAGGTCCACGGTGGCGCGCCGATCAGTCGCGGGCCGGGCGGTCCTTGTTGGTGATGCGGCCCATGAAATAAGCCCCATCGGCGGCCAAGGCATGAACCTGGGCTGGCTGGACGCGGCGGAACTCACGCCGATCATCTGTGCTGCCTTGGCGGGGAAACCGGTGGGTCAGCGCCTGCATGCCTATTCCACCCGGCGTCGGAAGGCCGCCTCGGTGGCGCGATGGCAGTCCGAACTGAATATGACGCTGGGGCGACCGCTGGCGCCGCCGTTCCTGGCGTTGAGGAACGGCGCAGTCAGCGCGGTGTCCGGGATCCCGCCGGTCAACAGGCTGGTGGCCCGTCGGTTCACCATGCAGTGACTGCCGTGCCGGAGCGCACCGCCGGGTCAGTGCCCTGCCGGGTCAGGAGTTCACGAAGTAGCAGTCGTAACTGTCCTGGCTGATGATCAGGCCGTCCCGGACTTCAAAGACCGACGACGTTCGGGCACGAATGGTCTCGCCCGCATCCCAGTACCGCAGATCCATCAGCGTTCTCGCCGACCAGTCGGCCTCCACCACCACGCGTCCGCCTTGGCAGGTGGTGCGGCGGATCTCAAACTTCTGGTCCGCGACTACTTCGCCGCTTTGGTCGAGGCCGGCCATCGCCTGGTCCCGCGTCCGGGTGGAGCCTTCAGCCGCGAGCAGATGCGGTGCCTCGACCAGCACAAAGTCCGCTGCGAGGAAAGGCCCGATGGCCTCGCCGTCGCCGCCGGCTTCCAGGGTCCGGATGAAGTCCAGGACAAGTTCCAGTGCGTTGGGCTCGGACTCCATCAGTTCAGCCATGGCTTCGACATTAGCGGACGCGTCCGTCGCCGTGCGGCGTCCGCCGCTAGGCTTTCCGGATGAACGCCGTATCACCGCCCACTTCATTCACTTGCGCGGACCTGAGGGAACGCGTGCAGGAAATCCTGTCCGCAGGATCTCTGCCGCCCATCGTCCAGGCCGGGAATCCCGTACTCCGCCAGCGGGCCGCGGCCTTCGACGGCCAGATCAGCGCCGGCGAGCTGGACCAGTTGATAGCCCTCATGCGCGAAGTGATGCACGATGCCCCTGGCGTGGGGCTCGCCGCCCCCCAACTCGGAATCCCGCTGCAGCTGGCCGTCCTTGAGGACCAGTACGACGTCGACCCGGAGGCCGCTGCACTGCGGCACCGTAGCCCGCTGGAGTTCCTCACCATCATCAACCCGCGCTACACGGCCGCCGGAACGGAAACCGCCGCGTTCTTCGAGGGGTGCCTCTCGCTGAGCGGCCTGCAGGCAGTGGTGGTACGTCCTGAACGGGTGCTGCTCCGTTTCGAGACGCCCGGAGGCTTGGCGTCCGAACGGGAGTTCGAGGGGTGGCAGGCCAGGATTGTGCAGCACGAGACCGATCACCTTCTTGGCACCCTGTACGTTGACCGGGCCGAGTTGAGGTCCTTGAGCTCCAACGCCGAGTACGCCGCCCACTGGGCCGAGCCGGGGATCGGAAAGGCCCGTGCCGCCTTGGGATTCCTGCCCGGGAATCCCTGACACGTCCGCGTCACCGCGTCATTCCGGCGGTACGGCTGCCGGATTCGCGTCGGTCGGGAGGAACCGGGCCCACCAACGCAGGATGTGCTCGAATCTCTGCCGCCGGTGGTTCGGCCTGCCTGACCGGGAAAGTTCATGGTCCTCACCCGGGAATACCAGCAGCTGGGCTTCCACACCGCGCCGCTTCAGGGCCGTGAAATAGCACTGGCCCTGCTCCAGTGGACACCTCAGATCGTTTTCGCTGTGGATGACCAGGGTCGGAGTCTGCACGTTGCCCACGTGCTCGAACGGGCTTTGGGCGGCGACCTCCACCACCGAGCCACCGAGATATTCCTCGCCGAAGTACCAGCCAATGTCGGCCGAGCCCTCGAAACTGACGGGGTCCAGGAATCCACGCTCCACAATGGCTCCTTTGAACCTGTGGTGGTGCGCTATAGCCCAGGCGGTCAGGTATCCGCCGTACGAGCCGCCCATGATGCCCAGCCGGCCCGCGTCCAGCGTCGGAAATTTGGCCAGGGCGCCGTCCAGGAACGCGAGCACATCCTCCAAGTCGTCGGTGCCAAAGCGGCCCTTGATGGCCAGCCCGTGATCCCTGCCATAGCCCGCTGAGCCGCGTGGATTGCACATCAGTACGGCGTACCCGGCGGCCGCGTAGACCTGGGCTTCGTCGAACAGCCCGACGGTGAACTGGGCGAAGGGCCCGCCATGGATGTTCAACAGGACCGGGTGCGGACCCTTGCCTGCAGGCCTGACCAGCCAACCATGGACGGGATACCCATCGGACGCCTCAAACGTCAGTTCCTGCGGAACCACAATGTCCGACTGCGTCCGCAGAACGGCCGAAAAGTCTGTCAGCAGCCGCAACTGCCCGTCGTCGAGCACTGCAACGTCCCCATGGGTGGACGCATCGCTGAACACCACGAGCAGCGAACCACCCGCCCAGGCAGCCCCCGACACCACCTTGTCACCGTGCACCAGCAGGGCATGCCCGCCCGTCGCCCCCAGCTCGAGGAGCTCAACAGTGCCCTGCGCATTGTTCAGGACCAGGGCCCGGTCCGGGCCGCGGAGCTCAATCCGGGCACCGGGGGCTGCCACATCCATCAGCTCAGGGTCGGTCAGCGCAACCGGCACGCCGCCGTCGGCCGCGACACAGTACAAAACGGCGTTACGTGCCACGAAGTCCCGGCCCGAGCCGCCCAGGTCCCGGGCAATATAGAACATCCATCTGCCGTCCCGGGACTGCCGGACCTCCGTGACGCTTTGAGGTGCGGCTGCCCCCTGATCCACCGGGACAGCGTCGCCGCCGGCGACCGGCACCTTGTAGATAAACGTGGCCAGGTCGTCGTCGTTCCCCTGCCGTGCCGGCACAAAGTAGACGGCTGATCCGTCTGCACTGAAAACCCCTGAGCCGGCGTCCGTTGCGAGCGATGTCAGCTGCCGGGGTGGTGGCAGCGGCTGAGAGGCCTGCGCTGTCTGCGGCTCGCCGCCAAGTTCCGGGACGTCCACGATGAACAGCTGCTGTGGCTTGTCGCGCGTGTAGCCCACGCCGTTCAGCCTGTACTGGTAGGAGGAGATCAATCGTGGTTCCTCCGCCTCCGCGGTGATGGCCTCGCTGCTGCCGTAACGCCCGGCGTCGGGTTCGCGGGAGCTGAAAACTATCCGGTGCGAATCTGGAGACCAGGCGAAGGACTCCACTCCGAGCAGCCTGTCGGTTATGACTTGGGGTTCGCCGCCGCCCGCCTCCACCACAACGAGCTGCGCTTTCGACGACGGTCCGCCCGTCCGGAGGAAAGCGAGGACCAGCCCGTCAGGAGAGAAGGCAGGGGAGGTGTCCCGAAAGCCCCTGGTAATTCGCCGCGGCAGCTGTTCGTGATTCAGCGGGATGTTCCACAGCTGGCCCACGTAGGAATCAGTGTTGAAATCCGGTCTGGTTACCGACACAACAGCACGGCTGCCGTCCGGGTGAACGGCCGGCGCGGAGACCGAATTGAGCAGCGGGAGGTGTTCTGGCTTCACCCACGTGAGCCTAACGTGCGGCTTTCCTCCAGGCGAACACCCGGCCGGAACGCTGGCGCGGCCGCCGCCGGGGCCCGCTCCCCACCCTAAGATGGTCCGTATGCCATCAAGCCCTCGCCCTCCGCTGCGCTGCCCGTTGTGCGGCGCCGCACTGAATGCCCAGGGCGGCGCAGCTGACGCTGCCCGCAAGGCCCTGGTCTGCGGGTCCGGGCACAGTTTCGATGCGGCGAAGCAGGGCTACTTCAACCTGCTAGTGGGGAAGGGGACTGTCTTTGAAGCAGACACCGCCGAAATGGTGGCGGCCCGCTTCGCTTTCCTCGACGGCGGCCACTACCGTCCCCTGGCAGACGCTGTTGCGGCCGCCGTTGTGCCCGGGATAACCCCTGGCGAACCATTCACTGTCCTCGATTCGGGTACGGGTACCGGCCACTATCTCAGGGTGGTGCTGGATGAGGTGCAGCGGACTACCGGCAGTTGCACCGCCGTCGCTCTTGACATCTCCAAGTTCGCGCTCCGGCGCGCCGCGCGCCTCAACCCCGAGGCCATCAGCCTCGCCTGCGATGTGTGGCAGCCGCTTCCGGTGGCCGACGCCGCCGTCGACGCCATTACGGTGATCTTCGCTCCCCGCAATGCCGCCGAATTCGCCAGGGTCCTCCGCCCCGGCGGAAGGCTTGTGGTGGTGACGCCCCGCGCCGGACACTTGGCCGCCGTCGCCGTCGAGGCAGGGATGCTGTCCATCGAGGATGACAAGGACGCGCGGCTCGCAGAGTCCCTCTCGCCGCACTTCGTCGCAGAGTCCACGCGCGACCTGGATATCCGGATGATACTTACGCCCAGCGAGGTGGCTGACCTGGCCTTTATGGGTCCGGCCGGGCACCACTTGGACCGCGCGGCCATTGCGGCCAAAATCGGCAGCGGCGTGGTGTCCACCGAGGTGGAGGCACGATTCCGGATCACCGTGTTCCGCCCGGCACCATCCGCACCGTAACGACTTGGCCACGTTCAACCGACGCCCTTCACGCATCCTGCCGTCCTGCTTTCCGGCGGACTAGGATAATTAGACAGCAACCGGAAGGTCAAGGGGGACGGAATGTTTGAATGGCTTGGCGAAAACTGGTGGGCCCTGTGGCTCACAGCCTTCCTCGCGTTCGCAGTGGTCGAAATGATCACCCTCGACCTGTTCTTCATCATGCTCGGCGGCGGAACACTTGCCGCGCTGGTCGCAGATTTTGCCGGCGCTGACCTGTGGCTGCAGATTGTGGTCTTCTGTGTCGTCTCACTGCTGATGATCGCCTTTGTCCGGCCGGTGGCACTCAGCCACCTGAAAAAGGGACCCGCCGACCAGCGCACCAACATCGACCGGCTCATTGGCGAGCAGGCCCTTGTGATGGAAGCAGTCAGCTCCACCGGCGGCCTCGTCAAGATCGGGGGCGATGTCTGGAGCGCCAGGTCCGCCGGCGGCGTCCTTCCTGCCGGCCAGAAGGCAGTGGTCTCCGCCATCGACGGCGCCACGGCAGTTGTCTCCGCACCGCCGGAGCAGTCCACGCAGTCCTAAAGTACAGCCTAACAATTGGGGAGTAGGAGACGTATGGATAACGCAGGAGGAGCCGCCTTGGCCATTGTGCTGGTGGTCCTGATCGTGTTCGTGATTATTGTTTTGGTCCGCTCAGTGCGGATCATCCCGCAGGCGAGGGCCGGCGTCGTTGAACGGCTCGGCAAATACCAGCGGACCCTCAACCCGGGACTCACCATCCTGATCCCGTTTGTGGACCGGCTCCTGCCGCTCCTGGACCTGAGGGAGCAGGTGGTGTCGTTTCCGCCGCAGCCGGTCATCACCGAAGACAACCTGGTGGTGTCCATCGACACCGTGGTGTATTTCCAGGTCACCGATCCGCGCGCCGCCACGTATGAAATTGCCAACTACATCCAGGCCGTGGAGCAGCTCACCACTACCACCCTGCGTAACGTCGTGGGCGGCCTGAACCTGGAAGAGGCACTCACCTCCCGCGACCAGATCAACGGCCAGCTACGCGGCGTATTGGACGAGGCAACCGGCCGCTGGGGCATCCGCGTCTCGCGCGTGGAGCTCAAGGCCATTGACCCGCCCCACTCCATCCAGGACTCGATGGAGAAGCAGATGCGGGCCGAACGGGACCGGCGCGCTGCGATCCTCACGGCCGAAGGCACCAAGCAGTCTGCCATCCTGACAGCCGAGGGCCAGCGGCAGGCATCGATCCTGAAGGCAGAGGGCGACGCGAAGGCAGCCATCCTCCGCGCAGACGGTGAGGCGCAGGCCATCCAGAAGGTCTTTGACGCCATCCACAAGGGCAACCCCGACCAGAAGCTGCTGGCCTACCAGTACCTGCAGACGCTTCCGAAGATCGCAGAGGGATCATCGAACAAGCTCTGGATCATTCCCAGCGAAATTGGTGAGGCACTCAAGGGCATCGGCCAGGCACTTGGCGGCACCAATCCTGACCCGAGCGCGGGCGGCGGCGGGCTGTTCGACGAGGAACCCGCGAAACAGCCTGGGTCCTGACACGGATCTGCCTCATACAGGCCGGGAGGGGATTCGCGATTCGTCGCGGGTCCCCTCCCGTTTTGCGGCTTGGCCCCACGCCGGTATAATTGTGTATTTGTCCGGTCGGACCAGATCCGCTGGAACAAGAATGCTTCGCAATGCGTTGAATCTTATGATGCAGCACAGTGCACACAGTAGTCCGGGGCGGTTATGCTGCACCGGCTTGCGTGGAGTCCTGCTCCGCGAACCGACCAGAGGGAGAAAACATGAGCGATCGCAGCCTGCGGGGTATGCGCCTTGGCGCGCAGAGCATGGAGACCGAGTCCGGCGTGGAGCCGGCTCCGCGTCAGCGTGTCGAATACCGGTGCGAGGACGGCGAGCAGGTCTTCGTGACGTTCTCTTCAGAGGCTGAAATTCCTCCTGTGTGGGTTTCCAAGACCGGCAAGGAAGCGCTCCTCGTTGATGGCGAACGTCCGGACACCAGCAACGAAAAGGCTGTCCGAACGCACTGGGACATGCTCCTTGAGCGCCGTTCCCTTCCGGAACTGGAGCAGATTCTCGAAGACCGGCTGACCATCCTGCGCGAACGCCGTGGCGAACGGCGCACTGCCTGATCCACTGGCGGCCAGAGGCTGGCTGACTGAGGTTTTCTGAACCAATTGATAAGGGCCGGCCCGGCAACGTAATTACGTTGCCGGGCCGGCCCTTGTCATAAGCGCTTACTTCCGCTGCCCTCGCGGCGGGTGTTAGCCCTGTGCCGGATCCTTCTTGCCCGTGAGCTTGTTCCAGCGTGCCTGCAAGCCCCACCTGGTGACGTTGACCATGGCCTCCACAACAATGTTGCCGCTCATCTTTGACGCTCCGAGCTCGCGCTCCACGAACGTAATGGGGCGTTCCTCGATCCGGAGGCCCAGCTTGGCTACACGCCATGCCAAGTCAACCTGGAAGCCGTAGCCCACTGAATCGACCAGGTCGAGGTTCAATTTTTCCAGCGTGGTCCGCCGGAAGGCGCGGTAGCCGCCGGTGACGTCCTTGATCTTCAGGCCCAGCATCAGCCGGGCGTAGGTGCTGCCAATGCGTGAAATCGCCTGCCGGTACAGCGGCCAGTTGACCACGCTGCCACCCGGAACCCAGCGGGATCCCATGGCAAGGTCTGCACCCTGTTCAACGGCTTCCAGCAGCTGGGGAAGTTGTTCGGGCTGGTGGGAGCCGTCCGCATCCATTTCCACCAGGACGTCGTAGCCTGCCTCGAGTCCCCATTTGAACCCTGCAATGTAGGCGGCTCCCAGGCCTGCCTTGCCTTTGCGGTGCAGGACGTGGACCTGCGGATCCTCGGCGGCAAAGCCGTCCGCAAGCCGGCCGGTGCCGTCCGGGCTGTTGTCGTCCACCACCAGTACGTCCGAGGCCGGTACGGCTGCCCGGAGGCGTTGAAGAGTCTTGGGCAGCGATTCCAGCTCGTTGTAAGTAGGAATAATGGTGAGGACGCGCACAAAGGGCCTTCCTGGACGGGAGCGGTCGGAGCGACTGATCTGTAGCGGAGTAGCTGGCGGTCAGGCGCAACTACCTATTATAGGGCGCTAAGACGGGCGCCGCCGGTGTGTCCGGTCAGGACCGCAGTGCCGGACTGGAATACAGCTCGATGCCGTCCTTCACGGTCTGCAGGCACACCGGGTCCACTCCGGTGTCCAGCGCCGGGAGAAGGGGCGTCCGGGCGCGCGGATCCGTGCTCCAGGACTGGACACGTCCGTCAGCCACCTGGACCATCAGCTCCTCAACGTCCCAGACGGCGAAACTGGCTGGTGCGCCGGGAACCAGTTGCCCGGCCATCGGGTTCTGGTACTTGGCTGCCCTCCACCCCGCGCGGGTGTGGCCAAGGAACGCTGCCCGGGCCGAGATCCGTTCAGCGTGGTTGTGGTGTTCCAGGCAGGCGCGGACGCTGGACCACGGGCGAAGCGGTGTTACGGGGCTGTCGCTGCCGAAGCAGATAGGGACACCGGCAGCGTAGAACGAGGCAAACGGGTTCATGGACCGGCTCCGGCTCCCCAGTCGTTGCTCATACATTCCGCCGTCGTTCCCCCACGCAGCGTCGAAGCGCGGCTGGGCGCTGACGGTCACGGCGAAGCGGGCCAGCTGCTGCACAGCGTTGGCGTCTGCCATTTCGACATGCTCGAAGCGGTGGCCGGCGGCACGGATCCGCTGCTCACCCACTTCGGCGGCCGCGAGTTCCAGGGCCTCCAGCGCGGCGTCCAGTCCCGCGTCGCCGATGACGTGGAAGCCGCCCTGGATGCCCAGCAGCGAGCAGGCCGCCAGGTGGGCGCCGGCCTGTTCTGCCGAAAGGAAGAGGCTGCCCCGCTCCCCCGCCGCGTCGCTGTAGCCGGACCTCAAAGCTGCTGTCCGGGAGCCGATGGAACCGTCAATATTCAGATCGCCTGCCAGGCCGCGCACGGATACCCCCAGGTCGTCCAGCAGCGCCCGGGCCTGCTCCTCCGAGGTGGCCAGTTCGCCCCAGTACGGCAGGATCTCCGGCATGGCCTCGCCGGAGGCTGTGTTCCACGCGGCAGCCAGGCGAAGGTCGGAAACTCCGCCGATATGCGGCGCGGCCATCTCCGCCAGTGCCACGTAACCGTTTTCGGCCGCCGCAGTCAGGGCGCGCCGCTGGTAGGCCAGGAGACTGGCCTCCGGGAGCCGCCTCGCCTCCTGACGCGCGGCGGTATGGGCAGCCCGCTTCACCTGTGACCCGGTGGTGTAGCCGTCGAGCCCTCCGAGCCCGGCGGCGGCAGCCAGGGAGGACGAGACCAACGCCGAATGCGCATCCACCCTGGCCAGGAACACGGGCCTGCCTCCGGCCGCCTGCTCAAGTTCCTCGGCCGCGGGCAGGGCAGGGTCCTCCCACGTGGATTCATCCCAGCCGTGACCAAGCAACGGGCCATCGCCATTGGACGCAGCGACGGCGTCGAGCAACTGCCGGGCGGAACGGATCCCGCCCAGCTGGAGGGAACCCAGCGCGATGCCGGTTTCCGTGAGGTGGACGTGGGAGTCGACAAACCCCGGCGCAACGAGGGCTCCACGGAGGTCGATGATCTCCATGGAGCTGTCGGCAATGGAGGAGGCCGCCTGCTCCGAGCCGACCCAGGCAACGGTGTCTCCGTCAACCAGCATGGCGGTGGCAAAGGGGTCCGCTGCCGTGTAGACCGAGCCGTTGCGGTACAGGACTACTTTTCGCTCATTCGGTGCGGGCGTGGTGGGACGTTCAATGGTCATGCGGGCGAAGCTCCTGGGGCTAGGGGGAAGAAGTCAGGCTGCCGGTGCATCAGAGCCGGTACTTCAAAGTACGGAAGAGTAGGCCACAACGCCGCGGCGGATAAGCGCTATTGCTTCCGAGCAAAGCCTCGATACGCGCGGATCCAGGCCGGGAATCTTGGCGAGCTGGTCCAGGAGGTCGATGACCTGTTTGACCCAGCGGACAAAGTCGCCTGCCGCCAGGTCCGTGCCGTTGAGCACCTCCTGAAGGTGCCGTCCCTTGGCCCATTTGTACATGGGCCAGACGAGACCCAGCTCGGGTTCGGCAGTCAGCGGAAGTTTGTTCGCTTCTTCCACGTCCTCCAGGGCCGACCATTCCCGGATCACCACATCCACGGACGATTCAAGCGAGACGCTCGGCATCCGCGGGCGGAGGCCCCTGTCCTCGCGTTTGGCCTGGTAGACGAGGACGCTGGCAAGGGCTGCTACTTCGACGGCGTCCAGGTCGTTGAGTGCGCCAAGTCTCAGTGCTTGCGAAATCAGCAGGTCTTTCTCGCCGTAGATCCGGCGGAGCCGCTGTCCGTCTGAGCTGATGGCCAGGCGCCCGTCAGCTCCCGCTTCCAGATAGCCATAGGCGGAAAGGACATCGCAGACCCGATCAAAGGTCTTGGCAATGGTGTTGGTCCGGCCCTGGATCTGGCGGACCAGGGCATCGGTCTCCCGGCTCAGCTTCCACCACCGTTCGGACCAGCGCGCGTGGTCTTCACGCTCGCTGCAGCCGTGGCAGGGGTGGGCCCGGAGTGCCCTGCGAAGCTCGGTGATGCGTTTTTCCTGATGGGGCAATACGGCTCCCAGACCAAAATCGGTGCTGCGCCCGGGTGCCGGCGGGCGGTTCTCGCGCAGCGCATTCCGGGCCGACGAGGCGAGGTCGCGCCGGGACTTGGGGACCTTTGCGTTAAACGACTTCGGAATCCGGATCCGCGTCAGGGGCGCTATGGGCCTTCCAGGTCCTCCGTGCCGATTCGCCTCAGCTGGTTGTCGAGCGTCAGGATGGCAGGCCGTGGCTCCCTGCCGCTGTGATCCGAGCTCAGCACAATCGCCGGCCCTGGAGCCCGCCCTCCCGGGACGTCCACCACATCGCCCGGCATCAGCCGCGCCAGCGAGTCTTCATTCAGGGATTTGTGGGCCCGGGACTTGCTGCGCGAGGTGACATTTTCGGCGTCGGACAGTTCACGGCGCAACCGGGCATACTCGGTGAAGTCTCCGAGGTGGCAGGTCATGGACTTCGCGTATCCGGCGAGGGACTCTTCGCGGCTGCGCACCTGCTTCGCAAGACCAACAACAGACCGGTCCGCCTGGAACTGCGCGAAGGAGGATTCAAGGATTTCCCGCGCACGGGCACGGCCAAACTGCGCCAACAGGTTAATGCTCATGTTGTACGTCGGCCGAAAGCTTGAATTCAGCGGATACGTACGCCGTGAGGCGAGGCCGGCAACGGCAGCAGGGTCGGTGCCGGGTTGCCAGAGGACAACGGCGTGGCCTTCGACGTCGATGCCACGGCGGCCGGCGCGGCCGGTCAGCTGCGTGTACTCCCCCGCGGTGATGTCCACATGTGCTTCGCCATTAAACTTATCGAGCTTTTCCAGGACCACGGAGCGGGCGGGCATGTTGACGCCCAGGGCCAAGGTTTCGGTGGCAAACACAGCTTTGACCAGTCCCTCGACAAAAAGTTTCTCCACCACTTCTTTGAATGTAGGCAGCATGCCGGCATGATGGGCCGCGAAACCACGGAGGAGGCCGTCCCGCCACGTCCAGAAGCCCAGGACGTCCAGGTCTTCCGACGGGATGTCCTGCCCGGCCTCGTCCACGCGCTGGGCAATGATCTGCTGCTCCTTCTCCGTGGTCAGCCAGAGTCCGGAAGAGACACACTGGGCAACGGCGGCGTCGCAGCCGGCCCGCGAGAAGATAAACGTGATGGCAGGCAGGAGGTCCTGCCGGTCCAGGCTCGCGATGACCTGCGGCCGGCTGGCCTTACGCACTACGCCGGGCTGGGCGTCCTGCCTGGGGCGGTCCTCTGTCCGTTGCCGGTGCTGCCGGCGCTGGCTTCGTCCGCCGTGGCCGAAGCGTCCGGCGAAACTTTGCTGGCCTTCGCTGCGGGCCATCTTGAGCAGGTCCGGATTGACCTCGAACCCCTGGCGGTCAGCGTCGTTGGCGGCCGCGGTGAGCCGCTCCTGGACGGGGATCGGAGCTCCGGTCTCCGCATCCGCGGGCGGCGCGATTTCGTCAAACGTGGTTTCTCCGGCGAACAGGTCCACGATGTCCCGGCCCACCATAACGTGCTGCCACAGGGGAACCGGACGGTGCTCGGAGACGATGATGTCGGTGTGGCCGCGCACGGTATCGAGCCAGGCGCCGAACTCTTCTGCGTTGGAAACTGTGGCGCTGAGCGACGCTACCTGGACTTCACTGGGGAGGTGGATGATGACTTCCTCCCAGACGGCACCACGGAAGCGGTCCGCGAGGTAGTGGACTTCGTCCATGACCACAAAACCGAGGTCATCCAGGGTGTCCGAGTCTGCGTAGAGCATGTTCCGGAGGACTTCCGTGGTCATGACCACCACGGGGGCGTCCCCGTTGATGCTGGTATCCCCGGTCAGCAGGCCGACGTTTTCCGTTCCGTACTTTTCGGAAAGCTCCGTGAATTTCTGGTTGCTCAGTGCCTTGATCGGGGTGGTGTAGAAGGCCTTGAGATTCCGTTCCAAAGCGAGGTAGATCGCAAATTCGCCCACGATGGTCTTGCCGGCACCGGTGGGGGCAGCCACCAGCACGCCTTTGCCCTCCTGGAGGGAGCGGCAGGCGAGGCGCTGGAATTCGTCAAGTTCAAAATCCAGGGTGCGGACAAACCCGCCGAGGTAGGTGCCCGCTTCGGCCGTGCGTTCCGCGCTGGCCCGGTATCTTTCAGAGGGCGAGAGTGGCCCGGAAATAGAGGACATGCCTCAAGCCTAGTGCGCCGCGCGCTACAGGTTCTTCAGTTCGCTGCCGGGCGTCGCGATGTCGGCTGTCGCGTCCGTCTCAGCAGCCTGTTTGGCCACTCGATTGTCACGGCGTTTGTCGTTGAAAATACAGAGCCCGATCGCCGCGAAGAAGAGAATCAGCAGCGGGGCAGCAAGCAGGAACATGGACAGCGCGTCCGTGCCGGGGGCGGCCAGGGCGGCCAGGACAAAGACCAGGAAGACGATAATCCGCCAGGCTTTAAGGATGGTCCGGCCCCTGACCACGCCGGCCATGTTGATGCCGACCAGGATCACTGGGACCAGGAAAGAGATCCCGAGGATAAGCAACATCTGGGTAGCGAACGTCAGGTAGTCGGTGGCCGAGATGTTGTTGGCGCCGGTGGCGGGCGTGAACTGCAGCAGTGCCCTGACCACAGTGGGGAAAACGAGCCAGGCTACAAACACGCCGGCCAGGAACAGGGGCACAGCGGCTGCCATAAAGCCGAGCGTGTAGCCGCGTTCCTTCTTGGTCAGCCCCGGCGTGATGAAAGCCCACACCTGGTAGATCCAGACAGGGCTGGAGATAACCAGCCCTATCTGGATTGCAATCTGAATCTTGAACGCAAAGGGATCTGCGATGGTCGCAAAGTTCAGGACTGCGGTGCGCCCGGTATCCCGGGCAATGGAAACCAGCGGGTCCGACAGGCTGGTGACAACGGGGTCGTAAAGGAACCAGCCACCCACGCCGGCAAGCAGCACAGCAATTGCCGATTTGATCAGCCGGTTCTTGAGCTCCTTGAGGTGGTCCCAAAGAGCCATCCGCCCCTCAGGGTTGGACTTACGGCCCCGTGTCAGTGCCACTTCGGGTTAAGCGCGGGTCGACGGCGGAACGTCAGTGCCGTCGGTCGGCTCGCCGGGCTTCGCCGGCGGGTGGTTAACGATCTTGCCCTCCACGGGCCCGGAAGCCGTGTCGGTGGATTCGGTTTTGCCGTCGTTCTTCATTTCCTTGACCTCGGACTTGATGATCCGCATGGACTGGCCAAGGCTGCGCGCCATGGCAGGGAGTTTGGGCGCGGCGAAAAGCAGCAGCGCAACGACGATGATAATGACAATTGGCCAAGGGCCATCAAAGAGTCTTCCCACGGGAAATCCTTTCCTCTAACAACATCCTACGTCTAACTGAGATTGAGATCGCGAAGTGACTGGGGCTGGCCCCGGTCGTGCCTCCGCTGGATCCGCCTCTGGCGGCGGTCCTCCCGGCGGGATAACTTGGATGCGTCGTAATCATGACGCATCTGCGCCGGTGAGGCAAAAACAGCCGCACCGGGCTGAGCCGATCCTGGCGGCTGTACGCCGTCATCGACGCTGGCCGCTGCCGGCGCCAGGTGTGCCACTTTGGTTCCGGCGGCGCCCATGTCCTTCATCACCGTCATGAACTGGCGGTACAGCCGGATGCCCAGGAGGACATAAAAGAGCAGGGAGAGCGCAATAAGCGCAATCCAGATCAGGATCCAGGACCACCAAGGCATGCTGAAGAGTCTAGCCGCCGTACCGGGCCAGGGCCGCCTCGATCCAGTCCAACGCTGCCGTCCCAAGCCCGGACGGTTCAAGGATCCGGGCGGACCCGCCGTGCTGGGCCACGAACATGGGCAGCCAGGCAGTGCTGGCGAACCGGATCTCAGCGACGAGGCCGCCGTCGGGAAGGGGTGCCACACGTTCGGCGTAGTAGTCGTCCGCCAGGCCGGCGCCCTGCCTGGTGAGCTGAACGAGGACCGTGGTGTCGTCGTCGTTTGGGGTGAACAGCTTGGCCGGGAAGCCTTCCCCGGCCCGGACCTGCGTGGATGCGGGATTTCCGTTCGGGTGGACCTCCTGCACCCTGTCCAGCCTGAAGTTCCGCAGCCCCTGGGCCGAATGGCAGTAGGCCTCGAAGTACCAGGTGATGTCCAGGGAATACAGGCGGAGCGGGTCAACGTCGCGTTCTGAGACCTGATCGCGCTGGGCGGAGAAGTACACGAGCCGCAGCTGCGACCGCTCCTGGATGGCCACTCGGACAACGTCAAGGACGGCTGAGTCCGCGGGTCCCACCTCCGGACCGGCAAGGGAACCGGCCCGCAGCCCTTCTTCGCCGGCTGCTGCCATCAGCTTGAGGGTCACTGACTCCAAGGCACCGCCCTCGGCAAGCTCGGGAAGCCCGTTGAGCGTCTCAAGCCCGGTCAGCAGCGCACAGGCCTCGTCCACAGTAAACCGCACCGGCCTCTTGAGATCCAGGTCCTGAGTGATGTAAACGTGGCCCTCTTCCCAATGGATGTCCAGGAGGTCGTCGGGGTATCCCCCGGGAAGTCCGGAGCAGATGAGGATCCGCAGATCGCTTTCCAGCTCCCCGGGCGTGACACCAAAGCGTGCCGCGACGTCCTGGATGTGAAGGCCCTGGTTATGGACCAGGAACGGAACCAGCTGCAGCATGCGCTTGAGCTGGTCCTCAGAGGTGCGTTTGCGGACGGCGCGGCCCCGCGGTGCATCCCCAAACGTATAGGCAGGACTGGGAGCCGCGCAGAAGGCGGCTGCGTTGCGCAGCCGGTGGCGCACGGCTGACGCGAGCTCTTCGGGAGCATGCGCCACGGCGTCGGGGCCATAGGAGGCAAGCTCCTCGGCCAACACCTCAACGTCCCTGCAGGTGACCTCCAGCCGTTCGTAGCCGGCGTCGGGCGTTCCCGCACTCCCGGCGGGAACCGGCGTGGCGCGCCGGCGCAGGCCAAGGAGGCGGCCCTCCCGGACGTCCACGACGGCGGTCCGGAGCGGGAGTTCCGGAAGCCGGCCCAGTTCTGCGCGGACATTGAAGTTCGGCGGCGCCGAGTACGTTTCCTTCTCCAACACCGAGACGGGGCCCGTGAACCGGGAAAGCCTGAAGTGGCGCGGTGCCTTACGCGAGCGGTCGTAGCCGGTCAGATACCACTGGCCAAAGCGGCTGCCGAGGCCCCATGGCTCCACCGTCCGTTGCTCTTCCTTGCCGGTGGTGCCTGCCAGGTAAGGAAAGCTGACTGGGTGCTGGGCGTGCATGGCTGCCACAACATCCTCAAAGGCCTGGCCCGCCGGCCGGATCCGCGGCTGTACGCCAACGGGAAGTTCGACGTCGGACAGGGTACCGGAGGCCTGGAGCTTGCGGAGGGCGTTGGCGGCGGCGGTTCCCAAGGCGGCACGCTCCCACAGCTGGGACGCCAGCAGGAGGACGGTCCACTCCCCCGGGCTGAGCTGCACATCGGGCAGCCGGTTCGATTCCTTGCCGATGCGGTAGCGGGTGGTGGCCGGGTCATCTTCGCTCCAGCCGTGGTCCGTCACGGTTTCCACATCGAAGCCGAACTGACGGAGATCATTCTTGTCCCGCTCAAACATCCTGCCGAAGGCCACGTCGTTGCCGGACGTGTCGTGGTAGACCTTCACCCGCAACTCTGCACGGCGAAGGCCGTATTTGGTGTTCAGGAGGGCGATCAGGAGGTTCAGCAGGCGTTCAGTACGGGAGACGGACACGCTGGCTACGTTACTAAACTCCCCCGCGGAAAGCAGAAAGCGCGGCAACAACAGGAAAACAGAACCCTGATTGTTACCGCGCCTTCCGGCCCTACAACGCTTCGGTCAGCGGACGCCCACGAGGTCCACGACGAAGATCAGCGCTTCGTTGGGGCCGATGGCTCCGCCGGCGCCGCGGGAGCCGTATGCCAGTCCGGAAGGAATCTCCAAGCGACGGCGGCCGCCCACCTTCATGCCCAGCAGGCCCTGGTCCCAGCCCTGGATGACCTGGCCCACGCCCACCCGGAAGTCCAGCGGGGCGCCGCGGCCCCAGGAAGCGTCGAACTCTTCGCCGGTGGACCAGGCCACGCCGACGTAGTGGGTGGAGACGGTATCGCCCTTTTTGGCCTCGGCACCGTCACCCTCGATGAGGTCGGTGATGACCAGTTCGGTGGGGACATCGCCTTGCGGGAAGTCAATTTCCGGCTTCTGGCGGTCGAAATCGCGCTGACCAAATGACATGGTTGCTCCTTTGTTTATTTGGGTGGGTGATGTGTTGCTGTTTATTTGACGCCGAGGATGTCCACAACGAAGACAAGGTCACCCTTGGCTTCGCCCTGGCCGGCATCACCGTACGCGAGGTCCTTGGGGACAACCAGGAGGACCCGGGAGCCCACAGTCTTGCCCGCCAGCCCCTGGGTCCAGCCCGGAATGACGCCGGTCAACGGGAAGCTGGCCGGCTCGCCGCGGTCAAAGCTTGAATCAAATTTCGTGCCGCCCACGAGGTTCACGCCCACATAGTTGACGGTCAACGTGTCGGTTTCCTTAACCGCCGCGCCGGTGCCCTTGATCAGGTCCTGGGCTACCAGAGCGGTAGGTGCCGGGGCTCCGTCGACGGAAATCTCCGGGATGCCCTTGTCATTGTCCTTCACGGTCGGCAGGCCGGCCGGCGGGGTGACGGTCTCGCCTTCAGGCTTTGCGAGCGGCGGAACAGACGGCGGGACATCCTTGGTGGAGAGCACCTTGATCACGAGAAGCTGCGTCGGCTGGGCGGCGGCGCCTGCGGCGGTTGCGGCCTGGCCGGGGATGGCCAGGGCAAGGCTCGAACCGACCTTGGAGCCAACAAACGCGTTGTAGATGACCGGGCTTCCGGTCTTCAGTTCCTCGTTCAGCTCCAACGGTTCGGGCTCGCCGGGGAAGGTGTCCTCCAGCGTGGATCCGTCCGCACCGCTGAGCGCGAGGATGGAGATGTTTGCGACCTGGTTCTCTTTGACCCGGTCGCCGTCACCTTCGGTGACCACCTTGATGGTGGGTTCGGTGACCTCGAGGGGCTTTGAGAACTCGACACCGGGAGCTTTCTTGTCCCCGTTGTCCGTCAGTTTCAGGGAGTCGAACTTGGCAGTGTCACCGGCAGACTGGCTGGTGGGTTCCGGTGCTGCGGGCGAACCGCCACAAGCGGTAAGCAGCAGCAGGCCGGGGATCAGGATTGCTAGGAGTCGGCGCACGTAAGAGAACTTTCGTCGGGGCAGGGTGGACGCGGTGCCGGAATCAGGCGCTCGGCACCGCTTCAAGGCCAAGGAACGGCCCTATCAAGGATAGCCCGTGAACCTGAACGTCAGCCCATAGAGCCCAGAAGGGCATCCACCCGCTCATCCACGCTCCGGAAGGGATCCTTGCACAGGATGGTCTGGTGCGCGCGGTCGTTCAGTTTCAGGTGCACCCAGTCAACCGTGTAGTCCCGGCCCAGTTCCTGGGCCCGGCGGACGAAGTCGCCCCGCAGCTTGGCCCGGGTGGACTGCGGAGGCACGTCCACGGCGTCTTTGATCACGGTATCGTCCACAACCCGGCGAACCGCGCCCCTGGACTGCAGGATGTAGTACAGCCCGCGGCTCCGGGAAATGTCATGGTACGTAAGATCCAGCTGGGCAATCCTGGGTGCGTCCAGCCCCAGGCCGTGCCGCTGCCGGTAGTTGTCCATCAGTTTTTTCTTGATGGCCCAGTCGATTTCCGTGTCGATGGTGCTGGTGTCACCGCTTTCGATTGCGTTAAGGGTCCGTTGCCAGAGATCGAGGATGAACGGAACGTGGGGATTGTGGGCCCCATGTTCCTGGACAAAGGCCGTGACCTTGGTGAGGTACTCCTGCTGGATTTCCAAAGCCGTGAGCTGGCGGCCGTTGGCCAGGCGGACCAAGGCCCTTCCACTGAGGTCGTGGGAAATCTCACGGATGCTGCGGATGGGGTTTTCCATCCTCATGTCGCGCATGATCACCCCCGCCTCGATCATGCGCAGGATGAGGTCCACGGTTCCGACCTTGAGCAAGGCCGTGGTTTCGGACATGTTGGAGTCGCCCACAATGACATGGAGCCGGCGGAAGAACTCGGCGTCGGCGTGCGGTTCGTCGCGGGTGTTGATAATAGGCCGTGAGCGGGTCGTGGCAGAGGAAACTCCCTCCCAGATATGGTCTGCCCGCTGGGAAAACGCATACGTGGCCCCGTGCGGGGTCTTCAGGATCTTTCCCGCCCCGGCGATCAGCTGGCGGGTCACCAGGAAGGGGATCAGGATCTCCGCGAGCCGGGAGAATTCGCCGCGGCGCGGGATCAGGTAGTTTTCATGGCTGCCGTAGGAGTTGCCGGCCGAATCGGTGTTGTTCTTGAACAGGTAGACCGTGCCGTTGAAACCTTCCGCGGCCAGCCTTGCCTGGGCCTCGTCCACGAGGTCGTCCAGGATCAGCTCGCCCGCGCGGTCGTGCGCAATGAGCTGGGCCAGGTCATCGCATTCGGCCGTTGCGTACTCAGGGTGTGAGCCGACGTCGAGGTACAGCCGGGAACCGTTGGTCAGGAAAACGTTGGATGACCGCCCCCAGCTGACCACCTTGCGGAATAGGTAGCGGGCCACCTCTTCCGGGGCCAATGGCCTCGAATCGGGGCTCGAATACGAGATTCCGAACTCGGTCTCGATACCGAAGATCCTCTTGTCCATCTCAGTCCTCCTCAGCAAGCAGCGCCGTGATATCAGCATCGTTGAGCCGCCGGAAGGCCCTGCGGAAACCCCTGGAGGTCTCCGACTGCCTGTCCAGGACGGCAACCTCGACGGCCTTTGCAGGAAGGGTTCCTCCCGCTTCGCCCTGGTCAGCGGCCTGGTCAGCGCCGCTGGACAGGCCGCTGGTAGCCAGCCGAACAGCGCCGGCGAACTGCAGTGACGGTCGCCAGCCCTCGGCGATAACCGCAGAGACACGATCCGCCTGGCCGCCCATCACAATGAAACCGTGCTCATCAGCGATGGACCCGTCGAAGGTGAGCCGGTAGAGGTGGTCCATCTCTGGCGTGGGGCCAACTTCGGCGACCGCCAGTTCCACTTCAAAGGGTTTCTGTTCGGCGGTGAAAACGGCACCCAGGCTTTGCGCATAGACGCTGGCGAGCCCCCGCGCTGTGACGTCCTCGCGGTCGTAGGAGTAACCACGGACATCCGCGTACCGCACCCCGGCCTGGCGCAGGCTTTCAAATTCGTTGTACTTGCCGACGGCGGCAAAGGCGATCTTGTCGTAAATCTCGCCGATTTTGTGCAGTGAGGGCGAAGGATTTTCAGCTACCAGGGCGATGCCGTCCTGGCAGCTGATGACCACCACGGACCTGCCACGGGCGATGCCCTTCCGTGCGAAGTCCGCACGGTCCTTCATCAGCTGTTCAGGCGAGACATAAAACTGCTGCGTCATCTCAGGCCTCCCGCCGCTCGGCGGAGCGGGCTTCGATAATCCTGCCCGCCACAGCGGCGAGCTCGGATTCCGGGATCCGCCGTGCGCCATCCCTGTTCACGGTGTATACCACCGGCCACAATTGGCGGACCGGATCCGGACCACCCGTGGCGGAGTCGTCGTCGGCCGCGTCGTAAAGGGATTCGACCGCCACCGAGACTGCCTCGGCTCCGGCCAGGTTGGGCCGCCAGAGCTTCTTCAACGCACCACGGGCGAACACGGAACCGGAGCCGACGGTGTGGTGCTCGCGTTCCTCGTACCTGCCGCCGGTGACGTCGTAGGAGAAGAGCCGGCCAACGCCGGCAGTCGTATCGAAGCCGGCGAACAACGGCACAACGGCGAGTCCTTGCAGGGCCATCGGCAGGTTCCCGCGGATCATGGCCCCCAGCCGGTTGGCTTTGCCGTCGAGGCTCAGCAGTGTCCCCTCGATCTTTTCGTAGTGCTCCAACTCCACCTGGAAGAGCCGCGTCAGGTCAATGGCGATGCCGGCTGTGCCGGCGATCCCCAACACCGAATACCTGTCGGCCGGGAACACCTTTTCGATGTGCCGGCTGGCAATGACGTTGCCCATGGTGGCCCGCCGGTCGCCGGCCATCAGAACGCCGCCGACATAACTCATTGCCACGATCGTGGTGGCATGGGGGACCTGCAAGGGAACTGCCGCCGCCGCTGCAGCAGGCATGGTGCGGTTGTACGGAAGAAGGTCCGGCCGGTCGCGCTGCAGATGCTCGGTGAATGAGGATGTCGCGTTGCCGGCTACCTGGTTGGCGGTTGTTTCCTGCACTGATGCACTCCTTGTACGTGGTCCTTCAACGTCGGTACAGATTCCGGCCGGACGCGGCTTCAGCAACCCATCCGGATCCGGGTTACTGGCCGCCCTTTTGGACGAAGGCGCGCACGAATTCCTCGGCATTGGACTCCAGGACGCCGTCGATTTCATCAAGGAGGTCATCGACGCCTTGGGTGGCAGCCGATGCCTGGGCCTCCGGGGCCGCCGGAGGTGCCTCGGGGATCTCGTCCTCGACCTGGCTGTCGTGTGATTGTGGCTTCTGCTGCTCCTGGCCTGCCATGGTGATCTCTCCTCTTGAAATCCTCGGATCCGGGCGGATCTGCTGATACGCCCATATTGCCACGCTGTTCGCCCGACGGCGCGGTTTACGCCGCAGGCGGAGCGGTGTTGTGCCCTAAAAGTTCGGCGAGGAACGGACCTGCCGTCCGGTGGCGGGCAAAGAGCCCTCCCGTGAGGGCCTTGGTACCGCGCAGGGGTTCCCGGGTTGGCACGCGCTGGAGCCGGCCGTAGCCCGGCACGTCGAAGATGACCGAGTCCCAGCTGGCCCCCACCACGTCTTTGCCGAAGCTGCTGATGCACCGTCCGCGGAAGAAAGCCCGCGTGTCCGACGGCGGTTCGGTCATCGCTGCGGCGATGGCACCGTCGTCGACGATCCGCTGCATGCGGTTCCTTGCCAGGAACCGGTAGTACAGCCCCTTCTCCGGCCTGATGTCTGCCCACTGGAGGTCCACAAGGCCGAGCCTTGCGTTACCCCACGCAAGGTTGTCGCGGTTCCGGTACCCGTCGAGGAGGGAGAGTTTGGCCAGCCACTCCACGGAGGTGGCCGCCGCGTTCCTGTCGGAATCGAGCTGGGTCAACGTGGCAGCCCAGCGTTCCAGCACCTCATGCGTATGGCCGTCCCCGTCCACGGCATCGGCAACGCCGGTGTCCTGCGCCAGTTTTGCTGCCGCCTCGTGGTACATCCACTGCAGGTCCAGGGCCGTTACCCGGCGCCCGTCCAGCAGCCTGAGTTTGGCCGTCAGCGACGTATCGTGGCTGACAGCCTGCAGGGCCGCGACGGGTTCGTGGACCTCCACCTTGGGCGCCAGCCCGGCCTCGATCAGGCTCAGGACCATGGCCGTGGTGCCGAACTTGAGGTAGTTCGAGGATTGGCTCAGGTTGGCGTCACCGATGATCACATGCAGGCGCCGGTACTTGTCGGCAGTGGCGTGCGGCTCATCCCGGGTATTGATGATGGGACGCCGGATGGTGGTTTCCAGGCCGACCTCGGCCTCGAAGAAATCCGCCCGCTGGCTGATCTGGTACCCGGGCGTGGAGCTGTCCTGCCCCAGGCCCACCCGCCCGGCGCCGCACATGATCTGGCGCGTGACGAAGAACGGTGTCAGCCCCCGCACGATGTCCCCGAAGGGCACCGAGCGCGGCATGAGGTAGTTCTCGTGGGAGCCGTAGGAGACGGACTTGTTGTCCGTGTTGTTCTTGTACAGGTTGACCGGGGGCAGCTCAGGATCCGCGGCCAAGCGACGGACGGCCGCCAGCGCTACGAGGTCCCCGGCCGCATCCCAGATCACCGCATCGCGCGGGTTGGTCACCTCGGCACTGGAATACTCCGGATGGGCATGATCCACGTACAGGCGGGCTCCGTTGCCCAACACCATATTCATCAGGAGGCTGCCGGACTCGTCTTCGCCGTCCAGTTCCAATTCCTCGCGGCCGTAGGCAAGCGCCACCGCTTCCGCGTCCAGTACCGGCGGCTGGTCTGTCAGCTGGCTGGGGTGGGCCGAGGCCCGTTCCAGGGTCCAGCCGCGGGCGTCGTGGAGGGGTTCCTCGTCCGTATAATCCCAGCGCGTCTCCGCCCCTCCGGCTGCCCTTTGCCGTGTGACCTGCGCATAAGCCTGGACCACGCGGGCGGACATCATGGTGGCGTTCGCTCCGGGCGCGGACGGGGCGTGGATGCCATATTCGGTTTCCGCACCCATGACGCGCATGGCCCCGCCGGCCGGGAGCCCTCCCCCGCCGGCGCGTTCCGGGGCTGCCGTCACAGGTACTGTCCCGTGTTCGGCATCGTCTCGATGGACTTGCCGGGCTCCTGGCCCGCCTTACCCTGCACGATGGTGCGGATGTAGGTGATCCGCTCCCCCTTCTTGCCTGAGATCCTTGCCCAGTCATCCGGGTTGGTGGTGTTGGGCATGTCCTCGTGCTCGCGGAATTCATCCACCACGGCACGCAGCAGGTGCTCGATCCGAAGACCCTTCTGGTGCAGTGTCAGGAGATCCTTGATGGCGTACTTCTTGGCCCGGTCCACAACGTTCTGAACAACGGCGCCCGAATTGAAGTCCTTGAAGTAGAGCATCTCCGTATCGCCGTTGGCGTAGGTGACTTCCAGGTACTCGTTGGATTTCTCCGTGGAGTACATGGCTTCAACCGTGCGCTGGACCATGGCGTCCACCGTCGCCTGGACGTCGCCGCTGTGTTCGGCGAGGTCGGACTCGTGGAACGGCAGGTCCGTGGTGATGTACTTGTTGAAGATGTCCGCAGCGGCCTCGGCATCGGGGCGCTGGATCTTTACTTTCACGTCCAGGCGGCCGGGACGGAGGATGGCGGGGTCGATCATGTCCTCGCGGTTGGACGCGCCGATCACAATGACGTTGTCCAGCCTCTCCACGCCGTCGATCTCACTCAGCAACTGCGGGACGATGGTGGTCTCGACGTCGGAGGAGATCCCTGTTCCGCGCGTACGGAACAGTGAGTCCATTTCATCAAAGAACACCACCACGGGACTGCCGTCGGAGGCCTTCTCACGGGCCCGGGCGAAGATCAGGCGGATGTGGCGCTCCGTCTCGCCTACGTATTTGTCCAGCAGCTCCGGACCCTTGATGTTGAGGAAATAGCTCTTCAGGTCCACATTGCCGGACCGTTCCGCCGCGCGGGCGGCGAGGGAGTTGGCAACAGCCTTCGCGATCAGGGTCTTGCCGCACCCTGGGGGGCCGTAGAGGAGGATGCCCTTCGGGGCTTTCAGTCCGTGCTCGCGGTAGAGGTCCGGGTGCAGGAACGGCAGTTCCACAGCGTCCCGGATCTGCTCGATCTGCGGACCGAGGCCGCCGATGTCCTCGTAGGTGATGTCGGGGACTTCTTCGAGGACCAGGTTCTCCACTTCGGAGCGGGGCACCTTTTCGAGGGCATAACCGGTACGCGAATCGATGGACAGGGCGTCCCCTACCCTGAGCTTCTCGGTGAGCAGGGCTCCGGAGAGCCTGATGACACGTTCCTCGTCGGCCCGCCCCACCACCAGTGCGCGGTCCGTTCCGAGCATTTCCTTCAGGGTTGCGAGTTCACCGGCGCGTTCATAGCCGAGGCCGGCAACAATAAGCAGAGCCTCGTTGAGGAGGACCTCCTGGCCGACCGCCAGCTGGTTGATGTTGACCAGGGGGCTGATGCCCACCCGCATCTTCCGGCCGGCGTTGAAAATATCCGCCGATTCCTCCGTGGCAGCCTGGCCGCTGCTGCCCGGTGACGGCAGCCGCCTGGGATTGAGCTGCAGCACGGTGCCGAAGCTGTATGGGGGCTGCCCCTCCTGGTCCAGGGCATTCTTCAGCCGCAGGATCTCGGCCTTGGCCGCTTCCAGCATGGTGACCAGCTTCGCGTTGTTCTGCGTTGCGGCCGCCAGCTGGCGGTCAATGTGCCTGAGTTTGTCGCGGAGGACATTGGCCTGCCGGTCCGCAGCCGACAGTTCGTTGGCGGCGGACTGCTCCGCCGGTGTACGTCCGGAGTCCTGATTCGGCATCTCCATGGTGCATCAGCCCCTTCCTGCTCTTCTTCTTTAGACCTTAGCCCCAAGTTGGCAGGTACTGCTGGAGACTCCCGAAATGTGGACTAGTTCGTAATCTCCGGCTCGTCCTTAACGTTGGTGCCGGCAATGGCATCGCGCGCGGCGCGGCGGAGCTTCTTGTCGGAAACCAGGCGTTCGCCGACGGCACCGGGTGTCCAGGCGTTGACGTCTTCTTCGTTGAAGCCGGTCTTCGAGGGACGGCGCTTGACGGAGATGCCGGTGACGCCGTCGGCAAGGCGGCGGGTGACCAGCAGGAAGCCGGTGTGGGCTACCATACGGTGGTCCGGGCGGACCGCGAGGCCCTCAAGGTGCCAGCCGCGGACCATGGACTCCCAGGCGTCGGGTTCGGTGAAGCGCCCGTCAGCCCTGATGGCCTCCGCGGTCCGGGACAGCTGGGTAACCGTGGCCACGTAGTTGATCCAGACGCCGCCGGGTGCGAGGACGGTGGCAACGGCGTCGAGGCATTCCCAGGGTGCCAGCATGTCCAGCACTACACGGTCCACGGACCCCGGCGCCTCGGTGCGGACTACTTCCTCCTGGAAGTCACCGAGGGAAATCTTCCACGCCGGGTGCGGGCCGCCAAAGATGGTTTCCACGTTCCCCCGGGCAATGTCCGCAAATTCCTCACGGCGTTCGAAGGAGTGCAGGTAGCCGTTGTCGCCAACGGCCCGGAGCAGCGAGATGGACAGCGCTCCCGAGCCAACGCCGGCTTCAACAACCCTTGCGCCGGGGAAAATATCGGCCATGGTGACGATCTGGCCGGCGTCCTTCGGGTAGACCACTGCGGCGCCACGCGGCATGGAGAGGACAAAATCCGAGAGGAGCGGGCGCAGCGTCTGGTACTGCTGGCCGACGTTGTTCACAACCACCGAGCCATCAGCTTTTCCGATGATCTCGTCGTGGTTCAGGAAGCCGCGGTGCGTGTGGAAGGCGCCGCCGCTTTCAAGGGAGATGGTGTTCATGCGGCCGCGCTCGTCGGTCAGCTGGACCCGTTCCCCTTCACGGAACGGTCCGCGGCGCCGGGCAGCTCCCACCGGCTGGGTGCCATTGGCGGCAACACCGGTGGTGGATGGTGCTGCGGCTTCGGCGACAGATTCGCTGCTCATGGATTTTCCTCGCTCCTGTAAAACTGTGGGGCCACGCATCAAAATAGGTCCGCCCGGTGCGGCCCAGGCCTCCAGGCGGCCACGCGGCGGCAATGCACGGCCGGCACGTAACTCTACCGGCTTTGACCCTGCGGATGCCTATTTGACCGGTCAGCCTTGCCGGTGATGGCGGCCACCACCATGTTCTGCGCCAAGAGGCCGGTGACCGCTCCCTGATGGTCCACCACTGCATATTCGTGACCCTCAAGCTGGGAAAGGTACTGGATCAGCTCCTGCCCCTGGGACGACTCCGGCACGTAGGCCCCCGCAGCAAGGGCATAGGACACTGCCGTGGCAGGCGTAGAGCCGGCCGCTCCGTCAGGAACCGCGGCGAGGGCACCGGCGTCCACAACACCCTGCGGGCGTCCGTCGGGCCCGCAGACCACCACGGCCCGTGAGCCGTCGGGTGAGAGCCTCCGGATGTCCGCCACCATGGCGGTGGCTGGAATTCCGACGGCGGGAGCCGCCAGGGCAGCGGCGCTGACCAGGTGCATCCTTCCGCGAAGTGTGCCCTGCTGGATTGACGCGCTTGCACCCATCCAGAGGAACCCGCCGACGAGGATGGTGATCATCAGGAGGCTGAAATCAGGTGTCTCACCGGCCAGCAGCGGCCTGGCAATGAACCAGAAGCCCAGCGCCACCACGATGACGCGGCCGGCCCAGCCGGCAGCGACGGTGCCTTTGGCCTGGCTTCCGGTTGCTTTCCACACGGCCGATTCCACGATCCTGCCGCCGTCCAGCGGGAGTCCGGGCAGGACATTGAAGATGCCGATGACGAAGTTGGCCCACATAAAGATGTTCGTGAGGATCCCGGCCACGGTGCCCATGCTGGTGGTGGAAATTACCAACCAGGCACCGCCGGCGAGGACCAGGTTGGCCGCCGGGCCTGCCAGGGCCACGATGACCGAGCGTGCCGGCGTTGCCGTGAAATTCTCGAACTGGGTGTGGCCGCCCCAGAGGTTCAACACGATCTTCTGCGTGGGCCAGCCGTAGATCTTGGCCGTGAGGGCGTGCGCCAGTTCGTGGACCAGGACGGAGATCAGGAGCAGTAGGGCGTAGGCAAATGCCATGTAGTACGCGGAGACGCCCAATGCCGGATTCTGCTCCAGCAGCAGGGGCCCGTAGACAATGACGGTAAAGGCGGCAATCACAAACCACGAGTACGCCAGAATGACCGGGATTCCGGCGATCCGGCCGAGCGGGATTCCTTCCCGGCGGGCGGGGGCCGGCGCAGTACTCATGACGGACTCCCGGGTACGAGTGCGGCCGGTCCTGCCGCCGTGGCAGCCAGGCTGCCCGCCGCAATAGCCTCCAGCTCAGCAACGGTGCGGCCGGCCAGGGATTCCCAGATGGTGTGCCTCGGATCTTCAGGGATCGGGACAATGTGCGGAATGGCCACAGTGGCGACGCCGGATGCAACAGCGGCAGCCACTCCGGGTGCTGAATCCTCCAGTGCGACGCAGTGATCCACGGTCAGTTCCGGGTCCGCCTCCTGAAGCAGCTCCACTGCCTTCAGGTATGCTTCCGGATGCGGCTTTCCTTGGGTGACGGTGTCCCCGGTGACCAGGAATTCGAAGTAGGGCTTGGGCAGGCTATCCACAATTTCGCGGGCCAACGGCTCCTCTGACATGGTCACCAGCGCACACCGCACACCGGCGCGGTGCAGGTCATCCAGGAGTTCCCTCGCCCCGGGACGCCAGGGAACAGCGCGCCGGACGTTCCTGATGACCTCGGCGGTCAGGGTGTCGATGATCTCCCGGCGCTCCAGCCGGACGCCGGACGCCTGCAGGATTCCGGCCGAATAGGTCAGTGACTGACCCACGAGCTGCATGGCCTGCCCTTGGGACCAGGTGCCGCCATGGGCTTCCACAAGGGCGTGCTCCGCGGCAATCCAATAGCGTTCCGTGTCCACAATGGTGCCGTCCATATCCCAAAGAACGGCTCTGAGCGGGGAAACGGGGGGTGAGGATTGCATGGTTTCAGTCTACGGGGCGCACCTGAACGCAGGCCGTGGGATACGCCCTCGGCGAATATCAGCATTGCCTTCGCGCGCCCGCGTGCCCCGGCGCACTTTTTGGCCCTTCATGCAATGCGTCCCGTCGGTTCTTGGACGTAGGGTGATGGGATGAATAGCTTCGACGGAGACACCACGGAACCGGGTGCCGCACCTGAACCGGAGCAGTTCCTGCTGCCAGTGGCGGACGGGGAGCGCATCACTGTGATGCTGGCCGCATTTGAAGGCTGGAACGATGCCGGCGAAGCCGCAAGTGACTCGTTGCGCTATCTGAACAGGGTCTGGGGCGGCAAGAAGGTCGCGTCCATTGACGCGGACGAATACTACGATTTCCAATTCACCCGTCCCACGGTCCGCAGGAACGCCTCGGGGGAACGCAAGATCAAGTGGCCATCCACGCGGATCTACAAGGCCAGTGCGCCGGATTCGAATGTGGACGTCATCTTCGTGCAGGGCATTGAGCCGTCCTACAAGTGGCGCGCCTATACGGCGGAGCTACTGGTCCACGCAGAAGCCCTGAAAGTGGACTATGTGGTCCTGGTGGGGGCACTTCTTGCAGACGTTCCGCACAGTAGGCCGATTCCGGTCAGCACATCCTCGGACGACGCCGTGTTGCGGGAGCGCCTCAACCTTGAAGCCTCCCAGTATGAAGGTCCCGTCGGCATCGTGGGTGTCCTGTCCGAAGTGTCCCTCCTGGCAGGCCTTCCCACGGTGTCCCTCTGGGCCGCAGTCCCGCATTACGTGGCCCAGGCCCCGTCGCCCAAGGCGCAGCTGGCTCTGCTGCACCGGGTGGAGGAGCTGATCCAGGTCCCGCTGGACACCCACGAACTGGCCGAAGAGGCCGCCGCGTGGGAGCGCGGCGTTGATGAGCTGGCTACCGAGGACCCGGAGATCGCCGCGTACGTCCGGCAACTGGAAGAGGCCAAGGACACTGCCGACCTCCCGGAGGCGAGCGGGGAGTCGATCGCACGGGAGTTTGAGCGCTACCTCAAGCGTCGCGGCCGGGACAAACCCTAAGGCACGACGCCGAGCAAGGCGTCCAGCGCGTCACTGACCAGTGCCTGATCATGCTGGCTGCCCGCTGCCGCGGCGTCTGCCGAGGCGGCCCAGCGGTCAATAGCGTCCACGGCGGCGGGCGCGTTCAGGTCAGCTGCCAGGGCGGTCCGCATTTCCGTGATCAGGCCGGACGCCGATCCTTCCGGCGCGGTGGCGAGTGCGCGGCGCCACGCAGCCAGCCGGTCCTTTGCGGCCGCAAACCCTTCCGCGGTCCAGGACCAGTCTGAACGGTAATGGTGGGCCAGGATGGCCAGGCGGATGGCGGCCGGATCCTCTCCCGCGGCCCGAAGTTTCGACACCAGGACCAGGTTGCCCTTGGACTTGCTCATCTTTTCGCCGTCCAGCCCCACCATGCCGGCGTGGGCATAGTGATGCGCCAGCGGCACTTCGGTGAGGGAATATGCGTGACCGGCGCCCATCTCGTGGTGGGGGAAGATGAGGTCCGAGCCGCCGCCCTGGACAGTGAAGGGAGCCGGCAGGTACCGCTGGGCGATGACCGTGCACTCGATGTGCCAGCCCGGCCTGCCCTGGCCCAGTTCGCCGCCCGGCCAGCTGGGCTCACCGTCGCGGGCAACCCGCCAGAGCAGGGGATCCAGGGCCTGCCGCTTGCCGGCCCGGCCGGGGTCGCCGCCGCGTTCGGCGAACAGTTCAAGCATTTCGGCTTCACCGAGGCGGGAGATGGAGCCCAGCGTCCAGGCGTCAGGGGCAACCGTCCGCTTACCGGCAGCTTCGACGTCGTAGTAGACGTCGCCGTCGGGCTCCCCCGCAGTACCAGGCACTCGGTAGGCCAGCCCCAGGCGGACCAGCCGTTCGATGGCAGGAACAATGATGTCAACTGACTCGACGGCACCCACATAGTGGTCCGGCGCCAGGACGTTCAGCGCCTCCATGTCGGTCTGGAAGAGTTCAATCTGGCTCGCTGCGAGGTCCCGCCAGTCCACGCCGGTGGCAGTCGCGCGCTCCAGCAGGGGGTCGTCGACGTCGGTGACGTTCTGGACGTAGGAAACCTGCTGGCCGGCGTCACGCCAGGCCCTGTTGAGGAGGTCAAACGCCACGTAGCTGGCCGCATGGCCCATGTGGGTCGCGTCATAGGGGGTGATCCCGCAGACGTACATGGACTGCTCGCCCCCGGCCCGGAGCGTGACTTCACTGCCCTTTGCGGTGTCGAACAGGCGGATGTCAGGCATGGCGCCGGGCAGCACAGGGACAGGGCGGGAGATCCAGGATTTCACAGCCTAAGCCTACGGCTAGGCATCGATGACATTGAAACCGAGCAAAAGGTACAGGGCCAGGCCCAGGAAAATCCGGTACCAGACGAAGAGCCGGTAGCTTCGGGTGGAAATGAACTTGAGGAACCATCCGATGATCACGTAACCCACCACAAGGGCGATGACGGTGGCCAGCGCCGTCTCCGGAAGGCCGTACGGGCCGGTGATGCCGTCCTTGGAGACCACTTTGTACAGCTGGTAAAGGCCGCTGCCGAACACCGCCGGGATAGCCAGGAGGAACGAATACCGGGCGGCGGCTTCGCGTGTGTAGCCCATAAGGAGACCCGCGGTGATGGTGCCGCCGGATCGCGACACTCCGGGAATAAGAGCCAGCGCCTGCGCGAAGCCGTACAAAATACCGTGCTTGTAGGTGAGCTGGGTGAGGTCCCGGTCCTGCTTTCCGACGGCGTCGGCCACGGCCAGAAAGAGCCCAAAGACGATCAGCATGGTGGCTACGAGCCACAGGCTCCGCAGCACCGACTCAATCTGGTCCTGGAACAGCAGGCCCAGCACGATGATGGGGAGGCTGCCCAGGATCACCAGCCAGCCCATACGGGCATCCGGGTCCTGCGGGGAGACCTTCCCCCTAAGCGATCCCGCCCACGCCCTGACAATCCGCACGATGTCGCGCCAGAAGTAGATCACCACCGCCGTTTCGGTACCAAGCTGCGTGATGGCAGTAAACGCCGCCCCGGGATCGGATGCGTTGGGCAGGAACTGCCCCACAATCCGCAGGTGCGCGCTTGATGAAATCGGTAGAAATTCGGTCAGTCCCTGCACAAGGCCCAGCAGGGCCGCCTCAAACCAGTTCACGCTAAGACCCTACGTCATGGACCCTGTTGATTCCCCGTAAGCTTGCAGCTATGCAGCAGCGTTACGTCGGCAACAGTGGATTGCGAGTCTCCGCCCTTTCCCTCGGCACCATGTCCTGGTCCGGAGAAACCGACGAACAGGACGCCTCGGAGATTTTGCGGGCCTTTATCGATGGTGGCGGAAAACTCATAGATACCGCGGCGTCATATGCCGACGGCCGCGCAGAGGCGATGATCGGGTCCCTCCTGGGCGACGTTGTCGCCCGCACTGAAGTCTGCATTTCCACCAAAGCGGGGATGTCGACGTCGGACGGCCGGCGCACCGTGGACACGTCCCGCAATGCGATGCTCTCCGGCCTGGACGCCAGCCTGGCGAGGCTGGGCACTGATTATGTAGATATCTGGTTTGCCCAGGCATGGGATGGCAACGTCCCCCTGGAGGAGACCCTGTCGGCCCTTGAATTTGCACTCCGGAGCGGCCGTGCCCGCTATGCGGGCATCTCCAACTTCAACGGCTGGCAGAGCGCCAAAGCAGCGGCAGTGGCCGGGTTTCCGCTCGTAGCCGCGCAGGCTGAATATTCACTGGTGCAGCGCAAGGCGGAACTGGAACTGGTGCCCGCCGTCGAGGATGCCGGCCTGGGGCTGATGGCCTGGGCGCCGCTGGGACGCGGCGTCCTGACCGGCAAGTACCGCGGCGCCATCCCCGCCGATTCCAGGGCGGCAGGCACAGACTCAGCACTGTACGTGGAGCCGTACCTGGGGGCGCAGCCGTCCAGCGTTGTGGAAGCCGTGGCGATGGCTGCCAAGGGCCTGGGCCGGACACCGCTGGATGTGTCGCTGAGCTGGCTGTTGTCCCAGCATGGCGTGGCCACTGCCATCATCGGGCCAAGGACTCCGGTGCAGGCCAAAGAAATCATGGCTGCCCAACTGACCCGGTTGCCGCCCGAAATTGCCCGCGCGCTCGAGGATGTTTCCCTTCCCGGCTGACACGCCACTCAGGGCCGCCGTGTTACGGCGTTCCCCGGCGTTGGCGTGAGGTTCTCAGTCCTCGAGGATTTCCAGGTCCTCGTCATCGTCGATGCCGGCTTCATCGTCCTCATCTTCTTCATCATCGAAGACCTGAAGGGGCGTAACTTCGCTGTAAGCCTCGTAGAGTGCGTCTTCATAAACCTCGAAAGCGTCCGCGACCGCAAAAAAAGAGGCTTCGACCGCGGGATCGCCGTCGCCACGCCGGTTGGATGCTGCTACAAGGTGTTCTTCCAAGGCGGTTGTCAAGGACTGAAGCGCGACACGCGGATCGATGCTCATGACTTCACGTTAGCCGGAAAAGGACGAGAATGGAGAGCAATGAAGGAACATTTTCTCACCAGCTCGGTCCAGCGCGAACGGGACATTCTGAGGCAGTACGAGTACCTCGTTCTGACGGTTAGCCCTGACGATTCGCTGCCTGATGCCAGGCGCCGGCTTGTGGAGCACTCCGAGTACGGCAAGTGGGAGCTGGAACGCAGCAAGCTGTATTTGGGCGGCGGCAGGCGCTTCTGGCTCCGCCGCCGGGTGATGCAGGTCCAGCGGACCGTGTAGGGATTCACCGGCCACCGGCGGGCGCCCGCTCAGGTCGCCAACGGACCCAGCCAGGCGTTAGCCACGGTGTTGTGCGCCGACTCATCGTCCGACGGGTGGAAAATCCCCGCAAGCACGTCCCGGTACAGGCGTTCAAGTTCGGACCCACGAAAGTAGCTGGAGCCGCCACTCACCCTGATGGCCAGGTCCACAACGCGGCGGGCCGTTTCTGTTGCGTTGACCTTCAGCCCCACAAGTTTAGGGAACCACTGCGATCCGTGTTCAATGAGCGCATCAACGTCGCGGGTTACGGCCAGCAGTTGGGGGTAGAGGTTATCCATGGCCATGGCAGCCTCCGCGATCTTCCACCGGATGTCCGGATCCTGCGCATAACTTCGGCCTGCATTCTTGAACGACGTCCGGCGCTTGACAGCCTCAACACCCAGGTTCAGGGCACGCTCGCCGATGCCGGTGTACACGGCAGCCAGCAACGACTCGAAGCAGGCGAAGATGGCGAAAACGAGCGGATCGGCGTTTGGTCCCACCGGGAGTTTGCGGAAGATCCGGTCCGGGCGGACCTCGACGCCGTCCAGGACGGTGGTGTTTGACTGGCTGGCCCGCATACCCAGTGTGTTCCAGTCATCCAGGACGGAGTAGCCCGCTGCGCCGCGCTCGATGAATCCGTGCACCAGCTCGCCTTCGCCTTCCCTGGCGAGTGTGTCCTTGCCGAAGATACCCAGGCGCGTCCAGGCAGGCGACAGGCTGGTGAAGATCTTGGTACCCGTGAAGCTGTACCCGCCGCCCGGCAAAGGCGCGGCTGCCGTTTTTGAATCAAAGAGGACGGAGTCATTGCCGGCTTCGGAATTGCCGAAGGCAAAGATCTCGCCGCGGGCAGTCTCCTGCAGGACGAAGTCGAGGGAATGGTCCCCCTTGCGGCAAGAACGTGGGCGACGCCGGTCCAGACCAGATGCATGTTGATGGCCAAGGCGGTGGCCGGGGCCGCCGTTGCCAGCCGCCGCTGGCACTGCGCTGCCGCCTCGAGCCCAAGCCCCAGGCCGCCGTCGGACGCCGGCACAAAGAGCTTGAGGTAGCCGGCGGCGGTCAGCTCCTCGAGGTCCTCAAAGAAGAAGGTGTTGTCCCGGTCATAGCCCTCAGCACGGCCGCGGATGGCCTCGAGCAATGGCTCCGGCAGGACTTCCTCGGGAGTCATGTCCAGGCCGGCTCAGTAGTTCGTGAGGAGCGTGTTGAGCACCCGGGCGCCGAACTTAAGCGAGTCCACCGGGACCCGCTCGTCCACGCCGTGGAACATCCCGGTGAAGTCGAGGTCGTCGGGCAGCTGGAGGGGAGCGAAGCCGTAGCCGGTGATACCAAGCCTGCTCAACGATTTGTTGTCCGTGCCGCCGGAGAGCGTATAGGGAAGTACTTTCGCCCCAGGGTCCTCGGTATGCAATGCGTCAATCATGGAATCCACCAGGTTGCCGGCGAACGGGACCTCGAGCGAGACGTCGTTGTGCACGTAGCTGACTTCGACACCGGATCCGGCAAGCTCCCGCACGATCTCCAGCACGTGGTCCTGCTGGCCCGGGAGCGTCCGGCAGTCCACCAGCGCCTCAGCGGATTCGGGGATGACGTTGTGCTTATACCCGCCCTTGAGCAGCGTGGGGTTGGTGGTGTTCTGCAGGGTTGCCCCCACAAAGCGCGCCACGGTGCCGAGCCGGTCCAGCAGGCGGTCCGGATTGGCGGGATCGAATTCCACCCCCGTGAGTTCGGTCACGCCGTCCAGGAACTGCCGAGTGGTGGGCGTCAGCTCAATCGGCCACTTGTACTCGCCAATCCGGGTGACCGCGGCAGCCAACCGGGTGACGGCGTTGTCCGTGTTGATCTGGGAACCGTGGCCTGCCCGGCCGTGCGCCACAAGGCGGAGCCAGGAGATGCCCTTCTCGGCGGTCTGGAGGAGGTACGTGCGCTGCCCGCCGATGGTTGCCGAGAAGCCGCCTACTTCCGAGATGGCTTCCGTTGCGCCCTCGAAGAGCTCGGGACGCTTGTCGACGGCATAGCGGGCACCGTACTCACCGCCGGCTTCCTCGTCGGCGAAGAAGGCAAAGATAATGTCGCGTTTGGGCTTCCGCCCGGATCTCGCCAGATCCCGCATCACGGCAAGGATCATGGCGTCCATGTCCTTCATGTCCACGGCTCCGCGGCCCCAGATGAGTCCGTCTTTGAGTTCGGCACCAAAAGGATCCACCGACCACTGTTCGCGCAGGGCGGGAACAACATCAAGGTGCCCGTGCACCACCAAGGCACTGGCGGACGGATCTTCACCGGTCATCCGGGTGACAACACTTGCCCGGCCGGGCGCCGATTCGAAGATCTCGGCAGACAGGCCCACTTCCTCGATCAGCCCGGCCGTGTATTCGGCGGCCACCCGCTCCCCCGGCCCGGAACCGTCACCGTAGTTCGAGGTATCTATCCGGATGAGTTCCTGGCAGATCCGGACAACTTCATCCTCGGCACGGATGTTAGACATAGAAACTCCTTGGGCAGTGGGAAGGCTGCAAACAACCTGCGTTCTCGTGTGCCTTCAGCCTACCCATCCGCCCCGATTCCATGTTTCCGGAAAGTTCGTGTTAGAGTTTTTCTCGCTGCTTCGGAGAAAAGCGAAACGCTGAAAGGCGTAGACGTTGTCCGAATTACCACCTGCGCGGGTGGCGGAATGGCAGACGCGCTAGCTTGAGGTGCTAGTCCTCGAAAGGGGTGGGGGTTCAAGTCCCCCTCCGCGCACAAATGGGAAAACCCCTGAAATCCACGGATTTCAGGGGTTTTTTCTGTTTCCATCCACGCCTGCTGGCCTTCTACATCAACCGGCGCACCCTGGCCCAGCGAACGTCGGCGGATAAGACAGCGCTTGGCCAGAAGCGTGCGGCCGACGAGCAGGACCGGCGGCAGAAGACCGAGGCGGACAGCCGGGCGGAGTGGTGGCGCCGCACCCAGTGGGCCCTGGACCGCGCCTTGGATGCAGATGAAGGAGCCAAGGCCCTGGGTCTTGCGACCCTAAACGTCCTGGCGGGCAGTGAACCGGCCCGGATCGAGGAGCTTGAACTGTTCGACGCGGCCTGGGAGAACGGCGGCAGCGAAGATAGTGGTGACTGGACGCTGAGCGCAAGTACCCCTGAGCACCGGCAGGTCCAAACACCCCCGAACGCTGCTTCGATCCCCGACAGGCAGGTCACCCCTGCCGGGCTACGTGTTCGGGTGGCTGCCGCCGGGCTGCGCGTGACGGCTGTGTGCTGGTCTTTTCAATCCTGTGCACCAGAGTGCCCAATGTCACCCGACGCCGATCCCAGCAGGTGTCCGCACAGAAATATGGGCTCCACAGAGAAATTTTCTTGCCAAGCTATTGGGGAATACCCACCGGATGCTGTACGTTGCATACGCGACAGACGAACCAAAGAAAAGAGATACACCTAAGTGGCAACCGATTACGACGAACTTCGCTCCGACGTCAAGGAGTCGCAGGACAACTCACTCGAGGCACTGCAGTCCGCCAATGCACCGGACGCCCGCAGCGTCGTCCTCGAGCTCGATGAGGCCGACGGGCTGGATGGCGCCGGGGTTCCCGGGGGCGAGTTCGTTGCCGAGGAACTGGTCGTGCAGGTTATCCCGCAGGCTGAGGACGAGTTCACGTGCTACTCCTGCTTCCTGGTCCGGCACCGCTCCCAGATTGCGCGGCAGAAAGACGGACACAGCTACTGCACTGACTGCGAAGGCTGATTCAAGAACACCGGACAGCATTCCCTGGCGGCAGAGTTCCGCCAACAGGAAGTTAAGGCACGCCCACGATCCGTAGGCGTGCCTTTCCTGTTAACATGCTCGGGCTGGCTGCTCAGGCGAGACGGCTGCGGACGATCTCGCTGACCGTCTTGCCGTCGAAGCGTCCCGCGACCTTGGCTGTGACAGGTTTCATCACGGCACCCAGCTGACGCATCCCGGGCTCCACGCCTTCATTCCTCAGCCCGGCGATGGTCTCGTCAACAATCGCCTCAACTTCAGCGGCTGTCAACGGCTGCGGCAGGTAGGCCTCAATGATTTCTGCCTCGGCGATCTCAGCCGCCGCCCGCTCGGGTTCGCCGGCGTCAGTGTAGATCCTGGCCGTGTCACGTCTCTTTGCAGCCTCTTTCTGCAACAGCGAGGTCACCTGGGCGTCGTCCAGGACAATGGGCGTCTTTCCCGACTTCTCCCGTGTTTCGATCTCGCCCAGGACATTGCGCACCGTTGTCAGCGCGGTTTTGTTCCGCTCCTTCATGTGCACCACAACATCAGCGTGCAGGCGTTCCTTCAAAGTGGTCACAGCATTCCTCGATTCGTTGACCGCCCCAAGCCCGCAGGGCAGCAGGACAGCTCTGAACCATCCCTCTAGTACCGTAGAGGGCTATGGCTGACAATCACTACTCCCCGTCTGGCGGAGAATGACCTTGATTCCCGAGCAATTGTGGCACCGGATCATTGAAGCCTTCAGCCGTGCCGCCATCCCCCAGGTCACGGTGGCCGAACTGGCAGTGGTGCTGGCCCTGGCGACGGCACTGTCCATCCCCCGGGCCACCTGGAAGTACTTTGGCCTTCTGGCCACCGCCACCCACGAACTAGGCCATGCTTTCGCCGCCGTCATGAGCGGCCAACGATTGGGCGGGATCCGGCTCCGCTTGGACCACTCAGGCACAACCACCAGTTACAGCCGCGGCCGGGCCGCCGCCGTCTGGTCGGGATTCTGGGGCTATCCTGTTCCTGCCCTGACCGGCGCAGCCCTTGTCACCTCCGGTTTTGCCGGCTGGGGTCCGGCCGCCTTGGCCACAGGAACCCTGATCCTCCTGGCTTCGCTCGTGTTCATCAGGAACGCCGCGGGGCTGCTGATCACCGGCCTTGCCGTCGCAGGAGGCGGGGTGCTGGTCCTCGTTGTGCCCAGCAACTTCACCGGCCATATTGCAATCGTTCTTGGCTTGGCCCTGCTGGTGGCCGCCGTCCGGGACCTCGCCAAGCTGACCAATGTGCACCTGCGGCGCCGTGACAGACTATCCAGTTCCGACGCCTATCTGCTTTACCGGGCAACGTCCATACCGTCCGGTATCTGGATCGCGCTCTTCGTCGCCGTTATTGCCGGTTCCTGGTTGGTTGCCTGGCAGCCCATCTCGGCAATCCTGGCCAGCGGAGCCTAGGCTGGAGGGCATGAGCCAGGAAACTTCGAGTGGGCCACAGGCCGTGACCGCCACCGCAGCCAACAGCACGGACACCAGCCCCGAACACAGCACCCGGGGCGCCTATGTGACCGGCGGGGCGGAGTTCAACCGGGACACGAACTACATTGAAGACCGGATCACCCACGACGACCGCCCGGGCGTCAACGGCGAGCCAGGGTGGCCTGTAGAGGCCGGCCGGTACCGGCTGATTGCTGCGAGGGCATGCCCGTGGGCGAACAGGACGGTGATTGTGCGGAGGCTCCTCGGGCTGGAGGACGCCATCTCCCTGGGCCAGCGGGCCCCACCCACGATGTGCGGTCGTGGACCTTTGACCTGGATCCGGGTGGGGTGGACCCGGTCCTCGGCATCGAGCGCATCCAGAGCGCCTATTTCCGGCGCTTCCCGGATTACCCGCGCGGCATCACAGTCCCGGCGATCGTGGATATTGCCAGCGGCACGGTGGTGACCAACAATTTCCCGCAGATCACCCTGGACTTTGCCACCGAATGGACCCGGTTCCATCGGGCGGGAGCGCCCGACCTCTACCCGGAACACCTCCGCACCGAAATTGACGCCGTCAACAGGCGCGTGTTCACCGAGGTCAACAACGGCGTCTACCGCTGCGGCTTTGCAGGCTCCCAGGAGGCCTACAACTCGGCCTATTCCCGGCTGTGGACCGCCCTGGACTGGCTCGAGGAACGCCTCACCGGACAGCGGTACCTCGTGGGTGACACCATCACGGAGGCCGACGTCCGCCTGTTCACCACCTTGGCCAGGTTCGATGCCGTCTACCACGGGCACTTCAAGTGCAACCGGCAGAAGCTGGCCGAACTGCCTGCCCTGTGGGGCTACGCGATCTTTTCCAGACTCCCGGTTTCGGCGACACCATCGATTTTGTCCAGATCAAGCAGCACTATTACATCGTCCACGAGGACATCAATCCCACCCGGATGGTGCCGCAGGGCCCCGATCCGTCCGGCTGGCTGGAGCCTCATGGCAGGGAAGCGCTGGGCGGCCGGCCATTCGGCGACGGCACTCCCCCGGGACCGGTGCGTGCCGGCGAGGAAGTCTCCCCCGGCCACGGAGCGGCCCCCAGCCAAGAAAGCGCTTTCTAACCGGTTAGGCTAGGCGCATGCAGAAATCACATGGCTTTGCGGCGCCCGGCTACGAGGGCGTTTTGGCTCTGTTTGAGGGACTCCTTGCGGCCGATCCGCAATACAGCGCCCAACTGGCCGCCTACCGGGACGGCGTGAAGGTACTGGACCTGGTTGGCGGGCCCCACATTACGGCCGACTCCATCACCGGGGCGTACTCAGTGTCCAAGGGCGTGGCGGCCCTGGTGATTTCCGTACTCGTCCAGGATGGGCTGCTTGACCTTGACCGGACGGTGGCGCACTACTGGCCCGAGTTCGGTGTCCACGGCAAGGACGGGTTGCTGGTGCGTGAATCACTGTCCCATCAGGCCGGCCTGTTGGGCGTCGAAGGCGGATTTGCCCTGGACGAATTCACCACTTCCGGGGCCGCGGAACGGCTGGCCGGGGAGAGGCCTGCATGGCGTCCAGGCAGTTGCTTCGGTTACCACGCCCTCACCATCGGCATCATCATGGAGGAACTCTGCCGGCGGGTTGCGGGATCCAGCCTGCAGAGCCTCTACGACCACCGCATCCGCACGGCCTACGGCATCGACTTCTTCCTGGGACTGCCGGAGGAGCTGGAACCGCGCTACCGTGACGTTCTCTACGACGTCGATCCCCTTCAGCCGTGGCTGGATCCGCTGAGCCTGGACGGGCTGAACAGCAACGCGGCGGTCAGCTCGATCATGGAACTTCCCAATCAACGGACCGTGCGCGCTACCGGGATGAGTTCCGCCGGCGGCGTGGGTACTGCGGAGGGCCTGGCCAGGCTCTACGCGGCGGCCCTAACAGGTGTCGACGGCAGCACCCCCTTGTTGACCCCCTGAGACAGTCAGAGTGATGTCCCAGGAGCAGGTGTGGGGCCTGGACCGCATGTCCGGACTGGACAACGCCTTTGCCGTGGTCTTTATGAAGCCGCACGTGTCGCGGAATTTCGGCAGCCACCGGGCCTTCGGCCACGAAGGAGCAAACGCTGCGCTGGGGTTCGCCGATCCCGCGTACGGTCTCGGTTTCGGATACATCCCGCAGCGGGCGGAGGACGGACGCACGCAGGGCAAAGCGCACCGGCTGGCCGCGGAGGTCCGGCGGTCGGCGTCGGCCTTGTCGTAGCAGGCAGCTGCACCTAATCTGGGGCGATGGGTGACACTCAAGCGCAGCCGCAGCGCCGGCCCGCCGCTGGATCCCGACTCCTGAGGAATTCGGTGGCCGGTCTCTCGTCCGCGTTCACGGGACAGCGCCTGCAGTTGGCAGCGAAAGCAGCTCTGGCGGCCGGCCTTGCTTTCGCGATTGCTCCCCTGATGCCGGGATCCGCTGCCGAGTATCCGTACTACGCGCCGCTCGGGGCACTGGTGTCGATGTACCGCAACGTGGCGGGATCCTTCCGGCAGGGCCTCCAGGCGCTGGTGGGCCTCGCCTTGGGTATTGGGCTCGCCTTTGCGCTGGTCAGTATCGGTGATCCGTCACCGCTGACTGTCGCGGTCTTTATGGGAATCGGGGTGCTGCTCGGCGGCCTCCCCCGGATCGGCTCCGGCAGCGATTGGATTCCGACGGCGGCGCTGCTGGTTCTCCTCGTGGGCGGAAGCAACCGGGACGACTTTTCCTTTGGCTACCTCATCCAGATGGGCGTCGGCGTCGCGGTGGGCATCGCCGTCAACTTCCTGGTGTTTCCTCCCCTGCACTTCGACGCGGCAGCCACCAGCCTGGGCAAACTCCGGCTGGCCCTCGGGCGGCAACTGACCCACATGGGAGCTGCCCTGACTGAAGAGTGGCCTCCCGAGCATGAGGACTGGTCCCGGCGGTCCGCCGAGCTGGCCGAAGCGGCAAGCACGGTCCGGCATCTCGTCCAGGAGGCTGACGCGAGCCGACGTGCCAATCCGCGCCGCCGACTCCATCCTCGCGATGTGGATCTCGACTACCGCAACCTGCGTGAGCTTGAGCGGGTGACGTTCCACATCCAAGACATGACAGAAGTCCTGTCCGACGTCATCTGGAGGGACGACGCACCATACACGGTGCCGTTCACGGACAGTGCACCGCTGGCAGCAGCCATGACTGCCACCGGTGAACTCCTGGCCTCGTTCGACGGCGAGGATGAGGTAGAACAGCGGCGGCTGTTCGCTGCCGCGAAGTCAGCGATGGAGGTTGGCATGGCCGCGGTTGCGGAGCGGGCAGAGGCAGATTCGGCCGTGACAGCGTCCGAGTCCATCCTGCTGAGCCTCCACCGGATACTTCGGGCTGTGCGGCCGGCGTCCTAGAGGGGTGCCACGGAGCCGCTGAAGTGCCTGCGGCCCGAGCGTGGATTCCACGCCACAAATTCGGACCGCCGCCAACCTTCGCCAGGCGTCTGCCCGGTGGTGATGTCCAGCGCAACGCGGGCCGGCAGGAACACCGGCGCCTCGAACGTGACATCCCACGTGAACGTTTCGCCCTTGGCCGGCCCAACGTCCGCGAGGGCCCTCGAGGCCAGGTACATGCCGTGTGCGATGGAGCGCCGCATGCCCAAGGCTTTGGCCGAGAGCACGCTCAAGTGGATCGGGTTGAAGTCACCTGAAACGGCGGCGTACGCCCTTCCCGTATCGACCCCCAAATGCCAAAGCGCGGTGGGGTCCGACGGCGTGAATTCGGTTTGGCCATTGTGAGGGGTTGGTTTATCTATGCCGGGGAGGAAGACGCCCTTGGCGAGGTAGGAGGAACGCCCTGTCCATTTGATGTCCGGCGTACCGGCGCTACGGATCTCGGCTACCACGTCTAGTTGTGTGCCGGCCCGGTGGCCCCGCAGGTTCTCGACCCTGGCCTGGATATCCAGGGCTTCGGTAAAGAGCACCGGCGACCTCTGTTCCACATAGTTGCTGAGGTGGATCATGCCCAGAAGCGGCAGCGGGAAGTCGTCGCGGTTCATCACACTCATGGCCAGCGGGAATGCCAGTGCGTGGAGATAGCCGGCCGGCAGGGTGTCCCTGGCGGTCAGCCCGATGAGGTGCTGGTACGCGGTGAGGTTGCCGACGTCGGCCCTTACCCCTCGCACTTCGTGGCCGGTGGCAGGCAGGCTTGATTCATTGTGCGTGCCCAGCACGCGGCGCCGCGCCGCCTGAGCGGCGGCATTGACGTACAGCTTGGACAGGGACGGCATCTCCCCCAGGATGACCGGCTGGACCGTACTCATGCCCCCACCAGGTTCTGTCCGCAGACCCGCAGTACGTCGCCGTTTATTCCACCGGCAGCGTCGCTCGCCAGGAAGGCTATGGCCTCCGCCACGTCAGCCGGTTGGCCTCCCTGCTGCAGGGAATTCAGCCGCCTGCCCACTTCCCGGACAGCAAACGGGATCCGCGCTGTCATGTCTGTTTCGATGAAGCCGGGTGCCACCGCGTTGATGCTCCCGCCGTTCGCCGCCAAAAGGGGCGCAGACGCGCGCACCATACCCATCACCCCGCCCTTGGAGGCAGCGTAGTTGGTCTGACCGCGGTTGCCCGCTATACCGCTGGTGGATGCAACCGAAACAATCCGTGGTGAATTCCGGAAGTGTTCAGAGGCCAGGAGCGCCTCGTTGATTCTGAGCTGGGCGGCGATGTTGATGTTCAGGACGGAGTTCCAGCGGCCGTGGTCCATATTGGCGAGCAGCTTGTCCCGGGTAATCCCGGCGTTGTGGATGACGATGTCCAGGTGGCCGTGACGCTGCACGGCGTGGTCGATGATCCGCTGGCCGGCATCTGCGCTGCTGATATCCAGTTGAAGGGTCGTGCCGCGGACTTCGTTGGCGACAGCAGCCAGGTGGTCCCCGGCTGAAGGGATGTCAACCAGGACCAAGGTCGCCCCGTCCCGGTGGAGGGTCCGGGCAATAGCCGCACCGATGCCGCGGGCGGCGCCCGTGACCACAGCAACCTTGCCGGCAAGCGGCTTCTCGAAATCCGGGGGCAGCTGACCTTGTTCGGTTGCGACCGTCAGGAACTGGCCGTCCACGAATGCCGACCGGCCGGACAGGAAGAACCGCAGGGCGGCAAGGGCGCTCGGGCTGGTGCTCTGGACACTCTCGGCCAGGACGATGCCGTTCGCTGTTGCGCCGGCCCGGAGTTCCTTGGCCAGGGACCGCAGGAAGCCGTCCACGCCTTGCCGGGCGGCCGACTGTGCCGGGGACGCACTTTCAGTGGCTGGCCGGGAGACAGTGATGACGCGGGCGCTGGCGCCGAGATCACGCAGTGAGGCTGCAGCGGACAGCACAGGCTTTTCAAGATCCTCCGGCCGGTTCAACTCATCCAGGACCAGAATGATCGCACCAAGTTTTTCGCGGGGTACCGCGTGGCGCCGGACGTCCAGGTCCCAGGAAAGGAGCGTGGCGGCCAGTTCGTCGGCTCCGGAGGTGTTGCCCTGGACCAGGACGGGGCCGGTGGCCAGGGGCTGGCCCGGCGTGTAGCGGCGCAGCAGCGCAGGCCGGGGCAGACCCAGCCGCTTGGCGATGTTCTTTCCTACGACCTGGTTGACCAGGGTGGTGTATTTATCCGTCATCCGGTGCCCCTAGAGTGCTTCGAGAATTGCGACGACGCCCTGGCCGCCGGCGGCGCAGATGGAAATAAGTCCGCGCGCAGGCCTTCCGTCGACGGTGCCTTTGGCCTCCAGCATCTTGGCCAGCGAGGCCACGATACGTCCGCCGGTGGCTGCGAACGGGTGGCCCGCGGCCAGGGAGGAGCCGTTGACGTTCAGCTTGGTGCGGTCGATGCTGCCGAAGGCACTCGCAAGTCCCAGCCGGGTGCGGCCGAACTCCTCATCTTCCCAGGCGGCCAGTGTACTCAGGACGGTCCCGGCAAACGCTTCATGGATCTCAAAGAAGTCGAAGTCGTCCAGCGTCAGTCCGTTGCGGGCCAGCAGCCTCGGGACCGCGAACGCGGGGGCCATGAGCAGGCCGTCCTTGCCGTGGACGAAGTCCACAGCAGCAGCTTCTCCATCAACTACGGCGGCGAGCTTCGGCAAGTCATGGGCATCGGCCCAGTCTTCGGATGCGAGCAGGACCGTGGAGGCCCCGTCGGTCAGCGGCGTGGAGTTTCCCGCCGTCATGGTGGCCTCGGCACCCAGGTTCTTTCCGAAGACGGGCTTGAGGGTAGACAACTTCTCCAGGGTGGTGTCCGCCCTCAGATTGGAGTCTTTGGCGAGGCCGCGGTAGGGCGTCAGGAGGTCATCAAAGAAACCCGCGTCATACGCGGCGGAAAGGTTGCGGTGGCTGTTGAAAGCCAGCTCATCCTGCGCCTCGCGCGAAATGTTCCACTGCGCGGTGGTCAGCGCCTGGTGTTCACCCATGGACAGGCCGGTGCGTGGCTCCCCCGTGCTCGGAGCATCGGGGGCCAGGTCCTTGGGCCGCAGCCGGCTGAGCACCTGCAGGCGCTGGGAAAAGGTCTTGGCGCGGTTGAGGTCCAGGAGCACCTCGCGGAGGCCTTCACTGACAGCAATGGGCGCATCCGACGCCGAGTCCACACCTCCGGCGATGCCGGAATCGATCTGGCCCAGTTTGATCTTGTTGGCCAGGCCTAGAACCGTTTCGAGGCCGGTGGCGCATGCTTGCTGCAGATCGTAGGCGGGGGTCTCCGCCGACAACGCTGAACCCAGGACTGCCTCGCGGGTGAGGTTGAAATCCCGGGAGTGCTTGAGCACGGCCCCGGCCGCAACCTCGCCGATCCGCTCATCCTGGAGGCCAAACCTGGCAATAAGTCCGTCCAGCGCGGCGGTGAGCATGTCCTGGTTGGAAGACTTCGTGTAGGCCCCGCCGGACCGGGCAAACGGGATCCGGTTACCACCCACAATTACGGCCCGGCGGACTGGGCGCGCCGCGCCGGACGTCGTGGGGCTGGCGAATTCGTGGGGTCCGGTGCCGGACTGTCCATTGACGGACATGGGTGACTCCTCTGATCTGCGACAGTTTCCGATACCCAGCGTACCTGATACGCTGAGTATCGTGAACAACCTCCACTCAGAAGTCCCGACGCCGGCTGCCGGCGGAAATGCCGACGGCCGCTCGGCCCGCTGGCAGACCCACCGGGAGGAGCGACGCCGGGAACTCATCAAGTCCGCACGGCGGGCTGTCCACGCGCTGGGAAGTGACGCCTCCATGGAGGAGATTGCTGCGGCCGCCGGAACATCGAAGTCAGTCTTCTACCGCTATTTCGGCGACAAAGCCGGCCTGCAGCAGGCCGTCGGGGAAGTTGTCCTGAGCCAGATGCAACGGAAGATCCGCGAAGCGGCCCAGGGCGCACAGACCCCCGCGAGGGGCTGTTGGCCATGATCTCGGCCTATCTCCAGATGGCGGAAACCAGCCCCAACGTCTACAGCTTTGTCACCCGCTATGCACCGGTGGACGCGGACGGACCCCACGGATCGGCGGCCATTTCAGGAGCCTTGGGCCATTTCTTTGATTCCATCGCGGAGATGATCGCCGCACCGATGCGGACCCACCTCGGCGATGGCAAGGAAGCGGTGATCGGCTACTGGCCCACGGCGGCGATCGGCCTGGTCCGGAATGCCGGCGAGCAATGGCTCAGCAAACCTGATTCGGCGGCGAAGCCGGACCAGGAAGCCATGGCCCGCCAGATCACGGCCTGGTTGTGCGTGGGAATCGCCCCCGAGCTTAACCCTGCGGGCGCGACATGATTCCGCCACAAGAACCTCATACCCTCCTGTCAGAACCAACGAAGGACATTGACATGACCGAAGTAGTGGACCGCCCCACCGGCCCGGAGGCCGCCGTAACCAGCCCCACAGCCGGCCACGGAACGGCGGCACAGCCCGCCGTCGACGTTGCCGCCCTCGGCGAGCAGCTCCTGGGCAAATGGGCGGAATCCCGCCGGCAATCGCGCACATTGGCCGGCGACCCTGCATTGCACAAGATCGAAGGACTGACGCACACCGAACACCGGACGCGGGCCTTCGGCCAGTTGAAGTACCTGGTGGACAACAACGCCGTGCAGCGGGCCTTCCCGGCGGCACTGGGCGGTGCGGATGATCACGGCGGCAATGTGGCCAGATTCGAGGAACTGGTCACCGCCGACCCGTCCCTGCAGATCAAGGCCGGTGTCCAGTGGGGCCTCTTTGGCTCGGCTGTGATGCACCTCGGCACGCAGGAGCACCACAACAAATGGCTGCCGGGCATCATGAGCCTGGAGATCCCCGGCTGCTTCGCCATGACTGAAACCGGCCACGGTTCCGATGTGGCCAGCATCGCCACCACGGCGACGTACAACGCCGAAACCCAGGAATTTGTGGTCCACACGCCGTTCCGTGCTGCGTGGAAGGACTACATCGGCAACGCAGCCATCGACGGCCTCGCCGCGGTTGTGTTCGCCCAGCTCGTGACCCAGGGCGTCAACCATGGTGTGCACGCCTTCTACCTTAACCTCCGGGATCCCGAAACAAAGGAGTTCCTGCCCGGAATCGGTGGCGAGGACGACGGCGTCAAGGGCGGCCTCAACGGGATCGACAACGGCCGGCTGCATTTCGACAACGTCCGCATCCCCCGCACGAACCTCCTGAACCGCTACGGCGATGTGGCACCCGACGGGACCTATACGTCGTCCATTGCCAGCCCCGGCCGCCGCTTTTTCACCATGCTGGGAACGCTCGTCCAGGGCCGCGTGTCCCTGGACGGCGCGGCCGTGGCGGCGTCGAAGGTCGCCCTGACCGCAGCCATCCGCTACGCCACCGAACGCCGCCAGTTCAACGCGTCGTCCCACACCGACGAAGAGGTCCTCCTGGACTACCAGCGCCACCAGCGGCGCTTGTTTACCCGGCTGGCCACGACGTATGCCGCGGGCTTCGCGCACGAGCAGCTCCTCCAGAAGTTCGACGACGTCTTTTCCGGCGCCCACGATACCGATGAGGACCGGCAGGACCTGGAGACCCTCGCCGCGGCCCTGAAGCCGCTGAGCACGTGGCATGCCCTGGACACGCTGCAGGAATGCCGTGAGGCGTGCGGCGGCGCCGGCTTCCTGATCGAAAACCGTTTCGCCTCCCTTCGGGCCGACCTGGACGTCTACGTCACCTTTGAGGGCGACAACACCGTCCTTCTCCAGCTTGTGGCCAAGCGCCTCCTGGCCGACTATGCCAAGGAGTTCAGGAATGTCGATTTCGGCGTCCTGGCACGCTACGTGGTGGCCCAGGCAACGGGCGTGGCGATCCACCGCACCGGCCTGCGGCAGGTGGCGCAGTTTGTCGCCGATACCGGATCCGTCCAGAAGGCTGCAATCGCGCTCCGGGACGAGGAAGGCCAACGCGCCCTCCTGACGGACCGTATCCAGACCATGGTGGCCGACGTGGGGGCTGCCCTGAAGGGCGCCAACAAACTGCCCGTCGAAAAGGGAGCCGCACTCTTCAACCAGCACCAGAACGAGCTGATCGACGCCGCCCAGGCGCACGCCGAGCTCCTGCAATGGGAGGCGTTCACGGAGGCGCTGGAAGATGCCACGGACCCCGGCACCAAGCGGGTCCTGACATGGCTGCGCGACCTTTTCGGCCTGTCGCTGATCGAAAAGAACCTGTCGTGGTACCTCATGAACGGCCGGCTCTCCATGCAACGGGCGCGCACTGTGGGTGATTACATTAACCGGCTCCTGGTCAAGATCAGGCCGCACGCCCTGGACCTTGTGGACGCCTTCGGTTACGGCGACGAGCACGTGCGCGCATCGATCGCTACCGGCGCGGAGAAGACCCGGCAGGACGAGGCCCGCGCATACGTCACGGCACAGCGGGCCAGCGGCAACGCCCCCGTCGACGAAAAGGTGCTGCTGGCGCGCACCTCAGCCGGTGGCCGCAGCCAGCGGAACTGAATGCCCGCTCCGCGTTGCATTCGCGGGTAACGCACGACGGCGCCGCTCCCCCTTGATGGGGAGCGGCGCCGTCGTGCGCTGTTTGGTCAGTAGTGCTGTTGTTACTGCTGTCCGCCAGGAAGCACTGAGCGGTAGACCTCAAGGGTGGTCTCCGTGATGGATTCCCAGGAGAAGTGCTCCTCCGCGCGGCGGCGGCCGGCCTGGCCCATGGCACGTGCCCGTTCGGGATCGGACACGACCTCCGTCAGTGCGGCGGCAAATTCCGTCACGAACTTCTCCGGATCAAGCGGTGTGCCGGTGCCGTCGGTGACCTGCTCAAGATCCACCAAGAGCCCCGTCTGGCCGTGCTGGACCACCTCAGGAATGCCGCCCGTAGCGCTGGCCACAACAGCGGCACCGCAGGCCATTGCCTCGAGGTTGACGATGCCCAGCGGTTCGTAGATCGACGGGCAGGCGAACGCCGTGGCGTGGCTGAGGACCTGGATGAGTTCGTTCCGCGGCAGCATCCGTTCAATCAGGACGACGCCGGTCCGCTGGCTCTGCAGCTCCTCGATCAGGCGTGCAGTGTCTGCGGCGAGCTCGGGGGTATCCGCCGCCCCAAGGCACAGCACGAGCTGCACGTCGGCCGGAAGCTTGGCGGCGGCGCGCAGCAGGTACGGCACACCCTTCTGGCGCGTGTTGCGTCCGACAAACACCACGCTGGGCTTGTCCGGGTCAATGCCCAGGGCGCGGACGACATCCTGGTTTTCGTCGCGCTGCCAGAGTTCGACGTCGATGCCGTTGTGGACCACCCGGACTTTGGCAGGGTCAACATCGGGGTAGCTGCGGAGGATGTCCTGGCGCATGCCTTCGGAAACGGCGATGATTGCCGCTGCCGCCTCGTACGCAGTTTTCTCCACCCAGGAGGACAACGCGTAGCCGCCGCCAAGCTGCTCAGCCTTCCACGGCCTCAAGGGCTCCAGGCTATGGGCGCTCAAGACGTGCGGGATGCCGTGGAGCAGCGACGCCAGATGGCCGGCCATGTTCGCATACCAGGTGTGCGAATGAACCAGATCGGCGCCGGCCACGTCCGGCACGATGCGCAGGTCCACGCCGAGCGTCTGGACGGCGGCGTTGGCCGAGCCCAGGTCTTCGGGAACGGAATAGGAGGTCACCCCGGCACCGTGGTAATCGGCGTCGCGGGGCGCTCCGAAGGCACGAACCTGCAGGTCAACGTGCTTGCTAAGCACCCTGCTCAGTTCGGCCACGTGGACTCCGGCGCCTCCGTAGATCTCGGGCGGGAACTCTTTAGTCACAATGTCTATTCGCACGTTACCCAAGGTAGTCGTTCCGCACTATCTGTTCTAGTGTGAAGGAGTCCGGGCATGCCGGACTGTTTGGGGAGTTACGAAGGCGTACAGGAGCGACCACCATGCCGTTGAACAAAAGAGTCCTGGCCATTGTCCTCGCGGGCGGCGAGGGAAACCGGCTGATGCCACTGACGGCAGACCGGGCGAAACCTGCCGTGCCCTTTGCCGGCAGTTACCGGCTGATCGACTTTGCGCTGTCCAACCTGGTGAATTCACGCTACCTGCAGATTGTGGTGCTGACCCAGTACAAGTCCCACAGCCTTGACCGCCATATTTCCGAGACCTGGCGGATGTCCACCCAGCTGGGCAATTATGTGGCCTCCGTGCCGGCGCAGCAGCGCGTCGGCAAGAGCTGGTTCCTCGGCAGCGCCAACGCCATCTACCAGTCCCTGAACCTGATCCATGACGCCAACCCCGACATCGTCGTTGTGGTTGGCGCCGACCACGTGTACCGCATGGACTTCGCCCAGATGGTGGAGCAGCACGTTCTCAGCGGCGCCAAGGCAACTGTGGCCGCCGTGCGCCAACCGTTGAACATGGCCAACCAGTTCGGTGTGATCGAGGTGGACCAGGAGGACCCGCAGAAGATCGCCGCATTTGTGGAGAAGCCCGCCACAACTCCTGGCCTGGCCGCTGATCCCACCCAGTTCCTGGCTTCCATGGGCAATTACGTTTTCGATGCCGACGCGTTGGTGGATGCCCTCCACGTCGACGCCGAACGGCTCGACACCAAGCACGACATGGGCGGGGACATCATTCCCTACTTCGTCAGCCAGGGTGAGGCCGGAGTCTACGACTTCACCCTCAACGACATCCCCGGGTCCACGGAACGCGACCGGACGTACTGGCGCGACGTCGGCACCATTGATTCGTTCTACGACGCCCACATTGACCTCATCTCGCCGTTGCCAGTGTTCAACCTCTATAACTCTGAATGGCCCATTTACACGCGCCAGAGCATTTCCCCGCCGGCCAAGTTCGTCCGCGGGCAAAACGACACCGTGGGCACCGCCCTGGACTCCATCGTGTCCAGCGGCGTGGTCATCTCCGGCGGCGTGGTGGAGGGATCCGTCCTGTCCAACGACGTCTATGTGGGGAACGGCAGCAGGGTCATCGATTCGGTCCTGATGGACAAGGTGAACATCGGCGAAGGCGCCGTGGTCAACCGGGCCATCCTGGACAAGAATGTGAAGGTCCCGGCCGGCGCCGCGATCGGCCTGGACCACGACCTGGACCGCGCCCGCGGTTTCAAGGTGACCGAATCCGGCATCACCGTGCTCGCCAAAGGCCAGCAGGTGCCGGAGCCTGGGGACGCGGAACGTGCGCTGGCCGCTAAGAACCTCCACCTGGTACCGGATGCCGTCAAGGCGGCCACGGCCAACTACCCCGAACTCCGCGAATCAGTCGAACAGGTTGCTGCGGTCCACGCGTCCACGAACGGGCAGAACGCCGCGGGCGGCCGCCGCGGCTAGGCGAAGTGCGGGTAGGCCTGGCCGGACAGCGAACCGCTGGACTCCGGTCAGGCCGGATCTTCGCAAGGCTGTAAAATCGGTACAATGAGCTCCCCCGATCTGACGCCTGAGGAAATCCAGGCCTGCCTCAAGGTTTTGAACACCATCCACGTCTACGACGAGGAACACCCTGACTATGTCTCGGTGCGCCGTGCCACCGGGAAGATGTTCAAAGCCGTGAAGCGTCACCGCCGCGTGACCAAGCGGAACCTGATCTCCGAAGCCGACCGGGCCGTCATTGCCCAGACGGCTACGGCAGCACCGGACCGGATCGACGACGAGACCCGCGGCAACAAGCTGGAGACCTCGGCGACGGGCAAGGTGGCCGGACACCTGATCCGTTCCCGGCCCTGCTACATCTGCAAGAAGCACTACACGCAAGTGGACGCTTTTTATCATCAGCTCTGCCCGGAATGTGCCGCCTTCAGCCACAGCAAACGGGATGCCCGCACCGACCTGACAGGCAGGCGTGCGCTGCTCACCGGCGGGCGCGCCAAAATCGGCATGTACATCGCGCTGCGCCTGCTCCGGGACGGTGCCCACACCACCATCACCACCCGGTTCCCCAAAGACGCGGCCCGACGGTTCGCGGCAATGGAGGACAGCGGCGACTGGCTGCACCGGCTCCGGATTGTGGGCATCGACCTGCGCGACCCGTCACAGGTGATGGCCCTGACGGATTCGCTCAACGCCGCGGGCCCCCTGGACATCATCATCAACAACGCCGCCCAGACCGTGCGCCGGTCCGGCAACGCCTACAAGCCCCTGGTGGACGCCGAGGACGAGCCGTTGCCCGTCGCGCTGGAGCCGGCCAACGGCGGACCGGAACTGGTGACGTTCGGCCACGCGCACGACAAACACCCCCTCGCCCTGGCGAGCAGTGTCACCGATCACCCGGTGCTGGCCGGCGACGCCATCACCTCACTGGCGCTCTCCACCGGGTCGGCGTCGCTGGAGCGGATCGCCGCCGGTACAGCAATCGACGCCGGCGGGCTCGTCCCGGACCTGGCCGGCATCAACAGCTGGACCCAGGTGGTGGACGAGGTTGACCCCTTGGAAATGCTCGAAGTCCAACTCTGCAACGTCACGGCCCCGTTCCTGCTCGTCAGCAGGCTCCGGGATGCCATGAAACGCTCCACGGCGCACCGGAAGTACATTGTCAACGTCTCCGCCATGGAAGGCCAGTTCTCGCGGGCCTACAAGGGCCCCGGACATCCGCACACCAACATGGCCAAGGCAGCCCTGAACATGATGACCCGGACCAGTGCACAGGAAATGCTGGACGCTGACGGGATCCTGATGACCGCGGTGGACACCGGCTGGATCACCGACGAACGCCCGCACTTCACCAAGGTCCGCCTCATGGAAGAGGGCTTCCACGCGCCCCTGGACCTGGTGGACGGTGCCGCCCGCGTCTACGATCCGATAGTGATGGGCGAAAACGGCGAGGACCAGTACGGGGTCTTCCTTAAGGACTACAAGCCCAGCCCCTGGTAGAAGGACACTGTCCTCGCCCGGGCGTAGGGCGTAGGCTCGGCGGCATGAGCAGCGAAGCAACGTCCAGCGATCCATTGTCCAGCCAGTCCAACTCCGGCGAGTCCAACTCCAGCGCGTCAACGTCCCAGGTCCAGAACCTGGAACACCACGAATGCTGGGCCCTGTTGCGGACGGTCTCCGTGGGCAGGCTGGCCGTCCTGGTGGATGGCCAGCCTGATATCTTCCCCATCAACTACACGGTGGATGGCGGAAGCTTGGTGTTCCGCACCGGCGCAGGAACCAAGCTGGCCGCCGCCTCAGGGGGTGCCGCTGTGGCCTTGGAGGCCGACGGCGTGGATGCCGTCAATGGTCTGGCCTGGAGCGTGGTGGTCAAGGGACCGGCGAAGGCCATTGCAGGAACCGAGGGTATCCTGGATTCCGCGGCCCTGTACCTCTTCCCATGGCAGGCCGGGAAGAAGGACACGTTTGTCCGGGTGAGCCCGGGAACTGTGACCGGGCGCCGATTCAAAGTCACCGCGCCCATGACCTGGTGGACCCAGCTCAGCGGAGCAGCCAAAGCAGCCCCCGAGTAGCCCCGGGCCGGACGACCTACCATCCCCTCACGCTAGGCGAGGCGCGTGATTTCCACGCTCACGCTCAGCGCCGAACCGCCGCCGCCGGACAGGATGCCCTTCAGCGGCGGTACATCCCGGTAGTCACGGCCCCTGGCCACGGTGACGTGGTAATCGCCTGCCGGCTTGTGGTTCGTGGGATCCCAGCTGCGCCAGTCCCCGTCCCAGAACTCCAGCCACGCATGCGACTGGCCGGCGACCGTCTCGCCGATGGCCGCCGTCGACCGCGGGTGCAGGTAACCGGAGACGTACCGGGCGGGAATGCCGCAGCTGCGCAGCGCGCCGATGGCGAGGTGCGCGAGGTCCTGGCAGACGCCCTGCCGCTGCCCCCAGGCCTCCTCGGCGTTGGTGGTGACCGCGGTGGAACCGGACATGTAGGTCATCTCGCCGCGCATCCATTCAAAGATGGCCATCGCCGCCTCGTGCGGGTTTTTGCCTTCCACAACACCTGGAATGATGCCGAGCACCTCGGCGCCGGGACCGCTCAGCTGGGACTGCGGCAGCCAGTCGCTGAAGGTGTTCGAGGACTCCTCCGACGCCAGGACGTCCCAACCGGCGATGTCAGCGTCCGCGGGGATTCTTTCGGCCCGGTGAACTTCGACAGTGATGTTGGAAACGACTTCAAGGTGGTCGTGCGGCATCTGCATGTCGAAGGCCGTGACCCGGGTGCCCCAGTAGTCCCGGTAGTTGCTCACGGCCGCCTGCGACGGCGAGACCTTGAGCACGGATTCAAGAACCACCTGCTGGGGATCGGTCAGGGGCGTCATGCGGGCCTCGTTGTAGGAGAGCGTGACGCGCTTGTTGTACTTGTAGGCCGTGGTGTGGATGATGCTCAGCCGGGTCATGAAACTTCTCCCACCCAGGCCAGTTCGTCTGCCTGATTGAAGTATTTACGGGAAATGGCGTCCGAGGCCTGGGCAACGGCCTTCTGCACGCGTTCCATGTGCTCGGGCAGTTCGGACATCAGATCGTCCGTCCGGTGGAACTCGAGGAACGTACGGGCCTGGCCCACGATCCGGCGGGCGTCGTTGATGAAGCCCACGCGCTGTGCCGAAGGGTCCAGTTTGGCGAGGCACTCATCGGCGTCCCGCAGGGCGTAGACGATGGACCGCGGGAACAGCCGGTCAAGCAGGAGGAACTCGGCGGCGTGCTGGTCCCCGAACGCGGCCCGGCGTGTCCGCAGGAACGACTCATAGGCCCCCGCGCACCGCAGCATGTTGACCCAGGACATACCTGCGGAGAGGACATCCCGGGTGGAAAGCATCCGCGCGGTCATGTCGGCCCGCTCCAGGGAACGGCCCAACACCAGGAACAGCCAGCTTTCATCATGGCTCACGGTGGTGTCGGCCAGGCCGCTGACCATGGCCGTCCGTTCCAGCGTCCAGTTGCAGAAGCGGTACGTCCCCACCACGTCCTTGCGGTGCTGGCTCAGCCCGTAGTAGGTGGTGTTGAGGCTTTCCCACAGGCCCGAGGACACGGTCTCGCGTGCACGCCGTGCATTTTCGCGGGCAGCGCCCAGCGACCCGGCAATGGACGTTGCGCTGGTTTTGTCGTACGCCAGGGCGTGGAGGAGTTCAGGCAGGCCGAAATCCTCGCTCTGCGGCCGGGCGCCCATCACTGCGAGCAACTCCTGGGCAACCCTGCGGCGCTCGTCCATGGGGAGGTGGTTCAGGCGTTCCAGGTGCACGTCCAGGATGCGGGCGGTGCCGTCGGCCCGCTCCACATAGCGTCCGATCCAAAATAGGGACTCAGCAATACGGCTAAGCATTCGCGGTGACCTCCTGCGCGTCCGAAATCTGTGGGGATGAACCCGTGAACAATTGTGCCGGTTCGATGGCCCGGCTCACTGCTGCTGCTCCGACTGGCGGTCGCGCCAGTTGCTCTCCACTGGCCAGACGGATACCCGCTCACGGACGGAAATGGTGGGCCGCGGAACTGTTTCCACCGGCACCTGGGGTGAGTCTGCCAGCACCCAGGTGTCCTTGGAGCCGCCGCCCTGGCTGGAGTTCACAATGAGGGAGCCTTCCTTGAGTGCCACTCTGGTGAGTCCGCCGGGCAGCACCCAGACGTCGTCGCCGTCGTTGACGGCAAAGGGGCGAAGGTCCACGTGCCGCGGGCCGAACTTGTCCCCGCCGAGGGTGGGCACTGTGGAAAGCTGCAGGACCGGCTGTGCAATCCAGCCGCGCGGGTCAGCGATGACCCGCTTGCGCAGGGCCTCGAGTTCATCATTGGAGGCGTCCGGCCCGATGACCAGGCCCTTGCCGCCGGAGCCGTCCACGGGCTTCACCACCAGCTCGGCCAGGTTGTCCAGGACATATTCCCGGGATTCCTTCTCCTCCAGCCGGAACGTGTCCACGTTCGCGATGACAGGCTCCTCGCTGAGGTAGTAACGGATGAGGTCCGGAACGTAGCTGTAGACAAGTTTGTCGTCGGCCACACCGTTGCCCACGGCGTTGGCGATGGTCACGCCGCCGGCCCTGGCGGCGTTGACCAGTCCCGGGCAGCCGAGCATGGAATCCGAGCGGAATTGCAGCGGGTCCAGGAACTCGTCGTCGATGCGTTTGTAGATCACGTCCACGCGCTGCTCACCGGCCGTTGTGCGCATATAGACGCGATTGCCGCGGCAGATAAGGTCGCGTCCTTCGACAAGCTCCACGCCCATCAGGCCGGCCAGCAGGGTGTGTTCAAAGTAGGCGCTGTTAAAGACACCGGGGGTCAGCACCACTACCGTGGGATCGTCGACGCCGGCGGGCGCCGTTTTGCGCAGGGCGGACAGCAGCCGGCGGGGGTACTCTTCGACCGGCCGGATGAGTTGCTGGCCAAATGCTTCGGGCAGGCCCTTGGCCATGGCCCGCCGGTTTTCCAGGACGTAGCTGACGCCGGACGGCACCCGCACATTGTCTTCCAGGACGCGGAACGTGCCCGCTGCGTCGCGCACCACATCGATGCCGGAGATGTGGACGCGGACTCCGCCGGCCGGCTCGAAGCCGTGCACCTGGCGGTGGAAGTGGGCGCTGGTGGTGACGAGCTGGCGCGGGATGACGCCGTCGGCCACCACGTTCATTTTGTCGTAGACATCGTTGAGGAAGGCTTCCAGGGCCCGGACGCGCTGCGCCACGCCCTTTTCCAGCACGGTCCACTCATCAGCGGGGATAACGCGGGGGACGATGTCGAGCGGAAACGGCCGCTCCTCCCCCGCGAAGTCAAAGGTCACACCGCGGTCCAGGAAGGTCCGTGCCATGGAGTCCGCCCGGGCGCTGACGTCGGCGAGCGAGAGCTTGCGGAGCGCATCCGCCACCTCCGCATACGAATCGCGGGCCTCCTGGCCGGGGGCGAACATCTCGTCGTAGGCGCCGGTGCGCCCGGCGGCCTCGGAGTAATCCTGGAATAGGTCTGACATGTCCTTTAGCCAACCATCCTTTTGTTTCGAAATCATTACCGCCATCCATTGTGGCGTGTTGTAGGGAGGCAACAGCGGTTCGTTGAATCCGTGTCCTATCCGGCAAGGTTAGTGGGTGCCAGAGACAAGTATTCCCGGAAGCTTCGGAGACGGCGGGAACAGGGGCCGCCGCAGCGCGCTGCGCGCCAGGCTCCGTGGACTGAAGATACGTTCCGGCAGGCTCCTTCCCGGCCTCGTGACGGCCGTCCCCGCCCTGGCAGTTGCCTTCGCCGTCCATGCCATGGTGCCGGCGCTGCCGGCCATGACCATTGCAGTTGCGCTGGGCCTGCTCGCCGCAAACCTGCCCGGCACGGCCGTCTGGATCGGAGGCCGGGCGCGTCCGGGCCTGGACTTCGCGGGCAAGCACCTGATGCGGGGCGGCATCGTCCTGCTGGGCCTCAAAGTGAGCATCATGGACATCCTGGGCCTGGGCTGGCAGGCCATGCTCCTCATCAGCTGCGTGGTGCTGCTGAGTTTCGGCGGCACATACCTGCTGGTACGGCTTTTCCGGCTGCCGCGCGAGACGGCCCTGCTGGTGGCAACCGGCTTTTCGATTTGCGGGGCGTCCGCCATCGGAGCCATGGCGGCGGTGCGCCGGATCCGGCATGCGGATACCGTCCTGCCGGTGGCACTGGTGACACTGTGCGGCACGCTCGCGATCGGCCTCCTGCCGCTGCTGATGCATCCCCTGCAATTGAGCCCGCTCGCCTTCGGCGCATGGACGGGTGCGTCGGTGCACGACGTCGGCCAGGTGGTGGCCACGGCGCAAACTGCCGGGACTGCGGCACTGGGCATCGCCGTCGTCGTCAAACTCACACGCGTGCTGCTCCTGGCACCCGTGGTTGCTGTGGCGGGCCTGCACCACCGAATGAGCACTTCGGGCCAACACGCGCTGCCGCCGCTGGTGCCCCTGTTCGTGGTGGGGTTTGTGGCCATGGTGGGGCTGCGGTCCACCGGATGGCTCTCCCACGGCTGGCTCGACGCCGGTGCCGGGCTGCAGGACATTCTCCTGGGGGCGGCGCTGTTCGGGCTCGGGTCCGCCGTGCGGATCCGCACGCTGCTGCACACCGGAGCGAGGGCGCTGCTCGCCGCGCTGGCAGCATGGCTGCTGATCGCGCTGCTGGGCCTGGCAGCGGCCCTGCTGATGACCGCCTAGGCCGGCAGCCGTCTGGTCACCTGCAGGCCCGGATCCCGTGATTAGATAGCTGAGTGTCACATGAGAATCTGAAGCGCAATGAAGCCGCTCACCGGTCAGCCCTGATCAGCACCCACAGTTACGACGTCTCCCTGGATGTGCGGCAGGCAGCGGACCCGGACGTGGCGGGCTACACCAGCCGCAGCGTCATCAACTTCTCCGCAGCCGTGCCGGGCCACGGGCAGGCAGCGTCTACATTCCTGGATTTCATCGCCGGCGAGGTCCACAGCGTGTTCCTCAACGGCAAATGGCTGCCCGTGGCCGACGTTGTGGACGGTTCCCGGATCCGACTGGACAACCTGCAGGCAGAAAACCAGGTCACTATCACCGGCACCGCCCTGTACAGCCGGTCCGGTGAGGGCATGCACCGCTTTGTGGATCCGGCGGACGGCCAGTGCTACCTCTACACGCAGTACGAGCCCGCCGACGCCCGGCGCGTGTTCGCCAACTTTGAACAGCCCGACCTCAAGGCCCAGTACACGTTCCACATCATGGCCCCGTCCGGCTGGGAGGTGGCCTCCAACGGCGTGGAAGCTGCCCGCATACAGCTGACCAGCGATCCGGACACCAGCCGCTGGGACTTCGCCGCCACACGCCCCATGTCCACCTACATCACCACAGTCCTTGCCGGGCCCTACTTCAAGGCCCAGGACCACTGGAGCGCCACGCTCGACGACGGCACGCCGCTGGAGGTGCCCTTGGCCCTGTACTGCCGGGCCTCCATGGCGGAATCCTTCGATGCCGCGGAGCTCTTCCGCCTGACCAAAAACGGGCTGGACTTCTTCAACCGGCTGTTCGACTACCCGTACCCCTGGGGGAAATACGATCAGGCCTTTGTGCCCGAGTACAACCTGGGCGCGATGGAAAACCCGGGCTTGGTGACCTTCACCGAAAGCTACGTGTTCACGTCACGAGCCACCGACGCGCAGTACCAGGCCCGCGCGAACACGCTGATGCACGAAATGGCACATATGTGGTTCGGTGACCTGGTCACAATGCAGTGGTGGGACGATCTCTGGCTGAAGGAGTCCTTTGCCGACTACATGGGCACCCTCGGCGTGGACCGCGCCACCGACTGGGACACCGCGTGGGTGAACTTCGCCAACAAGCGCAAGGCATGGGCCTATGTCCAGGACCAGTTGCCCACCACCCATCCGATTGTTGCCGACATCCCGGACCTCGAGGCCGCCAAGCAGAACTTCGACGGCATCACATACGCCAAGGGCGCGTCCGTGCTCAAGCAGCTGGTGGCATACGTGGGGTTTGACGCGTTCATCGCCGGCTCACGGCAGTACTTCCGCGACCATGCCTACGGGAACACCACCCTGGCGGACCTCCTGAAAGCCCTCAGCGCTTCTTCCGGCCGCGACCTGGGCGGCTGGGCTGCCGCCTGGCTGCAGACCTGCGGCATCTCCACGCTGTCGCTGGAATCAGACACGCACGACGGCGTCCCCGGCGCAGTGACAATCGTCCAGGATGCGGTGGACCCCGTTACCGGACGGGAGGAACTGCGTCCGCACCGGCTGCGCGTGGGCTCGTACAACTTCGACGCCGACGGCGCCCTGGTCCGCACCGGGAGTATCGAAACGGACGTTGCCGGAGCGCGGACGGAGGTCCCGGAACTGGCCGGGCAGCCGCGGCCTGCCCTCCTCCTCGTCAACGATGATGACCTCACCTACGCCAAAGTGCGGTTGGACCCGGTGTCCGAGGCGACAGTCCTGGCCTCGCTGGACCGGATCACCGACCCCATGGCCCGCGCCCTCTGCTGGACTGCGCTGTGGAACTCCGCCCGCGACGGCGAAAGCCCGGCCTCCCGCTATGTGGAGGCCGTAACGGCATTCGGACCGTCCGAAACGGGAGTCGGCGTGCTGCTGAACATCCTCGAGAACGCCTCCACCGCCGTCGAACGCTACACCCCCCTCGCCCAACGCGGCGCGGTGCGTGGCTCCTTCCTGGCGGCGGCTGACGCCCAGCTTCGTCAGGCAGCCCCAGGCTCGGACCACCAGCTGGCCTGGGCGCGGACGCTCGCCGCCGTCAGCCGCCACGACGTTGCCCTCCTCCCCCGGCTCAGGGGCCTCATGGACGGTACAGCGGTGGTGGATGGCCTGGCCGTTGACGCCGAGCTGCGCTGGAGCCTCTGGCACGCCCTGGCGGCCAACGGGCAGGCCACCTCCGAAGAGCTGGATGCAGAACTCGATCGGGACACTACTGCCTCGGGCGGGGCGGGCCACGCCACCGCACTGGCCGCCCGTCCGGAGCCTGACGTGAAGGCCGCCGCCTGGCAGGAGGCCGTGGAGGGGACGGAGCTGTCGAACCAGCTCCTCAGCGCCACCATCGTCGGCTTCGCCACGGCTCCCGCTGCCCTGCTGGACCCTTATGTGGAGCCCTACTTTGAGTGCCTCCGCGGTGTCTGGGACCAGCGGAGCATCGAAATCGCCAGCCGGATCGTCCGGGGACTGTATCCCATGGCGCAGGATCTGCCGGCGGGGACCCTGCCAGCGGACCACCCCGTGACGCTCCGCACGGATGCCTGGCTGACGGCCAACACTGACGCGCCCCGGGCGCTTCGCCGGATCATTGTGGAGCAGCGGAGCCACCTGCTCCGGGCGCTCACCGCACAGGCAGTGGCCTCACCATCGATTGCTCCGTGAGGGCCCTTTTGACCCGTGAAAACGGCGTCTACGGAGCAGTCGATGAAGGTTCTAGGGAACCCGGTGCAGCCAATCCTCGGCGCCAAACTTAGTGGTCACCCGGTCCCGGGCGGCACTGAGCTCGGCGGCAGTGAGTTCGGAGAGGGTGGCGGCGTACCTTTCGCTGAACACTTCCATCATGGCGGCGATGATCTCCGTGCGGGCCAGCCCGGTCTGCCGGCGCAGCGGATCAACCCGCTTCTTGGCGCTGCGCGTCCCCTTGTCCGAGAGCTTCTCCTTGCCGATGCGCAGCACCTCGACCATCTTGTCGGCATCGATGTCGTAGCTCATGGTGACGTGGTGCAGCATGCCCCCGTTGCCGAGGCGCTTCTGCGCAGCACCGCCGATCTTGCCCTGGTCCGTGGCGATGTCGTTCAGCGGTACGTAGAAGGCCGTCACCCCGATCTTCTCGAGGGCAGCCATCACCCAGGCGTCCAGGAACGCGTAGGAGTCCGCGAAGCTGATCCCGTCGACCAGCGTCTGCGGCAGGTACAGGGAGTAGGTGATGCAGTTACCGGCCTCCATGAACATCGCTCCGCCGCCGCTGATCCGGCGGACCACAGTGATGCCGTTCCGGGCCACGCCGTCGGGATCCAGCTCGTTGCGGAAGGACTGGAAACTGCCGATCACCACGGATGGTTCCTCCCAGTCCCAGAACCGCAGGGTGGGGTTGCGACGGCCTGCGCCCACCTCCTCGGTCAGCACTTCGTCCAGGGCGACGTTGATATGCGTCGGCAGCACTGTGGGGGCGATGATGTTCCAGTGGTGGTCTGTCCAGGACGTTGCCTTCGCCAACGCGCGGCGAACGGTTACGGCCACGGCATCGGCCGAAAAGCCGAACAGGACAGCGCCGGGCGGCAGCGAACCGGTGACTGCCGCGGACAGCTCTGCCGCCGTCGCGCTTTCCGGCAGACCGGTGAGCGCCCGGTTGATGGCGGGCAGTGCCTCATCGGGTTCCAGGAAGAAATCGCCGCTGAGGGAGACGTCGGCGAGGAGGCCGTCCACGACGTCGAAGTCCACCACCACAAGTTTTCCGCCCGGAACTTTGTACTCGCCGTGGTGGCTGCGGGGCGGTCTTCAGCGGCAAATGGCGAGGCAGTCATGCCATCCATCCTGCCCCACGATCAGGGCTCCCCGAAACGACAAAGCCCGGACGCAAAAAGCCCGCACCGTTGCCGGTGCGGGCTTTGTCAAAGAACCTTGGGGGTGAAGTGAATTACTTCTTGCCGCCGAAGCCCTTGAAGCGAGAGTTGAAGCGCTCGACGCGGCCCGCAGAGTCCATGACGCGCTGCTTGCCCGTGTAGAACGGGTGGGACTCGGAGGAGATTTCGACGTCGATAACCGGGTAGGTGTTTCCGTCTTCCCACTCAATGGTCTTCTTGGAAGACACGGTGGACTTGGTCAGGAAACTGACGCCGGAAGCCAGGTCGTTGAAAACAACAGCTTCGTACTTCGGGTGGATATCAGACTTCATAATGGGGCCTTTGTTCGCACAACTGGATTTTGCCAGCTGCCAGGTATGAATGGGATGGCTGGTGCCTGCTTCCCTGCCGCAAGGCAGAAGGCGCAGGACAGCCAGCTGTTAATAATAGCGGATCAGCGCGGACCCTGCGAACCCCGGGGCCGGAGTTCCCAGAACGCCACAGCGGAGGCCGCCGCCACGTTGAGGGAGTCCACGCCGGGGCGCATCGGGATCTTCACGGCGAGGTCGACGGCGGCGAGCGTCTCAGCGCTCATGCCGGCGCCTTCGGTGCCGAGCACCAGGGCCAGACGGTCCGGATTGCGTGCGGCCAGCGTATCCACGTCCACGGCGTCCTCGGTGAGTTCCAGCGCGGCCACGGTGAAGCCGGCGTCCTTGAGCAGGGACAGGTCCTGCGGCCAGGACTCCAGCCGCGCCCAGGGCACCTGGAAGACCGTTCCCATGCTGACCCGGACGCTACGGCGGTAGAGCGGGTCGCCGCAACGCGGCGAAATCAGGACCGCGTCGATGTCCAGGGCCGCGGCCGACCGGAAAATGGCGCCCACGTTCGTGTGGTCCACAATGTCCTCCAGGACCGCGACCCGGCGCGCGCCGGCCAGCAGCTCGCGGAGGGGCACCGGTTCCGGCCGCTGCATGGCTGCCATGGCGCCGCGGTGGAGGTGGAATCCGGTGATGTCTTCGAGAAGGGCGGCGCTTCCAATGAATGCGGGAACGTCCGGATAGTCGCTGAGGACATCCTGCAGGTCAGCCAGCCATTTCTCCGCCAGGAAGAACGACCTTGGCCGGTGGCCGGCCGCCAATGCCCGGCGGAGGACCCGCGAGGATTCGGCGATGTACATTCCTTCAGCCGGTTCACGGAGCTTTCGCAGGTGCACGTCCGTCAGCTGCGTGTAGTCGGAGACGCGGGGGTCCCCTGCGGATTCAAGATAGTGGATTGTCACCGGCTGATTATTTCAGCAGGTTGGCGATCATAAAGCCCAGCGCCACGAGTCCGAGGGCAAAGATCACGCCGCGAAGGACCGCCGGGGAAAGCCGGCGCCCCACTTTGGAGCCGACGACGCCGCCGATGAGGGAGCTGACAGCGATGATGGCCACCACAGCCCAGTTGATGCGGCCGAAGGCGAACAGTAGATAGGAGGCCGCCGCCACGATGTTCACGCCCAGGACCAGGATGTTCTTCATGGCGTTGGCGTTCTGGATGGTGCCCGTGAGGAACACACCCAGGATGCCCACCAGGAGGATCCCCTGGGCGGCCACGAAGTAGCCGCCGTAGACGCCGGCCAAGTACACCAGCACCACCAGAAGCAGGCCATGGCGTTTGTCCCTGATGGCGTGCTCGGGGTTTTCCTCCCTGGTCCGCACCCACTGTTGGAGCCGGGGTTGGAAGACCACCATCAGCAGTGCCAGCACAATCAAGGCCGGAGCGGCGTAGTGGAACACCTTTTCCGGAAGGTGCAGCAGCAGCCAAGCACCGCTGATACCCCCAACAGGGAGGCAGGAAGCAGCCTGAGCAGCTGCTGGCCCCGGCCTTTGAGTTCCTTCCGGTACCCCCACGCGCCGGCGGCATTGCCTGCCACCAGCCCCATGGCATTGCTGATGGACGCTGTCACCGGCGCAATGCCGAGGGCGATCAGGACCGGGAAGGTGACAAGGGTGCCGGAGCCTACAACGGCGTTGATGGTGCCGGCCCACAGGCCGGCAAAAAACACAAAGATGCTGCTGAAGAGATCCACGGTGTGGGCGGCGCCGCGGCCTAGCGGCGGGCGGTGGCGGTGTAGCGGCCAGCGTTGACGCTGACGTCGAGCTCCACCCCAAAGGTCTTGCTGAGGTTCTCCGCCGTCAGCACGCCGTCGATGGGCCCGGATGACACCACGTTGGAGTCACGGAGCAACATCGCGTGGGTGAATCCTGGCGGCACTTCTTCGAGGTGGTGGGTGACCAACACAATGGCGGGAGCCGCCTCATCACGGGCCAGCTCGCTGAGGCGGTGCACCAGGTCCTCGCGCCCACCCAGGTCCAGGCCAGCGCCCGGCTCGTCCAGGAGGAGGAGTTCCGGATCCGTCATCAGGGCACGGGCAATCTGCACCCGCTTGCGTTCACCCTCCGACAGGGACGCGAACGCCCGGTTCAGGAACGGCCCCATGCCCCAGTCATTAAGCAGTCTGAAGGCCCGGCGTTCGTCAGCCCTCTCATAGCCCTCACGCCAGCGCCCCGTGACGCCGTACGCCGCGGTGACAACTACGTTCAGGACTGTCTCATCCCCGGGTATCTGGTTGGCCAGCGCGGCGGAAGACAAACCGATGCGCGGACGGAGTTCAAACACGTCCACGGAGCCGAGAATTTCCTCCAGGATGCCGGCCATGCCGCTGGTCGGGTGAAGACGGGCGGCAGCAATCTGCAGGAGAGTGGTCTTGCCTGCGCCGTTGGGTCCGAGGATGACCCAGCGTTCGCCCTCCTTGACCTGCCAATCCACCTTGTTCAGGAGCGTTTTAGCCCCACGGACAACGCTGACGGCGGCCAATTCAAGAACATCACTCATAGGAATAGACACTAGGACAAAACAGGGGCGGACTGATAACTGAAACTTGGACAGCGACACTCGTCACAGCCACCGTCTTCGCCCCCGTCTGCCGGCTGGCCCGCGGGGTCCGGCATCAACCTGGCGCAATCAATTCGGGTGGTGCTCCCCCGCTGACTAAGATTGCAGCCATGACTTCGAACGTGACTGCGGTCAGCTATGGCCCAAAATTGACTGCCTCGGGGCTCGACAAGCTGCGGGCCGCCCTGACGGGCGGAGGTGCCACGCTCCAATCCGAATCAAGGGGCGGGGACCGCAGGTTTGAGGTCCACACGGCCGAGCTCGCCATCGCAGACGGCACGGACGCCGGTATTTCCGCTCTCCGCAGGGCGCTGGCCCAGACGGCGCAGGATGGCCTGGACACCGCCATTGTTCCCGCAAGTTTGCGGGCGGCTCCGCGGAAGCTGCTGATCATGGACGTTGATTCGACGCTGATCCAGCAGGAAGTCATTGAGCTCCTGGCGGCCTATGCGGGCAAGCGGGAGGAAGTCGCGGCGGTCACCGAAGCCGCGATGCGCGGAGAACTGGACTTTGCCCAGAGCCTCCACGCGCGGGTGGCCGTGCTCGCAGGGCTTCCGGCCGCCGTCGTTGATTCCGTCCGGGCGGAAGTGAAGCTGAGCGAAGGTGCCGCTGAGCTGGTTGCGGCATTCAAAGCGGCCGGCCACGTGGTGGCCGTGGTGTCCGGTGGCTTCAACCAGATCCTGCGTCCCATCGCGGAGGATCTGGGCCTGGACTACTGGCTGGCGAACGAACTTGAAATTGTGGACGGCGCCCTGACCGGTAAGGTGCTTGGTGCCGTCATCGACCGTGCGGCGAAGGAAAAGTACCTGCGCGAGTGGGCGGCCGCCGAAGGCATCGCGATGGAACACACCATTGCCGTGGGCGACGGTGCCAACGACCTGGACATGCTCGGGGCCGCCGGGATCGGAGTGGCGTTCAACGCCAAGCCTGCGGTCCGGGCCGTTGCCGACTCCGCGATCAACATGCCGTACCTCGACGCAGTGCGCCATATCGCCGGGGTCTGAAGCTCCGCCGACTCCGTCCCCCCGGGTCTAATCAGCCGGGTCCGCTGAGCCGGGTCCGCTCAGCCCGACGGCGGCGTGAACTGGCTTGCGGTGAAAACGGCTCCGCCGGGATCCCGGATCAGGACGGTGCGCGTCCACTCAGTATCGTCCTGCCCCAGGATGACGGCGCCGAGCCGCTCCGCATCCCTGGCCGTCCGGTCCCGGTCTGCGACCGTAAACGTCACGTGCCACTGCGGCCGTCCACCGGGTGCCGCGGAGGCAAGCCAGGCAACGGCGTCCTCGAAGCCGCGGGGCACGAGGTCGCCCGACTGGCGAACCCTGATGTTGGGGTCGACGGTTGCCTCGAGGTGATCGCCGTATCCGGGGCGGCGGATCATCGTTCCGAAGCCGAGGTTGTCGAACTGCCAGTCGAATGCCTTGGTGTAGAAGGCGACGGCCGCCTCAGGATCTGTTGTGCGGAGGTCACTGAAATTCCAGCAGCCGGGAAGGTTGACCGCCTGGGCGCCAGGCCGGCCGCGGGCCTGCCAGATCCGGAACTCGGCGCCTTCGGGATCCGCCAGCACCGCCTGCACGCCTCCTGAACCCGCATGGGCAGGCGCCGATTTCAGTGTTGCGCCGACGGAGAGCAGGTGGCGCACGGCAGCATCCGCGTCGTCGACGGAGACGTACGTGTTCCACGCGGCGACACCGGTTCCGGGGCCGGTGATGGCGCCCACCTCCTGGCCGTCAAGGGTGGCTATGACGTATCTGCCGGTGCCGCCGGACGGGGCGGTGTCCTCGAACTCCCACCCGAAGAGTCCGCCGTAGAAGTGCATGGCGGCTTCCACGTCGGGCTGCTGGGAGTCCACCCAGCAGGGAACACCTGCCGGATAGCTGCGGCCGGTCGCCTCTCCGTGCTGTGCCATGCATAAGACCCTAGGCGGCCCGGCCCCCATAGACAACGCCCTCGACCGGCAGGCCGGACAGGCAGGCAAGGCTTCACGACAGACAGAGCTTCACAACAGACAGAGCCCCGGGCTGGAGTACTGCCCGGGGCTCGTCGTGGTGATGGGGTTTGCCGCGTGGGAAATTGCGGCCCTCTAGGGGATGTCCGGAAGCGCTACTCGGCGCCCTTGCCGAAGTAGTCGGAGCCGCCGGCGTATTCGGTGTGGCCGGATTCGACGTCGGCCGTTGCCATGCTGGCCACCACTTCAGCGAACTCCTCCACAGAGTAGAGCTTGCCGGCCTCGGCGCGGCGGGCCTCGATGGCGCCCGGGTTCGACCGGTCCAGCAGCGTCGCGGTGACGGTGCCTTCGATCATGTCGCCGGACACAACCACCAGCGAAATGCCCTTTTCGGCCAGGTTCGGGAGGAGCTCACGCAGGGCGTCCTCGCCCGCACGCTTGCTGCGGGCCACGGGCTCGTATTCGGGCATGGTGGCAACGGAGTTGATGAAGTGGGCCTGGTGGCTGGTCACGAAGACCACGCGTGAGCCTTCCTTCATCAAGGGCACGGCGGCGTTGAGCATGTTGACCTGCGCATCGCGGTTGAGCTTGAGGGCGTAGTCGTCTGCCATGCCGGACTCCATACCGCCTGAAGCGTTGAGCACCAGGACGTCCAGCGAACCGAAGTTTTCCATGGCTGCGCTGGCCAGGGCCTGCACGCCTTCCTGGGTGGTGAGGTCTGCCCCCACGGCGGTGGCGCGGCCGCCGGCAGCTTCGATTCCTGCGACCACCTTGTTGGCGCGCGGCGCCTTCTGGCGGTAGTTAACGACGACGGCCGCGCCCTCGGCAGCGAGGTTCTTGGCCACTTCGGCGCCGATTCCCCGTGAGGATCCGGTCACGATGGCGGTTTTGTTGTCCAGCAGTCCCATATGGGCTCCTTTGTTCGAAGCGTCTAAATCGCTTGAGGTCTGCAGTCCATCATGCCAGCGCCTGCCCTGCGTTGGCTTGTGTGACCCCCACAAAGAAGCCCTGCCAGGCTAGTTCTGCCACGCCTCCCGCTCGCGTTCCGGAACCGGCGCGGCTTCGCGTACGACTGCAATCCGCGCCGGCACCTGAAACCGGCATCTGAAACCGGGGTCAGGCTCCGGTGGTCAGTGGCCCATGCCAAGTCCGCCGTCAACGGGGATGACAGCGCCGGAAATGTAGGCAGCCTCGTCGCTGGAAATCCAACGGACCACGTCCGCCACTTCCGAAGCCTCGGCAAACCGGCCGGCAGGAATGCTGGAGAGGTAATTTTTCTGGGTGGCCTCGGGCAGTTCGGCCGTCATGTCCGTGTTAATGAAACCGGGGGCCACAACGTTTGCGGTGATCCCGCGTGAACCCAGCTCCCGGGTCAGGGACCGGGCAATGCCCACAAGGCCGGCCTTGGAGGCCGAGTAGTTGATCTGGCCCGGCGCGCCATAGAGGCCGGAGACCGAGGAAATGAGGACCACGCGGCCCTTGCGCATCCGGATCATGCCCTTTGAGGCGCGCTTGATGACGCGGAATGCGCCGTTGAGGTTGGTGTCGATCACGGACGTGAAGTCATCCTCACTCATGCGCATCAGGAGCGTGTCCTTGGTGATTCCCGCGTTTGCCACCAAAACCTCAACGGGACCGTGCGCAGCTTCCACCTCGGTGAAGGCGGCATCCACAGAGGCTTCGTCAGTCACATCGGCTTTTACGCCCAGAATCCCGGCCGGCAGCTCCGACGCGCTCCGGTAGGTCACGGCCACCTTGTCACCGTTGGCCAGGAAGGCAAGCGCGATGGCCAGGCCGATGCCGCGGTTACCGCCGGTGATCAGGACGCTGCGGGCCGCTGTAGCTGCTTCAGACATTAAAAGCTCCGGGATTCTGCGGCAGGTGCAGCCGCGGTAGTACGGGGGTGTGATTTTGCTGCCTCCGATCTTAGCCCGCGTTTGGGCACCACTGCCGATGGTGAGAGAATTGAGGCAAGCCTTTGGAGCGTGATCAATCAGCCGTGACCCTTGAAAACCATGCTGGACATTCCGTGCCCGGAGACCCCGAAAGGTTCTCCGGGGATTCCGGGGTCCACAGCATCACGGACGCTGCAGCCGCCCACTCGGAGGACATGCGACAGCGCATGATCAAGTACGCGGTGGCCATGGGAATCCGTATGGTCTGCCTCATCCTCATTTTTGTGGTGGACGGTTGGTTCAAGCTCGTTATGGTCGCCGGGGCCGTCTTCCTCCCGTGGATCGCGGTGGTGATCGCGAACGGCGGCGACCAGGCGGAGCTCCACAGCGACTCGCTGCTGGACTCTGCCCCGATTGCCGAGCTGGAAAGCCCGTCCGGGCCGCCGGAGGAGGACGTCTCCACGTCCGCGGTCATCGAGGGCGAGCTCATTGATGACGACGACGAACCCACGCAAGAACAGGAACGGCGCGCCTCATGAATATTTTTGACCTGGCTGCAGGGACCGCTGGTCCCCCGCCGGCCATGGCTGCCATGTGCTCCCGCAAGGCCTGCCGCGCGGAAGCGTCCTGGCAACTGCTCTGGAACAACCCCAAAATCCATACGCCGGAACGCCGCAAGACCTGGCTTGCCTGCGACGACCACCGTGACTGGCTGGAAGACTACCTCCAGACCCGCGGGCTCTGGAAGGAAACCCTGGTCCTGGTTGCGGGGCAGGACACCCGCCAGGCGCCGGTAGGGCAGGACGGCTGAATGTACCGCTTCCTCTTTTCCAGCAAGTGGCTGGGATACCTCCTGCTGGCCGCCATCTTTGCCGCTGCCTGCGTCTTCCTTGGCCGCTGGCAGATGGACCGCCGCGCTGAGACCCTGGCGGAGATCAACCGCGTGGTCACCAACTATTCGGCCACACCCATCTCCTTCGACCAGGCACGGGACGAGTTCTCCACCCTGGACCCGGCGAAGGAGTGGACCCAAGTGGAACTCAAGGGCACTTACGACCCCGACGGCCAGCGGATTGTCCGTAACCGTCCGCTGAACGGGCAGCCAGGGTATGAGGTGGTTGTGCCGTTCAGGCTGCAGTCCGGCGAAACCGTGGTGATCGACCGCGGCTGGCTGCCCATCGGCAACAAGAACCCGGGCAGCCCCGATTCCGTCCCGGTGCCTCCCGCCGGCCCCGTGACCGCCGTGGTCCGCCTCAAGCACGGCGAGCCACAACTGGACCGCGGCGCCCCCAACGGTCAGCTTGCCTCCATCGACCTCCCCACTTACGCGGACCAGCTGGGATATCCGGTGCTCACCGGGGCATACGGACAGCTGGCGTCTGAATCTCCCGCCCCCGCTGACATGCCGTTCCCGTTCCCGAAGCCGGCCACCGAAGAAGGCACGCACCTGTCCTACTCGTTGCAGTGGTTCGCCTTCGGCGTGCTGATGTTCGTGGGCTTCGGGTACGCCGCCCGGCAGCAGGCCAGGAATGCCGCGATCGACGCCGAGGACGTCGCCGAAGGCGAAGACGGCTTGACGGATTCGGGCAGTACGGTCCACTCAGCGGCTGCCGCCGCCCGCCGTCGTCCGCCCGTTGCCCGCAAGCGCAAGAAGGCGACCGCTGAAGAAGAGGAAGACGCCCTCCTGGACGCGCAGGGTTACTGACACGTTCTGTCCGTTCAGTTGCGTTCGCCTTGTCGGTTGCGTTCGCTGCGCAACGCGGGTGAGTGCGCAAGGTGCATAGAGGACGACGCCGCTGCCGTCACCAGCAGCTCGCCGACTCGTGGCGGCACGGCTGGGAACAGGAATGATCCGCCGGGCCACGGCCACCTTCGTTCTGCAACACACAGGCCAGGAAGTAGGCGGAGTGGCCCCATAGGCAACGCAAAGAAGATCCGAGCGTTGCCGGTCCCGCACGTTCCAAGAACTGACGGTCCGCTGACGACTGAACCAAAGCTGGAAGGTGACAGTCGCACGAGCGCAGGAGTACGGGTGATTTATGTAGCTTGCGTCAGAGGCGAGGAACGAGCCAGCAAGCGGGAAATCACGCGCGCTGCGGAGCGTGCCCGACCACGGAACGAGCCAGCACGCGGGAAATCACCGGCGTCGCGCAACGAACGCAGGCATTGCAGTTGGGGACTAAGCCTCGATCCACCGGTCGGGTTGAGGTTGTAGCGGCGGTTTAAACGGAGAATGCCTGTCGGATCGGGAAAAATGGGGTTTGTCTAGAACTCCGTTTGGCCAATCCGAGAGGCATCTCGTAAGTGCAACTTTTCCATAGATCCACGCGCGTGTCAGCCGCGTTCGATGATTCCAACCTCGTGTCGGCCGCAGGTCTGGTCCCGGCGATGGCGCTGGCGGTGAAAACCTGCCTTGGCGAACTCGCTGATCAGTGGCTGACGCTGCCCGGATACTTCGGCGCGAATGCGGGGTTGAAGGTCACCGCGCTGGTCGCGGGCATGGTCGCTGGGGCCGATTCCATCGATGACATGGCCTTGTTGCGTCACGGCGGGATGAAGAAACTTTTCGCCGGTGCATATGCCCCGTCGACTTTGGGATCGTTCCTGCGCTCGTTCACCTTCGGCCATGTCCGCCAGCTCGACGCCCTCGCCGCACGGTGGCTGGTGAACGTGGCCGCCGTGGCCCCGATCACCTCCGGTATCGATGATTACGCTCTGGTCGATATCGACGACACCATCAAGGAAGTCCACGGCTACCGGAAACAGGGTTCCGGCTACGGTTACTCCGGGGTCCGGGGATTGAACGCGCTGATCGGGATCCTCTCGACCGCGACCGCGGCGCCGGTCATCATCGGCGCGAGGCTGCGCAAGGGAAGCTCCGGCTCCCCGCGCGGGGCGGGGAAGTTCATCGCTGACATCCTTGCCACCGTCAAACGGCTGCGCGGCAAGGATGCCACCGGGCTGGTGCTGCTGCGTGCCGACAGTGCCTTCTACGGCCACCCGGTCGTCGCCGCTGCCCACCGCGCAGGCGCGAAAGTGTCCATTACCGCCCGGATGGACCCGGCCGTCAAACGCGCCATCGCCACCATCAACGAGCACGCCTGGACCACCATCGAGTACACCGACGCGGTCCGCGATGAAACCACCGGGGCCTGGATTTCCTCGGCGGAAGTCGCCGAAACCGCCTTCACCGCCTTCGTGGGCCGGAAGAAAGCCGAACGCATCCACGGGCGCCTGGTCGTGCGGCGGATCCCGGAACTGAACGCCAAAGCAGGCGCAGGGCAACAGACCCTGTTCGACACCCACCGCTTCCACGCCTTCTTCACCACCAGCGCCCTGGACACCGTCACCGCAGACAAAACCCACCGCCAGCACGCCATCATCGAGCAGATTAACGCGGACCTCAAAGACAGTGCCCTGGCGCACCTGCCCTCGGGAAAGTTCACCGCCAACGCAGCCTGGCTGGTCCTGGCGAGCATCGCATTCAACCTCTCGCGCGCCATCGGCACTCTTGCCGGCCCTGACCTGGGCAAAGCACGCAGCGGAACCATCCGCCGAAAACTCATCACCGTCCCCGCCAGGATCGCGACCTCGGCACGGAAAATCGTCCTGCACCTGCCCGCTCACTGGCCCTGGGAAACCAGCTGGTCACGCCTCTTCGAAGCGGCCTGCGGGCCACCACGTACTGCCACCATCTGACCACCCAGCCGATCCGGCGCAACCAGGACCACGGAACACCACCGGCAGCAAGGCCGGCAACCCCCTCATGCCCATCGACCAAACCGGACCAAGATCAGAACGACCCCACCCAATCAAACCCCGACCGGTGGATCGAGGCTAAGCGAGCGTAATCAGGTCCAGGTAGTCTTCGTTCCAGTGGTCCTCGATACCGTCAGGCAGCAGCACAACGCGCTCGGGGTTCAGGGCTGCGACGGCACCTTCATCGTGGCTCACGAGGACGACGGCGCCGGTGTAGTTGCTCAGGGCGCCTAGGATTTCGGCGCGGCTGGCGGGGTCGAGGTTGTTAGTGGGCTCGTCAAGGAGAAGCACGTTCGCGCTTGAGGCCACGATGGTGGCCAGGGCCAGCCGGGTCTTCTCGCCGCCGGAGAGCACGCCGGCGGGCTTGTCGACGTCGTCGCCGGAGAACAGGAACGAGCCCAGGATGTTGCGGACCTCCGCGTCGTTCATGTCAGGGGCGGAGGAGCGCATGTTCTGCAGGACGGTGCGGTCCACGTCGAGCGTCTCGTGCTCCTGGGCGTAGTAGCCCACCTTCAGGCCGTGGCCCGCCACGACCTCGCCGGTGTCCGGCTTGTCGACGCCGGCGAGCATCCGCAGGAGGGTGGTCTTGCCGGCGCCGTTGAGGCCCAGGATGACCACCTTGGAGCCGCGGTCGATGGCCAGGTCCACGTCGGTGAAGATCTCCAGCGAGCCGTAGGACTTGCTCAGTCCATCCGCGGTGAGCGGGGTCTTGCCGCAGGGTGACGGATCCGGGAAGCGCAGGGCTGCCACGCGGTCGGTCGCGCGGACGGCTTCGAGGCCGCCCAGGAGACGTTCGGCCCGCTTGGCCATGTTCTGCGCTGCCACGGCCTTGGTGGCCTTGGCTCGCATCTTGTTGGCCTGGTCGATGAGGACCTGGGCTTTCTTCTCCGCGTTGGCGCGCTCACGCTTGCGGGCGCGCTCATCCGTTTCGCGCTGGAGCAGGTAGCGCTTCCAGTTCATATTGTAGAAGTCGACCTTGGCGCGGTTGGGATCCAGCAGGAACACTTTGTTGACGGTGGCTTCGAGCAGCTCGGTGTCGTGGCTGATCACGATCAGGCCGCCCTGGTGGTTCTTCAGGAACTCGCGGAGCCAGGTGATGGAATCCGCGTCGAGGTGGTTGGTGGGCTCATCGAGGAGCATCGTTTCGGCGTCCGAGTACAGGATCCGGGCCAGTTCCACACGACGGCGCTGGCCGCCGGACAGGGTCTTGAGCGGCTGGTTCAGCAGCCGGTCCGGGAGGGCCAGGTTGGCGCAGATCGCGGCGGCCTCGGCCTCGGCCGCGTATCCCCCGGCGGCCAGGAACTCGGATTCCAGCCGGTCATAGCGGTTCATCGCCTTGCGCTGGATCTCGGTGTCCTCGCTGGCCATATCCTCATGGGTCTGCTTGAGCTTGTTGACGGCGATGTCCAGGCCGCGGGCGGAGAGGATGCGGTCGCGGGCCAGCTGTTCCATGTCCGGGGTACGGGGATCCTGCGGCAGGTAGCCGATCTCGCCGCTGCGGGTAACCTTGCCGCCGGCAGGCTGGCCCTCGCCCGCGAGCACCCGGGTCAGGGTAGTCTTGCCTGCGCCGTTACGGCCGACGAGGCCGATCTTGTCGCCCTTGTCGATGCGGAAGCTCACCTGGTCCATGAGGAGCCGGGCGCCGGCGCGCAGTTCAAGATCCTGGACAGTAATCACAGCAGGTAAGGCCTTTCACAACAGGGAAACGCCGCAGCTCATCTGATGACGTCTGGAAGCAGCCGGGCAGAATGGCCGACAGAACGGCCTTTCCAAGTCTACCGGCCCCAGCTTGACCCCATAACCGGTGCACCGCCGTTGTGCGTTGACTCAACGTTTGTACCGTGACGTCAATCCCGGGCATCCCGCTTAGTAGGTCCCCTACAAAATGGCGCCCGACGGCGGCCGGTAACGTCATGATCATCCCCATGCTTCGCTTGTACAACCACGACAGGAACACCCCATGAGCCAGACTGACAGCGCCGTCTCCGGCACCGCTTCCCGCCTCCGGAGCCGGTGGAACGCCACCGACCTGGGCCTGATCGCCGTCTTCGCCGCGCTGGTTGCCGGCTCCGCCCTGGTGCCTGGCATCGCGGCAAACGTGTTCGGCATCCCCATCACTTTCCAGACCCTTGCGGTGATGCTCACCGGACTGATGCTGGGCCCCGGCCGGGGTTTCGCCGCCGTCGGACTGTACACCCTCCTGGGCCTGGCCGGCCTCCCCATCTTCAGCCAGGGCCGCAGCGGCCTGGGCATCCTGGCCGGACCGTCGGCCGGTTACATCATTGCTTTCCCCATCGCAGCAGCTGTTGTAGGCTGGCTGGCCACCGTGGTGATCCGGCGGACAACACGTGCCCGGGAGCTTTGGTTCTTCGCCTCGTCGATGGTCACCAGCATCGCCGTCGTGCACCTGCTCGGAGTTGCCGGGATTGCCCTGAACACCAAAGCCACACTGGGGGAAGCCTTCCTTGCAGACCTGGTCTTCTACCCCGGTGACGTGATTAAGAACATCCTCGCCGCGGTCATCGCCGTGGCACTGCACCGGGCATTTCCCGACGTCCTGGTCCGCCGGGTGAAGCGGATCAACAACTAGCCCCGCCATGGCAACCATTTCTTTCCGGCAGGCCATTGTGGCCGTTGCCGTTGACACCAGCCCGGAACCGAAGACCCTGCTCCAGGACGTCACGCTTGAGCTGACCGAACAGCGCGTTGGCGTGATCGGGGCCAACGGGTCCGGCAAGTCCACGCTGCTGCGGCTGATTAACGGCCTGGTCCAGCCAAGTTCCGGCAGCGTGTCCGTGGACGGCGCGGATACTGTCCGGGCGGTGCGGGCAGTCCGGCGGCAGGTGGGGTTCGTCTTCACGGATCCCTTGTCGCAGCTGGTGATGCCGACAGGCCGCGAGGACGTGGAGCTTTCGCTGCGCCGCCCGGTCCGCAACGGTGCGGAGCGGCACAGGCTGGCGGAAGCGGCCCTGGAGCGCCTCGGCCTGCTGCCGCTCGCGGACCAGAGCATCTACGAACTGTCCGGCGGTGAACGCCAGTTGATGGCCCTCGCTGCGGTACTGGCCGTGAACCCCGCTGTCCTGGTGCTGGATGAGCCGTCCACGCTCCTGGACCTCCGGAACCGGGAACTCCTGCGCCGCACCCTGTCCGGTCTCGACCAGCAGATCGTGATGTCCACACACGACCTCGACCTCGCCCTGGAGATGGACCGCGTGCTGGTGGTGGAGGCGGGGCGCATAATGTTCGACGGCGGCCCTGCCGCGGCCGTCGACGCGTACCGGGCGCTGGTCACCAACGGCCTGGCTGCGCCATGAGAGGGCACGGCTTCCTGCTGGCCAACTACGTCCCGGGGAATTCGATCATCCACCGGACGCCGCTGGCCGTGAAGTTCCTGCTGGTGGTGGGCTGCGGCCTGGTGTCTTTCATGGTGGTCGACTGGCTGGTCTCCGCCGCGGTGCTGGCCGCGCTCGGCGTCCTGTTTCTCCTGAGCGGCGCCGGAGCCCGCCGGCTGCTCAGTGCTGTCCGTCCAGTTGCCCTGGTGCTGGTGGTCATCGGCCTGTTCCAGTGGTGGCAGCTGGGCGGACCCACAGCTGCCCGGATTGTCCTTAACATCATGGTCTGCGTGGTGGCGGCGTCCCTGCTGACGGTTACCACGCCCATGCAGCGGATCCTGGACGGCGTTGTATCGCTGGCCACGCCGTTCCGCCGCTTCGGCGCGGACCCCGAGCGTTTTGCGCTGACCATCGCCATCATGCTCCGCAGCATCCCCTACATCGCCGGCGCCTTTGCAGACGTCAGGGATTCCGCGCGGGCCCGCGGGCTTGAGCGCAACCCGCGTGCCCTCGTCCTGCCCGTCTTCATCACCACCGTGGCCTTCGCCCGCCAGACCGGCGAAGCGCTGGCTGCCCGCGGGCTGGGCGATGCAGAAGACTGAACGGCCGTTGGGCCTTCCCGTGCGGCTTAGGGGACCTGTTGCCCGCCGGCCAGCAACTCGTAGCGCAGCAGCGCCGCCGTTCCCATGCCGCCGGCAATACTGATCAGGGCCAGCGCCAGGGATCCATGGTTCCCGGCACGCCGGGCCTGCGCGAGAAGCCGGGTCACGAGTACCGCCCCGGACGCCCCGTAGGCGTGGCCCAATGCCAGCGCCCCGCCGTCAAGGTTGGCCCGCTCCGGATCAATGCCCAGCTGGTCCAGGCAGGCCAGGGTCTGGGACGCGAAGGCTTCGTTGAACTCCACCAGGTCAACACTGTCCGCGGACAGTCCCCTCGCCAGCAGGAGCCGCTGCCCGGCAATCGCTGCGCCGATCCCCAGCACGTCGGGGTCTACGCCGGCAGTGTCCGAGCCCAGCACCAGGAGCCCGTCTTTGGCTCCCAGTTCCCGGGCCCGCTGCAAGGAAGTGATGACGACGGCGGACGCGGCGTCCGCGTCGAAGCATGAGTTCCCGGCGGTGACAGTCCCCCCTGGCACAAAAGCGGGCGGGAACCGCTTCAGGACGGCGGCAGTCAGGCCAGCTCGGGGGCCGTCGTCGGCACTGATGGGTCCGGCAGGCGTTTCCAGCGTAGTGATTTCGGCGGCGAAACAGCCTGCCCTAGCGGCGGCCAGCGCCCGCTGGTGGCTGCGCAGCGCCGAGGCATCCTGCCGTTCCCGGCTGACCTCGAGCCGGGCAGCAACGTTCTCGGCCGCCACGCCCATATCCGGGTCGCCGAAACTGCGCGGCACAAACTGGGCACGGGCAAAAAAGGCGGGCTCGCCGTCGTTGTCCCGGTACGCCCGCAGCGGAGCCGTGCTGATGCTCTCCACTCCCCCGGCGAGATACACGGGGGTTCCGCCTGCGGCCACCAACCGGGCGGCCAGGACAATCGCGTCGAGGCCTGACCCGCACTGGCGGTCAACGGTCAGTCCCGGCACGCTGACCGGCAGCCCTGCCTCAAGAAGGGCCAGGCGGGCCACGTTGCCGCCGCCGCCCACGGCGTTGCCGATCACCACATCCGTGACCGCTTCGGCCGGCACCTGGGTGTCTGCCAGGAGGTTGACCAGGACCGGCGCCAGAAGCTGGTGAGCACGCAGTTCCTTCAGCGCACCGTTGGCGCGCCGGATCGCGGTACGCCGCGCCGCGATGATCACGGGCTGCCGGTCGGCGGGCAACAGATCAGCGGTCAAGGTGCCGCGCCCTGGGGTCGTGGGAGCCGATCCAGTCCAGCAGGATGCGCCGGCTGACCTTGCCACGGTCCGTGGTGGGAAGTTCGGAAAGCGCGAAATACTGGTGGGGCCGCTTGTCCCGCGGCAGGATGTTTTCGAGTCCTGCCTTGAGCTGCATGGCCGTGACCCCGCCGTGGGACGGAATCACGCCGGCAACCACCCGTTGGCCGCGGAGGTCATCGGGTATTCCGGCGGCCACCGCAGCAGCCACGCCCGGCACGGCCGCCAGGGCAAGTTCCACTTCGTGTGGATAGACGTTCTTTCCCGAGGTCAGGATCATGTCGGCGCGCCGGCCCAGGATGTGCAGTTCGCCGGCGACGAGGTAGCCCTGGTCCCCCACCGTGAACCAGCCGTTGAAGGATCGCAGCGCCTGGCCGTCGTCACCCCACAGGTAGCCGTTGCTGACCATGCCACTGCGGACGCAGATATTGCCGGCTTCGCCGTCCTGAAGTTCGGAACCGTCGTCGTCGAGGATCCTGACGTCCACGCCCGGGAACGGGTGTCCGATTCCTGTTCCTCCGGCGTCCAGCAGCTCCCCCGCCGCCAACCCGGCACCGGATACAAAGCTCAGTTCGGAGGCGCCGTAGTACTCGTAGATCGTGGCGTTCGGCGCCCAGCGCCGTGCTGCTTCAAGGGTGCGTGCGTCCAGCTTTGAGCCGGCGCAGATGATGGTCCGGATGCCGGCCGCATCGACGCAGCCGGTCAGGCCGCGCTCACTCAGCAGCCGCAGCATGGTGGGCACGAGGATCAGCCGGGTCACGCCGTCGTGCGTGATGGCGGCGTGGACACCACCGACGTCGAACCTCTCCAGCGTCTGGAATTCCGAGCCTGCGTAGAGGCACTCGGCGAGGGCGTAGAGATTAAGGCTGGCGGCCAGGGGCCCGGGCGCGAGCGTGACATCGTCCTGGGCGAGGCCGAAGAACTCGATGGACGCGTCGAAGGACTGCCGCCAGGACTGCCTTGACCGGGTAAATGCCTTGGGCACGGTGGTGGTGCCGGACGTGAGTCCGATCAGGAACGTCGAGTCCGGCGGCCCGTCCGCCAAGGCATCCGCTGCCGAAACTGTGCCCGGTTTGGCTGATTCCGCCAGCCGTTGAACGATCTCCTCGTGCAGGGACGTCGGCCAGGTCGGATCCAGTACGGCACATTGCCGCCCGCCGGCAACGGCTGCGGCGAACCTCACGGCGAAGTCAACGGAGTTGGCCTCCGCAAGGACTGTGACGGCTGCTGTCTCTGGAAGAGCGGCCGCGGCGGCGTCCTTGAGCTCCGCCCAGCGCAGCCGCCGGCCCGCCACCACGACGGCGGTGTCATGGGGGCGTTCTTCGGCCCAGCGCTGGATTTTGTCGAGAAAAGGCATCCTCTCAACTTTACCTGCCCGACTCCGCTGCGATGGTGCCGGTAAGGGCTATTGTGACTTCATGAGCTTCAATGACAACGTCCAACTGGACCCTTCCCAGGTCCAGGACCGGCGGGGTATGGGCCGCGGCGCCAAGGTCGGCGGCGGGATCGGGGGCGGGATCATCCTGCTCATTGCAGTCCTCCTTGGCGTCAACCCTGCCTTGCTCGAAGGCCTGACCGGCGGCGCGGGCACGGCTGAACAGAACCAGGGCACGTCGCCGGCCTGCACCACGGGGGCCGACGCCGACGCGCGGCTGGACTGCCGGATCACCGGCACGGTGAACAGCCTGAACGCGTTCTGGCCGGCCTATCTCCAGGACTACAACGTCAAGTACCCCCAGCCGGAGACAGTGATCTTCGCGGAAGCCGTCAGCACTGGTTGCGGGACGGCTTCCAGCGCGGTGGGTCCGTTCTACTGCCCCAATGACAGCACGGCCTATTTCGATCCCGGTTTCTTCCAGGAACTCGTGGACCGCTTCGGATCCTCGGGAGGTCCATTGGCGCAGGAGTACGTGGTGGCTCACGAATTCGGCCATCACATCCAGAATGTGCTGGGATACCTCGACCGTGCACAGCAGGATCCGCAGGGGCCGGAGTCCGGCGCCGTCAGAACGGAACTGCAGGCCGACTGCTATGCCGGCCTCTGGGTGAAGCACGCCTCAACCCAGCCTGGACCTGACGGCCAGCCGTTCCTCGAACCGATCACCCAGCAGGACCTGAACGACGCCCTGTCCGCAGCTTCGGCCGTGGGCGACGACCGGATCCAGGAAGCCGCCACCGGCCGCGTCTCGCCCGAGGCCTGGACGCACGGCTCCAGCGAACAGCGGCAGAAATGGTTCCAGACCGGATACACCACCGGCGACATCAACCAGTGCGACACCTTCTCGGCGCCTAGCCTGTAAAGTGGGCCCACACCGGCAGGGTTCCCTGCCCGAGCTCGCGAGGCTAGGGGGCCGGTGGGGAACGACGACGGCCGGTTACCTCCGTTGGGAAGGTAACCGGCCGTCGTCGTGCTAATAAGGGAGGCGGTGGGGATTAGATGTTGAAGCCGAGGGCCCGCATCTGATCCTTGCCGTCATCGGTGATCCGCTCCGGACCCCAAGGCGGCATCCACACCCAGTTCAGGCGCCAGTCATCGACGACACCGTCCAGGGACTTGCCGACCTGCTCCTCGATGACATCGGTGAGCGGGCAGGCGGCCGTGGTGAGCGTCATGTCGATCAGCAGCGCGCCGTCGTCGTCGGAGTACTTCAGGCCATACAGCAGCCCGAGGTCCACGATGTTCACACCGAGTTCCGGGTCGATGACGTCCTTGAGTGCCTCTTCGACATCCTCGAGGCCCGTGCGGGCCACATTGATTTCGGTCATGGCAAGTCCTAACTAGGCCTGAGCAGCGGCGATGGTGGCTGCGCCGGCGCCCGTGGCGTAACGGTCGTAGCCTTCGTCTTCGAGGCGGTCGGCCAGTTCCGGGCCGCCCTCTTCGACAACCTGGCCGTCGACGAATACGTGGACGAAGTCAGGCTTGATGTAGCGCAGGATGCGGGTGTAGTGCGTGATGAGCAGGGTGCCCATGTTGCCCGCCTCGTGTGCGCGGTTAACGCCTTCGGAGACAACCTTCAGGGCGTCAACGTCCAGCCCTGAGTCGGTCTCGTCAAGGATGGCGAACTTCGGCTTGAAAAGCTCCAGCTGGAGGATCTCAACTCGCTTCTTCTCGCCGCCGGAGAAGCCTTCGTTGACGTTGCGCTCGGCGAAGTCTGCATCGATGCGCAGCTGGGCCATGGCCGCCTTGACGTCCTTGGTCCAGGTACGCAGCTTGGGCGCTTCGCCGTCGATAGCGGTCTTGGCGGTGCGCAGGAAGTTGGTCATGCTCACACCGGGGACCTCCACGGGGTACTGCATGGCCAGGAAGACACCGGCGCGGGCACGCTGGTCAACGCTCATGGCGAGGACATCTTCGCCGTCGAGCGTGATGGTTCCGTTGGTGACCTTGTAGCGCGGGTGACCGGCAATGGTGGATGCCAGGGTGGACTTGCCTGAACCGTTGGGGCCCATGATGGCGTGGGTCTGACCGGTCTTGATGGTCAGGCTGACGCCCTTCAGGATCTCCTTGGTGCCCTGCTCCGTGTCAATGCTGACGTGCAGGTCCTTGATCTCAAGAGTAGACATAGGTCTTGTTCTCCTCTGCACCGCGCCCTCCGGCGGTGGTGCGGTCTGTATCTGGAAGTTTGGTTCTGTTGCTTGGTGTTGCTGCTGGCGGCTGAACTGTCCGGCTGATGCTGCTAGCTGAAGTTGGGGGCTTCCGCTCCGTTGAGCACGTTCGTGAAGTCCACGTAGACCTCGTCGCCAACAATCTCGACGGCGAACACCGGGACGGGATCGTAGGCCGGCAGCTGGAGCGGCTCACCGCTGCGCAGGTCGAACTGGGAGCCGTGGCCCCAGCATTCGATCATGCAGCCTTCCACTTCGCCCTCGGACAGTGAGATGTCCGCGTGCGAGCACGTGTCCCCGATGGCGTGGATGTCTCCCATGGAGTCCTTCACGATGGCTACGGGGTAGTCATCGATCAGGATCCGGAGCGCCTGCTTGAGCTGGATTTCATCCGTCTTGCAGACAAATTCGCCCTTTGGCTGATCAGTCATGTGTTTTCCGCGCCGTCTAGTTGTTCGTCACGGCGAGTTCGCGCTCAACAGCCTCGGTGAGCCGCTCTTCGAGGGCCGGCACCTTGATCTGCTGGATGATCTCGTGCAGGAAGCCACGGACCACCAGACGGCGGGCAACATCCTCGGGGATGCCGCGGGCCATGAGGTAGAACAGGTGCTCGTCGTCCAGCCGGCCTGTGGCGCTGGCGTGGCCGGCTCCCTTGATCAGGCCGGTTTCGATCTCGAGGTTCGGCACGGAGTCGGCGCGGGCGCCGTCCGTGAGCAGCAGGTTGCGGTTGGCCTCGTAGCTGTCGGTGCCTTCGGCTTCCTTGCGGATCAGGACGTCGCCTACCCACACAGCGTGGGCGTTGCGGCCCTGCAAAGCGCCCTTGTAGAGCACGTTGGAGGTGCAGTTCGCCACCGCGTGGTCAACAAAGAGCCGCTGCTCCAGGTGCTGGCCGGCGTCGGCGAAGTACAGGCCGAACATTTCCACTTCGCCGCCGGGGGCGGTAAAACGCGCCGACGGCGTAACACGCACCAAGTCCCCGCCGAGGCTGACCACGACGTGCTTGAACTTGGCGTCGCGGCCGATTTTTGCCTGCTGGGAGGAGGCGTGGACGGCGTCGTCGTTCCATTCCTGGAGCGAGACCACCGTGAGGTTGGCGCCGTCTTCGACAACGATTTCGATGTTTTCGGACACCACAGCCGAGCCCTGGTGGTTCAGGACCACTACGGCCTTGGAGAACTTCTCCGCCACGATCACCAGGTGCTGGGCAGCTGCCTCCGTGGAGGCGCCTTCGATCACGACGGTGACCTCGGTGTCGGCTTCAAATTCGGCCGGGATGGTGAGGACGGTGGCTTCGCTGAAGTTCTCCCAGGCGTTGGCGGACACGCGGTCCTCCGGGATGCCGGCCGAACCGATGCGCTTATCGCCGCGTGCCACGGTCTCAACCGTGACCTGGTCCGGGCCGCTGACGGTGACGGTCGGAGCCGCTCCCGCCAGGACCTCGCTATGCAGGCCGCGCAGGCGCTTGAGCGGGGTGAAGCGCCAGTCTTCCTCAAGCCCGGTGAGCGGCTTGAAGTCCGCGAGGTTGTACGAGGTCAGCCGGCCGGCGCGTGAGCTGTCCGGGATACCGACGCCGCCGCCGTGCGAGTGGCGCTTGACCGCTTCGCCGGCCAGCGGGGCCTTGGAAGCGTTCGCGTTGATCGGAGACAGGCTTTCGCCCTCTTCCGTGAAACCGTTAATAAACGGCTGGGCCGAGGGCGCGCCGATGCGGGCCTTTTCAGTAGTGATTTCAGTCATCGTTATCCGACGGACCCTTCCATCTGCAGTTCAATCAGGCGGTTCAGCTCAAGTGCGTACTCCATCGGGAGTTCGCGGGCGATGGGCTCGATGAAGCCACGGACGATCATCGCCATGGCTTCGTCTTCGCGCATGCCGCGGGACATCAGGTAGAAGAGCTGCTCTTCGCTGACCCGGGAAACAGTTGCTTCATGGCCCATCACCACGTCATCCTCACGGATGTCGATGTACGGGTAAGTGTCCGAACGGCTGATGGTATCCACCAGCAGCGCGTCGCAACGGACGGTGTTAGCCGAGTGCTTGGCACCTTCACGGACCTGGACCAGGCCGCGGTAGGCAGCACGCCCGCCGCCGCGGGCCACGGACTTGGAAATGATGGAGCTCTTGGTGTTCGGCGCGATGTGCACCATCTTCGAGCCGGTGTCCTGGTGCTGTCCGGCGCCGGCGAAGGCGATGGACAGGGTCTCGCCCTTGGCGTGCTCGCCTACCAGGTAAACGGCCGGGTACTTCATGGTGACCTTGGAGCCGATGTTGCCATCAACCCACTCCATGGTGGCGCCTTCTTCGCAGATGGCACGCTTGGTCACCAGGTTGTACACGTTGGTGGACCAGTTCTGGATGGTGGTGTAGCGGACGCGGGCGCCCTTCTTCACGATGATTTCCACCACGGCGGAGTGCAGCGAGTCCGAGGTGTAGATCGGCGCCGTGCAGCCTTCGATGTAGTGGACGTAGGAGTCCTCGTCGGCGATGATCAGGGTCCGCTCGAACTGGCCCATATTTTCCGTGTTGATGCGGAAGTATGCCTGCAGCGGGATGTCCACGTGGACGCCCTTGGGGACGTACACGAAGGATCCGCCGGACCAGACGGCCGTGTTCAGCGACGCGAACTTGTTGTCGCCCACGGGAATGATGGTGCCGAAGTATTCCTGGAAGATTTCCGGGTGTTCGCGCAGCGCGGTGTCCGTGTCCAGGAAGATGACGCCCTGCTTTTCAAGGTCCTCACGCAGCTGGTGGTAGACAACCTCGGACTCGTACTGGGCGGCGACGCCGGAAACCAGGCGCTGCTTTTCGGCCTCGGGGATGCCGAGCTTGTCGTACGTGTTCTTAATGTCATCTGGCAGGTCCTCCCAGCTGGTGGCCTGCTTCTCGGTGGACCGCACGAAGTACTTGATGTTGTCGAAGTCGATGCCGGAGAGGTCTGCACCCCAGGTAGGCATGGGCTTGCGGTCGAAGTACTTCAGGCCCTTGAGCCGGAGATCAAGCATCCATTGGGGCTCGCTCTTCTTGGCCGAGATGTCACGAACGACTTCTTCATTGATACCGCGGCGGGCGTTGGCACCGGCGTCGTTCTTGTCAGACCAGCCGTACTCGTACGTGCCGATGCCGTGGAGCTCGGGATTCTTTTCCAGAATCTCCGAGATCACAGTGTCTTCGGCTACCGCTTTCTCTGATAGTTGGTCCGTCATCACGGCCTTTCTTGCTGATGGTTGGTTACTTCATCCAGGCTGGCGGGGGCTGCCTGCGGGACCTGAGGTCCCCGGGCAGCCAGCCGGCCTGTGGGTATGTGGGTGGTGCAGACGTGCCCGCCGCGGGCCAGCGTGGACAGGCGGCGCACGTCAACGCCAACGAGACGGGAGAACACTTCGGTCTCCACGTCGCAGAAGACGGGGAATTTGGCGGCGAGCTGCTGGATGGGGCAATGCCCCTGGCACAGCTGGACGCTGGACAGCGCGGCCGGCAACGGGGCCTTGGCCTCGATCGACGCGGCCGACGCTACGAAGCCATCCCGGCTCAGTGCCGCGGACAGTGCCTGCGCCTTGGCGGTGATGTCCGGTCCGGCCTGTTCGACCTCGGGTGCGTACCGGCGTTCCATGTCGGCAAAACGTTCGACGGCGAACGCCCGGACTGCCTGTTCGCCCGCCACTGCCTGGAGCTGCTCGAGCGCGAGGGCGGCGATGTCGAGGTAATCGTTGCCAAGCGTGGACTGGCCCTGCGAGCTCAGGACATAGCGGCGGGCGGGACGCCCCGCGCCGGCACCGGCCTTGGCCACGCGCTTGACCTCAATAACCCCGCTGCGGGCCAGATGATCAAGATGCCTCCGGACCGCGGCAGGCGTGAAACCGAGCATGTCACCGAGTTCCGCCGCGCTGATGGGGCCATGCTCAAGCACGGCACCAAGAACCCGGTCCCGGGTACGCTCGTCAGAGTCCGCCACCGGCACAGCGGCCACGTGGCCGCGGTCAGCGGCGGTACGCGGCGCTGCGTGCCCGGCAAACGGCACAGCAACAGCATTGGTCATGGAATACACAACACAATCATGTCGTAATTTACTCCCCCGTACTAGTAAGGTCAGGCTGACCTTCGGCCGGGGTACCCTGCGGGCCCGCCAGTACTACATCGCGTAGAATGCTGGGGTGCGATCCCCCGAATCCCCGGTTCTGTCCATCAGCGGGTTAATTAAGGATGTTGGTCCGCTGGCCAGCCTGGACGGAAAAATGCTCCGGGTGGTCAACGGCGTATCCCTTATGGCCGAACGCGGCCAGGTCACCGCCCTCCTGGGCGCCAATGGAGCCGGAAAAACCACCACCATTGAGTGCGCCCAGGGCCTGCAGAAGCGCAGCGGCGGAAGCATCTCGCTGCTTGGCCAGGATCCGGGCCGATCGGGCGCTGAACTGCGGTCCCGCGTGGGTGTGATGCTTCAGGACGGCGGCCTCCCGCCGTCGGCCCGTCCGATCCCGCTGCTGCGGCACATCGCCGGAATGTACGCGAGGCCCCGCTCCGTTGACGAACTGGTGGAACGGCTCGGTATTGATACCTTCGCCAGGACCACCGTCCGCAGGCTCTCCGGGGGCAGAAGCAACGTCTGGCACTCGCCGCGGCCCTGATCGGAAATCCGGAAGTCCTTTTCCTGGATGAGCCCAGTGCCGGCCTGGATCCCCAGTCCCGGCAGCTGGTCTTCGAGTTGATCTCGGAACTGCGCGCAACCGGGATGGGCATCATCCTCACAACGCACCTGATGGACGACGCCCAGCGGTTGGCGGACTACGTGTACATCATCGACGCCGGCAGGAACGTCGCCGAAGGAACGGTTTCCCAGCTGCTGCAGCGGGACCCGGCTGTGGAGGCCGGCACGGACCATGTCCGCACCCTGGTGTTCGAGGCGCCCGCAGGACTGGATTTCACCGGCGTGCTGCCGGATGCCATCGCCGTCTCTGAAACTCGGGCCGGAAGCTACATTGCCTCGGGTGCATTGACACCCCACGATCTCGCGTCGTTGACCGCCTGGTGGGCTGCCCACGACGTTATGCCCGGTTCCATGAGCCTGGCGGCTAGAAGCCTGGAAGATGTCTTCCTCGACATCTCGGGAAAGGACATCCGATGACGGCTCCCGCAGCCACCGCCACCCGGGGAGCGCCGGCCACACTGCTGCGCCGCATCCTGTTGCAGGGCAGGTATGAATCACTGACCATGCTCAGGAACGGCGAGCAGCTGATCCTCGCCGTTGTCCTGCCGCTGCTTGCGCTGGTGGGGCTCACTGTCACACCCTTCCTTGACGGCTTCGGAGCCAGCCGCATCAATGTGGCTGTTCCCGGCATCCTGGCGTTGTGCGCAATGTCCACGGCCTTTACCGGGCAGGGAATCGCCACCGGTTTCGATCGGCGGTACGGGGTTCTCCGGTTCCTGTCCACCACACCCCTGGGCCGGGAAGGCCTCATCGCGGGTAAAGTCCTGGCGGTCCTGGCGGTGCTCTGCATCCAGGTGGCAGTGGTGACACTGGTGGCGCTCCCGTTGGGCTGGCAGCCGCCCGCCACCGGCTGGCTCCCCGGGTTGTCGCTGCTGGCCCTGGGCGCCGTCGCGTTCACCGCGCTTGGGCTCCTGGTGGCCGGCACCGTCCGGCCCGAGGCAACACTGGCTATCACCAACCTGCTGTGGATTCTGCTGGGCGCCCTGGGCGGGATAGTTATTCCCGCGGAACGGCTGCCCGCACTTGCGCAGGGAGTGGTCCAGTACCTGCCCTCCGGCGCACTCGGCGGGGCCATGCGCGAAGCTTTCCTGCACGGCTCGCTGAACGGCGGCGCCGCGCTTATCCTGCTGCTCTGGACTGTTCTTGGCGGAGCAGCAGCCATCCGTTGGTTCAAGTGGAATTGAGATATCCGTGAGCACGGCTTCACGCCTCCCCCAGATCGCCGGCCGCCTCGTCGCGAGGCTGCCCCGTACCGTGGACGCCAGCGTCCGCCGCCTCGCGGTAGCGTCCCTCGTTGGCCAGACCCTGCTGGTGGTGACCGGCGGTGCGGTGCGGCTGACCGCGTCCGGCCTTGGCTGCCCCACCTGGCCGCGCTGCACGGACACCTCCTTGGTCAACACGGCCGAAATGGGGATCCACGGCTTCATTGAGTTCGGCAACCGGCTCCTGACGTTTGCGCTGGCAGCGGTTGCGGTTGCCATGCTTGTGTACTTGTGGAACCTTCGCAAGGAGCGCCGGGACCTGTTCCTGCTGGCGCTTGGCCTGCTCGCCAGCATTCCGGCGCAGGCGGTGATCGGCGGCATCACCGTGCTGACCAACCTCAATCCGTGGGTGGTGGGCCTGCACTTCCTCGTGTCCATGGCCCTCGTCGTGATCGCCACGCTGCTTGTCAACCGGGCGTACGGCAGGACTGGCCGCCACGCCACCGCCAAGCTCCCCGCGTTGCCGGGCGTCCTGCGTCCGGTGGCTGCCGCCGTCGTGCTTTTCTCCGCTCTCGCCGTGATGCTCGGCGTAGTGGTGACCGGCTCCGGCCCCCACGCCGGCGATGCCGATGCTCCGCGCAACGGCCTCGACTGGGACCTCTTCTCCCACATCCATGCCGTTCCGGCGTACGTAATCACGGCCGGAACACTGTTCGCCCTGGTGCTGGTGGTTGTCCGCCGGATCCAGGGCCCGTTCCGGACCTCCGTACTGTTTCTTCTGGCCGTGACCCTGCTGCAGGCCGTCATCGGCTTCACCCAGTACTACAACGGCATCCCCGCGTTGCTGGTGGGCGCCCACATGCTCGGCGCCGCGCTGCTGATGAGCGCGGCAACCAACACCGCCGACCTCGCCCGCACCAGCCCGGTCACGTAGCCCTCCACAGCCTGGGCCCGACGGAGTGCCACGGTTCCCAACGAACCGTGGCACTCCGCGTTTAAGGACGCTCTCTCACTTAATGCGGGGATTGGGCAGACGCTCTCTCACTTAATGCAGGGATTGGGCAGACGCTCTCTCACTTAATGCAGGGATCGGCAGACCGTCTCTCACTGCCTGCAGTGTTTCGCAGGATCTTCCCTACGTCCTGGAACAAAGAAGCGACCCTCCTTCACGGGTGGTGAGAGAGGGTCGCCAAGAAAGCTGCACGTACTGATAGAGGGTCGGTAAAAAACCCACATTAAGTGAGAGAGCGTTGGGGAGTGTTAACCGATGATCGCTGATCCGACGAACGGATCCACTGCCAGTGCAATGAACAGCAGCGTCAGGTAGCTGATGGAACCGTGGAAGACCTTCATGGCGCGCTTGTCCGAGATGTCCTCGCGCTGCGCCCGGTTGTACAGGGAGTGCGACTCGTACAGGAACCAGGCACCGGCCAGGACTGCGGTGGCGGTGTAAACCCAGCCGGCGCCGCCGGCCGGGACCATCAGCAGCGAGCAGGCCACCATGGCCCAGGCGTAGAGGACTACCTGGACTGAAACCACTTTGGCGCCGGCAATGGCCCCGAGCATGGGCACGTTGGCGTTGCGGTAGTCCTCGCCGTAACGCATGGAAAGCGGCCAGTAGTGCGGCGGCGTCCAGAGGAAGATGACCATAAACAGGATGACTGCCGGCCACTCGACGGTGTTGGTCACAGCGGCCCAGGCAATCAGCACCGGGAAGCAGCCCGCCGCTCCGCCCCACACAATGTTCTGTGCAGTGCGGCGCTTAAGGATGATGGTGTAGATGACCACATAGAAGAAGATGGCGCCCAGCCCGAGCCACGCGGCCAGCGGGTTGGCCCCGAACCACAGAATGACAATGGCGGCCGCCCCAAGCAGCCAGGAGAAAACCAGCGCCTCATGAGGCGTCACCTCGCCGGTGACGAGCGGACGGTTCTCGGTCCGGTGCATCAGTTTGTCGATGTCGCGGTCGAGGTAGCAGTTAAAGGCACCGGCACTGCCGGCAGCAAAGGCTCCGCCTACCAAGGTGGCCAGGATCAGCCCGATGGGCGGGAAGCCGCGCTCGGCGTAGATCATGGTGGGCAGTGTGCTTACCAGCAGCAACTCAATGACACGCGGCTTGGTGAGGGCGAAATACGCCTTGGCCTTACGGGCGAACCCGGCTCCCCCTCTGGTGCGGGAAGCATTAAGCGGCGTATCTGTTGTGCTCACGGTGGCAGTCACCCGTTCTGGTTGGCAGTTCTGTCTGGCGGTGCAGCTGTGTCTAGCGGCCGTTCGCCGGGCAGCCCGCCAATGGTCATCAGAAGAAGGTCCCGGCAACGCGCCGGTTCTGCCGCCGCCCTAATGCGGCTCGGCTACCGGCGTCGGCCTCCAAATATCATACCGTGCGCATTTGTAACAGATGCCCCTGATTAGGCCCTGATGATTGCGCGCAGGGTGATTCGAGCAGATTAACTCAACCTCACGAAATGACGATTCACATAAGGGGAAATTGCGTCCAAAAGGTGAGATTTGCGCTGACCGGAGAGTGGAATGGAGCTAAGCTGTCACCAGATCAGCACGCGGCAGAAAAAGCGTTGGAAAACGCGTTCCCACAGCCCTGCTGAATGATAGATCAACGTTTCGATGGTGAACGGCTGGTACATACCGCAGCGGGCACCATAGCGTGCCCCGGAACGGATCCCGTGTACCGCCCACCATCAGCACAGAGAGGGGCCCGGTTTTCGTGCCACATTTGGAAGAGCAAGAACTGTCATGGACCAGCTTGGACCAGCGCGCGGTGGACACCGTCCGCGTTCTGGCTGCGGACGCCGTGGAAAAGGTCGGTAACGGCCACCCCGGCACGGCCATGAGCCTGGCGCCCGCCGCATACCTTCTCTTCCAGAAGCTGATGCGCCACGACCCGCGCAACCCGGACTGGCTGGGACGGGACCGTTTCATCCTGTCCCCCGGCCACACGTCGCTGACCCTTTACATCCAGCTGTTCCTGTCCGGCTACGGCCTGGAACTGAAGGACCTTGAGGCGCTCCGCACCTGGGATTCCCTGACGCCGGGCCACCCGGAGTACAAGCACACTGCCGGTGTGGAGATCACCACCGGGCCGCTGGGCCAGGGCCTGGCTTCGTCGGTCGGGTTCGCTTACTCCCAGCGCCGCATGCGCGGCCTGTTCGACGCCGATGCTCCGGCCGGCGAAAGCCCCTTCGACCACACCATCTGGGTCATCGCCTCCGATGGCGACCTCCAGGAAGGCGTCACGTCCGAGGCTTCCTCGCTGGCCGGGCACCAGGAACTGGGCAACCTTGTAGTTGTCTACGATGAGAACCACATCTCCATCGAGGACGACACCGACATCTCCTTCACCGAGGATGTCCTCAAGCGCTACGAGGCCTACGGCTGGCACACCCAGCGCGTCGACTGGACCAAGACCGGCGAATACAAAGAGGACGTGCAGGAACTTTACTCCGCACTGCTCGCCGCCAAGGCCGAGACGTCCAAGCCCTCCATCATTTCGCTGCGCACCATCATCGGCTACCCGGCACCCAAGAAGCAGAACACCGGCAAGATCCACGGTTCCGCACTCGGTGCCGAGGAAGTGGCAGGCCTCAAGGAGGTCCTGGGCTTCGATCCGGCCAAGTCCTTCGACGTTGACCAGGAAGTCCTCGCCCACGCCCGCTCGGTAGTGGACCGCGGTGCCGCTGCCAAGAAGGAATGGGAAGAGTCCTTCAACGCCTGGCAGGCCGCCAACCCCGAAGGCGCAGCACTCCTGCAGCGCATCGAGGCCCGCGAACTGCCCGAAGGCCTGGACGCCGCACTTCCGGTCTTCCCGGCCGGCAAGGACGTCTCCACCCGCGCGGCCTCCGGTAAGGTCCTGAACGCACTCGGACCGGTCATGCCGGAACTCTGGGGCGGCTCCGCCGACCTCGCCGAGTCCAACAACACCACCATCGAAGGCTCGCCGTCGTTTGTGCCCGCCTCCAAGCAGACCGATACCTGGTCCGGCAACCCCTACGGCCGGGTCCTGCACTTCGGCATCCGTGAACACGCCGCGGCCTCGATCGTGAACGGCATCTCGCTGCACGGCCGGACCCGCGCATTCTCCGGCACGTTCCTGATCTTCAGCGACTACCAGCGGCCGGCCATCCGGCTCGGCGCCCTGATGGGTGTTCCGTCCTTGTATGTCTGGACGCACGACTCCATCGGACTCGGCGAGGACGGCCCCACCCACCAGCCGGTGGAACAGCTCGCTACCCTGCGCGCCATCGTGGGCCTTGACGTGGTCCGCCCCGGCGACGCCAACGAGGTCGCCGTGGCATGGAAGACCATGCTGGAGAACCACGAAAACCCGGCCGGCATTGTGCTGACCCGCCAGAACATCCCCACCTACGCCCGTGGAGAAAACGAAGCCGACGGCGATACGTTCGGTTCAGTTTCCGGCGTCGCCAAGGGCGGCTACGTTCTGGCTGAAGCATCCAAGGACGGCGCCACCGTGCCGGCCGACGTGATCCTGATCGGCACCGGCTCCGAGGTCCAGCTGGCCGTCCAGGCCCGCGAAGCCCTCCAGGCTGAAGGCATCGCTGCCCGCGTTGTCTCCATGCCCTGCGTCGAGTGGTTCAACAAGCAGGACGCCGCTTACCGCGAGTCCGTGCTCCCCGCTGCCGTCAAGGCCCGCGTCTCCGTCGAGGCCGGTCTTGCCCTGGGCTGGAGGGAATTCGTCGGCGACGCCGGACGTTCCATCTCGCTCGAGCACTACGGCGCTTCCGCCGACTACAAGCGCCTTTTCCAGGAGTTCGGCATCACCGCGGAGGCTGTCGCCGCCGCTGCCAAAGACTCCCTCGCTGGCCTTCAGGCCTGAACCAGATTTTAGGAGATATCACCATGACAACCCCTACACAGCAGCTCTCCGACGCCGGAGTATCCATCTGGCTCGATGACCTTTCCCGCAGCCGCCTTGAGACCGGCACGCTGCGCAAGCTGATCGAAGAGAAGAACGTTGTTGGTGTGACCACCAACCCGTCCATCTTCCACGCCGCCATCACGGCCGGCACGGATTACGACGCCACCATCGCGGCCCAGGCAGCAGCCGGCGCCAGCGTCGAAGAGACCATCTTCGAAATCACCACCACCGACGTCGCTGACGCCTGCGACCTCTTCGCACCGGTGGCAGCAGCCACCAACGGTGTTGACGGCCGCGTGTCCATCGAAGTTGACCCGCGCCTCGCCTGGGACACCGCCGGCACCATTGCCGAAGCCAAGCACCTGTACAAGAAGGTCAGCAAGGACAACGTCCACATCAAGATCCCGGCAACCCTTGAAGGCCTCGAAGCGATCACCGCTACCCTGGCCGAGGGCATCAGCGTCAACGTGACCCTGATCTTCTCGCTCGAGCGCTACCGCGCCGTCATCAACGCTTTCCAGTCCGGGCTGGAGCAGGCCAAGGACAACGGCCACGACCTGTCCAGGATCCACTCGGTGGCCTCGTTCTTCGTTTCCCGCGTGGACTCCGAAATCGACAAGCGCCTTGACGCCATCGGCACCGACGAGGCCAAGGCCCTCAAGGGCAAGGCCGGCGTGGCCAACGCACGCCTGGCCTACCAGGTCTACGAGGAGCTCTTCTCCACCGAGCGCTGGGCACTGCTGGCTGCAGCCGGCGCGCTCCCCCAGCGTCCGCTGTGGGCCTCCACCGGCGTCAAGGACCCGGCCTACCCCGACACCCTGTACGTCACCGAACTGGCAGCGCCCGGCGTCGTAAACACCATGCCGGAGAAGACCCTCGACGCCACCTTCGACCACGGCGTCGTCACCGGTGACACCATCACCGGCACCTACGCCGAGGCCAACGCCACGCTGGATGCACTGGAGGCGCTCGGCGTCTCCTACAACGAGGTCGTCGCCCTCCTGGAATCCGAAGGCCTGGACAAGTTCGTGGCCAGCTGGAAGGAACTGCTGGCCGACGTCGAAGGCGCCCTTGCCGCTGCACGGAAGGCTTCCTAACCCACTATGAGCACTCTCAGCTACGACGCCACCGGTGCCGCGCAGCAGGCACTCGAGCAGCACCTGCCCGCCCTCGTCGCGGACCGTATTGCCACCCGGATCTTTGCCAAGGACCACACCCTGTGGGGTCCCGACGCCGAGGCCGAGTCCGCTGTCCGCCTCGGTTGGGTTGAGGCGGCCACCGTCTCACAGGCCCTCGTGGCCGGCATCCTCGAACTCCGTGATGCCCTCAAGGCTGACGGCGTGACCCGCATTGTGCTTTGCGGCATGGGCGGATCTTCGCTGGCTCCCGAGGTCATCGCCGGCACCGCTGGCGTCGAGCTGACTGTGCTGGACAGCACCGACCCCGACCAGGTCCGTGCTGCCCTCGCAGACCGGCTGGCCGAAACCGCGATTGTGGTTTCGTCCAAGTCCGGTTCAACCCTGGAGACCGACTCCCAGCGCCGGATCTTCGAGCACGCCTTCACCGTGGCCGGCATCGATGCGAAAAGCCGGATCATCATCGTCACCGATCCCGGTTCCCCGCTCGATAAAGCCTCGCGTGAGGCCGGCTACCGTGCTGTCTTCAATGCCGATCCGAACGTGGGCGGCCGCTACTCAGCCCTCACCGCATTCGGGCTGGTCCCGTGTGGCCTGGCCGGTGTGGACATCCAGGCTTTCCTGGATGAGGCTGAGGAAGCCGCCGAGATCCTGAACGAGGACGCCGCCGAGAACATCGGGCTGGCCCTCGGAGCGGCCCTGGGCGGAACCAATCCGCTGCGCAACAAGATTGTCATCGCCGAGGACGGCTCCGGCATTGTGGGTTTCGCGGACTGGGCCGAACAGCTCATCGCCGAATCCACCGGCAAGCTCGGCACCGGCGTCCTGCCGGTGGTGGCCGGGCCCACGTCGCCGGAGGTCACCTCCGGTGCAGCGGACGTCCTGGTGGTGCGGCTGATAGCCGCGGATGCCGACGTCGAACTCGGTGAGAACGAGGTAGCCATCGCCGGTGGCCTGGCCACCCAGATGATGGTGTGGGAGTTCGCCACCGTTGTGGCCGGGCGCCTGTTGGGCATCAACCCGTTTGACCAGCCGGACGTGGAGGCAGCCAAGGTTGCCGCCCGCGGCCTGCTGGACGCGCAGCCCGAACCGACCCCTGCCGCCTTTGTTGACGGCGCGATCGAGGTCCGTGGCGGGGACTGGCTGGGCGACGCAGCGACTGCGGAGGAAGCCGTCGGCGCCCTCCTCGGAACGCTCAACGAGGACAGCTACCTCAGTGTCCAGGCCTACTTTGACCGGCTGGCCTTCGCGGAACTGGAAGGCATCCGTGACGAACTTGCCGGCGTCAGCGGACGTCCCGTCACGTTCGGCTGGGGCCCGCGGTTCCTGCACTCCACCGGGCAGTTCCACAAGGGCGGACCCGCGATCGGAGTCTTTCTCCAGGTCACGGCCGCGCCTGCGGAAGACCTGGCCATCCCGGACCGGCCGTTCACGTTCGGGGAACTGATTTCCGCACAGGCCGCGGGCGATGCCCAGGTTCTGGCCGGCCATGGCCGCCCCGTCCTGCGGCTGCACCTGACCGACCGCTCCGCCGGAGTTGCACAGCTGCAGGAGATCATCGCAGCACTTGCCGCCCGGTCAGCTTCCGTCACCGAAAACTAAGGCTCAACAGCAAACATGCCAGAAACTGAAAACGGCAGGAATTCCGCGACACGTTCCGGAAGGTCCGGCCGCAACCCGTTGCGGGATCCGCGTGACCGTCGTCTGAACCGGATTGCGGGTCCGTCCTCGTTGGTCCTGTTCGGGGTGACCGGGGATCTTGCGCGTAAGAAGCTGATGCCGGCCGTGTATGACCTCGCGAACCGGGGGTTGTTGCCGCCGAGTTTCGCGTTGGTGGGGTTCGGCCGCCGTCCGTGGAGTGATGCGGAGTTCGCGGCGGAGGTGAAGGCTTCGGTGAAAGCGTATTCGCGGACGCCGTTTGATGAGGCGGTGTGGAACCAGCTCGCGGAGGGTATCCGTTTTGTCCGGGGCGAGTTCGACGACGATGATTCGTTTGAGCGGTTGGGGGACACGATCGCGGGGCTTGATGAGGTCCGCGGTACGCGGGGGAATCACGCGTTCTACCTTTCGATCCCGCCGAAGGCGTTTGAGCAGGTCTGCCGGCAGCTCTCCAAGCACGGCCTCGCGCAGGCCGAGGGCGAGAAGTGGCGGCGGGTGGTGATCGAGAAGCCCTTCGGGCATGACCTGGACTCCGCCCGGCAGCTCAACGACATTGTGGAGTCGGTGTTCCCGCCGGATGCGGTGTTCCGGATCGATCATTACCTGGGCAAGGAAACGGTGCAGAACATCCTGGCGTTGCGGTTCGCGAACCAGTTGTTCGAGCCGTTGTGGAACGCGAATTATGTGGACCATGTCCAGATCACGATGGCCGAGGATATCGGCACCGGTGGCCGGGCCGGGTATTACGACGGGGTGGGCGCGGCCCGGGACGTGATCCAGAACCACCTGCTGCAGCTGCTGGCGTTGACGGCGATGGAGGAGCCTATTTCCTTCAACGCGGACGATCTGCGGGCGGAGAAGGAAAAGGTCCTGGCCGCGGTGAAGCTGCCTGAGGATTTGTCGACCCATTCGGCGCGCGGCCAGTTCGCCGGCGGCTGGCAGGGCGGGGAACAGGTCCAGGGCTACCTGGAGGAAGAGGGTATCCCGGCCGATTCGAAGACCGAGACGTTCGCCGCGATCCGGGTGGATATCCATACCCGGCGGTGGGCCGGTGTGCCGTTCTACCTGCGTGCGGGCAAGCGGTTGGGTAGGCGGGTGACGGAGATCGCGGTGGTGTTCAAACGCGCCCCGAACCTGCTCTTCCGTGACCACGGCGAGGATGACTTCGGCCAGAACGCCGTGGTGATCCGGGTCCAGCCCGATGAGGGCGCGACGATCCGGTTCGGGTCCAAGGTCCCGGGCACGCAGATGGAAGTCCGGGACGTGACCATGGACTTCGGCTACGGGCATTCCTTTACCGAGTCCAGCCCGGAAGCGTATGAGCGGCTGATCCTCGATGTGCTCCTCGGGGAGCCGCCGCTGTTCCCGCGGCACGCGGAAGTGGAGCTGTCCTGGAAGATCCTGGACCCCTTTGAAGACTACTGGGCAGGGCTCACAGAGCAGCCCGAGCCCTACGCCCCGGGATCCTGGGGCCCTGCCTCGGCGGATGAGCTGCTGGCCCGTGACGGACGAACCTGGAGAAGGCCATGATTGTAGATTTGCCGGACACCACCACCTCGAAGGTCTCCAAGAAGATCATGTCCCTGCGTGAGCAGGGCGGGGTGATCGCGCTGGGCCGGGTCCTGACCCTGGTGGTCGTGACCCGGTCCGGGCTCGAGGAAGAAGCGATCGAGGCCGCGAACGAGGCCAGCCGCGAACACCCCTGCCGGATCATCGTCCTCGCCGACGCCGGAGCCCAGGCCCCGAACCGGCTCGACGCGCAGATCCGGGTCGGCGGTGACGCCGGCGCGTCCGAGGTCATCGTGCTCCGCGGCTACGGCGAGCTCGCGCACGAAAGCGAGTCCCTGGTCGCGGCCCTGCTGCTCCCGGACGCCCCGATCGTGGCGTGGTGGCCGCACGGGGCACCGGAGAACGCCTGCGAAACCTCCGTGGGCCGGATCGCGCACCGCCGGATCACCGACTCCGCCAACGAAACCGACCCGCAGGCAGCACTGGAGAACATCCGGGCCACGTACAAGGCCGGGGACACCGACCTCGCCTGGACCCGCCTGACGAACTGGCGGATCCAGCTCGCCGCGGTCCTGGACCAGGTCGACTCCTCGCCCGTGACCGCCGTCGCCGTCGAAGGCGCCTCCGATTCCCCCTCCACGATCCTGCTCGCGGCGTGGCTGACCCTGGCCCTGGACGCGCCCGTGACCATCGTCGCGGACCCCGCCGGGACCGGCATCCGCCGCGTCCGCCTCACCCGCCACACCGGCGACGTGCAGCTCTTCCGCCCGGGACTCTCCGTCGCCGAACTCACCCAGCCCGGACAACCCGCCCAACGCATCTCCCTGCCACGCCGCAGCCTCAAAGACTGCCTCGCCGAAGAACTCCGCCGCCTCGACCCCGACGAAGTCTTCGGCGAAGTGATTACTATTGGACTGCCACGTACCAATCTAAGGAGCGTCCGACCCAGTGAGCGTTGAGCCAAGAGTTAGCATCCACCCTGATTCGTCCGTCCTGATGGCCGCCATCGCGGCCCGACTGATCACCAAGCTGGTGGATGTGCAGGACAAGCACGGTGAGGCCACAGTGGTGCTGACCGGCGGCACAGTAGGCATCGGAACGCTGAAGGCCGTTGCGGATTCTCCGGCGGCGCCCGCCGTCGACTGGTCCAGGGTGAATTTTTGGTGGGGTGACGAGCGCTTTGTTGCCGCCGACGATCCCGACCGGAACACCAGGCAGGCGTTTGATGCCCTCCTGTCGAGCATTCCGGTTGATCCTGCCAGGATCAACGAGCCAGCCTCCACGGATGACTTCGACACGCCCGAGGAAGCCGCCGAGGACTATGCTCGCAGGCTCCGGGAAGCAGCCCGGGCCGAACACGCCGCTGACATGTCCGACGACCGTCCGGACGAACCGGGGGAACTGCCGCGGCTGGACGTAGTGCTGCTGGGTGTTGGCCCGGACGCCCACGTAGCCTCGCTCTTCCCCGAGCAGGGCGGAATCCGGGAGAAGGAGCTGACAGTAGTTGGCGTCCGGAACTCCCCCAAGCCGCCGCCACAGCGCATCTCACTCACACTTCCCGCCATCAACACTGCGGCTGAGGTCTGGATGGTGGTAGCTGGCGAGGACAAGGCCGGCGCGGTTGGCCTGGCGCTGGCGGGCGCCAACCCGGTGCAGGTTCCGGCGGCAGGCCCGCGGGGAACATCCCGCACCCTGTGGCTTATCGATGAAAACGCAGCCTCACGTGTCCCGCAGCAGCTCGTCCGGAAGGACGCCACCGGCGCGTAGTTTTTCCAGCGCTCCGGCCAGGACAGCTTCGGCGTCCTGGTCGGAGCGCCGTTCTTTAACGTATTCCAGATGGCTCTTGAAGCCTTCGTCCAGCGGATCGGGCAGGTCGGCGTCCTTGCCGTCCCGTGATGCCTGAGCCCCGCAGCGCCGGCAGTCCCAGATGGAGGGAATCTGGTCGTCCGGCAGCCGCAGGAAGACCAGCTGGGTCTCATGACCCTTGGCGCACCAAAAAGAAACCCGGATGCGGGGCACTCTTTCGCCTGAGGCAGCTTCTGACTGGTTCTTCGGACCGGCTCCTTCTGTGACACCCACCCGGGTGCCACGGAACGCTGACGCACTATGTACCATCGGGTCTCCTGGCTGCTTAAACGACGCTGTTTAAACGAAACTGTGGCTGTTGGGAGCCAACAGCCACAGTTTAGTTCGGAGATCCTCATCGCGGCAGTGCCGGGCGATGATCAGTTGCAGGGTCTATGAGTCCCCTGCGCCGCTGAAGCGCATAATCAGGCCGAGGGCGATGATCACAACGCCCCAGGTAACGCCCAGGATCACGGTGAACCTGTTCAGGTTCCGTTCGGCGACGCCGGAGGAGCTGAGGCCGGAACTCATACCGCCGCCGAACATGTCGGACAGCCCGCCGCCCCGTCCCTTGTGAAGGAGGATAAGCAGGGTCAGCAGAAGGCTGGTGATGCCCAGGAGAATCTGCAGAATGACATGAAGAACGTCCACGACGGCCTTTCAGAAGATTGGAATTGCGGGAGCCTGGGGCTGGTGACGGACTAGTCCGTCACCAGGTGACTCTCGAACCTGACAATATTAGCAAACTCCGCGGGATCGAGGCTGGCACCGCCCACCAACACGCCGTCGACGTCGCGTTCCCTAAGGATAGCGGCGACATTGTTGGCCTTGACCGAGCCGCCGTAGAGCAGCCTGACCTTCGCTGCAACGTCGCCGCCGAAGAGGGTGGCCAGTTCCGCGCGGATGGCAGCGCACATTTCCTGGGCGTCCTCCGGCCCGGCCACTTCACCGGTGCCGATGGCCCAGACGGGCTCATAGGCGACCACAAGCTCTGCCGCCTGCTCGGCCGACAGCCCTGCGACGTTCGCCCGGAGCTGCGCCAGGGTGTGCTCGACATGGGTGCCCGCCTGGCGGATTTCCAGGCCTTCGCCAACGCAAAGGACCGGAGTGACACTGTGCTTGAACGCTGCCTTGACCTTGGCATTGAGCACTTCGTCGGACTCCTGGTGGATAGTCCGGCGTTCGCTGTGCCCCACCAGGACGTAGCGGCAGCCCAGCTTGCCCAGGAACTGGCCGGATGTGTCGCCGGTGTAAGCGCCCGAGTCGAACTGGGAAAGGTCCTGGCCGCCGTAGGCAATGTCCAGTTCATCGCCCTGGACGAGCGTCTGCACACCGCGGAGGTCGGTGAATGGCGGAAAGACTGCCACCTCAACCCGGCTGTAGTCGTGCTTGGCGTCAGACAGGGTCCAGGCCAGTTTCTGCAGCAGGGTGATGCCCTGGACATGGTCCATGTTCATCTTCCAGTTGCCTGCAATGAGAGGCGTGCGGTCAAAAGCGCCGTTCGTTGACGTAGTCACGTGTTCTCCAAAAGTACTTGATATGTGTGCGGCCGGCAGGGTGCCCGCGGGCACCCTGCCGGCCGGAGGACTTGGCAGTCCAGGTTCCTAACGGTCCAGGACGCTGAGTCCCGGAAGTTCCTTGCCTTCGAGATATTCCAGGCTGGCGCCGCCGCCGGTGGAAATATGCCCGAACTGGTCATCAGCGAAGCCGAGCGTCCGCACGGCGGCAGCGGAGTCCCCGCCGCCTACTACGGTGAACGCGTTGGCCTCAGTCAGGGCCTGGGCCACGGCGCGGGTTCCGCCGGAGAATGCTTCGAACTCAAAGACGCCCATGGGCCCGTTCCAGAACACCGTTTTGGCGCCCTTGATCCGGTCTGCAAAGGCGGCTGCAGAGTCCGGTCCGATGTCCAGGCCGATGCCCTGGGCACCGAAGCTGCTGCCCTCGATGCCGTCCGCGGGGACGGTCTCGTAGTCAGCGTCGGCCGCGAACTTACCGGCCACCACAACATCAGTGGGCACGATGAATTCGGTGCCGGCACCGGCAGCCCGCTTGAGGTAGTCCTGGACAACCGGGATCTGGTCTTCTTCCAGGAGGCTGCCGGCCACGCTGTGGCCCTCTGCCGCCAGGAACGTGAAGAGCATGCCGCCGCCCACCATGATGGTGTCGGCCTTGCCGATGAGGTTGTCGATGACCGCCAGCTTGTCGGAGACCTTGGAGCCGCCGAGCACCACCACGTAGGGCCGCTGCGTGTCGGCCGTCAGCTTCCGCAGGACCTCCACCTCGGTGTGTACGAGATCGCCCTGGTAGGACGGGAGCCGGGTGGCGACGTCGTAGACACTGGCGTGCTTGCGGTGTACGGCACCAAAGGCGTCGTCAACGTAGGCACCGTTGGCCCCTGTCAGGGCCACCAGTTCGTCCGCGAAGGCGCCGCGTTCGGCGTCGTCCTTGCTGGTCTCCCGGGCGTCGAAGCGCACGTTCTCCAGGACGAGGACTTCGCCGTCCTGAAGCGAGGCAGCGAGTTCCTTCGCGGAGCTGCCCACAGTGTCCTGGGCTAGCGAGACCTTGAAGGCGGCAAGTTCGGCGAGCCGCGCTACGGCAGGCTGGAGGGAGTACTTTTCCTCCGGAGCGCCCTTGGGGCGTCCGAGGTGCGCTGTTACCAGCACGCGGGCACCGGCGTCCGTGAGCTTTCCCAGTACTGGCAGAGAGGCCTTAATGCGGCCGTCGTCAGTCACTGTAGAGCCGTCGAGCGGCACATTCAGGTCACTTCTGACAAGAATGTACCGCCCGCGGACACCTTCAGCGATCAGTTCGTTGAGGGTGTGGAATGTCATGTGTCTAACCCTAGCCCAGCTTGGCTGCGACGAGCTCCGTGAGGTCCACGAGGCGGTTGGAGTAGCCCCATTCGTTGTCATACCAGGAAACAACCTTGACCTGGTTGCCAATGACCTTGGTCAGGCCCGAGTCGAAGATCGACGACGCCGGGTCCCCCACGATGTCCGAGGAAACGATCGGAGCGTCGGTGTAGGTGAGGATGCCCTGGAACTCCTCGGACTCCGAAGCCTTCTTCAGCGCTGCGTTGACTTCCTCGACGGTGGTCTCGCGGGAGAGGGTGACCGTGAGGTCGGTGGCCGAGCCGGTGGGGACGGGCACGCGGATGGCGAAGCCGTCCAGCTTGCCCTTGAGCTCCGGCAGGACCAGGCCGATCGCCTTGGCCGCACCCGTGGAGGTGGGGACCATGTTGATGGCGGCGGCGCGGGCACGGCGGAGGTCGTTGTGCGGGCCGTCCTGCAGGTTCTGGTCAGCCGTGTAGGCGTGGATGGTGGTCATCAGGCCACGCTCGATGCCGAAGGTGTCGTTGAGGACCTTGGCCAGCGGGCCCAGGCAGTTGGTGGTGCAGGACGCGTTGGAAATGATGTTGTGCGCCGCGTTGTCATACAGGCCGTCATTGACGCCCATCACGATGGTGATGTCCTCGTCGGAGGCCGGAGCGGAGATCAGGACCTTCTTGGCGCCTGCATCAATGTGCTTCTGCGCGGCAGCGGCCTTGGTGAAGAAGCCGGTGGACTCAATAACGATGTCAACGCCCAGCTCGCCCCAAGGCAGGTTGGCGGGATCACGCTCGGCGAGAACCTTGATGACGTTGCCGTCCACGACAATGTTGCCGTCCTTGACTTCAACGGTTTCCTTCAGGCGGCCGCCGACGGAGTCGTACTTGAGCAGGTGGGCCAGTGCCTCAGGGCTGGTGAGGTCGTTGACGGCAACGATCTCCAGGTCCGCGCCCTGTGCGAGTGCTGCGCGGAAGTAGTTGCGGCCGATGCGGCCGAAGCCGTTGATACCAATACGGGTCGTCACTTGTTCAGTCTCCTTGGTGCTTGATTAAGCACAAATTAGTTGAGCGGGCGTTGAAGCCAACTAACAGATCCCGCACGCCATTGGGCAGAGATGATTAACAGATCGGAGGGCGACCAGCCACGTTGCTGAAGGCAGACCGCCTTCCGTGATCCATCTTACGTTTAAGTTGGTGCGCCCCCGCAAGTGCGGGGGCGGACCAACCACATTCCGGCCGAAATCACGCCGAAATGTGAAGTTTGTTACACGTTCATGTACTGCGGGTCACTACGGCAGGGTGATGAGGCCCGTGGCGTTGGTGCGTGCAGCATCGAAGCGCTTGGCGACATCGGCCCAGTTGACGATGTTCCAGAATGCCTTGACGTAGTCAGCCTTGACGTTGACGTAGTCCAGGTAGAAGGCGTGCTCCCACATGTCCAGCATCAGCAGTGGCGTGGTGCCGAGTGCTACGTTGCCCTGCTGGTCGTAGAGCTGCTCGATGACCAGGTTGCCACCGATCGGCTCGTAGGCCAGGAAGCCCCAGCCTGATCCCTGCAGGCCAAGGGCTGCAGCAGAGAACTGGGCACGGAAGGCATCGAAGGAACCGAAAGCGTCGTCGATGGCAGCTGCCAGCTCACCCTCAGGCTTGTCGCCGCCGTCCGGGGACAGGTTGTTCCAGAACACCGAGTGGTTGATGTGGCCGCCGGTGTGGAACGCGAGGTCCTTGGAAAGGCGGTTGATGTTGGCGAAGTCGCCCTTGTCGCGTGCCTCTGCCAGCTGGGCAAGGGCGTTGTTGGCGCCTGCAACGTACGCGGCGTGGTGCTTGCTGTGGTGCAGCTCCATGATGCGCGCCGAAATGTGCGGCTCAAGCGCTGCATAGTCGTAGCTGAGTTCTGGCAGTACGTACTCGGTCACAAAATCCTCCAATGTCGTGGACGGTCTGTCCGGGTTGTAACTCTCGGATTGTGCATCCGGATGACTGGCATCCGGAAGATCAGGGTGAACGCTCTGATTCTAGGGGCGCGGCTACTCGTCCAGCATTTCAGGCGTCACATTGGCATCAGTGCCGGGGATCCCCAAATCAATGGCCCGCTTGTCCGCCATGGCCAGAAGCCGGCGGATGCGGCCGGCGATGGCGTCCTTGGTCATCACCGGATCGGCCAGGCGACCCAGCTCGTCCAGGCTTGCCTGCTTGTGGGCCACGCGAAGTTCGCCGGCGTATTTGAGGTGGTCCGGGACGTCGTCGCCCAGGATTTCCAGTGCCCGGTCAACCCTGGCACCGGCAGCAACAGCTGCCTGGGCGGAGCGCCGCAGGTTGGCGTCGTCGAAGTTGGCGAGCCGGTTGGCCGTGGCTCTGACTTCCTTGCGCATCCTGCGTTCTTCCCAGACCATCAGGGCGTCATGGGCGCCCATGCGGATGAGCAGGGCGGCGATGGTGTCGCCGTCGCGGATCACTACCCGGTCCACTCCCCTGACTTCGCGGGCTTTCGCCTGGATGCCGAGACGGCGGGCCGCGCCAACGAGGGCAAGCGCGGACTCGGGACCCGGGCACGTGACTTCCAGCGATGACGACCGACCCGGTTCGGTGAGCGAACCGTGGGCCAGGAAGGCACCGCGCCACACTGCCTCGGCGTCAGCGGCCGAGCCGTTGACCACAGCCGAGGGGAGCCCCCGCACCGGCCGCCCGCGGCCGTCCAGGAGCCCTGTCTGCCGGGCCAGTGACTCGCCGTCCCGGACGACCCGCACCACGTACCGGCTGCCGCGGCGCAGTCCCCCGGCGGAGACAACGATGATCTCGCTCTGGTGGCCGTAGACCTCGGCGATGGCAGCCCGGAGCCTGCGCGCCGTGGATGCGAGGTCAACCTCGGCCTCGATCACGATCCGCCCCGAGATGATGTGCAGGCCGCCGGCGAAGCGCAGCATAGCCGAAACCTCTGCCTTGCGGACGGACGATTTCTTAATGTCCAGACGGGACAGTTCTTCCTTGACCGATGATGTCAGTGCCATGGCACCTTCCTAACTGTTCCCAAAAATGTCGTGGTACGCCGCTGCCAGACGCAGGGGGTCATGGACGGGTCGGCGGCCCGACGCCCCCACTTTACCCAAGACAACCTCGGCGCCGATCATCCCGGCGGCTTTCTCGAACTCCTGCCGGTCCTGCACCGACGCGGGATCCGCCAGGACAACGTCCACGCTGAAGTCCGGCGCATACCGGTGCAGTGCGTAGAGGTGGTCCGCAGCAGACATGCCCGTGGTCTCTTTGGTGTCCGTGGCAAGGTTCATGGTGAGGCAGCGTTTTGCCGCCGTGGCACTGAGGGCGGCACGCATTTCGGGGAGCAGCAGGTGCGGCAGCACGGACGTGTACCAGGACCCCGGCCCGAGGATGACCCAATCGGCCAGTTCGATGGCTGTCAGGGCTTCAACGCAGGCCGGCGCCTGTTCGGGCAGGAGCCGGACCTGTTCCAGCGAGCCGGCAACGGCGCAGCGCGCCTGCCCGCGGATCGTCTGGAGCGCTGACGTGCCGTCCGGTGCAGTGACGCGGATGTCGCCTTCGATGGTCAGCGGCACGGTGGACATCGGAAGCACCTGCCCGCGGGCACCGAGCAGGGCACCGGCCCACTTCAGTCCGGCCACCGTGTCGCCCAGAAGCTCCCAAAGGGTGACGATGAGCAGGTTGCCCATTGCATGCTCATCCAGCGATCCGCCGCGGCCTTGGCCGGGCCGGAACCGGTGCTGCATCACGTCGCGCCACGTGCGGCCCCAGTCCGTGTCATCGCACAAGGCAGACAGCGCCATACGGAGGTCTCCGGGCGGGAGGACGCCGTACTCGTCGCGCAGGCGCCCTGAAGACCCGCCGTCGTCCGCCACAGTGACAATGGCGGTCAGCTCGGACGTAAGCAGCCGCAGCGCCGAGAGCGAAGCGGACAGGCCGTGCCCGCCGCCGAGCGCAACAACGTTGGGGCCCTTGTCCTGCTGGCCGGCCGCCGTTCCGCTGGAAATCGGTACCAAGGGCAGGGGCCCGGTGAACATCCCCATTACTCGCGGCCCAGATCCCGATGGGTGGTGGTCACGGTCACGCGGGGATACTGTGCCAGTTTCTTGGACAGCTCGACGGCGACTGCCACGGACCGGTGCTTTCCACCCGTACAGCCGACGGCGATGGTGGCGTAGTGCTTGTTTTCGCGCCGGTAGCCGTCCAGGACGGGCTCGAGGGCCAGGACATAGCGGTCCACGAAGTTCTTCACGCCTTCCGCCTCGAGGACGTAGTCGCTGACGTCCTTGTCCAGGCCCGTGTGCGGGCGCAGTTGCGGAACCCAGTGCGGATTCGGGATGAACCGGACGTCCGCAACGTAGTTGGAATCCACCGGCAGGCCGTACTTGAAGCCAAAGCTCATGACGTTGAGCCGCAGGGCCACCGGACCGGAATCGGTGAAGAGTTCCGTGATGGCCGTGGCCAGGGCGTGGACGTTGTAGGTGGAGGTGTCCAGTACGACGTCGGAGCTGTCGCGCAGTTCCTTGAGCACCTCCCGTTCGGCTGCAATGCCGTCGAGGATCCGTCCCCCTTCCTGGAGGGGGTGGGGCCGGCGGCCCTGCTCGAAGCGGCGGACCAGGACGTCGTCATTGGCGTCCAGGAAAAGTACCCGGAACGTCACACCGCTGGCGGCCAGGGCCCCCAGGGCTGCACGGACGTCAACAAAGAGGCCCTTGCTGCGGACATCCATCACTACAGCCAGCCGCGGAATGGACTGCGGCGCGTGGGACACGATCTCGGCCAGGGTGCCGAGCATCTGGGGCGGCAGGTTTTCCACGACATACCAGCCATGGTCCTCAAGTGCGTCCGCGGCGGTGCTGCGTCCCGCTCCCGACATACCGGTGACCACCAGCAGTTCCGCTTCGACGGGCTTGATCGGCGTCATGCCGTCCTGCCCTGTCCCGGATTCCGCCGTAGAGTCTGCCATTCGTTCCGCCCCGTTTCTTTCCAGATGAAGGCAGGCAACCGCAATGGCGGAAACCTGCGTTCCTTACCCTACCTAGGTTTCAATGATTTCGCCGGTGGCCATATTCACGGCCGGAACAGCATCGCCGGCCGCGTCTTCGCCGCTGAAGTGGGCCACGATGGCGTTGGCAAGGGATGGTCCGATGCCCTTGGCCGCCGTGAGCTCGGCGGCGGTGGCGGCTTTCACACCCTTGACGGACCCGAAGTGGGTGAGCAGGGCCTTGCGTTTGGACTCACCAAGGCCAGGAACTCCATCCAGCGCCGAGACGGTCATGGCCTTGCCGCGCTTCTGCCGGTGGAAGGTGATGGCGAAGCGGTGGGCTTCGTCGCGGATCCGCTGCAGCAGATAAAGTCCCTGGGACGTCCGGGGCAGGATCACAGGGAAGTCGCTGTCCGGCAGCCAGACTTCCTCAAGCCGTTTGGCCAGGCCCACCACGTAGACATCCTCAATGCCAAGCTCCGCCAGCGCCCGGGCGGCGGCGTTCACCTGGGGCTGGCCGCCGTCGACCACCACCAGGTTGGGAGGGTACGCGAATTTCGCCCGCGGCGCCGCAGTAGTGGTGTCCAGGACCGCGGCGTCGGCGGCCGCTTCCAATGCGGCTTGGTGCCCCGGTAAGGCGGACGCGTCGACTTGCGCGGATTTATCCTGCAGGTAATGCCGGAAGCGCCGCGTCAGGACGTCGTGCATGGCGGCAGTGTCGTCGGCAGCCGCGGCCCCGGTAACGGAGAATTTCCGGTAATCGGACTTCTTGGGCAGCCCGTCCTCGACCACCACCATGGACGCCACGACGTTGGTGCCCTGGACGTGGGAGACGTCGAAGCATTCAATCCGGAGGAGCGCCAAGGGCAGGTCCAGGGCTTCCTGCAGCTCCTGCAATGCCTGGGAACGCACGGTGAGGTCCCCGGCGCGGCGGGTCTTATGCAGTTTGAGCGCGTGCTCGGCATTCTCACGGACCGTGGACATCAGGGCAGCCTTGTCGCCGCGCTGCGGCACCCTGATCTCCACTTTGGCGCCGCGCAGGCCGCCGAGCCACTCCGTAAGTTCCGCAGCGTTGCTGGGTTCTACGGGTACCAGGACCTCGCGGGGCAGCCTGCCATGGCTGTCGCCGTCGTCGCCGTAGACCTGCTGCAGCAGGTGTTCCACCAGGTCCGGGGTAGTGGCGTCCTCCACCTTTTCCACTACCCAGCCGCGCTGGCCACGGATCCGGCCGCCCCGGACGTGGAAGACCTGGACGGCGGCCTCCAACTCGTCTTCATGCAGTGCGAAGACATCGGCGTCGGTATCATCGGCGAGCACCACGGCGTTGCGCTCAAAGACCTTCCGCAGTGCGGATATGTCATCACGAAGCCTCGCCGCGCGCTCGTAGTCGAGGGTGCCAACGGCGTCGGCCATCTGCTTTTCGAGCTTGGTGATAAAACGCTTGGCCTCGCCGCCCATAAACGCGCAGAAGTCCTCCGCCAGGACCCGGTGTTCCTCGGGGGTCACCCGGCCAACGCAGGGGGCGGAGCATTTGTCGATGTAGCCCAGCAGGCAGGGTCGGCCGCTGGCCTGGGCCCGCTTGAGGACGCCGGCGCTGCAGCTGCGGACGGGAAAAACCCGCAGCAAGGTGTCCATGGTTTCCCTGATCGCGCCGGCCGTGTAGGGACCGAAGTACCGGGTGCCTTTGCGGCGGTCCCCCCGCATGACCTGGACCCTGGGGAGCTTCTCGCTCATGGTGAGGGCCAGGTACGGATAGGTTTTGTCGTCACGGAAGACCACGTTGAACCGTGGCTTGAATTCCTTGATCCAGGTGTATTCCAGCTGCAGCGACTCCAGTTCGCTGCCCACCACTGTCCATTCGACGCTGCTGGCCGTATGAACCATTGCATGGGTTTTGGGCAGCAGGCCCCCGGGTTCGCGAAGTAGGAGTTCAGGCGGGAGCGAAGGCTTTTGGCTTTGCCGACGTAGATGACCCGGCCGTATGGATCGCGGAACCGGTACACCCCGGGGTTGGTGGGAATTTCACCCGTCTGGGGCCTGTAACTTGCTGGATCTGCCACTACTTCATTCTACTAACGCCTAGTCCGTGGCCTTGCTCTGGTTGTAGCTGGTGGAGCGTTCCTGGCCGCTGAGTTCTGCGATCGCATCCATGATGTGGTCCGTCACCTGGCGCCGCGCCGGCAGCGAATGATCCGGGCCGGTCTTGTCGAAATACAAGGGCTCCCCCACCTTCATGGTGAAGTGATGCGGCTTGAAGCCCTTCTCACCGGCCGGCTGCAGGTTCTCCGTCCCGATCAGTCCAACCGGGATCACGGGAGCTCCGGTTGCCAGTGCAAGCCAGCCCACGCCGGTGCGGCCGCGGTAGAGAATACCGTCCCGCGACCGTGTGCCTTCAGGGTAAATGCCGATGCCCTTGCCGGCCTCCAGGATGTCCAGGAGGGTTTTGAGCGCCTGGACGCTTGCTGCCTGCTCGCCGCGCTCCACGGGGATGGAGCCCACGGACTCGAAGAAAGATTTCATGACCTTTCCCTTCACGCCACCCGTGGTGAAGTACTCGGCTTTGGCGAAGAAGGCCACCGGCCGCGGCATCAGTGCCTGGACAATGACGCTGTCAAAGAAGGAGAGATGGTTCGGGGCCACAATGAAGGGCCCCTCTTTTGGCACGTTTTCAAGGCCGAGGATGGTGGGCCGGCAGGTACCCGCGACGAGCCCGCGAAATGTCCACCGGACCGCCTCAAACAGCGCCATCGTTGCGCACCTCACTCATCGCGGCGGTGTGGATGGCTTCGAGGCGCCCGATTGCGGCAACCATGCCGGCGGTGGTGTCCACCACGGTGACGGCACCGGCTTCCTCGAGTTCGCCGTCGGGGGCGAATCCCCAGCCCACGCCGATGCAGTCAAGCCCGTTCGCGATGGCTCCCGCCACGTCCTGGGCGCGGTCACCCACCATAACGGCATGCTGCGTGGACAGGTCAACGAGGGCCGCGGCGATGATTTCTGCCTTCCCCACCGGACCGTCCGTTGACGATTCGTTGTCTGCTGAACCCCTGATGGACTGGAACAGGCCAGCGATGCCATGGTGGCCCAGCACGATCTGGGCCAGCCCTTCGGGCTTCTGCGTGGCGACGGCCACTGGCCTGCCTTCGGCTGCAAAGCTCTCCAGCGCTTCCTTGATTCCGGGGTACAGCCGGCTCTGGGCTATCCCCGTGGCCAGGTAGTACTGCCGGTACGTCCGGATGACCTCGTCAAGCATCTCGGCCGGAACCTTGCAGACACTCTGGAGTGCGTCGCTGAGTTTGGGGCCGATCATCGAGTTCAGGGCGTCCTGGCCAGGAACCGGCAGACCTGCGGCGGCTAGGGCTGCTGCGATTCCGTCGGATATTCCGCCGGCCGGATCGACAAGAGTGCCGTCCAGGTCAAAGATCACGGGCACTGTTGTTTGAGTCACCGGCTTAGTTTCTCACGACACCGAGCATGCCCGAAACTCGCATGCCCGACACGGCATACGTCACTCGGAGGCCGACGGCCTAGCTCAGTATTTCCGCGAGGAAGGAGGCCGTGTGGCTCTTGGTGGATTTTGCCACCTGCTCGGGGGTGCCGGTGGCAACGATCTGGCCGCCGCCCGAACCGCCGTCCGGGCCAAGATCCACGATCCAGTCGGCGCTCTTGATGACGTCCAGGTTGTGTTCGATGGTGATCACCGTGTTGCCCTTGTCCACCAGCCCCTGAAGGACCATCAGGAGCTTGCGGATGTCCTCGAAGTGCAGGCCCGTGGTGGGCTCGTCGAGGACATACACGCTGCGTCCGTTGGAGCGTTTCTGCAGTTCCGCGGCAAGCTTGACGCGCTGGGCTTCGCCGCCGGAGAGGGTGGTTGCCGGCTGTCCCAGCCGGACGTAGCCGAGGCCCACGTCCACGAGGGTGTTCAGGTGCCGGGCGATCGGCGAGAACGCAGCGAAGAACTCCGCGCCTTCTTCGATGGGCATGTTGAGCACATCCGCGATCGTCTTGCCCTTGTAGTGCACTTCAAGGGTCTCGCGGTTGTACCGTGCGCCGTGGCACACCTCGCAGGGAACGTAGACGTCCGGCAGGAAGTTCATTTCGATCTTCAGCGTGCCGTCACCAGCGCAGGCTTCGCAGCGCCCGCCTTTGACGTTGAAGGAGAACCGGCCAGGCAGGTAGCCGCGGACCTTTGCCTCGGTGGTTTCGGCGAAGAGCTTGCGGATATTGTCAAAAACACCGGTGTACGTGGCGGGGTTGGAGCGCGGGGTACGCCCGATGGGGCTCTGGTCCACATGCACCACCTTGTCCAGGTGCTCCAGGCCCATGATGCTCTTGTGGCGTCCGGCTACCTGCTTGGCGCCGTTGAGCTTGTTGGCCAGCACCTTGTAGAGGATCTCGTTGACCAGGGTGGACTTGCCGGAGCCGCTGACGCCGGTCACAGCGGTGAACAGGCCCAGGGGGAAGGCCGCATCAACATTGACCAGATTGTTTTCACGCGCCCCGACGACCTTCAGCTCACGCTTTTTGTCATATTTGCGGCGCTTCTTGGGGATGTCGATCTTCTTGCGGCCGGACAGGTAATCGCCAGTCAATGAGTTGGTGTTGGCCAGGAGGTCCTGGTACGAACCCGAGTGCACTACCTGGCCGCCGTGCTCGCCTGCGCCCGGGCCGATGTCAACGATCCAGTCCGCCACCTGGATGGTGTCCTCGTCGTGTTCCACAACGATGAGCGTGTTTCCCATGTCCCGGAGCCGCGTCAGGGTGTCAATGAGCCGGCGGTTGTCACGCTGGTGGAGGCCGATGGAGGGCTCGTCCAGGACGTAAAGGACGCCCACGAGGCCGGAACCGATCTGGGTGGCAAGCCGGATCCGCTGCGCTTCGCCGCCGGACAAGGTGGCGGAGGGGCGCTCGAGATTCAGGTATTCCAGCCCGACGTCGAGCAGGAAGGTCAGCCGGGCCTGGATTTCCTTGAGCACCTGGTGGGCGATCTGGGCCTCGCGGCCGGTCAGGACCAGGTTGTTCAGGAAGTCGGCACACACCCGCATGGGCATGGCCGCGACATCGGCGATGGACTTGCCGTTGATCAGGACGGACAGCGAAGCGGGGTTGAGCCGGGCACCATTGCACGCGGGGCACGCGATCTGCCGCATGTACTCTTCATAGCGGTCGCGGGCCCACTCGGAGTCCGTCTCACCGTGCTTGCGGTGGACGTACTGGATGGCACCTTCGAAGCCGGTGCTGTATTTGCGTTCCCGTCCGAAGCGGTTCTTGTACTGGACAACCACCTTGTGGTCCTTACCGTGCAGGACGGTCTGGCGGACGTCGTTGCCCAGCTTCTCCCAGGGCGTGTCCATGGAGAAGCCAAGCTCCTTGGCCAGCCCTTCAAGCAGGCGGTTCCAATACTCGGTGGTTGCAGTGCCCAGTGACCAGGGCGCGATGGCGCCCTCGGACAACGACAGCTCAGGATTCGGAATGATCAGTTCCTCGTCAACTTCAAGCCGTGTACCGATGCCGCTGCACGCGGAACAGGCGCCGAAAGGATTGTTGAACGAGAAGGAGCGCGGCTCGATTTCATCGATGGCCAGGGGATGCTCGTTGGGGCAGGCGAGGTTCTCGGAAAATGCCCGCAACCGTCCCGGAGCGTCGGCGTCCAGATCGACGAACTCGGCCAGAACCCGGCCTTCGGCCAGGCCAAGCGCCGTTTCAACCGAATCCGTGAGGCGCTGGCTGATGCCTTCCTTGACCACCAGGCGGTCCACCACCACCTCAATGGTGTGTTTGAACTGCTTGCCGAGTTTGGGCGGCTCGCTCAGCTGGATCAGCTCGCCGTCCACCCGGGCACGCGAATAGCCCTTGGCGGTCAGCTCCTTGAAGAGGTCCACGAACTCGCCCTTGCGCCCCCTCACCACAGGCGCCAGGACCTGGAAGCGCGTGCCTTCCTCAAGCTCAAGCAGCTGATCCACGATCTGCTGCGGAGTCTGCCGGGCCACAACTTCGCCGCAGACCGGGCAATGCGGCCGTCCCACACGAGCCCACAGCAATCGCATGTAGTCATAAATTTCGGTGATGGTGCCAACCGTGGAACGGGGGTTCTTACTGGTGGACTTTTGGTCAATCGAAACCGCCGGCGAGAGCCCCTCGATGAAGTCGACGTCCGGTTTGTCCACCTGGCCGAGGAACTGACGGGCATAGGCCGACAGCGATTCAACATAGCGCCGCTGGCCCTCGGCGAAGATGGTGTCGAATGCCAGAGATGACTTCCCGGAGCCGGACAGCCCGGTGAAAACGATCATGGCATCACGGGGCAAATCCAGGTCCACATTGCGCAGGTTATGCTCCCGCGCGCCCTTGACCACAAGACGCGAGAGGTCAGGACGGGCAGGCGTGGCGGGGGCCTGGGCAACGGCGGCGGGGACGGATTCGACTGCTGTTTCTTCAGCTACGGCTTTAGGCACCCACTAATGCTAATCGAAAACTTCTTCGAATATCCATGCGGGGTCCGGCTAGTCGGCATCGTAGGCTGCAGCCAGTAGCTTGACCGCTTCGGCAAAGGTGGCACCTTGGGCCTTGGCCACTGACGCATAGGAGTTGGCAGCCAGGGAGAGCGCATCCTCCCGCTCATCACGCGCGCACACCACAGTGCCGTTCCTGCCCTTCGTGGCCACCACCCCGGCTGCTTCCAGTTCCTTGTACGCCCGTGCCACGGTGTGGGGCGCGACGTCGAGCAGCCCGGCCAATGTCCGTACCGCCGGCAGCTTGGTTCCCGGCGGAAGGGCGCCGCTGTCCGCGAGGCGGATCACGTGCAGGCGCAGCTGTTCAAACAGTGCCACCGTGCTGGACTGGTTGGGCTTCCATATTCCGGGGAACGGACCGTCTGTGGTCATCGGCCGGTCTCCAAGGTGCCGGCGCGGCCCGCACGTCCGGCGAACTGCGCGTTGTACAGCCGGGCGTAGCGGCCGTTGGCCGCCAGGAGGCTTCGATGGGTTCCCTGCTCTGCAATGCGTCCGTGGTCCATGACCAGAATTAGATCAGCGTCCCGGACCGTGGACAAACGGTGGGCGATCACAAAGCTTGTTTTTCCACGGCGCAACCTTTGCATGGCCTGGCGGATTAGGACCTCGGTCCGCGAATCCACTGAACTGGTGGCCTCGTCCAGGACCAGCACGGCGCGGTCCGCCAGCTGCGCCCGGGCGATGGAGATCAGCTGGCGCTGGCCCTGGCTGAGCGGCTCTCCCCCGTTGCCCAGCACCGTGTCGTAGCCGGCGGGCAGCGACCTGATGAGGTGGTCCACATGGCTCGCCTCTGCTGCCGCGGTGATCTCCGCATCGGTGGCTCCCGGCCGGCCGTATTCGATGTTCTCCCTGATGGAACCGGAAAACAGCCACGCATCCTGGAGCACCACCCCGAATCCCTCACGCAGGACGTCCCTGGGAAGGTCTGCGATGTTGGTTCCGCCGATGGTGATCCTGCCGGCGTCGACTTCGTAGAACCGCATGAGGAGATTAACAATGGTGGTCTTGCCGGCGCCCGTATGGCCCACTATCGCCACAGTCCGGCCAGGTTCCACCGTGAACGAGAGTCCACGGACCACAGGATCAGCCCTGGCATAGCCGAAGGTGACATCCCTGAACACAATACGACCGCCCGGATGGGCTTTGTGGCCGACGCTTTCACGCTCGGCAGGTATTTCCGCGGCGTCAAGCAGGTCGAACACGCGGCGCGCCGACGCCACGCAGGACTGGATGACGTTGAGCATGCCGCCGATCTGGCCCACAGGCTGGGTGAAAAGCCGGCTGAACTGGATGAACGCCTGGATCCCGCCGATGGTCATGGCCCCCGTGGTGACCTGGAGCGCCCCCACCACGGCCACTGCGATGTAATTGACATTGGCGATAAGGACCATCAGCGGCTGGACAATGCCCGATGAATACTGGGCCCGTGCGGACGCCCGGGCAAGGCGGTCGTTGCTGGCCTTGAAGACTGCCGCTGCCTGGTCCTGGTACCCGAAGGCCTTAATGACTTCGTGCCCCGTGACGAACTCCTCCACGTGGGCGTTCAATTCGCCCGTTTCGGTCCATTGGCGGGCGAACTGTGGTTGGGATTTCCGGGCCACCATAACGGTAATGAGGGTGGACAACGGTACTGAAACAAGAGCGATCAGGGCCAGGAGCGGCGAGATCCAGAGCATCATGCCCAGGGCGCCGCACAGCATCAGGACAGACATGATCAGCTGTGTGAGGACCTGGCTGAGCGCTTGCGAAATATTGTCGATGTCGTTGGTGACGCGGCTCAGGACATCACCCCTGGACTGCGTGTGGAAGTACGTGGAAGGAAGCCGGTGCAGCTTGTCCTGGACCGATGCCCGGAGGCTATACATCAGACCGTGTACCGCGCTGGCCGTCAGCGCTCCCTGGATCCAGTTGAACAGGGAAGCGCCGATGTACAACGCGGCAACGGCAGCCAGCAGATTTCCCAGCTGCTGCCCGTCGAGCACTCCGCTGTACACCCCGGCCACCACCACGTCCGTGGCATCACCGAGGTAGTTCGGCGCCGCGACGTTGAGGACAACAAAAGCGCAGGTGGCCGCAACTGCACCCAGCATCCGGCCCCGGGACGGGCGGAGCAATGCGAGGACACGGCGCGCTGTGGGCCAGAACCCTTCGGCTGTCCCGGTGCCAGGCGAAGCTGTCATGGCGCGTCGTCCAGCGCCAGTTGGGACTCGGCAATTTCCCGGTAGGTGGGTGATGTCTCCAGCAGCTGCAGGTGGGTCCCCTGTGCAACCAGGCGGCCGTCGTCGAGCACCAGGATCTGGCCGGCGCCGGCAATGGTGGAGATCCGTTCCGCCACGACAATGACCACTGCGCTGTCAAGGGCAACTTCCAGGGCATCCCGGACCCGGGCCTCGGTGGCGAAGTCCAGCGCGGAAAAGCTGTCGTCAAAAAGATAGACGGGGACCCTCCGCAGGAGCGCCCGCGCTATGCAGAGGCGCTGCCGCTGGCCCCCGGAGAGAGTCGTTCCGCCCTGGCCGACTTCTGTGTCCAACCCCAGCGGCAGCGCACGAACGAAGCTGGCGGCCTGGGCCGTCTCCAAGGCTTCCCATAGTTGGCCGTCGGTTGCCTCCGGAGCTGCGACTCGCAGGTTGTCGGCGATGGTTCCGGAGAAAAGGTGCGACTTTTGCGGCACCACCGCCATGGTCCGGCGGAGGGCGTCCAAGGGCATCGAACAGATGTTCCTGCCGCCGATACTGATGGTTCCCGCCGTGGTGTCCAGGAACCGGGGCACCAGGCTTAGGAGGGTCGATTTGCCGCTCCCTGTTGAGCCGACGATGGCAACAGTGGTTCCTGGCATGGCCGTGAAGCTGATGTCTTCAAGTACTGGATTTTCGGCGCCGGGGTAGGAAAAACTGACGTTCCTGAAGGTGACGCTGCCGCCGTCTAAGGGGCTCCCATGGCTGGTCCCTGGGGGCGCCACGCTGTCGTGGACTGACGGTTTTGCGTCGAGCACGGCACTCAGCCGTTCTGCGCAAGCGGCCGCCCGCGGGGCAGTCATGAACACGTACATGGCCATCATGATTGCCAGGAGAATCTGCATGATGTAGGCGATGAAGGCCGTGAGGGCGCCGATCTTCATCCCGCCCTCGTACACCCGGTGGCCGCCGAACCACACCACGGCCACCGATGACAGGTTGACCACAATCATGATCAGCGGCAGCATGCCGGCAACGAGCAGCGAGGACTGAAGGTTGTTTCCGGTGAGGCTGCTGTTGGTCTTCGCAAACCGGCGTGTTTCGTGTCCCTGCCTGACGAATGCGCGGATCACACTCTCTCCGATGATCTGCTCACGCAGAAGCTCCCCCGTTCGGTCCAGGAGCCCCTGCCCCTGCCGGTACAGGGGCACCAGTCGCCGGACGATGAGATACATGATCAGCAGCAGTATGGGCATGATGACGATTACGACGCCTGAAAGCACGATGTCCTGCTGCAATGCCAATAAGACGCCCCCGGCCGCCATGACGGGCGCCGTCACCAGCATGGTGAAAACCAGGACGGCGAACGACTGGATCTGCTGGGTGTCGTTGGTGGCCCTGGTGACGAGACTTTGTGTGCCAAAGGCTGCCACTTCCTGGGAAGACAGCGACTGGATCCTGGTGAAGACCTCGCCGCGCAGCTGGTGCCCCATCTTCATCGCCACCACGGCCCCGAAGTAGCTGGCGGCGATGGCCGCCGCGGCCTGGACCGCGGCTACCAGGGCCATGACAGTGCCCAGGCGGAAGATTTCCGGCGTGTTCCCGGCCACGATGCCGTCGTCGATGATGGCAGCGTTAATGGTGGGCAGCAGCAGGTTGCCGGCGGTCTGGACAAGCTGGAGGGCAGCGATCGCGGCAACGGCGCCCTTGTGGCCCGCCAGAAGCCGGGCCATTAAGCCGAAAAGCATCGCACCTCCAGGACGGGATTTGGGAGGCTGATGAGGGTCCGGCCGTTTTGCCATCCCCAGAAGCCGCTTTCGTCATTGTAACCAGCATCACATTCTCTTTTTGGTCATCGGCCATTACCGGCTATGTAGAGAACTTCAAACGAATGGAGTTTATGTGCTGGTCTGCTTTTGCGCTACGGCAAAGATCCGCCGGAAGGGAAACACCGTGCCGTGGACCGTTCCCGGGTAGGCACCACGCAGGGCTGCCGCATACTCAGTTTCAAAGGCGTGCCCGTCCTCGGCTGAGAGGGCCGCCACGACCGGGCGCAACGCCGTGCCGCGCACCCAGTTCAGCACCGGATCCGTCCCAGTGAGGACCTGCTGGTAGGTGGTTTCCCAGGCGTCTGCCGTACAGCCCGCGTCCAGCATGATGCTGAGGTAGTCTGCGGGTTCCCCCACGGATTCCCCACCGCGAAGTACCCCGTCGAGCCGGGAAGACCAGCGCGCCGAGCCTGCGAGGTCCCGCATCAAGGCATGGGACGGGCCGTTGAAATTCCCCGGCACCTGCATGGCGAACCAGGCACCGGGCTTGAGCGCCGCCAGCCAGCCCGCCAGCATCTCCTGATGGCCCGGCACCCACTGAAGTGCGGCGTTGGTGACCACCACATCGGTGTCAGCCGGGGGCGTCCAGTCTGCGATATCCGCCAGCCCGAAGCTGAGGCCCGCATGCTTGCCTGCGTGGGCCTCAGCCTTGTCCAGCATCTCCTCGGACGAATCGAGCCCCACCACTTTCGCTTCCGGCCATCTCCGGGCGAGGGTGGCCGTGAGGTTCCCCGGACCACAGCCCAGATCCACAACGTGCTGTGGCCGGTCCGCCTGGATCCGCCCCGTCAGGTCGAAAAAGGGCCGGTCGCGGTAGTCGCCGAACTGGACGTACTTTACGGGGTCCCACTTCACAGTTACCTCCATCGCCGGGTGCTGCCTGGCAGTACCGCGAGCCTAACCCGGGCCCGCCCGGATATCAGGCACCGGCTGGGCACTAAGCTGGAAATCAATGAAACTCGTTGACCAGCTGCCTGTCCTGCCCGCCCCAAACCCCTCCGGCGCAGGCATCGACCCGGACGCCCTGTACACCCAATTCCTGGAGTGGACCGAAAGCCGGGGCCTGGAGCTGTACGCTGCCCAGGACGAGGCCATCATGGAGCTCGCCACCGGTGCCAACGTCATCCTCGCCACGCCGACCGGTTCCGGCAAATCGCTGGTGGCCATCGCGGCTCACTTCCAGGCCATGGCAAGGGGCCAGCGCAGTTACTACACCGCTCCCATCAAGGCGCTGGTCTCCGAGAAGTTCTTTGCCCTGTGCGACATCTTCGGCGCAGAGAACGTTGGCATGATCACCGGTGACTCAGGCGTCAACCAGAGCGCGCCGATCATCTGCTGCACGGCAGAAATCCTCGCGAACATCGCCCTCCGCGAAGGGGCCGCCGCCGAACTTGGCGCGGTCATCATGGACGAGTTCCATTTCTACTCCGACCCCCAGCGCGGTTGGGCCTGGCAGGTCCCGCTGCTGGAGCTGCCCCAGGCCCAGTTCCTCCTGATGTCCGCCACCCTGGGCGATGTCAGCCGGTTCGAGGCCGGCATCACCGAGCTCACGGGCCGGCCCACCACCACCGTGAGTTCAGCCGAGCGTCCCATTCCGCTGCATTACTACTACCACCAGACGCCGGTCCACGAAACGCTAGAGGAACTCCTCTCCACGCGCCAGGTGCCCGTCTATGTAGTGCACTTCAGCCAGATCGAGGCCATTGACCGGGCCCAGACGCTGATGAGCATCAACGTCTGCACCCGCGAGGAGAAGGACAAGATCGCCGAGCTGATCGCGAATTTCCGTTTCGCCGCAGGCTTCGGCAAGACGCTCAACCGGCTGGTCCGGCACGGTATCGGCGTCCATCACGCCGGCATGCTGCCGAAGTACCGGAGGCTGGTGGAACAGCTCGCCCAGGCGGGCCTGCTTAAGGTGATCTGCGGTACGGACACCCTGGGCGTGGGCATCAATGTGCCCATCCGCACCGTCTTGCTCACCGCACTGAGCAAGTACGACGGCGTACGCACCCGTCCGCTTAACTCCCGGGAGTTCCACCAGATTGCCGGACGGGCCGGCCGCGCGGGGTATGACACCGCGGGGACAGTGGTGGTCCAGGCTCCGGAGCACGTGATCGAAAACGTGAAGGCCATGGCCAAGGCCACCGCCAAATTTGGTGATGACCAGAAGAAACTCCGCCAGGTGGTCAAGAAGAAGCCGCCGGAGGGTTTCGTTTCCTGGGGTGAACCCACCTTCAAGCGCCTTGTGGAATCGGTGCCCGATCCTTTGACCTCAAGTTTCAGCGTGACCCATTCGATGCTGATGAACCTGATGGAACGGCCCGGCGACCCGTTCACGGCTGCCCGCAGGCTGCTGACCGAAAACCACGAGACCCGCTCCTCGCAGCTGCGGCTGATGAAAAAAGCCCTGGGCATCTACCGCGAACTCCTCGCCGCCGAGGTGGTGGAGCGCATCCCGGCAGAAGAACAGGGCCACGACGGCAGGACAGTCCGGCTCACCGTCCATCTGCAGGCAAATTTTGCCCTGAACCAGCCGCTCTCGCCGTTCGCACTGGCGGCGCTGGAGCTGCTTGACCCGGATTCGCCGTCGTACGCCCTGGACGTAGTGTCCGTGATCGAGGCGACCCTCGAAAAGCCCCGCCAGATCCTCTCGGCCCAGCAGAAGAAGGCCCGCGGGGAAGCGATTGCCGCGATGAAGGCTGACGGCATCGAGTATGACCAGCGCATGGCCATGCTGGAGGAAGTCACTTATCCGCAGCCACTCGCGGAACTCCTGGGCGAAGCCTTCGAGGTCTACCGCAAGGCTGCTCCGTGGGTGGGCGACTTTGAACTGGCGCCCAAGTCCGTGGTCCGCGACATGTACGAGCGTGCCATGAACTTCGGCGAGTTCGTCCAGTTCTATGGGCTGGCCCGCTCCGAGGGCATTGTGCTGCGCTACCTCGCCGACTGCTTCAAGGCGCTGCGGCAGACTGTGCCGCAGGACATGCTCCGGGAGGACCTTGAGGACCTCATCGCCTGGCTTGGCGAACTGGTGCGGCAGGTGGACTCCAGCCTCCTGGACGAATGGGAGGAGCTGACGTCCGGCGCGGTGCCTACTCCGCACGACGCTCCCCCTCCCCCGCCGCCGTCGCTGACGTCCAACATCCGCGCCTTCCGCGTGATGGTCCGCAACGAGATGTTCCGCCGGGTGGAACTGTTCGCGGACGAGAACGCAGCAGACTTGGGCGAGCTCGACGGCGTCGCGGGCTGGGGTGCCGACCGCTGGGAAGACGTCCTGGACGACTACTTCGACGAACACAACGACATCGGCACCGGTCCGGATGCCCGCGGCCCCGGGCTCCTGATGATCACCGAAGAGCCGGGGCTTTGGAAGGTCCGGCAGATTTTCGACGATCCGGCGGGCAATCATGACTGGGGCATCTCCGCCGACGTGGACCTGGCGGCCTCCGACGAATCCGGAACGGCAGTGGTCCGGGTCACCGACGTCAACAGGCTCTAGGCTCTGACCCCATGGACTCCGTCCCCGACCTGACCGGCGGCCTCCGGGTTTTGGAAGCCCTGAAGGACCAGCCCGTGGCACCCTCCGACGGTCCACGGCAGTGGTGGAACGGCCCGCTGGACGTCGAGGGGCTGGCCTTGGGGGCGGTCCAGGCAGCAGCGACGTCGCTGAACGCACTGGTTGGTGTGCCGGGGAGGTACTCGCTGGCATCCGGAGCCACGGCAGCGTCCTTCGATTCGCTTGGACACCTGCGGATCTCGGGGGTGAAACCGGAAGGATTCGCTCCGACGTCCGGCTTTCGGCGCACGTCGGACGGCTGGATCCGTCTGCACGCCAACTATCCCCACCACGCAGCCCGGCTGATGGCGGCACTCTCCGTCAGCACGCCACAGGGCTTGGAACACGCCCTGCTAAGAATGACGTCCTTGGCAGCGGAAGCTGCCATCACGGCAAACAACGGTGTCGCTGCTGCAGTGCGCACGCGGGACGAGTGGGTCGCGACCCCAATGTATGGGACGGCCAGCGCCGGGCCGTGGATCAGAGTCTCCCGTCCGCCAACGGCAGCCAGTGGAAGTCAGCAGCTCTCCCGGTGGGTTCCGTCGGTAGTTCCCCTTAGGCCCTGACCGGGCTCAAGGTGCTCGACCTGACGCGCGTCATTGCCGGTCCCACGGCCACGCGCCTGCTGGGCGCCCTGGGCGCGGACGTCCTGCGCATCGACCCGCCCCAGCTTCCGGAGCTGAGCGATGTGTTCGTTGACTCCGGCTTTGACAAGCGCAGCGCGGAGGCGGACCTCCGGGATCCTGAAGCCATGGATACAGTCAGGCATCTTATGGAGTCTGCCGATGTGGTGGTCACGGGTTACCGCGACGGCGGGCTGGACCGTTTCGGGCTTGCCCCCGAGCCCATGTTGCTTGCCCGGCCCGACCTCGTGGTGGTCACCCTCGGCGCGTGGGGCAGCGGCGGCCCCTGGAACGGCCGGCGCGGTTTCGACAGCCTGGTACAGGCCGCCTCCGGCATTGCCGAACGGTACGGCCGGACGGCTGATGACGGGTGGCAGCCCGGGGCGCTTCCTGTGCAGGCGCTGGATCATGCCACCGGATATGGCCTCGCGGCGGCGGCACTTGCCTTGCTGGCCGAACGGCTCCGAAGCGGACGTGGCGGCGCGGCCCGGCTTTCCCTGGCCCGCACCGCTGAAGAATTGTTCCGGCTCCCCGCATTGGCCGGCCACGGTGCTTCCCTGCCTGAACCGGACTTCCGCGTGATGGACAGCCCCTACGGCCGCCTGCGGTATGTTGGGCCGCCCATCATGGCGGCCGGTGTGCCGCTTGAGTACAGCAGTGGACCTGTCCGCTACGGGACTTCGCAGCTTCGCTGGCAGTAGGGATCACGGCCCCGCTAGTAAACTCGGACCATGAGTGTAATCCGCCCCGCCACCCGGCAAGACGTCCCCGCCATCCTGCAGATGATCCACGAACTGGCCATCTACGAGAAGGAACCGGACGCGGTCCGCAACACCCCCGAAATGCTGGCTGAGGTCCTGTTCGGCGAGAACCCACGCGTGTTTGCCACGATGGCTGAGAACACTGCAGGCGAGGTCCAGGGCTTCGCCCTCTGGTTCCTGAACTACTCCACGTGGGAAGGCGTCCACGGTATCTACCTGGAAGACCTCTACGTCAGCCCGGACGCCCGGGGCGAGGGCCACGGCAAGGCACTGCTGAAGCACCTGGCCGCCACCGCCGTCGACAACGGCTACGCCCGGGTTGAGTGGAGCGTCCTGGACTGGAACGAGCCGTCCATCAACTTCTACCGCAGCCTCGGCGCCTGTCCCCTGGATGGCTGGTCCACGTTCCGGCTGACCGGCGACGCGCTGGAGAGCTTTGGCACCAGGACGGCAGCGTCCATCCGTGGCTGAGCGCGAGGCTTCCACCCACACCACGCAGACGCGGACCCCTGTACGGCATTTTGTGAAGGCCCGCCACGAATTCCGGGGCATGCGCACCGCCGAGCACTACTTCACCGTGCCCTTGGACCACTTCGCGCCAGGGAGCGGCGACGGCGCCGCCGAGACCATCACCGTCTTCGCCCGAGAATACGTCTCGTCTGCCCATACCCAGGCTGAAGCAGAACAGCTTCCCTGGCTGCTGTTCCTCCAGGGCGGGCCGGGCGGCCGCGGAAACCGGCTGGCGTCGCTGAACGGCTGGAGCAAGGCGGCGGCCCGGGACTTCCGGATCCTGATGCTGGACCAGCGCGGCACCGGGCTTTCGACCCCCATTGACCGGAACACGCTGCCGGCGCGTGGAACGGCCGAAGCACAGGCTGCGTACCTTGAACATTTCCGTGCGGATTCCATCGTGGCCGACGCGGAGCTCATCCGTGCGGCGCTCGGCTCCGATCCCTGGAGCATCTACGGCCAAAGCTACGGCGGATTCTGCGCGCTGACGTACCTGTCCTTTGCCCCGGACGGGCTGAAGGAAGCCCTCATTACGGGCGGGCTGGCGCCGCTCGCAGGCCACGCCGACGACGTCTACCGCGCCACGTTCGCGCGCGTTGCGGCACGCAACACAGAATACTTCAGCTGGTATCCGGAGGACCGCCGGACCGTGAACGCGATCGCATCGCATCTTCGGCAGATCGAGGAGTTCCTTCCCGACGGCGGCCGGCTCACAGCGGAACGGTTCCAGATGGTGGGCTCCTTCCTGGGCGGAAACACCCGGGTGGACGGCCTCCACTACCTGCTGGAGGACGCTTTCACCGAGACATCGCAGGGGCACAGGCTCTCCGATGCCTTCCTGGAGCAAGTCCAGGGCATTGTGTCCCGCCTGACGAACCCCCTCTATGCCCTGCTGCATGAGTCCATCTACGGGCAGGGACAGGCGACCGACTGGGCTGCCTGGCGGGTGCTGCAGGAAAATCCGGCATTCCAACCGGATGCGGAGCCGCTGCTGCTGACAGGCGAGATGGTGTACCCGTGGTACTTCGAGCAGGATGCAGCCTTGGTGCCGCTGCGGCACGTGGCCCGGCTGCTGGCTGCCAAGACGGACTGGAAACCGCTGTATGACCGCACGCAGCTGGCCGCGAACGGCGTGCCGGCAGCCGCCGCTGTCTACCGCGACGACATATATGTGGACCGCAGACTCTCCCTGGAAACGGCGGCCGCAGTACGCGGTCTCCAGGTATGGGAGACGGCCGACTTCCACCATGACGGCATAGCCGACGACGGCGAGGCCATTTTCGGGCGCCTGCTGGGCATGGTGCGCTCGGCTGCCGTCTCAGCGGGCAGCTGAGCCGGTGGCTGAGCCAGCGGCGGGGCTGCGGCGACGTGCCACAAGGACAATAACGGCGGCGGTCAGCACCCCAGCTCCCACCAGGCCGCCTGCCATGTTCAGTCCCAGGTAGCCGGCCCAGCTGAGGATCAGGCCGGAGGTTGCCCCGCCCACTGCGCCGGCGGCGCCCATCAGCATGTCCGATACACCTTGGACCACCACACGGGACTCCTGCGGGACGCTCTCCGCCAGCAGCGTGGAGCCGGATATGGTGGCCGCAGACCAGCCCATGCCCAGCAGGACAAGTCCCACGGCCACTGCCACGGTGGATGTCTGGCCGAATCCGGCGACAACGACGGCAGCGATGAGCGTGGCGAAGCCGATCATGATGGTCTCTGTCCTGCCCGCCTTGTCAGTCAGCCAGCCCATAACCGGCGACAACGCGAACATGCCGGCGATATGCAGCGAGATGGTGAATCCGATGATCACCAGGACATCGCCGGAGGCGGCGTGGCCGGCATGGGTGGAACCCGGCCCGGCCACAAGTTCCTGCAAATGCAGCGGGGTCATGGACATCACGCCCACCATCACGGCGTGCGCTCCGACGACGGCGGCAAGCGCCAGCCAGGACGCCCTGGACTGTCGGATTGCCCGCAGCCCGCGGGCAAGCGATCCTCCGCCTGCGTTGCGCGCGTTGGTGCCTTGCTGGTTGGCCGGAGTTGGCGGCGTGCCCTGGGTCTTCCCGCCAGCCGGCTGCGCGGCGGTCTCCTGGGCCGCGATTTCCCGTGCAAGCAGGAGCGGGTCGGGCCTGAGGCCGGCGAAGAGCAGCACGATAGCCAGCAGGAGTCCGGCTGCGGAGATCACGAAGGGTCCGGCGACCGGCGGCAGGCCGAGGGCCTGGCCCACAACGGTGCCAGGTTGGATCAGGTTGGGTCCGGCCACGGCGCCGACCGTCACAGCCCACACAACAGCGGACAGCGCCCTGCCGCGGTGTTCAGCATCTGCAAGGTCGACGGCGGCGAAGCGTGCCTGCAGGCTGGCAGCGGTGCCCACCCCGATGCCCACCGCCCCCAGCACCAGCAGGACGAACAAGCCGGACACCACCGAAAGCACTATCAGCACGGTGCCGGCCAGGGCGGCGGACAGCCCCGTGACCTGTCCGGCCCGGCGGCCCCGACGCTCCGCCAGCGAAGCAAGGGGAAGGGCTGTCAGCGCGGCCCCCAACGTCATAACGGTGGCCACGGCACCCGCCCACACACTTGAACCTGATAGCTCCACAGCCAGGATGGAACCAATGGAAACCGTGGCTCCGGTGCCGATGCCACCGAACACCTGGGCCGCGCTCAACAACACCACAGTGCGCCGCTGCACCTGGCGCACTCCTCGTTCCGTCATCAGGATGCGGGCCATGGTCCGAGCATAGTCCCCGGCCGGTCGCTACTGCAGGCGTTCCTTAAAGCCAGCAATCCCGGCCGCACGGCGGCCGGGATTGCTGAACCTGCAGTGCTTAGGAGCGCCTACTCGGCGTCGCTGAGGCTCTTCTTGGAGTCTTCCTCGAGGCGGGGGTCCAGGTGGGCCGTCTTTGCCTTGGAGCTCATGAGGCTGGCAACCACGGCAACGATGATGGTGCCCACGATGACGGCAAGGGAGACGAATGTCGGAATCTCCGGGGCCCATTCGATGTGGTTACCGCCGTTGATGAACGGCAGTTCGTTCACGTGCATGGCGTGGAGCACCAGCTTCACACCGATGAACGCCAGGATGAAGGACAGCGCGTGCTTCAGGTAGATCAGTCGGTTCATCAGCCCACCCAGCAGGAAGTACAGCTGGCGCAGACCCATCAGGGCGAACAGGTTGGCGGTGAAGACGATGAAAGGGCTCTGCGTCAGGCCGAAGATCGCGGGAATCGAGTCCACGGCGAAGAGGAGGTCGGTCAGGCCGATGGTGATGAACACAATCAGCATCGGGGTGAAGACCTTCTTGCCGTCCACAGTGGTGCGCAGATTGCCGCCGTCGTACTTCTCCGACATGGGGATGAACTTGCGGATCCGGGCGATGAGCGGGTTTTCCTTGTCTTCTTCGTCCTCACCTTCGTCCTGGGCCTGCTTCCAGGCGGTCCAGAGCAGGAACGCACCGAAGATGTAGAACACCCAGCTGAACTGTTCGATCACAATGGCGCCGAGGAGGATGAAGATGCCGCGCAGGATCAGGGCGATGATGATGCCCACCATCAGGACTTCCTGCTGGTACTTACGGGGCACGGAGAAGCGGGCCATGATGATGATGAAGACAAACAGGTTGTCGATGCTGAGGCTGTACTCGGTGACCCAGCCGGCCACGAACTGGCCGCCGAACTCGGCACCGGTAAAGAAGAACATGACCCCGGCGAACAGCAGGGCAAGGGAGACGTAGAACGCAACCCACAGGCCGGCTTCCTTCATGGAAGGTTCATGGGGACGCCGGACGACCAGAAGAAGGTCGATGAGGAGGATCAGGCCAAGGACGACAAGTGAGCCGACCTCGAACCACACGGGTAATTCGGGCACGGGTAGCCTTTCGCAGGGTACAGAGAAATGGTGTAAGTCTCTCCGGCCAGCCTGTGCACTTGGTGCTGAAATGGCGGCCCGCTACGCCCGGCCAAGCAACTGTGCTTGGCGTGTTGACGATCGTAGCGCTCGGGATACTCCCCTACGTGACGTTAACTGTACAGTAGGCATTCCCGCATGCGGGAACATGCCCTGACAGAGTGCGTCCCCTCCCCGCCACGGCCTGGCCTATGCGTGGCCGGCCGCCTGCATCTGGCGGAGCTCCTTCTTTAGGTCACTGACCTCGTCCCGGATCCGCGCGGCCAGCTCGAACTGTAGTTCGGCGGCAGCGCCGTGCATCTGTTCGGTCAGCTGTTCTATGAGACCCACAAGGTCTTCGGCCGGTGCCGCGGCGAGGCCGTCCTTGCGGACCTGTGCCGCGCCCTTTGCCGCAGACTTGCCACGCTTTGCGCCCTTGGCCAGCCGGTTGTTGTTGAGCAGCTCCTGGGTGTCGGCGTCTTCCTTGGCCAGCTGGTCGGTAATGTCGGCAATCTTCTTCCGCAGCGGCTGCGGATCAATGCCCCGTTCCGTGTTGTAGGCCACCTGGATGGCGCGGCGCCGGTTGGTCTCGTCGATAGCCTTGGCCATCGAGTCGGTGATGCGGTCCGCGTACATGTGGACCTCGCCGGAGACGTTGCGGGCGGCGCGGCCGATGGTCTGGATGAGCGACGTCGCAGAGCGCAGGAAGCCTTCCTTGTCCGCATCCAGGATGCTCACAAGGGAGACCTCGGGCAGGTCCAGCCCTTCCCGGAGCAGGTTGATGCCCACCAGGACGTCGAAGACACCCATCCGGAGTTCCCGGAGCAGTTCAACCCGTCGAAGGGTGTCCACGTCCGAGTGCAGGTATTCGACCTTGATGCCGTGGCCCAGCAGGTAGTCGGTGAGGTCCTCCGCCATCCGCTTGGTCAGTGTGGTGACCAGGACGCGTTCGTTTTTTGCTGTGCGGGTCTTGATCTCGCCCAGGAGGTCATCGATCTGGCCCTTGGTGGGCTTGACCACCACCTCAGGGTCGATCAGCCCGGTGGGCCGGATGATCTGCTGCACAAAGCCGTCGGACTTGCCAAGTTCGTACTTGCCGGGGTGGCGGACAGGTAGACCGTCTGGCCTACGCGTTGGAGGAATTCGTCCCATTTGAGCGGGCGGTTGTCCATGGCCGACGGCAGGCGGAAGCCAAAGTCCACGAGGTTCCGCTTGCGTGACATGTCGCCCTCGTACATGGCGCCGATCTGCGGCACGGTGACGTGGGATTCGTCGATCACCAGCAGGAAGTCGTCCGGGAAGTAGTCGATAAGGCAGTGCGGAGCGGTCCCGCGGGCGCGGCCGTCAATGTGCGACGAGTAGTTTTCGATGCCGTTGCAGAAGCCCATTTGCTGCATCATTTCGAGGTCGTAGGTGGTGCGCATCCGGAGCCGTTGGGCTTCCACCAGCTTGTTCTGGCCTTCCAGGACGGCAAGGCGTTCGGCGAGTTCGTCCTCGATCCGCTTGATGGCCCGGCCCATCCGCTCGGGCCCGGCCACATAGTGCGAGGCCGGGAAGACGTACATTTCCTCTTCATCCCGGATCAGTTCGCCGGTCAGCGGATGGAGAGTGTGGATGTTCTCAATCTCGTCCCCGAAGAATTCGATCCGGATGGCCAGTTCCTCGTACATCGGGATGATTTCCACGGTGTCCCCGCGGACCCTGAACGTGCCGCGGTGGAAGTCCATGTCGTTGCGCGCGTACTGCATGGAGACGAATTTCCGGAGCAGGTCGTCGCGGTTCATCTGCGCCCCCTTGCGGAGCGTGACCATGCCGGCAATGTACTCTTCCGGCGTGCCCAGGCCGTAGATGCAGGACACTGTGGCGACCACAATCACGTCCCGGCGGGTCAGCAGGGCGTTGGTGGCGGAGTGGCGGAGCCGCTCCACTTCCTCGTTGACGGAGGAGTCCTTCTCAATGAAGGTGTCCGTCTGCGCCACGTACGCCTCTGGCTGGTAGTAGTCGTAGTACGAAACGAAGTACTCCACCGCGTTGTTGGGCAGCAGTTCGCGGAATTCGTTGGCGAGCTGGGCGGCCAGGGTCTTGTTCTGTACCATGACCAAAGTGGGCCGCTGGACCTGTTCGATGAGCCAGGCCGTGGTGGCGCTCTTGCCGGTACCGGTGGCACCCAGCAGGACAACGTCCTTCTCGCCGTTCCTGATCCGCTCCGTCAGTTCGGTGATCGCAGCAGGCTGGTCACCTGCCGGCTGGAACTCGCTGATGACTTCAAACGGAGCGACAACGCGGTTGATCTCCTGGGCAAGGCTCATGCATCTAATCTACAACCGGGGACCGACAGTGGAAGCCGGATCAGTTACCGGCGAACAACCCGCCTCAGGGGCAAGGAGTTCAGGGGATGTACGACGGCGGCGCCCAGCCTGTGCGTGCAGCCCAGCCCGCCATGCGCGGCCACGCTTCGTCCGTGAACCACGGCTCCTTCGCCTCCGCGTAGGCCCGCGTCCCGTTGATACTCGCAAACAGTTCGGCCAAGGCGCGCTTGTGGTCCCCGTACAGGCTGGCGGCCTCCGGATTGCTCCTGAGCCAGTCGCGGAAGAGCAGCGCGTACCGCCACCCGGGCGATCCGGCTGCCCGGACGTGCAGGTTCACGGCCCGGCCTGGGTCCGAGTTGGCATGAAAACGCTTCTGCCAGCGCTCCGGCTCCGGCTCGGCCGGTTTTGGTGTGTCGAATCCGGCCCCCGGCACGGCAGGGAAGCCCGCCGCCGCCAGCAGCGGTGCGATCCGGTCAGCGGCGTTGAGATCCGGCACCGTGACCTGGAGGTCGATCACGTCCTTGGCTGCCAGGCCCGGCACGGCCGTGGAGCCAATATGGTCCACCGCCAGAATGTCATCCGGTGCTGCGGCCGTGATCCGGGATCCCAGCCGTGCAGCCTGGGCCACCCAGTCCTCCTGCGGCGCAGACAATACTGCGGTGCCGGTCCTGGCCGCCCTGGCCCCGCGGCGGATATTATCCGCGAACGGGACCAGCCGCTCCGTCCACAGCCGGTCCACCTGCGCGGTCACGTCCGCCAGCGATCCGGAGTTGTCAAGGACCACGTCAGCAGCAGCAAGCCGCGCCTCTCGCGAGGCCTGGGCCGCCATACGCGACCGGGCGTCCTCGGCCGTCATGCCTCGGTGTTCGATCATCCGTCCGATCCTGACCTCATCGGGTGCGTCCACCACAAGGACCAGATGGAAGCCGCTGCCCTGACCGGTCTCCACCAGCAGTGGAATGTCCTGGACCACAATGGCGCCGGCCGGGGCCGTGGCAATGATGCCCGCCGCTGCGGCCCGGACCAGGGGTGGACAATGCCGTTCAGCACGGCCAGCTGCGACGGGTTGCCGAACACCACAGAACCCAGCCTGGCCCGATCCAGCCGGCCCCCGGCGTCGAGCATGTCCGGTCCAAAAGCTTCCACCACACGGGCCAGTCCCGGCGTTCCCGGTTCAACCACGTGCCGGGCCAGCGCATCCGCGTCCACCAGCACGGCACCGAGCTCGGCGAGGCGTGACGCGACCACTGACTTCCCTGAGGCGATACCGCCCGTCAACCCGATCTTCAGCATCCCACCACCCTAGACTGAACGGGTGGCACAGACAGCGGACACCCCAGGCCTTGAGTCCGCAGAAAGCCGGGCCACCGCTTACACCACACTCGCGTCGGGGCCGGAGTTCCGGCACGAGATCGAGATCAAACGCTCCAGGTTCATCACGGTGCTGCGCCGCGCCGACACTGAGGACGCCGCGCGGGACCTGGTGGCGGGCCTGCGCCGCGAGTTCCACGATGCCCGCCACCACTGCTCGGCGTTCGTCCTGGGACCGGACCGGGACATCCAGCGCTCCAATGACGACGGCGAGCCCTCCGGCACCGCCGGCATCCCCATGCTGGAGGCCATCATCAAGCGGGAAACAGCACCCGGGGCCACGGACCTGAGCGACGTCAGCGCCGTCGTCGTCCGCTATTTCGGCGGCATCCTGCTGGGCGCTGGTGGACTGGTGCGCGCCTACTCGGAATCGGTGTCCGCTGCCCTGGAACGGGCCCCCCTGGTCCGGCGGAGCCGGCTGCGGATCTGCTCAGCGTCGGTGCCGCACGCCGCTGCGGGACGGCTGGAGAACGATCTTCGGGCGGCCGGGTTTGTGATGGCGGAAACCAGCTACGGAGCGCAGGACACGATCCTGCGCCTGGCCGTGCCTGACGAAGCTGAACAAATCACTGCCGCCACCGAACGCGTGTTATCGCTCACTGCCGGGAGGACCGGGCTCATGCCAGCCGGAACGGAGTGGATCGATGTCCCGCTCCCCTAAGGTCCGCCTGGCGGACGTCGACGAACCCATGCTGGAGCAGCTGCTCGAACTGGCGCAGCGGGACGCGTCCACAGACGACGTCACCCCGCCACTTGGCAACGGGGCCGGCTGGAACGCGGAACGCAGCGACTGGTTCCGCACCTACCACCGGTCTGCGGCCGCGGGATTGGACGGACCAGCCTCGGAAAAGTGCTGGGCGGTGCTCTGCAACGGCAGCCCGGCCGGCGCGATCAGGCTCAAGCGGACGGACCCGGAAACGGCCATCCGGGGATCCGACACGGCTGAGACAGGCATCTGGCTGGGCCGGAGCTACCGCGGCCACGGTGTCGGTGGCGCAGCGTTGAGGCTGCTACTGGCGGAAGCCCGGCGCGCCGGACTGCACCAGGTGGCGGCCCACACCACGGCCGGCAACATCGGCGCGCAACGGCTCCTCACCGCTGCCGGCGCGGTCCTGACACACGACGACGACGGCGCAGTGAGTGCCGTCGTCGTACTGTCAACTGACTCGCAGTAGACGCACCGAAACGCACGTTTGGCAGCGTTAAGTGCTGGTCAGACGACCGGTTAAACACAGCGGGCCCCTGCTTTCGCAGGGGCCCGCTGTGTTGGCCCGGGAAGCCCCGGGCCGGTGGCAATTAGTTGCCGGTCAGCTTCTCGCGCAGAGCTGCAAGAGCCTCGTCGGAAGCCAAGGTACCGGCTCCGGCGTTGGACTCGGCAGCAGGCTCCGAAGAGTAGCTGGTGGTGCCGGAATCGCTGTCACCGGACGTTGCAGCTGCAGCGTCGTCGGCAGCGTGCTGGGCAACCTGCTTCTTGTGTGCTTCCCAGCGGGTCTGGGCGTCAGCGTACTGCTGCTCCCAGACGGCGCGCTGGTTCTCGTAGCCTTCAAGCCACTCGTTGGACTCCGGGTCGAAGCCCTCCGGGTACTTGTAGTTGCCCTCTTCGTCGTACTCAGCGGACATGCCGTAGAGAGCCGGATCGAATTCGGTGGACTCGGCGTCAACGCCCTCGTTAGCCTGCTTGAGGGAGAGGGAGATACGGCGGCGCTCGAGGTCGATGTCGATGACCTTGACAAACAGCTCGTCACCAACGGAGACAACCTGCTCAGCCAGCTCCACGTGGCGGACTGCCAGCTCGGAGATGTGCACGAGGCCTTCGATGCCGTCTTCGACGCGTACGAACGCACCGAACGGAACGAGCTTGGTGACCTTACCCGGAACAACCTGCCCGAGGGCGTGGGTGCGGGCGAAGGTCTGCCACGGATCTTCCTGCGTAGCCTTGAGCGACAGGGAAACGCGCTCGCGGTCCAGGTCGACTTCGAGAACCTCGACGGTGACTTCCTGGCCAACTTCGACAACCTCGGACGGGTGGTCGATGTGCTTCCAGGACAGCTCGGAAACGTGAACGAGGCCGTCTACGCCGCCCAGGTCCACGAAGGCACCGAAGTTGACGATGGAGGAAACGACGCCGGGACGGACCTGGCCCTTTTCCAGCTTGTTGAGGAACGTGGAGCGGACCTCGGACTGGGTCTGCTCGAGCCATGCACGGCGGGACAGCACAACGTTGTTGCGGTTCTTGTCCAGCTCGATGATTTTGGCTTCGATCTTCTGACCGATGTACGGAGCGAGGTCGCGCACACGGCGCATCTCGACGAGGGATGCGGGCAGGAAGCCGCGCAGGCCGATGTCGAGGATAAGACCACCCTTGACAACCTCGATGACGGTACCGGTGACAACACCGTCTTCTTCCTTGACCTTCTCGATGTCGCCCCAGGCGCGCTCGTACTGAGCCCGCTTCTTGGAGAGGATCAGGCGGCCTTCTTTGTCTTCCTTGGTGAGCACCAGGGCTTCGACGAGATCGCCAACGGAGACAACGTCTCCGGGATCAACGTCGTGCTTGATGGACAGCTCGCGGGAGGGGATGACACCTTCGGTCTTGTAACCGATGTCGAGCAGAACTTCATCGCGGTCGACCTTGACGACGGTACCTTCGACGAGGTCTCCGTCGTTGAAGTACTTGATGGTGGCGTCGACTGCTGCGAGGAAGTCCTCAGCGGTACCGATGTCGTTAATGGCGACTACGGGGGTACCGGGCTTCTCGGTGGAGGTGATGGTCATGTAGTAGGGGCTCCGTTGTGGATAGTTAGTCGGTCAGGCGAACCGCAGCGCCCGCGTTATGGAACGCAGGCGCAGGTCTTCGGGCCATCGCAGGGATCGTCCGGGTCATCCTGATTTGTGAATTTAGAAACGTGCACGTAGTGCGTGCCCACTTAGTCTAGTCGCAGCGGCCAATGAGGGTCAAAGCGCAGGCAACACGTCGCCCAGGCGGGCGAACGTGGTTCCGCCGCCCTGAAGTTGTGGCAGCGCCTGCCGGAAGCCGGCGGCTGTGCCGCCGCCGGGCTTATTGAAGTGCGCTATGACGATGTCGCCAGGACGTGCGGTGGCCAAGGCAGAGGCGACCGCTGCCGGCGCCAGCGTCGCGCCGGCGTCGGCGTTGATGCTGAAGTTGACCGGCTGCAGTCCGAGCCGACGCGTCACGGCAGCGGCAACTTCGTCGTAGTAGGCCGTTCCGGGGCGAAAGAACCGCGGAAGACGCCCGGTAATATCCTGGAGGACTTTCTGGTTTCCGGTCACCTCGTCATAGACCTGTCCGAGATCGGCTGTTCCCGCGATGCCGTACGCGGATTTGCCGTTCACCGAAAGCGGACGATGCAGAAATCCGTGGTTCGCAAGCTCAAAGAGCGGATTGACCGCCAATTCTTTAGTCAGATCGGGATTGGCCTGGATCCACCGTTCATTGAGGAACAACGTTGCCGGTATGTTCAGCTTCTGCAGTGTCCCGAGCAGCTGCTGATCGAACCCGGCACCCCCGGCGCCACCGCAGGCGTCGAAGGTCAGTGCGATCGCACCGGCTGCCGCCTGGGTGACCACGCCTGTCACCTGGAGTCCCCACTCCTTCGGCTTGCGGCTGGCGAATTCGGCCACAAGCTGCTGCTTTGTCGGCAGGGCGGGGCGGTCCGGCTCACCGATGGGCGGCGGCGCCGGCGCAGTCCTGGAGCTGGCAGGGACGGCCGGATCAACTACCTGTGTGGACGGTTCGCCGTCGGCTGCTGCGTTGCTAGCGGACGCACATCCTGACAGCGCTGCGGTTGCGAAGCCAGCCATTCCAAGCAACACGGATCGACGGCCGGGCATTTTCGGTCCGTGGATATCCCCCATGGATGGTCCTTAAGTAAGGCAGGGGCCCTAAAAGTGGGTCAGGCAGTGGGTGGCCCGCTCAACCGCGAACATACCCCGTGCCTGGAGCGATGCGCCCTGCTTGTGTTCGCGGATCCGCCCAGCCGCAGTAAGTGTAACGGGGCATACCCCGCCGAGGTAAATCGATGCGAGTGCTGAAATATCCAGCGTGAGATCCGGCGTCCCTGGGGTGTCAGGACGGACGACGGCGGCCTGGCCGCCGGACGCTTCGAGCGTGAAAGTTCCGCCAGTGAGGCCAAGAGGGTCCAAGACCTCCAGAACCAGCCGGCCGTCCACCGGATAATGCCGTGCCTCCAACGCTTTGACGACGTCCAGGATGCGGAGCCAGAGCATGTCCCGGCTGTCGGAGGAGTCAATGCAGCGGGGATCGGCCAGCGCCCAGGTGAGCGGATCATCCAGCGGCGCTTCCTCCCACGTGACACGTTCCACCAGGTCGATGGCGGCGAGGAACTGCCACAGCTCCAGGTACGCCTCATTCGTGGCCGCCACGAAATCCACCACCTGCACGGTGTGGGGCTCGGTGTCCCAGCCGAGGAACTTGTAGGAGACATAGCCGTCCACGGCGCCGTCGGGGCCGTAGTGCAGGACGACTTTGATGGCGGGGTCTTCCTTACCGTCGCGCCCCAGCGAGCCGGACGCCAGTTGCCGGTACCACTCCTGGCGGCCGATCGATCCCGGGGTCAGGCGGTGCACGCGGTCGAAGACCTCCGGGGCCAGGTCCAGAAGCACAGGCGGGTCCGCGATGTCCACGCTGCCGGCGGCCTGGTGGTTGAGCTGGAACCGGGACGTGGTGTCCACCTTCACCGTGCGTTCGAAGCTGGCCACCCCGTAGCCGAAGCGTCCGTAGATGGAGCCCTCGGACGCTGTCAGGGCAGCCATCGCAACGCCATCGTGCTTCGCCATGGCCAGGTCCTCGGACATCATCCGGCGCAGCAGGCCGCGCCGCCGGTGCGAGGTCCGGACCGTCACCGCGGTGACCAGCTGGGTTTCCAGCAGCCTGCCGAAGCCGATGTTGAGCGTTTTGCGGAAGGTCCCGAAGGTTGCCACCGGCACCTCCGCGGGGAGCGACCCTTGCGCGACTTCCCGCGTCTGGTAGGCGCCGGTGAAGATCCGCCGGTCAGCTGCGTAGGTCTCCAAGGATTTCGCAACATGCTCCGGCGTCCGCGTGGATTCGTGGAAGCCAAAGGCCACCGCCTGCAACCATGATTCGGCGTCGGGAAATCCCGCCTCGCCCTTGGATGCCGCTGTAAAGCGCCGGATTTCATAGTCATCACTCAGTTCAGCCACACCGCCGAGCCTAACCAATGAGTCCGGCGCCTGGCCAGCAGCAACACGCGCGCGCCCGCACGAATTGGCTCAGAGCCGCCGCACGGGTTGGCGGAGGATGGTCTTGAGCTTTTCCGGTGCCACCCGGCGGGCGTCGCTGAGGTAGATCTCATGGTGCGGGCCGGCAAATCCGAAGCCGTTGGCCGGCATGTATTCGTGGTGCAGGCGGTGCAGCGTCGGAGCCTCGTCGTCGTAGCTGCCTATGTGCAGGATCTGCACGGAGAGGCCTTCGTCGAGGGTCTCAAGACGGAGCAGGTCCAGCCCCGGAACGTTCTTCGCCGCGGCCTTCGCGACACCGTCCTGCACCTCGGCGGCACCGATCCAGCCGGGCTGCTGGATCATCATGGTCCATTTCCAGCTGTCCTTCTCGCCCCGGGTGAAGGCGCCAGGATCGTCCGCGGTCCACAGGCCCTCCAGCGGCCCGACGACGTAGTCCTGTCCCTCGCGCTTGCTGGCGAACTTGACGGCGTAGGACACCGAGAACAGTGCTTCGAGGGCGGCGGCGTAGGCGGGGGCCGTCCCCGGATTTCCCCGCCCGTCCAGCATCAGGTAGCTCAGTGCAGGGACGGTGACCACTTCGAAATCCCGGGCCCGGGGCGCGTACAGCTCCTTGAACTGTTTCTTGACGTCGTACTTGTCCATCGCGCCCCGCCCCGTTCGTTCCCAGCCGTCCGTTCCCGGCAGCCCGTTCCTAGTGGCCGGCGTCGTACCAGCTGGGGCCCACGCCGATCTGGACATCCAGCGGGACGCTGAGGTCCGCGGCAGAGCCCATCTGCTCGGTAACGAGCTTCTCCACCGCTTCCCGCTCGCCGGCGGCGACTTCAAGCACCAGTTCGTCGTGGACCTGCAGGAGCATACGCGACTTCAGGCCCTGGGCCGCCAGTTCAGCATGTACACCCAGCATGGCGCGTTTAATGATGTCCGCGGCAGATCCCTGGATGGGTGAGTTCAGTGCGATGCGCTCCGCGTTTTCGCGCAGCTGCCGGTCCGTGCTGGTGAGGTCCGGCAGGTAGCGGCGACGCCCCTCGATGGTGGCCGTGTAGCCGTCCACCCGGGCCTGGTCCACCACGCCGCGCAGGTAGTCGCGGACGGCGCCGAACCGGCCGAAGTAGTCCTTCATCAGGGTGCGGGCCTCGTCCACGGAAATTTCCAGCTGCTTGGACAGGCCGAACGAGGTCAGGCCGTAGGCGAGGCCGTAGGACATGGCTTTGACCTTGGAGCGCATGGCGCTGGTGACTTCCTCGGTGGGCACGTGGAAGATGTTCGAACCCACAAACCGGTGGAGGTCCTCGCCGTCCTGGTAGGCCTGGATCAGGCCTGCATCCCCCGAGAGGTGCGCCATGATCCGCATTTCGATCTGCGAGTAGTCCGCGGACAACAGGCACTCGTAGCCGTCACTGACCACAAAGATGCCACGGACGCGCCGGCCCTCTTCGCTGCGGATGGGGATGTTCTGCAGGTTGGGGTTGTTCGAGGAGATCCGGCCGGTCGCTGCCACGTTCTGTGCATAGGTGGTGTGGATCCGGCCGTCTTCGGTCACGGACTTCTTGAGCGACTCCAGCATCTGACGCAGCTTTGAGGACTCCCGGTGGGCCATCAGCTGGACCAGGAATTCGTGCCCGGTCTTCTCCAGCAGGTTCTTCAGCGACGCGGCATCGGTGGTGTAGCCGGACTTGATCTTCTTCGTTTTCGGCAGCTCAAGTTCGTCAAAGAGCACGGTCTGCAGCTGTTTGGGCGAACCGAGATTGACCTCGTGCCCGATCGCGGCGAAGGCCAGTTCCTGGGCGTTGTCGATCACCTTGGCCAGATCGGCGATCTGCTCGTCCATGCGCGGCAGGTCGATGGCGATGCCCGCGGTTTCCATGTCCGCCAGCACCCGGCTGACGGGCAACTCAAGGGTAGTCAGCAGGTCCCCTGCCTTGCGTTCAGTGAGTTCTGATTCGAAGTGCCGGCTCAGGGCCAGGACCACAGCCGCCACATGAACCAGGACAGCGGCAGCGGCGGCGTCGTCGCCGTCGAACGCCAGCTCCAGCTGGCCCGCCTTGGAGGTCTCCGATGAGACGCTGACGTTGAGGTGGTGCTGGGCCAGCTCCGCGAGTTCATACGTGCGGCGGTCCGGCTGGATGAGGTATCCGGAAATTGAGGTGTCGTCCACCACGCCTTCCATGCCCAGGCCACGGGCGGACAGGGCCTTCAGCGCAGCCTTGTAGCCGTGCATGACCTTCGGGGAGTTTTCATCGCGCAGCCAGTCCGAGAGGACGTTTTCGGCGGCGGCATCCTGGGTGGCGAGGTCGACATAGGCGGCGGCGTCGTCACGCACAATGGCCAGTGCGGCGGCGTCTTCGCCAATTCGCCCCGGCACCAGGTCTACGGCGACTGCCGACGTCTTGCCAGTGCCCGCCGCCAGGAAAGCGCCCAGCTCGGCTGCCCCGGCGGGAAACACAAAGTCCGGAGTGGCGATGCTTTCGCGTTCCGCAGATTCCACTTCTTCGCTGCCGTACAGGGCAAAAAGCCGGGTACGGATGGTCTTGAATTCGAGTTCGTCGAACAGCGTCTCCAAGGCAGCCTCGTCCGGGCGCGGTTCCGCGAGATCGTCCAGCGTGAGCGGGAGTTCGAGGTCAGTATGGAGCCTGTTCAGCCGTCGGTTGCGTTTGACGTCCTCGACGTTGGCGCGCAGGGATTCCCCTACTTTTCCACCGACCGCATCAACGTGCTCGAGAACCCCCTCGAGACCGCCGTAAAGGTTGATCCACTTTGCTGCGGTCTTCGGGCCGACGCCCGGAACACCCGGAAGGTTATCCGCGGTCTCCCCCACCAAAGCAGCAAGGTCCGAATACTCGGCGGGCGTCACAAAATATTTCTCCTGGATGGCGGCCGCGTCCATCCGGGGAATGTCACTGACGCCCTTCCGCGGGTAGAGCACAAACACGTTGTCCGTAATGAGCTGGAAGGCGTCGCGGTCGCCCGAGACGAGGAGCACCTCGAAACCGGCCTTTTCCCCCATGGTGGCGAGGGTTGCGAGAATGTCATCGGCTTCATAGCCGGGGAGTTTGATGGTCTTGATACCCCAGGCGCCCATGACCTTGTCGATGAGGTCGATCTGGCCGCTCATCTCACGGGGAGTCTCGTTGCGTCCACCCTTGTACTCGCTGTACTCCGCCTTGCGGTGAGTAGTCTCGTCCGAGACGTCGAAGGCGACGCAAATGTGGGTGGGCTTCTGGTCCTTGATCAGGTTGATGAGCATGGACGTGAAGCCGTGGATCGCGTTGGTGTGCTGTCCGGTGGCCGTGGAGAACTTGTCCGCCGGGAGGGCGAAGAACGCACGGAACGCCATTGAGTGCCCGTCAAGCACCAGAAGCCGCGGCTGGCCGGTGCTGGGAACCACGGGGGCCTCCGTAGCAGTAGCCTGGCCTCCGACCGCCAGGACGCTGATGTCCTGTAAGGCATCAGCAGCGTCAAGCGCAGTAGTTTCGGTCGGGAAGGGGGCCGGTTTGGTAGTTTCACTCACAGGTGCCAGCCTAGTTGCCATGATGGACAATTTCACGCCCGGGCCCTTCACTGAGGAATTGGTCACAGCAGGCATCCCGGCGCACCTCCACGGCTGGCTCGGCCACATGGGCATCGGCGCCCTGGTCGTGAAGATGGGGATCCACTTCCTGGAGATGAGCCCGGAACGGACGGTGGCCACCATGCCGGTGGAAGGAAACACCCAGGTGGCGGGCATCCTGCACGGCGGCGCCCATGTGGTGCTGGCCGAAACACTGGGATCGTTCGCCGCCGGGATGCACGCCGGCGCCGGCCGGCACGCCCTGGGCATCGAAGTGAGCGCCACACACCACCGTGCGGTCGCCGCGGGCACCGTGACAGGGACCTGCACCGCGATCCATCTGGGCCGGACCCTGACAACGCATGAAATCGTGATGACGGACGAAAAAGGCCGTCGCCTCTCGACCGCCCGCATCACCAACATGCTCCGGGACAACGAGCCGCCAGAGGCCTGAACGCCGCAGGCAGCTCGGTCCGCTAGCGGGCCGGATCCGGGGATGTGAGGGTGTAGCGCAGCTCCACGATTCCCCGGCCCAAGGTGCGGGACGCCGTCAACTCAAGTGGCGTCGTCGGGCCTTCCATCGGGAGCAGCCGCTTGCCCTCGCCCAGCACCACGGGGATGACCGACAGGATGAGTTCGTCCAGTAGCCCGGCGTCGGCGAATTGCGCAGCGAGATTGCCGCCACCCACCACCCAGACGTTCAGGGCGCCGGCGTTGTCCTTGAAGTCCTGGATGAACTCCTGGACGGGACCGCGGACGAAGGTGATGTCCGTCCCGGCCGGGGCAACGTGCTCGTGCCGGGTAAACACGTAACAGGGTGTGGAAGGGTACGGCCAGTTGCCGGGTTCGTGCTCCATCAGCCAGGCATACGTCCCGCCGCCCATAACAATGCAGCCGACGCCGGCCATGAAGGTTTCGTAGCTTTCCTTGCCGCCCTCGAAGCCGTCGAACTCAAGAAGCCAGGCGAGGTCATCTTTGGTGGTGGCAATGAACCCGTCGATGGAGGCCGCGACAAAATACTGGATCCTGGACATGGAACCAGAGTAGCCCTGCGGTGTTGACGGGCTGAAGGGCTACTTGCTGAAGTAAGGAATGATCAGGTACAGCCCGAACAGCACGGCTATGCCGCAGAGGCCAAAGCAGGTGTAGGCGAAGTAGCGTTTGGCGCGGGGAGAGGCCTGCTCGGCGTCGCCGGCGATGGCCGTCAGCCGCACGCCCAGCGAATACAGGACCACAACCGTTACCGCGGACACCAGGGTGGTGCCGGCCACCGTCAAGAGTTCCAACCACTTCATCGCTGAGCATCCTTCTGCTGGTCCGCCTTGGCGGCATCCTTCTGCTGGTCCGCCTTGGCGCGGGCACGGGCGAGGGCTTTCTTCTTGGCGAAGCGGACGGTCTGGCCCGCTTCTTCGACTTCCACGGCATTGTGGTGGCCCACCGACGACTTACGGGAGTAGACGAACATAAACATCACCGCGGCGGTGCCGGCGACGGCGGCAATCACCACACCCACCACCCCAGTCTTCACGAGCAGCGCGGTCAGCGCGCCCACAATGCCGGCGGCGGGAAGGGTGAACAGCCAGCCGAGGGCGATTTTTCCCACCAGGTTCCAGCGCACTGTGGTGCCTTTGCGGCCCATGCCGGAGCCGATCACGGAACCGGACGCCACCTGCGTGGTGGAGAGGGCGAACCCCAAGTGGGAGGAGGCAAGAATGGCTGATGCGGTGCTGGTCTCGGCTGCGAAGCCCTGGGCGGGCTTGACCTCGGTGAGCCCGGAGCCCATGGTCCGGATGATGCGCCAGCCGCCTGCGTAGGTGCCGACAGCGATGGCCACGGCGCACGCGGTGATGACCCAGAGCTGCGGGCCCGAGCCCGGGGCCTGGGTGCCCGCGGAAATCAGCACCAGGGTGATGATGCCCATGGTCTTCTGGGCGTCGTTGGTTCCGTGGGCCAGCGCCACAAGGCTGGATGTGAAGATCTGGCCGGTGCGGAATCCGCCGCGCTTCTGCGTCAGCTTGCTGCCGGTGTCAGGATCGTGCCGGGATGTGAGTGCATACGCGAGCCGGGTGCAGAGGTACGCCACCAGGCCGGCAATGAGCGGGGCGAAGATGGCTGGCAGGATGACCTTCTGCAGCAGGGTTTCCAGGTTCACGGAATCGAATCCGATGCCGGCTATCGCTGCGCCGATCAGCCCGCCGAAGAGCGCGTGGGATGAACTGGAGGGCAGGCCCTTGAGCCAGGTGATCATGTTCCAGAGGATGGCACCCATCAGGCCGGCGAAAATAATGTCCGGGGTGATCGGGACACTGTCGGAGCCTTCCCGGATGATGCCGCCGGAGACAGTTTTGGCCACTTCCGTTGAGAGGAAGGCACCGACCAGGTTCAGGATTGCGGCGAGGGTCACAGCGGTCTTCGGTTTGATGGCACCGGTGGCGATGGGCGTAGCCATCGCATTGGCGGTGTCGTGGAAGCCGTTAGTGAAGTCGAAAAATAGTGCCAGTCCGATGACCAGCGCCACCATAAAGGTGATGTCCACCTGTTGCCCAATCTGCAGAGACGACGTTCAGCAGTTCCATTACCCCCGTCTGCCCTGCACAGCGTAATTCACCTGCAGTTCACGTGGAATGACCTGCGGTGTTAACAGAGCCGGGTTGAAACCTTATCGATCGTACGCGCCCCCGGCATCAGGTCAAAACAGCTGGCTGGTGACAAACCCGCTGACGGCGTCCAGTTCAGCGGGAGAGATTCCCCGGCGCGGATCGGGCGACACGGTAAGGATGCGCGGGCCCAGGAATGCGGCCCAGGCCAGTGCTTCCTGTTCATACCGGAGCTGATCGTCCATCCAGACGATGCCATCCGGAGGGTTGGCCGCCAGGTCCTCCTGAAGGGCGGCGAGCTTCCACCAGGCCTCCCCCGTTCCGGCACCCTCCGCGCTCAGGCAGGGCCAGTGGCCGCCGGCCAGACCGATCGCGGGGCATAAGTATTCCGCGGCCATGTACTCCCAGCTGGTGAGCCACACAAACCGGACTCCGGGCACCCGGGAAAGCTGGTTCAGCCCGTCAACCAGCTGTCCCGCATAGGCCACTTCGAGCACACCGGCGTTCGCGAGGCGCCAGCCGGAACCCCACGGCGTGTTGCCCGTTGCTCCGAACGGGCACACCACGCCGTCGACGTCCAGGTAGAGGGTGACGTTCCGCACGGCCGCTCTCCGTCACGCCGGCAGACCCGGACAGGTCAATAAGTGAAAGAGGGGCTGCACGCATCAATCCTTGCATTGCGTGCAGCCCTCCTCAAGGCCTCCTGGACAAAGGGCCTCGCCTAGGCGGAGAGTGTCTTCGCCAGGGCGGCTTCAGGGCGCGAGGGGCTTCCGGGCTGGTCCTGGCCGTACAGCCAGTCGTTGTACTGGAAATTGTTGTCCGTCCGGCTCTTGAACAGCAGGTTTCGCAGGGTACGGGCCAGGCCGGAGACATGCCAGGACTCGCCCCAGACCCGGGCAGTCCGCTGGACGCGGGACGTGCGGCCGGCCCGGATGGTGTTGAATTCCTTGATGGCCTGATCCCAGGCTGCGGGGTTGACGCCGTCCGCGGTAAAGACGGTGCCGTTGCTGACGTCCTGGAGTACGGCGGCGTCTTCGAGGGCCTGGCAGGCGCCCTGGGCCAGGTACTGGAGCATGGGGTGCGCGGCGTCACCCATCAGCACCATCCGGCCGGCCACCCAGTTTTCGATCGGGTCACGGTCATACATGGGCCAGCGCATGGCGGTGCCGAGATTTTTCAGGGCATCCTGAACGGCCGGAATGCAGTCCTGGTAAGCGGCGTCGAGTTCATCTACGCCGCCGTACTGCTCTTCGCCCCGTTCGAAAGAGGGGGACTTAAAGACGGCCACGGTGTTCAGCAGCTCACCCTTGCGCAGCGGATACTGCACCAGGTGGCAGTCCGGTCCGAGGTACACAATGACATCCTCAAGATCGGCCTTGGGCGTGTTTTCGGTGATCGGCACGGTGCCGCGGTACGCCACATAGGCTGAGGAAACCGGTTCGTCGTCGGCCACCAGGGGGCGCAGGGTGGACTTGAGTCCGTCGGCGCCGATGACAACATCAGCCTCATAGTCCACGCCCGCTGCAGTGTGCGCCACACCACGGCCGTTAACGGTTTCCACACTCTCCACCATGACGTCGTTGACGAGCTTGACGCCTGCCGCCTCACAGCCTTCCAGAAGGACACGGTGCAGGTCACTGCGGTGGATCACGACGTAGGGTGCGCCATAGCGTTCCTCGAATTCGCCGCCGAGTGCCTGACGGGTGAGTTCCTCGCCGGTGACAGCGTCGCGGAAGACGAGGTGCTTGGGGCGGACGCCGATTTCGAGGGCCTTCTCGAGCAGGCCCCAGCGCTTGAGCACGCGGGATGCGTTGGGTGCCATCTGCAGGCCTGCGCCGACCTCGCCGAACTCGGGAGCGCGCTCAACAAGGGTCACGTCAGCACCGTTCTCGCGCAGCGCGAGGGCTCCAGCCAGGCCGGCCATTCCGCCGCCAATCACGAGGACATCTGTGGACGATTTCAGGTCAGACATTGCTGGCTCCTTCAGAGATTCTGGATGTGGATTTGATCTTGACGCTGATGGCTGCAAGGAGGATGGCGGCTACGGCCGCGGCGCCGGCGAACGCCAGGAAGTTGGAGTTGACGCCAAGCCCGGCAGCGAGGAGCAGCCCGCCCACCTGCGGTGCCGCGACAGCCCCGATGCGGCCGACACCGAGAGCCCAGCCGAGGGCTGTTCCGCGCAGATGCGCCGGGTAGTGGCTGGCCACGGCGGCGATGATGAGGCACTGGGTGCCATGGGTTCCCACACCGGCCAGGACCAGCATGAGGTAGACGACGGCGACTGGCGGCCCCGTGACCAGCACCAGCAGTGCCGCAGCAGCCACGGCAGCGGCAGCGATCGCCGTTGGGATCGGGCCGAACCGGGTCCCTGCCCAGGCGGTAATAACGGATCCCGCGACGGCACCCAGGTTCAGGGCCAGGGCAAAAGTCAGTGCCGAGCCGAGGTTGTAACCGGCCAACTGCATCAGGTTGGGCAGCCATGTACCCAGGCCGTACCAGGCGAACAGGGTCACCAGCGTGGCCAGCGCGTAGAGAATGCTCATGCCCAGGAAGGGCGCCCGGAGCAAGGACTTGAAGCCGATGGGTTCGCGTGTTCCGGCACCGCTGGCGGTGGTCTCCTGCCGGACCGGCGCGAGCGTTTCAGGGAGGTAGCGCAGCCCCAGGGGAATGACCACCAGCAGTGCCAGCACAGCCACCAGGAACATGGCCGGCCAGCCGAAGGCAGGAATCAGTGGAATTCCGGCCAAGGCAGCAATCGAGCCGCCGATCGGCACGCCAGACATCATGAGCGTGGCAACCGTGGAACGCCATTTGCCGGGGACCAGTTCGGCCACCAGCGCGTTGGCTGAGGGAACCAGGCCGCCGAGGCCGATGCCGGCCAGCAGGCGCAGGGCGCCGAACACCAGGGCATTCGGCGAAAGGGCGCACAGGATGGTGAAGATCGAAAAGACGATGGCGCAGCCGATGATGGTCCGGCGCCGCCCCCAGGTATCGGACATCCGGCCGGCGAAGATGGCGCCGATCATCATGCCAACGAAAGCCATGGAGCCTACGGTTCCGGCTGTGGCCTTCGTCAGCCCCCAGCCCGTGTCAGCGATAAGCGAAGCCTGGACCGTGCCGTAGACAATGAGGTCGTAGCCATCAAAGACCACCAAGAGCCAGCAGACCAGGACCGCCATGGCCGACTGCCTCGAAAACCGCGATGCGGCCTGCGGCGGACTGCCGGCTGCGCCAGTCGCCGATGTAGTACGTGTGTGATTCATCCCACCACTGTCGGCCACGTCACTCCGACCCGCCTATATAATTCTGTCATGCAGAACTTGAGGGTGCAGCGCAAGCCCACCTATCCCATCGAGGCAGTGGATAACGCCCTGGTGCTACTGCAGCTGCTGCGGGACGGGGGCAGCCTGCGGCTCAAGGACGCAGCGAACGAGCTGGGCGTGGCACCCTCCACCGCCCATCGGCTCCTGGCCATGTTGGTGTACCGGGGCTTCGCGGTCCAGGATGAGTCCCGGCGCTATGTTCCCGGGCCGGCCATGGGCGCAGGCCCTGCCGGGGTGAGCTGGTCACGGCTGCTGCGGGAAGTGGCCAGGCCCCATATGGAGTTGTTGTGTTCGCGGGTCAACGAAACGGTCAACCTGATGATCCGGGTGGGCACGAAGGTCAGGTTCCTGGAGACGGTGGAGAGCACCAGTGCCCTGCGCGTGGGCGATCGCCAGGGAACGGTCCTGCCCGCCCATAAGGCCTCCGGCGGCAAGGCGATGCTGGCTGAACTCGAACCCGCCATGGTGAACCAGCTGTTCCGCAGCAGCAATGCCGAGATCGGCGGCGACAATATTCCCGACGCCGAGTACCCGGCCTTCCTGCGGGAACTTCAAACCATTCGCAGCAACGGATTTGCCGCCAACTTCGAAGGTACCGAAGAGGGCATCAGCGCCCTGGGCCTGGCCCTGCACAACCGCGCCGGCGACGTCGTCGGGGCATTGAGCGTAGCCACCCCGGCTGCAAGGTTCCGCAGCCTTTTTGACGCAGGACTGGTGGGTGTCATGTTGGAGACCCGGCGCCAGCTCGAAATCGACATAGCCGCCAACCCTGCCGATAAGGGCTGAGCCAACAAGCCGGGCCTGCCCTTAAATTCTGCTGGACAGAATATGTTGGAGGTCACATACTCCGCTGCCTAGAGTCGTTTGTACGCTCAAACGCTCATCGCACCACAAGGAGGCCCCCATGTCCGTCAGCGCCGAGAATCTTACGCATGCTTCTGTTGCCGCCGGCCAGGTTGTTCCGGAGCCGACGCCGGAGGAGGCTGCCCAGCTGGAGAAGTTGTATCAGGATTTTGAGAGTGAGAACCTGGTTCCGTTGTGGACGGAGATCGGGGATCTGATGCCGATGGTCCCTTCGCCGAAGGCGGTGCCGCATGTGTGGCGGTGGGATGACCTGTACCCGCTGGCGGCCCGCGCCGGTGACCTGGTTCCGGTAGGCCGCGGCGGGGAACGCCGCGCGATCGCGTTGGCGAACCCCGGCCTGGCCGGAACCCCGTACGCGACCCCGACGCTCTGGGCCGCGATCCAGTACCTGGGTGCCCGCGAGACCGCCCCCGAACACCGCCACTCCCAGAACGCCTTCCGCTTCGTCGTCGAAGGCGAGGGCGTCTGGACCGTAGTGAACGGGGACCCCGTCGCGATGCGCCGCGGGGATTTCCTGCTCACACCGGGCTGGAACTTCCACGGCCATCACAACGACACCGATTCCCCGATGGCCTGGATCGACGGGCTGGACATTCCGTTTGTGCACTACGCCGACGCCGGGTTCTTCGAGTTCGGCACCGAACGCGTCACCGACGAGGCGACCCCGGACATCTCCCGGTCCGAACGGCTCTGGGCCCACCCCGGACTGCGCCCGCTCTCCGGACTCCAGGACACCGTCAACTCCCCCATCGCCGCGTACCGGTGGGAACACACCGACGCCGCCCTGGCCGAACAGCTGCTCCTCGAGGACGAGGGCCACCCCGCCACCGTGTCCCAGGGCCACGCCGCCGTCCGGTACTCCAACCCGACCACCGGCGGCGACGTCATGCCCACCATCCGGGCCGAGTTCCACCGCCTCCGCGCCGGCGCGTCCACCGAGGCCCTGCGCGAGGTCGGGTCCAGTGTCTGGCAGGTCTTCGAAGGCACCGGCACCGTCACCCTGAACGGCGAAACCAAGACCCTCGCCAAGGGCGACCTGTTCGTCGTCCCCTCCTGGCAGGAATGGTCCCTGAACGCCGGCCCGGACGCCGAGTTTGATCTGTTCCGCTTCAGCGACGCCCCCATTTTCGAACGCCTGAACTTTAACCGCACCTACACCGAAGGACGCAAGAACGCATGAGACTCCTCACCCTCCGCACCCAGACCGGCACCGGCAACGGCGGCAGCACCAACACCGTGGCTGTCCGCCAGGACGGTGACACCCTCACCGAGATCAATGGGTTCACCGACGTCGGGGCCCTCCTGAAGGACCCCGCCTGGGAAACCATCGCCAAGGCCGCCAACGGCGCCACCCACCCGGCCGAGGGCGCGGACCTCGACGCCGTCGTTCCCGCCCCCGGCAAGATCATCTGCGTGGGCCACAACTACCGCAACCACATCAAGGAAATGGGGAGGGAAGTCCCGGAGTACCCCACCCTGTTCGCCAAATACGCCGAATCCCTCATCGGGCCCAACGATGACCTGGCCCTCCCGCAGGAATCCGACACCGTGGACTGGGAAGCCGAGCTCGCCGTCGTCATCGGCAAAACCGGCCGCCGCATCGCTGAGGCCGACGCCAAGGACCACATCGCCGGGTACGCCGTGCTTAACGACGTATCCATGCGCGACTACCAGTTCCGCACCATCCAGTGGCTCCAGGGCAAGACCTGGGAGAAGTCCACCCCGTTCGGCCCGGCCCTGGTCACGCAGGACGAATTCAGCGCCGGCCCGCTGATGACCAGCGCCGTGGACGGGGAGATCCAGCAGCAGACCCCCACCTCCGACCTCGTCTTCACCCCCGAGTTCCTGGTCTCCTACATCTCCACCATCATCACCCTGAACCCGGGCGACGTCATCGCCACCGGCACCCCGGGAGGCGTGGGCCATGCCCAGGACCCCAAGCGCTACCTGCAGGAAGGCCAGCTCCTGGTCACCACCATCGAAGGCCTGGGCCAGCTGAACAACCGCGTGGTCAAGGAAGCCTGATGGTTGCCCGACAGGACCAAACCACCGACCCGGAGCTGCTCGAAGCGCTGCTCCAGGCCCGGCGCGGGACCGCGTTCTTCGCCCGGAAGCTCAACGAGCTCACCGACGACGAACTCGACGGCCCCTCCCTGCTTCCGGGCTGGAACCGCCGGCACGTGACCGCGCACATCGGCTACAACGCCCGCGCCATCGCCCGGCTGCTGGAATGGGCCTCCACCGGTGTGGAGACGCCCATGTACGCCTCCACCGAGGCCCGGGACCACGAAATCAGCTTCGGCGCGACCCTGTCCCCGATCGCCCTGCGGAACCTCTTCGACCACTCCGCCGTGCACCTGAACGTCGAATGGCGCGACCTCCCCGAACAGGCCTGGCACCACCAGGTGAAAACCGCGCAGGGCCGGGAAGTCCCCGCCGGCGAAACCGTGTGGATGCGGACCCGCGAAGTGTGGACCCACGCCGTGGACCTGGACAACGGGGCCAGCTTCGCAGACATCCCGGTGTCCGTCCTCGGACGGCTCCTGCGGGACATCACCGGCGCCTGGAAAACCCGCGGCACACACTCCGGCCTGCTCATCACCGTCACCGGCACTGACCTCACCTACGGCGACACCGCCGCAGAGAACCCGACCGTCATCACCGGGACCCTGCCCGGCATCACCCAATGGGCCACCGGACGCGGCACCCATGCCGTCACCGCCACCCAGAATGGCGTCCCACTGGAAAACGTGCCCGCAGCCCCCAAATGGATCTGAGGTTGTGACCTTCGTGCAGCCGAAGCAGCAGGAATAATCACGGAAACGGAACAGCGGCGGGATATCCCGCCGCTGTTCCGTCGTTCTGCGTCTTGGCTTGGAAGTGGTCTTGGCTGAGAAGTAGCGGCTATGACGCGGGAGCCGCCTGGGGGTTGTTGACGTTGACCAGCCAGGCCGTCCCGAACCGGTCCGTGCACATGCCGAAGATGTCGCCCCAGGGCGCCGGTTCCAACGGAACGGTGACAGTGCCGCCGTCGGCGGACAGCTTGTCCCAATAGCCGCGCAGTTCAGCTTCGTCGTCGCCGCTGAGCGAAACCGAGATTGAACTGCCGGCGGCGAGGTCCATACCGTTCGGCGTGTCCGCCCCCATCAGGACCAGTCCGTTGCTGGCGGTCAGCATGCCGTGCATGATCTTGTCGGCTTCCGCGGGATCCTCGCTGGCGTGGAACTCCCCGAAGGAGCTGAGGGCCAGGTCGCCGCCGAACACGGACTGATAGAAGGTCATCGCCTCCCTGGCATTGTCGCGGAAGCCTAGGTAGGGGTTGAGCGTCGTTGGCATGGCCGGTTCTCCTTGCGGTACGGAACTGAAACGTATTCGGAACAGTCAACATCCTGCCCCACTTCCCGCGGTGTTCATAGGGTTCACGGCCGCCGGATTTCCTGCAGGATTCAGGGCATAAAACGGTACCCCACACCAGGTTCGGTGAGCAGGTGGCGGGGCTTCCCGGGATCGGCCTCAAGCTTCCGCCGCAACTGGGCCATGTACACACGCAGGTAGTTGGCTTCCGTCTGGTAAGCGGGTCCCCAGACTTGCAGCAGCAGCTGCTGCTGGGTCACCAACCGGGCAGGGTTCCGGACCAGCAGTTCCAGGATGTTCCATTCGGTCGGCGTCAACCGGACAACATCCCCGTCCCTGGTGACCTGCCGCCGGGACAGGTCCACGGTAAAGGAGGATGCGGCCACAGTGGGTACGGATGCGGGTTCGGGAACACGCCGGAGGAGCGCACGCAGGCGGGCCAGGAGCTCGTCCAGCCCGAACGGCTTGGTGATGTAATCGTCCGCACCCGCGTCCAGGGCGTCGACTTTGTCCGATGAGCCGTGGCGAGCGGACAGCACCAGCACCGGCAGGTTGCTCCACCGACGGAGTTCCCGCAGGACGTCCGCTCCATCCAGGTCCGGCAGTCCGAGGTCCAGGATCATCACGTCCGGCGGCCGGTGAGACACGGCACGCAGGGCCGTGCCGCCGTCGGCCGCTGTGTCCACGGCGTAACCGTGCGCCTGCAGGGTGATCCGGAGTGCCTTCAGCAGGTGGGGATCGTCGTCGATCACGAGGACACTGGTCCGGCGGCCGCCCTGCGTGACTGAAGAATCTGTGTCCTCCGTGTTCATGTGGCCTCCTGCCGCGGCTGGCCGGCCGCGTGGCGCGCGCCCGGCGAGCCGGTGGAAAGGGCCAGCCTGATCACCATAGTGAGTCCGCCGCCGGGAGTTTCCTGTGGAGTCAGCGTGCCGCCCATGGCCTTCATGAACCCGTCAGCGACGGCCAGGCCCAGTCCCACGCCGGTGGCCTGGGGCCGGTCGTGGAGCCGCTGGAACGGCTGGAACATGTCGAGCACCTTACCGGCGGGTATGCCGGTCCCGTGATCGATGATCCGCAGTTCGCCGGACGGATAGCCGTCCAGAGTGGCTGCGCCCATGCCGTCGGAAGCGCCGGTGATGGCGATCCGGGAGCCCGGTGCGTACTTGATGGCGTTTTCCACAATGTTGGCAATGACGCGTTCCAGCAGGACCGGATCGGCTTCGACGGTGGGCATGTTGGCGGGCAGCTCCACCCGGACCGTACCTTCCGGGAGGCCGCGCAGGGCCGGGGTAACAACCTCGCTCCACCGCACAGGTCCAAGCAGCGGCCGGACGGAATCGGCGGTGATCCTTGACATGTCCAGGAGGTTGCCCACCAGCTGGCCCAGCCGGTCCGTGCACTCGTCAATGGTTTCCAGCAGCTCCCGTTCCTCCGCAGGCGTATAGGTGACCGTCCGCTGCAGCAGGCCACCGGCGGCGAGCTTGATCCCGGCAAGGGGGGTCCGCAGGTCATGGGACACAGCCCTCAGGATGGCCGTGCGCATGGTGTTCCCTTCGGCCAGCCGCAGCACCTCGCGCCGGCTGACGGCCAGCTGGCGGCGTTCCAGCTGGGCTTTCACGTGGACTGCAAACGCGCCCAGCAGCCGGCTTTCCGCTGCAGGCACCTCCCTGCCGAACAGCACCAGCCGGGTGTCGTCGTCGACCGGTTCTGCAGTGGTACCCGGCAGGCCCATGACGCCAGGCTCCCACCCGGCGGTATCCCCCGCCCCGGCAACCAGCCACCAGACGCGGCCGTCAGCGTCCGCGCCGCGGACTCCGGAGGGTCCCGACGTCGGGCCGGAACCTTCTGCCTTGCCCTCCCGGCTGCTGAACACCCCGGCACCGGCGGCACCAAAAACGTCCAAGGCCTCCGCCAGGATCCCGTCAAGGGTGTCCTCCGAACGGGAGGCTCCCAGCGCAAGGTCACCCAGCGTCGCCGCCTCCGCCTGGGCGCGGGCGGCTTCCTTGGACCGGCGGGCAGACCTGTCCACCACGCCGGCGACGGCCACTGAGACGCCCGCAAAAACGGCCAGGGACAGGAGATCCTGCGGATCGCTGATGGCCAGGTCCCCAACGGTGGTGTGGAAAAGTAGTTCACCAGCACGCTGCTCCACAGCGCGCCGACGACGGCAGGCCACAGCCCGCCCACCAGCGACACCGCCACCGCGCCGGCAAGCTGGACCAGGACGGCGGTGGCAACGCTGTGGTCAAAGGCTGCGAGCAGCAGTTGCAGCAGGACCGGCAGGGCTGCTGCAAGCGCAAAGCCAACACCAACCCTGGGCCGGCCCAGGTCAGGCCGCCTGCGCTGTGCATTGCGCCTGGTCGGGACGCGGGGAACTACCCGGACATCAACGTCCCCCGCACCGCGGACCACCCGGGCCTCCACGGTGCCGCCGGCGAACAACCCTGCCAGCACTCCGGCAAGCGGCCCGCTGCCCGACTGCCCCACAACAATATGGGTGGCACCTGCCTTGTGGGCGTAATCCAAAAGGGCCCGGGCCGGATCCGACGCGGAGACGGTGTGGTACGTCCCGCCCAGGTCATTGACCAGCCGTCGCTGCGCCTCCAAAACCTGTGGAGACTCGGCCGCGGCACCCCCAGCGGTGCGGACGTGGACGGCCACCAGCTCGCCGCCGTCGCTCCTTTCGAGAATCCTGGCGGCGCGGCGGATGAGCAGTTCTGCGTCGTCGCTGCCGTTGAGGCCAACGACTATCCGTTCCCGTGCCATGCGGCCATTCTCCCACCAGGATCCCGCCGCCCCGCGCGTCCCTTCCCTGCAGGTTGTGGCGTTGGTCATACGGGCGTTAAGGATGCGTCAAGATCGCCCGCAATACGGCTCCACAGCGCCTGGCCAGGACTAGATTCGGCTGTGCCCGCGGTGCTGTGCCTCGGACTGAAAGGCTTGAATGACCACCATGAGCAGGCCCCCCGCCGATCCCTCGGCCCTGCGTGCGACGCGGAAGGCTGCCCTCGGCAGTTGGCTGATGTTCGGCCTGGAAGACGCGAAGGGTACACATCAGGGTCCGGGCGGCCTCGCCGACCAGGAGAAGAAGCACCACTGGTGGCAGGTGATGTGCCTGACCGGCGTGGACTACTTCTCCACCCTCGGCTACCAGCCGGCCATCGCGGCGCTCGCGGCCGGGGCCGTCTCTCCCCTGGCCACGCTTGTCCTGGTAGCCGTGACTCTGTTCGGCGCGCTGCCGGTCTACCGCCGGGTCGCCGGCGAGAGCCACCGCGGCGAGGGTTCCATTGCCATGCTGGAGCGGCTGCTCCCCAAGTGGCGCGGCAAACTCCTGGTGCTGGTGCTTCTGGGGTTTGCAGCGACGGACTTCATGATCACCATGACACTGTCCGCCGCCGATGCCACGGCACACCTGGTCGAGAATCCGTTTGCCCCGGACGTCCTGCATGGCCAGGGGTGGCCGTGACGCTGGTGCTGCTTGCTTTGCTCGCTGCGGTCTTCCTGCGCGGGTTCAAGGAGGCGATCGGCGTCGCCGTTGTGCTGGTGCTCCTGTACCTGGGGCTCAATGTGGTGGTCATCGCCAGGTCGCTTGTGGAGGCAGCCGCCCATCCGGTCGCCGTCGGTGACTGGTGGCAGACCCTGAACACCTCGCACGGGAATCCGCTGATGGCGGTTGCCATCGCCCTGCTGGTCTTCCCCAAGCTGGCGCTGGGACTGTCCGGCTTTGAAACCGGAGTCGCGGTGATGCCGCAGATCCTTGGCGGCGCGGGCGATACCGAGGAAAACCCGGCCGGACGGATCCAGGGAACCCGGCGGATGCTGACCACCGCCGCCGTGATCATGAGTTCCTTCCTGGTCACCAGCAGCTTCACCACCGTGGTCCTGATCCCCGAGCGTGAATTCCTGCCGGGCGGGCAAGCGAACGGGCGGGCGCTGGCGTTCCTGGCGCACGAATACCTCGGGGCAGGCTTCGGAACGGTGTACGACCTGAGCACCATCGCCATCCTGTGGTTCGCCGGTGCGTCCGCGATGGCCGGCCTGCTGAACCTTGTCCCCCGGTACCTGCCGCGGTACGGCATGGCCCCTGCATGGGCGAAGGCGGTCCGGCCGCTCGTACTCGTCTTCACGCTGATCGGGTTCCTGATCACCTGGCTGTTTGAGGCCGACGTCGACGCACAGGGCGGTGCGTACGCTACCGGCGTCCTGGTGCTGATGACCTCGGCCGCAGTGGCTGTGACGCTTTCGGCCCGCCGGCTTCAGCAGCGTAAGCGGACCATCGGCTTCGGTATTATCACGGTGCTCTTTGTCTACACGACCGTCACCAATATCTTTGAACGTCCCGAAGGGATCCGGATTGCCGGCTTCTTCATCCTGGGGATCATCAGCATCTCGCTGCTCTCGAGGGTGCTTCGCTCGTTCGAACTGCACGCCACGCACGTCCGGCTGGACACCCAGGCCCTGGAGTTTATGGCGGAGAACCTGGCCGGGCCTATCGGGATCATCGCCCATGAACCGCTTCGCCAGTCAGCGGACGCCTACCGGCAGAAGCTGGCCTCCGCCACCGAAGCAAGCCACTTCCCTGCCGACTACCAGACGCTGTTCCTGGAAGTCATTGTGGACGATTCCTCCGACTTCGAGACGGCCCTGGAAGTCCGGGGCGTTGTGCGGCACGGGTTTGCCGTCCTGGAAGTACACGGACCGGGCGTCCCCAACACCATCGCCTCGGTGCTCCTGCACATCCGCGATGTGACCGGGCTGATGCCGCACGTCTACTTCCGCTGGACCGAAGGCAATCCTGCCGTGAACCTCCTGCGCTTCCTGGTGCTGGGCGAAGGCGAAATCGCTCCCGTGACGCGCGAGATCCTGCGCGAAGCCGAACCGGATGTCACCAAGCGGCCGTGGGTGCACGTGGGCTGACCGTTGACGACGGCGGGAGGTCACCCCCCGAGCTGGTGGACGGTGAACGCCGTCAGGAACCCTACCGAAGTGGTCAGTCCCGTGAGGTTGTGATGCTCTTCGAACGCCTCCGGGATCATGGTGTCGGCGAGCATTGCCAGGATCCCGCCCGCCGCGATCGCGGTGATGAAGGCGACGACGGCGCCCGGAGCGTTCTCCAGCGCCACGTAACCGATCAGTGAGGCAAGCCCGGACACAACGGCAATACCTCCCCAGACCCCAAAAATGTACTTGGCGCTGCGGCCCGCCTTTTTCATCCCGGCGGTTCCGGAAAGCCCCTCGGGAACGTTGGAGATAAAGACAGCCACAAGCATTGCCGGACTTACAGATCCGGCGGTGATGAGTCCGACACCGAGCACTATCGACTCCGGGATCCCGTCGAGGAGGGCGCCGAAGGCGATGGCCGTGCCGCTGCCGGGGCTCTCCTGTTCCGACGGCTGCTGGCCGCCGGAGCGTTTGCGGTGTTTTGCGCCGGCCCGGGTCAGGAGCATGTTCGCTCCCACGTAGACCACGGAGCCGGCCAGGAATCCTGTCACGGTAGGCCACAGGCCCCCACCCTTAACCGCCTCACCGACGAGCTCGAACGCCAGGGCCGATATCAGCACGCCCGCCCCAAAGGCCATGACGGACGAGACAAGTTTGGAGGGAATCGCCCATTTCCACGACGCGGCGGCCCCCAGCACCAGGGCGGCACCGGCCACGGTTCCCCACATCAACGCCTGAAACCATTCCGGCATGCTGCCACCTTTCGTTCGCCCGCACGGGACTCACCCGTCCGATTGAACCTATACGCCATCGGCGTTGTGCGCACGGTGCCGTGCCTGTCTGCGTTGCGGGACGGCAATTGTCGTAGGCTCAGGGGCATGGCCAGATACTTTGATGTTCATCCCCAGGATCCCCAGCCCCGCGCCATCACGCAGGCCGTGAAAATCGTGCTCGACGGCGGGCTGATCGCCTACCCCACGGACTCCTGCTACGCCCTCGGGGCCCAGCTGGGCAACAAGGATGCGCTGGACCGGATCCGGAATATCCGCAAGCTCGACGACAAGCACCACTTCACCCTGGTGTGCAAGGACTTCGCCCAGCTGGGCCAGTTCGTAAACATCGGCAACGATGTCTTCCGCGCCATTAAGGCCGTCACGCCCGGCAGCTACACGTTTATCCTGCCTGCCACCAAGGAAGTTCCGCGCAGGCTGCTGCACCCGAAGAAAAAGACGGTGGGAGTGCGGATCCCGGACAACCGGGTGGTCCAGGCACTGCTGGCCGAGCTTGGCGAGCCGCTGCTCTCCAGCACGTTGCTGCTCCCCGACGAGGAAGACCCGCTGACCCAGGGCTGGGAAATCAAGGAACGCCTCGACCACGTGGTGGACGCCGTCATCGATTCCGGCGACTGCGGGTCAGAGCCCACCACGGTAATCGACTACTCCAGCGGAGTGGCCGAGGTGGTCCGGCGCGGCACCGGGGACCCGTCCCGGTTCGAGTAGCCGGCTCGAACCGACTCAGTCCGGCTTGCGGGCCCGGCTCGGCTGCACCCGCGGGGGCTCACCGGGCATCTTCGGGTAGTCCGGCGGGAACGGCAGCTCGCCGAGGCCGGCCTTGATGTCGCGCTCCCACCAACCCAGGAGCACGTCGATAGTGCCCGGATGCGCTGCCATGTCGGCCCAGGGATCGCCCACGGTCCTGAGTCGCTCGGGGACCGTCAGGATGGTGAAGTTCTTGGGGTCCGTGCTGCCCAGTTCATCCCACGTGATGGGGCAGGAGACAGGCGCATGGGCCAGCGCGCGGGGGCTGTACGCGCCGGCGATGGTGCGGTCCCGGTTGGCCTGGTTGAAGTCCAGGAACACCTTCACGCCCCGTTCCTCTTTCCACCAGGCCGTGGTCACCTTCTCCGGTATCCGCCGCTCAAGCTCGCGGGCCGCGGCGATCACGGCGTGGCGGACGTCCAGGAATTCGTAGGTGGGTTCGATGGGCGCGTAGACGTGCAGGCCGCGGTTCCCCGATGTCTTGATGAACGAGTCCAGCCCGGCCTCCGCCAGCACCTCCTTCAGCGCCAGGGCAGCCGGGACGGCGTCGTCGAAGTCTGTTCCCGGCTGGGGGTCAAGGTCGATGCGCAGCTGGTCCGGGTTATCGGTGTTTTCCGCATGGGAGGGCCACGGATGGAACACCACCGTATTCATCTGGACTGCCCACACGGCAGCGGCGGGTTCGTCAAGGACCAGCATGGGGTGCGAGCGTGCGCTCGGAAAGACCACCTTCACCGACCTGATGAAGTCCGGGGTTCCCTTGGGCGGGTTCTTGGAGAAAAACTGGTCCCCCTCGACGTTTTCCGAGTACCTCTGCAGCGCCACCGGCCGGGCACCGTTCGCGGCAATGAAAGCCGCCCCCACATCCACCATGTAGCGTGCGAGGTCAAGCTTGGTCAGTCCCAGCTCCGGCCAGAGCACCCTGCTGGGGCTGGAAACTCGCATCTCGCGCTCGCCGTGCGGTCCCGGGACAGTGAGGGTGGTCTGTTCGCTCGCCATGGGGACAACCTACCCTGCACGGTCCGCCGCGTCAGCACCCCGGCACGCAGGGCTGCCGGTGATCCGGCATCATGGACCTATGGCCGCAGCTGAATCCCCTGTCACCTTTCCCGTCGGCGACGTTGAGGTCTCCGGCGTTTACGCCCGCCCGGACAGCCCCTTCGCCACTCTGGTGCTGGCGCACGGGGCAGGCGCCGGCATGGAGCACCCGTTCATGAGCGGTTTCACCCGTGGACTGAACGACGACGGCGTTGCCACCTTGCGCTTCAACTTCCCCTACCGCGAGGCCGGCCGAAAATTCCCGGACCGGCCGCCGACAGCCATCTCCGCCTGGCGCGCCGCCATGCATGAAGCAATGCGGCGGGGAACCGAACACGGTGATACCGGACCGGTGTGGGCTGCCGGCAAATCGTTTGGCGGCCGGATGGCATCCATGGCAGTTGCCGAGGGAATGGACACTGCCGGACTCGTCTACCTCGGCTATCCCCTCCACCCGCCCGGAAAGCCCGAAAAGCTCCGCGACGAGCACCTCTACGGGCTCACGCTCCCCATGTTGTTCCTGCAGGGCACGCGCGACACCTTCGCCACGCCGGCCCTGCTGCAGGATGTGGTGTCGCGCATCGGCCCGTCCGCTGTCCTTGCCTGGATCGACGGTGGGGACCACTCTTTCGATGTGGCCGGAAAGAAGCGTGACGCCGCCGAGATCGGGGCGTCACTGGCTCCGGTAGTCGCGGAGTTTATGCGGAGCCGTTGCTGACGGGTCCCGCCCCCGAGGCCAGCCGCGCAAGGTCCACGCGGTTGGCGGCGCCGGTCTTCCGCAGCAGGTTCGAGATGTGCGAGCTGACCGTTTTCTCGCTGATCATCAGCCCCCGGGCAATTTCGCCGTAGGTCCGGCCGGCCACCACGAATTCCAGGATGTCCCGCTCCCGTGGTGTCAGGCCGGGGAGCCGCGCCGCAAGGGTCAGCGGTGTTGCCGTTACCGGCGCCACCGGAATCCTCGCATGGGCAGCAAGGCGTTCAAGGGCCACCCTGATGGGAACCGCCTCAAGGTCCGTCGCCAGCGTCAGTCCACGGCGGAGGAACTCAGCGGCCCGGGGACTCCGGTGGTGACCTTGGAGCAGCAGCAGTTCCACGGCCCGTCTGCAGGCGTATGCCTCTTCCCACGGCAGGAGCGCGGCCCCAAAGGCGTCCGCTGTTCGGGCCCATGCCGCCGCGCTGCCTGGCTCGTTCCGGACCCGCCCCAGCTCGGCAGTGTAGAGGAGTTCGAATGCCGCCACTTGCCGGTTGTATAGCGCCGCATGGCCAACGCGTTCGTGGAGGACGCCGGGAAAGCGTTGCTCGAGTTCCTTGGCGGCAACCAGCAGTTCCGCAGTGGGGTCGCCCAGGTCTCTGGCCCGCTGCGCCTGGTCGGCGAGCGCACGGGCCGCCAACGGCAGCAGCCATTCGCACATGGTGGGTGCCGGCCCTGGGCCCGTGGCGCCTGCCATGGCCGCTGTGAAGGCTAGTTCAGGCCGACCGGCGGCCACATGCACCTCCGCCCGGATGGCATCGAAAGTGAGGTTGAGGTAGCCGGAGTTTTCCTGGTACAGCTCGTCGGCCCGTGCAAGGTGGACTGCGGCTTCGTCATGCCGGCCCTGCAGCTGGGCCAGCCTGGCGGCTGTGAGCCGGGCATCCACGTCCCCCATGGGGCCAGGGTCAAGGCTTAGTGCGATCCGCAAGGCCGCCCGGCATTCCCGCCACGCCCCGACAGCCAGGTAGCTGGCCGCTTCCGTGGCCGCAATTTTTGAGATGTATGCGTGCGGCGCTCCCTGTTCCATCAGTTCCTGTCTCGCCCGGCACAGGAGGTCCGCGTACTCTGCACTGGTCCAGGGGTCCTGGGCATTGCCCGTCCAGTAGGTCGCATGCACGTAGGCCCAGAAATCACGGGCCCGGACCGCTTCCACGGCTCCTTTGGCCGCCAGATCGCGTGACTCGGTGAACCGATGGGCGGTGTTGGCCACGATCGCCGCTGCGGTCAGTGCATAGGACAGCGCCCGCTGATCCCCCGTCTCGCGGGCAAGGGCAAGCGCCTGGTACGCCAAAGCATCCGCACCGGGCTCGCTGTGCCACATACTCGCGTGGACCAGTTCGGCCAGTGCGAGGGCGTGCTCCCAGCGTCGCGGCGTTGCTGCTGAGAGCCGGACTGCCTCGCGGATATCTGCCATCGGAAAGAAGGCCTGCCCGGTAGAGAGCTGGAGGTGCATCCGACGAACCATAAGGTGGGACGCTTCCAGCGGTTCCTCCGCCTTGTCGATGCATGCCAGCAATATCTCGATTGCTTCGAGCTCCTGTGCCATGGCGCCTGACTCCCGGGCAGCCGCCCGGAGTCTGTCCCAGAGGTCCCGCGGCTGTTCCACCGCGTCAGGCAAGGCGGCCCGCAATTGCACGGTACGCCGCAGGAGCCGCAAGGCATCGCTGAGGGCACCGTTCGCGGATGCCAGATCCGCCGCCGTAAGCGCCCACCGGTAGGCGTCAGCAGGACGACCCGCCGCATCGTAGTGATCGGCGAGGGATACCGCGACCGCAGCGTCGGGCCGGGCACCGTCGTCGAGTTGCCGCTCGTAAACGGCTGCGAACGCCGCATGCCAGCGCCGCCGTTCACCCGCGTCAAGTCCCTGTTCCAGCGCTTCAGCGATGATGGGGTGGTGGAACCAGTACGTGCCGTCCGGCGCAAGGTCCACCAGGCCTGCCTCCACGGCTAAGTGCAGCAGCGGCAGAACGCCGTCCGGCTCGACGGCGGACCCGGCCACCGCGCGTAGTTCCGCAGCGCTGGCCGCCCGCCCGCCAAGTGCCAGGATCTGGGTCAGCTCCCGTGCTCCGGCTGACAACCCGCGCCACGCGCGCAGGACCGCCGACTTCAGGTCGGGCGGGAAGCCCGCGGGCAGGTGCCGGGCTCCGGCGGTCAGCCCCTCGACCAGTAGGAGGTTGAGGTAGGGGTTTCCGGCCGAACGCGTATAGACGTCATTGATCAGGGACTGATGCGGCGGAGCGCCCAGAAGCTGGCTGAGCTGGGCCTCGGTGTCCGGGCGGTCCAGCGGTCCCAGCCGGTGGACGTCCATGCGGGGCAACCGCCGGATGTCGGCGAGCCACTGGTGGAGTGCGCCTCCCGGGCGGACTTCGCCGGTGCGCACTGTCCCAATGACGCCCAACGGCCTGTCGCCCGGGCCGGCCAGGATGTACATCAGCACATCCAGGGTGCTCTGGTCCGCCCAGTGGAGGTCATCGATCACCAGGATGACCGGCCTCAGCCGGCTCTGGGCGGTGAGCCACTCATCGATCTGGACCAGGACATCCGGACGGGCATCACCAGACAGTTCAGGCGCCGGGAGTGTCCCGACCACCCTGGCGGCAGCGGTCCGGAACGCGGACCTCAACGCGAGGAAGGGGACGTCAACAGACGCCAGCGGCAGGGCCCCGCCAATCAGCATCAGCGCGTCGGGGGGCGCTGATGCGCAGGCCCGGCGGACGAGCGCTGTCTTCCCGACGCCGGCGTCCCCGGAAACGATGACCGTCCTGGCTTTGCCGGCGCAGACGCCGTTGATGACTTCGGTCAGTTGTGCCAGGTCCCCGTCCCGTCCTACCAATTCCGGGCCGCCGGCGTCCCACGGTGTCGCCACCATCCCAGCTTGCACCCCTGTGGCAGGCGCGTACAGAACTGAGGGTACCCCGCCTGTTTTTAAGGGGTCATGCCTGATGTGGCGCGGGGCATGGCGGACGGAAAGTGGAGGTGTCAGACCAAGGATTCTTCGAAGGGACATGCCATGTACCAGCCCACCAAACCTTCACACCGGGCAGGTCTTCTGCTCACAATGATCCTGCTTGCTCTCGCGCCCACTGCCGGTGCAAGCGCCGGGACGGATTCCGTTACCCCTGATGAGCGTCCCAGCTTTGAAAACTGCTTGCTCACCAGGATCGGCACCCAACTGGTCCGCTGCGATAACCTCACCGGAGCCGGCGTCCCGGCGCCGTACTGGATCCCTGAGCAGTAACCTGTTCCGGTTCGGCCTCCTGCGTCAGCTACGCAGCGTCCTCGTGCCACCAACCTTCCCAGGCGGTGGAGGTCAGCCGTCCGGTGGGGAAATCGGTCTTTCCGATCCCGCCGTTGTGTGAGTGGCTGCCCTCTCCGCGGCCGGCGTCAAAGAGGAAGTTCAGGCTACTCAAAAGCAACAACATTATTGTGTCCCTTCGTGTGGTGGTCCGGACCACGTTGTCCAAGTAGGAACGAGCCTAACTGCGCCATGTTTCAGCGCGTCGACGCAACGTTTCAGCCACGTATCGGACATCTCACCTGTGCAAACGGCGAAAGAAGGCCGCCGGACGGGCCGCCGTTACATGCGGGCTTTGGTCCGCGCAGTGGGCTGCGCCGTCCAGGGATCCTCCGGCCAGGGATGCCTGGGATAGCGGCCCCGCATCTCGGACCGCACCTGGGCGTACGGCCCGGACCAGAACGACGCCAAGTCATCCGTCACAGCAAGCGGCCGCCGCGCAGGCGACAGCAGGTGGAAGAGGACCGGGACCCTGCCGTCCACCAGCCGCGGCGTCTCAGCCCAGCCAAAGCACTCCTGCAGCTTGACCGCAACAACCGGCCGGCCGGCGTCGTCCGCGCCTGCCTTCCCGGTTCCTGCCTGGTCCGGCACGGCACCATCTGACCCGGCACCGTCGGACCAGGCTTTGTCCGAAACGTCGGGGTAGTCGATCCGCACCATCGATCCGCTCGGCACTTTCAGCGCCTCCGGTGCCAGCTCCGCCAGGCGGACCGCCTCGGGCCAGGGCAGCAGCCGGCGCAAGGGATCGGTGAGGTCGATGCTGCTGGTGGCTGCGCCGCCAGCCAGTTTCTCGAGCTCCGGTCCCAGCCAGGAGTCCAGCCGTGCCAGCAGGGCCGGTTCGGAAACATCGGGCCACGGCTCACCCAGTTCGCGGCGCAGCAAGGCGAGGCGGCGGCGTAACGCGTCAGCCGCCGTCGACCATCCGATGGTTGCCAGCCCCTCCTTGGCGAGGGCACGGGCCACGGCGGCACGGCCGTCCTCTGCGGAGGGGCGGACGGGGGTGGAGGAAAGGCTGATGGCACCCAGCCGCCGTTCCCGCCTGGCCTTCACCCGGCCCTGGCTGAACTGTGCTTCCACCGTGTCGGTCAGGAGGTGCCCGGCGGCCGCCTCGGCGGTGTCGGCGATCAGCGGCGCCGCAGAGCGGATCACCGCGCCGGTACCGGCAGCGTCCCGGCCGGAGGCACGTGAAACTTCCGCCACGGCCAGCCACTCCTGCCCGGTCAGCGGACTGCCTGCCGGCAACCCAGCGCGGGTGCCGGACGACAGCAGGTACCGTGCCGGGCCGTCGCCCGGGACGCGCCGGGCCACGCGGTCCGGGAATGCCAGGGCGACGACGACGCCTACCGCCTCCGCGGCAGTCACCGTCGCCTCGGATGCCAGGGTGGCGATGTCTGACCGTCCGACGGCGGTGGCCTCCTTCCGCGCAATGGCCTCCAGCCGGCGGACGTCTTCCGCCCACCGCCGGGCGGCGGGGTCCTTTCCGGTGCGCAGGGCGGTCAGCAGCCGCGTGAGGTCGGCGCCCGGGGCCCGCTGGTCCCCGGCGACGAGTGCTACTGCTTCCGCTGCGGCACGGTAGCCTACGGCCGCTGCGCCGTCGAGCAGAGCGCGGGCCAGCCGGGGATCCGACGGGACCCTGGCCAGTGTCCGCCCCAGCTTGGTGGCGTGCCCGTCGCGGGCCACGGCTCCGAGTTCGCGCAGGACTTCAATAGCTTCGCCCATGGCTGCCGCGGGAGGTGCATCCGGAAGAGCCAGCCCGGCGCCGCCCGGTGATCCCCAGCATGCCAGGACCAGCGCAGCACCGGTCAGGTCCGCGACCGCGATCTCCGGCGTCACATGCGCCGGCGCGGCACCATAGGTCCTCTGGTCGTAGCAGCGCACCACCCGGCCCGGACCCTGCCGCGCGGCCCGCCCGGCGCGCTGCTCCGCGGAGGCCCGTGAGCAGGAAACAGTTACCAGTCCGGACATGCCCCGGCTGGCATCGCGGCGGGGTTCGCGGGTTAGCCCGGAGTCGATGACCAGACGCACCCCGGGGACGGTCAGGGAAGATTCGGCCAGGTCCGTGGACACGATGATCCGTGCAGGGCCGCCCGGCCGGCGCCCGGAGACGGCCTGGTCCTGCTCGGCTGGGCTGACCTGGCCGTGGAGTTCCAGCACCTCGGTCCCCGGGGCCGCCCGGCCGCGGAGCCGGGCCGCCACATAGGAGACCTCCCAGGCGCCCGGGACAAACACCAGTGCATCGGTGCCGGCGTCCTGCGCCATCGCCGCAGCATGGGCCTGCGCGGCTGTATCTGCCACGTGGTCCAGGAACCCGCGCGTCACCCCGCGGTCGTCCAATCGTGGCAAAGCGGAGGGCACCCACTCCACTGCCAAGGGGTACAGGGCTGCGGGGCAGTCGACGACGGGAGCCGGCCCGCCGCCGTCGTCCGCTGTCCCTGCATGTCCTGTCCCTGCATTCCCGGCCGCACCCCCTATCAGGGTGGCGAAGCGGGGGGCGTCAAGGGTGGCCGACATGGCCACTAGGGTGAGGTCGCCGCGCAGCTGGCGCACTTCGCTGAGCATGCCCAGCAGCAGGTCGGTTTCGAGGCCGCGTTCGTGGACCTCGTCCAGGATGACCGCGCCGATGCTCTCCAGGCCAGGATCGTCGAGCAGGCGCCGCAGCAGGATCCCTGGCGTGACAAACTCCACCACGGTGGCGGGCCCGGCCTGGCGTTCACCGCGGACGGTGTACCCCACACGGTCTCCGATCCGGCTGCCGTCCAGTGCGGCCAACCGGCGGGCGGCTGCGCGGGCGGCCACCCGCCGGGGCTGGGTGACCACCACGCGCCGGGGCGCCTTGGTGTGTCCCGTCAGGTTGGCGAGCAGAGGCGGGACAAGGGTTGTTTTGCCGGTGCCGGGCGGCGCCTGCACCACGGCCGTACCCGCCGCACCGCCCGCGCGCAGCACGGAGGACAACTCCCCGAGCGATTCAGCAAAGGCCAGACCGGTGCCGATGGCCGCCAGATCAAAGGTGCCGGCGGCAGAGGTGCCCGGACGGACGGCGTCGGAATTGGTTGGCGGTATCACCCGTCCATTGTCGCCGCAATCACGCACCGGCGGCAGCACAGGTGCGGTGGGATAGGTCAGACTGGAGGTCACCGACCATGAAAGCAGGATTTCCCTTGATCAACCTCCAGCAGGACTCCGAAGGCTTCATCCGCATGAAGCGGCACTTCCCGGCCAGCGCCGCCGTGACTGTCACGTTCAGCGACGGCTCCCAGGAGGAGTTCTCCGGCCGCCGGCTCAACGAGCTCTACGACGACGCTCTGGCCGTGTACCGCGCCCAGAACCAGCTTGATGCCAAGGGGTTTTCCCGTGGCCCGCAGAAAAAGGTTCAGACCACCATCGAGTTTGTGGCCGTCCGTCCCGGAATGGGGCAGTAACCCGGTCCACCGCGTCCCACCGCCGCGAACCCGGCCCGCTCGCGGTTTGCGGTTTGTGGTTTGCGTTTGGGGGCGGCACCCCGGCGCCCGGCCTCACCGCGACGGTTTGACCACCATCGCCGAACCGCCGCCGCGCCGCACGGGCTCGGCAACCGCGGTCACGCTCTTGCCGGGCCCAAACTCGATGGCTGTCGCCGCACCAATTTCGGCAGCCGAGGTGAAGGCGTCACCGGCAGGTACCAGCTTGTGTTTGTATGGTGCCAACGCGTCTCCATATGCCTTGATGAAGTCCGGCTCGGCCGTGACATTGGCGGTGTTGCGCTGGGATGCACGCGGTGCCGCCAGCGAGTCCAGAATGTTCATATCCAGGTCCACCCTGTTGAAGATGGTTTGCAGGACCGTAGTGATAATGGTCGATCCGCCGGGGGAACCGAGCGCCAGGAACGGCTTTTCGTCCTTGAGGATGATGGTGGGCGACATCGAGGACCGTGGGCGCTTGCCGGGCTCGATCCGGTTCGGGTCTGTGGCGACATAGACCGTGGAGAAGTCGGTGAGCTCGTTGTTCAGCAGGAATCCGCGGCCGGGCACCAGCATGCCGGAACCGCCGGTCTGCTCGATCGTCAGGGTGTATTCCACCACGTTGCCCCACTTGTCAGCGACAGTCAGGTTGGTCGTGGAGATGTTTTCGGTGTCCTTCTCGTCTGCGGCTGCCGCCGGCGTAACCGGGCACACGCCGTCGTACTCTGACACATTCCCTGCCGGTACCGGCTTGGTTGCCGCGGTCGCGGGGTCAACGGCGCAGGCCCGCTCCTTGCCAAACTGCGGATCGGTGAGGGCATCGGTGGGGACGTCGACGAAGGCCGGGTCGCCCACGTACTTGGCACGGTCCCCGAAGGCTAGTGCGCTGGCCTCGAGATAGTGATGCAGGGCATCCGGCGTGGTCATCTCACGGAGGTTGAAGGGCGCCAGGATATTCAGCGCCTCTCCCACTGTTGTGCCGCCGCTGCTGGACGGCGCCATGCCGTAGACGTCGTAGCCGCGGTACTCCACATGCGTGGGCTCCTGGTCCAGCGTCCGGTATGCGGCGAGATCCGCCGTCGTGAGGTAGCCGGCCGGAACAGGCAGCGTGGTGGTGTCGCTCTTCGGCGGTGACTGGACCGTGGCGGCGATCTCCGCTGCGAGCGTCCCGCCGTAGAAAGCGTCGGTTCCCTGTTTGGCGAGGAGCCGGTACGTCCTGGCGAGGTCCTGGTTGTGGAAGATACTGCCGACGGCGGGAGCGTCACCGCCGGGTAGGTAGAGACTCGCCGTGGCGGGGAAGGCCGAGAACCGGACCTTGTTATCGAGCGTCTGCTGGCGGAACGTTTCATCCACCACAAAGCCACGGCCAGCTACCTTGATGGCGGGCTTGAGGGCCTCGCCAAGGTCCAGCGTTCCCCACCGTTCCAAGGCCCGCTCCCACGTGGCCGGCGTTCCGGGGACGCCTACGGAGACGCCACTGGTGACCAGTTCAGGGGTAAACGGGTATGGACTGCCTGCGGGGTTGGCTGGCGTGATGGTGGCCGGATCGATGAACGCGTCGGCGGGCATCGTTGCCGGAGCCGTTTCGCGGCCATCGATGGTTCCCACCTTGCCGGTCTTCGCGTCGTAGAACACGAAGTATCCGCCGCCGCCGATGCCGGCGCTGTAGGGCTCGGTCACACCCAGGGTCGCGGCCGCGGCGACGGCGGCATCCGCGGCGTTGCCGCCGTCGCGCAGGACCTCGATCGCCGCAGCGGACGCCTCGGGATCAACGGTGCTCACCGCCCCGCCGTAGCCGGTGGCTGTCGGGGCTTTATCCGTCGCGCGGGGGTCTGCGAACGCGGGACTGGTCACCGCCCCGGTAGTTACGCTCAAGGCTAGGACAGCCGTCACAGCAGCCAATCGACGTCGCACACTAGGCATGATCGCTCCCAAGTCAGGGTGTTGCGCAAGGTGGGTTTGCGCCACGATACTCCGACGGGTTGGGACTCTCAAGGCTCAAATTCTTTGTGCCGGGTCCATAGCCTCAGGCCGATGGGCCGGTGTCGGTGGTTGCTGTGTCGGTGGTTGCTGTGTCGGTGGTTGCTGTGTCGGTGGTTGCTGTGTCGGCCGGCGAGCGCCGTCGGCGGCTCGCCAGCAGGAACGGCACGGCGAACAGTTCGATCACACCGCTGATGGCGAGCGAGAGGGGGTAGCCGTACACATCCGCTGTCCGGCCCATGAGCGGCTGCACCACAATGCCGCCGCTGGATCCCACCAGTGAATCGAAGCTGAGCACCGTTGCCCGCTGCTTTGAAGCGATCATGTCGTTCAGGTAGGCCTGCCGCACCGGAGTGCCCGCCGCTGAGACCAGGGCCCACAGCACCAGCAGCAGCAGCGCCACCCAAAACACGCCCGTAATGCCGAGCGCCACCAGGATCAGTGCGCCCATGCTGCTGCTCACCACCAGGACCGTGGTGCGTTTGCGGACCAGGCGCCGGACCATCGGCGCCAGCCAGCCGCCCACCACCTGCGCGCCGGCCACAATGCCCGCGGCGAGTCCGGCCACCGAGTAGGCGTGCGGGTCGCCGAAGAGCTCCAGCAGGTAGGGCTGCAGCGCGTAGAAGACATAGATCCCCACGCCGGCGCTGAACGGTGCGGCCAGCATAATGTACCGCACGGGCGGGTTTTTCAGGCCGTTGTCGATGGAAGCGGACAGCACGGCCCGGGTCGCCTCCAGCGGATGGGGAGAACGTTCCGGGGTGAAACCAACATCGTGCATCAGCCAAAAGGCCACCCCGAACATCGCCAGGAGTACGCCTACGCGCAACAGGAACGGGACCCCAAGGTCAGTGGCCTGGGCGATCACGCCGCCGGCCGTCGAGCCCACGAGCATCGCGACGCCGGCGACCATCTGCGCCCGTCCGAACACCGCCTCCAAAGCACCGTCGAAGCCGGAGAAGTGCAACGCGTCCACCAGCCATGCCTCCACGGCGCCGGAGAAGAACGTGAAACCCAGGCCCAGCAGGACCGACACCACCGCCCAGGCCCAGAAGGGCGCGGACAACTGCCAGAGCAGGTAATACAGGTAGGTGGAGGCAGCCAGGGTCACCGTGCCGAGCAGGAACGAGACCCGGCGTCCCCAACCGTCCGCGATGACCCCGGTGGGCACTTCGAACAGGACCATTCCGGCCGTGAAGAAGGCGTTGGCCGCGAAGGCTTCCAGGTTGCTCAGCCCGGCATCCAGGAGAAAGAGCGTGTTGATTCCCCAGATGAATGAGGCCGCCAGCGTATTGCCCAGGGTCAGGGTGAGGTAGATGCGCTGGATCTTCAGCGCGGCGGGGTTCATGATGCGGCGCTCATGAGCCGCTGGGCACCGGGTCGTGCCGGAGGTAGCGGCGCCGGAACCGGCCGGTTCCGGCAGTCAGCGCCCGCAGCTCCACGGCGTACTTCAGCAGTTCCTGATCAGGGACTTCCGCGCTGATTTCGGTCAGTTCACCACCGGTGGTGGCCGTACCGGTGAGCCTGCCGCGGCGTGCTGAGAGGTCACTCATCACGGCACCTACGTGCGCCTCGGACACGGTGATACTGACCGAGGAAACGGGCTCGAGCAGCTGGATGCGACCGGCCGCGGCGGCCTCCCGGAGCGCCAGGGCGCCTGCCGCCTGGAAGGCGGCGTCTGACGAGTCAACGCTGTGGGCCTTGCCACCCACCAGGGTGACGCGCAGGTCTACCACGGGGAACCCGGCAGCCAAGCCTTTTTGCATCTGCGAGCGCACGCCTTTCTCGACGGAGGCGATGAACGTACCTGGAATCACCCCGCCTACCGTTTTGTCGACGAATTCGAATCCGCCGCCTCGGTCCAGCGGCTCCACATCGATGTCGCAGACGGCATACTGCCCGTGCCCGCCGGACTGTTTGACGTGCCGGCCGTGGCCCGTGGCCGGTGCGGCGAACGTTTCCCGCAGCGGCGTCACCACGCCAACGGTGTGCAGCTTTACGCCCTGGTCGCGCAGCCTGTCCAGCACCACCTCGGCATGGGCCTCCCCCATGCACCACAGGATCAGCTGGTGTGTTTCCGCGTTCCGCTCCACACGCAGCGTGGGATCGCCGGCGGCCACTTTGGCCAGGCTTCGGGCCAGCGCGTCCTCGTCACTGCGCGAGTCCGCCTCGACTGCCACCGGCATCAGCGGCTCCGGCATCTCCCAGGTGGCCAGCAGCAGCGGCTGGTCCTTGGCCGAGATCGTGTCCCCGGTTTCGGCGCTTCCCAGTTTCGCCAGCGCACAGATGTCACCGGCAACAGCGTGCGCTACCGGACGCAGGTTGGTGCCCAACGGGGAATACAGGTGGGTGACGCGCTCGTCAGTGTCATGGTCCTGATGGCCGCGGTCCGCGAGCCCGTGCCCGCCGACGTGCACGGGAGTGTCAGCACGCAACGTACCCGAAAAGACGCGCGTCAGGCAGACCCTGCCCAGGAACGGATCAATGGTAGTGCGCACCACCTCAGCCGCCAGCGGCCCGTCCGGGTCACAGGCCAAGGCCGCCGCGGGACCGCCCGCCAAGTCCGTCACCGCCGGGAGGCCGCCCTCCACCGGCGACGGGAAGCCCCTGGTCAGGACTTCCATCAGTTCCGCGGTGCCGAGCCCGGTGACAGCGGAGGTGGGCAGGACCGGGAAGAAGGAACCACGGGCGACGGCGGTTTCCAGGTCCGCGATGAGGACATCCGTATCGATGTCCTCACCACCCAGATAACGGTCCATCAGGGTCTCGTCCTCGCTTTCGGCGATGATCCCTTCAATGAGCCGGCCCCGGGCGGTTTCAGACTCCGCGCGCTCGCCGGGGTCAGCGTCCCGGGAACCGGCGTACGCCTCCCCGGCGGAGTAGTCCGAGACCGTGCCCGTCAACAATCCGAGCAGCCCGCTGGTTTCGCCGCCGGACCGGACCGGGACGTACAGTGGCAGCACCGCGTCGCCGAACGCCCGCTGGCAGGCGGCCAGGACGCCGTCGTAATCTGCCCGGGGGTGGTCAACGCGGGAGATGACCACGGCCCGCGGCGTGCCGAGGCGTTCGCATTCGCCCCAGAGCGCCGTAGTGGTGGCATCGATGCCGTCCACGGCGGAGACAACAAAGAGGGCGGAGTCCGCAGCCCGCAGCCCCGCCCGAAGTTCGCCGATAAAGTCCGGATACCCTGGCGTATCCAGCAGGTTCACCTTAATGCCGTTGATAAGCAGCGGAACCAGGGACAGGGTGACCGACCGCTGCTGCCGCACTGCTGACGGGTCGGAGTCACTGACGGTGGTGCCCTCCGCGATGGAGCCTTTGCGTGAAATCATGCCGTGGGCGGCCAGTAATGCTTCGATCAGCAGGGTCTTCCCGGCGCCCGAATGCCCCACAAGCGCCACATTGCGCACCTGCTTCGAATCCGCTACCGCGATTCCGTTGGAAGCCTCAGCCCGGCGCACTTCCGGCCCTCCACGCCCCGGTGTCCGCGCTGTGTCCTTTGCGCCTTTCACTGACATGGGAACCTCCTGGCGTCTTCGCCATGCACCGGGCCGAATCGTGTTCTCTGATTCGACACCCTGGCGGGCGCAAGGGCAAGAGCAACTACCGGGACGAGGCGGCCACAGCGGTGGATAATTGCAGCCAGAGCCCAAAAGGTCCGTGCCGCTGTGAGGAGGTCCGTGTGCAGCCGTTGCCCCGCATCACCGTGGAGGTTCCGGTCCTGGCGGTGGGATCAGCCCCCTCTGACTACGAGGCCCTGGGCAGCTATGTCAGCGCCCTGCGCAGGCCGCAGGGGCTGCACCTGACGCTGCTGCATATCGGCATCTTGGCGGATTTTGCGCAGGACGTCGCGGACTGGACCAAGGGGATCACCCCGGCCGGTGACGCCGCCCGGCACACAACGGGCTGGCTGCAGGGCCTGCCCGTACTGGACGGGTTCACGGGAACCTCTGAACAACTGATCGTGCTGGGTGGCGGAGGCATCTCCGGACTCGGAGTGGACGTGCCCCGTCGGGTGCAGGACTACCAGGTGTCCCTGGTGCAGGGCCTGCATGATCTGCTGGACCGGCTCCTCGTGGACAATGTGGACGACTTCATCCTCAGCTCACCGGCACTGGGCTACCGTTACCCGCACTGGGTGCCCCATGTCGCCGTCGGCCGTCCACTGGCGCGGGAACGCAGACCGCGGGCCATTGCCCCGCTCACCGTCGCCTTTGGCCCGTCGCGGATCAGGAACGGCCGGTTCCTCACGGCAACTGACTGAGCAACCAGCGCGTCAGAGCGCGGCGCCGTTCCAGGCCCGCCACAGCATGGCATATCGGCCCCCAGCCGGCGGCCGAAAAAAACTTTCCCGGAGTTTTTCTCGGAACAGGCACCCGGGGACCTTAAATGTCAGTGCCTCGCAAGATGATGTGAGTATGAAAGGGACAACAGCGGTGGAGGCGTTGGATGCCATCAAGGCGTCTGTCGCTGCCCTTGCCGTAGTGATCCCCGGCGCAGGCTCCGCGGGTCAAGAGGATCCGGATCCGCTGCGGCATCAGTTGGACGGCTGGCTGGACACCCTCGCGGAGGCGGCCCGGCTGCAAGCCGCGACGGCTGCCCTGGTAGTCCACGCCGCAGCAGGGTTCGCCGACAGTACACGGGCGATGGCCTCCCCAAACGCGCTGCCGCAGGGCCGCATCGCTCAGGAGATGGCGGTAGTCGCTGAGGTAGCGTGCGTCCTGGCGGTCAGCGAGCGGACGGCCGGTGCGCTCCTGGCCGAGGCCCATGAACTGACAACCACCCTGCCGCTGACGCTGGCCGCCCTGCAGGCCGGGAACATTTCGTGGCAGCATGCCCGGGCCATGGTCGACGAAACAGCCAGCCTGAACCCGGCTGGCGCTGCCGCCCTGGAAGCCCACTTCCTGGACCCGGACGCACCCAACCCGGCACAGGGCTGTCCCGCCGGGGAACTCGTACCGTCCCGGTTCCGGCACCAAGCCCGGACCTGGCGCGAACGCCACCACCCGGACAGCATCGAAAGGCGCCACACTAAAAGTGCCCTGGACCGCCGGCTGGAGTTCGCCCCGGACCGGGACGGCATGGCCTGGCTCTCGGCCTACCTCCCCGCGGACCAGGCGGCGGGGATTTGGGACCGTACCACCACCGCAGCCCGCGCAATGCAGGGCCCCGCCGAGACGCGAACACTGACCCAACTCCGCGCCGACACCGCCGCTTCCTGGCTCCTGGGCGGCAGAACCGACGACGCCCCGTCACCGTCAGCGCAGGTCCTTATGACCGTGCCGGTGTTCTCCCTTATGGGCCTCACCGACGAACCCGCCATGCTCGACGGATACGGTCCAATCCCGGCCTCCATGGCGAGCCGGCTGATGGCCGAAAGTTCCACGTCGTTCCACCGGGTCCTTACCGATCCCCGCGACGGGGCACCGCTGGAGATCGGGCGCACCAGCTACCGCATCCCGGTCAGCATGCGGCAATGGCTCCGCCTGCGGGACGGGAAATGCCCGTTCCCCGGCTGCACCAACCAATCCCTGGACAACGAAGCCGATCACCTTCTCTCATGGGCAGACGGCGGCACCACCGGCATCAGCAACCTCGGCCAGCCATGCCACAAACACCACAGGCTGAAACACACCACGGCTTGGACACCCACCGGTGCGACCGCCGACATGCCACCAGGCTGGATTTCACCGACAGGCCGTCAGTACGCCAGCGAACAACAGGACTGGGAACCACCCGACTGGCCACCCCAATTCAAGAATGAAGCAAGACACCTGGAACTTGGCCCGGACGTGCCTGAAGACATCCTGTCCCGCGAACCTCCGCCTGAGAATCTGCGACCGGTAGATCCCTTGCCGGAGTGGGTCTGGCTGCAGTGGCCGCTCGACGATCCGGATCCGTTCCCGCCCGACGGGCTGGAACTATGCCCTAGCACGGCCATGCCTGAGGATCCCCTTCCGGCTTGGATCCGGCAACAGGCACCAGTGGACGAACCATGGCCGGAGTGGGGCGTCCCCCAGATGGTCTAGCTCCCCCGATACTTCGGCTGCCGCGTCGGACCGGACGTCCCCGTCGGCGCATGCAGAATCACCGTTAGCGTTGGTCAAGCGCGTCGAGCAGCCGCTTGACCGAACCGCCAAGGTTCCATTCGACGGCAAGATGCTCCAGTTCGGCGCGCGATGCGCCGACGACGGGGTGCAGCTGCGCTCCCGCTTCCTCGAGCGTGGGAAGCTTCAGGTCGCGCACGATTTTCACGACGGTGGGCGCGACAGTCAGGTAGTCGGCGGCAGCGGCGAGCTTTGAGCGCACGGACGCGGACATACCGCCTTCCCCGTCAGCGGCTGCAGCGAGCAAGCCCTCCAGCGTGCCGTACTCGCCCAGGAGCGACGCTGCCGTCTTCTCGCCGATGCCGGCCACGCCTGGCAGCCCGTCGGAGGCGTCGCCGCGAAGGGTCGCGTAATCTGCATACTGCTCCGGGAGCACGCGGTACTTCCCGACAACGACGGCGTCCGTCACGACCTCGAGGTTCCTCATGCCCCGCGCGGTGTAGATCACCCGCACCTGACGCTCGTCGTTGACCGTCTGGAAGAGATCCCGGTCGCCGGTGACCACATCGACGGGGAGGTCCGCGTGGCTGGCGTAGGTGCCAACGACATCATCGGCCTCGTGTTCCGCAGCCCCGACAATGGCGATGCCGGCGAGCCCGAGGACGCGGCGGATCATCGGAAGCTGCGCTTCAAGAGCGTCCGGGACCACCTCAACGTCAGGGGCATCCGCCACCACTTCGGCGACCCGGTGCGACTTGTAGGTCGGAATCAGGTCCACGCGCCACTGCGGACGCCAGTCGTCGTCCCAGCAGGCAATCAGGTGAGTTGCCCCGTAGTCCGTGGTGAGGCGGGCGATCATGTCCAGGAGGCCGCGGACGGCGTTCACCGGCGCTCCGTCGGTCCGTCGGATCGTGTCCGGCAAGCCATAAAAAGCGCGAAAGTACAGGGACGCAGTATCAAGCAGCATCAGGCGGTGTGGCATACCTGATCCTGACACGGAAGGAGTTGCGGGGCCATCAGCATTTCCCGCCGACATTTCCCGCCGACATTTCCCGGCGACAGAACGGTACCGTGGGGTTAGGATGCCTACAACGGTTCAAGCAGCGGGACCAAACATCTGTGTTTGAGAGGTTTCGACCGTGGCCAAAGATGCACCCGTCCGGACCGCGCCCCGCCTGCCTGTCAAACAGGCTTCTGACGGGCAGAGCCCACCACATCATCACGACGACGACGGGAACGGCCCCGCCGTAACGACTGACCGGAAAACTGCTCCCAACACCTATGGCTTCGACCCCGAGCAGTGGCCGGGCCCCTGAGCCCGACGGCTGCCCGGACCGTGCCCGCCGTCAGGGAGAATAGACAGCATGACCCTTACGACGTTCGCCCTCATCCGCCATGGCCAGACAGACTGGAATGCGCAGCGTCGGCTCCAGGGAGCCACTGACATTCCACTGAACGACGTCGGCCGTGGCCAGGCGCGCGACGCCGTCGACGTCCTCTCAGATTACGCGTGGGATGCGATCGTGTCCTCGCCGCTTAGCCGTGCCGCGGAAACGGCCAACGTTATAGCAGACGGGTTGGGGCTGAGCGTTACCCGGCACATTCCGGCGCTTGCCGAACGCAGCTTCGGACAGGCCGAAGGCCTCCAGGCCGGCCCCGAGCTGGAGGCCCTGCGCATCCCCGGCGGTTACCGCGGCGCCGAAACTGAGGAAGACGCGGCCGCTCGCGGGTTGGGGGCGCTGGAAGCATTGGCGACTGAATTCCCAGGCCGTCGCGTCCTGGTGGTCGCCCACGGCACGCTCCTACGGGTGAGCCTCAACCGTGCCATCGGCCGCACCCTGCACAGGATCGACAACGCCGTGCTGAACCTGGCCCACCATCATGCCACCAAGGGCTGGCACCTCGAATACTTCAACGGTGAGCGCGTAATGGCTGCAGCCCAGGGCTGATAGACCTAGGAGTCCGCCCTGACGTCGAACGTCTGGATGGTCCTGCGCGCCAGCCGAGGGATGATCTGCGCTGCACCGATCCGCTCGATGTGCTCATATTCACGGTGGGCGGCAAAACCAGCCGCATCCGCGTAGCGTTCGAGGACCACGATCTGCGCGGGGTCCTCCACACCCTGGAAGAACTCGTAGGAAATGTTGGCCTCCTCCGCGCGGGTGGCTGCGGCCATCTCGCCCAGCAGTCCCAGGACCGTTTCCGTTTCTTCGGGTTTCACCTGGTAGCGGACCACCACCAGGAAGTACGTCTCTGACATTTCGGCGTTCCTTGCTCTGGGAAGTGCGGGTGCATCAACTATATTGCCGTCGCTACCCACGAATGAGCCTCGCCCGCACGTATCCCAGTTGCCCCCTACTCAACGCAACTCTTGGCAGCTAGACGCAGAGCCGAAAGTCCGCGACAGCATCCGGACATCTGGAGAGAAACGGAGGTGGTTTTGATGACTGCTACAGCCGCGCGCCCAGAGCGCCCCGCACACATCAAACCAATCACCACCGTCTCCAGCATCCGCACGGCGTAAGCGCGCAACACACCAACGGACAGGCCTAGCGGCCGCATGGCTACGCTGAATCCGGAGCCTGGAGACCTCTCCCGAGGACTCACCTTGAACAATTCCTCAGGCATCAGCCTGGACAGTTATTCCCTATCAACCTCCGGCCGTGAAGGACCCACAACGTACGGCTACTCCCCCGCCGTCGCCGCGTACTTTGACGTGCACGAACCCGAACACCAGAGTCGCCACCCCGCGAACCAGCGCAACGAACGCGGACGTGTGGTGCGGGTGGACCGCAACCTCGTCCTCACAGCCGTCGGCCGCGAACTGCTCCACCTGCCGTACCCGCTGGACGCCGGCGTTCCGGTTACCGGCGACTGGGTGTGGATCGGGCCCAACCGCGCGGGCGGCCGCCAGATCACCGGGATCCTTCCGCGCCGGTCTGAGCTCAGCCGGAAGCGCGCCTTTGAAGATTCCTCGGAGGCGCAGGTCCTGGCCGCGAACATGGGTGTGGTGGGTGTGGTGGTTCCGGTGGACCGGCCGCTCACGCACAACCGCCTGGAACGCACACTCGTGGCAGCCTGGGATTCCGGCGCGGTGCCGCTGGTGATCATCACCAAGGCCGACCTTGCAGACACAGCGGACGACGTCGTCGGGAAGGTCAGCCTGCAGGCGGCGGGCGTGGACGTGGTCACCACGTCAGCCGAGAACGGCGACGGGCTCGATGCGCTGCTGGCGCACTGGCCGCCCTGACCCGCCGCACCGATGCCGCCGCCCGCCGGGCCTACCAGCGCGAGTGGCACCACAAGGTGGTGTTGGCCGGGAAGTCGCAGGCTCCGCTGAACGTGACAGTTCCGAGCGGCTGGTGGAGCAACGGTCCAAACGTAAGCGGCGCTGAGCAGGACGTTCACTCTCGGAGCTGCCTCGTCGCGGTGATGGCCCCCCGCTTGAGGATCAGAGTGGTTGACCCTGATCGCGCCCTGTTGGATCCGACGGCGGCGGAGTGCCGGCCGGCGGGAGGGGTCCATCCGGCGGGGCCGGGGCGCGCAGCGTGCTGCCGTCGCCGACACCTGGCTGCCACGCCTCGGGTTCCGATGGGCCCTGGTCCAGGCGGAACGGCGGATATTCATCGCGCATGAGGGCTGCTTAGGTAATGACGCGGTAGATCCAGCGGTTGAAACCCATGACCAGGTCGAACAGCGGGCGCTGGTAGCGGCCACTGAACAGCAGTATTACCGCCGCAACAAGGACCAGGAAGCCGAACAGCGAAAATCCCGTCCCGGTCTCGTACCTGATGCCTGGGGTGTCGAGGTCGCTCCAACGGACGGCACTGCTGCCGGTCAGCGCCGCAATGATCACGAAGTGCGGTAGTGCAAGGAGCCACCACTTGACCAGCACAAGCCCACGCGACAACCGTTCCGGGTAATCCACCTCGAAATCAGCCGGGTAGTCCGTCTTGGCAAGGGTGAAGGGCGGATACCTGTCCGTGCCCAGTGCCCCGTAGGTGTAGAAGGCCACCCTCCAGCCCCAACGCAGTACTCCCACGTTGAAGTTGAACAGGGAATGCGGATAGCGGCCCGTGAAAAGGATGGCGAACCCGGCAATTATTGTGACCACCACGAACGCGAACCACAGGAAGAACAGGACAATATAGTGCGGGATGGCCAGGAACCACTTCACCAGCCACATCCATCTGGAGAGCAGCGGGTCGAGTTCACCGCGAAGCCGCGCCGGGTACGGCGACGGCCCGGCAGCAGCCCGGGCGTTTGGGGTCTGGCCGGCGTGGCCCTGGTAGGCGGACGGCGTTGCGGCGCCTGGATACGCAGCCGGCACCGCAGCGGTGGGAGTCGGTGTGCGCCTGCCCAGCCCTTGAGCGCCAAAAATCAGGAGTGGCACACCGAGAACCAGCAGGATGGTCCCAGCTGTCAGCAGGCCCGCGGCTATCGGGCCGAAGAGCTCGGACCGGAACCCTGCCTGCAGGTCCGCCGAAACTCCGGCGCTGGCATCGGCGTTCATGACCACCACAGACCAGTCTCCTGCCTCAATTTTCCAATCCAGGTCCCGTGCGCCGCTGCCCGCCGTAGAAGCTGCCCAGAAGGCCTGGCCGGCGGGAGCTGACGGTTGGGTTGTGCCCTGCACCTCCCTGTACTCGGCGCGGAACGGCCGGAACTCCACATCCCGCAATTCGGAGTAGTTGGATCCGGCGAGGTAGCGGTCAACGTCAGCCCTGGGCGCTATGCCCACAAAAATGTCCTTGCCTGAATTGGCAGACTCGGCCCTGATCCGGATGCTGCCCACGTCAAAGGGGAGAGGTCCCGGGCCGGAGTCACCTCGCATGTTGTCCGCCCGGGCGGACACTAGGGCCGTGGAATCGACGGCGAAGCGTTCCCTCGGAGAGGTGAGGTATCCGCCGTCGTTCTGGAGCGAGTTGACCCACGAAGCGCCAATGCCCCCGAAAAGCAGCCCACCGCCCAGCATGGATAAGAAAATGCCGAGGATGAGCATGGTGATGGAACGAGCCCTCATGGGGGTCCCCCCTCGTCGTCGTTTTGCGGATATTTCGGCGCCGGCCCACCCGGTTGTCAACTGCAACTTTGAACTGACCGGTGGCTGCAGTTTGCGTTGACCGGTGGCTGCAATGGACTGACCGGTGGCGGCAAGTAGTTTTGAACACTGGTCAGGCGCCGGGGGCATGCCGGGGTTGGGGCGCCTGACCGCGTTGCGGGTTAGTTCATCGGGCGGGTTCCTTTCCCGTTTTGGGCTTGCATGAGCCGGACGGACTCGCCGCTGGTTTGGCATAGGTGTGCGTGGTGCATGAGCCGGTCCACGGTCGCGGTGGCGATGGTTTTGGGCATCAACTCATCAAAGCCGGAGGGGTGGATATTCGAGCTGATCGCCAGGGAGCGTTTCTCGTAGGAGGCCTCCACGACGCGGTAGAAACCCTCGGCGGCATCGCCGGAAACCGGCAAAAGTCCTACGTCATCAATGCAAATCAAATCCACGCCGGTAACGCGGGTGATGGCCTTGTTGACGCTGTCATCGATGCGGTGCCGGCGCACGAGGGCGCCGAGGTCCTCCAGACTCAGCCACGACACGGACATGCCTTCGTCGATGGCCTGCTGGCCCAGGGATTCCAGCAGCAGGGTTTTCCCGGTCCCGGAGGGCCCGCACGCGATCAGGTTCTCCCTCCGCCGCACCCACTCCAGGGTCCGCAGGAACGAGGTCGTCGCAGCCGGCAGGGTGGAGAGGGACTCGTCCCAGACATCGAACGTTTTCCCGGTGGGGAACCCCGCGCGTTTGCGCCGGGTGGCGAGCATCGACCGGTTCCGGCCCGTTGCTTCGGCCTCGAGCAAGACGCGAATGACTTCTGTGGGGTCCCAGCGCTGGGCCTTCGCGGTCGCCAACACCTCGGCGACAACGGCGCGGGCGTGCGGCATCCGGGTGGTGCGCATCAACGCGATGACGTGCTCCACGGCCGCATCCGCCAGCGGGCTGGGGGCCAGGGCTGTCGCGCTCATTCGGTGGCTCCTTCAAGATCGGCAACGTCGCTGGCATCGCTGGTGGTAGGGGTGTTGGTGGTACCGAAGTTGGCCCATGCGCTGGTGCCCTGGCTCAGCCACTGGCCTTGGTCGGTGACGGCGTGCCGGGTAGTGCTGATGGTTCTTTGCGGCTGGCCGGTGGCGGTGTTGGTGATGATGGAGACCAGGTCCTCGTGGCTGAAGCGGTGGTGCACGGCGGCGGCGCCGAGACCCTGGTCAACGACGTCGGCGCCCATGACCTTGGCCATGGTGGCGGCGCGTTCCATCTTGTGGCGGATCTTGTTCGTCCCGGCTGCGGCGGCTTCTTTGAGCCAGAGCGCTGCCCCGGCGCCGAGTGCCAGGAACTCCTCTTCGGCGGTGTTCGTGGGGCGGATCACCCGTTCCAGGGCCCCGGCATTGGCGGGCGGGAAGTGGGCGTCAATGATCGCCGGCACGCCGGGACGGGTGAGTGGATGGCGTGCGACTTCCACCGGCCCGGCCTCGCCGACATGGACGATGATGACCTCGGTGTCGGTGCCGCGCACCCAGAGCCTTTGCCCCATCAGGGTGTGCGGGACGGAGTAGCGGGCGTGCTCGTAGGTGACCATGGGAGTGTTCGGCGGGACCTGCCGGACCTGCCCGAAACTGGCCGTCACCGGCACTGCAGGGACCGGGTGCAGCTTGGGCTGCTCGATCAGTCTCAGCATGTCCTGGGGGATCTCCAGGGTGGCCCGGTGGACCTTGGAATTCACATCCTCCATAAACGCCTCGCACGCCGCTTCCAGCTCGGCGAAGGAGGCGTAGTCCGGGCGCAGGTTCGTGTCTTTGGGCACGATGTCGGCTTTGGCGATCTTGACCGCGTTCTCCACCCCGCCCTTCGAGGCCGGGTCCGCCGGCATGCAGGTGTGCACGGCGGTGGAGTAGTGCCGGGCGAACGCGACGATCTGCGGGTTACGGACCGGCACCCCGGCAACGTGCTCGACCGTGACGGTCTTCTCGTTGTCGGTCAAAATGTACGTCGGGACCCCGCCGATGAGCCGGAAGGAGCGGTCGAGGGCGGCGAAGACGCTCGGCATGGTCTTATCCCGCAAAGGGATCACGATCCGGAAGCGTGAATACGCCAGCCAGGCCACGAACAACACCGTTTTGGCGCCGTCAACGACGGGCCCGTCTCCGTAGTCCCATTGGAGCCACAGGCCTGGCTCCACAGTCCAGGGCCGGTGAACACGGGTGTTTTGGGCCCGGTATTTCGACTTCAGCCCGGCCAGCACGTAGCGGGTCGTGCGGATCGATCCGGGATAGCCCAGATCAACGAGTTTTCCGTGCACAACGTCCCCGCGGATCTTCCCGCGGGACTGCTCGACCAGCGACTTCATCTGCGGCAGGAACGGGTCAGTGATCCGTCCCCGCTGGCGGGCGACCGGCGCTTGGACGCCTTCCTGCCGGGCCTTCACATACGAACGGACAGTGTTGTGCGAAACGCCGCAGATCTTCGCGGCATCCCGGTACGAACGGGTCAAATCATAAGCAGCTAAAATTTCCATGAACTCTCCTGGAGACTTCACATCAAGCCCCTTCCTTCCCCACGATGGGTGAAATAAAAACGATTGGCATCGCTATTTCACCGCGGAAGGAAGGGGCTCTCCCCGTAATGACACGGGGGACGGACAAGGGAATCCCAGCAAAGCCCCGGCCACACACACGGCCAAGAACTGGTCAAAAGTACTTGCAGCCACTGGTCAAAACCACTGCCGCGAACGGTCAATCCAAATTGCCGTCTCTGGTCAGTTTAAAGTTGCAGCTAACACCCGGTTTCTGTCCCTCCGGAGTCGCGTCTGAGGGCACCGCCCGCCAGGGTCAAATATCACCCCGTGCACTTGCCGTGCAGCGGCCGGATCCCGACGCCGCGGGGACTTTCGTCGCTGTTGCCGGGACTGCAAAACAGTGTCTACTGGACACAGGAAGAAGGTCATCCGCGCGGGGCGGTGGACCGGGCTGCTGCCGGTGGAAACAGACTACGCCTGCAGGGGACGGCCATCTAGGTTCTGCAGCTTGGTTGGGGGTTTGGCCCTACCGTGGGGGTACCCCCGCTATTGTCCGGCGGGCATCACCGGCGGGACGAACTGGAAGGTCATCCCCAGCAGCCAGACCAGCAGCAGCACCACAGGCAGGTGGAACAGGAACTGCAGGAAGGTGAAGCCCACGAGGTCCCTGGCCCGGAGCCTCAGGACCGCGAGCAGCGGCAGCATAAAGAAGGGATTGACCAGGTTGGGCAGGGCCTCGGCGATGTTGTAGATCTGCACGGTCCAGCCGAGGTTCATCTGCACATCGGTCGCGGACTGCATCACGTAGGGCGCCTCCACCAGCCATTTACCCCCGCCGGACGGGACCAGCAGGCCCAGCACGGCGGTGTAGAGCGCAATGACCACAGCGAATGCGCCTCCTCCGCCGATGTCGGAGAAGAACTCTGCCAGATGCGCGGAGATGGTCATCCCGCCGTGGCCGGTGGCTTTGGTCAGGATGGCTGCCATGGCGGCGTAGAGCGGGAACTGGACCAGTATCCCGGCGGTCGCCGGAACGGCCTTGGTGACGGCCTGCAGGAATTTCCGTGGTGTTCCATGCAGCACCAGGCCCAGGATCAGGAAGACCAGCAGGTATCCGTTAAGGCTGCTGACCACGGTCAGGAACGGCTTCGTCAGGAACTGGGAGACCAGCCAGCCCAAGGTCAGGATGCCCGCAAGGATCGGCAGGATCATGCTGTATTCGAGCCACTCGCCCGGGCGTGACCGGGGCGCCGATTCGCTGGGTTCGTCGTCGAGGTCGACGCCGAGATCCTCCGCTGTGCGGATCGCACCGCCCTGGGGCGCGGAGAAGTGCGCGATCACGGTTGTGAGGGCCATCAGGATGGCCAGGGTGAGCAGGGACTGCCACGTGAAAATCGTGGCCCCGAAGTCCAGGATCCCGGTGATCTTCAGCAAAGCCGGCGGCAGCGACGCCGCGGTGGCCTGCAGCTGGGCGGCGGACGAGGACAGCCCCAGCGCCCAGACGGCTCCGAGTCCCATAAACGCCGCCGCGCCAAGCGCCCGATAGTCCACCGTGAGGTCCTTGCGGCGGGCAATGGCCCGGGCCAGCAGACCTCCGAAGACGAGGCTGAGACCCCAGTTCAGGAAGGACACGGACATGGACATCAACGCCACGAAGCTCACCGCAGTGCGTGCCGTGGCAGGGATCAGTGCCAGCCGGTTGATGAGCTTCGCCACCGGCGGCGACGTGGCCACCACGTAACCGGTCAGTACCACCATGGCCATCTGCAGGGTGAACGCAGTCAGATCCCAGAAGCCGTTGCCGAAGGAGTCGGCGATCGACTGCGGTGAAGCACCGATAGCCAAGGCGGCCACGGCGATGATGACAACGCCGGCCAGTGCAAAGATGTAGGCATCCGGGAACCACTTCTCGGTCCAGGCCGCCATCCGTTGGGCTACTCTGGCGAGCCCGCGTTCTTCGGCTCCGGTGTTCGTCAGGACTGCGTCAGCCACAGTGGACTACCTCTCCATTGAGTGCAATTGCGTACCCGAGGGAGTCTAGTTCCGATCCGGACGGAACCCCGGTCAGCTAACGGCGCGGATCCTGACAGCGATGAACTGCCGGCCGGGAAGCTCCACCCGGACCCGCCCCGTCACCGTGCCGTGCCGGGCCGTGCCGGGCAGCGTATCCGCGCACGCGGTCCCTGACCACCAAGGGGATCGACATGCTGCGCGGCCTGGTGGAGCTCACGCATTACAACACCACCATCCCCCGCCTCGTCGCCTCTCCTGCGTATTGTCAGCCGAGGCCGAAGACCCCCTGACCACCCGGCCCACGGCTACTTCCAGCGGCGCTACGCGTGAGTGCGCGGCACCACGACCGAGGCCTTCGCGGAGATGCAGCGGCCCAGCCAGCTTCGGCCGGACATCGTTCCCGCCGCCGCGGCCCGCCAACTCGCGGCCCTGATGGATGGCCTGCAAGTGCAATGGCTGCTGGACAACGAGTCCGTGGACATGCCTTTCGTTGGCGTGACGCCATCCTTGGAGGGCGCAAAGTATGGTCCGCGGCTCAACGGCACAGCGGTTCAGCGGGTGGCAGGAAAGCGGACGACGCCGGCGGACCAGGGTCCCAGGGTGAGCCGCCCCGCGGCCTTCCCGCCGTCGTTGTTGGCTATGAAGCGAATGGCCGAACCCCGGTCCTGCCCGAAAACCGTGCATTTGCCGTCAGCGGCGGCGGTGCCTTCCGGGAGCCGCACCTCCACCTCCAGGGCGGATGCAGAGAGATTTCCGGCAAAAAGGGCCAGCCCGGAGGATGACACCACGGGATAGAGGGTCAGTGAAGATCGCCCCTCGCCCTGGACCGACAACACGGCGCTGCCCCGGAGCGCGGCGAGCTCCTTCAGGAGTTCGCCGGCAGGATTGAGCCGGCCGCCGGCGTCGGAAATTCCCCTCGGGCCGAAGGCTTCGAAGTAGGTGACCGATTCCACTCCGTCCAGGGTGAGCGCATCGATGCTCGCCAGGGTCCAGGCCGCAGCAAATGGTTCCGGCTGGAGTTCATCCGCTGCGGCCTCGGGGGCTTCGCCGGACGTGGAGACGGCATTGAAACGCGGCAGCAGGGTCACCGGCCCCACATGCACGGGCCTTCCGCCGCCCAGCCGGAGTGCGTTCTGCGCCACCAGCCGCTGCATGGGCACGGTGTCGATGATGTGCGCGGTCTCGGTGCTGTGCATCTGTGGCGTGATGCTGAAGGTCAGGGCATCCGAGTCCGACGGCGTGCGGCCGCTGTTGCGGTTGAGTTCCGTGAAGTGCGAACGGACACCGGCAAGGAGCTCTCCGCGGAAACCGGCGGTACGAAGTGAGGACTTCAGTTCCGGCCAGCTGCCCGGTTCGGTGAGGTGGCTGGACGGGTGGAATACCGCCAGCCGCTTGGCCTGGGAAAGGTACGGGGCGAGCTCCGCCGCCAGCGCACCGGAGTCCGCGGCAACGGCCCGGATGTCCAGACCCGCACCGTGGACGGCAGCCTCCTCCGCGGCGGCCTGCAGCCGGGCAGCCCAGCCGGACCAGGGCGTGTCGCCAGGCTCTTCAACGAGTTCCACCAGGACCGCATCCAGTCCGGTCATCGGGGGAAGCACTCCGGCCCGGGGTCCTGCCCCACGGCCAGCCGGGGAACGCGGGCGGCCGCAGGGCCGAGGCTGGCGGCAATCCGTGTGGGGGTGCCGTTCGCTCCGGCGGCGAAACGGCCTGCGGACGTGCCTGCGGCCGCTCCCGTAGACTCCTGCGATTCCAGGGAGCCGGCATCCACAATGGCGGCGTCCACGGTGCCGGCGTCCATAATGGCGGCCTCCAGGCGCACCGCTTGCCGCACGGCGTCTCCGGCCGCGACGTCCACCGGGAACGGCCGTGCCAGCGGTGTGCTGTAGGTCTTGAAGGAACCGTCGGTCCAGTTGCGCTGGTCTTCGGTTTCGAAGACATCGCCGGTGAACGACAGGCGGAAGGCGGTGCCGGCGTCGGCGTCGGCCCATTCGAGGGCCGCGATGTCCATGAACGGCTGGTGCGGACTGATGTCGTTCGGGAACTGAGCGGCAGTGCTGCCGCCGTCGGGATGTTCCACGGTGACGTCCCTTCCGGCGTCGCCAGGCGGGTGGAGCACCACCAGGCCGATCCTGTTGCTGCGGAACGTATGGACGGCTGTACCCTCGAACGCAATCTCCACGGCCGCAGGGGTGAAGTCTGCCGTCAGGAAGCCGTCGTACTCGACGCCGTGGCCGGCAAAGCGGACGGTCCACCGCGCCTGCAGGAGCCCGTTGTCCTGGGTGACCTCAAGGGTGCGGACGGCCGGCTGCGGCGTACGCCAATCCTGGTCCCGGACCACGGCTTTGACCGCCCGCAGCACGGGACGCCCAAGGTAGCTGATGTGGGCAAGTTCGTCGCCGACAAGCTCGGCAGACCATGGTCCCGCGGACAGGGCCCGGCGGTCGGGTGCCAGGCGGGAGGGTGCCAGGCGGGAGGGTGCCAGGCGGGAGGGTGCCAGGCGGGAGGGTGCCAGGCGGGAGGGTGCCAGATTTTCGGGACCGGGGCGTGAAATCCCAAGGCGGGACAGGCCGGGTTCGTCATCCGGAAGGGGCTGGAAAGACACATCGCTGCTCTCCGCCGGCCCGGGGCTGCTATGGCCCGGGTATCCGGCTTGGCTAGTGCAAACTCAAAGACGGCCCATGAGTCAGGCCATCTCCGATTATGGAATTACATCCCACTACAAGTCAACCGGTTGACCAAAAGTGGACTAGCGTTGGTTGGCGCCAACTACTGCGCCGCGTCGAAGCCAACGAGCAGACGCCGTGAAGCGGTCTCCATGTGCAAATGCATGGTGACGGTGGCCGCCCCGGCATCACGGGCCTGAAGGGCAGCAAAGATCTCGGCATGTTCCTTCAGGGCGGCCGCAGCGTGCCCCTCGTCGGTCAGCGCCCGGTCCACCCAGATCCGCAGCAGGGACCGGATGCTTTGCAGCAGCTCCTGAAGCACCTGGTTTCCCGAGCCCGCAGCGATTTCCTTATGGAAGGCGGCATCAGCCTCGACGAAGGCCGAAAGGTTGCCCAGGTTCCTCTCCATGGACTCAAGGTTGGTGCGCATGCGCTCCAACGCCTCTTCGGTAATCCTCGTCGCGGCCAGCTGCACGGCCTGCACTTCAAGGCCACTCCGCAGCTCAACCAGCTCACGAGTCCTCGGCTCCCCCAGCATGAGCCCCCAGCTGAGGGTCCGCGGCAGGAGTTCGGAGACGCCGTCGCGCAGGTAGGTTCCCGACCCCGGGCGCACGATGACGATGCCCAGGATTTCCAACGCGGCCAGCGCTTCGCGCACCGCTGAACGTCCGACGCCGAGCGAAGCCGCCAGCTGGCGTTCGGCGGGAAGCCGGGTTCCGGCGGCGATGTCACCGCTGGTGAAGTAGGCCATCAGCCTTTCGGCCACCTCGGATACGACAGAGCCCTGTCCCATGGAACCAAGAGCTGCGCTGATTTTGGCCGTCGAGGCGGCGGAATTTAGGGACACAGTCACAGCGTAGCAACCGGACCGGGTGATCGAGCTTGTCGAGAGCCCGGGCCCTGGGTTTCGACAGGCTCAACCATCAGTGCAAGAAACTACATGCAGTCAACCGGTTGACCAATTTAACGAAAAGTCCTATGGTTGAGATCACAGGCCTAGCCCCTCCGGCAAGCACCACGCCGCGAAGCCTCGAAACCAGCCCCACGCCTCCAGCGCAGGATGCGGCCGGGACATCAACATCTAGGAGTCAACGTGGACCCCACACAATCGGTGGTCGAAAAATCTGCAATCAGGAAAGTGGCGATCCGGCTTGTCCCGTTCGTTGCCCTGATGTTCTTCATCAATTACCTGGACCGCACGGCAATTTCCTTTGCCGGTCCGAACGGCATGAATACGGACCTGGCCCTCTCGGCAGCCCAGTTTGGCTTCGCCTCAGGCGTCTTCTTCATCGGCTACATCCTGCTGGAAATTCCCAGCAACCTGGCCTTGCACAAGTTCGGCGCCCGCCGCTGGCTGGCCCGGATCATGGTCAGCTGGGGCATTGTGTCCCTGCTGTTCACCTGGGTGGGCAGCGTGGAGCACCTCTACATCCTGCGCTTCATTCTTGGTGTGGCCGAGGCCGGCTTCTTCCCCGGTGCCATCCTCTTCCTGAGCCTCTGGGTGCCGTCCCGCCACCGCAGCAAGATCCTGGCCCTCTTCTACCTGGCCCAGCCGCTGACCACCGTGATCGGTGCCCCGCTGGCCGGCCTTCTCATCCAGCAGCACGGCTTCTTCGGGCTTGAAGGCTGGCGCGTGATGTTCCTCGGCGTGGCACTTCCGGCGATCATCGTCGGCATCATCGCCTGGTTCTACCTCGCTGACTCCCCGGCCAAGGCCAAGTGGCTGACTGCCGAGGAAAAGACCTGGCTGACCGGCGCACTGGAGACGGAAAAGAAGGCGACAACCGCCGGCAACAAGCACGTCAGCGTCCGCACCGTCTTCGGCAACGGCCGGGTCTGGATGCTGTCCGCCATCTACTTCGGCTTCATCTACGGCCTGTACGCCCTCGGGTTCTTCCTGCCCACCATCATTGCCGGCTTCGAAGGCCTCTACGGCGCCAAGTTCGACGTGCTCCAGAAGGGCCTCATCACCGCCATCCCGTACCTGCCGGCGGCGTTCGCCCTGTACTTCTGGTCCAAGGACGCCACCAAGCGCGGCGTGAAGACCTGGCACATCGCCCTTCCGGCCCTCATCGGCGGCCTCAGCATCCCGCTGGCGCTGTTCGCCGGTTCGCCGGCCGCCACGATCGCCGTCATCACCATCACAGCCATGTCGATCTTCGCGGCACTGCCCAACTTCTGGACCGTGCCCACCCAGTTCCTCACCGGCGCAGCAGCCGCTGCCGGCATCGCCCTGATCAATACCGTTGGCAACCTGGCCGGATTCAGCGCCGGGTACATCACGGGCTGGCTCAAGGACCTGACCGGCAGCTACACGGTGCCGATGTTCGTGGTCGGCGGCTTTATGCTCCTGTCCTCCATCCTCATGGTGGCGCTGAGCCGCTCCGGCAAGGTCAGCGACGGCATCCCGGCCGAAGCCCTTGACCCTGCGGGGGCCGGCCACCACGCCGAGCCGTAACAGACCCGGGGGGCGTCCCCCTTACCCGGGGACGCCTCCGCACCAACACAACAATCCCGTGGCGGAGCCTGCCGAGACCGAGTTCCGCTCCCCAACCGCCCCCACTCCGCACCACCCGAACCGACTTCCCCGCAGTTAGGCCCAGGAGCTCCCCATGACACGCCTTTTCAATGAACCAGCAGCCTTCGCTGACGAGATGATCGAAGGCTTTGTTGCCTCCCACGGCCGCTGGGTGAAGCGTGTCTCGGGCGGCGTGGTCCGCAACACCAAGAGCACCCCGGACACGGTGGCCCTGGTGATCGGCGGAGGCTCCGGCCACTACCCGGCATTCGCCGGCCTGGTGGGACAGGGCCTGGCGCACGGCGCCGCCATGGGCAACCTCTTCGCGTCCCCCTCGGCGCAGCAGGTCTACAACGTGTCGATTGCCGCCAACAACGGCGCCGGCGTGCTGCTGGGCTACGGCAACTACGCCGGTGATGTCCTGCACTTCAACCAGGCCCAGGACCGCCTCCGCAAGGAAGGCATTGACTGCCGCAGCATCGCCGTCACCGACGACGTCTCCTCCGCCCCGCTGGCCGAACGCACCAAACGCCGCGGCATTGCCGGAGACCTGACCGTCTTCAAGGTGGCCGCCGCCGCAGCGGAAGCCGGCTACTCCATGGACGACGTCGTCGCCATCGCCGAGCGCGCCAACGACCGCACCCGTTCCTTCGGCGTGGCCTTCACCGGCTGCACCCTGCCGGGCGCCGACCACCCCCTTTTCTCCGTCCCCGAGGGCCGGATGGCCGTGGGCATGGGCATCCACGGCGAACCCGGCATCGGCGAGACGGAGATCCCGACGGCGGATGAGCTCGCCGAGTTGCTGGTTGCCAAGCTCCTCACCGAAGTCCCTGACGGTTTGGAGACCAGCGGCGCTTCTGCCCGACCGCGCGTGGTCCCCATCCTGAACGGCCTGGGCAGCGTGAAGTACGAGGAACTCTTCGTGGTCTACCGCCGCGTGGCCCAGCTCCTGGCCGAGGCCGGCCTGGAAGCCGTGGACCCGCAGGTGGGCGAACTGGTGACCAGCTTCGACATGGCCGGCACGTCCCTCACCCTGTTCTGGCTCGACGACGAATTAGAGACGCACTGGAACGCCCCGGCCGACGCGCCGGCTTTCCGCCGCGGCGCCGTGACGGCGGCGGCACTGGACGCTTCCGACGGCGGCGAGCTGGCCGACGTCGAACGTTCCATTCCTGACGCGACGGCGGAGTCCCGCGCGGGTGCCGTCCGTGTCCTCGCCGCGCTCGGCGCGGCGAGGACCGTGGTGGACGCCAACGCCGACGAACTGGGCCGGATCGATGCGATCGCCGGCGACGGTGACCACGGCATCGGCATGGAACGCGGCGTCCGCGCCGCCGTCGAGGCCGCAACTGACGCCGTCGCCCGCGGCGCAGGTGCCGCCACCACGCTGCACTTCGCCGCGGACGCCTGGTCCGACAAAGCAGGCGGCACGTCCGGCGCTCTCTGGGGCATGGCCCTGCGGGCCGTCGGTGACGCGGTCGGGGACACCAAAGCCCCCGACGCCGGAGCTGTCGCCGCCGGAGTCGCCGGCGCCGCGTCCGCGATCATGGACTTTGGCAAGGCCAAGCCCGGGGACAAGACCCTGGTGGACGTCCTGGTCCCGTTCCGCGACGCGTTGGCAGCCGGCGTGCACGCCGGGCAGTCCCTCACCGACGCGTGGGGCGCCGCCGCGACCGTTGCGCAGCAGGCCGCCGACGATACCGCCGCGCTGCTGCCCCTCATGGGCCGCGCCCGGCCGCACGCCGAGAAGAGCCTCGGCACCCCGGACGCCGGAGCGGTCTCCATGGCCCTGATCGTCCGGGCCATCCACAACACCTTCGGCGAGAAATCCCCCGCCGGGAACACCCCCAGCAACAACACAGTCCTCAACAACTCAGTCAAGGAGAACGCATGAGCGCCAAACTGCGCCTGGTCATCGGAGCCGACGACGCCGGATTCGACTACAAGGAAGCCCTCAAGGCTGACCTGGAGGCCTCCGACCTGGTTGAATCCGTGACCGATGTGGGAGTGGATGCCACGAGCCACACCCCTTACCCGTCCGTGGCCATCACGGCCGCCGAACTCATCGCCGCCGGCAAGGCCGACCGTGCCCTGCTGGTCTGCGGCACCGGGCTCGGCGTAGCCATCGCCGCGAACAAGGTCGCCGGCATCCGCGCCGTCACCGCGCACGACAGCTACTCCGTTGAACGCTCCATCCTGAGCAACAACGTCCAGGTCCTCACCTTCGGCCAGCGCGTCGTCGGCCTGGAACTGGCACGCCGCCTCGCCAAGGAATGGCTCACCTACACCTTCGACGAAACCTCCGCTTCGGCCGAGAAAGTCACACTGATTAAGGACTATGAGGGTGTCACTTCCTGCTAAGACAGCGACAAAACCGAAAGCCATCATCGGCGTCAGCCTGAAGATGTACTTCGGCTACCAGCGTTCGGTTGATTACTGCCGCGACGTGGCTGGCATCGCGTTCGCGCACCCGGCCATCCAGAGCGGGGACATCGAGCTGTTCGTCCTGCCCACCCTCCCGGTGCTTCCCGAAGCTGCCCGCATCCTGGGCACTGCAGGAGCCGCCGCGGGCGCCCAGGACATCTTCTGGGAAGACGAAGGCTCGTTCACCGGTGAAGTCGGCGGCAAGACCGTGGCCGAGCTCGGCGGACGGTACGCCGAGGTGGGCCACGCCGAACGCCGCCGGATCTTTGGCGAAGATGACACGGTCATCGGGCTGAAGACCGCCGCCGCCTACCGCAACGGCCTCACGCCGGTTCTGTGCGTCGGGGAGCTGCACGCCGGTTCGCCGGAAGAGGCTGTCGCGCAGTGCACTGCCGAGATCGACGCCGCCCTCAACCGTGCCCAGTCGCTGGGACCCGCAGGCCGGACCATCGTGGCCTACGAGCCGCAATGGGCCATCGGCGCCCCGGCACCCGCAACCCCGGAATACATCAGCGCCGTCATCACCGGGCTGGACGCGCACCTGCGCACCCTGCCCGGCCAGGCCGACAGCCGCGTGATCTACGGCGGCAGCGCCGGACCCGGCCTGATCACCAGGCTGGACTCCGCCGTCGCCGGCCTGTTCCTGGGCCGCTTCGCCCACGATCCGAAGGCGCTGAAGACCATCCTGGACGAGACGACCGCGTGGCTGGCAGCAGCGGAGGCGACGGTATGAACGCCACCGGCCAGGGCTCACGGATCGGCCTGAGCAGCTACGCCTTCTTCTGGCAGCTCTCGGACAAGGTCGCCGAACCGCTCAGCATCCACCAGTCGCTGGAGCGGACCGCGGAACTCAGCGTGGACCTCTTCCAGGTCTGCGACTACACCCCGCTGGAAGCCATGACGGACTCCGAGCTGGTTGCCGTCCGGGCAACAGCTGACCGGCTGGGCATCGCCCTGGAGCTCGGCACCAAGGGCATCCGCGCGGAGCACCTGCGGAAATTCCTGCACATCGCCGGGATCCTGGGCTCGCCCTTACTGCGGACCATGTTCAACGTCCCGGGCCACACCCCGACGGCGGAGGAAGCCGTGGCGATCTTCAAGGAGGTCCTGCCGGAGTTCCAAGCCGCCGGGGTAAAGATCGCGGTGGAAACCTACGAACAGGTGCCCACCTCCCGGATCCTGGACGTGATCCGCGGAGTGGACAGCCCTTACCTCGGCATCTGCAGCGACCCGGCCAACACGGTCGCTGCGCTGGAGATGCCGCGTGAGGTGATTGACGCCGTCGCGCCTTACGTCCTGAACATGCACGTCAAGGACTTCGCGTTCAGCCGCAAGGACGGCTGGGTCGGGTTCACCTATGCCGGCGCACCGCTCGGCGAAGGCCTGCTCGAGTACGAGTACATGGTCACCAAATTCCAGCCCCACCAAAGAAATATCAACCAGATCGTCGAACACTGGCTGCCGTGGCAGGACTCCGAGGCGGAGACCATCCGCCTCGAAAACCAGTGGACCCAACACAGCATCGAATTCCTAAGGAGCAAGTGAAATGTCAGCAGGAAAATTGACCGTCGCCGTCGTCGGAGCCGGTGGCAAAATGGGAATGCGCGTTTCCCGGAACCTCCAGAAGAGCGCCCACACCGTCTTTTTCAGCGAGAACTCCCCGCCGGCCAGGAGCGCGTCCGCGCCGAAGGCCGCGACATCACCTCCACTGAGGACGCCGTCAAGGGCGCCGACGTGGTCATCCTCGCCGTCCCGGACACCGTCCTGGGCGTTGTGTCCGAGGGCGTTGTTCCGCAGCTGAAGGCCGGGGCGATCCTGCTCACCCTGGACCCCGCCGCCGCCTACGCCGGGCTGCTGGCCAAGCGCGACGACGTCGTCCAGGCGGTTGCGCACCCGTGCCACCCGTCCGTGTTCCTGGAGCGCACCACCAAAGAGGAATGGGCCGACACCTTCGGCGGCGAGGGCGCCCCGCAGAACGTGGTTGCCGCGATCGACGAGGACGCACCGACGGCGACCCGCGATTCGGCCGAGGCCGTCATCCGCACCATCTACGCCCCGTGATCGACGTGCACTGGGTCACCGTCAAGCAGCTCGCTATCCTCGAACCCACCCTGGTGGAAACCGTTGCCTGCATGATCGGCACCCTCCTCAACGAGGCGCTGCACGAGACCGTCCACACCGCCGGCGTTCCTGAGGAAGCTGCCAAGGCCATGCTGTTCGGCCACGTGCAGATCGCCTTGACCAACGCCCTCCGTGGCTCCAACCCGTTCTCCGAGGCGTGCGAAATCGCCATCCAGTACGGCAAGGACACCATCATCAAGGACGACTGGAAGAAGATCTTCGACGACTCCGAGCTGGACGGCGTCATCGCCAAAATGCTCAAGCTCGACGCCGTCAAGCGCTAGTCCCCAAGTGCTAGCCCGGTGCGCGGCCATTGCCGCGCACCGGGCCATCATTGTTTTCAGCCCGCCTTACCAACGGATGTGGCCGGGAACTATGCCGAGGCTTCGCCTTCCCTAGTCCTCCAGGACCCCGTTGCAGAGACGGTTGACCACTTCGGTGAGCATGGCGAGGCCGGCCACGATGTCCTCGTCAGTGGTGTATTCATGCTCGTTGTGGGAGATTCCGTCCACGCTGGGGACGAACAGCATCACGGTGGGGACCAGGTCCTTCATGTTGATCGAATCGTGCCCGGCGAGCGTCATGACCTGCTTGCTGGACAGGCCCAGGTCCGCGGCCACCTTGGCTGCGAGCTCCACGCCTTCGGTCTGGTACGGGGTCACCGGCCAGGAGTGTGAGTGGTTCCGTTCCACGCTGATGTTGGCGGCGCGTTCAATCGCCGGGATCCGTTCGTAGAGGAGCGCATCGGCCTTGGCCAGGACGGACTCGTCCGCGCTGCGCAGGTCCAGCAACAGGTTAACCCGGGAGGGAACCACCACCGGCGAGTTGGGGTAGACGGTCAACTCACCCACCGAGGTGTGCAGCACGCCCGGGAACCGGTCAGCGAGTTCGCGGGCGGCCACCACAAGCATGGCGGCGCCCAGGAGGGCGTCCTTGCGGTCCGCGATCACGGCGGAACCGGTGTGGGCCTGCTCGCCGTGGACCACAAACTCATACTTGTTGGCCGCCCAGCTGGACTGCACCAGGCCGATGGTGATGCCGTCGCGTTCCATGCTGCGGCCCTGCTCGATGTGGATTTCGGCGCAGTACGCAGCCGCCGGCCCCTCGTAGTCCCCCGGCAGCCGATCCCGTCCAGGGCCTCGCGGACACTGATTCCCTGCGTGTCCGTGGTGTCGAGTGCCGTTTCAAGGGCGAGCTTCCCGGTGTAGACGGAGGACCCCATCATGGACGGCTTGAAGCGGGAACCTTCCTCGTTGAACCAGTTCACCACGGCGATGTTGAACTTCGGCTTCCCGGAAGCGGCGCCGCCGGCCCACTTCTCCACCAGCCGGAACGCAGCGTGCGCGGCGGCCAGGACACCGAAGGCACCGTCGTAACGGCCCGCCGTCGGCTGCGAATCCATGTGCGAGCCAACCACGACAAACGGTGCCCCCGGCACGGCCTCGAAAAGGCCCCACTGGTTGCCGGCACGGTCAAACTTCACGGTGAATCCGCGGGCCTCCAGCAGGCCCGTCAGCCAACGGCGCTGCTCGCCGTCGGCGATGGTGGCCGCCTGGCGGTCCACGCCGCCGTTTTCCGTGGCGCCGAACTGGCTCATGACGAGGAAGTCTTCAACAAAGGCGGCGTCGGGGGCGGTGAAGGTGGGTGTTGTGGTCATGGTGTTCCCCTATGAAGGCGTGGGTTTAGCGGTGGGAGGTGGTGACGGATTTGATGCGGGTGTAGTCCTCGAGTCCGTAGATGGAGAGGTCTTTGCCGGTGCCGGAGTGTTTGAAGCCGCCGTGGGGGGCTTCGGCGGGGATGATTTGGTGGCAGTTGATCCAGACGGCGCCGAAGTCCAGTTCCATGGAGACCCGGGTGACCACGCCGTGGTTGTTGGACCAGACGCTGGAGGCGAGGGCGTATTTGGTGCCGTTGGCGAGGTCGATGGCTTCTTCTTCGGTGGTGAAGGGCTGGACGGTGAGGACGGGGCCGAAGATCTCGTCGCAGACGACTTCGTCGGTTTGGAAGACGCCGTCGATCACGGTGGGTTCGAAGTGGTAGCCGGTGCCGGTGCGTTTGCCGCCGGCGAGGACGGTGGCGTTGGCCGGGAGCCGGGTCATGAAGCCCTCCACCTGGTCGAGTTGGGCGGCGCTGTTCAGCGGGCCGAGGTCCGCGTCCTCGCCGCCGACGTTCAGGGCGGAGGCGGCCTGGGCGAGGGCGGCGGCGAACTCGGTGTGGATGGTTTCGTGCACGAGGACGCGGGTGACGGCGGTGCAGTCCTGGCCGGCGTTGAAGAACGCACTCAGCGCGATCTCCTTCGCTGTCTGGTGGATGTCGACGTCGGCGAAGACGATCGCGGGTGCCTTGCCGCCGAGTTCGAGGTGGACGTCCTTGAGCGTTTTCGCGGCTGCGGACATGACCTGTGCGCCGGCGCGGGTGGAGCCGGTGATGGAGACCATTTCGGGGATCTCGTGCTCGACCATCGCGGCGCCGGTGCCGCGGCCGCCGCAGAGGATGTTCACGACGCCGGCGGGGAAGGCTTCCTGGGCGAGTTCGCCCAGGATCACGGTGGACCAGGGGGTGGTGTCGGCGGGTTTGAGGACCAGGGTGTTGCCCGCGGCCAGGGCGGGCCCGATTTTCCAGATCGCCATCATGAACGGGTAGTTCCAGGGCGTGATCTGGGCGACCACGCCGAGGGGTTCGCGCCGGATGGTGGAGGTGAAGCCCTTCACGTATTCGGTTTGTGCCGTGCCGGATACGACGCGGCAGGCGCCGGCGAAGAAGCGCAGCTGGTCCGCGCCGCGCAGGATTTCCAGCTCGCGGGTCACGGCCCGCGGCTTGCCGGTGCACGCGACTTCGGCCTCGAGCAGCCGGTCGGCGTTGGTTTCGATGAGGTCCGCGAGCTGGAGCAGCATCCCCTGGCGTTCGCCCGGCGTGGTCCGCTTGTAGGTCGTGAAGGCGGTGTGCGCGGCGTGGAAGGCGGCGTCGACGGTGGCGGGGTCGCTGTCCGGGGCGGTGCCGAGCTGGACCCCGGTGGCCGGGTCGAAGAACGGCAGGCTGTCCGGGGTGTCAACGGCCTGGCCGTTGATGATGTTGTGCAGGGTGATCACGGGGGGCTCCGGTCAGTTGCTGGCGGTCTTGGGTGAGCGGGTGGCAGGGTCCTGGGGCAGGTGCAGCACGGCGGGGAGCCCGGAGTCGACGGCGCGGCGGAACGCGGGCGCGAAGTCCTCGGCCGTCTCGATCCGTTCGCCGTAGCCGCCGTAGGAGCGGGCCAGCGCGGCGAAGTCGGGGTTGGTCATGTGCGTGCCGGAGGGCCGGCCCGGGTAGTGGGCTTCCTGGTGTTCACGGATGGTGGCGAAGATGCCGTTATCCACCACCAGCACGATGAACGTCGCGCCGTGGCCCATGGCGGTGGCAATTTCCTGCCCGTTCATCATGAAGCACCCATCCCCCGCCACGGAGATGACCTGCCGGCCCGGGAACGCCAGGGACGCGGCCACCGCTGCGGGGATGCCCATGCCCATCGCACCGTTCCGCGGCGCGGCCAGGGAGTTCGCGGCGTTGTGCTGCAGGTACCGGGCCGGCCAGAGCGAGTGGTTTCCCGCCCCGTAGGTGATGACGGCGTCGTCGTCCATTTCCTGCTTCAGGATTTCCATCACGACACCGAGATCCACGCCCTGTACGTCCACTCCGTTGACCCTGTCCGGCCGGGCGGAGGAGAACTTTTCATAATCGGCGCGCGCCTCGGCCAGCCAACCCGCGGCCGGCTTCACCTCGGAGGTGGTCGCGGCGAGGACCGTGGCGAAGGATGCGACGTGGGCGGGGATGTGCTGATCCAGCCGGCCGAAATGACCCAGCAGGTCCGCGTCGGCATTGACCACCACCGTGACGGCGGTGAGGCCGCGCTTGTAGCCGTCGGAGAGCACATCGGCGCGGACGCAGCCGACGAAGATCAGGAGATCGGACTCGTCCAACCGTGCCGCGTTGGCGTCGCTGCGGGCGTAGCCGAGGTATCCGGCGTAGGCACCGCTATGGTGCGGAACGGCGTCGTAGGCGCGGAAATCAGCCAGGACAGGAATGCCGTGGCGTTCTGCCCAGCCGGCCAACGCTTCGGAAGAAGCCTGGTCCCAGCCTTCGCCACCGACCACGATCAGGGGTTTGTGCGATGCTGCCAGGCGCTGTTCCAGCGCGGCCAGGTCCGCCGCGGTCGGCCCGGACCGTGCCACCACCCGCGGCTCCACCGTGCCTTCGTTGATGGTGTGGACCAGGACGTCCTCGGGGAGCCCGATGACCACGGGTCCGGGCCGGCCGCTCAGTGCGGTGAAGATCGCGTCATCCACCACGCGGGCGGCCGAAGCGGCGTCCTCGAGCGTGACCACTTTCTTGGCGGTGCTGCCGAACCAGGCATTGATATCGAACTCCTGGAAGGACTCCCGGCCCCGGTCCGCCACCGGGATCAGCCCCACGAACAGGATCATGGGCGTGGCGTCCTGATGCGCGGTGTGGATCGCGATGAACGCGTTGGCCGCACCCGGGCCACGGGTCACCATCGCCACACCGGGCAACTCCGTCAGCCGGCCCTCCGCCAGGGCCATAAAACCCGCGCCGCCCTCATGCCGGGTCACCACCGTCTCAATGCTGGAGCCATGCAAACCGTCCAGGACATCCAGGAAACTTTCACCCGGGACACCGTAGACCCGCTTGATGCCGGCACGCTCGAGCTGCGCGACAATCAGGTGCCCGGCAGTGGTTGTTGTACTCAATGCTTCATACCTTCTTCTTAAGATTGAGGGCGGAGTGACACTCTCATCCACGATCCGCGGGACCGCGTGTTGCGAACATGCGGCGCTTTTCGCCGCCTGCCGCGTGATGTGGCTCACCCGTTGGGTTCACTCCATTCTTCCAGTAGGTTCACCCAAAATGACTAGCAATACACCACGGGTTTTTGGTCCTAGAATGTGAAAATGCACAATACTAAGGACAACACCTCCCGCTGGGGAGAATTGGTGGAGCAGCTGCACAGTCGCCTGGACGTACTTGTGGACCTCTTTATGGCCCGGGTCCAGGAGATCCCGGAGTACGCCGGCAACAGGGTTGGCCTCGCGGAACTTCGGGATACGGCCCGCGAGACGTTTCGCCGTCTTGTGGACGGGCTGCGTGACAAGGAGCTACAGCAGTCGGGCCGCAACGGTGACCGCGATTCGCTGATGCGTTTCTCCTCGGAACTAGGCACCAAAAGGGCGCGGGCCGGGATCTCCCCCGATGCCCTCATCTCGGCCGTCCGGCTGGACTTCGGCATCCTGTGGGATGACCTGCTGCTGATCGCTGATCCCGAAGACGCAATGCTCCTGACATCCAGGGTGGACAGGGTATGGCGCGTAGTGGACGAATTCGCCACCCATACGCACTCGAGCTACTCAGCCGAACGGGTGCGCATGGCCCAGGAGGCATCAAATATCCGCCGTGAATTCATTGCACGGCTGTTCAGCAAATCCGAACTCTCCGCGGACACCATCAGCCAGGCGGCCGCAGCCCTTGTGACCGATCCTGACGCGCGGTTCTCCATAGTTGCCGCAAGCGGGGAAGCTGCATCACAACTGCGCGCCATCGCGGCTCAGGGCCCGCAGTCCTCGCAGCGGCTCTTTGTGCACGAATTCGGCGGCAGCGCATACGTGTTCTGGGCGCTCGGCCGTACCGCCGGAGGGGCTCAACCTGGCGGATCCGGCTATCTGCCGGCCGGCATTGCCGGTATCCCCTGCGGCTATGTGGAAGGTTTTTCCGGCCTGCGCGCCCTCCCGTCGGCGGCGCGGACAGCCGAGCGCCTGGCCCTGCTCCTCCACCCTTCGGACAGGGGCCCGCTGACAGCCGCTGACGCCTGGGCCAGGCTCGCGAAGCAGCAACTCCAGGACGCCGGACTGGATCTGTGGGCGGACCTGGACTCTTCGCTCTCGCCCTGCCGGGGCGGGGAGCGCGAACGCCTGGAGGAAACGGTGCGCCATTTCCTGTCCACAGGGAATATCACCACCACGGCGCAGTCCCTTTTCTGTCACCGGAACACCATCCTCAACCGGCTCAACCGCTTCCAGGACCTGACCGGGATCGACCTCACAGTCCCGTCCCAGGCGGCCAGGCTGGTGGTTGCCTGGGCCTGAGTGCGGCCTGGGCAGGATTCCCCTCGGCGTTGTGTGAAGTCACAATTTGGGCGGATTTTTGGTGGATTTTTTGCCATTGAACTGTGATGGCTGACACAGGATAGTTGGCAACTACCTGCACCGGACAATCGTCCCCGCACCCCATCTGGAGAACTGATGGCCAACATGGTAAATACCACCACGGCCGCTGCTACAGCACGCCTGGACCTCGCAAAAATGCGCAAAATCGCTCTCGCCAGCGTGATCGGCACCACCGTCGAGTGGTACGACCTCTTCGTTTTCGGAACAGCTTCCGCGCTGGTCTTCAACAAAATCTTCTTCCCCAGCTTCGACCCGCTGGTGGGCACCATGCTCGCTTTCGGCACGTTCGCCTCGGCCTACATCGCCCGCATGGTGGGCGCCATCATCTTCGGACACTTCGGCGACAGGCTTGGACGCAAGTCCATGCTCCTGATCTCGCTCCTGACCATGGGCGCCGCCACGTTCGCCATCGGCCTGCTGCCGGACTACAACAGCATCGGCATCATGGCCCCGTTGCTCCTCCTCTTCCTCCGCGTCATCCAGGGCCTGGCCCTGGGCAGCGAGTGGGGCGGAGCGGTGCTGATGACAGTGGAACACGCACCCGCCTCACAGCGGGGGTTCTACGGTTCCCTGGTCCAGGTGGGCGTACCAGCCGGAACCATGATCGCCAACATAGCCTTCCTGATCGTGGCCTCAACCGTCAGCACCGAGGCACTGCTCAGCTGGGGCTGGCGCATTCCGTTCCTCGCCTCCGCACTCCTGGTGGCCGTGGGCATCTACATCCGGCTCCACATCGAGGAGACCCCGTCCTTCCAGGCGGTCAAGGATGCCGGCGCCAAGGCCAAGCTTCCCTTCGCGGCCCTGATGGCCAAGTACTGGAAGCAGGTCATCCTCGGCGGCGTCGCCACCCTCTCAACGGGAAGCACGTTCACTCTCCTGGTTGCGTCCGGCGTCTCCTACGGCAAGAAGGAACTCGGCCACTCCGAGAGTCTGATGCTGTGGGTGGTCCTCGCCGCCTGCGCCTTGTGCTTCGTCCTCATCCCGTTCTTCGGACGCCTCTCGGACAAATACGGCCGCAAACCCATCATCTTCGCGGGCGTCGCCGCCGAGGCAGCCCTGACCTTCCCCATGTTTTGGCTAATGGATACCAAGTCCGTAGCGCTTCTCTTCGTCGCCTACCTGGCCATGATGACGGCGTTCGCCGCCAACTACGGCCCGATCGCCACGTTCCTGGCCGAGCTGTTTGGGTCAAAGGTCCGCTACTCGGGCCTGTCCGTTGCATACATGCTCTCAGGACTCCTGGGCAGCGCCGCGACACCATTCATCACCACCTGGCTCCTGGGCGTCACGCACCAGAGCTCGTCCATCGCCTGGTACATCATGGGAGCCTCCCTGGTTTCGCTGGCGGCGCTCGTGATCCTGACGGAAACCCGCTACGGCAACATCGACGCCGTCGACGAGTCGCCCGTTGAGGCGGCAGCGAAGTGACGGCAGCCTCCCCCGCCGGAACCATCCGGAGGATCGCTGAGATCCCCGGCGGGGCGGCCGCCGTCGGTCCCTTCTCCCAGGCAGTAGTCGCCAACGGATTCGTCTTTACGGCCGGGCAGATCTGCGCCATCACGGGACTGGACCACCAGCCGGAAACGTTCGAGGGACAGGTCCGCCAGACACTCCGGAACCTCACAGCAGTGCTGGAGGCCGCCGGCTCCGGGCTGGCCCACGTGGTCAAAGTCAACACCTACCTCACGGATCCGGGGCAGCTGGAGGAGTACAACCGCGTTTATGCGGAGTTCTTCGGCGACGCAAAGCCGGCACGCACGTCCGTCTGCGTCAGCCTCTGGGGAGTCTCCCTGGAAATCGAATGTGTTGCGGTCCTGGCTGAGGCCGGACAGTGAGCAGCAAGGTCCTCACAGGCACTCATGTTCTGGCAGACACGCAGGTCCTGGCAGGCCTTGAAGCCGTCAGCTACCCCACCATCGGGCATTTCCTCGAAGACGGCTTCGTTGACCCGGCCATCCAGTCGCTGTTGGACGGCGTGAAGGTGGCCGGGCCTGCGGTCACCGTCCGGATCGTCGGAAATGACGCGATCGCCATGAACCGGGCGCTGCTGGAGCTGTACCCCGGAGCAGTGCTGGTGGTGGACATGGACGGCGATCGCCGCCATGCCCCTGTCGGCGCGGTGACAGCGGCCGCCGCCAAGGCCCGGGGCGCGGCCGGCATCGTGGTGGACGGCGTGGCAACTGATCTGCTGGAGCTGCGGAGTACCGGCCTGCCGGTGTTCGCCCGCGGCACCTCGTGCCTCACCACAAAGCGCCTGCACGGCACGGAATCTGCGGTCGATGTTCCGGTCAAATGCGGGGACGTGGACGTGGCCCCCGGCGACTGGGTGCTGGGGGACAATAACGGCGTGATCGTGCTGTCCCCGCAGGAGACAGAGGCTGTGCTGGAGCAGGCTCTGCCTCCGATGCGGCCGAGCCGGAGCTGCTGGCAAGGATCGCCGCAGGAGAACCGCTCGAAACGCTGCTGGCGCACTGACCTGCGAATACACTGACTTACGCGCGCAGTGACCTGCGCGTACACTGAAGCGGCCGACCGGCACACGCCGGGTCGGCCGCTTCAGTGCGTGTCAACCCCACAACACACGGCATCAGGCGGCGAAGATGCTCCAGCCGGCCTGGTGGCTGCTGCCCGGCTCCAGCTGGATGAGGTCCTCGCCGCTGTTGAAGGCGTCCGGCGGACAGGTCATCGGCTCAACTGCCAGGCCCAGCCTGTCGGCCGCAGTGGCGGGCTTGTCTGCAGTACGTATCTGCAGCCAAGGGCAGGCCCGCCCCCAGGCCATACGCGCTCCCGTTGCCGGTCCCTGGCATGGTGCTGGAGCGCTTCAGGGGCCGCGACCGGCCATGCCGTTGCAGAGGACAACCCATTGACGCCGCAAGAGTTATGTGGAATATTGCTTCGTATACGATTTCGTACTCGATGAGGAGTAATACTTGGAACAGGTCACCGACCACACCCTGGCCGCGGCCCGCAAGGTCATCGCGGTGCACATCAATTACCCCAGCCGGGCAGCCCAGCGCGGCCGCACGCCGGAGCAGCCTTCCTACTTCCTGAAGCCACCGTCCTCCCTGGCATTCGGTTCGGCAGAAGCCCCTTCCGTTGTGGAGCGTCCGGCCGGCTGTGAACTCCTCGGTTTTGAGGGCGAGATCGCCCTGATCATCGGCAAGCCCGCCCGGCGGGTCGGGCTGGAGGACGCATGGAGCCACGTCGAATGGGTGACAGCGAGCAACGACCTCGGTGTCTACGATCTCCGCTACGCAGACAAAGGTTCCAACCTCCGGTCCAAGGGGGGCGACGGCTTCACCCCGGTCGGCCCCGGGTTGATCCCCGCAGACGCCGTCGACCCCTCAAGCCTACGTATCCGCGCCTGGCACAACAGCGAACTCGTCCAGGACGACACCACTGGGGACCTGCTTTTCCCGTTCGCCCGCCTGGTGGCCGACCTGTCGCAGCTCCTGACCCTTGAGGAGGGCGACATCATCCTGACCGGCACCCCGGCCGGCGCGTCCGTGGCCAAGCCGGGCGACGTCGTCGAGGTTGAAGTGAGCACGACGACGGGAGCCACCGGCGGTGCTGCACTCACCACCGGGCGTCTGGTCACCCGGGTGGAGGAAGGCACGACGGCGTTCGCCGACTTTGGTGCCCGGCCCAAGGCTGATGACGTGCAGCGGGAGGAAGCGTACGGTTCGCGGGCAGCGGCGGGCCTTGCCGCCGTCGGGCATGTCCTGACCCCTGAGCTGAAGGCGAAGCTGGAAAGCGTCTGCACCGCCACGCTTTCCTCCCAGCTGCGCAAGCGCGGTCTGAACAACGTCAGCATCGACGGCCTCACCTCTACCCGCCCGGAAAAGCGGATCGTGGGCCTGGCCCGGACCCTGCGGTATGTGCCGAACCGCGAGGACCTGTTCAAGACCCACGGCGGCGGCTTCAACGCCCAGAAGCAGGCCATCGATTCCGTCAATGAGGGCGAGATCCTGGTCATGGAAGCGCGCGGCGAGAAGGGTACCGGCACCATCGGTGACATCCTGGCCCTCCGCGCCCAGGTGCGTGGCGCCGCGGCGATCATTACCGACGGCGGCGTCCGGGACTTCGCCGCCGTGGCCGCGATGGAAATGCCCACGTACTACGCCAACCCGCACCCCGCCGTGCTGGGCCGCCGGCACATCCCGTGGGACACGGACATCACGATCGCCTGCGGCGGCACCACTGTGCAGCCCGGGGACATTATTGTGGCGGACTCTGACGGCATCCTGGTGATCCCGCCGGCACTCGCCGAAGAGCTCGCGGACGACTCCATCATCCAGGAGCGCGAGGAAACGTTCATCGCGGAAATGGTGGCACAGGGCCACAGCGTGGACGGGCTATACCCCATGAACGCCGAATGGCAGGCACGCTACAAGGAACGGGCATCCGCCAAGGAGACCGGAAATGACTGAGACTGCTACTGAAACTGCAATCGCCACCGGCAGCAAGTCCGAACAGGCCTACACGGCCGTCAAGGCCCGGATCGTGGACGGGACCTACTCCCCCGGCTACCGGCTGGTCCTGGCCGCCATCGCCAAGGATCTGGGCGTCAGCGTGGTCCCGGTCCGTGAAGCCATCCGTCGCCTCGAGGCCGAAGGACTGGTGACGTTCGAGCGGAACGTCGGCGCCACGGTCTCCGGGATCGACCCCACCGAGTACCTCTACACCATGCAGACCCTGAGCATCGTCGAAGGCGCCGCCACAGCCCTTTCTGCGCCGCTGATCGATTCCGTGGCGATCGCCCGCGCCCGGGCCGTGAACGAGGACATGCGCGAATGCCTCCAGCACTTCGATCCCGTCCGCTTCACGCACCTGAACCAGGACTTCCACAGCATCCTCTTTGAACACTGCCCCAACCCGCACATCCTGGACCTGGTCCATCGCGGCTGGAACCGGCTCGCCTCCCTCCGGTCTTCGACGTTCCGCTTCGTTCCCGGCCGTGCCCACGAATCGGTGGACGAGCACGAAGCGCTGCTGCGGCTCATCGAAGCCGGCGCCGCCGCTGAGGAGATCGAGAAATCCGCCCGCCGGCACCGCTCCGCCACTCTGGACGCCTACCTGGCCCAAAGCAACAACGCTCCGACAACCAACGCGGGGTCACTTAGCGCCCATTAATGGCCCCCGTATGGGCCGTAAGTGACCCCGCGTTGCACTATCAGTTAGGAAGACAACAATGACGTTTACCGCTCCTGTTACCACCACCCACTACGTTCCGCAGGACCTCCCCACCCACATCCAGCACTACATCAACGGCCAGTTCGTTGACTCCGTGGGCGGTAAAACCTTCGATGTCCTGGACCCTGTCTCCAACCGGAATTACGCCACCGCTGCGGCCGGCCAGAAGGAAGACATCGACCTCGCCGTCGCCGCTGCCCGCGAAGCCTTCGCCAACGGTCCGTGGCCGAAGATGAGGCCGCGCGAACGTGCCCGCGTCCTGAACAGGATTGCCGACGCCGTCGAAGCCCAGGAGGAGCGCCTCGCCGAACTCGAAACCTTCGACACCGGTTTGCCCATCACCCAGGCCAAGGGCCAGGCACTGCGCGCGGCGGAAAACTTCCGGTTCTTCGCGGACCTGATCGTGGCCCAGTTCGACGACGCCATGAAGGTCCCCGGCGCCCAGATCAACTACGTGAACCGCAAGCCGATCGGCGTCGCCGGCCTCATCACTCCGTGGAACACCCCCTTCATGCTGGAGTCCTGGAAGCTCGCCCCGGCCCTGGCCACCGGTAACACCGTGGTCCTCAAGCCAGCCGAATTCACCCCGCTGTCCGCCTCACTGTGGGCGCAGATCTTCAAGGACGCCGGCCTGCCGGACGGTGTCTTCAACCTTGTCAACGGCCTCGGCGAAGAAGCCGGCGACGCCCTGGTCAAGCACCCGGACGTCCCGCTGATCTCCTTCACCGGCGAAACCACCACGGGCCAGACGATCTTCCGCAACGCCGCCGCCAACCTCAAGGGCCTGTCCATGGAACTCGGCGGCAAATCCCCTGTGTGGTGTTTGCCGACGCCGACCTGGACGCCGCGATCGATTCCGCCCTGTTCGGGGTCTTCTCCCTCAACGGCGAACGCTGCACCGCCGGCTCCCGGATCCTCGTCGAACGCGCCATCTACGACGAGTTCTGCGAAAAGTACGCCGCCCGGGCCAAGAAGATCGTGGTGGGCGACCCGCACGATCCCAAGACCGAGGTGGGTGCCCTGGTCCACCCCGAGCACTACGCGAAGGTGGCCTCTTACGTGGAGATCGGCAAGACCGAGGGCCGGCTGCTCGCCGGCGGCGGCCGCCCCGGCCACCTCCCCGAAGGCAACTACATCGCACCCACCGTGTTTGCCGACGTCGCGCCGGACGCGCGGATCTTCCAGGAGGAGATCTTCGGTCCCGTCGTCGCCATCACCCCGTTCGAGAACGACGACGAGGCGCTGGCTCTGGCGAACAACACCCGTTACGGGCTCGCTGCCTACATCTGGACCCAGAACCTGACCCGCGCCCACAACTTCTCCCAGAACGTGGAAGCCGGCATGGTCTGGTTGAACAGCCATAACGTCCGCGACCTCCGCACCCCGTTCGGCGGCGTCAAAGCCTCCGGCCTCGGCCACGAAGGCGGCTACCGCTCCATCGATTTCTACACCGACCAGCAGGCCGTGCACATCAGCCTCGGCACGGTCCACACTCCGAAATTCGGCGCCTGAGTTCCAGTGCCTAGGCGACGCCGGCACCCAAGCCAACCTCCCGCCGTCGTACTTCAATGCCCCCTTTCAAAGAAGAGAGAACCTCATGACTGATTTTGTCCGCACCCCCTCCGTCCCGGCTCCGGACATCGTCCGCTGCGCCTACATGGAGATCGTGGTCACCGACCTCGCCAAGTCCCGGGAGTTCTATGTGGACGTCCTGGGCCTGCACGTGACGCAGGAGGATGAAAACAACATCTACCTGCGCTCCCTGGAGGAGTTCATCCACCACAACCTGGTGCTGCGCAAGGGACCCATCGCCGCCGTCGCCGCGTTTGCCTACCGGGTGAAGTCCCCCGCCGAGGTGGACGCCGCCGAGGCGTACTACCAGGAACTGGGCTGCCGCACCGAACGCCGTAAGGAAGGATTCACCAAGGGCGTAGGCGATTCCGTCCGCGTCGAGGATCCGCTGGGCTTCCCCTACGAGTTCTTCTACGACGTGGAGCACGTGGAGCGCCTCACCCAGCGCTACGACCTTTACTCCGCCGGCGAACTGGTCCGCCTGGACCACTTCAACCAGGTCACCCCCGACGTCCCCAAGGGCCGCAAATACCTCGAGGACCTCGGCTTCCGCGTCTCCGAAGACATCCAGGACTCCGACGGCGTGACCTACGCCGTCTGGATGCACCGCAAGCAGACCGTGCACGACACCGCCCTGACCGGCGGGGACGGCCCCCGCATGCACCACATCGCGTTCGCCACGCACGAAAAGCACAACATCATCCAGATCTGCGACAAAATGGGCGCCCTGCGCATCAGCGACCGGATCGAACGCGGCCCCGGCCGGCACGGGGTCTCCAACGCGTTCTACCTCTACATCCTGGACCCCGACGGCCACCGCATCGAGATCTATACCCAGGACTACTACACCGGCGACCCCGACAACCCCGTCGTCACCTGGGACGTCCACGACAACCAGCGCCGCGACTGGTGGGGCAACCCCGTGGTCCCGTCCTGGTACACCGAGGCCTCCCTGGTCCTGGACCTCGACGGCAACCCGCAGCCCGTCGTCGTGCGTGAGGAAAAGAGCGAAATGGCGGTCACCGTGGGCGCCGACGGCTTCTCGTATACCCGCGAGCCGGGCGAGGAAGTCGGCTTCAAGCTCGGGGCGCAGCTGTAGCCATGCTGGACGCGAAGACGATCGAGGCCATCGCCGACGAACTCCTCGAAGCCGCCCGGACCCGCACCCCCGTCCCCCGCCTGACGGCCCGCTACCCGGACATGACAGTGGAGGACTCCTATGCGGTGCAGCAGCTGTGGCGGCGGCGCAACGAGGACGCCGGCCGCAAACTGGTGGGCCGCAAGATCGGCCTCACCTCCAAGGCCATGCAGGCCGCCACCGGCATCACCGAGCCGGACTACGGCGCCATCTTCGATGACATGGTGCTCGGGACCGGCTGCTCGGTGGAGTGGGACCAGTACACCCATCCCCGGGTGGAAGTTGAGCTGGCGTTCGTGCTGAAGAAGGACCTGGCCGGACCCGGTTGCACCATCTTCGACGTCCTGGACGCGACCGACTACGTGGTGCCGGCCCTGGAGATCCTGGACTCGCGGATCGAAATGGAGGGCCGGACCATCGTGGACACCATCGCGGACAATGCCGCGATGGGCGCCATGGTGGTCGGCGGCAACCCCGTAAAACCCGACGCCGTGGACGTCCGCTGGGTCGCCGCCATCCTCTACAAAAACCAGACCGTCGAGGAAACCGGGGTGGCCGCCGGCGTCCTGGACCACCCCGCCAACGGGGTGCACTGGCTCGCCAACAAGATCGCCGCCCACGGCGACGGGATGAAGTCCGGGGACATCATCCTCGCCGGCTCCTTCACCCGCCCGCTGTGGGTGTACAAAGGGGATACCGTCCACGCCGACTACGGACCATTGGGGGCCATCACATGCCGCTTCGAGTAGACGCCACCTTCCGGGACGCCCTCGCCACCGCCGACCGCCCCCTGGCGGGAATGTGGGTCTGCTCCGGCAGCCCGCTGATCGCCGAGCTCTGCGCCGGGTCCGGTCTGGACTGGCTCCTGATCGACGCCGAACACAGCCCCAACGGCCTCGAATCCATCTTGGCCCAGCTCCAGGCGGTCAACGGCTACCCGGTCCAGGTCCTGGTCCGGCCGCCGGTCAACGACACCGTGCTCATCAAGCAGTACCTGGACCTCGGCGTGCAGAACCTGCTGATTCCTATGGTTAACTCTGTTGCCGAAGCGGAGGCCGCCGTCGCTGCCACCCGCTACCCGCCGCACGGCGTCCGCGGCGTAGGGTCCGCCCTCGCCCGGGCCTCACGCTGGAACCGTGTCCCGGACTACCTCGCCCGGGCCTCGGAAACCGTCAGCGTCACCGTGCAGATCGAATCGACGGCGGCTGTCGAGGCCGTTGCTGACATCCTCGCCGTGGACGGTGTGGACGCCATCTTCCTCGGACCCTCCGACCTCGCCGCCTCCATGGGGCTGCTGGGACAGCAGGAACACCCCAAGGTGAGCACCGCCGTCGAACACTGCCTTACCGCCGCAACGGCGGCCGGGAAGCCCTCGGGTGTCAACGCTTTCAGCCCGGCCACCGCCCGCGGATACCTGGCGGCCGGCGCCGCCTTTGTCCTGGTGGGCGCCGACGTCGCCCTGCTCGCCCGCGGCTCCGAGGCACTCGCCGCCGGGTTCACTAAGCCCTCCGAAGGCGAAACCCCTGCCAGCTACTGAACATAACCCTGATTGGTTCAGGCGGGGCCGGTGGCTGGCGGACCGCTGACCAACCGGAACCTGTCCACAATGCCGGCGGTCAGCAGCGAGGTCAGGCTGGCCCCCTCGTCCAGGGAAATGATCAGGTCGACCAACAGGAACGCTGATGACGCCTTTGCAGTTGTCTCGCCCATGGCCGTCTCCGCGATTGATCGACGTTGGCACCACGCTGGACAAGTGCCCCATCGGCGCCCGTGCCGGCAATGCCAGCCCTGGAGCGCCAGGACGTTCGAGGGGCCGCACAGAATCAGGAAAGGGCCACCATCGGCATCCGTTACCCTCCCATTTAAGCACCAAACGGCGGGAGAACGACGGCGGGAGAACCGCCGTCGTCCTCCCGCCGTTGCAGCCTACAGTCCGCGGACGGGCACGCTCAACAGGTCGCTGATGCTGCCAAGGACCCTGTCCGTGACGTCCCCGATCCCCCCAACCCGTCGACCTTGGTGAGGATCCCGCGGCCTGCGTACTTGGCCACCACGGCCTCCGTCTGCTGGTGGTACAGGTCCAGACGGTGTCGGATGACGCTTTCGTTGTCGTCGCTCCGGCCAGTTTCCCGGGCCCGGCCCAGGAGGCGCGAGACGAGTTCCTCGTCGTCCGCCGTCAATTGCAGGACCACGCCCAGCTTCTGTTCGCCTGCAGCGAGGATTCCGTCGAGGTAGTCCACCTGGGCCACGGTGCGAGGGTAGCCGTCCAGCAGGAAGCCCTCTTTGGCATCGTCCTGGCTGAGGCGGTTCCGCACCATCTCATTCGTGACGCTGTCCGGCACGAAGTCTCCGTTATCCATGTACTTCCGGGCCTCGACACCGAGCGGCGTGCCGCCTTTGACGTTGGCGCGGAAGATGTCTCCGGTTGAGATCGCCACGACGCCGAGGCGTTCGGAGATCCGTTCCGCCTGCGTTCCCTTGCCGGATCCGGGCGGACCAATAATCAGCATTCTCGTCATTCAATACCCCTTTGCTGGCTTTATGGACGTCGTCGTCCTGGCCCGATGCTACTGATCCGGAGGTTGCGGCCGGGCTGCATCGGCGCCTTAGAGCAGGGTACGACGCCGGAGTAACCCCGCCGCCGTACTCTGGCAATTGTGCTGTTACCGGTGGTGCTGGTGCAGTGAGCGGCGCTCAAAGGGTGCTCCCCCGCACCAGACCGAAGATGGTGGACGCCGCAACCGAACCGGCTCGCTGCACGCTATCCCGACGCACCCCGGCCACTGTCGAACACGGGGCCAAGAACAAACTGAACCGCGGGTTCTCCCACCAGACCACGGAAATTGGCTTGCAGGCCCATCCAGATTCACCGTGAAACCGAACTCCGGCAACCGAAGCTGGCTCTACTTCTCGCTTGTGGTTGCCTCTATCGATTCCCGATGAAAGTTGGTGTGCCACACATCCGTCTCGCCGGTGCTGTCGGTGACGATGTATTCGTGCCACCGATCGAACGCGGAGCAGGGATGAGAGATACCGAATTCGACAATATCGGTGACGTCTATTCCCGTGGCGCCGGTCAGGACGGCATGGTGGTCGAAGAGCTTTTCGATGCGGCCCGTCGCGTCCGGCTTTCCGGTGCCGTCCGCGGTCCTAACGGATAAGAGTGTTGGCAGGCCGGCGTCGTAAGGCAGCTCCCGTTTGCCCGCACCGGCAATGACCATCCCGTCCTCCGGGGCCGACAGCACCACCGCCCGGACTGCGAGAGCAGGAATCAGCCCAGGAACGGGGCTGACCTGAGCGTAGGTGCCGTGGTCGTGTGTGACGTAGCAGCCCGAGCGCAACAGCCGGACGGTGCCCGGCACGTCGGAGTCGGTGGGAAGGAATTCGATAACGCGGTCGGGGAACGCAGAACCGCCCATGGAGAAGACCGGAGCAGGCGTCTCGTATAAGTCCGCCACGGCGAGGAAAACGTCCCGTACATTGCGGCAGTGATCATCAACGGCGGACACGATCACTTCCTCGCGGCTGTTGGCGACCACGCCTTCGTAGCCGGCGACGCCGACGAGGCGGAGTCCTTCTGTCGAGCCGACGAGTTCGGCAAGCGAGCGGGCCTCCCGGAGGGTCCTTAGACCGGTCCGGCCCCCAGGGGCGCCGACGTCCAGGAGGACATCCAGGGCAACGGACGAACCGTCAAAGACGCTGGCGGCTGCGGCGGATCCTTCCTTGGAATCCACGAAAATGCGGATCTGCAGTGTCGGGTCCTCGGTGAGCCACGAGTGGATTCGGTTGAGCCCCTGGCGGTCAACCACCTGGTTGGCAATCAGGATGTTGCGGTAGCCCCAGCCCAGAAGGATGCCGGCCTGGTCAACGGTGGCAACGGTGACCCCTTGGGCGCCCGCGTCCGCCTGGCGCCTGACAATCGGGGCCGACATGGTCGTCTTGACGTGTGGGGCCAGCACCACATTCCGGCTCTCACACCAAGCTGCCATGACTGCGATGTTGCTATCGAGTGCCTCCCGGTCAAGCCGGAGGTGAGGATACGGGAGGACCTTCACCTCCATCGGCCGATAACGATCCGGCATGGCCCGGGGATCCGCGTTCTTTCCATTCAGCAACTTTATACCGGCAGGCGTTCAGGATTTCGCGCCAAACACCTGGATATTGCCGCAGGCTTAGGCCATTGCGCGGCCGCGCTGGATGACCAGCCGTGGCCTCGCTTCATCCCACAGCACCGAAGCGTCCTCAAAGGGATTGCCGTCCAGCAGTACGGCGTCGCCCGCAGCGCCGGCACTGATGCGGCCGATGTCCGGGTTCTGCAGCAGCTCGGCGTTGACGGACGTCATCGACCGCAGGGTTTCGAGGACGCCGGCAGCCTCGATCTGCAGGCGTACGCCCACCAGCTGGTCATCTTCCAGATCGCCCATCAGGTCCGAGCCAAAGCCGACCTTGACGCCAGCCTGCAGTGCCAATCCGATGGCCACCTTTCCGGCCGAGAGCACCTCAGCATTCTTAGCCTGGGATACGGGGTTCAGGCCCAGGGACTCGCCACGCCGGTTCATGGCATCATAGGCGGCCAACGTTGGCACGAGGAACGCGCCATGCTCAGCCATGAGCGCGGCGGTGGGCTGGTCAAGCAGGTTTCCATGCTCAATGGAGCGGACACCGTTCTCCACCGAGTGCCGGATGGCCTCCGGCGAATACGCGTGTGCCGCCACGTAGCTTCGGCGCCTCACCGCCTCGTCCACCACTGCACGGATTTCCTCGGCGGAATACTGGGGAAGCCGGATCGGATCGGTCAGGGAAACCACGCCACCGGAGGCCATGATCTTGATCGCGTGGCTGCCCGTGCGGAATCGCTCCCGAACGGCCCGGCGCAGATTGTCGGACCCGTCCACTACGGCGCACATGTGACCATGGCTGAAACAGATGTCGACGTCGGCCGAGCGCGGGTCGCCATGCCCGCCCGTCTGGCTGAAGGCAGCACCCGTGTAGTAGTAGCGCGGGGAGGCAATAAGACCGTCCTCAATAGCCCGCGCGAGGCCCCGGTCGCCGCCGGCTACGTCGCGGACGGTGGTGAAACCCCGCCGCACCGCCAAACCCAGCCGCTTGGCACCCACCAGCGCGGAATAGCTCAGCGGGCACCGTTCCACATCCAGGCCTCCCAGCCCGACGGCATACGCATGGAAGTGCGCGTCGATCAGCCCGGGCACCACCACCTTGCCCCCGGCGTCCACCACCTGCCCTTCCGGAGCCACATCACCCACCGCCGCAACAAGCCCGTCGCGGAAGACAATGGACGCCTTACGAAGCTCCGGCGAGGTGCCGTCGAAGACCAGGGCGTTGGCGATAGTCAGGGGCTGGTTCACTGCAGAATCCATCTCGGCTCCTCTAAGTTGTGTTCTTCGCCTTCCTCAGAGGCAAAGACAGTGGGGCGCTTCCTGGGACCCAAGCCAGAGGCGGGCAATGCAGGGACGGGGAAACAGTGCCCCGGCGTCGTGCCTGACTGTCTTGGAAATTCTCTGCCACATCATGTCACACGGTGCCATTCCAACTATGAACAGGCGAAGTGCCTCACGCAGTCCCGCGGGTCCCCACGCGGGACGGCCGCATCGTGATGCATAATCCTTCCAATCATTCGGGATCGTTGCGGTTCTCGGCGCAATCCTGGCCATGATCTTGGTGAATCCTGACCGTGACGCGGAGCGGGTGATGGCACCGGTCAGAACCGCTGGTTGATTGGTCCCGTCTTGAGCCAACAAGCGGGCAGTCCATGGCTTCCGATGTGCTCGTCGACGGAATGCGCGGATCGAGCTCGCTCTGGCACAGGGTGCAGGTGAACCTGCAGCACGTCCCCGAGCAGCACGTCCCCGAGGCGGAGCGCCCGCCACAGGAACAGAACAGCTCAACGCCGACTACGACCCCTGGGCCGTCAAGGAGCGCCCGGGCCCTGCATCCAGCCGGAAGACCATTGATGCTTGATTGTTTACCTATGGAATACTGCAGGGCGGTCTTATGTAACGAATTCCGCAACCGCACATTCCCAGCGGCGCGTGGTTGGGCAAACGACCAATGCCGCTTCCGCGAGAGGCGACTACCTTCAATAGGGGATGTGGCACAACTCACATCCTGTTCAGCGCCGAACGTACCAGTTCCGCCAATCGAAAGCTTCTCACTATGCACACGGACACACAGCTGTCAAAAACACTCAAGCCGCGGCACCTCTCCATGATCGCCATCGCCGGCGTCATTGGCGCCGGGCTGTTCGTCGGCTCAGGAGCAGCGATTCAGCAAGCGGGCCCCGGCATCCTCCTGGCGTACGCGGCGGCCGGGCTCGTGGTCATCCTGGTCATGCGGATGCTCGGCGAAATGGCCGCGGCCAACCCGGAAACCGGATCCTTTTCCACGTACGCCGACAAAGCGCTGGGGCGCTGGGCGGGTTTCAGCATCGGCTGGCTTTATGCCTGGTTCTGGATCATCGTCCTCGGAATCGAGGCGACTGCCGGCGCTGCCATTATGCACCGATGGGTGCCCGGCATCGACCAATGGGTGTGGGCGCTGCTCCTCATGGTGCTTCTGACTCTGACCAACCTTGGCTCCGTGAAGTCCTACGGTGAGTTCGAGTTTTGGTTTGCGTCCATCAAAGTGGCAGCCATCGTGCTTTTCCTGCTGTTCGGTATCGCCGCCATCCTCGGCCTTGTCCCGGGTGTTCCTGCCCCGGGAGTCAGCAACCTGCTCGAGAACGGCGGGTTCTTCCCGAACGGTCCTGGCGCCGTGCTGGCCGGCATCCTCGTAGTGGTGTTCTCCTTCTTCGGTGCCGAGATCGCCACGATCGCCGCCGGCGAGTCCGAGAATCCCGTTGACGCGGTCAAGAAGGCCGTCAAGTCCACCGTATGGCGCATCCTGATCTTCTACATCGGCTCCATCGCCATCGTTGTAACCCTGCTGCCCTGGAACTCCGCCAGTGTGGCCAAGAGCCCGTATGTGGCCGTCATTGAGCTGTTCGGCATCCCGGGTGCGGGAACCATCATGGACATCGTCGTACTGACGTCGGTCCTGTCATGCCTGAATTCCGGCCTCTACACTGCAAGCCGCATGTTGTTCTCCCTCTCCCAGCGAGGAGACGCCCCGAAGTCCTGGACCAAGATCTCCAAGCGCGGCGTTCCTGCTGCCGCCGTACTGTCTTCCACTGTGGTCGGCTTCGTCACGGTGGGACTGAACTTTGTTGCCCCGGACACGGTATTTCTCTTCCTGGTCAACACCTCCGGCGCTATCGCACTATTCGTGTGGCTGGTCATCGCCACGTCCCAGCTGATCCTGCGCCGCCGCATGGGTGCAGCCGCCAAGGACCTCGCCATGAAGATGTGGCTCTTCCCGTACCTGACCTGGGTCGCAATCGCGAGCATCGTCGCCCTATTGATCGGCATGCTGATCCTTGACGCAACCCGCGAATCGCTGCTGCTCTCCATCGCACTTGCCGCCGTCGTCGTCGGCATTGGCGTGTGGCGATACCGGAAGAACCTCAGCCCACACAACCACAACGACGTCAGCGACCCCGAAGGCGCGTCCGTCCTCATCCGCGCCCAGTAGGCAGGCTCGCGTTCCGTCCCTGATGTGAGAACTCTGGCTACGGCCCGTCCTTCGAGGAGGACGGGCCGCAGCCAGGTCGTTTTTCGTTCGCCGGTTCATTGGCCCATCCGAGCCGACAAGGTCGTCGCCCCCTGTTCCCTCGACAGGTCGGCTGTTATGGCGCCATCACCAATGGTGGCGGTAGCTTTGAAGTACTTTTCCTCGAAGCAGCCGAGGTACCGGAGGTACCGCTGATGCAGGGCTTGTCCACGTCATTGGTTCTGATCGCTTTGCTGGCCATCGCAGCGCCCCTTGCGGCCCGCTTCCTTGACCGGGTGTTCAAGGTGCCGATCGTGGTGTTTGAAATTGTCCTCGGAATCATGCTCGGTCCCAGCCTGTTGGGGTGGATCCAACAGGCCGAGTTCACGGATACGCTGGCCCAATTCGGGTTGGCCATGCTCTTCTTCGTTGCCGGCAACGAGATTGATTTCGCGTTAATCCGGGGCCGGCCCGCCAACCGTGCGTCTGCTGGCTGGGTCATTTCCCTGGCGGCAGGCATTGGCGCTGGCCTGGTCCTTGCCCCCACGTCGGAGGCTGCCGTGATCATCGGCGTCGCCTTGTGCTCCACAGCTCTGGGCGCGCTGCTGCCTATCCTTCGCGACGCCGGCGAATCGAAGTCCCCGATCGGTATCGCGGTCACCGCACTGGGCGCTGCCGGGGAGTTTGGTCCTCTGGTTGCGATCTCGCTGTTCTTTAGTGGCAGGCAGTTAGGACCGGCAACAGCAGTACTTCTCGGGTTTGTTCTCCTGACCGGTCTGGCGATTTATCTAGCCTCGCGCGCACGGCACTCACTGCTCCACTCCCAGGTCACCAGGACCCTTCACACCAGCGGCCAGTTCGCGGTCCGGTCCATCATGTTCATCCTCACCGTGCTCGTTGTGCTCAGCATGGTGCTGGGACTCGACATGCTGCTGGGTGCATTCGCCGCCGGGGTCCTTTGGAAGGTTGCCATCGCGCGCGCTCCCGAAGAAGACCGGACGGTCATCGCCACGAAAATCGACGCCATCGCGTTCGGATTCCTGGTGCCGATCTTCTTTATCGACACCGGCATTGACTTCGATCTACGCGCGCTCACCGCCAGCCCGGCTGCTCTCGCCCTGGTCCCCCTGTTTCTGCTCCTCCTGCTCATCATCCGCGGCCTGCCGTCGTTGCTCGCCGCTCCCCCCAAATCCACTCCTGCCGACAAGCGGGCCATCGTACTGTTGGGTGCAACAGGACTGCCGATTATCGTAGCTGTGACAGCCATCGGCCGGGACGAGGGGATTCTCTCAAGCGGAATCTCAGCCGCACTGGTCGGAGCAGGAATGCTCTCGGTACTCCTGTTTCCGCTGCTCGCACTCCGTCAGCATCAACGCACACCACCCGGGACGCTGGGACAGCCAGCGCCCGGACGGCACCGTCAACCCTGGCACCATGACTTCGTTCAACCACTACGCCCTGGGTGCCGTGGCCGACTGGCTCCACCGTGTGGTGGCCGGCCTGGCACCGGCAGCGCCTGGACACCGGCACATCCGTTTCCGTCCCCAGCCGGGTGGCGGACTGACTTTCGCCGAAGCCTCACACCTGACGCCATACGGGCTCGCGTCCATTGCCTGGCGGATCGAGCAGGGTGTCATGACCGCTGACGTGCTGGTGCCGACGGGATCGGACGCGACCGTGGAACTGCCGGGCGGGGAACCCTTCGACGTGGGCAGCGGGATGCACCAGTTCACTGTGGACCTGGCACCCCTGGCGACCGAGTTCGCCGCCCAGTAGCACCGTCGCCTGGTTCCTGGCTGCCCTTACGAGTGTTCCCCTGTGCGGCATCTGGTCGGCACTGAACTGACGTATTCAGATACAAGCGTGGCGCCCCGCTGAAGCAGGGCACCACGGCCGGATCCGGCTAAGAAGTAAATACGTTCCTTGCCAGGTCAACAACCGTGCTTAAGGCCAACGAGGGGTTCGAGTCCCTCCAGGCCAGGGCGATGGGCAGCACCATGGTGGCTTCGGCAAGTGGCACATAAGTGACGCCGTCTACCCGGATGTGCTTGGATGACGCAACAACAATCGCGACGCCCACATCGGCCCCCACCAGGGCCAACAGGCTGTAGGGGTCGGGAGCTTCCTGTGCGATGTGCGGCACGAATCCGGCCGCTGCGCAGATGGACAGCATGGCGTCCCTCACCCGGGAGCCGTGCGAGGCCGGATAGGCGATAAACCGCTGGTCGCGGAGGTCCTGAACGCTGATCCGGTCCTGGCGGGCCAATCGATGGTCGCTGGGTATTGCAAGCATAAGCGTCTCGTTCCGTACGAGGAGCGTCGAGATTCCTGCGGGGGCGGGTGAACTCACGACTGCCAGGTCAATCGTCCCGTCCCGAAGCATCGACAGCGCTTCGCCTGAGTAGTTCTGGGGCAGAAGCTCCAGGCTGATGCCGGGCTGCTTTCGCGACACCTCCCTGGCAAGGATCGAAAGAGTCGAGTATCCGGTGGTTCCAGCGAACCCTACTGTGACGCTGCCGATCTCGCCCTGCTGTGCAGCCCTGGCGATTCGCTTGACGCCGTTGATATGGACGCTAATTGCCTTGGCCGGTTCCAGGAGGGCTTCTCCCGAGGGGGTCAAGCGGACCTTTCGGGTGGTTCGTTCGAACAGCTCGGTTCCCAGCTCGCGCTCGAGGGTTCTGATTATCTTGCTCAACGCGGGTTGGGCAACATGGAGCTTCTCGGCTGCTCGCGCGAAGTGAAGCTCTTCCGCCACGGCCAGAAATGCCTCAAATTGCCGAAACTCCATGTCCCTCTCGCTTCCAGTGAGTCGAATACGGCACTACCCACCGATTATGTGGTTTCTGGAATCAATGTGCAACTAACTATGTCTTAGACACCAAGTATCAAAGGTGGAAGAGTGATGCCCAGCACACTGGCGAGTGAGCGTCCCACCCTTTGGAGTGCGGGGCGCCCACCCTTCGAAGGAGAAGCAATGAGTGACGTAGCAACTACCATCCAGGCGGGCAAGGGAGCCGGCATCGACCCGAAGCAAGGACGCAGGGCTGGCATGGCCGCCTTCGTGGGCACGACGATTGAATGGTTCGATTTCTATATTTACGGCACCGCGTCGGCCCTGGTTTTGGGAAAGCTGTTCTTCCCCGATGCCTCCCCGGCCATCGGCACCCTGGCCGCCTTTGCAACATTTGCCGTGGGCTTCATCGCCCGGCCGCTCGGTGGCATCATTTTTGGCCACTTTGGAGACAAATTCGGGCGTAAAAACACCGTCATCACCACCCTGCTTCTTATGGGAGCGGCCACGGTCGGAGTCGGCCTCCTGCCCACGTACGCAGAGATCGGCGTGCTGGCCCCGATCCTCCTCGTTCTGCTTCGAGTGGTCCAAGGCGTCGCGATGGGTGGTGAATGGGGCGGGGCGGTGCTCATCGCCACAGAGTTCGCCCCGCCAAAGAAGAAGATTCTGTACGGAGCCTTTGCCCAGCAGGGGTCCCCTGTGGGAAACCTGCTGGCAACGGTGGCGTTCCTTGGCCTCACCTTCATGAGCTCGGAAGCCTTCAATTCCTGGGGATGGCGGCTGCCGTTCCTCGCTTCCGCCGTCCTGATCTTTATTGGTCTTTACATCCGCTTGCGTATTACCGAGACCCCCGAAATGATCCGGGCCATTGAATCCAAGACTCAACAGAGGGTTCCACTGGTCGAGATCCTCCGCGACCACCTCGGCGTCGTGCTGCTGGCAGTTGGCGCTGTGGTTGCCGGGGTGGCCATCACCTACGTCAAAACCACTTTTGCCCTCTCCTGGGCAACAAGCGAGCTGGGCTTCAGCCGCACCGAGTTTCTGCAGATCATCACTGTTGCCCTGGTGGCCCAGGTCATTATCCAGCCGTTTGGGGCCATCCTTGCCTCCAGGATCGATGTGAAGAAAGCCGTCTTGTGGATGCTCCTGCCGGAACTGGTCCTGCTGCCCCTGATGTTCTTCATGATTCAGACCGGCAATTTTGCCCTGGCCATGATCGGCATGGTCCTGGCCACCGCACCCCACGCGATGTACTACTCAGCCCTGGCAGGTGTGCTGGCCCAGCTGTTTCCGGCCCACATCCGGTACACAGGAATCTCGTTGGCCTACCAACTCTCTACAGCAATTTTCGCTGGCACTGCTCCGTTTATCGGCCAAATGCTGTTCAACTCGACGGGATCAATCTGGCCCGTCGTGGTCCTTGGGCTTGGATATGTAGCACTTTCCCTGACCTGCATGGTGTTGCTGCTGCGCGGCAAGGCCTGGACATCGCGGGATGGGCAGCTCGAGCAGGCATAGCCACCGGCAGCGCGCGCCAAACGCGCAGGTAACCGCATCCACCAAAATCCCCAGAGGGACGTAAAGACCATGAATTTTGTAACAAGCGATCCGGCATTACTGCCACTTGTTGAACGCTACTTGGGCCCGGAGGACAGGGAACTGCTGGTTCCGATTCTGAACAAGCTGGGCGAAGATGCAGCCACACGCCTGGCCGGTCTCGCCGACAGCGCGGATAAGAACCCGCCGGTTCTTGAACAGTTCGATCGTGACGGCAACAGGGTCGATGCCATTGCATACCACCCGAGCTATCTGGAACTGTCCCGGGCAGCGTACGAACAATACGGCCTCTCGGCGCTCTCACACCGAGGCATCCATGGGTGGAAGGACATTCCGCCGCACCTGGCCAAGTACGCATTGTCCTATGTTTTTGTCCAGGCTGAGTTCGGGCTTGCATGTCCCGTATCGATGACGGACGCCGCCGCACGTACCCTGCGGAAATTCGGCGACCCCAAAATATTCAGCGCGTTCATTGACGGTTTGACCTCGACGGATGCGGATTCGCGGCTCACAGGCGCCATGTTCATGACCGAAACCCAAGCCGGCACCGACATTGCGATGACCGAAACCCAAGCCGCGCCCGACGGCGATGCCTGGCGTTTGACCGGCGACAAATGGTTTACTTCCAACCCCGACGCCGATGTGGTGCTGACCTTGGCGAAGTACCCCGGCGGGGACGACACGACCAGGGGCGTCGGTTTGTTCATGCTGCCGCGCCTGATGCCCGACGGCTCACGCAACAACTACGTGATCAACCGGCTGAAGGACAAACTGGGCACCCGGTCCATGCCCAGCGGCGAGGTCACACTGGATGGTGCCTACGCCCTGCAGGTCGGGCGGCTCGATCACGGCTTCAAGCAGATGGCCGAAATGATCAATACCTCGCGTCTGTCCAACGCCATGCGTTCGGCTGCCCTGATGCGCCGGGCGGTCTCAGAATCAGTAACCCACGCCCGCCAGCGCGTGGTCTTCGGCAAGCCGCTGATGGAACAGCCGCTGATGCGCAACACCATCCTGCCGCTGGCACTGGAGGCCGAGGCATCATTGGGCCTGATCTTCCACTCCGGCGACACGCTGCAAAAGGCCGACGCCGGGGATGAAACCTCCAAGTCGCTCATCCGTGTCCTGACCCCCATCGCCAAGCACTACATCTGCAAGAAGGCACGCTGGGTCACCGGCGAGGCCATGGAAATCCGCGGCGGCAACGGCTACATCGAGGACTGGCCCAACTCCCGCCTGCTGCGCGACTCGCACCTGGGCTCCATCTGGGAGGGTTCGAGCAACGTCATCGCCCTGGACGTGCTGCGCTGCATGAAGCACTACGGCGCGCACCGTGTCATCGCCGCCTCGATGAATGAAAAGCTTGCCGCGCTTCAGGTTTCCGACGCCGCCCCCGGCGCACAGATACTCACCGATGCCTGGCACGAGCTGCTGACGCGCGGGGAATCCATTCTGGAAGGCGGGAACCAGGACGCCCAGGCCATGATCGGCCACTACACCCACGCGCTTGCCCGGCTCATCATGGCCACCCTGCTGCTCGAGCAGGCCTTTCACGAATCCACCTCCGCCACCGGCTACCGCAAATTGCTCGTCGCCAACTCCTACATCTCCCTGATCGTGCAGTCCCGGACCGACACCACCCCCGAGGCGCTGGCCTGGCTGGATGAAATCGTCGACGGGGCCTTCGTGCCCCGCGCGGCCGCCCTCAAGGTCTTCAAGTAAGCATTGGAAGAAGGCTGAACACCATGGAACCGAACATGAACACTCCACACGGAACTGGCCCCCTGGCCGGCATCAAGGTCGTTGACCTGTCCAAGATCCTGGCCGGGCCCTACGCCACCATGTCCCTGGCCGATATGGGCGCCGAAGTCACCAAGATCGAGCACCCCGAGGGCGGGGACCCCACCCGATCCTGGGGACCGCCGGTCAAAGGCACCGACGCCACCTACTACCTGGCCATCAACCGCGGCAAGAAGTCAGTCACCATCGACCTGAAAAGCCCCGAGGGCCAGGAGACGGTACACCGGATGCTCGCCGATGCCGATGTGCTGGTGGAAAACTTCCGCCCCGGCTCCGGCCTGCAGCGGATCTTCGACTACAAGGCGCTCTCCGAGCGCTACCCGCACCTTGTCATCCTGCACATTTCCGCCTTCGGCGACCACGGGCCGCTGCGCGACGAGCCGGGCTACGACATGATCGCCCAGGCCGCCGGAGGGCTTATGTCCCTCACCGGGGAACCCGGCGGGCCGCCGCTGAAGGCAGGCTTCGCCATGGGGGACCTGGGCGCCTCGCTCTTTGGCATCATCGGGCTGCTCGCCGCACTGCTGGAGCGCTCGCGCACCGGGAAAGGCCAGTATGTGACGACCTCGCTGTACGAAAGCCAGCTGGCCCTGCACGTGAACTGGGCGACCAACTACTTCGCCGACGGCGTCAGGCCCGGTCCGCTGGGCTCCGGACACCCCAACCTGGTCCCCTATCAGGCATACCAGGCGCGGGACGGATACTTCGTCATTGCCATCGGCAACGACTCCCTCTGGCAGAAGCTTTGCGCCGCCATCGACCGCCCGGACTTGGGCGCCGATGCGGATCTGGCCACCAACAACGGCCGGCTGGCCAACCGCGAGCGCCTCAACATTGAGCTGGGGAAGGCCTTGAAGGCCAAGACCGTTGCACAGTGGTGCGAGCTGTTCTCCTCCCGCGGTATCCCGGCCTCACCGATCCGCGGCCTTGACGAGGTCTACGCCCACCCGCACACCGCGGCCCTGGACATGCTGCAGACCGTTGAGCATCCCACTATTGGCGCACTGAAGCAGGTGGCCTTCCCGGTCAACTTCGCGGGCCAGCGCCCCCAGGTGCGCATCGCTCCCCCCGAGCTGGGCGCCGACAACGACACCGTGCTGCCGACCTACCAACCTCAGCCAGCCTCCTCCGGCCACTAGAAACAAAGACCTTGGAAAAGAGATCGACAATGAACACCCTCGTCAAAGAGAACGAATCGGCCATCGTGGCCAAATCCGATGTGCTGAACCTCGACGGCTTGCTCAGCAGCGATGAGCTGGCCCTGCGCGACACCGTCCGCGAATTCGTGAACGATCGCATCAAGCCGAACATCAGGGACTGGTACGAAGCCGCCCACTTCCCGGTCGAAATCGTTCGTGAAATGGGCGCCCTGGGCCTGCTCGGCATGCACTTGAAGGGTTATGGCTGCCCGGGCCGCACCGCTGTGGAATACGGCATCGCCGCCATGGAACTCGAGGCCGGGGACTCGGGGTTGCGCACTTTCGTGTCGGTGCAGGGTTCGCTGGCCATGACCGCCATCCACAAGTGGGGCTCCGAGGACCAGAAGAACGCCTACCTGCCGGGCATGGCCAGGGGCGAGATCATTGGCTGCTTCGGGCTGACCGAACCAACCGCGGGCTCGGACCCCTCGTCCATGAAGACCACCGCGGTGCGCCAGGGCGGCGGTTGGGTCCTCAACGGCGCCAAACGCTGGATCGGCCTGGCCTCCATCGCCCAGGTCGCCGTGATCTGGGCCGCAACCGATGAAGGCGTGCGCGGCTTCCTTGTCCCCACCAACGCCCCTGGTTTCACCGCCACACCGATAGAGCCCAAACTCTCCATGCGGGCCTCCATCCAGTGCGACATCATCTTCGAGGACGTCCTGCTGCCCGAGGAGGCGGCGCTGCCCGGCGCCAAGGGCCTGCGCGGACCGTTCTCCTGCCTGAACGAGGCCCGCTACGGGATCATCTGGGGCGCCATGGGAGCGGCCCGTGATTCTTATGAGGAGGCACTGAAGTACTCCTTGGAGCGCATGCAATTCGACAAGCCGCTGGCCGCCTACCAGCTGACCCAGCTCAAGCTCGTCAACATGCTGCTGGAAATCCAGAAGGGCACCATGCTGGCCATCCACACCGGGCGGCTCAAGGACGCAGGAACCCTGGAACCCGTGCAGATCTCGGTGGGCAAACTCAACAACTGCCGCGAGGCCATTGAAATCTGCCGCGAGGCACGCACCATCCTGGGCGGGAACGGCATCACCCTTGACTACTCACCGCTGCGCCACGCCAACAACCTCGAATCCGTGCGCACCTACGAGGGCACCGACGAAGTCCACACACTGATTCTCGGCAACCACATCACCGGCCAGCCGGCGTTCCGTTAGGCGACACCCATGGGTTATGAAACCATCCTCGCCGACGCCTGCAAGGGACTCGGCACCATCACCATCAACCGGCCGGAGGTCCGCAACGCGCTCAGCAAAACAGTGCTGCGGGAAATCCGGCACGCCCTGGAAGACTTTGCGGTCCAGGACGACGTCGGCGCCGTCGTCTTTACCGGCGCCGGAAACAAGGCGTTCATCGCCGGGGCGGACATCACGCAGCTGGTGGACTACACCTTCCTCGATGGCCTGAGCGCGGACATGCAGCGACTGTATGACTACATCGAGGACTACGAGAAACCCACCATCGCAGCCATCAACGGCTTCGCACTCGGCGGCGGCAACGAGCTGGCCATGTCCTGCGATATCCGCATCGCGGCAGACAGCGCCCGCTTCGGACTCCCGGAAACCAACTTAGGCATCCTCCCGGGCGCCGGGGGAACCCAGCGGCTCACCAGGCTGGTAGGAAAGGGCCGCGCCGTCGAACTCATCCTCACCGGCCGGATCTTCGGTGCCGCCGAGGCCCTGCGCATCGGGCTCGTCACCGACGTCGTGCCCGACGCGGAACTGCTGGACGCCGTCCGGGCCACCGCTGAGAAAATCCTCGCGAAGGGTCCGTTGGCCGTCCGGCTGGGCAAGCTCGTCATCAAGGGCGGATCCGAAACGGACCAGCGTACCGGGCTCCTGCTCGAACGGCTCGCGCAATCCCTGCTCTACTCCACCCAGGACAAACGCGAAGGCGCCCAGGCCTTCATCGACAAACGCCCGGCCGAATTCACCGGCCGATAGGGGAAGAAAACTATGCAGAACAACATCCTGATCGTTGGATCCGGTGCCATGGGCTCGCAGATCGGTATGCTCGGCGCGCTGGCGGGTTACCGCACCACCATCCAGGACATTTCCGAACCTTCGCTGGCCGCCGCCCGCGATCAGCTTGCCACGCGTATGGATCACTTCGTGGCCAAAGGACGGCTGGACCGCGCCGAGGCCGACACGGCATTGGCGCGGCTGAACTTCACCACCTCGCTGGAGGAAGGCGCCGCCGATGCCGACTTCGTCATTGAGGCCGCCACCGAGAAATTGGACGTCAAGCGAGCCATCTTCACAGCTCTCGACAAGGCAGCACCAGCCAACACCGTCCTGGCCACAAATTCCTCCACCTACGGTTCCTCCAAGGTTGCCTCGGCGACCGGCCGGCCGGACAAGGTCTGCAACATGCACTTCTTCAACCCGGCCCTGGTCATGAAGTGCGTCGAAGTGGTCCGCCATGATCAAACCTCCCAGGAAACAGTGGATTCCACCATGGAACTGGCCCGCGCCTTGGGCAAGTCCCCGGTCCTGATCAACCACGAAATCCCGGGATTCGTCGCCAACCGGCTCATGGGCGCCATCCGGGACGAGGCGCTTCATCTGGTCACCGCAGGCATTGCCAGCCACGAGGACATCGACACCGCCGCCAAGACCGCACTGGGCCACCCCATGGGGCCATTTGAACTCATGGACCTGGTCGGCCTGGACGTCAGCTACCTCATCCGCATGGCCACCTACGAGGAAACAGGGCGCCCCGAGGACCTACCGCACCCAGCCCTGAAGGCACTGTACGAGCAGGGACGTTACGGCAAGAAAACCGGGCACGGCTGGTATGAATATGACCAATCCGGAACCAAGCTCCCGTAAATCCGCCCGGCAAACCCGCCAGGCCCCAGCAGCACGAACCCATGCAACACACTGAACTTAAGGACACCTGAATGACTGAGGCATTCCTCATCGGCGGAGCCCGCACCCCGGTTGGCCGCTACGGCGGTGCGCTGTCCACGATGCGCCCCGACGACATGGTGGCGCTGGCCATCAAGGCCGCCGTAGAACGCGCCGGCGTAGATCCGGACACAGTGGACGAAGTGATCTTCGGCAACGCCAATGGCGCAGGTGAGGAAAACCGCAATGTGGCCCGTATGGCCTGGCTGCTTGCCGGCTACGGCGATCATGTGCCGGGCATGACGGTCAACCGCCTGTGCGCTTCGGGACTCAGCGCCATCATCATGGCTTCACAAATGGTCAAGGCCGGGGCGGCGGACATCATCGTGGCCGGCGGCGTCGAGTCCATGAGCCGTGCCCCCTGGGTGCAGGAAAAGCCGTTGACGGCCTTCGCCAAACCGGGTGCGGTCTTCGATACGTCAATCGGTTGGCGCTTCGCCAATGAACGATTTTCAACCGGCGATCTGTCCTGCCAAGGCAAGATGACCTACTCGATGCCTCAGACCGCCGAGGAAGTCGCTGAGGCCTACGGGATTACCCGCGAAGATGCAGATGCCTTCGCCGTCCAGTCCCACGAACGCGCCCTCGCAGCAGTAGCGGGCGGCAGGTTCACGGACGAGATCGTCCCCGTCACGATCCATGGCCGCAAGGGCAACACCATCGTGGACACGGACGAAGGGCCCCGTGAAGGCACCACCCTGGACGTGCTGGCCAGGCTGAAATCCATCATCAAACCCGGTGGCGTCGTCATCGCGGGAAACTCCAGCACCCTGAATGACGGATCCTCGGCAATCATCGTGGCCTCCGCGGCGGCCGTGAAGAAGTTTGGCCTGAGCCCTCGCGCCCGCATCGTCGACGGAGCCTCCGCCGGGGTGAGCCCCGAGCTCATGGGCATCGGCCCGGTCCCCTCAACCAACAAGGTGCTTCAACGGGCCCGCTGGGGTATCGAGGACCTGGATGCCGTCGAACTCAACGAGGCCTTCGCTTCCCAATCGCTCGCGGTCTTGCGGGAGCTCAAACTTGATGCCGGCATTGTTAACAACGACGGCGGCGCGATCGCCCTGGGCCACCCGCTGGGTTCCAGCGGCTCGCGTCTGGTCGTAACACTGCTGGGCCGCATGGAACGCGAAAAAGCCCGACGCGGCCTGGCCACCATGTGTGTGGGCGTCGGCCAGGGGACGTCCATGCTCATTGAGCGCGTCTAAGATTCCGGTCAACCACGCGGAATCCTGTGGGCGCCGACAAAGCAACCGGGCCATGCCCGAACTCTTGCGGCATCCCGCGCCTCTAACAGCGGTGCGGGATTCTGTGTGTTCCGTCAGGGAAGCGCCGTTACCAACCGCCGCGTGTCGGCGTATGTCCCTTTCGGGCATCGTCGGGCATTGCCATTTCGGCCCGCAGGCCCAGGAGCCGGATCGGACGGCCCGCTTCGATTCCGGCTGCGAGGTCCAAGGCCTGCGCGAGGATTTGGTTCCGGTCGAATGTCTCGGGAATCTTCCTCGCATGAGTCTTGGTGAGGAACGGCGCGTACCGGACCTTCAGGGTCAGCCCAACCACGGGCCGTCCTTCGGCCACAACATCCTCAAGGACACGCGCTGTCAGCTCCCGCACGGCGTCGTCCACCTGGGCGGGCTCGGTAATGTCCCGCTGGAAGGTGGTCTCCCGGCTATGCCCGCGGGCAACCCACGGGGTGTCATCCACAACGCTGGCGCCGTCCCCGCGTCCGAGCTCCGCGTACCAAGGACCCATCCTGGGGCCGAACTCCGGGACAAGGTCTTGGGGGTCGGACGCGGCGAGCTCGGCGACTGTGTTGATGCCGAGTTTGGCCAACCGGCCCGACACTTTGGTTCCGACGCCCCACAGGTCCTTCGTGGGCCGACTGCCCATGACGTCGAGCCAGTTCCCGACAGTGAGACGGAAGACGCCGGCCGGCTTGCCGAAACCGGTGGCGACCTTGGCCCGGACCAAGGTGTCGCCGATGCCCACGCTGCAATGCAGCTGCGTTCGCTCCAGGACAGCGGCCTGCACCTGCCGGGCGTAGGCTTCCGGATTCTCTGTCTCAATGCCTACAAAGGCTTCATCCCAACCCAGCACCTGTACGGTGGCGCCGGGCTGCGCGTGCAGGGTAGCCATCACCGTTTCAGACGCCGTGAGGTAAGCCTCGTGATCGACGGGCAGGATCACAGCGCCGGGCACTTTCCGGGCCGCAATGCGTAAGGGCATTCCGGAACCCACGCCGAACGCCCTGGCCTCGTAGGATGCGGTCGACACCACAGCTCGTTCCGTGGGGTCCCCCCGGCCGCCGATAATGATCGGCTTGCCCGCAAGCTCCGGCCGCCGGAGCACTTCGACCGCCGCGATGAATTGGTCGAGATCGACGTGCAGCACCCACCGGATTCCGCTCACTCCACCAGTCTGCCCTAAACATCCCATGCAAGCACCGGCTCTCCACCGAGCCTGCGGCCTCCTGACCTTCTGTGAATTCCAGCGCCGCGGAACACACCGCCGCAGTTGAACGAGGCTCAAGATGCCAGCTGAACACCCCGCCCCATGGAGAAGGTCTGGACACCGGCCACCAATTTGCCACTGCAGCAACCCAGGAGGGAGGACAGCTGCCCTCAGCTGTCGGTTGCACCGAACAGCCGCAGCCGCGCCAGGTGTTTGCTTTTCATTTCCGGAGTCCCGGGAAGTCCGACCTTCCGGGGAAATGGGTGGGAGTCCGGGTGCCTGCCAACGGCCGGACACCCGGAAGTGGCTGGCTGGTTAGGGGGCCGGCACGATGTGGTGGTGCCGGTATTCCTCGGTGCTGGGTTTGATGGCCAAGGCCGTGACGGCCAAGGCGGCAGCGCCGGGGATCCATGCGCTCCACGCAGCACCCATGCTCGAGGCGAAACCGCCGACCCACGGCGCCAGGATGAGTGCGACCGCGAGCACGGCTTGGGCCCATTCGGCGGCCGGCAAACCGGGCAAGGCCAGGTTGGTCGCTCCGCCCACGATCAGCAAGGCGCCCAGGGTCACCATGAGGGCGGTGGAGGACCCTGCCTGGGCGGTCCACAGTACCGACAGTGCCGCGTATGCGCCGGCGGCGATGACGGTCCAGTCCTGCCAGCGTGTCCATTTCTTCATCGGGATCATGCTCCTTCGGGGATTCGTGATTTCGGGACGGCCGCCGAGGCGTGTGCGGGGCGGGGCTGCGGGTTCATGGTGGGCCCGGGGGCCGGGACGACGAGGACGGGGCAGTAGGCGTGTGCGACACACGCCGTGGTGACCGAGCCCAGCAGCAGCTCGCGGAATCCGCCGTGTCCGCGCCGTCCCACAACGAGCAAAAAAGCGTGTTTACTGGCTTCAATCAGTGTGGGGCGGGGGGCACCGTGCACGAGTTTAGTGTGGACGTTTCGTGGCTGTTGGGAGCCGAAGGCTCCGGCCATGGCGTTGTGGAGGCCGTCGGCCACTGTGTGGGCGAGCCCGTCGACCCCCATCGCGTCGTAGGCAGCAAACCCTGCCGGGAAGTCCCAGCACCCCCAGGCTTCGACGGAGACGCCCAGTGGCAGAGCGAGGCGCTGGGCCTGACGCAGGGCCTCAACGGACGCCGCGGAACCATCGACGCCAACGATGATCGTGCCCCGCCGGGCGCCTGTGGCCATGGTCGCACCTTCCCTTTGTCGCGTTGATATTTCTCCAAGACTGGCGAACAAAGACGGTACGTAACAGGGCCGAAAGTCATGGCATCGTCCCGGGTCCTTCGGCCCTCTGTGAGGCCGCAGTCCCGGGACACCATGCCCGGTGGGCAACTGGCCGATCCGGACGTCGGCAACCGGGACGCCGTCGAACCTGTCACGGCAGGGACTCGAACTGTTCATTTCCGCGTTCCGCCCGACGCCGGCACCTCAGCGAAGGGATGGCCGGGGTCTTTGGGCCCTGTTCCATGGCCGGTCCCGGGCGTAGTCTCGGCGCCGTGACGAGCACACCATCACTACCGGACCCTGAAGTTCTGGAGTCCCACCAATGCTGGGAACTCCTGCGCAGCGTGTCGGTGGGGCGGCTCGCGCTCTGGGTTCAGGACCACCCTGATATCTTTCCCATCAACTACAAAGTGGACCATGGGACGCTGGTGTTCCGGGCCGGCGACGGGACCAGACTCCACGCAGCACTGGGCGAAACGCCTGTTGCCCTGGAAGCCGACGGCCTCAACCCGGATACCGGGGTCGCCTGGAGCGTGGTTGTGAAAGGGCAAGCCACCGCCGTCGCGCTCACCCAGGAAGTCCTGGATACAGTGGGGTTGCTTCTTTTTCCCTGGCAGGCCGGCCGGAAAGACCACTTCATCCGAATCGTCCCCACGTCCGTCACCGGACGCCGCTTTACCGTCACCCCTCCCCTGACATGGTGGAGCCCGTTGGACGACGCCACGCGGGCAGGACTCGAATAGTTTGAACGAACCACAGGACCCCATCGAACGGCTCGCCCCGGACGAATGCCGGGAACTGCTCGCACGCACCACCATATGCGGTACCGACCGGCATATCCTCAACGGGGACGTTCCCGGCGGCCCCGGCCCCTCAGGTGCCCACGGCGCTGCTACGGTCATTGCCATCGACCCGGATGAAGGGCGATTGGCCCGGGCACGGGAATTCGGCGCCACAGACACCGTCAACCCCGGGTGGATCTGACGTGAAGGCCCTGCGCCTGGTGAAGAGAGTGGATGCGGTGTCCATGATCGTGCGGTTCCCGCTGGTGGCCTCCACGGTCCTCGCCGGAGCCTGCGTGGCGGTCCTCCTGTTCTCCGGTCAGCCGGCGGCAGCCCAGGGGGCCGCGAGCGCCTATTCCCTAGCCGTCGCGGCCCTCCGGACCGTGTCGATGGTCCGCGGTCTGCTTCGGGGGCGGTGGGGAATCGATCTGCTGGCGGTGACCGCGATCGCCTCGACAGTCGCCGTCGGCGAGTACATCGCGTCACTCATCGTCGTGCTGATGCTGACCGGCGGAGAAGCCCTGGAGTCGTTCGCTCAGGGCCGCGCGTCAAGGGAATTGCGGTCCCTTCTCGACCGCTCGCCACGGACCGCGCACCTCGAACGTTCGGGCACCACGGTGGAAGAGGTCAGCGTCGGGGAGGTCCGTATAGGAGATGTGCTTCTGGTCAAACCCTCGGAAATCGTCCCCGTCGACGGAGAGCTGCTTACAGAGGAAGGGGTTTTCGACGAATCAGCGTTGACCGGCGAAAGCCTTCCCGTGGAACACCGGAAAGGCGCCACGCTGCTCAGCGGTTCCATCAACGGCGAAAACGCTGTGCGCCTGCGGGCAACGGCAACCGCGGCGGAGTCCCAGTACAGCCAGATTGTGGCGTTGGTCAAGGAAGCCGCGGCAAGCCGCGCGCCCACAGTCAGGCTCGCGGACAGGTACGCCGTGCCCTTCACTCTTCTGGCCTTCGTGCTGGCCGGAACGGCGTGGTTCCTCAGCCAGGACCCCAACCGGTTTGCCCAGGTGTTGGTCGTCGCGACACCGTGCCCGCTGTTGATCGCGGCACCGGTCGCGTTCCTGGCGGGCACCAGCCGGGCCGCCCACGCCGGGATCATCATCAAGAACGCCGGCACGCTCGAACAGCTTGCCCGGGTCAGGACGGCGGTCTTTGACAAGACCGGCACGCTGACCCACGGCCGGCCAACCCTGCACGACATCCGCCTCGAAGGCGTGGCACCGGGGGTGACCCCTGACCGGTTGCTGCAGCTGGCAGCGTCAGCGGAACAATACTCCTCCCACGTGCTGGCAGCCTCCGTGATCGACGCCGCACGCTCCCGCGGGCTGCAGCTCCTTCCTGCAACCGACGCACGCGAACACGCCACCGACGGCGTCACGGCCACGTGCGGGACGCACACGGTCGTGGTGGGAAAGCCCGCCTTCGTCCAAAAGGTGACCTCCGGTTTCGGTAGGACTGAGCTGGCCGGCGGTCAGCTCAGCATCTACGTCGGTGTCGACGGAGAGTTTGCCGGGACACTGATCATGAGCGACCCGATGCGGGAAAACGCCGTGGACACGCTGGCTTTGCTGCGACGGCTCGGCATCGAACAGACCATGCTCCTGACCGGAGACACCTCCGCGACCGCAGCGCACATAGCGGCGGAAGCGGGAATCAGCCACGTCTTGGCCGAGTGCCTTCCCGCGGGCAAGGTCACGGCCGTCGCGGCCCTGCGAACCAGGCCGGTGATGATGGTCGGCGACGGTGTAAACGACGCACCCGTCCTGGCAGCCGCCGACGTTGGAGTCGCCATGGGCGCCAAAGGAGCCACCGCGGCCAGCGAGTCGGCCGACGTCGTGATCATGCTCGATGACTTGTCCAAGACCGCCACGGCTGTGGCCATCGGCCAGCGCACCATACGCATCGCCCGCACCAGCATTTGGACTGGCATCCTGCTCAGCATCGTCCTGATGCTGGCGGCCTCTTACGGATACGTCCCTGCCGTGGCAGGCGCCCTGCTGCAGGAACTGGTGGATCTGGCCACGATCCTGAACGCGCTCAGGGCACTTGGGGACGGGCGGCCCGGACGCCAGGTCAGGACCGGACGGACGCTGCCGTCACCGGCGTACGGCGAGGGCACTGGAAAGCAGGTTCCCCAGAACCGAAGCTCCTAGTCCGCGATCGGCAGTAGCCATGGTCCGACGTTGCTCAGTGCGTTCCGGCTCTTCGCCATCTGGGCGCCGTGTACTTCGCAGCCGGACTGAGCTTGCCGGACCAGGGCCGGAAGACACATACAAACGGCCCGCTGGTACGCGATACTGACGGCATGAACGCTGCGTCGCGAAAGCCCGACCGGATTCTCATCGCCATCCTGTCCGCGATCACGCTGCTGGTGATCGTCGCGCTGGCAGTCGTTTTTACGCGCGGGGAGCCAGAGGTGCTGGACGGGTCGACCCCCAGGGGGTCGTCCAGCGGTACAGCACCGCGGTCATCGACGGCGACACCGCCACAGCGAACTCCTACCTCACGGAATCGGCCGTTTCCTTATGCGGCGGCTTCCATGAAGGCGGCCCGCTGCCTACCCGGGTGGTTCTGATCTCTGCCACAGAGCGGGACAACTCGGCTCTCGTGAAGGTCTCCGTCGTCGGCTCAGGTTCGGGCGGCCCGTTCGGACCGTCCGAGCACGAGGTGGAGGATCGTTTCTCCCTGGTGAAAACAGCCGGCAAATGGCTGATCGACCAGGCACCGTACCAACTCGTGTCGTGCACCGGATCGTCCGTGAAGCCATGAAATCCGACGTGCCGACAACAATGTCAACGGCAGGCTCTGCCCAACTGACCCTCCGCCGCCTGATCCTTTACGTACTGTTGTTCGCCCTCGTGATGATCGCGGCAGTAGGGCTTAGCGGCCTTTTGGAGCGCCTGTTCAGCTCGGGCGCGGTGCTTGCGTCAACGGATGTGGCCGGGGTTGCCCGCTCCCTTGCCTTCACGTTGATCGGAGGGCCGTTGGCGGCCCTCCTGTGGTGGGTCGTCTGGAAAAGGCTCGACGTCGGCGCGGAACGCACCACAGCGGGGTGGGGCCTGTACCTGTCCGCCGTTTATGCGGTCTCCCTGATCGTAGCCACGACGGCCCTGCTGGGGTTGGCGGCGTCCTTCATCGGCCGGGCGGAACCTCAGTGGTATTCGCCCTTATCGAATGGCCTTGTCTGGGCCGGCATCTTCGTCTGGCACCGCTGGATGTGGCTGCACCCCGTCAAACATCCAGTCAATCTTGAGGATCTGCCGGCAGTAATCGGTTCGGTCTTCGGGCTGGTGGTGGGCGCGGTTGCCGCCATCACAGCCTTGGGCGGCTTGCTTGACGTCGCGATCCGGGGGTATTTCAGCCTGACGCCGGGCGGGGAAGCATGGTGGCAGTCCGTGCTCCGGGCACTGGTTTGGGCCATTGGCGGAAGCATCGTGTGGTGGTGGCACTGGCACAGGGGCGGCGGGCGAAAAATCGACACCACGTTGGTGGATGTGGCGTTGATTGGCGTAGGGATCTTCGCGGCAGGCATCACCGCACTCGGCGGAGCCGCCGTCGTGGTTTTTGTGCTCCTGAGAACGGCGTTCGACCGGGGTGACCCGATGAGCGAACTGCTGGCCCCGCTGGGCTCAGCCATTGCCGCCGCTGCCATCGGTGCTTTGGTGTGGCGCTATCACCGCGTCAGCGGGTCTCATCGTTCTGTTGGCACCCGGCGTGCGAGCCGGCTGGTGACATCCGGGGTTGCCTTGGCAGCGGCTGCGTCCGGAGTCGGAGTGGTCATCAACGCTTCGCTGGCCATGGCGGTTTCACCCCTCGCAGGAAGCGGCACGCGAACCCTCTTGCTGGGTGGCATAAGTTCCCTGATTGTGGGCGGTCCTGTCTGGTGGCACACATGGAGCCCCACGAGGCATCCGCTGACGGCGGACACCATTCCTCCCGGCAGGCGTGTCTACCTCATAGCGTTCTTCGGCATCAGCGCCGTGGTGGCGCTGATCGCCCTCCTGGTCATTGGATACCGGTTCTTCGAGTTCATCCTGGGTGAGGTCACCGGAGGCAGCCTCGTAGACCGCGTCCGCGCGCCGCTCGGTCTTCTGGTGGCGGCCGGCTTGGTTGCCGCCTACCACTTCGCCCTGTGGCGGCGCGAACACGTGATCCTGGCAGCCGCATCCCCGGCCAGGGCGCGCACCATTAATCAGGTCACCTTGGTGACGGCCTCCGATCCGGAGCCTCTGTCCAAGGCCATCACCAGGGCGACCGGCGCAAAAGTCGCTGTGTGGAAAAGGGCCGACGCCGGCGGCACAACGCTGCCGGCCGGCGTCGTCCCCCCATCGGAACCTGGGCTGGTCGAGCGGGTAGTCGCTGCGCTTGAAGGCGTCGCCGCCGAGCGCGTTCTGCTGGTGATCGGGGCGCCGGACGGTCAAGTAGCTCGGATCGAGGTAGTTCCCTTGGCAAAAACAGGATTTTCGCAATAATGCCCGGCTTCAGAAAGGTGAGTGGAATGGGTGGAGTAGTAAAGTCAACGGCCGTCCTGCGCGAAACGAGGATCGTATGGCCGGCCGGCTGATGTTCAAGAAATTCGGGCTTCTGCTGCTGTTTGTGGTTGCGATGTTGCTGGGAAGCGGCCCTGCAGCCTTCGCAGTCACGCCCATCGACGTCGTTATGGAGGACCGGGCAGGAGTTCTCGACCGCAACACCCTCGTCCCGGCCATCGCTGCCCTCGAGTTCCACTCCCCTACCAAGTTGGTGCTCTATACCTACAACGGCAGCGCCGCGGACAACCTGAACGAGGAGGTTCTCAGGTTTGCCCGGGCCGAACACCCGGACTGGATCAGCCCGGACGGCCAGAAATGGGCCGACGGACTCTTCATCTTCGCCATCGATCCTGTGGGCCGGCATGTGGGCACATACATGGGAGAGGACCGCAAGGTTTCCCTGGAACAACGCGATGACATTCAAAACGCCGCCAAGGATCTTTTGCGGGATGCACAGTGGACGGACGGAGCCATCGCAGGAGTCCGGCGCGGGGCCGAACTGATCAACCAGCCCTGGTACCAGTCAGCTGCTTTCTTGGTCACCGCGTGGGTGACCGGCGCGGCCGCCGCTCTGGGGGCCGCTGCGTTGCTGATAACGCGGGCAATAACCAGGGCCGGCAGCCGAAAGGAGCTGGAACGCGGAGACCAGAGCTATGCCAGTGTCAGCACGGAATTGGACATCACTGAACTGAATGCCAGCACCATCCCCGAGTCCTCTTCCTACGGCAGCAGCGTCCTGGAGAAGCACCGAACCTTCCTCAACCGCTACAACGCCACCACCGGGCTCTCGAACCGGGTCCATGCCCTTACCCGAAAGGCGTTGGGCCGGCGGTCGAACCGCAAACTTGTCCGGGAGTATGCAGACGCGGCCGCCGAACTGGATGCCCTGGACGACGTCATTGCCGACAGCAACGCGTTGCTCAACAAGTTCACTACGTGGCCCACGGCCTGGGACCGGCAGTTGGCGCCCTTCCGCAGTGATCTTGCGGGGTTGGAGCAACTCCTCAGCAAACGTCACGGGCAAGGGGACTCCGCTACCGCCGCGGCGCTCAGGTCCTTCCGAGATGAGAGCCTCCGCGAGATGGAACGTTGGACCGCCGCACTCGCGGACGGGTCGATCACACCGGAAATGGCACTGGACAACCTTCGTGACAGGCGGAGCCAGCTGTCAGCCCGCCTAAAGAACCACGCAGACACCGTGATTGAGGGCCTAGCCAAGACCGACCGCGAAGCAAAACTCATGCGCACGGACATGGAGAATGCGCAGGAGGGCACGGACCGCCACCGCCAGCGGACTTACGAACCCAGCATCCTCGGCACCGTCTACCCGTCCTACTATTTCTTCTCGGTTCCTGCCTTCAGCTCCGGCCTGAACACCGGCGTCGGCAGCGTCAACGCTGCCAGGGGCGGCGGGGGAACCACAGGCTACGGAAGCAGCGGTGGAAGCTTCTCCGGCTCAGGCAGTTCCTCGAGTTTTTAGGTGACTTTCGGCCCTACAGGTCCGATGACCTAGGCCGCAGGCTGGAGAGGCAGCAAAGGGGCACTGAAGGGAATCGGACATGAAATACTCAGCGTCGGAGACTGCCACGTTCGTGGTGGGGGTAGACGGATCGGAGGTCTCCGTGGAAGCGCTTCGGCAGGCCCAACGGCTGGCTGTCCCCTTGGGTGCCAAGATTTTGGCCACCGCCTACTGGGATGATCCGCAGGTATACGAGGGATACGTGGCGATGGGCATAGACCGTTTCGAGGAACGCGTCATGATCATCCTCAACGACGCCATGGAACAGGCCTTCGGGCACGAGATTCCGCCGAACGTGATTCCACGGGTCGTGCGGGGCCACCCCAGGGACTCACTCATAGATGCCAGCCGCCACGCCGACATGATCATTGTTGGCAGGCGTGGCCATGGAGGATTCGGTGGCCTGCTCCTGGGATCCGTCAGCTCAGCCTGCGTCGCCCATGCGCACTGCCCCGTACTAGTTGTTCACAGCCCCGACAAAGATAAGAGGACAAGCAGCCGTGAGAACGTCTAAGCCGATCGCCGTCGCCACTAACGACTCTCCGCAAAGCCAGGCAGCCGTGCAGTGGGCTGCCCGTCGGGCTGCCAAAGCTGGCCTGCCGCTGATGATTCTGTACGTTGTTGACGACCGCTGGGTGGCAGAACCCATCCCCTGGACCGGAGTGCTGCTGGAGAAGGCTGACGAACTGGTGGAAACCGCTGCCGGACGGGTGAGGGGCACCGTTCCGGTTGAGGTCACGACCAAAGTCCTGGAAGGAGGCATTGCCGAATCGCTGCGTAAGTACTCCAGCAAGGTGTCGCTGCTGGTGGTCGGGTCCGGGGCCGCCCATTTGGGTGGTTCGCTGACAGACCGCGCTCTTCAGGTCGCCGCCGCAGCGAAGTGTCCGGTCGCGGTCATCGGCGTACTGGAGATCGAAGGCGGGCGGGGCGTGGTGGTCGGCGTTGACGGGTCCGCAGAATCCACCCAGGCCGTTGCGTTCGCTGCCGCGGAGGCGGACCGGGAAGGCCAAGAGCTGACGGTAGTTTATGCCGTCACGACGCCAGATCCACTAACAGATATTGGAGTCCTTACCGAGAATCTGGCCCAGCGCATTGTGGACGAGGAGCAGATCGTACTCTCGGAAACAATCTCTGGCCTCCGCGAGGATTACCCGGACCTTGTGGTGCACAAGGTCCTGAAAACCGACATGGAGCCGGCCGCGGCACTGGTGCAGGCCGCCGCTGACGCCCAACTGCTGGTGCTGGGCAGCCGTGGCAGGGGCGGTTTCAAACGGCTGCTGCTCGGTTCCACAGCCCACGCGGTTCTGACCCGCCTGCCGTGCCCTGCGGTGATAACCCCAATCCAACGCATCAAGCACAAAAAGTAGGAGCCGGCGAGCATGCAAAGCAACACTTCGGAACCGCAATCGGAAGTCCTCGACGTTCATGACTGCTGGAAATACCTCCGGTCAGCATCGGTTTGCCGGGTCGCTGTGACCAGAAATGGCGTGCCGGAAATTTTCCCGGTGAACTACGTGCCCGACTACGGGACCGTCGTCTTTCGCACCGGCCCGGGAGCCAAACTGGATGCTGTGCTCAGTGGCAGTCCCATCGCATTGGAAGCCGACGGCCTGAACACCTACGGCACCATTGCCTGGAGCGTCATCATCAAGGGGGCTGCAGAAGTTGTGGACACGCAGGAAGACTTCCAGGAAGCAGCAGATGCCGGACTCTCGCCCTGGGAGACGGGCAGCAAGGACCATCTGGTACGCGTGACACCCACTGAGGTCAGCGGCCGGCGCTTTGTCATCACTCCGCCGTCGCGCTGGTGGCCGCCGCTGGACGCCGAGCAGCCCTGACGTCCGGGCAGCTCACCTCACGCCGGCGACGCTGACTGGCCTGCCTCCTACCGCCGTCGTCTTTCCCTTCCTCCATTGAGGGTCCGAAGTGCGTTGAGAATCGTGGCCAGGTCGACCAACTCTTGGAGGAGTGCGCCCGAAACAGCTGGAATGTAGCCAAAGCCCTGGAGCAGCTCGAGGCTGCGGTGCTGTTTGCGGGACGCGCTCGAGCAGGGGCCTGAGTTCCCGGGTAGCAGGTCATATGTAGGAGTCTTCGGACCGCATTGGTCCAGCTTTAAGGTCGTTCCGGGACCTTTGTCCCTGATGATCCAGGTCCCGTTCTGGAAGCATAGGCACAACTACCGCCGCCCACTACCGGACTAAGAAGTTTGGAAGGAGCAATCGCATGGCAGGATCATTCGAAATGTTCACCGATGAGGAGTCACAGGTGCGCTTCACGCTTGTGGCACAGGACGGGACGGTGCTCGCCGTTTCCGGGCCGTACCAAGATAAACGCCATGCGGCCGCCGCCATCAAAGATGTCCGTGAATGCGCCGGAACCGGTCACATCAAAGATCTCTGTCCGGCAAGCGCCGGACGTGCAGCCGGCGGCGACGGCGGAGGTCAAGACGCTGACTGTCCTGGCGGTTAATGGCCTGTTCAAACGCTTCGGCGAGCGGACGGTTGTCCCTGTTGCCCCACCCGGAAACTGTGTACCGGATGGAAACGCAGACCGATGCGGCCCATCAAAGAGACAATGCTCCGAGGTAACAACCCGTGACTTGGTCGAGAGCCTGGGGCCCGGCGCGTCGGGAGGTCTGACCCGAGGGTCCGCGGATCAGAAACGGCCGGCGGCACACCCTTCTACCGGATCCAGCCGAAGGGGTAGCACCATTGGTCACAGCGTCCGGGCGCCAGCGATTCGGGTCATAAGGCCCTTGTGGCATCTTGGCTGTTCCTAAAGAATGAGTCAGGCGCAGGCGGAGCACCTTGGGTGCCCTTGGAACTGCGGCGCGGAAGGGATCGGAATGAACGCCACTGCAGCATCGGAGCACGAGGTTGCCTCGCCCAACACCGGCATCAGGGTGTTCATCCTAGACGACCATGAACTGGTCCGCCGAGGACTCCAGGACCTCCTGGAAAGCGAGGGATTCGTCGTCGTCGGTATGTCCGGCTCCGCCGCCGAAGCGACGCGCCGAATTCCTGCGCTGCAGCCGGACGTGGCAATCCTTGATGCGCGCTTGCCGGATGGGACAGGCATAGAGGTCTGCCGCGATGTCCGTTCAGTTGACGAAACGATCAGTTGCCTGATTCTGACAAGCTACGACGACGAGCGGGCGCTCCGCGGTGCGGTCCTGGCCGGGGCCTCAGGTTACGTTCTGAAGGAAATCGGTGGCACCGACCTGATCGGTGCCCTGCGCCGCGCCTCCAAGGGGGAATCCCTGTTTGATGCCGCCCTGAAAGCCAGGATAGTTCAGGGACTAGCGGAACCGCAGCGCGTGGACCCAAGGGTCGCGTCGCTCACGCGGCAGGAGCGCAGGGTGCTGGAGCTTGTCGGTGAGGGCCTGACAAACCGTCAGATCGGCGAACGAATGCTTCTCGCGGAAAAGACAGTGAAAAACTACGTCTCGTCTCTGCTTGCGAAGCTGGGTTTTGAGCGGCGGACGCAGGCCGCGGTCCACATGGCGCAGCATTCGTCCCCTGACCAGTAGCGGCAGTCAAAAAACCGGAGCCCCCAGGTCAAGGCCGTTCCCGTCTCGTGGGAGCTGGACACCTCGAAAGTTCCGCCCAGCGTCCGGGCCCTGTGTTCCATGTTCGACAGTCCGTTGCCAGGCGAAGGCACCGTGAATCCTGTGCCGTTGTCCTGGATCACGACGCGGACGAATCCGTCCTCCACGGAAACTGAAACGCGGATAGTGTCCGCTCCCGAGTGGCGAACTGCGTTGCTCAGTCCTTCGGTGATGACAGCCAAAATATTCGGGACGGTTTCCTCGTCCCGGATCGCGTCGATTGGCCCCGTCAACGTCAGGAGCGGAACAAAAGGCAGTGACTGCGTGCCGGTGCGGACCGCTTGAAGAACACGGCTGCTGAGAAGTTCCTTCTCGGTCTCGGAGTCGCTCAGTGAATAGATGGTGTTGCGAAGCTCCCGGATGGTCTCGTCCAGTTCCCCAGTCACAGTCCGGATGGTACTGGCGGCCGAGTCACCGGTCATGTAACGCCGGAGGCTTTGGATGCTGAGTCCCGCCGCGAAAAGGCGCTGGATGACGAGGTCGTGGAGGTCGCGGGCGATCCGGTCCCTGTCGCTGAATACGGCAATCTGTTCCCGCATCCGGTGCGCCCGGGCCAGTTCGAGCGCCAGTGCAACGTGCGACCCGAACACCGGACCCATTTCCATGTCCGTCGTACTGAATGTCCCGGAAGCCCAATCACGCTGGAGGACGAGGAGCCCGTGGTGGGTGCCGCGGGCGCTGAGGTCGATGACCAGCAGCCGTCCCTCAACCACCCCCTCGCCGTCGCCAAGAGCGGACGATGCATCTTCAATCAAAGCTGCCTTGCCCGAAGCGAGGACGGCTTCGATTTCGACAAAGTCAAACGACAAGAGCCGTCCAACCCACTCCGAAGCGCTCTTTCCTGCAGCGCCCTCGATGCGGAATAGGCTGGAATTGTCCTCCGGGACCAGGATGAGGGCAAGTGAGGAGCTGGACTCCCGGAGTGCTCGGGCGGCGATCATGTCAAGACCCCCGTTCTGGCCCTCCGGTGCCTGCTCGTCGCCCATCATCTTGCCCGTCACATCCATGCACGCCTGCAGCCATGCGGTTCTGCGCCGGGCATCGTCATAGAGCCTGGCGTTTTCAATGGCGACGCCGGCGGCTGCAGCAAGTGCCTCGGCCAACTCCTCGTCTTCAGCCGTGAAGTCGCCGCCACCCTTTTTTTGGGTCAGGTAAAGGTTGCCGAACACAACATCCCTCACCCTGACAGGCACGCCGAGGAAAGATTTCATCGGCGGATGATTCTTGGGAAACCCGTAGGCAGCCGGATGCTGGCGAAGATCATGTAGCCGCAACGGCTTCGGATCGCGGATCAATAGGCCGAGAACGCCATGTCCTGTGGGGAGTGGGCCAATATTATGGGCGAGGTCAGTATCGATCCCCACAGTGATGAAAAGGCTCAGGGCACGGTCGCTTCCAATGACGCCCAACGCACCGTACTCAGCCTGGAGGAGGCGACAGGCCGAGCTGACCACCCTTTGCAGCAAGGCCTCCAGACTCAGGTCCTCAGCCAAGGCTACGACGGCATTGAGGAGCCCCTGCATCCTCTGTTGGGCGCTCACCAGTTCGCCGGAACGGTCAACAAAGTCGGTATGAACTTCGTCCATTCGAGGGCCGGCAAATGATTGCCGGTGCTCCCCGGTTGGCCGGATGGGTTCGCTCACGGAAATCGCCTTTCCTTGGAATTCGGCCGCGAGTGCAGGGCAACCGGCTGCTGCAGTCGCACACAGACTACGCCCCCGGTGCCATTCATCCATGTTCAGGTTTGCCCAGGGGTCTTTGTGCCCTACATTGCGCGCGTACCCGCTCCTATGCTCATCTCATGACGACTGATGAGACGCTACCGGAGACCGCCAAGCTGCCAACTGAGGAGTGCTGGCAGTTGCTGCGGGGAGATTCCGTGGGCCGCCTGGCTGTGTGGGTGGACGACCACCCCGAGATCTTTCCCATCAACTACAAGGTTGATCATGAATCATTGGTCTTCCGAACGGGTGCCGGCACCAAGCTTGCGGCCGCATTGGGCAAGATGGTGGCTTTTGAAGTCGATGGCACTGCCCGCATGGAGGCATCGCCTGGAGCGTTGTCGTGAAAGGGCCAGCCACGACGCTCCCCCGGACTCCTGAACTTCTGGGCCAGATCGGACAGTTGCTATTTCCGTGGGAGACGGGCCGCAAGGACCATTTCCTCCGAATTTTCCCGGAGAGTGTCATTGGAAGGCGGTTCAAGGTCGCCGCCCCGCTGACCTGGGGTGGCCCCTTGGACGAGGCCACCCGCGCTGGACTGGAGTGACCATTCATGAGGGCACGGTGGGTTGATGAGCCCGGTCCCATCGCGTCGGGCCCGTTGCGCATGGGTGAGCGTCCGGACCCACGGGGCCTGGTGAGGTGCTGCCTTCGGTACTTGCATGCGGTGTCTGCCGCACAAATCTTCACCTTAATGTAAGGAGACGTGCGCCCTGAGGCGCCGCCGGAAACCGTGAATCTTCGGTGACTTACGGCCCTTGGCACCGCGCCGGAACGTAGAGAAAGGTACTGCCATGAGTGACAGCGAACGTATCCTTGTCGGAATCGACGGTTCCGAATACTCCCCCGCGGCGCTGCGCCTCACCGGGCGGCTTGCCTCCGCCTTGGCCGCACCGCTGCACGTCATCACGTGCCTGGGCTTCTCCGACTTCTACCTTCCCGCCCACCTGCCTCCCGGGTACATCGATAGCACGGCCGAGCTCGAAGCGATCGCCAAACGCCTCACGGAGCAAGCCATCGACAGGGCCTATGGATCCGAGCGTCCGGAACATCTCACGACAGCTGTCCAAGTGGGATCGCCAGCGAAAGTTCTGGTGGAAGAAAGCCGGAACGCACAACTGTTGTCGGGCGGCGCGGCCACGGCGGCCTGTTCGGCCAGCTCATGGGCTCCGTGAGCGCAGCGTGTGCAGCCCATGCGCATTGCCCTGTGCTGGTAGTCAGCCAGGATCCCGAGGATGACCGTGGAACAAACCCCTGACCTGCCGGCAATAGTGGTGGGCGTGGACGGAAGCGCCCCGTCCATACTCGCCCTACGCTGGGCCCGAGCGCTGGCCCCGCTGCTCAACGCCCCTATCCGTGCCGTGTCCTCCTGGCAGTTCCAGATCGCTTTCGGCACTTTCACACCGGTTATATGGAACCCCGAAGAGGACGCCCGTAAAGTCTGTGCCGAGGCAGTGGCCAAAGCCTTCGAGGGCGCTGCCCCGGCGGGGCTCGAAATGGTGGTGTCCCAGGGGCCGGCGGCCAAAGTCCTGGTCGAAGAAAGCAAGACCGCGCAGATGGTCATAGTGGGCAGACGTGGCTAGTACTACAGTCGCGTTTATTATGGGCTGCGTCGGCGGTTTAATCGGACTTTCGGCAGGGAACCTGTTAATCGTTGGTGGTGAGTGATGATATTTGTGTGGCGGACGTAGAAGAGTGGGCCGAAGGTCTGGAAGAAATCGGTGATCTGATTGGGCAGCGGTTTGTCCGGTCCGAACCACGCCGGAACGCTGTGGGGTATGTGCGCGGGCTCCTTTCGGATGAGGAACGTAAGAATTCCTGGACCCTGTCTGAACGCGCCGGGCACGGTACCCCGGATGGCATGCAGCGCCTGCTCTCGACCACCGACTGGGACCCGGATGCTGTGCGGGATGACCTGTTCACCTACGTCAACCGCCATCTGGGCGATCCTGACGGGATCCTGATCATTGACGAGACCGGATTCCTCAAGAAGGGCGCCGCCTCAGCCGGGGTCGCACGCCAGTATTCGGGCACGGCAGGGCGGGTGGAGAACTGCCAGATCGGGGTGTTCCTGACATATTCCGCCCCGGCCGGGCGCACCCTGCTGGACCGGGAACTCTACCTGCCCAAAGCCTGGGCCGATGATCGGGAGAGATGCGCCGGGGCCGGGATCCCCAAAACCAGGGAATTCGCCACGAAGCCGGTACTGGCCGCGGACATGATCGACCGCGCCCTGGATGCCGGGATCCCGGCCCGCTGGGCCACCGGGGACGCGGTCTACGGCCAGCACACAGGGCTGCGCCGCCGCCTGGAAGCCAGAGGATTGCATTACGTGCTGGCCGTGCCCATGAACCAAAACATCATCGCCCCCACCGCCTGGCCGGGCGAGCAATGGCGTGCCGATAAACTCATCGCTTCCCTGCGCGCCAATGCCTGGCGGACCCGCACCGCCGGGGCCGGAACCAAGGGCGACCGCCTCTACTCCTGGGCACGGACCCGCATCAACGGACCCGCCGAAACCGGAGAACACTGGCTGCTGGCCCGCCGCTCCCTGAAAGACCCCACCGACCTGGCCTACTACATCTGCCACGGCCCCAACCGGGTCTCCCTCGCCGAACTGGTCCGGATCGCCGGCGCCCGCTGGGCGATCGAGGAAACCTTCCAAACCTCCAAGGGCGAAACCGGACTGGACCACTACCAGGTCCGCCAATACACCGGCTGGTACCGGCACATCACCCTCTCCATGTTCGCCCAGGCCTTCCTGACCGTGATCCGCTCCAAAAAAGGGGCGCTGCCGCCGGAGGCGGGGAACTGATCCGGCTCTCGCTGCCCGAAATCAGGCGGCTGCTCGTCCGGCTCGTCTGGCACCGCACCACCAGCCCGAAACACGTCCTGGAATACTCAACCTGGCGACGAAAACACCAACACCGCGCTCGATACTGTCATTACAAGGCCCGCGGACACACCCCATAAACGCGACTGTAGTACTAGGGAGGATTCGAAGGGCTGCTGCTGGGGGCCGTGAGCGCAACAGTTGCTGAGCATGCAAAATGTCCTGTGCTCGTCGCGCACGGCACCGACCTGCCAGCCGGGCTCGCAGATGATCCTGGGCAGCCTTCCGCGGACCAGGGTGGCCCGGCAGGGTCCAGCCATGCTCTCCCCTGAACGCGTGGTGGTGGGCTACGACGGTTCGGCCGAGTCAGCCCTCGCTGTGCGCTGGGCCGCACGGCACGCTGCGCTTTTGGATTGTGAACTGCAGGTGGTTCATTGCTCACTGTGGCCGCTGCTCACCAAAAACCTCGGGCCTGTCAAGGGCATAGCCGGCAGCGGCCTGCAACATCAGGCGCGGGACACCCTTGATAAGGGCACGGCTGAGGCGCTGTCCGCGGCGCCGCGAGTCCGGCTCAGGCGCAGTCTCCTGTACGGACTCCCTGCAGACCATCTCCGCCGGACCGCAGACGGAGCGCGGATGCTGGTGCTTGGCAGCCGCGGGATCGGCGGCTTTATGGGGCTCCTGGTGGGATCAGTAGGACTGGAACTCGCGGCGACGGCCTCCTGTCCCGTGGCGGTCATCCGGTTCGATCAGAACCCGGACGGGCGCATCGTGGTGGGAATTGATTCTTCCGGGTCGGCGGGCGCCCTGAGTATCGCATGTGCCCTGGCAAGCGCCACGGGAGCGGACCTGATGATCATCCACGTCATCCGGCCCCATGGCGGTAGGTCCAACGAGGCCGGATGCGGCCAAGCAGCGGCCCGTCGTCTCCTCCACACGGCAGCTCACGACGCCCACGCCCTGGCTCCCGAAGCGGTCATCAGCCAGAACTTTGCCCAGGATACCTCGGTCCCGCGGGCGCTCCTTAATGCCTCCCGCGGCGCCGCCCTCATCGTGGTCGGCGGCAAGGGCCGGGGGCTTCTCAGAGGAACCATCGGGTCAACTGCCCATGCAGTCCTTCACCACGCCACCCGCCCCGTCTTGATCGCCCGGCAACTGAAGCCCGGCGTGACAGCAGGCAATGAGAAAACCAAAGCCGCCGCCGTCGGACTTCCGGGACTTTTGTCCCTTACCGCGGAGGCACCCGGACCCCATTGTTGAGGGGAGGCATTAGTCCGCGCGCACCGTGGATCCATCATCAACAACAGCGAGGAACGGTTATGAAAGCCATTGTCTACGGCGGGCCCGGAATGAAGTCCTGGACAGATGTTCCTGATCCGGTGATCAGGAATCCCAGCGATGCCATTGTCAAAGTGGACACAACCACCATCTGCGGGACCGATCTGCACATCCTCAAGGGCGATGTACCGGCGGTGACGGTGGGACGAATCCTCGGCCACGAAGGGGTCGGAACCATCACTGAGGTGGGGTCGTCGGTAAACAGCCTGAAACCGGGTGACCGGGTGATCATTTCCTGCATCAAGTCCTGCGGGCACTGTGCCAACTGCAAAAGCGGCCTCTATTCGCACTGTATGGGTGACGAGGGAGCCGCAGGGATCGGCTGGGTCTTCGGCCACTTGATCGACGGCACCCAGGCCGAGTATGTCCGCGTTCCCTACGCGGAAAACTCCCTGCATCTGCTGCCGGCCGGGGTGAGCGACGAGCAAGCCGTCATGCTCTCTGACATTCTCCCGACGGGCTTCGAAATCGGCGTCCAATACGGCCGGGTGAAGCCCGGCGACACGGTGGCGGTAGTCGGGGCAGGTCCGGTCGGGCTGGCCGCAATCGCCACCGCAGGACTCTACGGAGCAGCCACCATCATCGCCATCGACCTCGACACGAACCGCCTGGAGAAATCCCGCGAGTTCGGCGCCACCGACGTCGTCCTCTCGGGAGCCGCCGATTGGAAGGAACGGGTGCTTGGCCTGACCGACGGCAAGGGCGTGGACGTGGCCATCGAGGCTGTGGGCATTCCCGCGACCTTCAGCATGTGTACCGAGATTGTCCGTCCGGGCGGGAACGTGGCCAACGTCGGCGTACACGGGAAATCGGTGGAACTCCATCTGGAGGACCTCTGGATCCAGAACATCAACATCAGCATGGGACTCGTGAACGCCAATACCACTCCGATGCTGCTGAAACTGGTCGCCCAGAAGAAGCTCCCGGCGGAGAAGTTCGCAACGCACCACTTCCGTTTTGACCAGTTCATGGACGCATACGACACGTTTGCCCGAGCGGCAGAAACGAACGCCCTGAAAGTGGTGATCACGGCGTGAAAGCCTATATCGTCTACGACTCCGCCTACGGGAACACCAAGGCGGTTGCAGAGGCCATCGCAGCAAGCCTCAAACCCTTGAACGCAGGGGCGGTTTCCGTGGCGGACTTCGACCCCGGGCTCTTGTCAGGCGGGGACCTCCTGGTCGTCGGCTCCCCCATCAATGGCTGGCGGCCCACGCCTAAAATCACGGAACTGCTGGCGCAAATGGGCAATGACAATCTCAAGGGCATTAATGCGGCAGCATTCGACACCCGGGTTCGTTTCTTCATCCATGGCGACGCCGCAAAGAAGATCACCAAATTGCTCAAGGAAGCCGGCGCCAACATCATTTCCGACCCGGTCCCGTTTTACGTCCAGGGCACAGAGGGGCCCCTTCGCAGCGGGGAACTTGAGAAAGCAGGGAGTTGGGCGAAGACGCTTTCAGCGGCCCTTGAGCGATAGGCAAAATCATGAATGCGGCGGGCCTGATTCGAATCGCTGGACAATACCACCGGGAAGGCGGCCGCCTTTGTCACTCGGCTGGAGGGCAACGAACTACTGACCGGCCGTGCCTGCAAGCTTCCTCGTCGAGGCCAAGAGGTTGCTGGACGTAGGCACTGGGATGGTTCGGCGCCAACGCCACCGCCCGCCGACTCAATGGCACTTTCGCTTTCAACGGCAACCGGGTCCTGTTTCAGTCGGGGGTGGCCGCCCAGACAGTCCTGGTGGTGCGGGGTTCCAGCTCGGTGTCCTCGGAGAACCGCGCCAGCAGGTTTTCCACGGCGGCGCGGTCGTCAGCGGTCAGTGCCGCCAGGTGAGAGAAGCGCGCGAACCACTGCTGGGCGTACTCCCGTGCAGCCGGGGTCACGGGCGCGATGGTCGTCACCTCGGACCGGGTGACGCCAAACCCGGCGGCCTCGATGACAGGGGTCCAGTTCGGGTGGTGGTTCCACCCCTCGGCCGCTGCAGCGGCGTGGCAGCGTTGCTCCAGCAGCGCTTCGCGAGGATCGCTTAGGAAGCGAGGCAGAGCGGCGAGCTCAACGACGACCAGGACCCCACCCGGCGACAGCGCCCGGCGGACCCCCGAAAGGAGCCGGGCGGGGTTGGCGACATGGTGCAGCGAGGATGAAGCCCACACCAGGTCAACCGGCGCCTCGACCTTTGGATCCGGCGTGATCGAGGAGCCTGCAAGCACAGGGAAGCCGTCGTCGAGGTCGGCCTCGATCACGGCGAAGCCCTGTTCGCGAAGCAGCTTGAGCATCTGCGGGTCTTTGTCGACGCATGTCACCGCGGCGTTGGGGTACCGATCGCGCAGCAGCCGACTACCTGCGCCGCTGCCGGCGCCGAGGTCAACGACGCTGTGTGCAGCTGACACCCCGGTTAAGTCCAGGACGGCTGCGAGGTGATCGCCGAACACCTCGGCGTCGAGGTCGAGGACGCGGTGCTGGTCATGGCTGCCGGGGTGCTGGTGGGGCTGGTGGTTGTCGTCCGACGTCTGGTGGGGCTGGTGGTTCATGCTGATTCCATTTCAACTACTGTGGGCGCAGGGCCCATGTCGATGGTTTTCTGCCCATCATCAAGGCCATGGCGTCGGTGGCCCAGCACGATCATAGAGACGGCTGCTTCCGAAGCGGCTGAGAAGGGGCCAAAGTGCCCCTCAACGGCCCATCGGGTTTCCTCTTCGATGAGGTCGGCGTTGATCCTTGCGCCGGTCATGACACCCTCGGCCGCCGCGGTGATCACCTGAGCGGTTAAATTGGAGACGTTGCCTGCCGCATACACGCCGCCAACGGCCGTCGCACCCATAGCGTCGGTCTCGATGAACCGTCCGGCCCCCAATGGGTGCACCTGGGGATTTAGCCCGAGGGATTCCAGAAGCGCGGATCTGGCCACCATCCATGTTCCGACTGCCAGGGCCCGCATGTCGAACGAGGGACCCTGGCGGAGCGTGAGCCCAGTGAGGACACCATCGAGAGAGTCAACAGAAGCCACGGTGCCGTCAACGACTGTCACGGACCGGGCGGCGAGCTTTTCCCATTCCTCGTCGGTGGGTTCCACGGTGTCGTTGAGGAAAAAGGTGATATCCCGGGACCACTGCCTGAACAACAGTGCCTGATGGACGGACAGCGGGCCTGTGCCCAGCACTCCAATCCGCTGGCCGCGGATTTCCCAGCCGTGGCAGTAGGGGCATTGCACAACGCCCTTCCCCCATTGCTCCCGTAGCCCGTCGATGGGAGGCAGTTCGTCTGTCAAGCCGGTGGTGACGAGGAGGCGCCTGCCAGAGACCCTGCGGGCATCTTCGAGAATCACTTCGAACCCATCGAGGGTTCGCTGTGCCGAAACGGCTTCGCCGTCAATGACCGTGCCTCCGTAAGAGAGCACTTCGCTGCGTCCGATAGTCAGGAGTTCCCGGGGGTTCATACCGTCCCTGGAAAGATAACCGTGGACACCCGCCGCGGCTGCGTTGCGTGGAGTTCCGGAATCGATGACCAGCACCGAGCGCAGCGCCCGGCCCAGCGTCGTGGCCGCGCTGAGTCCCGCCGCTCCGCCTCCAACAATTACAACGTCGTACCGTGTGGTGTCCATACTGATTTGTCCTTCGTCGCGTCCCTGATCGTTCGCCGCCAGTGTCCTTGGGCGGTTACACCAGCTTCCATGGCATGAACGAGTTTTGACAAACAGTATTGCCGTTATGGCAAACTGTGGAGTATGACAAATGAGCTAGACGATGTTCTCGGGGCGGTCGGTCCCCGGCTTCGTGCACTCCGGACGGAACGGAATCTCACCCTAGTAGAAGTTTCCACCGCATCCGGGGTATCGGTTAGCACCCTATCCCGCCTTGAATCCGGCCAACGCAGGCCAAACCTCGAAATCCTGCTGCCCTTGGCGAGGTTGTACGGTGTTCCGCTCGATGATCTGGTCGGCGCCCCGCCCACCGGAGATCCGAGAATCCACCTCCGGCCCATCACCCATGGCGGCATGACGGCTGTTCCGCTCACGCGCCGCCCGGGTGGATTACAGGCGTTCAAGATGGTACTCGCCGGTGATACCCGCGGGGCAGAGCCCGACGCGCGCGTTCACGAAGGCTACGAATGGCTTTACATCCTCAACGGACGACTGCGTCTGGTGCTGGGCGACAAGGACTTTGAACTTCGCCCTGGCGAAGCCGCGGAATTCGACACCCACACACCGCACTGGTTCGCCAGCGCCGACGGCAGACCCGTCGAGTTCATCAGTCTGTTTGGACAGCAGGGCGAGCGGATGCACGTACGAGCGCGGCCCAAGCCCTCTTAGCCGAAGAAGTCCGAGGGGTTTCAGCCCTTGCCCGGTAAGCGTCGACGAATCGATAGATTCCCGCGCCGACCTCAAGGAGTCATCGCCGGCGACTACCCGAACGGCGATGGCCTTCCACACCCATGACCCATGCTGTACTTTCGCTGCTAACTGACAGGCGCCACGACGTCCTCCAGCATCAACCTGTCGAAAAAACGGACCTCTCCAGTTGCCTCGAAGAACACCGGAACCACTGATGTACTCGGGTCCTTGGACGTTTCGTAGATGTCAGGTCCGCTTCCATGCTTCCGGGCAATTGTTCCAACCTGCTCTGTACCGCGAACCCGGACGGTTCGATATTTGTAGCTCATCTTGACCCCTTCGTCGGCTAGGGCAACCCTACTCCTGAGCAGCGTTCGCACGACGTATGGGAGCAGCCGGGTGGGACTCGAACTGCGTTCCAGCCACTGCAAACACTGAGCTCCCGCGGAAACACACGGAATCCGGCCCGAACCGGCCCCAGTCCGGGGCTCAAAGTGCGGACAGTGTCCACACCCCTAATTCTCCGCTTCAACGGCCCCAGGCCAGGTGCCCACCCATGCCAAAGGGCGCGGCGATTTTTGTCCCCACAACATTGATCGTCCTGGACCAGTCGAGGCGTGCCGGCAACCGGACCAATACTGCGCTGGTTGGCATCCCTCCGTCAGCCAAGTGGGTGCGTCAGGATGAACTGATTTCCCGTCGGCCAGCCCGTGTACGACTCCGCCAGGTACGCCATGCCGTGCTTGGAAGAGACAACAGAGTGCAGCTCGCCGAGTTGGCGGGCGCGGTCGAAGTCGTCGGCGCCGGGGACCGTATGCAGCATGGAGGTCATCCAGTAGGAGAAGTGCTGGGCCTTCCACACCCGGTCCAGGGCGCGGTCGCTGTAGGAGTCGAGCAGTGCGGTGGAGCCGGTGGCGTAGAAGGAGTCGAGGCCTTCGAAGAGCATCTTGACATCATGGATAGCCAGGTTCAGGCCCTTAGCGCCCGTGGGCGGCACCGTGTGCGCGGCGTCGCCCGCCAGGAAGAGGTTGCCGTGGCGCATGGGCGTGTGGACGAAGCTGCGGAACGGCAGGACCATCTTTTCGAGCACCGGGCCTTCCTTTAGCTCGAAGCCGTTGCCGTTGACGCGCTTGCGGAACTCGGACCAGATGCGCTCGTCATCCCACTCGGCCACGTTTTCCTTGGGGTCGCACTGGAAATACATGCGCTGGACCGTCTCGGTGCGCTGGCTGATGAGCGCGAAGCCGTGCTGGGAGTTGGCGTAGATCAGTTCGTCGGCGCTGCGCGGAGCCTCGGCCAGGATGCCGAACCAGGCGAACGGGTACTCGTGAAAATACTGGGTCCGCGCGGTCTCCGGCACCTGGCGGCGGCAGTGGCTGCGGGAACCGTCGGCACCCACCAGGAAGTCTGACTGGATCTCGAATTCCTGGCCGTCGGCATCGGTGAACCAGACCTTCGGCTTGCCTTCGAGGTCGTGAACGGTGGTGTCGGTGACGCTGTACCGGACATCGCCCCCGTCGGTCTCCCGCCGTGCCGCGAGGTCTGCGAACACGTCCGTCTGCGGGTAAAGCCACACGGACTCACCTACGAGGTCCTTGAAGTCGATCCGGTGGCTTTCGCCGTTGAACCGGAGCTCGATGCCGTCGTGGCGGTCGCCTTCGCGCAGCACACGGTCCGATACGCCGGAGTCCACCAGCAGGTTGACTGTGCCGTGTTCCAGGATGCCTGCCCGGACGGTCTCCTGGATTTCCTTGCGGCTGCGGATCTCGACCACCACTGATTCGATGCCTTGCTTGGCCAGCAGGTGGGACAGCATCAGGCCGGCGGGGCCTGCACCCATGATGGCGACCTGGGTGGTGATGGTGGTGCGTGCCATGGTGTTCCTCGCTTCGTTGCGGATCCCGTTCGGTACGGGATGGGTCTGTCATCAGTGTGACCGGAGTTACGTAATTCGCGTTATACGAATTCCGTTGAATGGAAGCTAGATATTTGCTCGCCCAACTGCCGCCCGATCCCCCGGGCTGCCGTCTGCAGCGCCGGGACGAGCGCCTGCAGCCGCATCTCCGCCAGCGGAACCACGACGCCGAGCGCCGCCACCGTCCGGCGCTTGCCGTCCACGACGGGGACGGCAATGCCCCAGGTATCCGGGTCCACCACGCCGGCGAGCTGCGCAAAGCCCTCCTGGGCGGTTTCAGCCAGCAGTGGGCGCACGACGTCGGCGGTCACCTTGCCGCTGGGATCGCTGAACTGCCCGAGGTACTCGATTTGGAGTTCCCGCGGCTGGTTGGCCATCAGCGCAAGCCCCGCCGAGGAGATATGGACCGGCATGCGGCCGGCGATGCGGGCCCGGTTGGCCACGGAACCACGCCGCGAAAGCCGCTCCACAAAGAGCGCTTCCCAGCCGTCCAGCACGGCCAGGTTCACATTCTGGTTCAGGACCTGCTGGATGTCCTCCATGAACGGCAACGCCGCCTGGCGCAGGACCAGCGTGGGCGAGTTCCGGTTGACGAGCTCCCACAGACGCATGCCCAGCCGGACGCTCCCGCCCGCGCCGAGATCCAGCACTCCGTGGTCCGCGAGCTGGCGGACCAGCCGGTGCGCACTGCTCAGAGGCAGTCCCGCCCGCTCCGCAAGGTCTGACAACTGCAGGACCGTCACGCCCTCCGGAAAGGCCGACATGACCCGGACCACACGGTCCACCACGGAATCCCCTGATGCTGAATTGGCCACGGCCGGCTCCCTGCTCTTCGCCTGAACTTCCATTCAATGATAGCGAGTGATCAGCGCACGGGCCGGCCGCCATCAGGGAGTCCGGGGGACGCGTCCTGATGCGCGCGTTTAGGCCGCTTCTGCACGCTTCAGGCCGCGTTCGGCGGCGAGCTTGGCGATGTCACGGCCTGCCCGGTATCCGAACACGATGGCCGGTCCGATGTGCGAGCCGTAGCCCGGGTAGCCGCCGCCGAACACGCTGACGGCCGCCGCGCCGACGGCGATGAGTCCCGGAACCACGGTGCCCAAAACGGTGATGACCTCTGAACGGTCGTTAACGCCGATGCCGGCGAAGGTGCCGAGGTCACCCATCTGGATCTTGGCCGCGTAGTACGGGCCCTTGCCGACCGGGGCCAGGTTGGGGTTCGGCTTGTGTTCCATGTCGCCGCGGAAGTGGTTGTACAGGGTGGAGCCTCGGCCGAACGCCGGGTCCTCGCCACGTTCCGCTGCCGGGCTGAATTCGGACACTGTCGCCTTAAGGCCCTCGGCGTCGATGCCGAGCTTGCCGGCCAGTTCCTCCAGGGAGTTCCCCTTGATGAGGTAGCCGGTCTTGTAAAAATAGCCGCGCGGCATCGGCCAGGGCTTGGCGTAGCCAATGCCGTACTTGTGCATCGTCTTGGCATCGCCGATCACATAGCCGAAGGTCTTGTCCTCGTCCTTGTTGTGCCCGATCATCGTCCCGCCAAAGTCGTGGTAGCTGAGGGCCTCGTTGCCGAAGCGCTTGCCGTGGCGGTCGACGGCGATCAGCCCCGGCAGGCCGATGGCGCGCAGGTGCGGGAAGAGCCGCTCGTTGCCGTTGAGGTACTTGAAGACGGTCACCGGCGCCCAGGAACCGACGCTGAACACGGAATTGTCGATGTGGCCGCCGGCGCTGATCGCCAGATTGGCGGCGTCTCCGCCGTGGCCGAGGGTCGGTGTGAAGTGGTCGTCGCCGTCGGCATCGTGGAGGAAGTACTGCTTCCGGAGTTCCTTGTTCCCCGAGAAACCGCCGGCGGCGAGGATGACGCCGAGACGGGCCGTCACGGTGGCGGCATGGTCTCCGCCGATGACCGCCCCGGTGATGGTGCCGTGGTCGTCGCCGGTCAGCGAGAGTGCCGGTGAGGAATTCCAGAGCCGCACACCCAAATCGTCGGCGCTCTTCACCATGCGGGTCATCAGCGCGTTGCCCTTCGAACGCAGCACGGGGCGCTTGTAGCGGGCCGCGTCGGCCCAGGTCCGGAACAGCTTCTTCGCTACGTAGACGAAAGACTTGACCGGCTGGTTGACGTGGAAGAACTCGTTGATGTCCGGACCGACCTGGGGCATATAGGGGTCGTTTCAGAAAACGGAAAAAATCGTACGCTAAGGCCGGCTGGCAGGGCGCAGTGGTCTGAATTTGCCTGTGCCGGGCTTGGCGCTGTTGCGCCAGAGGTAGTCCCCGGTGAGGTTGATGTGTTCCCAGCCCAAGGGTGAGAGGTATTGCAGGAGCGCGTCCTGGGTTTCCGGGTCCGCGTTTTGCAGAGTGATTGCGGCTCGTTCGAGGTAGACGGTGTTCCAGAGGACGATGGCTGCGGTGAGGAGATTGAGGCCGCTCGCGCGGTAGCGTTGCTGCTCGAATCCGCGGTCCCGGATTTCGCCGAGGCGGTTGAAGAACACCGCCCGGGCGAGTGCGTTTCGTGCTTCACCCTTGTTCAGTCCGGCATTTACCCGGCGCCGGAGTTCCACGCTTTGGAGCCAGTCCAGGATGAACACGGTGCGTTCGATGCGGCCCAGCTCGCGCAAGGCCACGGCCAGGCCGTTCTGGCGTGGGTAGCTGCCGAGCTTGCGGAGCATCAGAGATGCTGTCACGGTGCCTTGCTTGATGGAGGTGGACAGCCGCAGGATCTCGTCCCAGTGGGTGCGGATGGCTTTGACGTTGAGGGTGCCACCGATCAGGGGCATGAGTGCGTCATAAACGGTGTCCCCTTTGGGGACGTACAGCCTGGTCTCGCCCAGGTCGCGGATCCTTGGCGCGAAGCGGAATCCCAGCAGATGCATCAGACCGAAAACGTGATCGGTGAACCCGTTCGTGTCGGTGTAGTGCTCCTCGATCCGCAGATCCGACTCGTGATACAGCAAGCCATCCAGAACATACGTCGAGTCGCGCACTCCGACGTTGACGACCTTGGCGCTGAAGGGAGAGTACTGGTCGGAGACGTGGGTATAGAACATCCGCCCCGGCTCCGTACCGTACTTGGGATTGATGTGGCCTGTGCTTTGGGCCCTGCCCCCAGCCTTGAACCGCTGGCCATCCGATGACGAGGTGGTGCCGTCGCCCCAGTTCCCGGCCAGGGGTTGACGGAACTGGGCGTTGACCAGTTCGGCCAAGGCGAGTGAGTAGGTTTCGTCCCGGATATGCCAGGCCTGCAGCCAGGACAGCTTGGCATAGGTCGTGCCGGGGCAGGACTCTGCCATCTTGGTCAGCCCGAGGTTGATCCCATCGGCCAGAATCGTTGTCAGCAGGAGTTTCTTGTCCTTCGCGCTGTCGCCGGTCTTCAGGTGCGTGAAGTGGCGGGTGAACCCGGTCCATTGGTCAACCTCCATCAGCATGTCGGTGATCTTGACGTGCGGCAGCTGTGCCGCCGTCTGGTCGATCAGTGTTTGCGCGGCCTCGGGAACGGCCGCGTCAAGCGGGGTGATCTTCAACCCGGACCCGGTGATGATGGCGTCGGGCAGGCCGTTGGCTGCGGCCATACGGTTGACCACCGCCAGCTGCTGCTCCAGCAGTGAAAGCCGGTCGCGCAGGTACTCGTCGCAATCGGTGGCCACGGCCACTGGCAAGTCACCGGCCACCGTCAGGTCGGCGAATGTTTCCGCTGGGACGAGGTATTCGTCGAAGTCCTTGAACTGGCGCGAGCCCTGCACCCAGATATCGCCTGAGCGCAGCGAGTTCTTCAGCTCCGACAGCGCACACAGCTCGTAATAACGCCGGTCGATCCCCTCGCTGGTGAAGACGAGTCTCCGCCAGCGAGGTTTGACGAAACTTCTCGGCGCATCTGCCGGAACTTTGCGTGCGGTGTCGGTGTTCATGGCACGCAGCACCTCGATGGCCTCGAGCACGTCCTTGGCGGCCGGTGCTGCCCGCAGTTTGAGCACGGCCAGGAATGCAGGGGCGTAGCGGCGCAGCGTGGTGTAGCTTTCGCCGATGTGGTGCAGGAAATCGAAGCCCTCGGGTTGGGCGAGCTTTTGGGCCTCGGTCACGCTGGTCGTGAAGGCATCCCACGGCAGGACCGATTCGATGGCAGCGAAGGGGTCGGCGCCGTTTTCCTTCGCTTCCATCAGCGCCTTGCCGATGCGGCCGTAGAGGCGGACCTTGTCGTTGATCGCCTTGCCGGAAGCCTGGAATTGTTGCTGGTGCCGGTTCTTGGCTGTATTGAAGATCTTGCCGATGATGCGGTCGTGCAGATCGATGATTTCATCGGTAACGGTGGCCGTGCTTTCTACGGCCACCGCCACCAAAGTGGCATAGCGGCGGTGCGGCTCGAACTTGGCCAGATCGGCGGGCGTCATCTGCCCTCCCTCACGGGCGATCTTGAGCAGACGGTTCTGATGGACCTGGCGTTCGATGCCGGCAGGCAGGTCGAGCGCCTGCCAGGCTTTGAGCCGCTCGATGTGTTCAAGCATGTGCCGTGAGTTAGGTTTCACCGGTGACTGGCGCAACCAGGCAAGCCGGGTGGACTTTCCTTCTTCCCGGCGTTTGAGCAGATCGTCCAAACGCCGTCGGTGGTCGGCGGACAGGGCATCCGTCAAGGCGGCATAGATGCGGCGGTTGGCCCGCGTGATGGCTTCGGCGCAGATGCGCTCGATGACGTCCAAGGCCGGAATAACGACGTGCCGACGGCGCAGCGCGTCAAGCACGCTGCCGGCCAGCACGATGCCCTTGTCGGACTGCAGGGCCAGCTCCGTGGCCGAGTGCACGGACTTCCGGTAGTCGGTGAGACCGAAAGGCTCCATGCCAAGGTAAGTGCGCAGCTCAATCAGATGCTCGCGGCGCGTTTCTTCCCGTGCGGCATAATCCGGCCAACAGGCCGGGTCGATGCCAAGTTCTCGTCCGATCCAGTGCAACAGCGCTGCAGGGACGTCGGTCTCGGCCGATAGACCTTGTCCGGGGAAGCGCAGCAAACACAACTGCGCAGCAACGCCTAAACGGTTCGCTGCCCCGCGCCTCTGACGGATCATTGCCAGGTCGGATTCGCTGAACGTGTACTGCCGGATCACCTCGTCCTCAGGATCGGGCAGCGCGAGCAGACTCTCACGCTCAGCGGCAGACAGGATCGAACGACGGGGCATTGGTGTTCCTCTCGATAACGAACGAAAAAAGAGAACCGGGGATATTGAGAACCGGATGTCATCTTTCGAAGGTGAGCATGCGGAGGTCAGGGGGTGATTGCACCGGTTTTCTTGCGCCGGGCGCGTTCAATGGCCCGGTAGACGGTGGACCGGCCGACGGAGAACAGCTCGGCCAGTTCGCTCATGGTGTGCTCACCGGCGGCGTGCAGTTCGACGAGGTGGGTTTCTTGCTTGGCCGAGAGCTTCGGTTGTTTCCCGCGGAGCCGGCCTTTGGCCTTGGCAACCTTCATTCCTTCGCGGGTGCGCATGCGGATGAGGTCGGCTTCGAACTCGGCGATCATAGCCAGCACGTTGAACAGCAGTTTGCCCATGGGGTCGGTTGGGTCGTGGACGGAGCCGCCAATCCTCAGTTTGATTTCGCGGCTGGCGAGGTCGTCGGCTATTTCGTGGGCGTCCCGGACGGAGCGGGCCAAGCGGTCGAGTTTTGTGACGACGAAGGTGTCCCCGGCCCGGCACGCGGCCAGGGCTTCACGCAGTCCCACACGGTTCTTATTTCTGCCGGTGAATCCGTGATCAACATAGATTCGTTTCGACTCAACGCCGAGGGCAGCCAGGGCATCGCGCTGGGCGGTGAGGTCTTGCTCTTCCGTGGACACGCGCGCGTAGCCGACCAGTAATTTAGACATGCGGACCAGTGTGTCATATAAGGCCCCGTCACCGGTCAGTTCACCGGACGGGTCTTACGGGACGGTCGGCAACCAGTCTGTAATTCTCCGCGGTATTTGGCGTGTATTTCGCGGCGCTATATGGCGCGATCAGGTGCCGATGAGTAGGGTTTCGCGGGCTGCTTCGACGACTTCCTTGGTGATGCTGTTGAGCTGGTTGATGTCACGGATGCGCGTGATTTGAGTGAAGAGGCGCTGGATGAGCCGGAAGTTGCCGTTGGTGATGCGGGCGACAGCGGCGATGGCTTCGGCGTCGGTGAAGTCCTGGGGTCGATAGTCAGGCCGAGTTCCTGCCAGCGGTTCGTGAGGACGAAGGTGAGTTCCTCGGTGCTGAGGGTCCGGTAGTGGTGGGCGAAGCCGATGCGGCTGTAGAGCTGGGGGTAGCGGGCGAGGCGTTTTTCGATGCCGGGCATGCCGATAAGGATGACGCCCATGGTGTGCCGGTCGTAGTAGTCCCGGACTTGCTCGAGTGCTGGAGGTTTGAGCCGGTCGGCCTCGTCGATGATGAGGAGTTCGGTCAGGCCGGAGGCACGGGAGTCGCGGTGTTCGAAGACGTCGATGTTGCCTTCCAGGGTGTATTCGGCTGCCCAGGAGATTCTTTGGCAGATCCGGGGTAATTGCCGGTCGATCTCCCGGGGGCTGATGGTCACGGTGGGGGTCCAGAATGCTGTTCTGGCTTCGAGTACGCGGGCAGGGACGGGCTCGGTGTTGGTTTGACCGGTCCGTTGCCATTGTTCCCATTCGGTCGCGCCGGCGTAGGCGCGTGCTGACAGGGTTTTGCCGACGCCGGGCGGGCCGTAGCAAACGCCGATGTGGCGGTTGGTGCGCACCGCGGTGGCGAACTCTGTGAAGCGCCGGTGCTCCTTGGTGATGAGAAATGCCGGCGTGTCGGGCGGGACCGGTGGCGGGGCCGCGGAAATCTCGCCGAGATCGGCGGACAGGAAGCGTCGGCCGTCGTCATTCTCGTTTGTGGCGGGCATTGGGTTCCTCTCCTTGGGTCAGTCTTCGGCGTAGATGCGAAGCTGATGCTGCTTTTCATCCATAGGTTGCTGGCTGGCCCTTGTCGGTTCTACGGGTGCCGGCGGCGCGTAGCGGTCGTCGGCGGGGAGTGCATCGGCGAGGCTGAGTTTGTTGCGCAACTGCTTCTTCAGTTCGTTCCGGCGTGCTGATCGGGCCGCCTTGAGCTGCCTGAAGGTGATGGTTCCGGCGGCGAGTTCCGGGGTGATGGCACGGCAGAGGAAGGTGTCCTGGTGCCAGACACGGATCTCGGCCATGTCCCGGGGGTCGTAGCGGATGGTGACGCTCTCTCCGACAAAGGCGGAAAGTGTGAGGTCCAGGTAGCGCAGGCCGTTGAAGTAGATGCCGTCGCGGTGGACGATGCGCTGGTGTGCAACGGTCAGGAGCAGGAGGTCAAGGTCCTCGGGCCGGGCGGGCATTCTGGGGATCCAGCCGCCGGCCTGCCAGCGTGCGGTCGGGACCGCTCCGGTTTCGGAGTGCGTGCGTTGGTTGTATTCGTCAACGATGAACCGCTCGAGAGCGGCGTCGAGCTGTTCGAGGGTCATCGTCGGTGCAGTCACCGGTGTCCCGCGGGTGCCGTGCGGGATGAAGCCGGGCAGATGCGGCAGGAGCCCGTCGGTGATGGTGCGGTAAAACCGCTCAATCTTCCCGCGGCCCTGCGGCACGCCAGGGAGGGAATGGATGAGGCGGATGTGGGTGTCAAGGCAGACCCGTTCAAGGTGGGTGCTGGTGAAATCGGCGCCGTGATCGCTGTAGAGGAGATCGGGCAGACCCATGAGGGGCCAGGCCGGATGCTTCTTGCGCTGCACGGCCTGGTGAAGGGCCAGCGCCGTCTGGAGCGCGGTCGGCGCACCGGTGAAGACGGTGTAGCCGGCGACGGCGCGGGAGTAGTCATCGAGGACGACGGTCAGCCACGGCCGTGCGCGGGCGCCGGCGGCGTCGACAATCTCGATGTCCAGCTCGGTGTGGTCGCACTGCCACTGCTCGTTCGCGCGGCTGGCGGTGCGCCGGTAGACCAGCTCGAACCGGTCCCGGTACGCGGCGTCGCCCTCGAGCGCGATGGTGCGCAGCCCCGGATCGATGGCGGCAACGACCGACCGGACCGTCGAGTAGCCGGGGGCGGGAAGGCCGCGGTCGAGCGCGACGTCACAGATCCGCCGGTGGATAAACGCGATGGTCGGCGCCGGACGGCGGAGCGCGAGGCCTTCGATCGCGCCCACGATTTCGGGCGGCAGCGAATGGCTCCCGCGGTCCGAGCGTGGCTGGCGGCCCAGGGTCTCGACCGAGCCGCCGGCACGGAATCCCGCCGTCCACCGTTGCAGCGTGCGGAGGGGGATGCCGGCCTGACCGGAGATCCTGGCGAGGGGAACACCGTCCTCGAGGTGCTGCCGGAGCAGTGCCGCACGCTCTTCGGCCGACAGCCGATGCTTCATGACCGGCGTTCTTCGGCCGCCTGCCGGTGGCGGTAGAGCGTCGCGCGGCTCCAGCCAACGAGTCGCGCCGCGTCCCCAGCGGAGCGCCCCTTCGCGCGGGCGTCCGACGCGATCGCGAGCTTGTCAGCGATCACGGCCGGGTCGGATAACGGCCGGCCGAAGCGGGTGCCGCCCTGTTTAGCCGCGGCGATGCCCGCATTGACCCGTTCGACGATCAGCTCCCGCTCATACTCAGCCAAAGTCGCGAGCATGTTCAGCATCATCCGCCCGGTCGAGGTCGCCGGGTCGATGCCGTCCGAAATGGACCGCAGATTCACGCCGCGCTCCCGCAGCAGGTTCACCGTGTTCAGGACATCGATCAAGGACCGGCCGAGCCGGTCCACCCGCCACACGACGACGGTATCTCCCGGCGCCACATAGGCGAGGAGCTTCTTCATACCGGGCCGCTCAATAGCGGCCTTGCTTCCGGAGGTGACGTCAGCGAACACGTCGCGTTTCTGCACCCCGGCATCGACAAGTGCATCGAGCTGCAACTTCGCGTCCTGGCCCGACGTACTCACACGCGTATACCCGAGATGTCTCACCCGGCCATTGTGCCCCAGAAACCCCCGGCCGGCACCCGCCTGAGACGATTCACGGTGAGACATCTTTCCAAGACACGGGGCGGCCCGGCAGGACGCCAGTTCCATCGACCCTGCACGACACGACGTCCGTGTCTCGAAAAACTCTAGATTTCCAAGACACGCTCCAGAGTGGACTGAAGCAATCATGAAAGATGAACCTGTCGCCCCGTCCAGGCGGAAGGACTCACCGGACCAGGCTACGTCGGCCGCCGCTTCGATCACGAGCGGATCAACCAGGGTCAGATGGATGGGGCCTTTGTCCTCGCTGAATCTGTTCAGTGAGGTCTCGCTGATCTCTTCGGGCCATGGATACCCGGCCTGCGATGGGCGTGAGCTGGCGGCCCAGCTCACGCCCTACCCGGGTGGAGAGAACGGTGGACCGGCCGACAATGCGCAGCCGCCCGTCCACCGGCAAACCCGCGATGACCGCCTGCGGCTGTATCAGCGGACCTATAACAGCCGCGCGCGGCGCGCTGCCCGCGGGCCGCTCGGCCTCGGGGGCCCGGGGCTCAGCCGGTGAATTCGTTGGCACCGAGGGCGAAGTCCCAGTGGCCAACCCCGTTGCCGGCGAGGCCTACCGTGACCACACCCACTCCTTCCAGCCAGTGCGCCATTTTCAGGCCGCCGACATCCAGCGGGCGCAGCCCGAGGCTGCCGATGAATGCCGCCACATCCGCCTTGGCGTGCGCATTGTCGCCCGCGATGAAAACGTCGGGCCGGCCCTTCTCCAGGACATTACGGAAGACGGTGTTGAATGCCTTCACCACGCTGGCGCCGGCCGGGGCCACCTTGGCGACTTCCTGCGCGATCGAGGTCTCCTCGCTGTGGGCCAGTCCGTCAAACGTGGCGTTGAAGGGGTTGCTGATGTCTACGATGACCTTGCCCGCGAGGGCATCTCCGTACTCGGCGACGACCGGAACGACTCCGTCATACAACAGGGCCGTGATGACAATGTCCCCGGCGGGGATGGCGCCCCACTTGCCTGTCGTCGCACCGCCGCCCAGAGCATTGGCCAGGCCATCGGCCTTGGACTGATCGCGTCCCATGACCTCGACGGTATTGCCGCCCGCCACCGCGAGCGTGCCGATGGTACGGGCCATGTTCCCCGTACCGATTAGTGTGATGCTGCTCATAAGGGTGTGCTCTTTTCTTTGTTCTTCTAAGTGTCGCCCTGTCTCATTCGTGCGCGTTCGAGATCAGTTCGTTGTGGCGACGGGGTTTTTGGGGTGTGCCCGCGGCATTCCTGGTGCTTGATTCAGATCACTGTGGTGCCGCCGTCGGCGACCAGCTCCTGGCCATTGACGTAGCTCGAGTCGTCCGAGGCGAGGAACAACGCGACCGACGCGATCTCTTCAGGGCGGCCCATCTCTCGCCGCGGGATCACAGACGCGAACATCTCTTTCAACTCCGGGCTCAACACATCGCCCATCATCGGCGTGGCGACCGAGCCGGGGGTCAGAACGTTCACCCGAATCTTCCTGTCCCTCAGCTCGGCAACCCACACCCGTGCGAAGGCGGGAAGCACGGCCTTGCTCGCTGCATACACGCTCCAATCGGGGTAGCCCCGAAGCGACGCGTTGGACCCGGTCATAAAGATCGAGCCTCCATCGCTCAACAACGGCAGCGCCTTCTGGACAGTGAACAGAGTGCCGCGTGCGTTCAGCGTGAAGGCCTCGTCGAACTGCTCCTCGGTGATGTCGCCGAGCTTGCTCTGCGCCCCGCCCCCAGCACTTGCCCACAGCACGTCGATCGTGCCCTTTTCCTGCTTAACCGTCTCGAACAAACGGTCCAGATCAGCGAGATTGGCCGAATCGGCCTGCACACCGGTCACGTTCCGGCCGATCAGCTTGACCGCGTCGTCCACCGCGTCCTGCCGCCGGCCCGAAATGAAGACGTAAGCGCCTTCATCAACGAACAACTTCGCACCGGCCAGCGCCATCCCACTAGTCGCGCCTGTGATCACCGCAACCTTGCCATCGAGCTTTCCCATGATTACTCCATTCAATCGCCGTGCCGATGTTATGTACACGAGTCTGCGTACTTAACGTATAGGGCGGGCGTGCCGGGCGTCAAGCTATGCACACCGATCGGTACCACCTGGGGTATGCTGGGGCGTATGACGGAGTTGGAGAAGGGGCCGCGAGGCCTGCGCCGCGGCAGGGGCGCACGAGAGCGCATCCTCGGCGCGTCACAGCAGCTGTTCGGTGACCAAGGCATCAACTGCACCGGCATGGACCAGCTATGCGCGGTGGCCGGAGTGTCCAAGCGGACGCTCTACCAGCACTTCGCCGGCAAGGACGAGCTGATCGCCGAGTACCTGCGCCGATTCGATCCCGACATCCTGCCCGAAGTCTTCGACCGCACCGACCTCCCACCCCGCGAACGACTCCTCGCCGTCTTCGATATCCACTCGCCCCTGTGTCCGTTCATCGCGGCGGCCGTAGAGATCCAGGACCCGGACCACCCGGCACGCGTACTCGCCAGTGACTACAAGAAGGCATTTGCGGCGCGGCTCACCGAAACGGCCCGCGAGGCCTGCGCCGACGACCCCGAGCGGCTCGGCGAGCAACTGGCACTACTCCTGGACGGCGCCTCGGCCCGCAGCCGGGTCCTCAACACCGACGCCTTCGCCGCCGCCGCCGCCATCGCCGCCGTCCTCGTCGACAACGCCATGCCCGCAGCATCGGCACCGGCCACCGCTTCGCTTAGGAACTGACCGGCCTGCAAAGCCGCCCAGAACCGCTGCGCCAACTCAGGCCGATACGCCGACGACAACTCCGCCACAACACTCTTCACTCGGTAAGTGGTGCGACCACCGCGAGAACCCAAGGATCGGCTTACGCGCATGGGGGTGACATATAGCGCTGCGAAAAGGCCGCCATTTATCGCTGCGAATCACAAACCAGTCCCCGCAACGACGCAGGTCAGGGGCGGGTGTGTCCGGTGGAGGACCGGCTTACGCGCGTCACGCGTCGAGAGAATTTCCTCGAACTTCGAATGGGAATTTTGCTACGCTTTGGCTGAAGGGCCACGATCCCCACCTGGGTGCGCGCCCCATCGATACTTATCTTGTTGCGGGCTCAGCGCTGGACCTGCGGTGATCCACGCCCACGCGCAGGGCGCGTTCTCCTAGTTTCCGGGAAAGCGTTCCCGCAGATTCCGGTGGACGTCCGCGGCCGATCCTGCGCCGGTCGCCGCCTCCGCGGTGAGCCCGAGAACCGCCGAGGCCCCGGCACCGAGTGTTCCCGGGGCGAGACGCGCAACAAGTCGGCGGCCGGCAGAACCTCGATGGCCAGCAGATCCTCGAGGAGGCATAACGCCTGCTCGGTTGTCCGGACGCTCAGCATGGCGCCCGTTGCATGGTCCTCGACTCCGACATCCAGGACGGTCGAGTCCAAGGTGGCGGGCGCCGCCAAGAGCCGGAGTTCGGTGTAGCAGGCGGACCCGGCGTAGCGAAGCTGCATCCCCGGTGCCGCGGCCGGCCCGCGGTTCCCGGGGGGAGGCCCCGACTTCATCGCCGCCATGACGGCAGTCCACAAATGGCTCATGCGGCGTTCGCTCAGCTGCCCCACGTGGACCAGGGCGACGCGCAGGGCGTCGAAGGCAATGGCCAGCACCATCGGATGGAAGTTGCCGTTGCTCAGCACCGAGCCGGATTCGACGTCGATCAGAGGATTGTCGCTTGCGGAGTTCAGCTCGGTATCCACTGCACGCCCGGCCGTGGCGAGAAACTCCCGAAACGCCCCGTGAACCTGCGGAACCACCCGGAAGGAGAGAGCATCCTGAACGGACCGCGGGCCATCCCGGGTCAGGAGTTGGGAGCCTTTCAGCAGTTCATGCAGATGGGCCGCTGCCGCCACTTGCCCCGGATACGGCTTGGCCGCCGCCGCGGGCGCCGAGAAGCCCGAGGGGTTCCCACGGGTGGCTTCGATGGACAGGACGACGGCCTGGTCCGCTGCCCGGGCTGTCCGGGCCGCGCGGGCAAGCACCAGGGCGCCATGGCCGATCGAGACGCCGTTGGCCGAGATCAACGCCAGCCCATCCCGGCCTTGAAGCCGGAGCGGCTCGATCCCAGCCCGGAGCAAAGCCTCCGCGCCTGGGAGAACCTCGCCCCGGAATTCAGCCGTGCCGGTTCCCACAGCGACCTGGGCGATGCCAGCCATCGGGCTGATGTCGGCAGCCCCGACCGAACCCGTGCTGTGCAGAACCGGATGCACGCCGGCATTCAACATGGCCATAAGTGTGTCCGCCGCGGCCGGGCTTGCACCGGAACCGCCCCGGGCCATGCCGCAGACGCGAACGGCCATCGCGGCCCGGACCACTGTCCGGTCCAGCAGGGGCCCGAACGCGCCGCCGTGGCTCGCCACCAGGAACTGCTGCAGCTGCTCAAGCTCTTCTCGCGGAACCCGGGTGTCCTTGCCGTGGCCGACGCTGGTGCTGACCCCGTAGATCGCGTCGCCGCTGGACATGGCCTCATCCAACAAGGCCCGGCTCGCGGCAATCCGTGCCTTGGCCGGCTCGCCGAGCACCAGCGGCGTACCCTGGGCTACTGCGACGAGTTCCTCCTGTGTCATTGGCAGATCGCTGATGGTGACTGGTTCCATGGCGTTGCCTCCCGTCAACCAGTGTGGTCTTCTCGTGCCCGACCGGGCAAGAGAAGACCGTGCGTCAGGACACTTCCCCGCTTGTTGCCGTTCGGGTTCGCCTAGCTAGGATCGGGCCGACTTGGGGCGGTGAGAGGGTTTCCGGACTCCGCACACATGAGAGGTAGTAGCCAGTTGATGGCTTCAGTCCGGGAATTGAAGAAGCGTGTTGGGCATGGAAGGTTTTGCAAGCCCATGGACCAGTTGGCGAGCATGCTACGGCACTTCCTGACGAATCTACATGCCGCTTACCTGCGTTTGTGCTGGTCAGAGCGTTTTTAGTGCAGACAGGCTGTGGAGAGGACTGCAGGCTGGTGAGTGGGAGTGTGGTGTGCGGTTAATAGTCCATTGTGATCTCGAAATCACCTGGCGCGAGGCCGGTCAGCGCCGCGGCGGCGGCGCGCACCGCGTCAGGTATATCGTCCATCCTGCTGGCGCGGGCAGTCAGTTCGGGCATCTCAACTGCCTTGAGCAGGAAGTGCCCGTCCGAGGCGTTTGAGATGTAGACGTTCAGTTGCAAGCGTCCCCGCTCCCTCCCTGGCTACTACCTAAGGCTATCGCGCACCCATGGAGGGCGACGGTGCCATGTAGTCAGGAACTGAGAATGCGGAACTGCATTGGTCGTCGCAACAAATAATTCGGGAGAGCCTCGGATCGAGGAGCAGAGATGTCCGGATCTGATCGCTATGTGGCGGCGTTCTGTGATCGCTTCGTCTCGCGCCCGCGTCCGCAAGCCGATCCTCTAACGGGACGTTTCCAGCCGGTCATACGGAACACCCATCACGGGACGGTGTGAGCGTTCCTTTGCGACTGCCCTGTTTACTGGTTACGGTTCCGGGACGAATTCCCAATACAAACAGCCATCTATCACCGAGGGCCTAGAGAAGAATACTGGTCGTCCTGTTCGCAGGCTGGTCAGCGTTTCCTCAAGGAGCGCTTCAACGGATGACCAGATGGCCGGACGCCAATCGGCGTCGTCCTTGAAATACTCGCTGACGCAGCCGTGATGCCGTCCGGCCCTGAGATCGACGAACAGAAAGTCGCCGGCGTTGTTGTCTGCGATCGGCAGGAACGAGGAGAGGAACATGAAAGCGCGGGTACCGGCCTCATCAGCTTCAGCACTTGCTGGGTCATAGGGTTTATGGGGTTCGGGCACAGGAACGCTGCTGTGGGCTTCATGGACCGCCCGCAGGTTTCGGTAGATTGGGGAACTTTTTTCCCGTTCGAATTCGGCATTTAGGTCCGCCCCCACCTGCGCCCAGATGCTAAGCATCATTTGTCGCACTTTCTCAGCTTCAACCAAGGGAAGTGGGCGATACCTCGGGAGAATGTTCCCCGCCGTTGACAGTTCTGCACCGTCGAAGAGATGATACATGGTCGATAGATCGCTCGGCCAACCGTTCGGCGCGGCCTGCTCAAATGAGCGGATAAGGGGTTCCGGTGCGGATGATCGTATGGTTTTGGCTGTCACGGGGGCGTTGATGTTCAGCCAGTTAACAGTGTCGGTCCAGAGTTCCTGTGTCCCCATGGGGCGAAATCTACGCGCCTTTCCCATTAAAGGACACGACTTCGGCGGGGTCGCGGAAATAGTCGTTCGGGCCGGTGATTGTTCATCAAGTGGTGGAGGTGCTGAAACGGCGGTTTCATTTATCTCCTGACGTCTAAGGAAAGCCTGCACTGATTGTGTGGTCCTCAACCGGGCAAACGGATGGAACAGCTCCGTAGAGGGTTCCGTAAACGGACGGACTTTGGCCAGCTACCATCGACAAGCTGCGGCCCAGTGGTTACCTGCTTCGACGCGGCCTTAGCGTACGATTTTTTCCGTTTTCTGAAGCGACCCCAACAGGCACTCCCCAACGAGGGGCATATCGTCGCCGCACTCGAATGGACGGAACCGGACCCGAACCAATAGAACTGTTTCGGGCGTTCACAGGTAGTCCTAAGGTGCAGGGATGCATAATGTACCGAAGCTCCGGTCAACCGCTATTTGAGGTGTGTCAAGGATGTGAGACAGCCGGGTAGTTTCGGTTGGGTCAGGCTGCCGCGGGTAGCGGCTGCTGGTTTGTGGTGAAGTTGGCCATCGCGGTCGCCGGCGGCAGGCCGTCATTGTTGGTGTGGGGCCGCCAGCGGTTGTAGAACACTTCGATGTAGCGCATGGTCGCCCGGCGGGCGTCCTGGCGGGTGGCGAAGCTGTGGTGGTGGTAGAACTCGTTCTTCAGGGACGAGAACGCCGACTCGGCGACCGCATTGTCCCAGCACACCCCGGTAGCGCCCATCGACTGGCGGATACCGTTGCCGGCGCACCACGCGCCCATTTCCCGGGAGGTGTACTGGGTGCCTCTGTCACTATGGAAAATCGCATCCGCTGCAAGGTGTCCCCGGTCCCTGGCCATCCTCAGCGCGCCCGTGACGAGAGAGGCGCGCATGTGATCGGCCATGGCCCAGCCAACGACCATGCGGGTACACAGGTCGATGACGGTGGCCAGGTACAGCCAGCCCTCGCCGGTGCGCAGATAGGTGATATCCCCGACGAGCTTCGTGCCGGGAACCTGGGAGGTGAAGTCCCGGCCGATGAGGTCCTGAAAGACCTTGTCCGGATCCGAGGGGATGGTCGTGCGTTTGAAGGCGCGCATCCGCTTGGCCGTCCAGCCGTTCTCGGCCATGATGGCAGCCACCGTCCCCACCGAAACTTCCACGCCGGTGGCGGCGAGTTTGGTGTGGACCATGCGGTGGCCGAAGATCCCGTCGGAGGAATCGAACATCACCTTGACCTGCCCGGTCAGTTCGCGGTGCCGGGCGGCCGTCGGTGATTCCTTCTGGTCCAGCCAGCGGTAGTACGAGGCCCGCGGAACACCCAGCCGGGCGCACATCCAGGCCACAGGGAATTCGGCGTTCTTCTCCTGAACAAGCCGGTAGAGGTCCTCTACCGTTGTTCTTTGGCGAAGAACGCCGAAACTTTTTTCAGGAAATCATTTTCCCTTTCGACTTCCCGCAGCCGGGCCTCCAACGCCTTGTATTTCGCGGGATCCACCGGATCATCAGGCTTGCCGCCGGCCCCGGCTTCTCCTTCCCGGTGCAGCTGCACCCACCGCTTCAGCGCGGTCACGGAGATCCCCAGCTCGGGGGCAACCGAGGCGGGTGAACGGCCGGAGGAAACGACCAGATTCACTGCATCGGCCTTGAACTCATCGGAATAGGTGGGACGGGAAGACATGGGCACAATCCTTTCAAACTGTGTCTCACATCAGTAGTACACCTCAGTCATATGCGCTGTTATCGGCGTTCGCCTGTGTGAGACTCGAATCGTCACCCGTCCTCGTACCCTGCGTGAAGTAATAAACACCCAAGGGCGACGATTTTCCGAATTCCTAGAAGAGGGTGTCGGTGTTTCTTCCTTCGGCCGCCTGGCGGTTTCTTGCGGCCTTGACGCTGTAGGGTACGAAACGTTCAGCGGAGGGTAGGGACCTCTAGATCTGCTCGGCCCATTCTGTCGCCCACGGTATGGGTGAGGCAAGATAGGCAGCAGTGGTTTCAGGGCCGACCCAGCCCAGATCAGTCATGTGTTGCAGGACTTTGCTGGTGATTGATTTCGCGTCCGGCGTACGGATCTTTTCAACGGTCACGTCGTGCTGGGGATCCAGGAGAGCCAGTGGTTTTTCCCTGATGCGCACCACTCTGTAACCGGCATCGCGGAGCCGTTTCGTTTTTAGAAGGTCACGCTCTTCTGGGGCTTTTCCCTTGTGAGAGTAGGAGCCGTCGAACTCGATGACAATCTTCAAGGAACGGATGAGCACATCGACGGTATGGGGCCTGTTATGCCCAAGATCAAGACGTTCCTGCCTCACAGGGTCCACGTCCTGCCCTAACACCGCGGCAAACTCACAGGCGAGGGCGATATCGATCCTGGACCGTATGGCAGGTGCACACCATTTGCAGCCGTCGCCGTCGAGAGCGCGTGCACGAACCTGGGCGGACCACACATGCGTAGCGTCCTGCGGGCAGATCCATCGGACACGCCGGCTGCTCCCCACGGACACGTCCGCCGGGGTCAGATCTCCATTTTCGGTGGGGTGCCACTTTACGGCCAGGGCCGGCCGGTTCAGGTCAAGACGGTTACGGTCCGTGGGCCGCTTCCCGTCGCAGAAGGGGCACCCGGCTCCGCTGGACGGCCGGGAGCTGACTGCGGCTGTCCATCTGTGGGCGCCGTCCTTTCGGCAGATCCAGTTCGCAGCGTAGTCACTGCCGGCCGCCACATCATCGGGCCGTCTGGCGGTGGCTGGATCCCACTCGGCGGCCAAAATTGGTCTGGTTCCTGCGACGCTGTTGGACGGGTCAACCTTCTTGCCCGCGCAGTAGGGGCACCCCGATCCGCGAAAGCGAGCCGCGGGGGATGCAGCGTACTCATGGCTGGGGTCGTTCGGGCAGATCCACCAGACGTCCTTGTTGGACTCGGGCAACACCATTGTGGGGGCCAGACCCAGTTCGGTCTGGTTTCGCTGATGGTGCCATGTGGGCATCAGATCCGGCCGTGAGGACGCGAGGTTGTTTTCTGGTGTGGCGTTCATGCCTTTACACGAGGCGCAGCCGTGCCCCTTGACTCGCGTATAAGGGGCAGCAAGCCAGGAGTGTCCGTTGCCGCAGATCCACCATATGGGGCGGTTGCTTCCCGGCCGGACGTGCGTAGGAGGAAAGAGGTTCTTTTCCGGATCCCATTGCGCTGCGATGTCTGGACGTAAATGCGCCAGCGACAGGGCGCCTTCGTCGCGTACAGGCTGTTGCCGTTTTCGATGTGAGTTGGATGGCATTGCAGCTTCTCCTTCGGTCACAGCCAATCCCCTCCAGTCAGGCCCGCGCAAGCTCGAAGGGGTGGTTAACCCTTGTCAAGGAAGGAGCCTAGCTGCGGAAGAGCGTGTACTCGATCTCGTCAGGGCGCACGTGGCGCTGTGCCCGGTCTGTGGCTTCGCGTGCCCAGTTTTCCATCAGCGTGCAGTAACTGGCGAAGGTCTCAGGCCACCAACCTTCGGTGGGGGAGTTTCGCCAGGCGAACGGTCGGAGTTTTGTGGCCACCACCTTGTCGAGTATCAGGAGGTATGGATGTGCTTCCGGTCCTTGGGCAAAGTAGAGGAACTTGGTGGCGAATGCTGGTCCCAGCATCGAGATGCGGCCAGCGCCGCGTTCGGTCGTCAAGATCCGGTATGCGTGTTTTGGATCCCCGATTGTACGGACCGATTCCCACGCCTCGGTTAGCCTCTTGGCGGTACCGTCAGGATCGCGTTGGATAGCATCTAGCCGCGCCTTGAGTCGGGGAGCCCGCAATCCAAGGCCCCAGGCCATGGACACTAAGAGGAACGGCAACGCCACTTCCGGGGAAGGCTGAACGGCGCCAAGGGCGAATACTTCGGCTCGTGAAATCCTGAATCGTCCGGAGTTCACGTCAAAAGCGGCGGGTACTGAGCCTCGATCCACCGGTCGGGTTGAGGTTGTAGCGGCGGTTTAAACGGAGAATGCCTGTCGGATCGGGAAAAATGGGGTTTGTCTAGAACTCCGTTTGGCCAATCCGAGAGGCATCTCGTAAGTGCAACTTTTCCATAGATCCACGCGCGTGTCAGCCGCGTTCGATGATTCCAACCTCGTGTCGGCCGCAGGTCTGGTCCCGGCGATGGCGCTGGCGGTGAAAACCTGCCTTGGCGAACTCGCTGATCAGTGGCTGACGCTGCCCGGATACTTCGGCGCGAATGCGGGGTTGAAGGTCACCGCGCTGGTCGCGGGCATGGTCGCTGGGGCCGATTCCATCGATGACATGGCCTTGTTGCGTCACGGCGGGATGAAGAAACTTTTCGCCGGTGCATATGCCCCGTCGACTTTGGGATCGTTCCTGCGCTCGTTCACCTTCGGCCATGTCCGCCAGCTCGACGCCCTCGCCGCACGGTGGCTGGTGAACGTGGCCGCCGTGGCCCCGATCACCTCCGGTATCGATGATTACGCTCTGGTCGATATCGACGACACCATCAAGGAAGTCCACGGCTACCGGAAACAGGGTTCCGGCTACGGTTACTCCGGGGTCCGGGGATTGAACGCGCTGATCGGGATCCTCTCGACCGCGACCGCGGCGCCGGTCATCATCGGCGCGAGGCTGCGCAAGGGAAGCTCCGGCTCCCCGCGCGGGGCGGGGAAGTTCATCGCTGACATCCTTGCCACCGTCAAACGGCTGCGCGGCAAGGATGCCACCGGGCTGGTGCTGCTGCGTGCCGACAGTGCCTTCTACGGCCACCCGGTCGTCGCCGCTGCCCACCGCGCAGGCGCGAAAGTGTCCATTACCGCCCGGATGGACCCGGCCGTCAAACGCGCCATCGCCACCATCAACGAGCACGCCTGGACCACCATCGAGTACACCGACGCGGTCCGCGATGAAACCACCGGGGCCTGGATTTCCTCGGCGGAAGTCGCCGAAACCGCCTTCACCGCCTTCGTGGGCCGGAAGAAAGCCGAACGCATCCACGGGCGCCTGGTCGTGCGGCGGATCCCGGAACTGAACGCCAAAGCAGGCGCAGGGCAACAGACCCTGTTCGACACCCACCGCTTCCACGCCTTCTTCACCACCAGCGCCCTGGACACCGTCACCGCAGACAAAACCCACCGCCAGCACGCCATCATCGAGCAGATTAACGCGGACCTCAAAGACAGTGCCCTGGCGCACCTGCCCTCGGGAAAGTTCACCGCCAACGCAGCCTGGCTGGTCCTGGCGAGCATCGCATTCAACCTCTCGCGCGCCATCGGCACTCTTGCCGGCCCTGACCTGGGCAAAGCACGCAGCGGAACCATCCGCCGAAAACTCATCACCGTCCCCGCCAGGATCGCGACCTCGGCACGGAAAATCGTCCTGCACCTGCCCGCTCACTGGCCCTGGGAAACCAGCTGGTCACGCCTCTTCGAAGCGGCCTGCGGGCCACCACGTACTGCCACCATCTGACCACCCAGCCGATCCGGCGCAACCAGGACCACGGAACACCACCGGCAGCAAGGCCGGCAACCCCCTCATGCCCATCGACCAAACCGGACCAAGATCAGAACGACCCCACCCAATCAAACCCCGACCGGTGGATCGAGGCTGAGAGCCCGCGGTCCGCCAATAGCTTTTTCCAGCGATCAGCATCGCTGGTGGTTCGGTGGTTCATGACCGCTTGAGCGCCGGGCAAGGCGCGGTAGAGCACATCCGGCAGCGGCGTAGTCGGATCGATCATGCTTTTGAGAGTATGCGTGGAAGAGCTCCTGTGGAGCCTTCGTCCATGGCGCACTTCCAATGGGAGGGGCGAAGGTCCCCGATATTGAGCGTGCCGTCCTTGGGGGCGGATGTCGCGATGAGTGACGGGGCGGACGGGTCAGGCCACGCTACTAGTGGGCCGATCTCAGTGGAGCAGAAGTGGCACGTCCAGCCGTGGGCGGCGTAGACGCTTTCGAGATGCCCGTCAGTACCGGCGCCCATTGAACGGGCGGTATAGGAAACTGTCATCTGGCGCTTACGTTTGGCGGAGTTGCTGGAGGCAGCCATGCGTTCGTGAGTCCACAAAGCCGAGTGGGCAAGCGGAGTCCACACCTGGGCCTCCCACCTGTATCCCACACCGTCCTCAACGTGGGAAATAAATTCTGTGTGGAAGCTGATGCCGTCGAGGGCGGTTCCAGTGCCCGACGCGGGTTGTCCGAACGGGGAGCGCAGGACATCCCCGTTGAGCAAGACGCCTGGCAGGTAGACGCGGTCGGGCGTTCCGTTCGAGGTGATTTTGGCGTAACCGACAGCACCGCTATTGGTGTGTACCACTGCGACCATCAGTGAAGGGTCATATTCATGGCCCTCAGCCAGCTCGCGACCATACGCAACCGCCCCGCGGGGAGCCTGGGATCGTTCAGCTCCAAATACTCTGTGCGGTGGCCATGGCGTTCAACCACATCACCGACCACCGGGTACCGGTCAAATTCGTAGGGGAAGTCTCCTGCGCCGCGCGTGCCCATCACCCGCGGACCACTAACCCGTTTCTGAGGGAAGTCCGCCGTCACCAGGAATCCGTTCTCAGCCTGCGACGGGGAAGCAAGGACGCCGATGCCTTCACTGTGCCACAGTCGTTTTGCTGCGCGCATCAGCAACTGGTTGCAGCGGCTGCTGCACAGCCCGCGGTCCCGGATCTTCCAGGGAACCTTGTCAGCGATGATGCCGTCGCAGTAACAGCACGAGTCGCCGGCTGCCGCGCGGCCGTGCGGATGTTTCAGGACCGCATCCTGCCATGCGAAATGATCCATGTTTTCTTGGTTCAACCTGCGGGATGTCATAACGACATGGTCCGGGAGGTTCCTGAGGCCAGAGGATAATGCCGGTCTGGACTGTGCCGCTTCCTCGTCGCTGATCGCCAGCATTTCGAGGAATTCTGTTTCGTTAACTACTTCGATGCGCTGGCCTTGGCGTGCAAGGTCGATTGCTCGGCGCATCTTGTTGGTGTAGGACTCATCGGGCTGAACGTTACTCGGGTCGAAGTCGGCGTTGACCAAGATTGTGGTCTTCTGTGTGACACCCTTCGAAGGTTGGCCGCCCCGTGCACCGACCAAGGTCCAGGCCTGATCCCTCGACATGGTTTGAAGTGTTCCCGTGAAACAGATGACCGATCCGTACAACGCCCCGTCAGGGTCTGCCGCAGCGTTTACCTCGATATCGGATGCCTTCGGAGACGTCGACGAGCTCCGGGTCCGGGTTCCGTTGTGGTCGGATGTCCGTCGCTTCGTAGCTCCCCGCCATCCTTCGGGACTTATCGTTCCAAGGAGAGTTCCAGTAGCTTCGGCCAGCTCTTCCATTGTCGCGGACCCGGTACGAGCTGCTACGTCCAAACAAATCTGCGCACAGGCAAGTGCGTCCTGGACGGCGTTGTGATGCTCGAACGAGTCAAGTCCCAGCTCGTGAACGAGCCAATTGAGCTTGTGGACGGGAAAGTTATACACCGCGCGGGACATGACCAAGGTGCACATGTATTTGAGGTCCGGGTACTCCAGCCCGGTCCAGTCACAGGCCTGGCGGAGGGCGCCGAGGTCGAATCCGGCGTTATGAGCAACGAGGATGTCTTCACCGGCGAAGGCCATGATTTTCGGGAGAATCTGTGACCAGCTGGGCGCGTCAGCGACATCATCGACAGTGATGCCATGCTTGCCTACATTGATGGGATGGAAGTCGTAAAGGCCTTCCGGGGGTTGAATCAGGGTCGAGTACCGATCCGTGACGGTTCCGTCTATAACCTTGACCAGACCGACGGCGCACACCGATCCCCACACACTGTTCGCGGTTTCGAAGTCGATGGCAGTAAAACTTATCCCCACAAGGTCCCCTCACATTCGCGGATCACAACACTGTTCTCCAAACGTTCTCCGTTATTTTTCGGCTCCAGCCCGTGACGGTCGCAGCAGGGACGGCGGCCGCCTGTTGCAACCTAAAACTCCGTCGTATTCGGCTCTGAGCTACCGTTTTCGCAGGCCAGACACCGGCTTACTCGGCCGGTTCTCCCACGGCAGTCGCGGGAACTGGCCAGGAACGCACCGACGGTCCGCCGATCCCGTTGAAGTACTTACGAGACCTCCGCAGCCGGTCGTTTTCGATCTCCAGCCAATAATTCAGGAGCCTGACGCACCCGTTCGCTACCCGCAGCGCTTCCTTGTTCACCGGCTCTACGCACTCCACTGCGCTTTCCCAAGCCGAAGCGACCGGCGGTGCTGGCCAGTCGATGTCGAGCAGGGGCGCCTGCCGCTGGTACTGAGGAAGCGGTTCACCTGCGGATCGGGCTTCCTTCCGCTCTTTGACCTTGCCGGCGTTGTATGCGGCCCTGCGGTCGTTTTCTGCCCAGAACATGTCCTGAAGCAAATCCACCCACGACGCGCAGTCGCTGACAAAGACTTCGGGATCGAAAGCGGGTGCTTCCAGCACCGCTGGTTCGGTGCAATGCTTCCGGGCGCGGGAAGTCAGGAGGACCGGACGCTTGTAGGACAGGCTGTGGAAGACCCGCTCATCAAAACCATCAGTAATCACCGCGTTGGTGGCCGAGGCACTCAGTGAACCAGTCAATGCCAGCGCTGAAACTTGCCAAATGGCCCACTTGTTCTCATGGATATCAAGAACCGCAATTCCATGAACGACAGCTTCAGATTCCGACATTTATTCCCCCATGATTGTGATCTGCGCTCATCCTAGACACAGGAACACAAAATTCCCCTGCATGACGTGGCCAAGGCTAAGCGTGAAGGACGGATTGCACCTGTCGGACAGGTAGTCAAGGTGCGGCCACTCATGAAAGCCCCCGCCTGAGCTGCAGTGGTGGACGAACCGTCAGTCAGATTGGTATCTAAGAGTGTCCCGAGCTGTTGTCAGCAGGAAGGGAATGAGATCCTATCCTGACAGCCTTTCGCTACTAGCCTGACGTCAGGTTGGGATGTGCCCCAACCAGGCGAACTCCCCGCCTATGAGCCTAGGTACTCCGGACCTGATGAGTACGGTCGCACCAGGGGCCGTATTCGGCAAAACTTTGAGCAGGCCACGCCCTGCAGGGGGTGGCTTGTGAAAAAGTGAAATATCCGACGTTAGCGTGAATATTCACCAGAAATCAGCCGTGGGCCGTGGCGACCGGGCCGGTTCGTAGCCAAGGAACCCTTCGCGGATTTGGTGTATCGCGAAGGGAGGTACCCGTTGCGATGGTGCGTACGCGGCAACCATTACACGGTGAGCCTTTGCATTCCATGGGCCGGGAGGGGTCTCAAACGGCGTCTTGCGAACGATCGTTACCGGACGCCGTGCAGGCTTGGCGTCGGGCAGTCGAGGAATTCACGAGCCCCCGTTCACGGGGGTCCTTGATGTGGGCGGGATCGACGGCTGCAGAGAGGGCTTCAGGTGAGCGTCGGAGGGAGCAGGGTGGCTTGACCGCCATCTTGCTCCCTCCCGCATGGGCGCTGTTCCCGCGCCCGGCTTTCGGGCTGACTGTTGCGATGGAGTGCGGGATGGGCGCCCGCGCGTGCCGGCAAAGGGCCGGCAGACAGTGTTGATGGTCTGCTCGGGGACCGGTTTTTGAACCCGAAAACGTGGGGGCAACGATCCTGGCGCATCATCAGAAGCCAGCTATTTCTTGGGCCTGCCCGGGTGCAACCAGCCAAGGTGGCCAACGGGCACATGAGTGGCGGGATCAACGGAGTGCATCCTGCGAGGCCGGCGTGACTTGGTTCCAAAAGAGAAATGAGCCAGTCTTCGAAGGGGTTAGAACGGTTCAGTGACGGGACAGGCCGCGTTGAGATCAAATGGGTTGGGGGCCTTTATGGTTCGGAGCGGTTTTTTCGTGGATCGTTCCGCAGGGGACGGAAGGGTGTACCTCGAGGGTGTATTTGGCGGTGTCGTGTCGGGTGACGAGTATTCCATTCCTGTGCTCCAGGGCCGCGGGTATCAGTTGGTTGACGGCGTCGGCGAGCTGGTCATCTCTGTTTTGGCTCTCGCTGACGACTATGTCGAGGCGGAACGGGGCGGTTTCGTCCATGATGGTGTCCTTCTATTATCGGCGTTGAGGTGGCGTGAATGCCTTGGCCATCGCTTTCGAATGTCCGACGGGGGGGGTGGGCGATGGACGTCTCCGCCGTTCAACTGACGGGGCCGGAGAGAGGTTCGATCGGCCTGCGTGGGGTACCACGCAGGCCGATCGGGGGTGTCACTGGTTGGTGGCGTTGTGACGCCCATACCTTTTATGTGGGATTAGATGAGGTCACCCGTCGGCGCCGGCAGGGGTGGTGGTGGGGGTGATGCCCAACAGTTTGTTGGCAACGTCTGCGTACTTGTTGGTGAACGTGTCGGAGATGTTGACCTTGGAAGTGTCGACGCCGATGGTCTTCTCCATGTCGAAGATCGTCTTGGGGCCGCCGGCGGGCATGATCCCGTCGGGCAGGAACTGACCCTTGTCCTTGTCCAGCGCGGACACGTACTGGTCCTTGCTGATGGTGCTGTTCTGGACGTAAGAGGTGGGCAGCTTGTCGGCGATTTCTGCTGCCGAGTGGCTGCTGATCCAATGCATGGTCTCCACCAGTGCGTTGACGACCTTCTGCGCCGCGTCCTCGTGGGTCTTGACCCAGTCGGCTTGCGCCAGGAGGCCGGCGGCCGGCGCCTCACCGCCGAGGGCGGCCTTGGCTCCCTCAGCGGTGGCGAGGTCGATCGTCGAAACGGCGAGGTTCTTGGTCTCGAGGGCACCCACGGTCGGCTGTGTGGTCATGACGCAGTCGGCGGTGCCGCGCTGGATGGCCGCGATCGCGGTTGCTCCGGAGCCGACGGCGAGGGTGTGGTAGTCCTTCGTCGAGAGACCCGCCTTCGAGGCGAGGAACTGGGTCAGCTCATCGGTTCCGGAGCCGAGGTCGGTGACCCCGATGGTCTTGCCTTTGAAGTCGGCTGCGGATTTGACGTTGGCATTGGGGCTGCACATCACCCGTTCCCCCGGGGCGCCTGAGAGCTGAACGAGGTTGATCACGTTTTTGCCCTTGGCCTGGAAATCGATCGTGTGAATGTACCAGGCACCGGTCATGTCGACCTGGCCCGAGGCCATCGCGTCCTCGGCTCCGACGCCGCCGTGCTGCTCGGTCGAGAGTTCGACGTTTACTCCGTACTTCTTGTAGTAGCCCAACTGTTCAGCGAGCTGGTAGGGCAGGTAGATCTGCTTGTCGATGCCGCCAACCATGAGCTTCACGGTGGGCATCGAGCTGGTGTCGCCGGCAGCGCCGCCGCTTGCGGGGCTGCTGCCGCTCCCGGAGCTGGTTCCGCAGGCCGCGAGGCTCAGTGCGATCACTCCGGCAGCGCCGACGGCGTAGATCTTGTTCTTCATCATGGACGTACGTTTCCTTTGTTTATGTTGAGGATTCGGGGTGATGGGTAAGTGGAATGGTCGGCGGCGAACGTCAGATCGCCTGTGCTTCAGATCGGCTCGGCGGCCGCCATTTGAGCAGCGAGTTCTCCAGCAGGGAGATAAGGTATTCCGCGCCGAGGGTGACCACGGCGATGATCACCATGCAGGCGAAGACCGTGTCGGGATTGAAGGTCCCCTGCGCCTGACTGATGATCAGCCCGATTCCGTGCTGGGCGCCGAGCACTTCGGCGACGAGCGCGCCGATGATCGCGAAGCCGAACGCGCTGTGCAGGCTCGCGATGATCCACGTCATCGCCGACGGGATGGTCACGTGGACCGCGACCTGAAACGGCGATGCACCCAGCACGCGCACGTTCCCGACCAGGTTCTGGTCCACCTCACGGACGCCCTGGAAGGCGTTGAAGAAGACGACGAAGAAGACCAGCACCGCCGCGAGGAGCACCTTCGGGAAGGTTCCGAGCCCGAACGCCACGATGAAGATCGATCCGAGCACGATCCTGGGGATTGAATTCACGATCCGGATGTACGGGCCGACGACGGCTGAGAGGTACTTGTTCGAGCCCAGGAGGATTCCGAGCACGACCCCGACGAATGTGCCGAGCAGGAAGCCCATGAAGGCCTCCTGCACCGTAATCCAGAGGTTCTCCCAGATGGTGCCAAATGCCGTGCCCTCAGTGAAGAGTTGGACCAGGCTGGTCCAGATTCCGGACGGCTGGCCGAAGAAGAACTTGTCGACCCAGCCGACGGCCGTGAACCACTGCCATCCCCCGATCACGATCACCGCCACGACGATCCGCCCGATCCAGATCCACATCGTGCGCCGTCTCATGGCGCGCCGGGCGGAGTCCTGTTGCTCTGTCGGCTCCTCGCGTGTGAGTGCGCCGCGGTGGGTTGTCGTTGTCATGCTGCTGCACCTGCCGTTTGCTTGTAGGCCCGGGTGACCTCATCTTTCAGGGATTCCCAGATCCGGCCCTGCAGTTCCAGGAAGCGCCCCTCGTGGCGGATCTGCTGCACATCACCGCGCGGTCTGGGAAGATCGATGTCAAAGACATCCTTGATCGTGCCGGGGCTGCTGGTCATGATGACCACCTTGTCGGCCAGGGCCACCGCCTCGTCGAGGTCGTGGGTGATGAACAGGACCGAGGGGCGCAGTTCTTCCCAGAGCTGCAGCAGTTCGTTCTGCATGATCGCCTTGGTCTGAACGTCAAGGGCGCCGAAGGGCTCATCCATCAACAGGATCCGCGGGTTATTGATCAGCGCCGCGGCCATGGCGACGCGCTTGCGCATGCCGCCGGACAACTGGTGCGGATAGCGGTCCTCGAAGCCGGCCAGGCCAACCCGGCGCAGCCAGTCCATGGCCAGCACGGTGGCTTCGCGCTTGGGCGTGCCGAGCAGGACCGGGCCGATCAGCACGTTGCCCAGGACGGTCTTCCAAGGGAAGAGCGCGTCCGCTTGGAACATGTAGCTGACGCCCTTCGTGATGCCGTCCACGATCTGATCGTGGACGCTCACCGAGCCCGCGCTTGGCTGCTCCAGGCCCGAGACCTGAGCCAGCGTCGTGGACTTGCCGCAGCCCGTCGGTCCGACGATCGCGCAGAACTGGCCGGGTTCAACTTTAAGGTTCACGTCACGGATGGCAGTGAATATCTCGCCCTTGGGCGTGAGGTAACGCTTGGTCAACCCGACGATGTCGATACCTGCCGCGTCCTCGGCTCTCTCGGGGGCCGCGGGCGGGCGGTGGTGATGGTTAGCATCCATGTGCTAAGACCTCTCTGTCTTTCGGTTCATGTGAGCACTCGCTACCGGACGCGCCGCGCAGGTGCGTCAGGGAATCGAGACGATCCGGTGTTTCTTCCGGTTCAATGGCATCGTGAAACTACGGTTTTGGTGGTGAAGTTGCCGCACGTTGCCAACGGAAGGCCCGCTCGATGCCGGCCCTCCGGAGTCGGGGGTGGCTTGCAGCAGCCCGGGGCCGGACCGCCGGCCTGCGGGCTGCTTTTTTCTCGTTCTGACACCGTCGTCACTCGGATCCCTTCCTTGGGAGTCGCTTCCTTGCGTGATGTGGATCACGGAAACTATGTAAAGCTTAGAAAGTGATTGTTCGTGCCAGAAGTCTTCAGTAAGATGTGCGCCTTAACAGCAAAAGTGCACGTTTTGTGCGTTTTCTGCAGAAGGGTAAATGCCCGGGCGGGGTGCGGATCCCGGTGAGCCGCGCGTCAGTGGCACCGCGCCTGGGGGCCGGCGGTCTTTCCTTGACCCTGACCACCCAGATCCTCCTGGGTTCGCTCTCGCTGCTGCTGCTCACCGTCGTCCTGGGCGGGCTTCTATTCACGCTGATCAGCAACCAAACGCTGGAGCGGCAGTACCAGCTGCGTGCCCTCGGCATCGCGACGACCACCGCGCAGATGCCGGAAATCCGCTCCGCCCTGGCGGCAGAGGATCCCACACACATCATCGACGGGCTCGCCCGGGAGATCACGGGCGCCGCGCAGTCCGCCTACGTCGTGGTTACCGACCGCAACGGCATCCGGTTCTCCCACCCGGACCCGGCACTGATCGGGCACAAGCTGGAGGAACCCGTCGCCGCACTGGACGGCCAAACCCACGTGGGCTTCAACCAGGGCAGCCTGGGCAGGTCGGCCAACGCCAAGGCCCCGATCTTCGGGGCGGACGGCTCGGTGATAGGCCAGGTGTCGGTGGGCATCGAGGAGACCCAGGTGTTCGAGAACGAGGTCCAGAACATCTGGCTGATAACCGGGTTCTCGGCGCTGGTCCTGGCCCTGGGCGTCGGCGTTTCGCTGTTGCTCGCCCGCCGGATCAAGCGTGTCACCTTCAACCTGGAACCGGCCGAGATCGCCTCCCTGTTGCAAGAGCGTGAGGCGCTGCTGCACGGGATCCGGGAGGCCGTCGTCGGCCTTGACGACGACGGGAGGGTCACGGTGATCAACGGGGAGGCCCGGCGGCTGCTCCAGATCGAGGGGGTGGCGCTGGGAAAACCCGTCGCCGAACTGATTCCCGAAGGGCGGCTTCGGGACCTGCTCACCGGCAAGATCCCCGGCACCGACCAGGTGGCGCTGACACAGGACGCCCTGCTGGTGGTCAACCGCATGCCCGTCTCGAGCGCCGGGCGGAGCATCGGTTCCGTCGTCACCCTGCGGGACCGCACAGAAATCGAGAGCCTGGTCCGGGACCTGCACTCCGTCCGGGGCCTGATGGAGGCAATGCGCGCCCTGGAGCACGAATACGCCAACCGGATGCACATCGTCGACGGCCTGCTGGAGATGGGGGACGTGGACCAGGCCAAAAGCTACGTCTCGCAGGTATCCGCCATGTCCAGGTCGCTCGGCGAAGGGCTGCGCGCAAGGATCGCGCCGCCGGAGCTGGCAGCCCTGCTGCTGGCCAAGATCACCGTTGCCGCCGAACAGGACGTACAAATCGAGGTGAGCCCTGAGTCCCGGCTGGAACACCCGCCGATGGACCAGACGGAACTGCTGACCATCGTGGGCAACCTCCTGGACAACGCCGTGGACGCGCTGGCCTACACGCCCCGGCCGCGCACGGTCACGGTACAGTTTGACGACGCCGACGGCGTTTTCATCGCCGTGCGCGACAACGGCCCCGGCATCCCGGCAGACAAGATCGACCAGGTGGTGGTTGACGGCTACTCCACCAAGGACCCGCGGCCGGGAATGCGGCGTGGAATCGGGCTGGCTCTGGTGGCCAGGATCGTGCACCGGGCCGGGGGAACCCTGGACGTGTTCCCGGGACCCGGCGGTAATTTTGAGGTGTGGCTGCCGGCAAACCCCGCACCACCGGACAAGGACAGGAGGGGCGGGCATTGATTAAAACATTGGTGGTTGACGACGATTTCAGGGTCGCCGGAATCCACGCGGCACGCGTGGCCAAGGTTGACGGCTTCGAATGCGTGGGCCAGGTGTACAGCGCCGCAGCGGCGCGCGAAGCAATCGCCCGTCTACACCCGGACCTGCTCCTGCTGGACGTGCACCTTCCCGACGAGGACGGGCTCTCCCTGCTGCGGTCCCTGCAGGCGGCAGGAACCCAGGTCGATTGCATCATCATCACCGCCGCCCAGGACCTGGCAACCGTCAAGTCAGCCATGAGCAGCGGCGCGGTCTATTACCTCGTCAAGCCCTTCAGCTCTGACCGGCTCCGCACACAACTGGAGGCCTACCAAAGATGGCGGCAAGAGCTGGAATCCGCATCAACCGCCAACCAGGCAACCGTCGACAGCCTCTACAACGCGCGCTCGGCCGGGATCAGGGCCGCCGCCCCGGCCCCGCGCCTGCAGCCCACCATGCAAAAAGCGCTCGACGCCGTCCGAGCCGCCGCCGGTCCCGTCAGCGCCGCGGAGATCTCCGAACGACTCGGGATCAGCCGCCCGACCGCCCAGCGTTACCTCAGCGCACTCGAACGCAAGGGCCTCCTCATCCTGGACCTCACCTACGGCGGCACCGGCCGGCCGCTGAACACCTACACTGTGTCGCAGCCCTGAACGGCGGGAACCCAGGGTGAAGATCTCACAGCTCCCAACCCAAGCAAGTGAATCTGCGGACCGGAAGCGCCGCCGTGGCTCAGAAAACACCCCGCTACCCGGAGCCGGGTTCTGCCCGTCAATGATGGGGTGAGCTGCCGTGGAGATCTCGGACAGTGGGCCCTCTTAAAATGGGGGTCTACCGAAAGTAGAAATCAGCATGACAGCATCACGGAGACGATTCACCCAGAAGTTCAAGGACGAGCTGTGCCGCGAGGTGATCAACACGTCCAGGCCGATCAAGGACGTTGCCACCGCGTACGGTGTCGGCCCCGAGACGCTCCGCAATTGGCTCATCAAGTACCGCGAGGCCAACGGCGGCACGGAGACGGATCTGACGGTGACGGAACGGGCCCGGCTGAAGGAGCTCGAGCGTGAAGTTCAGGAGCTGCGGGCAGAGACTGCCTTCTTGAAAAAAGCCAGCGCTTACTTCGCGCGGGAGCAGCGGTAGTGAGCAAGTATGAATTCATCGATTCCCAAAAAGCCGAGCCCACCAATCTGAATTCGGTGGTGAAAATGTGCCTGTGGTTGGCCGTCTCGACGTCCGGTTTCTATCACTGGTCCACGCGTCCGCAATCGGCCACGGCGGTCCGTCGTCAGGCCCTGACGGCGCGGATCCAACACTACTTCGAGGAGTCCGAGGGCACCTACGGGTACCGGCGCATCCATGCTGATCTCGAAGCGGAAAAGACCGAGTGCTCTCCAGAGTTGGTGCGGCAGATCATGCGTTACCAGGGTCTTGTGGCCTGTCAGCCACGCCCGTTCCGCATCACCACCGAGGCTGATGCTGAGGCAGCGGCGGGCATGCCCGACCTCGTCAAGCGCGACTTCACCGCCGACCGCCCCGGGGTGAAGTTCGTTGGCGACATCACTTACATCCACACCTGGCAAGGGTTCGTCTACCTCGCCACCGTCATCGACTGTTACTCGAAGAAAGTCGTCGGCTGGTCCATCGCCGATCACATGCGCACCGAGCTCGTCGCCGATGCGCTCAAGAACGCCGCCGCCACGACCCTGATCGAGCCTGACGCGATCTGGCACTCCGATCAGGGCAGCGTCTACACCTCAACCGGTTTCAGGGCCTTGGTGACCGGTCTGGGGATGCGATCGTCGATGGGGCGCACGGGGGTGTCCCTCTTAACCGGCTAATGCAGTCATCGTTGCAGGTCAGCGACACGCCATGTTCGGTGACATTTCTCGTGATCTGGGTCACTGCTGGTACACCTGTTCTTCATGAACAGCGATTGTGGTCTTTCGCTTGAGGAGCGTGAGGGTGGCTGGGCGCTGGCAGGGCAGGCGGCGCCGCAGTTCGAGCTCGTGGATGAGTATCTTGCGTATCTGACGGACAGGAACTACTCGCCAAAGACGGTGCGTTCCTACGGGTATGACCTGCTGGCGTTCTGCCGGTGGCTTCTGCTTGCCGGGCATCCGCTGACGGAGGTGAGCACCGAGGTGCTGCTTCGCTTCCTTCGGGCCTGCCGCGAAGCCCAGGTCCCGGGCAGGGCGGGACCGAATGTGATCAGACTGTCGGGGCGTCGGTTGGATCAGTACGCCGCGACGATGATCAACCGTCGGCTGGCCGCGATCTCAGGTTTGTGTGATCGATTCAGCAGATCGTTTGGAGCCGGAAGATAGGGCCGGAAGATAGGGCCGCGAGCAGCTGGCTCGCCGAGGCCTGAATCCGCGGACCGCCAAGCAGTTCCGTGGGGGTTTTTGAGGTCTCGCGGAGTCCCAGCACCGCGACGGCCGCGATCGTGGAGGCAACCGCGCCAAAGATGGCCACAGGCAGCCAGCCTGACGGGCCAGGGAGGAGCAGCATCGCTGCGACCATGGGAGCGAAGCCGGCCAGGAGGTTGCCCAGCTGGTTACTGACGGCCATACCCGTAAACCGCACAGGCGCCGGGAACTGCTCGGCGAACGACGATGTCCACACGCCGTTGTAGCAGCTGAAGAAGAGCGTCATATTTACGAAGGCGAAGAGCGCGATCATCAGGATGTCCGTCGTCGAAATCGCCCAGAGGTACCCGAACAGCGTGAGTGCGCAACCGCCGGCGGAAATCAGCATGGTCGGCTTGCGGCCAATGACGTCGGAGACGTAGCCGGCCGCGGGAATGCCGACGATCGACAACGCAATTGCCCCGGAGATAATGCCAAGCATTACGCTGCGGTCAACGCCCACCGAAGTGGCGTAGGACAGGCTGAACACGGCGAACAGCGTTTGCATGGCCGCCATCAGCGAGGCTCCGGCCACACAGATGACGGAGCGCCGGTGGTACTTGAAGACGTCGCTCAGCGGCAGCTTCCGGACGGCGCTTTCTTCTTTGGCTTCGGCGAACACCGGGGTTTCCTCCAGGTGGCTGCCTACGTAGTAAGTAATGACAACGACGACGGCGCTGAGCCAGAAGGGCACCCGCCAGCCCCAGCCGTAGAGGTGTTCGGCGGGCAGCAGCGCCACCGGAAGGAAGACGATGGTGGCCAGCGAGCAGCCGACGGCGTAGCCAACCATGACAAAGCTCGTGAAGAAGCCCCGCTTCCCGACCGGGGAGTGTTCCACGGTCAAGGTCGACGCTCCAGCCGACTCGGCGGCAGACGAACAGCCGTGCCGGTCAGCCTCGGCGTTTCCGAAAGTGCCCGGGCACGATCTTGCCCCGCCGAGAGTGTTCGGTGACCCAAACTTCCCCCTGGGGATTAGTGGCTGGACGCGCTGGGCCGCCGGCGCCGGCCAGATCGATCACAAGCGGTGCCGGTTCCAGAGATCCGACCCGCTTGGCGTTTTCGCCCTCGAACGCACGGTCCATGTACCCCAGGGAGTCAGCCCCCGCGCCCAGGCCTAGCGCGTCCTCCCGCCAGTGGGAGATGGCGTCGGCAACAAACTGCAGCCGTTGGATTGCCTGCTCCCGCGTCAGCCGAAACTCCGGGGCGTAGTGGAGCAGATCCCTGACGTCCCGGTCCCACAGGTTCCCACCTGGGGTCAGCGGTGTCTCAGAAACCCCGGAAGGCATCGGGTTCACGTCGAACGAAGGCGACAGCCTCCAGCCCTTCCCCGTCCGCAGCAAGCCGTGATTCCGCATGTGGTCATCGGTGTTGTTGACCATCGCGATGAATGCGGCACGACTAAACAGTTCGTTTGCGTCCTGGTTTGGCGCACCGGAGATGGCAGCGATTTCCGTCGCGATCTTCACGTAGTCTGGGTGCGCGTAAGTGTCCAACTGCAGGGCGGTCCGGACGCTAATGTAGGGGATACGGGTTTCACCGGCACGATCGAATCTGCGGGTCAAGAAAATATGCGTGTACTCCGTCAAAGGCATAAGCCTGGATTCCTGCACACGGATACCTGCACGCTGCTGGAGCTTGATGGCCACCATTTCCCATAGCTGTGGGTTCCCGATATCGGAACTCTTCGGGAACTTCGCGAGCAGCATCGAGCCGCCGTCGTCGCGCACCCACGCCTTCGGCTGCGCCCCACCGGGGGACGAACCGGCTCCCATAAGCAGGGAATTCTCTTCGTCCACGTAGCCAGTCTCGGCGAATATCCTCGCCTCCTCGGCGAGAGCCTGAAGGTCGCGGATGCCGGCTCTCTTTCCCCACGTCGACAGGAACCCCCCTTGTTCCCGAAAACGCAGGGCTCCCTGGCGAGTCTCGTCGTTGACCAGCAGCATGTAGCCGGCCTCCCCCAGTGTGGGCAGGCTCGTTCCCTTCGGCCTGACCTGCTGGCGGACTTCCTCAAAGAGAAGCCTCTTTCCCCAGGCATCAGGTGCGGCATCCTGGAAGGATCCGAACAGGTTCCTTCCCAGAGTGGGGCGCTGCGGGCCGCGGCCAAGAGGCAGCTCCGGAGAGAGTTCGAACGCCCCCGCGTCAGACAACCACGTATCTGCATACGAAAACGACACGTGCTCTAAGGGCGAGAGGTCATCCGTCTCAATCTCCATCTGGCCAGCGAGGGTCTCGTTGACCAGGACTTCAACTTTTCGGACGCTGCGGCGAGCCACTAATTTCCCCTCGGGGCGCGATGGCGGTTGAGGAGATGGGCGCGGGCCCTTCCCAGGTCGCTATTGAGCGGGTCGATGGACTCGATAAGGTTCCCAGCGACGCCCAAGACGGAGGCGACTATCATGAGGTGCTCGACCTTGCCGCCGTCGCCGGCCTCCAGGCGCATCAGGGTCGCCCGTGAGATGTTGGCCCGTTCGGCAACAAGCTCCTGGGAAAGGCCGAGGATGATCCGCCGGGCTTTCAGGTTGGCGCCCAGCTGTTTCGTCTGTAGCATGACGGTCTTCATGTAGCTAGTTTTGCACATTATGTCCGCTATCGTGCGAAAATGACTACATTAGGCGGTTGGATGGCTCTCTCAGCCAGCGCTGGGGCGGATTTCACTGTCCCAACCAATGATTCCTGAGGCACGAACCGCAGTTCACCTGCGCGGAGTGGTTAAGGAGGCAGGATCGCTGATAAAGCGCGTCTTACCGAGCTCATTCGTCGTGGATTCGATCCGAGCGGACTCCACCCACTGGTGAACGGTGCGGCGCGTCGTGCCGACTCGCTGACATCCGCTGAAACGGAAAGAATTAGCCCTCGACCGAATCGGGTCCGTCCGTACGGGACATGCGGTCCTCATCCTTGACCAGCCTGGGCTTCCGCAGTTTCCGTACGGAGGGTTGGCCCCGGTCCTCCGATTGGCCCTCATCCGCTGCCTCACTCTTGAAGCTGCATACGGTCGGGAGGGCGCCCAGCAGGCCCCGGACACCCAATGGATGGCTGACGCGGCCCGCCGCGGCTATGCCGTTTCACCGTCAACCCTCGAATCCTCCCGTCAACCACGAGCGTGAGGCCGTAGAGGCCCACGGCAGCCAAATCTTCTGCATAGCCAAGCATGATGGGACCAGGGAGGCTCGCGCATACATCTACCGTCGGCACATCCTGAGCATCATCCGGCGAATGCGCAAACCCGGCGCATGTTTCTGGCGGCTCTATCACGGTCAGCCCCCATTAGCTACGACATCAACTAGTCATGCCCTCGCGGAGGCTTTAGCAGTCGGACTATTCAGAGGCTCAGCTCCGAGCTGCTCTCGACTTGAAAGTCGGCTAAGGCAGAAAATGAAGCAAAGCGGCTTCCCCGAGAATCTCGTCTGGCACTATACGACGGACCATGGGCCTATTAGGCAAGTAGCTGCGTTTCATCAATTCCCCAAATTGCCGTGCTCTCCAACGAGGGTACACAGAAGTCCGTGAGAGACAGTGCTTGCCATTGCGCGGGCGCCGTTGTCGGCCCCATGGGCTGAAGACCTCAGAGTCCATCCTGCTGGTTCCCGCTGGCTGGCAAATCCGGCTGCACGGGTGCACGTCTCGCCTCTACAGGACGCCAGCCGTGGAGACGAGCTGGGCCCGGCCCTCTTCGAGCCGGTAACCAACGCCGACCACCGCGGCGGAGTAACCGTCCACCGCGTCGAAAATCACCCGTGAACTGTCCAGCAGCCGGCGAACGGTCTCCTTGACGTGTTCGACAACCATGTCGTTGACGTCCGTCTTTCCCTCACGCAGCGATCTCAGCACCGACGGCGTGATCCGTTCAACCAGATCGCGGATGTGGCCCTGGGGCAACTCCCCGCCTTCCACGGCGTCTTTCGCGGCCGTGACGGCGCCGCAATTGTCGTGTCCGAGGATAACGATCAACGGGACGTGCAGCACCGAGAGCGCGTACTCGAGCGAACCGAGAACGGCGTCGTCGATCACGTGCCCGGCTGTGCGCACCACGAAGACGTCGCCCAGGCCGACGTCGAAGATGATCTCCGCGGCGAGACGGGAGTCCGCGCAACCAAAGATGACTGCGAACGGACTTTGAGTGTTCACCAGCTCGCTGCACCGGGAGGCGTTCTGGTTCGGGTGCAGCGAATCTCCCGACACGAATCGCTCGTTGCCGTCAAGCAGGCGATGCCACGCCTCGTAGGTGCTGATTCTGCTGCTCACCCTGCTTACTGTAAGGGGGCGCATCGACGCGCAAAGGGACGAACCGCACAGGCGACAGCTGAACAACGCGGTAGTGGGGCGGGCGGAACGCCACCAATGGCCGTCAAGCGGCTTGTACTGGTCAGCACCTTTCAGGTGCGACAACGAGGTCGTTCCGCGCGCTTGCAGTCATTCTGCATCAGATCCGGGGCGGCATCCAGTGGTGGGATTGATTGGCCGAACTCGAGTGGTGGGTTATCGCAGCGCCCGTGATCCTCGTTCACGGTCCGTCCGCGGGCGAGCAGGCGTCGCAGGTTTAGTCCCGCGATCCGTAGCTGCAGCCAGGCGTTCTTCCGGCTGATGCCGCGGCGGGAAACGCGGCGGTTGCCGCGGGTGAACCAGGTGATGCACCGCTCGCAGCCTCCTAGCGGGACTTTCCTAGTTAGCTGGGGTGAGACTTGTATTCGTTCAGGTCAGAGACGGTTTTTGTGGGGTTGGGTGTACGACGTAACTTCTTGGGGCCCACTTGGTGATGCAGGAAGGGAGCATGATGCATGCCGAACAGCCGTCCGTCGAGAGGGTGTGCACAATGTGCACACCCCTTTGGCCGGACTAACGGCCACATTCCCGGTCCACCAAGCGACAAAAAGGAGCGAAGCACAACGAAAGAACCTCAGGAAATCTCGTTCAGGTCATGTCGTCACCACGGCCCGGGACGTGAATAGGTGACAATCCAACCACCCCGCCCAGAGAAGCCAAGAAGGAGGCCAGAATAACCCCACATCCCAGCAGGCGGAGCGCCCACCAGCTGTGCCCGAGGTGGGACTCGAACCGGACTCCAGCCCTTGCAAACACTGGGCACCCGCGGAAATATGCGGAATCCGGCCCGATCCGACCCCAGTACCACGCAGTTCGAGACCCAAAGTGTGGACACTGTCCACACCCCGAATACGCCCTTCTGATCACGTCGAACGCCAACCACGCTCCCCCTGAGGGAACGCGGTTTTCTTTGCGCTGGCAAGAGTGGGACTACGGACGGGTTCGCCTCGTCCTAGGTTGTGGGTGACGCCGCCTGCAGGGATGGAACATGCACTCGCCGGGAGGCCCACCCAACAAAGAAGAACCTCATGGCGGCGACGCCTCCTTCACCCACCTCAAGAGGTGCTCGGCAGACACGCATATGACCAGGCCAAGGCGGCTTACGGCCAAGCGGTTCCGCACCAGGACCGGTCGCTACTATAGCGAAGGCGCGCGGCAGTCCGGTACGTGATCCCAGCATCATTAACTCGGCCACAGAATTACGTGGTTATCGTTTTATGAGGTGCGAGGCAATCATCCCCGCGCTGTCCTCCAACGAGACGTCGCCGGCTGCCACTCCCACGACGAGATCGAACGCCTCATCAGTGCTGAAGTCATGCCGGCAGCCGTTGATCCAGAGCATCAAAACCATGAGCGTCCACGCGGAACGCTTGTTGCCGTCGATCAACGGATGGAAACGCGCCACCGACTCCATCAAGGCCCCCGCCTTCCTCGGTAACTGTGGATAGGCTTCCACACCTACCACCGTCGTTGCCGGCCGGGCCAAAGCCGAGGCCAGGAGTCCGATATCGCGGATATGGAACCCGTACCGGTCAACGACCTGCAACGCGTCCTCAATCTTGAGGTACGCGGTCACGCATCCTCAAGGCGCGTTAAGAGTGCAGCGTCATGGCTCATCACGAAATCCAGACCCTCGCCGATCTCGCGACTGCGCCGGTGACGCTGCAGCACCAGCTCCGCACCCTGAAGCAGCAACGCCGATTTCGAGGTGTGTTCCTCGGCCGCGAGCTGGTCCAAACGACGATCCAGATCTTCGGGGACACGCAAATTCATAGCCATGACTACATGGTACCAAATCAGTACCAAAGGATCGAGCGGCCGATCTTAGATTCCATTTGCTAGTGTTCCGTGTAAATGGTTTGTTTGCGTTTCATCTTGCCCAGGAGATACTCCGCTGACTTGGTCCAGGTGAATGGTTTGGCGTCCTGGTTGTAGTTCTCGATGTAGCGTTCCATGATTTCCTCCAGCTCCTTCGCCGAGCTGAATGCCCCGCGTTTGAGGCACTGGCGGGTGATGACCCCGAAGAAGATCTCCACCATGTTCAGCCAGGAACAGCTGGTCGGGGTGAAATGCAGGCTCACGCGCGGGTTTTCGGCCAGCCAGTCTTTCACATTCTGGTGCTTATGGGTCGCATAGTTTTATGGTGACTTCCGGATTATGCCGACGCAGCTGGGTTCCTGCCCGGAGTTGAGGGGTGTGGGGGCCGGTCGGGTCGGCATAATCGGGTCGGGTCAAAGGCCTGCCAGGAACTGCAGGAGCTCGCCGCCTGGCAGCCAGCCCCCCGTAGCTAACCCACGGCGCTTTTGCTTACGCTACATCGACCCTGGAAACCGACACGCTGAATCCGAGGTTTAGCAGCTGCTGCCCGTTCTGCATGAGGTTCAGTTTGCTGAAAAACGGCAGCCAGTCCGTCCCCGAACGTTGGGAGTTGGCTATTACGACATGGGAAACGGAATACTTCGAGCGGTCCACAGGCTGGCCATGGCTTGGGATCAAATCGAGCCAGCGAGACCTCTGCGGGTCCACGGTATCCTTCTCAATAATGCTCCGAATCTCATCTCGGAAGCTGCCGTCCGCGACAAACAGTCCAATGGCTGTCTGAAGGGCAAGAACAAGGATCCCGATTTTGCTCCAGTTTGCAGACAGGCGCTTCCCATGGGCCCTGACATGAGAATTTTCCGTCCCCACGGCGGAGCGAAGCGCCCCTCAGAACAGGTTCTGGACGCTCAATCCGTCAGGTGCTGGGTGAGCACATCAAATTCGTCCACCCCAAGGACCTCCATGTGTTGCTCGGCGCTGGTCTCGGAACGGATACGATCCGCAACCTGGCGGCTGCCTGCAAGCGCGTCCTCGTCATCCCAAAGAGTTATCGAGTGAATATTGGCCTTCAGGGGTCCAGAGGTAGTGCGGGTGAGCGCCGTGGTCGGAATCCCGATTGGCGTGGGTGAGCGCCAGTGTCGGTGTGGGTGAGCGCCATCTGTAAGGCTCCTTCCACCACGTGAGGGCCACGTGGTGGAAGGATTACCGGCAATGGTACGGAAGATCAAGGCGAAACTGGTTTTGCAGTTTCGCAATCAAGGCCTATCGGGCAGGGCTATCTCGTCTGCTCAGGGCATGTCTCGGCACAGCGTTCAGGCGGTGATCGCGGCTGCTGATCGGGCAGGGCTCGGCTGGGATGACGTTGCTGATTTGTCTGATGGTGAGGTTTATCTGGCGCTATTTCCCGGCCGCGGGGTGCGCGAGAGCGTGTTTATGCAGCCGGACTGGGGCCAGGTGCACGGGGAGCTGGCCAGGGTTGGGGTGACGTTGAAGCTGCTGCACCAGGAGTATGTCGACGGATCCGGTCGGGCGGGGCAAGCGGCGATGAGTTATGACCGGTTCTGCAGGCTTTATGGCGATCACGCGATGGTCACTGGCGCCTCGTCCCGGGTCGGCCACAAGGCCGGCCGCAGCATCGAGGTCGACTGGTCTGGGCCGACGATGCAGCTGGTCGATCCGGCAACGGGAGAGGTCTCGAAGGTGTATTTGTTCGTCGCGTGTCTGCCGTTCAGCAGGTATGCGTTCGTGGAGGCGTGCCTGGATATGCGGCAGGATTCGTGGCTGCGCGCGCATGCGGAGATGTTCGCGTTCTTCGGCGGCACGGTCCCGCGGCTCGTGCCCGACAATCTCAAGACCGGGGTGATCTCTCATCCGCGCGAGGGCGAGGTCGTGCTCAACGACGCGTATCGGGAGATGGCGGCGCATTATTCAGCGGCGGTACTACCGGGCCGAGTGAGGCACCCGAAGGACAAGGCGAGCGTGGAAAACACTGTCTCGCACGTCGCAACCTGGGTGATCGCCGGGTTGAGGAAAGAGGTGTTCACGAGCCTGGCGCAGTTGCGGAGACGGATTCGGGAGCAGATCGATGCCTATAACAGGCAGCCGTTCCAGAAGCGGGAGGGCTCCCGGCTGAGCGTGTTCACCGCCGAGGAGAAGCCGGTGTTGCAACCGCTGCCGGCGGTGGCGTTCGAGATCAGCACCTGGACCTATGGGCGCAAAGTTGGGCGCAACGGCCACGTGGTCTGGGCGAAGAACTTTTACTCCGTGCCGTTCGCCCACATCGGCTCGAATGTTGATCTTCGTGTCACGGAGACCATGCTGGAGATATATCGCAGCGATGAGCGCCTCACCAGCCACCTGCTGCTGCCAGCGACGACGGCGAACCAGCATCAGACGAACGAGGCGGACCTTCCGGAGGGTCGCAGCTGGCAGGCGTGGGACCGGGCCCGGATCGATGAATGGGCGTTACGGATGGGCCCGGCAACCGTGACGGTGATCAGCAAGATCTTCGAGTCCGTGCCCGTCGAGGAGGCCGGCTACGACCCCGCGCTGGCGGTGCTGCGCCTGTCCCGCCGGTTCTCCCCGGCCCGGGTGGAAGCGGCCAGCCAGCTCGCGCTGCGGGGGCCGATACGATCGCCCCGCTACGCCCACCTGCGGCCGATCCTGGATACCGGGCAGGACAAAACCGGGATCGTCCCTGATGAGCCGGAGGGAGACGATGGCGGATACGTGCGGGGCGGCGCCTACTACGCCGGAGGGGCTCGATGAGCCGCCTGGATGCGGAGACCAAACGCAAGCTGCGCGAGATGAACGCGGGCGAGTTGCTGGAGGCCATCGATACCCAAGACGAGAGGCTGAGTATCAGCTTGCCGTTCGAGGATCGTGTCCGGCTGGTCGTCGATGACGCCTATTCGTCGTTTACGCATTCCAAGGTGACCGGCTTGATCCGGCGGGCAGGACTGCGTTATCCGAACGCGGATTTGCGCCGCATCGATCTTCTCGACGAGCGCGGTCTTGACCGGCAGCTGCTGACCCAGCTGGGCACCTGCTCGTTCGTGGGCAGGCAGCAGAACGTCGTCTTGCAGGGGTTCACCGGGTCGGGGAAGTCGTATCTGGGATGCGCGGTCGCCAAACGCGCCTGCGAGCACCGAATCCGCGCACATTACGTCCGTATGCCAGACCTCGAGGAAGAATGGGTCGCCGCGCAAGACAGGCCCGGCGGTTCCGGTAAATTCCTGCGAAAGTATGCGGCATTCACGCTGCTGGTCATCGACGAGTGGCTCCTGGACCGACCCACGGAACCGATGCGAGGCATGCTGCTGGAACTGATGGAGCGCCGCTACGGCGAGACCTCAACAGTGTTCTGCACCCAGTATTTGCAGAAGGACTGGCACCAGCGGCTCGGCTCCGGCGTCCATGCGGACGCGATCATGGACCGGATCATCCACAACACGATCTGGGTCGAGACCGGCAACTACAACATGCGCGAACACGCAGCACTCGTGAGCGCCTAATCCTGCGCCAGAGAGCGTCAGCGGCGCCAAGCCACGCGACTGCTGGCGCTCTCTGGCACGATCCCCGGCGCTCAACCGCACGAATGGGTGGCGCTCAGGGCCTCAAATACTCAATCGAGAGCGACGTGTTTTCTTTTCCCAGCAGGTAATAGATCCCCCGGCATCCTGGCAGCCCAAGCACCTGACTGACGGTTTCTTCTGAAGGGGCTCCCGTGCTGTCAGGAGCAGGCCGGTACGTGCTGACGCGAGCGAACATAGTGTTTCGTCCTCCGATAGCCGTTGGTTAAGCCTCCAAGCCACACGAGCTGTTGGTGGCAGGCTCGGGAGGCTTCGCCTCCTCCCACTAGTAAGGACCCGGGCTGGTGGAAGTGCAAGACTGGCGATTGCCGTCAGTGCCTCGGTGCCGTTTGCAGTGTTCTGGAAGATCCATGCGGCGATGAACGCGATGGGGACGCCGAAGAACAGGCCCGCCCGCGTCATGCCGAGAGCTGACACGGTGTAGCGCATGCTCGTGGGGAGCAATTCTGCGAAGAAGGCGGCCTGCGTACCGGCTGTGACCTGAACGCCGCAGAGCGCCATTGCGATGATCGCGACGCTGGGGGTAGTGCAGGGCGAAGTCCAGGCTCTTTTTGCTCGAATGTGCTTCCATTGGGCGCTGGCCTCAAGTGTCCAACCTCTGGCTCAGGGGAGAAAGCAAGAGTAGCGTCGATTGAAGAATTGGCAGCGACGTCAGCGCCCCACAGGGTCAGGCTAGGCGGCGTCGGTTTGTTTAGGGGGCCGGGATGGCTGGGTGGAATGCTGATACGGCGGCCGGGGCGGTCACTTTGGTGGAGGGATCATCGTTCTGCATCTCCTTGCCGAACGGGGATATGCACTCCGAACATCCTCACGGTCTCTTTGTCCAAGACACGCGCATCCTGTCTGGCTGGAGGCTCACCGTTGATGGCCAGCCACTTGAGCCGCTGGCGGCGGAGACGAAGGCGCCGTACCGGGCACTGTTCGTCGGCCGCGTTCCCCGCTCCGACGGGTATGCGGACAGCGCTCTGATCGTCGAGCGGCTGCGCGAACTAGGAGCCGGAATCCAGGAGCAGATTACCGTCAGTAACTATTCCCCGGCGCTGGCCGAATGCGTGATGACCCTGAGCATTGAGGCGGACTTCGCGGACGTCTTCGAGGTGAAAGAGGCACGGATCCAGCGGCGCTGGGACGAAACCCGTCAGGCCGACGGCGAGACGCTGGCCATCCGGGCTTCCTGGCAGGACGTCGGGAAGGGCGTCACGATCGAGGCCCCCGGAGCGGACATTACGCCGGAGGCCCTCACCTACCACGTGTCCGTCCCGCCGCACGGCCACTGGAGCACCGTCATGACCGTGGTGTCCAGCGCAGAGGGAACCCGTCCGGCGGCGGCATTCGTCCATTCTGACGCCGACGGGTTGTCCCCCGGGACCGGCGCCGACAAGAATGGGTGGCCAAGATCCCGGTGCTGCACATGGGAAACCCCTCGATCGAACGGACCCTGCGCCGCAGTTACGACGATCTGGGCGCCCTCCGCATCGAGGACCGGACCATCCGGACCGGGTGGTGGTCGCCGCCGGGGCGCCCTGGTTCATGACCCTGTTTGGCCGAGACTCGTTGTGGGCGTCTGTAATGGCGATGCCGGTGGACCCGTCACTGGCCCTGGGCACTCTACAGACGCTGTCGGACCGCCAGGGCAGCGTCGTGGATCCCATGAGCGAGGAGGAGCCGGGCAAGATCCTGCACGAGATCAGGCTCGATGTCTCCAGCGGGCTTTCCCTGGGCGGCAAGTCCGCCTACTACGGCAGCGTCGATGCCACCCCGCTGTTCGTGACGGTACTAGGATCGGTGAGCCGTTGGGGTTTCGCCAAGGAAACCATCGCGGCGCTGCTGCCTCACGCGGACCGTGCGCTGGACTGGATCCGGGACTACGGCGACAAGGACGGCGATGGGTACGTCGAGTATGAGCGCCTCAATCCTCAGGGGCTGATCAACCAGGGCTGGAAGGACTCCTGGGACGGCGTCAACTTCGCCGACGGGACCCTGGCCGAGGCGCCGATCGCACTGTGCGAGGCGCAGGCCTACGTCTACAGCGCGTATGTATCGCGCGCCTGGATGGCGTACGACGCCGGCGATACGGCTTTAGCGGATGAGCTCACGGACCGGGCGTCGGAGCTGAAAAAACGGTTCAATGAGCAGTTCTGGATTCCCGACCGCGGGTACTACGCCATCGCTCTCGACGGCAAAAAGCGGCAAGTCGATGCCTGCGCTTCAAACATGGGCCACTGTTTATTCCTCGGCATCGTCGACGAGGACAAGGCGCCGCAGGTGGCCGAACGGCTCATGTCACCGGAGATGTTCAGCGGATGGGGAGTGCGCACCCTGGCCAGCAATATGGGCGCCTACAACCCCGCCAGCTACCACAACGGCTCAGTCTGGCCCCACGACAATGCGATCATTGCGGCTGGTCTGCTGCGCTACGGCTTCGTAGTGGAGGCACAACGGATCGCCACTGCCCTGCTGGAGGCGGCCAATTACTCCGAAGGCAGGCTACCGGAATTATTTTGCGGCTTCAGCCGAGAGCAGCTCACCGCGCCCGTCCCCTATCCAACGGCCTGCTCACCCCAGGCCTGGGCGGCGACTGCACCGATCCGGCTGGTGACCAGCCTGATGCGGTACGACGCGCATGTGTCCCGAGGCGGCTTGTGGATGGATCCCGTGCTCCCGGAGTCCTTCGGCGACCTGCACATCACCAACGCTCCCATGGCGGGCGGCCGGATCACCATCGACATCACCAATTCCGTCCCCACCGTGCATGGGCTTCCGAAGGAATGGTCTTCCTCCACGGGCACCGGCCATGGATGACCGAACTCGTGGAGCACGCGGACCGCCCCAAAAGCGATTTGTAAAAGAGGCGGCCAGGAGGAACGCATGAGCAGTTTCGGTCCCCGACCGATAGCCGCGGTTATGTCGTGCGTGCCGCTTGACGGAAAGCGCAGACAGCCGGTGCGGCACGCTGATGTCAACTCGCGCCTGAGGCACGACGATGAATCCCCTGCGCTGCAGGCTGGGGGTCGGCTCCTCGTTATTGACCAGGTTTCAGCCTGCAGTGCACCGAACGGGCGGATCACCATGGTTCGCGGTCCGCTTTCAGATGGCAATCAATTGTTTACGGCGTCCTCCGGTTTTCTACTCCACGGATTCTTCAAGCAATTCGTGCCTATGGTGGAGCAAGAACTCATAACTATGGTGAAGACCGATCCACGGTGATGCAGCCAGTTCGTCGATGTCGAAAGCGTGCCGGGGTGAGGGCGCTTCTTGGGGTCTGACCTGCAGCGGAACAGTGGTTGGCGCTAAGCCTTCGGGGTTGGCTTTACGTTGGTGTCATGCCAGTTGAGTTTCTCAGTGATGATCAGGTAGCCGTGTATGGGCAGTTTGCGGGTCCGGTTTCGCGGGCTGAGCTGGAACGGTTCTTCTTCCTCGATGACCGGGATCTGGAGTTGGTTGGTCGCCGTCGTGGCGCGGGTAACCGTCTGGGATTTGGGGTGCAGCTGGGGACTCTGCGGTTCCTGGGGACGTTCCTTGACGATCCGGTGGCGGTACCGGGGTCGGTGGCCGATTTCGTGGCAACGCAACTCGGGATCGTCGGCGGTTCCGTCTTGGGGAGTTACGCAGAGCGGTCGAAGACGCCGTACGAGCACAGTTGGGAGATTGCACAGGCCTATGGGTACCGGCGGCTGTCAGCGCCCGAGACTGCCGCCGAATTCAGGAGCTTCCTGGCCGCCCGCGCGTGGACGCGGGCGGAGCGACCGACCCAACTCTTCGATCAGGGCGTGGCATGGCTTCGCGCGGAGCGCGTTCTGTTGCCGGGTGTGAGCGTGTTGGCCAGGCTCGTCGCTGAGGTCAGGGGCGAAGCCGGTGACCGGCTGTATTCGGTGTTGGCGGGACGGGTGCCGGCGGAGCTTGGTCGTGGTCTTGATGGTTTGCTCACGGTGCCAGCAGATTCTCGGTCGTCAGGGTTGGAGAGATTGCGTCGTGCCCCGACCCGGGCGTCGGGCCGGAGATGGTCCGGGCACTGGAGCGCGCTGCGGAGATCGCCGGGTTGGGCGCTGGCGGCGTTGATCTGAGCGAGATTCCGGCAGGGCGCGTTGACGTGCTGGCTCGCCAGGGTCTGTCATCGGACGCGGCGATGCTGCGGCGCATGCCGGAGCATCGCCGTTGGGCGACGTTGGTTGCCACCGCCGGGGCTTTGCGGGTATCCGCGATCGATGATGCACTTGATTTGTTCTCGGTTCTGATGGCGACCAAGCTCATCGGGCCGGCTGTGCGAGCGTCGGCCAAGGACCGGATACGGTCCTTGCCACAGCTGAGGCGGGCGTCAGTGACGTTGGCTGCGGCTGCAAAGGTGATGCTGGAATGTGCCGAGGTCGAGAGCGCTGGGCTGGGCCCGGCTGAGGCGTGGACTCGGTTGCAGGCGGCCATCCCGCGGGAGCGGCTCATGGCCGCGGTGGCGACGGTCGAGGAGCTGGCCCCCGACGCCGGGGAGGACGCGGACCAGGGGCAGTCGGAACTGGTGAAGCGATACGCCACCGTTCGACCTTTTTTGACGGTGATCGCTGACGTCCTGCCATTATCTGCAACGCCGGCGGGTACTCCGCTGTTGACCGCCGTGCGAGGCCTGGGGTGCCTGGTTGGACGCAAACGGGTTACCCGGTCAGAGATCGTGGACGAGGTGGTGACCGGGTCGTGGCGGCGGCTGGTGTTTCCCTGCCCGGAATCGCCGGATGAGATCGTGAATCACCGGGCTTACACGCTGTGCGTGCTCGAATCGTTGCACCGGGCGCTGCGTCGCCGGGATGTGTATGCGGTGGGTTCTGCCCGGTGGGGTGACCCGCGGGCCCGCCTCCTTGATGGTGAGGCGTGGGAACAGGCCCGACCCGATGTTCTCACCGCGCTGCGGTTGCACGAGCCCGTTGAAACCCATCTCAGCGACCTTGCGGCACGGCTCGATACAGCCTACACGGGTCTCGCCGCCCGGATCCGCCCGGCTGAAGGGGCCTCAGTCGCCGCCCCGATTCGTTTGGAAACAGGCGCGGATGGGCGCACACGGGTGCATCAGGCGCGGTTGGAACCGGTGCCGGAACCGGACACGCTGACCGTGTTGCGGGACACCGTTGAGCGGATGCTGCCCCGGGTGGATCTGCCGGATGTGCTGCTCGAGGTGAACGCCTGGACCGGTTATCTAAACGATTTCACGCACATGGGCATGACGGGGCAGGCGTCCGGTTCCCGGCTCGCTGATCTGGCCACGTCGATGGCCGCGGTGCTGGTCGCTGAAGGCTGCAACCTCGGATTCGCCCCTGTGATCAAACCCGGGCATCCGGCCTTGAGCCGGCGCCGGCTCTCGCACGTGGCGCAGAACTACCTGCGCAGCGATACCCTGGCCGCCGCCAACGCCCGTCTCATTGACGCCCAGGCCGGCGTTCCGACGGCTCAGGCGTGGGGCGGCGGGCTGGTGGCCTCCGTCGACGGGTTACGGTTCGTTGTCCCGGTCCGCACCCTGGACGCCGGCCCGAATCCGCACTATTTCGGTCAGGGCCGCGGCGTGACCTGGCTCAATGCCATCAACGATCAGGTCTCCGGCATCGGGGCCGTCGTGGTGACCGGCACGATGCGCGACTCTCTTCATGTCCTGGATGTGATCCTCAACCGTGACGGCGGACCCGCACCGCAGATGATCGCGACGGACACCGCCTCCTACTCCGACATCGTGTTCGGGCTCTTCCGCCTGCTCGGCTACCAGTTCAGCCCGCGTCTGGCTGACATGCCCGACCAGCGGCTCTGGCGCCTCACCGTGCCCGGCGGGCGGGCCGCTGACTACGGCGCCCTGAACACCGTCGCGACGAACAAACTCTCCGCCGAGCGCATCCGGGTCCAATGGGACGACATGCTGCGCGTCGTGGGGTCCCTGCACAGCGGTTTGGTCGCCGGCTACGACCTGTTGCGGATGCTCGGCCGCGACGGCAACCCCACCCCGCTCGGAGCAGCGTTCGCCGAATATGGCCGCGCCGCGAAGACGCTGCATCTCCTTGCCATGTATGACCCGGATGACGAGAGCTACCGCCGCTCGATCCACGTTCAACTCACCGTCCAGGAATCCCGCCACCGCATGGCCCGAAAAATCTTCTACGGCCAGCGCGGGGAACTACGTCAGCGATACCGCGACGGCCAGGAAGACCAGCTCGGCGCACTCGGCCTCGTCCTGAACGCGGTCATCCTGTGGAACACCCGCTACATCGACGCCGCCCTGACCGCCCTGCGGGAGCAGGGGCATCCCATCCACGACGCCGATATTGCAAGACTCTCTCCCCTGGGAGACTCACACATCAATGTCCACGGCCGATACGCCTTCACCACGCTCTCAGATGACACCCTCCGGCCGCTGCGTGATCCAACGACACCCACCGACGACGAATAGACGCGATGTCCACAATCAACCGGTTCCTGACGCTTGTAGCGTGCTGCTGTCACGTAGCTACTTCCCAGCCGATCTAGGAGCCCAGCGCACGCAAGACCATGGCCCAGCGTCCCGTTTGGGGAAGGGAAATCGAAACTACCATTTCTGGAGGCGTAGTTTCCATGGTGTGCGAGCAGACTCGAGCTGCTCACCGAGATTCATTTTGGAGGTCCCTTCCACGCGCTCTTCAAAGTGAATGGGTACCTCGGCAATTTCCAGGCCTCGCTGGGCTGCCCGGTAGTTCATCTCAACTTGAAAGGAGTAGCCGTCGCTTCTGATCGATGCCACGTCAATCTGGTGGAGGGAAGAGGCGGTCCAGGCCTTGAATCCCGCCGTGGAGTCCTTCACTTTTAAACCGAGGATCACACCTACATAGAAGTTCGCCCAAGCGGAGAGCGCTTTGCGGTGCCAGGGCCATGCTGAAGCAGTGGATCCGCCTGGAACGTAGCGCGAGCCGATGACCAGCGCAGCGCCAGATGTGCGAATCCGGTCAATCATGGTGGGGATCGCCGAAACAGGGTGGGACAGGTCCGCATCCATTTGGATGATGATATCTGCGTTGCCAGCCAAAGCGCGGGTCATGCCGGCCACGTAGGCTCTGCCGAGCCCATCCTTCACTTTCCGATGCAGGACGGATACCGTCCCACCGGATTCTCGTGCCAACAGGTCAGCGACCGTTCCGGTGCCGTCGGGAGAATTGTCATCCACAACGAGTACATTGAGGTCCGGGATCCCGAGTGAGTTCAGCTGGGCGATGAGCAGAGGTAGGTTTTCCCGCTCATTGTAGGTCGGTACAACGATGGTGATTTTCGGATCTGCTGCAGTCAAAACGTGGGTCCCCAATTCGGTTTCGGATCTAGTCCGGGCATGGTGGTGTCTGCCGAAGGCTTAGTCAGTCTATTGACCGTGCCGCAACAACCTAAAACAGGCCGGAGTTCTGGATTCCTGCCGGGTATTTGGGCTAAATCGTTGCTCCCAACAGCCGCGTTAGACCGCTAGTGCCCCCGAACAGGCCTGTCTCCGGATTGACCGCGTAGGGACCGCTGTCGAGTGCAGACAGCGCAGCAGCGCTCAGACCCCGCACGGTGAGAATGCACGGAAGGGTGCGCTAAGAACATCATGGTCCAAGTCCTCAGGCTGGTGTGACTGTTAGCCGAGAATGGCGGTTAACTGGCAGTTCAGAGTGGCGGTTTGCCGTGGAGTTAAAGCAGTCAGGAGACGGCCGGTCACCCCCAATGGTGACCGGCCGTCTCTGCCCTGTTGCAACTCTGGTTGAACGATGACCCTGTGAGTGTTGACAAAGAGGTGGCCGCGTAGCGCGGCCACCCTGGTCGTCAGTAGCTTAGGGTGCGGTGTTCACCACGGACGTCCGTACGGAGGTCCAAGCGGTCGCTGTTCCTGCTGGGAAGGTCTCGCCGGGTGTCAGCGTAACCACTCGTTCTCCGATCAGCAGCCCGGTGGCGTGGTCAATGATGATGTCCGTCCGGGTTCCTCTGTTCGGATGCTCGATCCCGATCGCGGTGCCTACCTTGCCGTCAAGGTTCGCTTCCCTGTCTACGACGGTGACTCCGGGAATGAGCGCGGCCGCTTTGTACAGTGCAGCGCGCAGATCTGCCGGGACGACTCCCGTCCGCAGTGCCGCCGCGATGGTTTCCAGCGTTTCGGCTTCCGGCCTGCCTTGCTTGCCTCGCTGTCGAATCGCGTCAAGGAGGGCTTGTGGGTCGCGGGGCAGGTTCTTCACGCCTTCCTCCAGGGGCAAGCCGGCGAGCAGCAGCCGCTGTTCTCCGTAGAAGTTCCCCCCGATGCCCGCAGGAGTTCTCCCGTCCTGAGGGGTTGTCAGACTGGGACTGCTGGTATTTGGTCGCTTCTGCCTTGGCTTCCTCGCTGAAGAACGTCGTCGGGATGCGGGCTTCGCGGTTCCAGATCCATTCGGCTGCGTGGTCTGCGGGGATGTAGAGCTGGTCGGAGGACTTGTCCAGCCACTCCACGGAACGGCCGCCCTTTCCAGGGTCCCCAATGCGACGCCCGTGGTGTAGACGGCAGTGGTATCAATCTTCAGGTACTGGCCGGGTCCCACCACCGGGTCGGCGGTCTGGATGGTTGCTGCTGCGGCGTTGTTCAGGATCTCGGCCGCTTCGGCGGTTGCTCCCGGACCGCTGGGCCTGACGACATCTGCCACTACGATTCCCGCCACGAGCAGAGCTGCAGCTGCCGAAGCGAACAGGACACGGCGTCGGAAACGGATCGGGCTCACGTTGGCTGGGGTGTGCGTGATGATCGTTGCCTCGGGACGGGAGTTGGAACTGATCTTTGACATGAGTTTGTTGCGGCCGCGGGCCAACGTGGCCGGCGGTGCGGAGCCGATGTCGCTACGCATTTCGCGGAGCAGCTGCAAGTCGTCCATGGTCGTTCTCCGTTTCATCAAGTATTTCGAGGTTGAGCTGGGTTCGCAGGGCCCGGCGGGCACGGTTCAAGCGGGACCGCACGGTTCCCACAGGAACGTCCATGGCCAGGGCGATGCCCTCGTAGGTCAGGTCCGCCCAGGCGTAAAGCAGCAGCGTTTCCCGGTCGATGGCCGCCATGCTCTTGAGTGTGCGGGCGATTCGCCCGGTTGCCGCAGTGGCGTCCACCTGGGCCGCTATCCGATCCGAATCGTCGGCCATGGCTTCCCGTGAAGCCGCTTTCGCCGCGGTTTTCAGCATCTTGGCTTCGGCCCGATGATGGCGCCTGAGCAGATTGGTGGCGATGCCGAAAAGCCAGGGCCGGGCATCCTCCCGGTCAAGGTCGTAGGCCTCCAGTTGCTCCCAGGCGACCAGAAAGGTTTCGGACGTGACGTCGTCGGCGGCGAAGTCGCCGGCCCTTCTGGCGGCGTATCGGTAGATGACTGCAGCGTGTCTGTCGTACAACTCCCTGAAAACTGCGGGGCTGTCCCGGGACCGCCTGATGATGTCGTTGTCTGTGCTCACACTATGTATTGCCCGTTGGCCGCAAAAGGGTTCACGGAGCTTGCCCTTCTTCGCGCTCAATGGATCTTCATCGAAGCGTACCGGTGACCGATCGCCGCATCACTGATGATGCAGATCCGACAATGGCCAACTGTCTGTCCAGACTTCGTGTCGAAAACGGCCAGTTCTGAGACGACCCCGCGCCCAAGCAACGCGCCGACACCAAACCTGTGACTGTTAGTTCGGAATGGCGGTTTTTTCGCAGTCCGGTTTGGCGGTTTTAGCTGATTTCCGTTGACGAGGGTACGCGTTCGTTTGCGGGACACTCTCGGTGGGTAGGTCTAGCAGCACGCTACGAGCGGAAAGTACGGTTAGGACGCCGATACAACAGCCCCATATCAAACGTGACTGTAGTAGTGGCTGCGAATTGCTCGGAATCGCGCATGAAGGCGGGCCTTGGCGTGTGCATGTAAAACAGCCCCTTTGCCCGATCGAGTCTACGGATCGACTACAACATCGCGTCGATTTCCTCAGCGATTTCCCTCGGGTGGTTAAGGAAGCCCATGTGTCCGCCAGGTACCGCCCGGCGGCTGACTCCGGCATGGGAGGCTATCCACTGGGCAGCCTCTAGGAAGAATGGCGCTGTCTGCTCGGCACTGAGTATGGTCAGCGGCATGCTCATTTCGGCCAGTGCCTTCGGCTCGGGCCGCCATGACGCGAATGCTCCAAACTCCGCTTCCAGCAGCACCCTGGCGTTTGTCCGCAGGCCTTCGAGAAAGTCCGGCGGCAGCAGAGCGACGGCATCGCCTGCCGCGAACCGGACGAAGGCCTCGGCGCCGCCGGCAAGTCCACCGGCCTCCACGCCTGCCGCAATCACCGGCTGCACCGTGGCCATGGCGTCATCAGGACTGGCCAAAACGCCCAGCAGCGCCGGCTCGTGCAGCACGACGCCGGTAAAACGCCCGGTGGCCTTCAGGGCAGCGGCCAGCGCTATCAGTGCCCCGGTGCTGTTGCCGAATACGACGCATGGTGGCGTCCCGAGCGTTTCCAACAAGGCAATAACGTCGCCCGCGTGCTGTTCCACTGAGGTCTCCGACCAGTCCGGCTGCTGCGGACTGCGTCCGTTGTTCCTGCGGTCATAGGCGATGACTGTGTGGTTTTGCGCCAATACTTGGGCCAGTTCGGCGTATTGCCTGGCGTCGCCTCCAGCGCCGGGGACCAGGAGAACCGGCGTGCCATCTCCTGCCATGTCAACGTGGAACGTAGCGCCGCCGGCCTTTACCAGGGCGGCGCCATCAATTGTGCTCATTGTCTTCACCTTTCCGAGCGGTTTACCTTTCCCCTTCATTGGACGCCCGGACGGACCCTGCCGTCCAAGACCGCTATGGACTAGGACGATCACAAATTCTTATGATGAGCCATGGAACTCCGCCAACTCCGGCGATTCCTTGTACTGGCCGAGGAACTGCACTTCGGTAAAGCCGCCGCCCGGCTCCACATCGCCCAGCCTGCACTGAGCCAGGAGCTCAAAGCCTTGGAAAAAGCCTTGGGGCTCCGGCTCTTGGACCGGACCCACAATCACGTTGCGCTCACGGACGCAGGCCGACGCCTCCGGGAGGAGGCTGTGCACATCATTGAGGCTCACGATGCTGCGGCGGCAGCAATGGAAGAGTTACGCAGTCCTCCGCTCGGCACCCTCAAACTGGGCGTGGCCGTGGGCGTCGCGTACCCGCTGCTGGCCGAGCTGCTCAGCGGCCTGGGTTCAGGCGAGAATGCACCGGAGGTAGACGTTAAACCTGCGGCAGCAAGAGAAGGGGTCCAGAAGCTTCTTGAGGGCGAGTTCGACGCTGTCTTCATTCACGCCGTGCCACCCTCCGACGAACGGCTCGGCGTGCTGACCCTGGACACCGAGCCGATGGGGGTTGCTCTTCCGTCCGGCAGCCCGCTTTCAAAGCTGGCAGCGATCACCCCCGCCGATCTGAATGGCCAGGCTCTGATCTGGTTACAGCGCGACGGCGATCCGGACGTTCGTGAACGCGTATTGGGCCTACTAATGGACGGCGGATTGATTCCCGGGCCACACCGCTGGTCCCCGAGCATTGCGACGACCATGAGCCTGGTGGCTGCCGGCCTTGGCGTGTCATTCAAAACGCCGCATCAGGTGGTACCAGGTGATCCGCCCGGAGTTGTGTGGCGCCCGTTTGCCGGGGTATCCCTTCCCATGCCGACGGTACTGGTCTGGCTCCTCAACAGCGCCTCGCCGTTGACTACCCGACTGGTCGTTCACGCCAGGCGGTACGTCGCGAAGAAATCCTAAGGCACCGGTGTGGGCTCCCTGGTTGTTGCCAGCATCCACACGTAGCCCGACCTTCGAACGCTTGCTGGTGGAGCAGCGGGCGTAGCCGATGAGCATGTTTCGGACTGTAGCGCATAAGGCACCTTGACCGGGCATTAATTCGGGCAGGGTATATGGGAATCCGGCAAGGGCGGAAAGGCGCGGATGTATAGAAGGCCCAGGGGCAGCACCGGGGCGTCCGGTGGACGACCGGCTAACGGGCACCTGCAACGGTGCGTCGGAATCGTCGGCAGGCTAACCACGATGTGAGACATCTTTGCTCGAATTATGGACACCTCCTCTAGCCTGCACTGTATGAACGACAGCCAGATAACCCAAGAAGACCTCCCACCCTTCGTTGATGCCGCGTGGCTCGAGGCACACCGAAGCAACGTTGTCACCGCTGATGTTCGCTGGTATCTCGACGGCGCGTCGGGGCGGACAGCGTACGACGGCGGGCATCTTCCAGGTGCGGTGTTCGTGGACCTCGACGCATGGCTGTCGGGCAGTTCCGGAGCACACGGACTGAACCCGTTTCCCGACTCTGAAGTGTTCGCACATGGAATGTCCTCCCTGGGAATCGGCGACGACACGACCGTCATCGCCTACGACGACGCGGGAGGAGTCATCGCCGCGCGGCTCGTGTGGATGCTGCGTGCGCTCGGGCATCGGGCGGCGCTGCTCGACGGCGGGATTACTGCATGGACGGGACCGCTCGAGACGAGGCTCGTCGAGCCGACGCCCGCAATCTTCACGCCCTCTCCGTGGCCCGAGGCCCGTCTCGCCCAGTTGGAGGACATCACGGCAGGCGCTGCCGGGATCATCGTCGACGCCCGCAATGCCGACCGCTTCGACGGAAGCCTCCAGCTGCCCACCGATCCCCAAGCCGGACACATCCCCGGCGCCGTGAACGTCCCGTGCCGTGGGAACCTCGCCCCCGACGGACGCCTGCGCCCGATCGCCGAGGTCCGACGAGCGTTCGCGAAGCTTGGGATCGAGGACGCTACTGCCGTCATCTCCTACTGCGGCTCAGGCGTCACGGCCTGCCACAACCTTCTCGCCCTCGAGCATGCAGGACTCGGTCGCGGCCGTCTCTACCCAGGCGGGTGGTCCGAGTACGGAGCCGAGCCTCGCCGCCGAGCCGAGCTGGGCTGAGAACCGACCTACGAAGCCCGCTCGGTTCGAGACTACGGCCTCCATCCTGAAGAGTGGAGACCGTTTCACTCTGACCGGGGACGGGATCGACTTCGGATGGCGAGTGTTTCGGTGAAGGTTCCCCTGACGTACCTAATCCAGAGTGGCGATTCGAGCCCAAGTTGATGTTGCAGACGGCATTGTTCGTGCGGATCGGGCATGACACGATTTCAAAGTGACTACACTCCGGACAAAGCGGCTCGGCCGAGGCGATCTGACAGCAGCGCGTGACATGTTCGCGATGATGGCCGCTGTATTCGCAGAGGATGCCGAGCCGCTCACCGACGACTATCTTCTTTGGCTTCTCGATCGAGATTCGTTTTGGGCCATCGCCGCATTCACCGGTGACGACATTGTTGGCGGCATCACCGCCCACACCCTGCCAATGACGCGATCCCCATCGTCAGAGGTATTCATCTATGACCTTGCAGTGCGCCAGGATCACCAGAGACAAGGCGTTGGAAGCAGGCTGATTCTCGAACTACGCGACGCCGCAGCGGCAGCAGGCTTCGGCGAGGTATTTGTGCCAGCCGACAACGAAGACAAACACGCTCTCGACTTCTACCGAGCACAGGGAGCCACAGCGTCCCCTGTGACATTCTTTACCTTCACCGCCCGGTAAAGGATCCCTTGCGAGCGGGCGGAGGTCAGGGCCCGGGTTTGTTGATGGGCTTGTCCAGCGCCACGCTGATGGTCTGGCCCGGCGCAAGTTCGCCGTTGGGCAGGTCTGTGAAGTCATACCAAGACCCGGCCGTGCCCGTGCTCGGACGATTGGCCGAGCGCAGGTCAGTCACGCCGAAGCGGAAAAAAACTTGCCGCTCGATGTCCCCTGGGGCGGTGGTATAGGTCAGCGGAACCCCTTGGGCGTCGGTGGTGAACGTTCCCTGCGCGCCCTCGATCTTCAGCTCGCCGGGTATCAGTCGAACCTTCGTACCGGCAGGGATGGGCTGATCCGCCGGCAGCGAGGGGTTGTACAGCAGGATCTGTGCCGTGGTTGACCGGAACTTGTAGCCCAGGCTGTCGAACGAATCGCCATCCACCGTTGTGTAGAAGACCGTCTGGCCGAAAGAGTTGTTGACCGAGGCACCCGAGCCGGACCTGCTATCTACCGGCTTCTTCTGCAGCTGGATGACGTTGCCGGCCTTGATGAAGAAGACGTTCCCCTTTTCGTAGGTGAACGGGACCTTGTTCGCTTCCGCCAACTGCTCAGAGGTCAAGTTAAACCGGTAGGTGATGCCGGCCAGGCTGTCTTCGGGCTCTATTGTGTAACCCGTTGGAATGCCGTTTGCGTCAACCGTGGCAGCGCCCTTGGCGCCCGGCATGGGACCGGCCGGAATCAGCCGGAGCCGTGTGCCCGGAGTGAGGGGAACTCCGGGCTGGAGTCCGTTGAACCCGGCGACCTTCGCCTCGGATAGCTTGTGCGCCGCCGCCACGGCCGGGAGGGTGTCGCCTGGAACCGTGGTGTAGAAGTCCGCGTTGCCAAACGAGTCCCGCACGGTTTCTCCACTCAGGGCAGGCTTCGCGGCGGAAGACACAACTGCAGCGGGGGTGGTCTGGACGGCGACCGGTTCCGCCTGGTTTGGAGCACCCGCGTAAGTGCACCCTGCCAGTCCCAGCGACAGCACAACAACCAGCGCTGGCCGAACCAGGGGCAGGCCCATCGCCGTCTTTGATGTACTGCCAGTTCCCACCATGGATATGCCCCCCAATAAGTCCGGCGTAGCCGAGTCAAGGCCCGCAACGGACCAAAAGCGAGCTTAGCGGATGAACCGTGAGCCCGCAGTAGCGGCCGTCCCTGCTGCCAGCCGTAGGCGGGGCTGTTTCTTATATACCCAATAGACCTTTCATTCCTTTGACGGGCTGTGCAGATGACTTCGGACATTCTGTGCAGTCGACTTCGGAAACTGACAGAACTTGGCGACAGGCTTGGCAGCACGTTGATCGACCGGCTTACGGGCACGACGCTGATGTCGTTAGCCGGCCCGTAAGCATTGGCGCTGGTTCATCGGGTTGTTGCTGGTTGGGACATCGAGGCGTCGTGGAGGCTTGCTACTCAGCGCTACTTGGCGGCCGACTTCATGCTGAGTTCGTCAGCCTCTTCCTCCGTAACGATTCCGACGAGCTCGGCAATCTTCACGACGATGTCTTCCATGGGCTCTTCGGCCGTGCTGAATCCACCACGCGACGCGAGTGTCGGGGTGACCTGGTCGAGCTCCTCGAACGTTACCCCGTGCATGACTGGTACTAAGCCTCGATCCACCGGTCGGGTTGAGGTTGTAGCGGCGGTTTAAACGGAGAATGCCTGTCGGATCGGGAAAAATGGGGTTTGTCTAGAACTCCGTTTGGCCAATCCGAGAGGCATCTCGTAAGTGCAACTTTTCCATAGATCCACGCGCGTGTCAGCCGCGTTCGATGATTCCAACCTCGTGTCGGCCGCAGGTCTGGTCCCGGCGATGGCGCTGGCGGTGAAAACCTGCCTTGGCGAACTCGCTGATCAGTGGCTGACGCTGCCCGGATACTTCGGCGCGAATGCGGGGTTGAAGGTCACCGCGCTGGTCGCGGGCATGGTCGCTGGGGCCGATTCCATCGATGACATGGCCTTGTTGCGTCACGGCGGGATGAAGAAACTTTTCGCCGGTGCATATGCCCCGTCGACTTTGGGATCGTTCCTGCGCTCGTTCACCTTCGGCCATGTCCGCCAGCTCGACGCCCTCGCCGCACGGTGGCTGGTGAACGTGGCCGCCGTGGCCCCGATCACCTCCGGTATCGATGATTACGCTCTGGTCGATATCGACGACACCATCAAGGAAGTCCACGGCTACCGGAAACAGGGTTCCGGCTACGGTTACTCCGGGGTCCGGGGATTGAACGCGCTGATCGGGATCCTCTCGACCGCGACCGCGGCGCCGGTCATCATCGGCGCGAGGCTGCGCAAGGGAAGCTCCGGCTCCCCGCGCGGGGCGGGGAAGTTCATCGCTGACATCCTTGCCACCGTCAAACGGCTGCGCGGCAAGGATGCCACCGGGCTGGTGCTGCTGCGTGCCGACAGTGCCTTCTACGGCCACCCGGTCGTCGCCGCTGCCCACCGCGCAGGCGCGAAAGTGTCCATTACCGCCCGGATGGACCCGGCCGTCAAACGCGCCATCGCCACCATCAACGAGCACGCCTGGACCACCATCGAGTACACCGACGCGGTCCGCGATGAAACCACCGGGGCCTGGATTTCCTCGGCGGAAGTCGCCGAAACCGCCTTCACCGCCTTCGTGGGCCGGAAGAAAGCCGAACGCATCCACGGGCGCCTGGTCGTGCGGCGGATCCCGGAACTGAACGCCAAAGCAGGCGCAGGGCAACAGACCCTGTTCGACACCCACCGCTTCCACGCCTTCTTCACCACCAGCGCCCTGGACACCGTCACCGCAGACAAAACCCACCGCCAGCACGCCATCATCGAGCAGATTAACGCGGACCTCAAAGACAGTGCCCTGGCGCACCTGCCCTCGGGAAAGTTCACCGCCAACGCAGCCTGGCTGGTCCTGGCGAGCATCGCATTCAACCTCTCGCGCGCCATCGGCACTCTTGCCGGCCCTGACCTGGGCAAAGCACGCAGCGGAACCATCCGCCGAAAACTCATCACCGTCCCCGCCAGGATCGCGACCTCGGCACGGAAAATCGTCCTGCACCTGCCCGCTCACTGGCCCTGGGAAACCAGCTGGTCACGCCTCTTCGAAGCGGCCTGCGGGCCACCACGTACTGCCACCATCTGACCACCCAGCCGATCCGGCGCAACCAGGACCACGGAACACCACCGGCAGCAAGGCCGGCAACCCCCTCATGCCCATCGACCAAACCGGACCAAGATCAGAACGACCCCACCCAATCAAACCCCGACCGGTGGATCGAGGCTAAGAGGCTCCGGCGCAGCAGAGCGCTGAGCTCGTTGCTCGCAATGCTGCGGTCGGTACGCAGCTTGTCGAGCATGGCGGGCGTCACCAGCACAATCCCCATGCGCGAACTCACCAATCCACGGTCGATGGCTACTCGCATGTCCGTGCCAGGTCTCAGGCTCACCTCACTGAACCACACCGACACGTTTTTTCCGAGGAACAACTCGTAGACGTCATTCGCGGCCGCCTGACGGTCGGGCCAGGCGTGACAGAGGAACACGTCATTCACCTGAGTCCGTAAGACAGTCGCCGCGCGGACAGACTCTAGGTCGCGCACCTGCTGTTCCGTGTACGAGGCAGTCGACCCGCTGGGCTGCCAAGCCGGGCGGGCGACACCACGTCCCCGCCCCCGCTAGTGCCCGACAGGCTCCCGCTCCTACGCACAGGCGCGGCCGGTGTGGGGTAGGACGGGTACGACCGAGGCGGCGAGTATGAAGAACGCCCATAGCCGGACGAGCATGCAGGGCAGTTCGCCCGACCGCTTGCAGTGCGGTGGCCATCTCTTGGAGCTGTGCATTGAGCCATGCGCTGATGGTACTGCAGACCTACGACACCGAGTGCAGCAATGGCCCGTCGGTGCCCGCAAGCCGATCCCCAATCGGACGCAGCGGCGTCTGCTGAGCCACCCCCATTCGGACGCACTCCGATGCCTAGTCAGCCACGTCATCGCAGTCGCCCGCCAAGGTGGCTCACTTTTTAGCCGCTCCTCGGCAGGCCACCCCCGCCGGTAAGCTCGTCCCATGGGGGATCAGAAGAACTGCCGGTACTTCCTGAAGGATGGCGCTGGGAAGGTTTGGCCGGCCCGGAGCTGGCATGGCTGGATGACGGGCTCCTAGAGGATCCTGTCGACGCTCCGCTCCCCAATGGCTTCACACGCAGCACTTGGATCCTTCACGCCCAGTTCTATCGCCCGTCTGACGTGCCCCCGGCGCCTGAACCCGATGACGTCGACGAAGTGCCCGGCTTCGGGTTCGGAGCGCATGCCCCTGAGGGGTGGCAGAGGATCACCTGGGCTGAGGTCGCCTCGCGCAAGGGCGTCCCCTTGCAGGGCCCCGCCGGCGATAGCGGCCTTGAGATTCCGCCGGCCTACTGCTGGTCGGCCCTGCTGAACGAGAGCGATGCCGAGTACGTGGTCATGCATCCTGGCATTCACCCTGGCGATTCGCTCTGGCCAACGGAAGGTTCCCTCGGTAAGGCTGATTTGGAAGCGCTCGTTCCGATCCTCGCCGCGCACACCGGCTCGACCCGCATGCTCGGCAGGTTCTCGACCGTCACCAGCCTCTTCGATGTCGAGTCCATGCGAGTTTGCACCTTCGATCTCACGACCATGCTGTCCTCCATGCTGGCCACCGGACGGCAGGAGTTCACTCCGGAGCTGTGGTGGCCTGAGGATCGGGCCTGGGTGCTGTGGACTGACTATGACCTGATGGGCACAAGGGTTTTCGGCAGTAAGGACCTGATCGATGCCCTGCGGGGGTCCCCCGACATCGAGACGTTGGACTGGCGCCGCGTCCGGCTCCGCCCGCCTTCACCGCCGCGGCCCCCAAGCCGCATGGAACTGCGCTTCCAAGAGCTCCTGGCCGAGCAGGAAGCAGCAAAAGCTCTGAAGCAGGAGGCTGCAGGGCAAGACTCAACAGGGGCTGAGCGTCCACGAGCAGCCTTCGCATAGCCTAGGTCCAACGACTATTGGGGGTAGCGATGAATCTGAGTCCGGCCTTCGGCATCATCGGCGTGCTGTACGCGGTCTTCACGATCGTCCTGGCAGGCTTGGCGGTTTACGCCCTGGTGCTGACCATCGTGTTCCTGCGGCTGCGGATCGCGGAACTGAAGAGATCCGCGCCGTCAAAGAACAGCCCCTGAACTGATGGAGACGGTGAGAGTCGAGGTAGGACGGCCGGAGCGGCTCACCTTCGGCGACGTGCAACGCGGCCCGGACGGGGTGGTGCTCAGCATGGTTGTGGCTGCGGAACTAAATGGCCTCACGGCCCGGCGTGATGTGGTCTCCCATTACAAGAATGGGTTCGATGATCTAGCGCTGTTTTTCACCGATCTTGCTGAGCACTGGCGAGGCTGGAGCGGGACCAGGGCTTACAGGTCGATTGAAGGCGACCTCCTGCTGCAGGCGGACCATACGGGGAGTCACGTCGAGCTGCACTTCACCCTTCAAGATCCCGAGTTCCACAACTCGTGGTCTGCGCGGGGCAAGCTGACGCTCGATGCAGGCGAAGAACTCACACGCGTCAGCGAGGACCTCCAGAACCTGTTCAGCCCTCTGCAGGAGCCGATTCGGTGATTCAGGTAAAGCTCGGCGAAGGGTTTCGTTCTGTTGCCCGTTTGCGGCAACGTTTCAAAGGCGTCCGGCGAAGGATCCTTTGTCGCCCATGATCAGAGATGGAAAAGTGGTGTTACCTGCCGTTGCTCTGCTCGGACTTGGGCAGGCTCCCCGCTACTAATCATCCTCGTCGCGTTCGGTAAAGGATCCCTTACCGGAGCCAGTCACGCCTCCTTGCTGAGGCCTAACTATCGAGGACGCGGCGCTTGGCGGCAACAAATTCTTCCGCGGTGAGCGCGCCCCGCGAATAGAGGTCTGCCAGGAGAGCAAGCTCAGATGCTATCGATTCGTTCGCGTTTTCCTTGCTTACGCTCTTGGTCCAAAGCCTTCCTGCACGGGCGGAAGCGGACGCTTTGCGCGTCTTGTTCCTCGTGACGGCATACAGAGAGAGCACGATGGCGCCCAGGACCGCCACCGCAATGCCCAGGGGCATGGACACGTAGGATCCGGACGCGGTCCCAAGGACCGCGATTGTGACTCCGACACAGGCCAACCCGACACCGGTCACCCACTGTGCTGTCTCACGGAGGGGCCGCTTGCCTCGGAACTCAAACAAAGAGCCGCCGGCCCCAACCACATGTTCATTCATGCGTTGAACGATAGACCCAGGTCCAACCGTTGAACATCCCTCCACCCAGACTGTTCGAATGCTTTTAGCCAAAGGTCACGTGCACGGGCTTGAACCTGAAAGGCCCGCCGCACTCGGGTCCGAAGGGATGCTCGCCGGTTGATTCCGATTCTATTTGGAGGTCACGGGCTATGCGGGCCCCCGAAGTGGCGACGGCTTCGACATAAATAGAGGTGACACTGACTGGTGGGTTCAGATACGGCGAGGACTGCGGCACCAGCCAATTTCCATCAGCGTTGGTGACTACCTGCACGGGAGTGCATCCATCCCCAAAACAAGCTGCTACGGACACCGGCGGGACCGAGAAGGCCAGTTCCACATCACCCACGTACGACCAGCCCATTGCTGGACATGCCCGGCTTACCCCGGGGAGCGTTCCGCAGCTTCCCAAGGCAAAAGGCAAAAGGCACAGGCCCAGCCAATGACGCTTCTGACGCTTCACTTTCTGTCCCTTCCGCAGCCTGACCAGAGCATACGCTCAACCCGGAAGTTCCGTTGGTTCGTTTGAGGATCCCCAAGCGGACGCAGCGGCTTCCGCTGAGCCACCGGCTTACCGGGCGCCGTTGGCCCGCCTGGCAGGTGTGCTTTCGTCGAGCGCTGGAATGCCGAGCTGGGCGCAGACCTCGGCGGGGCCGGGGAAGACCGCGACGGTGTTGTCGACGACGCACGCGGTCAGGAACGGAACGTAGTTGCCGAGGGCCATGCTTTCTGGCCCCGGCCAGAGAGGGTTGCCGTTCTGGTCCTTATCGGCGCCCTCACGGAGGGGACGATCACCTCGAGGGCCGTAGGGAGGAGACACAAATCCCTCAGGGATGAGGTCGTCGGTGAGTCCGCCTGGATTCATGTTGCCTATGTCCCACACCCTGCTGCACTGGTTAATAGGGTCGTTGACCTGTTGCATTCCGGCGTTTTTATCGTCCGGGTTGGGGTTGTTCTTGGCGTCGAATCCAGTGATGAAAATCCCGGTGGTGATGTAGGGGGCTTTGTCTCCCCCGGCGACCCTTCCACCGGGGTCTGGTGGTGAGGTCGGCGTGGTAGTAGCAGCGGATGTCCCGTTTGTCCTCCACCGGTGCCATTGCCACGTAGACGCCGGCGGCCGTGGTGCCGGCCAATGCCAGTCCGGCGAAGGTCAGCGCTGCCGGTTTGCGCCAGCGTGGGGCGGTCTTCGGCTTGCGGCGGGATTCTTGGACGAGGAGGTTCTGGACACGATTTTTCGTATCCTTCGGGTAGGTCATTTCAGACAGGTTCATGAGATCCTCGCTTCAACGATCGTCGTGTCGAGTTGTTCGGCGGGCTCTTGTGCCCGGTTCATGGCTGCAAGTTTGGCCCGTGCCCGATGCAGTCTCGATTTCACCGTTCCGATTCGGACACCGAGCGTCTTTGCGGCTTCTTCCTGGCCAATCCCGTTCATCAGGCACAGGACAACGACATCCCGTTCACCGTCATTCAGACCGGCGGTGGTATCGAGTAGTTCGCGGACGGACCGTTCTGCGTCAAGTCTTGAGGCGACCGATTCTGCATGGTCTGCTTCATTTTGGCCGTGACGGGGGTCGGAGTGCGGCAGCCTGGCCAGGAAGGCGGCATGCCTGCGCGTTCCCCTGGCCCGGTTGCGGTTCGCGTTCGTTGCCGCGCCCAGCAGCCACGGCAGCAGAGTGTCCTTCTCCGGTCTGAGCCTGTTCCGTTGTCGCCACGCCTCCAAGAAAGTGATCGAGACGAGTTCCTCCGCGTCGTGCCAGGAACCACAACGGGACAGGCAATACCGGAACACGGCATCGGCGTGCCTGTCGAACAGGACCCCGAACGCATCAGCGTCGCCTGCGATGCACTTATGCCACAGGTCTTCGTCGGTTTCCCCCATTAGCCTCATGCCTTGTAGTGTCCGCAGGATCCGAAAAGGTTCCCGAACCGACAAACAATTTGCGCCGCTCCAAGGACAAACAGCGTGGAACGGCAACAGCGCTTCAGAACACTCACGTACCCGCATCTTCTCAACTCGAAGCTACCGCGAACTCTGATCGGGGCTGCCCGATTAGGGCAACCCTGAGCGGTCGTTCCATTTGTTAGCTACCGGATCGCGTGGTCCGGGTTCTGCTCGTCGTAGAGGTCCCGCGATCGTCCAATGGCCCCCTTGTGCTCCAGCGACCAGTCCGCGAGCTGCTTAACCAAATGAGTGAGGCCGCTGCCGCGGGCGGTGAGTTCGTAGGTGACTTGCGCCGGGACCGTGGGGTAAACGGTCCGCGTGAGCAAGCCGTCACGTTCAAGGCGCCTAACGGTCAGCGTCAACATCCGCTGGGAAATCCCGTCGATGGCTCGCTGCAGCTCCCGGAAACGCCGCACCCCGGAGGCCAGTTCGACGATGACCAGGACTGACCACTTGTCCCCGATCCGGTCGAGGACGTCGCGGATGCCGCAGTCCGGGTGGTCGGTGCTACCGCACGGTTCCAGGGCAGCGGTTACCCCGGTGTGACTGCCTAACACGAAAGTGCCTCCTTGTGGCATTGCCCAACGCTACTGAAGATGGGTCTAGTTACTGAAAAGAACCAGCGGAAGAAGCCAGTCTATGATTCTCGTTACCGGGGCCTCGGGCCAGCTCGCCCAGGCAATCCTCCACCATCTCAAAGAAGCCGGAGTCGATGCGGTCGGCGGTACCCGCACGCCGGGCGACGACCCGCGCCAGCGCCTGCTCAACTTCGACGATCCCGAAACCCTCGACTTTGGTGGTGTCGGCACCCTTGTCATTGTCTCCGCCGGCACGGCCGAGGACGACGTCGTAATTGCCCGGCACGAAAGCGTCATCACCGCCGCCGAACGCAGCAACGTTCAGCACATCATCTACACGAGCGTGACCGACGGCGGCGACCACCTGGGATTTGCCCTGGCCCACCGCTGGACCGAACGACGCCTTCAGCAGGGCACCGTTCCCTGGACGATCCTCCGGAACGGCCTCTACGCCGAGCTGATCGGACAACTCCTCACACCTGAAGCCGGCACGATCAAGGCGCCGTTCGGCCCTGGCAGTGTGGCGGCGATCGCCCGTCAGGATCTGGCTGAGGCGGCAGCAGTCGTCGCACAGGATCCACAGCCACACGCCGGACGAACGTACAACCTCGTCGGCACTGAGGCGATCTCCGCGTTGGACGTCGCCTACGAACTGGGGGCAACCTACAAGCCAGGCACACTCGCGGACCTCCGCAGTGCTCTGAACACCGCAGGGCTACTGCCGTTCCAACCGGCCATGCTGCTATCCATACACACCTCAGTGGCCCACGGCTTCCTTGACGAAACCACCGAAGACATCACCCAGCTTCTCGGGCGCCCTCCGCGGAACCCACTGGCCGTTGCTGCTGCCGCCGCCCAAGGGCAATAGCAGCAGCAATGTTCACCGTTCTGCCAGGGCGCAGTCAGGACCTCTCCTGCCTATTTCCACAGACGGTTGCACGTCAGCAGACGACCCCACCACACATCGGCAGACACAGTGACGACCGTTCGTCGAGGACCGTCCGCAAGGGGATCGTCAATTGGGCACACATTGGGTGTGCAGCCACTGCCGACAGGTTGGCATCGTGACCCAGGTTCAGAGGGCCTTGGCAGGCTGCATTTCCTGGTCAGGAGCAGGTCTGGATCGGTTGTTTGTCACTTCTGCGGGTCGGAGCCAGGTCCAAAGTGCTGTGAAAGTGACGGCGGCCGAGTGTGCGGCGCCGGCCAGCATCAGCATGGTGGTGAAAATGAGAACGTGGGCAAGGAACATCAGGAAACCGATGCCGAGGGTCAGGAGAAAGGTCATGTTGAGGGCGAGCGTTGAAACGTCCATCATTTGTCCTTGAATTATCCTTCCTGCGATATGTGCGGACCAGGGTCCGGGGAGCAGCGCCCGGTGCAGTTGCCAAGCGTTTGTCTGTTGCCTGTTCAGGCGCCCAGTAGACGGCGTTCGTGGGCGTATGCGACCAGTTGGAGCCGGGTGCGGAGTTCCAGTTTGTCCAACACGCTGCGCAGGTGGGTCTTCACGGTGGCTTCGGAGACGAACAGACTCTCTGCCATTTCGCCGTTGCTGAGGCCTTTGGCCGCGAGCAGAAAGACGTCCCGCTCCCGCACGGACAGGACGTTGAGGACGGACAAGTCCGGACCGGTGGCGGGAACGTTGCGGGCGGCGTGTTCGAAGAGCGAGTGGATGGAGCCCGGCGCGATGACGGAGTAGCCGGAGTGGACGGTGCGAATGGCTGCCAGCAGGAATTCCGGTTCCGCGCTTTTGAGCAGATATCCGCTGGCCCCGGCCTGCACCGCCTGGACCACTGCCTGATCTCGGTTGAACGTGGTCAGCGCGATGATCTTTGGCTTTTCGGTTCCGGCCGCGTCCGCGTGCTGCACGATCTTCTGGGTGGCTTCTACTCCGTCCATGACCGGCATGCGCAGGTCCATCAGCATGACGTCCGGACGCCGTCCGACGGCCAGGGCTACCGCCTGTTCCCCGTCCCCGGCCTCTCCTGAGATTTCCATGTCCTCCTGGCTCTCGATGAGCATGCGGATCCCGGCACGGAACAGGGGCTGATCGTCCACCAGGGCCACGGTGATACGCGCCCCTGCATCAGCCACGGCCGGCCGCTTCCTGGGCCGCCCCTGCCGACACAGGAAGACCCGTTGCCGCAAGTGCCGGCCGGGCTTCCGCACCCGAATTTTCACCGAAAGTACCCCCGGCCTCGGCGCCGTCTGCATCGTCCGCTGCCCTCCTATCGCGGGTTCCGTAGGGGATGAAGACCGTCACCCGGAACTGTTCGCCGTCCGGTCCGGCCGTCAGCCAGCCGCCGGCCAGATGGGCGCGTTCGCGCATGCCGGGAAGTCCCCTCCCAACCCGCGGGGCGGCAGGATTCGCAGCGTCTTCTTGACCGGCTGGGGCAACTCCCGAGGCCACGTGCAGGGTCAGGCCGGGCCCGCTCCAATCAAAGCGGAGCCGCACGTCCGTGCCGCGTCCGCCATGTTTGAGGGCATTGGTCAGGCACTCCTGAACGATCCGGAAGACAGCCATCTCCTGCCCGGTGGAGAGCTCCACGGGCGACCCGGACTCGCTGGGGTGGATCTTCAAACTGCCGCGCTGCATCCCTTCGATGAGTGCCGGGATATCGCTCAGCCGCGGCTGGGGCGTCACCATGCCGTCATCACGGACTCCTTCGATCACGCGTTGGGCATCCACCAGGGCCCTGCGGGCTGACCGGGCTATGGTATCCAGGGCGTTGAGAACGGCCTTGGGCTGGTCCTTGCTCAGGTAGCGGGTTCCGTCGGCCTGAGCGGCGATGACCGCGAGGGAATGGGCGAGGACGTCGTGCAGATCCCGGGCGATGCGTGTCCGTTCCTGCTCCACGATCAGGTCGATCTCAGTTTCCTTCAGGCTGCTCTGCGCCAGCTCCCGGGCCCGGAACAGACTGCCCCGTTCCTGATACAGCGCCAGCAGAAGACCGACGGCAGCGCAGGCCCCGGCGATTAGCAGGAGGAGCGCAAACAGCTGCCAGCCATAGTCCTGCAGCATCCACCGGTCGCCGGCATACGCAGGGGGGTACCAGCCGACACCGTTGCCGTATCTCCACGAGAGCATCAAGAACGCCATGATGGCAGCCGCGACCACGTTCGCGCCCGCAGCGATGTACCGCAGCCGCGGCGGGGCGGTCCACAGAATAAAGCCAAGCGCGACAAAAGAGCCCAGGTAGATGGCCCAGTGATTCGAATACATCGCGGGCAGGGCGTGACTTAACTGTCCGGCAAGGAGTGCAACCGTGAAACCAAGGGACACTACGGGTTTCCAGGAGGCCGTCGCAACGGCCAGTGTCATCAGGGCCAGCGGCCAGTTCCCTGACCATGACAACCAGGACCCTCCCATCCTGCCTGCCTCGGCCACACACCACAGGAAGAAGAAAATAACGGCCGCTACGGGGGCGCCCCAACGCCGCGCAAATTTCAGAACTGGTTCCATGCCAGTCACCTTATCCACGGCAATCACACCCTTCTCTCCATATCGCTGCAATCTCAACCTAAAAGCCAGATGATTCATTCTTTGAGCCAACTTTTAGGCACGCTGCGACGCTTGCCGAGTCCGTATCACCGCTCCCCCTCCTGAACGATCCGGGACCGATAATCGCCTTCACCCGAGAAAAATTCTCAATGTGTCCGGTAGGGGATCCTTTAGCGGGCGCCTTTCGAGTCCGGTTACACCGGCTTGCAGGGCGAGCTGCGTGTTCCGGCCCTATAGGTCTTGGGGCTACCGACTCTGTACGGATTGTGGTTCAGTTCAAGCATGTCAGCACGACCCAGGCGTGTGTGGGGCCAATCTGTTACCCCTGCGTCCGAAGAAGTGAAGCGGAAGTTTGCCCGCCTCAGTCGCTACATGCTGGTCTTCGCACCGATCATGCTGATCCTGAATTTCTTGCCGATTGACTCGGAACCCTGGATCTGGATCAAACTAGCGATTCTCGCTATCGGGACCGCCATTCTGCTCGTGTGGGCCATCAGATTTTCCTTATGGCAACGAGCTGAATATTGGAAAGAGAGGAAAGCCTGAGTAACCACACAAATTGGTGTCTGAAGGCACGCGCCGGACGGTGGCTAGCCAAACCGTTACCAATTTCCCCCTTTTCTATGTGGCCCGGGCCCATCGGACTCGAAAGGTGCCCGGTAATGGATCCTCCAGCGGGCGGCCTGGGACGTCTACAGCTGCATGCTCAGGACTGTTCGGACGGCCTGTGCAGACGGCTTTGGACATTCTGTGCAGTCGACTTCGGAAACTGACAATTTCGACGAGTGCCGAGAAAGGCGGTGGGGCGGCCGGTGGAGGACCGGCTTACGCGCCAATTCGATGGCGCCTAAATGGGACGCCCCTTGCGGACGCCGCAGCCTGCGACTAATCGCCAGAAATAGCGATTGAACCACAGACACGTGAAAGGCCGTTGGCATACAAAGTGGTTTGTGGTACAAACTAGTGTGTAGGGAAGATCCTGCTTCACGAGTAGCCACGTTGGGATAGTAGATGACACAGCCTTCAAGCCCAGAATCCGAGGGTAAAGCATCCGGAACGGCCAAAGATGGAGCCAAACCGGCCTTTGACCTTCGCGAGGCTCTGGACCTGGCCGACGCCACGCAGCTCGATGTTCAACGTGCGCTCTTCCCCTACGCATCCTTTCTATATCTTCTCTGGGGCACCACATATCTGCTGGGCTACGGTGTCCTTTACTGTTCAACTCGCGGCTGGCTTCCGGTCAGCAAAGAATCCGGGCTGCTGGCCTTCTTCGTCTTGATGGTCATCGCCATCATCTGCTCCACGTTTGTCAGCATCCGTGCGAATGTCGGTTTGCGTGGAACCAACGCCTTCCAAGGGAAAACATACGGCTGGGCATGGCCTCTGGGCGGCATGGTCATTGGGGCGCTCAGCAGCGCCATAGCAAACGCCGTTCCGGATTGGAACCAGCGGGGCATGCTCATCAACGGTGTAGCGATTCTGATGGTCGGCCTGCTCTACCTCGCCGGGGGCGCGCTATGGCGAGCTGTCCCCATGGTGGTCCTGGGAGTTTGGTTCCTAGCAGTTGATGTACTTGCAATAGCCACTGGACCCGAAAACTACCTGCTGGTCTTCATGACTCTTGGCGTGGCCGGTCTATATGCTGCCGCCGTCGTCGAAATCACGCGCAACCGCGGTCGAGGCCGCCGTTCCCCGACGCCGAAAGTGGGTCGAGATGGCAGAACTTGACCCGGTGATCCATGCCGAAGCACGGCTGCGCGTAGTGGCCGCCCTGACCACACTCGGAGAGGGGAATCAGATTTCGTTTCCGAGGCTCCGCAAACTACTGGATATGACCGCCGGAAACCTGTCCACGCACCTGCGCAAACTGGAGGACGCGGAATACGTGCAACAGACCAAGGTCATCGAGGGACGAATGCCCGCCACCTACGTCGAAATAACCGCCAAAGGCCGTTCGGCCTTCCTTGACTACCGGCGGAGCCTGCAGAGCCTGCTCGACGGCGCCCAACCAACGCCAAATCTTCCAACCCGAACCTAAGGACAGCTGATGACTGAGATCATTCAGGAACAAGCGGACACCCGCAGCGCGCCGCCTTCCCTAAATCGCAACACGCCTCTTGTCTCCGCCCGCAATGTCACCAAGAAGTTTGGTCCTCAGTTCGCCTTGGATCGGGTGACACTGGAAATATTTGCAGGCCAGACGGTAGGTCTGCTGGGCCCCAATGGTGCGGGAAAATCCTCCATGATCAGCCTACTGACCGGACTCCGCCGCCCGGATGCCGGCGTCGTGGAACTCTTTGGCCGCGATCCACTCACCCCGGCAGCGCGATCCGCACTGGGCACCACTCCGCAGGCAACCGCTGTGCCACCGACACTGAGGGTCAACGAAACTATCAGCCTGGTCGCGGCGCACTATCCAGACCCGGTGCCCACCGCAGAACTGCTGGAACAATTCGGACTGGCGGCAGTGGCCGGAAAGCAGTGCGGAGCGTTATCAGGTGGGCAGCAACGCCGACTTATGGTGGCCCTGGCCCTGGTGGGCCGACCGGCACTGGTGGTTCTGGACGAACCCACCACCGGTCTGGACGTCGAAGCCCGCGATCTTCTCTGGCAGCAACTGCGTGATTACCGGGCCAGCGGAGGAACCCTGCTCATTACCAGCCACTACCTTGCCGAAATTGAAGCGCTGGCAGACCGGATTGTGGTGATTGACCAAGGCCGGATCATTGCCGATGGAACCGTCGACGAAATCAAAAGCCACATCTCACTAAGCCATGTCCGATTGCGCACGACCGTCCCGCTGGACTCGCTCACATCCTTGGAATCGGTGGTGAGCGGTGAGCTCAGTGAGCACGGCATCACCACTCTGGTCTCTGATGATGCGGACAACCTAGTCCGTCGTCTAGTACTCGCCAAGATGCCCTTTAGCGACTTGCAAGTAAACGGCGCCACCCTGGAGGCGGCCTTCCTCGCACTCACTGCCAAAAACGACCCCGGGCGCCCTGCCCACGATGCCAGCGGAACGAATAGCAACCGACCCGTCACCCAGGAGTTCTGATGTCCGCCCCCACAGCTCCCCCGATTCACGTCACGCCGTCGCGGTTTTCTCTGATCAGGGCATATTCAAAGGCACAGATCTTGGAGCAGCTACGCATCCCGGTGGCCGTCATTTCCTCGGTCGTTTTCCCCTCCCTCGTATTCCTCTTCTTCGTTGTGCCACAATCCTCGGTCACCCAAGATCCCCTGATGTCCCTGGAATCGATCGCACAACTTGCCATGTTCGGCGTCATGAGCGCATTCCTTTTCGGATACGGAATCGGCGTGGCAGAGGAGCGAGCCAATCCATGGTCCTCCTACCTACGGACGCTACCCGTGGGCCCGGTCCCCGGCAGCATTGGACGGGCGCTGACGGCCATGCTGTTTTCATGCCTCTCACTGCTGCCGCTGCTCATTTTGGGTGCGGTGCTAACCACGGCACCGGACGCTTTCACGAGCGGAACGCTCCACTGGTGGCGCCTCCCTGCAGCCATTTTGGCGGTCCTGATCTGCGGGATCCCGTTCCTGGCCATGGGATTGACTATCGGCTACCTCTGCACATCCAAAGTAGCCATTGCACTCACCCAGGTCTTATTCTTCCCGCTGGCCTTCGCCGGCGGCATGATGCTCCCTCCCTTCTTGTTCCCTGCCTGGCTGAATTCGCTCTCCCTCCTCACTCCCTCCCGCTCCGCCCGGGACATAGCCGTTCAGATCCTCACCGGGCACGGGCTAACCGCCCAATCCATCCCTGTCCTGGCCGGCTGGACAGTGCTGCTGGTGGTCCTGGCACTCTGGGCAAACCGCAGGGATCAGGGCCGGCGCTTCCGATAATCATTGACCGGTCGCGCCATAGACCACCGACATTGTCGGTCGCTGAAATTTGGAACGAAGGGCCCATCGCCGAAAGCAGGCCAGCATGCCAGCAATGGCCCGGAACGAAAACCGGAAGCCCCTTAGCGATAGTGGCTCCGCAAATCGAATGGCCGCTATGGCAATGAGGGGTCGGCGGATTCAGGCGGTCATTCCGGCCTTGGTCGATTCTCGTAGGACCGGTAGTTGGTTAGCCGGTCTTGCAATTGGCCTTCTGGCCGAAGACCAGCCAGTCGGGAAGTGCGTTGGTGAAGGCTGTCCTGATGGCGGGAGTCCCGGTTGCCGTCCAGTCAACGCGTGATCCGACCTCGTTTTCCTGTTTCTTCCACTCAAACCAGTTGACCATCTTCAGTTTCGGAAAGCGTGCGTGCAGGTCGGGGCTGAAGACCTGCCCCCACCAGGCCTGCTTGATGGCAAGTTCCTCGGTCGAGGGGAGCGAGGTGTTGAACAGGGCAGCGGTTTCGGGGATCGCCACCGGTTTGTTGTGGCCCTCGCCGTAGACGGCATAAAAGTCCGGCACGGCCAGATCATTTCCTCCGGCCCCGTTGTAAGTACCGGTGAGCTGCTGTTCGAACTTGCCGGGTTCGGGAATGACGTTCGCACCCCACGGATAGGTGTTTCCCCAGTGGTACAGGGAGATACCCACCCAGTCAACGGCGTCGTCGCCGGGATAGTAGGGCGCGTACGGGTCATCGTTGCCGTCCAGGACTCCGTCGGCGTTCGTGTCCAGCAGTTTCCGGTCCTCACTGCCGGGTGCAGCTTCATACGGGCCCCCGCGGAAGGGATATCCGCCGCCATAGTTGGGCGCCCACATGGTGGCACTGGCCGGCGCAGTCCGGTGTATCGCGTCCGCGACCCGGCGGAACGCGGCGACGTAAGCCGCCGGCTGTTGCCCCCAGGGATACCAGGTGCCGTTCATTTCATGGGCGAACCTAACGATCACGGGGACGCCCGAGCTGTTGATTTCCTGCAGCGTCCGCGCCAGATCATCCGCCGCGCTTTCCGTTGCCGACGCCGGGCCGGCCGGAAGCTCCAGGGTGAGCAGCAGTATGCCTCCCTGTTCCCGGACCTGGCCGGCGGCGCCGTCCAGGTTCGCCCGGCCCGTTTCCGTGAAGGGGAAGTCCGTGAAGGAAACCGCGACGGCAGGGCTGTGCCCGAGGCTTTGCGCGTAGTCGCTCAACTGCTCGTGGCCCCAGTCCAGATTGACCCCGAAGAGAGCGCCCTGGTCCGGGACGAGCTTGGTGTGCTCCGGGAGGACACAGACCGATGGGGAGGCTGAATCCTGGCGGTCTGCCACGGGGGCGCACGAAACCAGACTCAGGGTCAGGGCAAGCACCGCCCACGCGGCAAAGGGCTGTTTCGAAGGCATCGGACCAACCTTAACAGCCCGATCCGGGCCCTAACTGACTATGTCAACTCTTTTCGCCCCGGATGACGGCTATTCCTGATCGCGATCCCACGTTAGCGCCAACGGCTGTACCGATGCTCCCCAAGGCCGTGGCGTTTGAGTGCCCGGGCGGCGCTAGGTCAGGGGCCGCCCGTTGTCGCTTCGCGGGTGCCGACATATGTCAGGTTCAAGACCCTTTTTGGCGCTCCCTGTGAGAGTGCCCGCCAACCTTGGAAATGGGGACGGCCTGCCGCTGGGCCACTTCCTGCCGGATTCCTCGTTCCGGTGTGAATGACAGGGATGAATGGCGGATGTTCCGCAGCCCTGTTGGGCGGTCCTGGTGCGAGGGCCCGCGCGAACCTTGTTCATTTCCTGCCTATTTTATGCTTTTGGGAACCTGACTTGACATGAGTTGTCACATAGTATGGGGCTAGCACTAAAGAGGGGGTCGGTGTACGGGTGCCTGGGGCACCGCGACAAAGCCGGGTCTGGTGGCCGCGCCTATGCGCGCGCGCAAGGATCCGCCCGGCAGTGGATTCCATTGATCTGACTTCATGTTTCATTCCCGAAAGGTCTCACCATGTCTAATATTTCCGCACGCCCTCCCGTGGCCAAGAAGAAGTTCAGCAGGAAAACGAAAATTGCTGCCTCGACGGCGGCTTTCCTCCTCACCGGTGCCGGCGCCGCCTTCGCTTACTGGACCATGACGGGCTCCGGGGCGGGGACCGCCTCGACCGGCACGAACGCCGCCGTCGTTGTTAACCAGACCAGCACCGTCAGCGGTCTGGCCCCGGGTCTGGCCGCCCAGTCGCTCAGCGGCAACTTCGACAACCCCAATTCCGGACCGACCTTCGTGGCGGCCGTGACCGCGACGGTCACCGGCACCGACAAAGCCGGCTGTGGTCCGACCGACTACACGATCGCCGGCGCGGCCCCGGTCAACGCCGAGGTCCCCGCCGGCAGCGGGGTGGGCGCCTGGACCGGCCTGACGATCCAGTTCAACAACAAGCCGGCCACCAACCAGGACGCGTGCAAGGGTGCCGTGGTGGCCATCAGCTTCACCAGCAGCTAAGTCCGGGCCAGTTGGCGGGGCGCCCGCGCTTGAGGCGTCCCGGCGGCCCGGCAGCGAAACGGTTCCGCACCAAGGAAAACAAGGCCAGTGCCAGTCACCGCGATTCCCTTAGCCACGATGAGCGCCCGGACGTCCCGGGCGGTCCTTGGCGTGCGCCGGATGTGCTTGGTGCTGGTGTGTGTCGCCGCGGCCCTGTCGCTCGGCGCTGCGGCGTGGGGGTACTGGGGGAACACCGGCGGCGGCGGCTCCGCGGCCGCCACGGGAACCTTGAATGCTCCCTCCACTGTTCTCGCGTCTGCTCCGATCAACAGCAGCACGGTGGCGGTGAACTGGTCCGGCGCCACACTGGCCACCGGACAGACAGCCTCCGGCTACTACGTCACCCGGATACGTAACAGCGACGGTGCACCCTTCCCCGCGTGCGGCACCTCACCGTCGGTGCCGACCCCGTCCCTGAGCTGCAACGACCTGGGCGTCACGGACGGCATCTACCACTACACTGTCACTGCCCTCTTCGGGAGCTGGACCGCGGTCAGCCCGCCAGGCAACAGCGTGACGGTCGTGAACGACTCCAGCCTGCCGAGCATCAACGTGACCTCGATTTCCCCCGCCCCGAACGGCAACGGCTACAACAACACAAGCCCCGTCACGGTGAACCTGTCGGCCTCCGGCGGCGCCGGAATCCTTTCCATCACCTACACCATCGACTCCGGATCCCCCGTCACGGTCCTGGGCGCAACGGCCGCGGTGTCCGTGTCCGGGGACGCGATCCACACGGTCACCTACTACGCCAAGGATCTCCTGCAGCGCGTCAGCCAGACCGGATCGGTGTTCGTGCGGATCGACAGGGTCGCGCCTGCCGCGCCGTCCGCGCCGGTGCTGGCCGCTGCAAGCGACAGCGGATCCTCCTCCTCCGACCGGATCACGAACGTCACGACCCCCACGTTCAGCGGGACGGCTGAGGACGGTGCCACCGTCACCTTGTACGACGGGGCAACCCCGGTCGGAAGCGGTACCTCCGCCGGCGGCGCCTACACCATCGTCTCCAGCACGCTCACCGGTGCCGCCCATACGATGACTGCGAAGGCCACCGATCCCGCCGGTAACGTCGGAGCGGCGTCGGCAGGCACCGCCGTCACGATCGACACGGCAGCGCCCGCCTCGCCACCGGCGCCGGTCCTGACTGCTGCCAGCGACAGCGGGTCCTCCCCGACCGACCGGATCACGAACGTCACCACGCCGACGTTCACCGGGACGGCCGAGTCCGGCGCCACCGTCACCCTATATAACGGCACGACCGTGGTCGGCACCGCGGTTGCCGCCGGCGGCGCCTATTCCGTGACGTCCACGGCGCTGAATACCGGTGTAAAGCCGATGACGGTCAAGGCAACCGATGCCGCCGGCAACACCGGGCCGGCATCGGCCAGCACCAGCATCACGATCGACATCACGGCCCCGGCCAAGCCTGGAACTCCGGTGCTGACCGCAGCCAGCGACAGCGGCAGGTCAGCCACCGACAAGATCACGAAGGTCACCACCCCCACGGTCACCGGCTCAACCACCGCCGGATACCTCGTGACGCTGTACGAAGGACCCTCCACCGCGCTCGTGCAGCTCGGCAGCACCACGGCGGTGACGACAGCGTACTCGATCACCTCCACCACGTTGACCAGCGCGGTGCACAGCATCACCACCAGGAACACCGATGTCGCCGGCAACCTCGGCCCCCTGTCCACGGCCATCTCCGTCACCGTCGACACGGTGGCTCCCGCCGCCCCTTCCGTTCCCAAAGCCAATGCAGCGAGCGACACCGGTAAGTCCAGTACCGACGGCATCACGAAGATCACCAAACCAGTCATCACCGGCACGAACGAGTCGAAGGCCATCGTGACCCTCTTTGACGGGGCCACCCAGATCGGCGCCGTCACCACGACAACGACGACGTCATCAATCACCTCGTCCACCCTGGCGGAGGGCAACCACACCCTGACGGCCACCTCCACGGACATCGCCGGCAACCTCGGACCGGCATCGGCCGCAGGCACCCTCACCATCGACACGATCGCGCCGACCACATCCGCGTCAACGCCGACGCTGACCGCGGCGAGCGACAGCGGCGTCTCGTCCACCGACCGCATCACCAAGACCACCACCCCGGTATTCACCGGCACGGCCGGCCCGGGCGACACCGTCACGTTGTTTGACGGGGCCACCATCACCGGGACTCCGGTCACCGCCTCCGGCGGCGCCTACACCGCCACGACCGCGACGCTGACCAACGGCAGCCACACCATCACCGCAATAGCTACCGACGTCGCCGGTAATGCCGCGCCCACCGCACCGGCCACGACCGTGACGATCGATACCGTTGTCCCGACCGTGACGATCAACCAGGCCACCGGTCAGGCCGACCCGACCCCAACGTCACCGATCAACTTCACGGCGGCCTTCAGCGAGCCGGTGGCGGGCTTCACCAGCGCGAGCGTCACCTACACCGGCACCGCCCTCGCCACCACCTCGACCATCAGCGGCACAGGACCTTCCTACAACGTCGCGGCCACCGGCATGACAAAAACCGGTACCGTTATCCCCGCGATCGCCGCCGCCAAGGTCACGGACATCGCCGGCAACTTCAGCGCCGCCGCCACCTTCACTGACAACACCGTCACCTACAGTGACACCACAGCACCCCTCGCGCCCACGGCGCCCTTCCTGGCAGCGGCGAGCGACACCGGCTCCTCATCGACCGACGGCATCACAAAGGTCACCACGCCGACGTTCACCGGAACCGCCGAAACCGGGTCCACCGTCAGGCTGTTCGACGGGGTCACCCAGGTCGGCAGCGTGGTGGCGGCGACCGGCAGCTACTCGATTGCCAGCAGCACCCTGACCAACGGCACGCACACCATCACGGCGACCGCTACCGACCCCACCGGCAACGCCGGCCCGGCCTCAACCGGTACCACCGTGACGATCGACACGATCGCTCCCACGGTGACGCTAAACCAGGCCGCCGGCCAGGCCGACCCGACCACGACGTCACCGATCAACTTCACCGCCACGTTCAGCGAGCCAGTGACCGGCTTCAGTACCGGTATCACCTACACCGGCACCGCCCTCGCCAGCACCTCGGCCATCAGCGGCGCCGGCGCAACCTACAACGTCGCCGCCAGCGGCATGACAAAAACCGGGACCGTCATCCCATCTCTCGCCGCAAGCGCAGCGCAGGACATCGCCGGCAACCTCAGCGCCGCCGCCACCTACACCGACCGCACCGTCACCTACACCGACAACACCGCCCCGACCGTAGTCATCACCAGCTTCGCGCCGGACGCATCACAGACCGCGACGGCCACCGGCACCGCCGGATTCGGACCGGGAGATTCCACGACAGTGACCGTGGTCTTCTGCACCGTCAACGTGTTCCCCTGCGCGGCGGGAAACACCAGGGCAACGCTGACACCGACCATCAACGCCACAACCGGCGGATGGTCAACAACGTCGGTGACGCTCGGCACGATCCCGACCCTGTACGCGAAGGCAACCCAGACCGACCTCACCGGCAACATCGGCAACAGCCCTGTCGCCGGTCCAATCGCGGTTCCCTGACACCGGCGCCGCGCATCTCCGACGTTGAGCCGGCCGTCGGTGCTCACGCAACGGAAAGCCCCCCAGTCTCAAGTTGGGGGGCAACTCAAGACTGGAGCAGTTGCCCGCCGCCACGGTCAACACCAATGACTGCCCTGCCCTTGGGACCGGACCGCGTCGCTGATGATGCGCAAGCTCAGCGCTTACCCGCGTCAGAACCGTCTTGCCCTGGATGCATGAACTGGACTCAACCTGACCGCCGCCACCATGCTCTGGAACACCGTCTACCTCGACCGCACCATCACCACCTGAACAGCAACGGCGGTACGACGGGTCATGACCTCCTGCGGTTCCTCTCGCCCCTGGGCTGGGAACACATCAACCTCACCGGCGACTACCCCTGGCCCGGGCCAGCCAGTACGGGCCATTGCGCCCCACAGCAAAACCTCAGCGTTGGATATTTCACTTTTTCACAAGCCGCCCCTACATACCCCGGTCCAGATGCTGCCGGCCCGTTTGGCTGCATGACACGCCGGGACCGGGGGACGTGGTGTCTGCCGAGGGCTGGCGGTGGTCAGGCAGCCGGGTCAGGTCGTTGGGCGATCTTGAAAACCGCACCCGTGGGATCTGTCAGCGTAGCCATGCGGCCGAACGCCGAATCCTCGGCGGGATGTATCACCTGGGCGCCAAGAGCCCTGGCGGCTTCCACCGTGGCGTCGGCGCTCTCCACCCCGAAGTAGATTTGCCAGTTCGACGGAACTTCGTCGGGGAGGTAGAACGAAGCGTCCATAATGCCGGCGCGTGAGTGTTCTCCGGATCCGAGCGTCATGTACCGGAAGTCGTCACTGTCGCTCACGACTGCGGTGTCCCAGGCGAAAACGTCCTGGTAAAACTTCACCGAGGGTGCGTACTTCCGGGTGTGAAGTTCATGCCAAAACGGGGCGCCGGGCTCGCCTTTGAGCTGGAACCCGGTGTGGCCGCCGAACTGCCAGGCACCGAAGGCTGCACCTCCTGCGTCGCTGAACATCGCCATGTGGCCCTGGTCCGGAACTTCCATGGGCAGCATCAATACCTGCCCACCGGCCGCGACGACTGCTTCGGCCGCCGCGCTAATGTCTTCTACACGCAGATAGGTGGTCCACACGTCCGGATAACCGGACTGGCCGTCGTTCTTCATCATGCCGGCCACCGGAGCGCCCCCGGCGAAGGCCGTGATGTAACCGCCGTATATTTCCTCATCACCGGTTTCGTAGGTCCAGCCGAAAAGGCGGGTATAGAACTCACGCGACTTCCCGGGATCGGAGGTCATGAGATCAATCCAGCAGGGATCACCTGGGGCGATATCGGGCTTTGGCATCGAGGGCTCCTGACGTTTGTGTCGATGGATGGGATGAATTTACTCTAAGTGCCTGTAGTACGTTGCGGGCGTCTACAGACGAAGATTGGCCAAGACTAAGGAACACAGCAATGTCGAGCAGGCGCTCAGCCGGGGAGTGTAGAGCGGCAGATCTTGCAGCCGCTGCCACACGGGCGTGCCAACGGACTAGCCAATCCAACGCCCGAACCAGCAAATACCATTCCCACTGAGGGATCCCTTACCGGATGCGACGTCCGCCATAAACAAAACCGCCCACAGAATGCCGCCAGAGCTCAGAAACAGTCCGGGTTGTCTTTCGTCGCTGATGCACTTCCAGTTGCTGGCTGGTTCATTGAGGCGGAGTGGAAGCCAGCTGTCAAGCCAGTACGGTGGTGTGAGAGAGTCCCTTGAGTTGGATGGGAAAGACATGGGGATGCAGCAGGAATTCAAGGGAGGGCTCGCTGTCCCGGGAAAGTTCAGGGCGGGCACGCCGTGGATCCTTCTCGTCCCGACAAGGGAGCGGCTGGAGTTCAGGACGCGGCATGGGCTGGGCAGGTTCTTCGGCCCATGGAGGCTGGAACGGGATGACGTCAGGCTGGTTTACCGGACGATGAGGGGCCTAGATACTTTTCACGGTCTGGGATTCCTGCGCCGGGACGGTACCTGGTGGACATTCTGGACCTACCATCCCAACGAGGTGCTGGATTGCCTTGAGGAGCTTGGCTACCCGATTGATCCCACAACGCGTCAGCGGCAAGGTCGATTCATTGCCCGGTGAGTCGCTGCGACCGCAGCCCGCAAGGGGATCGTCTCCGGACGGGCACAATGACCACGTTATGGTTTCACCATGATGTTCGAAACCAGCAGGCTCTATGCGCGACATTTCAGAGAGGACGACCTCGAAGAATTTGCCATGCTCTGCGCAGATCCGGAAGTCATGCGGTTCGTTGGAGACGGCCCGACGCTGACGCGGGCAGAAGTTGCTCACTGGATCGAGGTGTGCCAGGACAAATATGCGAACCGCGGCTACGGTACGTCGGCGATTTTCGAAAGGATCAGCGGCAGCTTCATCGGTTACTGCGGTGTCGTTAGAGCCCCCGATCGGTCCTTCGATGAACTGATATACGTCTTCCGCCGAGAATCTTGGGGGAACGGTTACGCTACCGAGATCGGCCAAGCGATGCTCACGTACGTGTTCAGCATCTCTCCCCTCGACTCAATCTCCGCAACGATCGATCCCGACAACGAGCGGTCAAAACAGGTAGCAACCAAACTTGGAATGACTGAAACGCCGACCTCTGATGCCACGGTGAGCTACTGGTCTATTCAACGCCCAGGAGATGTGGCGCCGTAAAGCACACCGACGGTCTCGTAAACCATCCCGTCACCGGAACACTCCTGAAACGAAGGGAAGGAAGCAAGGTAGTACCAAATTAGTACGAACTTGGTACTAGATTAGTTTGACTCACGTTCAAGGCGATCTACCGCTGGCCACACGATTTTGTTGAGCATGTACTGGATCGGCAACCACTTCTCCCAGATCATCGACAAACAGAGCATCCGGCCGACAGGTGCGACGCCCGTCATCATCCGGTTGATGGCGGGGGTTGGCAACTTCGTCTCTAACAACCACGTGGTGGCGATGGACGTTCACTCCAAGTCAAGTGACGACTGCTTCTCGGCCCAGGTGGACGCCCTGTTGACGACCGAGGCTTCGAACGGCCTCGCCGTTACGGCCGTCATGGTCGATTCCGAATCAGCCCGGAATACGATCCTTGATTCCGGAAGTGACACCCAAGTTATCGCAGATAGGGCTGTTAACGCCTTGAGGGCCACACCCACGGTCGGTTTCTAGGCGGCACATGCACTTGTGGCCCAGTAACCCGCGGCTCCCGCCCTTGCCCAGGGTGACGTCCGTGCTGGGGCGGGTACCCTCGCTGCTGGCAGCGGCTAGTCGGCCACGGACTTGGTTTTCGTTCCACCCAATGTCTCCAGTGACTCGGCAGACTTCTCGTGGTGTGCGGCTGACTCGAAGGGTGATGTCTTAATGAGCGCGACGAGTACCTCTTCGCGCAAACGCCCGATTTTGAGAAAGCGATCGACGATGCGCCCCGGCTGAGCGGCGAAGGCCGGAGTTCTTCTCAGAACCCGTTCTCACTCAAGAAGGCGCGGGCCGACTTCTAAGAAATGTTTGTGAGAGAATTTCGGGATGAGGAGCGAACCCGGAGCCAGCGCCCCCTCCGACGCCGATGAGGTCGAACAACACCGGTGCCCCCGCTGCGAAGTCCAGCCCGGCTCGCCGTGCCGGTCCCGCTCCGGAGCGGTCGCCTCCACCTACCACACGGGCCGGTTCACCAAAGTCCCCCGACTTGCGAAGGAACTGCGCGTGCCGACCCCGGGCGACCGCGGTCCCGGCCAGCCGTGGCGGCCGGGCACGCCGCCGCCGACACCAATCCCCGCAGACACGCCGAGTGCGGATATCCGCGTCGGCTATGCCCGCTGCTCCCACCTGACCCAGGAACTCCAGTCCCAGCTGGATGCGCTGGCCGCGCACGGCATCCCGCGCGAAAAGATCTTCGCCGAGAAAATCTCCACCCGCGTGCGGGTCCGCCCAAAGTTCGAGGCCGCGCTGGAAGCAGCCCGGCAGATCAAGGCCCACGCCCCGCACTGCCGGGTCATCTTCACCGTCTACGAGATGAAACGCCTCGGGCGAGATTCCGCCGAGCTCACCGCACTGGCCGATCACCTCACCGCACACGGCATCGCACTGGAAATGCTCGCCGGGCCGCTCACCGGGATCCACGACCCGACCGGCACCGGGCGGGTGCTGTTCGCGTTCTTCGCCGCGATGGCCGAAACCGAACGCGAGAACATCCGCGAAGCCACCCTCGAGGGCCTCAACGCCGCCGCCCGCAAAGGAAACCACGGCGGACGCCCACCGGTCATCACCCACGACATGCTGCACACCGTGCTGCGCCGCCGCAAGAACGGCGAGTCCCTCAATGACATCCGCCCTGACCTGATCATCCCCACCGGCAAACGCAAGGGTCGCAACCCCAGCCTGGCCAGCATCTACCGGGCGCTCACCGAACACGACAAACGTCAGGCCTACCCCGAAGCCATTGACCAAGCCCACGCCGACTTCGCCATGCTCAACCCGAGCACCCGACACGACTGAACTGCCGGGTTACCACCCAGCCATATCCGCCCGATTTGTCCTCGATACTACGGCGACCCCCACTCGCCCAGGAAGAACTGAATTTCGTCCTGGAGCGCCGATGGCACAAACTCGGTCAGACCCTGGACCCGGAAGACTTCACCGATGCCCAGGCCATCGCCGCAGGCGCGCGGATCACCCGAGGCAACTTCCGCCTCATCGACCGGCTCTTCACCCAAATCGAACGGTCATGAAAATCAACGAACTCAGCACCATCACCGACGACGTCATCGAGGCAGCACGCTCAACCCTCGTCATCGGAATCAGCTAAAAAACCGCCAAACCGGACTGCGAAAAAACCGCCATTCCGAACGAACAGTCACAACCAAACCGTCCACAACCCATCTCACAACAGCTCGGCGGATACCGGTGTTGTGAGACGGTTGTGCGACAGTAGACAAATGGCGACCCAACATTTCGATCTCATCGGCTACACCCGCGTCTCCACCAACGGACAAGACGCCCGACTCCAACGAGACGCCCTCAAAACGGCCGGCTGCGGCCGGATCTTCGAAGACAAAATCTCCAGCCGCGCCACCGCCCGCCCAGGGCTCGCCGAAGCCCTCGACCATCTCCGTCCGACAGACACCCTGTGCGTGTGGAAATTGGACCGCCTCGGCCGGTCAGTGAAAGAAGTCCTCACCATCGCCGATAGCCTCCACGACCAGGGAGTCGGCCTGCGGATTCTCACCGGCACCCTCACCGGGACCTACAACCCGACCGGAGAAGGGAAATTCTTCTTCGTCATGATGGCCGCGTTCGCCGAACTCGAGCGCGACATGATCCACGAACGAACCATGGCCGGCCTCGCAGCCGCCCGGGCCCAAGGCCGCACCGGCGGGCGCCCAACAGTCATGGATACCGATACCCTCTCAGCCGCCCGGGCCAGACAGGCCAAAGGCGAAAGTCCCACCCAGATCGCTAAAGCGCTCGGCGTCTCCCGCGCGTCCATCTACCGCCACCTCCCAACCAGCAACCCCCGAACCGTGCCACCGGGACAGAATCCTTAGCGCCAACCACTGTTCCGCTGCAGGTCAGACCCCTTCTTCTGGGCAGGAGGTCCGGTCCAGGAAGCTGGATCTGAAACCCTTCCGTGCGGGGATGTTGAAGGGAACTCGCCGTCTGCGCATCGTGTCTTCCTCTCATTAGGTGGTCAGGGGCGGGTGTAGGTGTCGAGACCACTGATAGCCGGGCTGAGTATTGCGGCCTAGCTAGCGGGACACGTCAGGAGGGGTTTTCTCTTAGAAGGCGCGGAGGATGTCTTCGACGCGTTGTTTGGCGTCGCCGAAGAGCATTTGCGAGTTGTCGCGGTAGAAGAGTGGGTTTTGGACGCCGGCGTAGCCGGCGGCCATGGAGCGTTTGAACACGATGACGTTCTCGGCTTCCCAGACGCGGAGGACGGGCATGCCGGCGATGGGGCTGCTGGGGTCTTCCGCCGCTGAGGGGTTGACGGTGTCGTTCGCGCCGATGACGAGGACTACGGAGGTGTCGCCGAGGTCGTCGTTGATTTCGTCCATTTCCAGGACGATGTCGTAGGGGACTTTGGCTTCGGCCAGTAGTACGTTCATGTGCCCTGGCAGGCGGCCGGCGACCGGGTGGATGCCGAACCTGACGTTCACGCCGCGTTCGCGCAGTTGGTGGGCGAGTTCGGCTACGGGGTACTGGGCCTGGGCCACGGCCATGCCGTAGCCGGGGGTGATGACGACGCTGGAGGCGTTGGTCAGCAGGTCGGCCGTGGCCTGGGCCGTGATTTCGCGGTGCTCGCCGTGGTCAACGTCCCCGGCGGTGGGTGCGGCGATGCCGAAGCCGCCGGCGATCACGGAGATGAAGGACCGGTTCATGGCCTTGCACATGATGTAGGACAGGTAGGCGCCGGAGGAGCCGACCAGGGCGCCGGTGATGATGAGCAGGTCGTTGTTGAGCAGGAATCCCGCGGCGGCTGCGGCCCAGCCGGAGTAGCTGTTGAGCATGGATACAACCACGGGCATGTCGCCGCCGCCGATGGAGGCCACGAGGTGCCAGCCCATCCCCAGGGCCAGGAGGGTGACAACGGCCAGTAGCCAGAGTTGGGAGTCGTTGACGTACCAGATGGTCAGTGCGACGAACGCGGCGAGGGCGCCGAGGTTGATGGCGTTCTTGCCGGGCAGCATCAGCGGTGAGGACTTCATCCGGGCCGAGAGTTTCAGGAAGGCGACGATGGAGCCGGTGAAGGTCACCGCGCCGATGAAGACACCGATGAAGACCTCGGCATGGTGGATGGCTGTCAGGTCCGGGGACAGCTCGGGGGCTTCGAGGTGGCCGTTCCAGCCCACCAGGACCGCTGCGAGGCCCACGAAGCTGTGCAGCAGGGCGATCAGTTCGGGCATGCCGGTCATTTCCACGACCCGGGCGCGCCAGAGCCCGATGGCCCCACCGACCAGGACTGCGGCCAGGAGCAGGACGAGGCCGGTCAGGCCGTGGCCTGTGCCCCAGGCGCCCTGGAGGGTCAGCCAGATCGTGGCCGCCAGGGCGATGATCATGCCGGTGATGCCGTAAATGACACCGGCGCGGGCTTTCTCGTGCTTGCTCAGCCCGGCGAGGCTGAGGATAAACAGCAGGGCCGCGACAACGTAGGCCGCCCCTGCGATGGATTCTGCGGTCAAGGGACCGGAGACGGTGTCAGACACGGTTAAGCTCCTCGTAAGTATTGCGGCTGCTGTTTCGGTGACGGCGCTCATTTACGTGCCCCGTTTCCGCGGGAGAACATGGCGAGCATGCGCCGGGTCACAGCGAAGCCGCCGAAGATGTTGATGCTGGCCAGCAGGACCGCGACGGCGGCGAGGACCTGCATGACGGGGTTGTCCGAGGTGACCTGCAGCAGCGCACCGACGACGATGATTCCTGAGATGGCGTTGGTGACAGACATCAGCGGGGTGTGCAGGGCATGGTGGACTTTCCCGATCACATAAAACCCGACCACGATGGAGAGCATCAGCACCGTGAAGTGCTGGGGCAGCGGCGCCGGGGCAACCGCGTTGATTCCGAACAGCACCGCGATGCCCGCGGCAACGAGACTGGCCTTACCTGCAGGGCTCAGTCCCGTTTTCTTCTTAGCCGTACCGGCAGCGGACTCCCCCGCGCCGGCGGCGTCAGCCTTCACAGCAGGTGCTGCGGAGACCTGCACCGGTGGCGGCGGCCAGGTCTTCTCACCGTCCCGGACCACCGTCACCGACCGCTGGACGACGTCGTCGAAGTCGATCCTCAGCTGGCCGTCCTTGTCCTTGGTCAGGAGCTTGAGGAGGTTCAGCATGTTCGTGCCGTACAGCTGGGAGGCCTGGGCCGGCAACCTCGCCGGAAGATCCGTGTAACCCAGAATCACCACACCGTTCTCCGTGACTGTGCGTTCTCCGGCAACGGAGCCTTCCACGTTCCCGCCCTGCCCGGCGGCCATGTCAACTATCACGCTGCCGGACTTCATGCCGGCCACGTCCTCGGCCGTGAGCAGCTTCGGCGCAGGACGTCCCGGGATCAGGGCCGTGGTGATGATGATGTCCGCGTCCCGTGCCTGCTCGGAGTAAATCTCCGCGGCGCGTGCGTTGTAGGCCTCTGACGTAGCCTTGGCGTACCCGTCGGAGGACTTCATCTCCTCGGCGACCTCGACCTTGAGGTAGGTCCCGCCAATGGACTTCACCTGATCGGCCACCTCCGGACGCGGGTCCGTCGCCCGCACGATCGCGCCCAGGCTGCTCGCGGCCCCGATCGCCGCCAACCCAGCGACACCGGCGCCGGCGACCAGGACCTTCGCCGGCGGGACCTTGCCCGCCGCGGTCACCTGACCGGTAAAGAACCGGCCGAATTCGTGGGCCGCCTCGATCACGGCACGGTATCCGGCAATGTTCGCCATCGAGCTCAGGACATCCATTGACTGAGCCCGCGAGATACGCGGCACGGCATCGAGCGCCAGAGCCGTGATCGGCCGAGCGGCCAACGCCTCCACCAGATCCGGCCGCAGGCCAGGGCTCAACGACCCGATCAGCGTCGCACCCTCGGCCAGGCGGCCGATCTCTTCCCCGGTGGGCGGGTTCACCCGCAGCACCACCTCACTTCCCCACGCCTCGTCCGCACCCACAATCACGGCACCCGCCGCGGCATAGGCGTCATCGCGGAAGGACGATGCCTCCCCCGCACCCTTCTCGACCACAACGTCGTAGCCCAATCCCAACAACTGCTTGACGGTGACAGGCGTCGCTGCCACCCTCGTCTCGCGACCCAATTCGGCCACGATCCCAATACGCGTCATTTGTTGCTCTCTTTCATCATGAATATGCCCGGACGGGGAATCCGCCGCCCGGGCGTACCGACTTATGTTGAATCACCAGTGAGCCTGCAGACGTTGGCCGTCGAGCATCTCGGGGTTACGGGGCCGCGGTCCCAGAGGTCCTGTCTCGCGGCCCTGCGATGTCTGGCGCTGACTTGAGTGCAGTAATTCTCAGCACCGAGACTCCGCCTACGGCGCTATGGAACGGGACATCACTCGAACCACAGCCAGGCCACACGCTGCCGGTACTGCCTCGCTGCAGTCCCGGCCGGTTGTCCCGATGCGGTAAATCTTTCCTTGCTCAATACTTTTCAGCACTTCCCAGAGGCTTTCCAGAGAAAACCATGGAAAGAAATTCATTTCTTCGCGTATTCTCAAGAACTCAGCATTTCGACGTCCAGAAAGGACTGTGGTCTAATCTGTTGACACACTATCCCTTATCGGTGCGATAAAAGCTGTCAAAGGACAGAGTCCGCAGGCCTTTGACGGCATTTTCAGTGCTCACGTCTCGGCGGCGGGGCTGCCGACGCTTGTCCTTGGAGTTGGATAACGGCCACCGTCCGGGGTGCCTGAAAAGAGAGGAACCTGATCCATTCAGGTTCGGGACCATGCAGTTGTATCCCGGGAAGGGCAGCGGCGGTCTCCTGGACGATGACAGCCGCCTCGAGTTCGGCGAGCCTGGCACCGAGGCAGCGGTGGATGCCTGACCCAAACACCACGCCCGGGGAGACTGGTAACCCGCGCCGGACCGTTTGTGGAGCACAGGACTGGCGTTCATGCCCGGACGGCGAGGTGACCTGGTTGCCGCTCAGTTCGAGGAGGATTTCAGACCCAGCCCTAATCCGGGCGCCACCAAGGGTCGTGTCGTGCGCTGCCACGCGGCGCCAGGTCGGGACGGATGATTCGGTGGCCAGCACGTGTCTGACCATCGACTTGGAGCCTTCTTCGGAGGTTGCGTCGTTCCAGCCCACGGTCGCGGACCCTTCCAGGAGCCGGAACAGGGTGGTGCTGATGAGCTGGGTGGTGGTTTCCTGTCCGGCGATCAGCAGGAAGTAGCCCAGTGAGCAGATCTCAGGCGTGGACAGGCCGTGTTCGGCCAGGGATTTGAACAGGTTGCGTCCGGTGGCCTTCCTGGATTCCGCGACGAGCTTCCGCAGCCAGACGTAGAAATCGGCGGCGCTGTGGACGAGTTCGAGTTGCCGGTCCGTATCTGGCCAGCCCCAGAACAGTTCCATGGAGTCGAGGCCCCACCGCTTGAGGGCCGCAAGATCCCGAACAGGAAGCCCGAGGAGTTCGAGCATGACCACTGCCGGGGGAAACGCCGCGACCATCTGCACGAGATCCACGGAACCGGAGGAGTCGAGTTCGTCCGTGGCGTTCCGTGCCGCTTCCCTGGCCAGTTCCCGGATCCGCGGTTCCATGGCGGCGACGGTGGCCGGTGTGAAGAATCCTGCAACGACCTTGCGGATCCCGGCGTGTGTGTCCGTGTCGTTGCTGGCGAGAACGGGAGGCAGCGCAAAGTTCACGCGTTGCAGCACGCGCAGGGCCGGTCCTGCCAGGGGTGTGACCGCGATCAGGGCATTCGCGGGGCTGAAGTCGGCTGGCCGGTGCAGCACTTCACGGACCGCGTCCGGGTCACTCACGACGAGGTACGGGCAGCGGGCGCCGTCGGCAGCCTGTCCCGTGGGCGCCGCCTCATTCGGACGTGGCATCAGCATCTCCGCTCGTCCGGCCGTCATCGCCGGGTTCATGCGGGCAGGCCATTCAGCCAGACAGTTGCTCCGGCACGGAAATCCGCAGGGGAAAGCTCCGAGGCTTGCTCGGGGAGGGCGCCGAGGAAGGGTACCCGCAGCGTTCCGAGCACCTGCCTGTTGCTGTGATGTACGAAGTCAGGGTTGCGTGGCCAGCTTCCGAGTACGACGCCAATGACCTGCAGGTCCCGCGCGTCCAGCGCTTCGAGGGTCAGGGCGGTGTGGTTCAGGGTCCCGAGCGCCGGCCGGGTGACCAGCACAAAGGCTGCCGCCAGGAGTGATCCGAGGTCCGCCAGCGTGCCGCCGTCGGAATCCAGCTCTACCAGGAGGCCGCCTGCACCCTCCACCAGTGCGTGGTCGTGGGACGCGGCGAGCTCGCCGATTTTCTCGGCGTGGGCAGCCACGCTGGGGAGGGGCGTTCCGTCGACGGCGGCAGCCGCGACGGGCGCCAGCGGCTGTTGCAGGACGACTCCCGTTTCTGCTCTCACGGCGCCGGCGAGCCGGACAATTTCGGCCGCGTCGGAATCGCCGTCGGCGGCGCCTGACTGACACGGTTTGTACACCGCGACGCTGCGCCCCGTTCCGCGGAGGACGGTGGCGAGTGCCGCCGTCGTGATGGTTTTACCGACGCCGGTGTCCGTACCGGTGACCAGGATGATGCCGGGCAGTTTCATGAAAGTTCCTCCAAAATGCCGCGCAGCACTGCGCAGCTGTCTTCGATTTCCTTGGGAGTAAGGGTGGCGCGGGCGGTGAGCCGCAGCCGTGAAATTCCGTCCGGAACGGACGGCGGTCGGAAACAGCCGATCCGGACGCCGGAGGTATGCGCGGCCTGGGTGGCCGCCAGAGCTGATTCGGCGGAGGGCATGGCGATGGACTGGACGGCCCCCGCTGTCTGCTCGACGGCGGCGCCGCGGGCTGTAAGGGCCGGGGCGAGCCCGGCGGCCAGCGCCGCAGCGTTCCTTCGGACGTATCCGGCCCGCCATGGCTCATCCCGGATGATCCGCACGGCGGCGAGGGCTGCAGCGGCGGAGGCAGGCGCCAGGCCGGTGTCGAAGATGAAGCTTCGCGCCCGGTTGACGAGGTGTTCCCGCAGCAGAGCGGATCCCAGGACCGCTCCGCCCTGGCTGCCCAGGGCCTTGGACAGCGTCGCGGTCACGATCACGTTCGGATGCCCGGCAAGGATGGTCCCGGCCACCGAACCGCGGCCCTGGAAGGTGCCGGTGCCGGTGACACCGAGGCTGTGGGCCTCGTCGATGAGCAGCACGGCGTCGTGTTCCTCGGCCAGGGCCAGCAGGCCGGCGAGCGGGGCTTCGTCACCCAGGACGCTGTAGACGGATTCGACGGCGATCAGCGCGCGCGGTTCCGGCCGGTCGGCCACCAGCCGGCCGGCGTCCTCCACTCTGTTGTGCGTAAAAGATTCGGTTCGGGAGCGGCTCAGCCGGAACCCGTCAATCATCGAGGCATGACAATGTTCATCCGCGATGATCAGGGTCCCGGGGCCGCCCAGCGCCGTGATCACACCGATGTTCGCCAGGTAGCCGGAGGAGAACACCAGCGCCGAGTCCATCCCGGTGAGCATGGCCAGTTCCCGCTCGAGGTCCAGGTGCAGCCGGGTGGTTCCGGCGACCAGCCTCGAGGACGTTGCACCCGCACCCCACTGCAGCACGGCCGCCGCCGCGGCCCCGGTGACCCGAGGGTCCGCGGCGAGTCCCAGGTAGTCGTTGCTGGCAAGGTCGATGAACTCTTCGTCCGCCGCGCGGACGAGCGGGCGGCGGACCAGGCCCCTGCGATCGCGGACCGCGGCCTGCCGCTCCAGCCAATGGATCATCGACGCGCTCATGCCAGGCCCCTGGACTGCGCCGGGACGCATTCGTGGACTTCGGCGACGGCGGCCGTCATGCCCGCGGTGATCTGCTCAATGTCCGCCGAAGAGCTGATATATGGCGGCATCGTGTAAACGAGGTTCCGGAACGGCCGCACCCAGACACCGTGCCGGATCGCTGCGGCGGTCACCGCGGTGACGTCCACGCGGTCGTGCAGTTCGATGACGCCTACCGCTCCGATGGTGCGGACATCCCGCACAGCCGCAAGCGCCAGTGCCGGGGCGAGCCCGGAGACCAAGCCAGCGTTGATCCTGGCAACGTCGTCGCGCCAGCCCCCTTCGGCGATGATGCCAAGGCTGGCATTGGCCACCGCACACGCCAGCGGGTTGCCCATGAAGGTGGGACCGTGCAGCAGCGCACCGGCTGGGCCAGCGGAAACCGTTGCCGCCACGTCACCTGTGCAAAGCATTGCAGCGAGAGTCAGGTACCCGCCGGTCAGTGCTTTGCCCACGCACATGATGTCAGGCACCACGCCGGCATGATTAGCCGCAAACAGCTCACCGGTGCGCCCAAAACCGGTCGCGATCTCATCAAAAATGAGCAGCAGCCCGTGCCGGTCCGCCACCTGCCGCAGCACTGTCAGGCATTCGGCCGGGTACGCGTGCATGCCGCCGGCCCCCTGGAGGACCGGCTCGACGATGACCGCGGCCAGCTCCCCAGAATGCACGGCAGCGATCTCTTCAAGCTCCGAGACCCACGCCCGTATGCTTTCCGGTGTGGCAAAAGCCGCAGCCGGCGGACGCGGCGCAAAGACGTTGCCGCCCAGCAGGCCGGGGAACATGGAGTGCATGCCATCCACGGGATCGCAGACCCCCATCGCCGCGAACGTGTCGCCGTGGTATCCGCCCCGGATAGTCAGGAACCGCTGCCGCTGAGGATGTCCGGAGGCGGCCTGGAACTGCACAGCCAGCTTCAACGCAACCTCCACCGCGACCGAACCGGAGTCCGCCAGGAACACCCGCTCCAAGTCCGGCCGCCCCGGCGCGGACGGGGCCATTGCCACCAGCCGTTCAGCCAGTTCCACCGCCGGGGCGTGCGTGAGGCCGCCGAACATCACATGGCTGAAACTGGCCAACTGCCGCTTTGCGGCGGCGTCCAGCACGGGGTTGCGGTAGCCATGGATCGCCGACCACCACGAGGACATGGCATCAACCACCTCATGGCGTGTGCCGTCCTCGCCCCGAAGCCGCAGCCGCACGCCGTCGGCCGCTTCAACCTCCCACAGCGGAAGGTCGGGGGATGCCGGCGCGTACGGGTGCCACAACCGGGCGCGGTCCCGCTGGATCAGGCCCAGCTGCGCCCTACCCGGCGTCATGGGACAAGCACCCCATGGCGCGAGCACTTCGCCGTCCAGCCTGTCGGCATCACCTGGACTTTCATACGGCGGCGGCAAACGGCACAGTAGCGCGGCGGCTCCAACTGCAACAGTTCCTCACACTGCCGGTGGGCGAACGACGGCGCCAGCGCACCGCCGTCGTACATCCCGCCGCAGTGCCCGCAAAACTCAGCGGTGGTTGAGCTGGTAGTTGAGCCCGTCGAGCCTGGGGCCACGACCGCCGGGTTCCCTGGCCGAGCTTGCGAGGTTAGGGAGCGGTTGGGGATCATAGCGTCTTCTGGAGTTCCTTGATGGGCATGTTGAGTTCCACAAGGAGGTTGAGGTCGGCGTTGGCGGGGCGGCCGAGAGTGGTGAGGTAGTTGCCGACGATGACGGCGTTGATGCCGCCCATGAGGCCTTGGCGGGTGCCGAGGTCACCGAGGGTGAGTTCGCGGCCGCCGGCGTAGCGGAGCACGGTGCGCGGCATGGCCAGGCGGAAGGCAGCGATAGCGCGGAGTGCGTCCTTGCCGTCCATCAGGCCCTGGTTTTCCAGCGGGGTTCCGGGCCTGGGGTTGAGGAAGTTCAGCGGGACTTCATGGGGTTCGAGGGCGGCGAGCTGGGCCGCGAGTTCCGCCCGCTGCTCCAGGGTTTCGCCCATCCCGATGAGGGCACCGCAGCACAGCTCCATGCCGGCGTCCTTGACCATGGCACAGGTTTCCAAGCGCTCCTCATAAGTGTGCGTCGTGACGACTTCGGGGAAGTAACTGCGCGCGGTTTCGAGGTTGTGGTTGTAGCGGTGGACGCCCCAGCTGGCGAGCTGCTCCACCTGGCGCTGGGTCAGCATGCCCAGGGAACAGGCGATGTTGATGTCCACTGCTTCGTTGATCCGGTCGATCGCGAACTTGATCTGGTTCATCAGCTTGATGTCCGGGCCGCGGACGGCGGCCACGATGCAGAACTCGGTGGCTCCGGTAGCCGCGGTCTCCTTCGCGGCTTTGACCAGTTCGGGGATGTCCAGCCAGACGCCGCGAACGGGGGAGTCGAAGAGGCCGGACTGGCTGCAGAAGTGGCAGTCCTCGGGGCAGCCGCCGGTCTTGATGGAGATGATGCCTTCCACCTCGACGTCCTCACCGCAGTGTTTCAGGCGTACTTCGTGGGCCAGCTGCAGGGCGGCGGGCAGGGCTTCGTCCGGCAGTTGGAGGATTTCGACAAGCTGGTCCTCGGAGAGTCCGATGCCGTCGTCGAGGACCTGCCGGCGGGCAGCGTCGAGAATTGCGTAGTTGGTGGTCGTGGGAAGTGCCTGAATCGTCATTGATTGTCCTTTGCGCTGGGCTGTGTGGATATGCCTCACCGGCGACAGTAGTTTCAGACTGATCGCACGATTTTGTCCGGTCCCTACAAGAACTGGGCCGTCAGTTTGTTTCGCCCGGCGAGGCCGCCGGACGGCCGGGCGCCCAGGACGAATAGGGCACGCCTGATCGACATCCCGGTCAGGAAATGGGTCTTCCCGGCGCCGCCTTCCCCCAGGATCAACTAGCTTGATCCCCTGCCGGATTTCAGGCGCTGCATGGCACCGGCGATCATCCGATCGGGGTGGTCCTGCTTGTCCGTGGCTTAGGCGAGCGTCAACCGCAGCGGCACAGAGTCCCAGCCACGAAGGGTGTTGTTGTGGTGGCGTTCGATCGCCGAGGCCAGTTCGATGCCCTTGATCCTGGGCGCCAGTTGTTCCAGCAGTGACGCCGCCTGGAGGCGGGCTGCGTGCTGGCCCACGCACTGGTGGATCCCATGCCGAAGGACAAGTGCCCGGACGGGTCGCGGGAGAGGTCGAACTTGTCGGGGTTTTCCCAGCGGCGCGGATCGCGGTTTGCCGCGGCAAAGCAGAGCATGACCCTGCTGCCTTCGGGGATGGTGCTGCCGCCGATGGTGACGTCGCTCGAGGTCTTGCGGAAGATCTGCTGGACCGGGGACTCCCAGCGCAGCGATTCGTCGAAGGCAACGCGCGCCAGGTTGGGGTTCCTGCGCAATGCTTCCCACTGCTCCGGGTTGGAGGCAAAGGCATAGACCATGCCGGAGATCCCGGAGACGGTGGTGTCCACGCCGGCCGACAGCAGCGAGCGGGTCAGTAGCGGGGCCTGCTCGTGCAGGATGTCGCCGCGGTCGGCGGCGGCCCAGACGTCGGCGCCGAAGCCCTCGGGCTTCAAGGCGTCGCGCTGGCACTTGGCGGTGGCACACTCGGTGTATTCGGCGGCCTTGCACTTGCCCTGCTCCACCAGCTCGTTGTCGGGACCGAGCGCATTGAAGATGTGGTCGGCTTAGGGCGCCAGGTTTCGCGGCCCTCCTCGGAGATGCCGGAAGCCTCGGGGAAGAAGTTCACGGGGAGCTTCGAACCCAGGTCGCGGTGCCCGTCGATCTCGACCTGCTCGCCGGAGGCGGTGCCTGCCAGCAGGTCATCAATCAGGCCTCCGGCCACCTCCATGCAGGTGTCCTTCATGGAGCGCAGCACCCTGGAGGACATGATCGCCTGGAGCACCTCGCGTGGTGCGTCGTGCTGCGGCGGGTCCATCTGCAGCAGGCCCCGGGCACGCCACGGCTCGTTGAGGCCCACGCCCGCACCCGAGATCAGCTCCTGCCAGTTCGCGACGGCGGCCGAGAGGTCCTCGTAGCGTCCGATCGCATACGCGTTGTACTTGGACAGGAAGACCACGGGGCCGGCCTCGCGCAGGCGCTCCTGGAACGGGAGGGGGTTGTCCAGGATTTCCGGAGAGAACGGGTCATCGTCGAGGACCGGGATGGTTCCGTGGTTAACGGGGCACTTCGTCACTGTCGACATGGTGGGTAGCTCCTAAAGATCCAGCACGAGGCGATCGGTGATCGCGCGTGAGAAGAACTCGGCAAGACCCTGGCCATCGTGGCTGCCCTTGGCCTGTCGCTCGAAGTCAAGGACCCCATCCCCCGCGGCAGCGACCACGACCCGGCACGGCGCCACTACGCTCATACCTTCACACGACTGATCAGCTCAGGGGACTTCAGGTTCGCCATCAAAATGCTCGCCGAGTACGCCACCGCGTCACTCAACGCAGGCAGGCCACTGCTCCAGCGCAGCCCCCGGCTCAAGGACCCGCAGTGGTCCGCTGCCCTGGCCGGCATCACCAGCTACACCGCACGCCGGCTTGGGCAACCCGCACCGTCCTGGACCAGGCGCATCACACCCCTCAACGAAGCCTGGATGCCGGCCGAGTCCTACCGGAGCATCCCGGAATCCATGAAGCAGCTCACCATGTCCGAAACGCCAGAGGAACTCGCCGCCATGAACGTCTTCATCCGCGAGCGCAGCCTGGCCACCGCAGGAGCGGCGGAGAACTCAACGCCACGCAGATCCATGCACTCCTCCAGGAACTCGGCCGTCGCCTGCAGGCCCGCGGCGTCCACGTCGATGTGAAACTCGTAGGCGGTGCCGCCCTCATCCTGCAAGGAATCGGCAACCGACCCACCGCCGACATCGACGCCGGGTTGCCACCAGGGTACGTGGCCTCGGTCCCCTACAATGCAAACAGAAAAGGAGCCGGAATGACTGTGACTGAAGCGCGTGCAGAATTTGTTGAGGCTGCTATCCACAGCGGGGAGATCGAAGGCCTGACCGTGTCAAACGCCACCCGCGCAGACGCCGATTCATACATCGCCGGCCGCATTGATTCAAACGAACTTGTCGACCGCGTTCGTGCCAGGTATGGACTCGCCTAACTTCATCGATGCGTACCTCATACCCGGAACGGCAGTCCTCCGAAATCTTGTCGGAGCGAAGACACTCGAGGAGCTCGCTGCGGCCGAGGCTGACCTATCCTTTGCCCGCGCAACCCAATTGCTGGATGAGCCGGTGCCAGCGACCAACGATCTTGCCGAACTCAAGGCAATCCATTTTCACCTCTTCCAGGACCTCTTCGAATGGGCCGGCCAAACCCGAACGGTGGACCTCAGGAAGAACGTCCTGGGCGCGCCGAGTTCTTCCTGCCATGGGGCCTCATCGAAACTGCGTCAATCAACAGTTTCGAGGAACTTGCCTCGGAAAACCATCTCAAGGGATTGGCCCGCGCCGAATTCATTGAACGGTTGGCCTATCACTACGAAAAGATCAACGACATACATCCGTTTCGAGAGGGGAACGGGCGAACACAACGACTCTTTTGGAATCGACTTGCCCTTGAAGCTGGATGGCAGCTTGATTGGCGACCAGTGCACGGAGAAGAAAATCACCGTGCGGCACGGGCCGGCCCGGACGACGGCGACCTGGCACTACTTATCGAGATGTTCCACAAGGTCGTAGCAGTCCCGTAGGGCACATGGGAGAAGCCTGGACAGCCAAGAACTCGAACGCCTTTCCATCAATCCCTCGAATGAGGGATAACGAACGCGTAGACAAGGCCTGTTCACACTCCTCGGCGGGGCAGCCCGCGCGGGCGCGGGATCCTGCTCACCGGCCAGGAAAGTCCGACCTGTTGGCCCGCCGGACACCACAGGTAGCACCGGCGGGCCACCACCCACCCTCGGCCGTTGCAATACCGGAAACGCAACGTAATTCGGGCGCAGCTGCAAACGGCACACGCATATTCGAGGCCTGTCCCACCGTTACGCCAAACGCGCCGTCTACCACCCGCCTGGACGGGCCCTTGCTGCAACGATCGTATGGCGGCTATGACCTCGCCGCCAACACCGGGTGGGTATCGGTGGGCACCGACCACGACACGGCCGCGTTCGCCGTCGCGACCATCGCCTGCTGGTGGGAAACACGTCGGCAAGGCCCTGCACCCGAGCGCCGTCCGCCTGCTGGTCAGCGCCGACGGCGGCGGTTCCAACGGCTACCGCACCCGACTCTGGAAGACCGAACTGGCCGCCCTGGCAACGCGCCAAACGCCTTGCCAACCTGATGGAGTGCAGCGTATTGGGCGTAATTATGCCGTCGATCTTGGCGCCACGGATGGCGACGGCCCATTGCAGGCCTCTACGCTGATTTTTAGCCAAATCCGCACGAGGTACGAGAGCTGGCAGGTACCGTATTAAGTTGAACCGATCACTATTGAGTTGGAGCTGATCGCATGCCGAAGCCCGCCCGCGACCGACTCGCGCAACTTCTTGCGGGCACTGAGCCTGCCAGGGCAGACAGCGCCATGCTCCGGCTGCCGGGCAACGTGCTCACACTGGAGGTCGCCGATCTGGGCCTGGTCCAAACCCCGATCCGAGCGGCCCAAGCGAAGAAGCTGATCGCGGTCGCCCGCCCGGCCGTGTATGGGCGCGGCGAGCAAACGCTGAGCGACACCTCGGTGCGCGACACTTTGGAAGTGGCTCCCGACCGGGTGAGGCTTGGCGGCCCGTCCTGGCAGACCCACCTCGATGGGGCGTTGGAACACTTCCGCGAGGAGCTCGGCCTGCCTGCCGGCGCGCGGTTGACCGCCGAGCTGCATTCCTTGCTGGTCTACGGCAAAGGGCAATTCTTCCTCCCCCATCAGGATTCCGAGAAGTACGAAGAGATGGTCGCAAGTCTGGTGGTCATGCTGCCGTCGGTGCACACCGGCGGTGAGCTCGTCGTCGACGATGCCGGCAGCGAGCAGGTTTACGGCGGTTCCCGGAACGACCTTGTGCTGGTCGCATTCTATGCCGATCGCCGCCACGAAGTTCGGCCGGTCCGTTCAGGCTATCGGGTCACGCTGACCTTCAACCTGCTCCTGACCAGCCCCAGCGAGACCTCCGAAGCCGGTCCGGTCGAGAAGGCGTCGTCCTGCCTCATCGAGCACTTCACAACGCGCGTCTTCAGCAAGTATGGCGGCCGCGACCTTGGCGAGCCGACGCGGCTGGCGTTCCTGCTGGACCACGAGTACACCCAGGGCGGTTTAGCAGCCGGCCGGTTCAAGGGCGCGGACGCCGAACGAGTTGCGACGCTACTTGCAGCGGCACAGCAAGCCGGGTGCCAGAATATGCTCGCCCTGGCCGAGATCAGGGAGACCTGGGATGTCCTGCCCGACGAAGACACCTGGCAGGGTGGTTGGTACGACGACGAGGCCGACGACAACGAAGCGGACGATGACGAGCCCGGCACCGACGATGACGCCCATCAGCTCAATGAGTTGATCGACGACGAGATCACCCTGAGCTGGTGGACGAGTGCCGACGGTTCCGAAGCCGAGACGATCCGGCTCGCCCTGGACGAGCACGAAGTCTGCATGGTCACACCGACGGAGTCCATCACGCCCTACGAAACCGAGTACGAAGGCTACATGGGCAACTACGGGAACACCCTGGACCGGTGGTATCGCCGGGCAGCGGTAATCGTGTGGCCCCAGGAGAAGGCCTTTGCGGTACGCGCCGAGGCGGGATCGGCCTGGGGACTTCGGAGCCTGCTCGACCGGATCGATGCCGGTAAGCTGGATGGCGCCCGGGCGGACGCCGCGTCGCTGAAGCCATTTTGGACCAATATCGGCCCGGAGGTGCTCACGCCCGCGCTTAGGGTCGCGGCTGGGTTGGATGACGCCGTGATCGCGCGAGTGGTGGTGGCGCCGTTCCGCATTCAGATGCTGACAGCCGACCATGCCCCGCTGCTTGCGGCACTCGCGCAGGCGTACGGCGATCCGTGGGTTCTGGACCTCATCGGCAGCTGGCAGTCCCCGAATCGGGTCGCCGGGCTGGACCAGCTCACATGGGCCACCGAGACCCTGCTGCCGTTGTGCCAGAAGTTGCGCCAACACGAAGCGAGCCCGATCGCGGACGGATGCGCTGACCTCGTCTGGCGCTGGCTGTGGAACGGGATCGACATGGGAATGGGCCAGAAGCACTCCGAGCGACGGCATACATATCTGGCCGAGCTCGGAGAACCTCTGTCCCGGGTGCTGGAGGCCGCGTCGGATGAGCTGGGCACGGCCATCGCTGAGGCCCTGCAGCCCCTGGGCGACAACGTGGTCGAACTGCTGGTGCCGGTCTTGCGGGCACACCGACTGCCGCCCAACCCGGCGTTGCTCGCCATCGCCCACGACTGCCGGGACCGGCTAACCCGACTCGTCGGCCGTCCGCCGCGGGCCGGGGGCGACTGGTCGATAACTTGGACCGGATGCGGCTGCGGCCTGTGCGATCGGCTGGCAGAGTTTCTGGCCGCCCGCTCCGAACGCACCCACGAGTGGCCGCTGGCCACGCCGGGTCGGCAACACATCCACCAGCAAATCGACGCCTCCGGCCTACCAGTTCGACACACCACCCGGAGACAGGGCCGGCCCTACACCCTGCTCCTGGCGAAAACCAAAGACCTGTTCCACCGTGAGGATGAAGTACGCTGGCAGACACTGTCCGAACTCGCTTGGCTGGCGACCGCGTTCGAGTAGGCAGGCCGGGTGCCACAACCCGTTGCATCTAACAGGGTGCTTTGGCCCGCCGATCGCCAACTGCAACAGGAAGTCGCGTTGCAACTTGCTCCGGGGCCTGAGCGCGCGCACCGCTTCGCGCGGGTCCGTGCACGTTTACCCGCTTCCGCGATGTTACGGATTGTGATCCGTTCCAGCCGGCGGTGCCGCACATGCCCGCGCCGCCGAACGCGAGTGGCAGCGGACGCAGCTTCCATGCGCGCCGTCCGCGCGCCGGTCCTCTACGACCCCTTGGACAAGACAGCATCATATAGAGGCCCTTTTGGGGACGCCATGGGAGCGTTTCAACGGTGAATATGCCTCTGACCTGAGGAAACACTGTGCCCGAGGTGGGACTCGAACCGGACTCCAGCCCTTGCAAACACTGGGAACTCCCGGAAACATGCCGAATACGACCCAGTCCGGCCGATGTACGACCCGGTCCGAAGCCAAAAGTGTGGACACTGCCCCCACTTCCTTTTTGACCACTTCGCTGCCTGCCCAGATACCTGCCGCGCCCTCCGTGCGCGGCAATTCCGTCTTGTGAGTGATTTCGTACCACTCTGAATTGTCATGCTCCACCGCCACCGTGGCTGCAGCACAACCGTCGGCCGCGATCGAGCACCGCCACACGGGGCAACGAGCAGGCTGGGAATCAACGAAGGTCATGGCGACTTGTTCCTCCTTTCCATGCATCCCATGTAAAAACAGATAGGAACACGCATGACCGGACGACGGCCCGAATTGGTTCTTAGCGGGAACGCTCGACGCACGCCGCCCAACGCTGGTCGAGGTGTGATATCTCCACTTCAGCGCCCACCGCCGCGACTTCCGGGTCGACCCAGGCGAAAGCGAGGAAATGACCTGAGGCGGGGTCCTCGGCGGAACTTGTGATGAACCCGACCACGCAGCCGTCCTTCGACACCGGTTCACCCGGGACGACGGCGTGGAGATCGCTGCGCATTCTCAGGCGCACGAGCAGTCGGTGCCCAGGACGTGCGCCCTCATCGGTGGAAGGACCGGCAAGGCCAGCTTCAAAGGCGTTGTCCCGGGGGCCGTACTCAACACCGAATGCAGGCACTCCGTTGGCAATCCGCAGCGCTGTGAATGCTTCGTCGCCGACGAGAGCAATCCCATGCTGCGCACCGGCCTCAACGAGGAGATCCCAGAGGTAGAGGCCGTGCTCTGTGGCCGTATAAAGTGTCCAGCCGCCCAGACCTGAGGCGGTTTCTGCCACGACGCGGGCCGGAACGCCTCCGACGTCGAGCACTGGCGTCTCGGGTGAGTTCGCCGCGGGGGCGGCACCGCGCGTGACCGAACCGAGAACTGTTGCTGCATCCGGACCGATCAGCGCCAACGCGGTTGTTGCTGACGACAAATCGGAAACGGTGACCGTGTCAGAGTGCGGAGTCTTCCGGCGGAGATGCCAGACGTCCTCGGGGCTGCTGCCGATGACGAGAAATGAGTCGTCAGCAGTCCGCAAAACTGTCAGAACAGCTGCCATACCCCCGGACGGACTCTTCAGGTGGGCGTGTGCTGAACCGTTGACCTGCAAAGTTACAGCTGAGCCGAGGATTTCATCCAGATGCTTCCCGGCATCCTCACCGCGGACTTCGAAGACGCTGACCGCTCCCCTGTCGACGAGCCCAACGCCGTTTGCGGCCTGGCGCGCCTCGGCAGAAATGGACGGAGACCATCCGTACGTCCCCCATGCGTCCCGCGGCACTGCTGGCTGATTCGCCTTGGTAGTGCCGTACCACAGGGGACGCTCCCAGCCGCCCTGTGAAGTCCCGAACTCTGCCTTCAGGGCTTCCTGCCGAACATAGAAGGGCGTTGTGGCGAACTTCCTCAGTTGCATCGTCTGGTTGCGCGGGTGGCTGATGTCGTAGACCTCGTCGTAGTTCTCGCTGGCCCGCGCAATGCTGGCGCTGCGCGTCAGGTGTGCTTGATCGAAGCGACGGAAGTCGAGGCTCGTCGTGTCAACGCCGGGATCTCCGGTCACAATCCAGTCAGCCAGGACGCCGGCCACGCCTGCGGATTGGGTCAGCCACACGGATTCGCCCAGCCAAAGTCCCCTGATGCCCGGGACCTCCCCGAGGAGCGGGTTGCCGTCCGGAGTGAACGAGAAGATTCCGTTGTATCCCTCTGCTGGTTCGCAGCTGTTCGCCTCCGGGAACAGCCGCCTCAGTTCGTTCCACCCGTCCTTGGCGTCGTTCCACGTCAGGGGATGGATGGCTGGTTCAATCTGCGTTCTGGCAAAGTCCTCAGGGGAAGCGATCTGGGACTGGTCCACGGGGATGACGCGGTGCTCGTAGGTTCCCCACAGAATTCGCTCTCCGCCCTGGCGGAAGTAGGAACCGGTGGCCTGGTGCCGCACCATGGGCTGGTCGATCTCTTCCTCGTCACTGAAGCCGGCAAGCGACGGCAGGGCGTCGGTGGAGGCGGAGCAGTGCTCCATGGGGACCATGGGAAGCTCCAGGCCCAGCAGTTTGCCAAGCCCGGGGCCCCAGAGCCCGGCGCATACGACGACGATATCGGCTTCCAGGAAGGACGTCCCTTCTGGAAGCTGGTCACCCTTGGAGGGGTTGCCCGGCACGGGCGGCGTGCGTCCGACGTCGACGCCGGTCACGCGTCCACGTTCCATACGGAACCCCGTAACCTCAGTATGGCCATAAAAACGTGCCCCGTTCGCAATGGCACGACGGGCCTGCCATTCGACGGCGCGTAGGGCCTTGACCACTCCGTCCGTTGGCGTGTGCAGTCCGCCGAGCACGGCGGAACTGTCGAGGCCCGGGAACAGCTTCCCGCACTCTTCAGGGGACACGATCCGGGACGGGACGGCCCATGACTGGGCGAGGTTGTGCCGGCGATGCAGGTACTCCAGCCGTTCCCCGTCACAAGCCAGTTCGAGACCGCCCACCCGCTTGAGGATCCACTGGCCATCCAATGTCAGCCCGTCCAGCTTGTCGAGTGTTCGCCGGGCCAGTTCGGACATCACCGACGAACCTGTCGTCTGGAACGCGAAGCCAGGGGCATGGGATGAGGACCCACCAGTCCGGTACAGGGGACCTTGGTCCACCACTGTTACGGACTTCATGCCGTGCCGGGTCAGATCGTCGGCCAGCGCTGCACCAACGACGCCGGCGCCAATGATGAGGATACGGGTGTCTGCGTCAATTCGGGCGGTGGCCACGTTATCTCCCTTACGGTCAGAGACGTCTACGTTTCACGTCAAAATGTCGAGTTAGCGTCAGGAGTCGCGCATTGGCGCCCTTAGCGGTGAAGCAAGAATTTGGTTACCGTCATCGAGGTTCAAGACACCTCGAAAATCGTCGGCTGAATCACAGTATAGATGAGATATGTGATCACAACCACCCTTTTCGCGCATCTTTTTGGGAGAGTTTGAAGCTGCAGGGAGCCCCCTAAACACAGGAAGCGCAGTCCCCGGAGGGCTGCGCTTCTCCTGCCAACTGCTGGGCATGCATCTATTAGCCAGACGCTAATAGTCCCCGGTGGGACGGGCTTGTGGGCCCTTCCCCGAAGGCTTCTCGCAACAACTGCGCCACACGACTGGCTTCCCCGTACGCACCATGCGAACCTGCCGTCTCCGAGGTGTAGTCCCCCGCGAAATGCAGATTGCCGATACTGCGTTGGAGCTCGGGCAAAGCGTCGTTTCGCTTCGGGGACAGCACGGAGAAGCAGTGCTCCCAGGTGGTGGCCACTGACCCGACAATCCGGCCTTGGAGCTCCGGCGCGACCTCGAGGAAATCTTCGATCCACCGCTGTATCTGCTGTTCGTCGCTTTCGATTCCCGGGACGAATCCTGCCGAGTTTCCGTAGCACGTGAACCTGACGATTCCGTCGGCCGGCAGAACTCCGGGCTGCGGATTGATGATGGCGTCAAACTTCTTACCCACAGTCGAAACGAAGGACCAGTCCGCGAACTTCGGCAGGCCCTCTATGTTGGCGGCAATGGTGAGCGTCGTGCTGCCCGGCGTCTCGGCCGCCCTCAGGGCCTCAACCTTCCAGCGGGGCAGGTCGTGGCACAGGCCTGCCACCTGCGGAGCGGGCACCGTCACCACAACGTGGCGGGCGAGAAACACCCGCTGCCGCTCTCCGTCACCGGCAGTAACTTCAACCAGATCATCCCGTAGCCGCACACTGTGGACGCACATGCCTGTAGCAATGGAGGTCCGGGCGCCGGCATTGGCGGCGAGGGCGCGCGGAAGGGCCTGCATGCCGTTCACCGGGTAGAGGCGGTTGTCGCATTCGTGGGCGATGTAGCTAGCGAGATAGCGGAGAGCATACTTGGCCGACAGTTGGGCCGCATCCCCCACCGCACCGCCCCGGACCGCTGATTCAATGATGCTCCGGGCAGGCCCTGGGAGCCCTTCCAGCCTGGCGGCAACGGTTTCATGCTCCAGGCCCGCGGCCTTGGCGGTGATGGTTCCGCCCGACACATTTGCCCTGTACTCACTCTCCAGTCCTTCCATGAAATCGACCAGCGCGTCCTTGGACTCAAGAGGCAGCGGTAGGCGTTCGACGACTTCGGCGGTGGAACCCGCAACGGAGGTAACGCCGTCAATATGCACACCATAGGTAGCCGGATGGAACGGCAAGGTTTCCTGTCCCAGTTCCTTCGCCAGCGCTTCGGCGCGCGTTCCGCGGTAGATGAACATGGCACCCGTGTTGACAGTGGCGCCGGCGAGTTGGAGGCTCCGCGTCCGTCCGCCAATGTCGTCGTCGGCTTCCAGTACCTGAATGTCCAGATCCAGGTCGCGGAGATCGTATGCGAGTCCCAGCCCCGCCGGTCCCGCCCCGACCACCACGACATCGTGTATGTCGTTCATGCTTGTCCCGACTTTCTGTTCGTGTTTTTCTGCGCGGCGGACTGAAGTTTCTCGAACAGCCCGCTATCGATCTCCAATTCGCCTTTGCCTGCTGTGCCCTCCGGGCGCCGTCCCGGGATCCGTACCTGGTAGTCCCGGGATAGCCGGTCCAAATGTGCGCCAAGCCTTAGCGGGAAAGCCGCATCGGCGAAGCGCGGATTAATGGCCAGGACAGTCATGCCAATTTCGGGGCTTGCACTTCCTTCGGTGAATGACGGCGCATCGACCGACCAGAGTCCGCCTGCCAGTCCGGCCAGCACCTCTGCTACGAGCGCCATGTTGGCGCCTTTGTGGCCTCCGTAGGGCAAAAGGGAACCTTCGACGGCGGCACGGGAATCTGTGGTCGGCTCACCCTGGGAATCGACAGCCCACCCGGCTGGTATTGCCCTTCCGGCCGCCGCCGCCTCGCGGACGGCTACGAATGCTGTCTCAGTTGATGCCTGGTCGATGAGGAAAGGCTGCTGGGCACCGGTGGGGGCGGCGAAAGATATCGGGTTTGTCCCCAGAACCCGTCGCCCGCTGGAACCCACTGCCATCAGGGCGGGGGAATTTGCCGCGGCAAGAGAGACCAGTCCGGCTTCGGCCAGGCGGTCCGTGAAATAGCCGAGCTCACCGCAAGTGTACGAATTGTTCTGCAGGAAGACGGCGCAGCCATGGGTGCCGGCCACATCCAGGATTGTGTCGACAGCCTCGAGAAACCCGGTGTGAGGGATGCCTTTGCCGGCATCGCAGGCGATGATTCCGCCCCGGACTGAGATGAGCGGCACCGCCGCCCCGTTGATGGCACCTGATTCCAGCCCGGCAAGGTAGTCGAAGAGGTGCGAAACACCGACGGAGCTGCGGCCACGCAGCTCCGCGTGGATGATGGCATCGGCCAGCGCCGCCGCAGCGGCCTCAGCAGCGCCGGCTTCCTGCGCAGCCTGGATGCACAAACGTTCGACGACGGCGACTGGCTGGAGCATGGGACTTCCTCTGTATTTGGGAAGCGTCGGCAGCCCGGAACGGCGGCCAACTTAGAAGTCCGCTCAGGATACTTCTGGGATATGTGATCACACAAGGCTTATGTCGGAATTTCTCCCTTGAGGCACAGGATGAAGTCATCTACGGCAGGCGAATGACCAAATACATGGGCCATATGGAGTTCCGTCTGCGGCCTGCCAGCAAAACGGCGAGTAGTGACCCCCGGCATCTGGAACCGCTGCACTGATTCCGGCAGGACGGATATCCCCAGACCTGCCGCGACCAGGCCCAGGACAGTTTCTTGGTGGATGGCCTGCTGCACCACGATCGGCGGTGTTCGCAGCGCATCGAAGAGTCGGAGGACCCGCGTCACGTACCCGGGCATCAGGCGGTAGGGAAAAAGGATCATGGGTTCCCCCTCGAGATCCTGGGGGCGAATTTCCTTCGCGGCCGCCAGGTGGTGTGTGTCGGGAAGGACCACCACCAGGTCCTCCGTGCTCAGCAGTTCAAGGTTCAGCCCGGGGATGTCACCCGGATCCCGGATGAGTCCGAGATCAAGGTTCCCGTCCAGCAACTGCTCAATCTGCTCCCCGCTGGTGAGCGGATTCAGGACCAGGTCTATGCGCGGGCACTGTTGGCGGAAGGCCCGGATGGCTTCGGGAACGGTGGTGTAGCTCGCTGAACTGACGAATCCCACCCTGATCTTGCCGCTCTTGCCTGCTGCGACGTCGGCGACATCCCCGGCCGCGTCGTCGATGTCCGAAACGGCAGCCTGGATCCGCTCCTTGAACGCCTGGCCCGCCGCGGTCAGCGTCACGCGGCGGGTGGTCCGGTCAAAGAGCTGGACTCCCAGCTCGCGCTCCAGCTTCCTGACGGCGACTGTGAGTGGCGGCTGGGTTATGTGCAGGCGTTCGGCGGCCCGGCCGAAGTGCAGTTCGTCCGCGACGACGAGGAAGTACCGCAGCTGCCGGAGCTCCATGATGATTCTTTCGATTGACGCTAATAATTCTGTGTTAAATTATATTGGACGCAGTGTTATCAGGGGTGAGTTACTGGTTGTATACCCGGGCGAAGTCATCGAGCCCATCCCATTCCCCAGGAGGCACTCATGGAATCGACCGAATACGCCGTTGTCGGCGCGGGACTGTCTGGAGCTGCCACCGCGTGGCATCTCGCCGCCCGCGGCCACGACGTTGCCCTGCTCGAACGTTCAACCCCCGCGAACGATGCCGGAAGCTCCCATGGCTCGGCCCGGATCTTCCGCTACGCCTACCCCGAGGATTTCTACACCGCCCTGGTGCAGGAAGCGAAGGCCGGGTGGGATGAGCTGGCCCGTCTGAGCGGCAAGCAGCTCATCACCCCGACGGGCGCCGTGGATTACGGCCAGGTCCGCCAGCCGGAACGCCTCGCCGCGGTCCTCGCCGGGCGCGGCATCGACCATGAGCTTCTGAGCGCCCAAGCAGCCTCGGAGCGCTGGCCCCAGATCGCCTTTGACACCCAGGTCCTGTGGCACCCCGACGCCGGCGTCATCGACGCGCACGAATCCGTGGCTTCCATGGTGGACCAGGCGGTGGCCCACGGAGCGCAGCTCCACAACAACTGGGCCGTTGCCTCCATCACGGCAGCCAACGGCGGCTACGTGTTGACTTCCGAAGACGGCCGGTCCCTGCACGCCGCCAACGTGATCGTCGCAGCCGGCGGCTGGCTTCCACAGCTCCTGGGCTCACTGTCTCTACCGTCGTCGTTCCTGTCTGCCATTCCGCAGATCCAGGTGCGCCAGGAACAGGCCTACCACTTCCCCTACGCCGATCAGCCGGACCAGGCGGAATCGCCGTGGCCCACGTTCATCCACAAGCGCGCAGGCTGGCAGGCGTATGGCCTGCCGGGCGGCCGCGATGCGGACTTCCGAGGGCAGAAGGTCGCCGAATACAACGGCGGCAAGATCCTGCCGTCGGCCGCGGACCAGGACGGACAGATTGATCCCGCCAACCGTCGCCGGGTCATCGAATACGTGAAGCAGTACATGCCGGGGCTGATTCCGGAACCGTATGCCGAGACCACCTGCCTGTTCACGAACACCCCCAATGAGGACTTCATCCTGGACCGCGTGGACGGCATCACCATCCTCTCCCCCTGCTCGGGACATGGCGCCAAGTTCGCGCCGCTGATCGGCCAGCTCGCCGCCGGGCTGGCCACGGGCACCGCTTCGGTTCCGGACCAGTTCCGGCTGGCAGCCCAGGCCGGCCACGTGGAAGCAGGTGCACACGCATGACCGCCGCCACCGAAACCTCAACCCAAGGTCCGGCCGCAACCGTCACCGGCCTCCTGGCTGAGATCGCCGGCACCGGCACCGACGCGCTCCGTGGCGGCTACACCCGGCCCGTGTATTCCACCGCAGAGCTCGACCTGCGCCACTGGTTCATTGAACAGGCGGCGAAGCGCGGCCTGGCTGTTGAGACGGACCGCAACGGGGCCATCTGGGCCTGGTGGGATGTACCCGGCGGCGACCGCAGCAACAGCCTGGTGACCGGCAGCCACCTCGACTCCGTACCCGGCGGCGGAGCCTTTGACGGCCCCCTGGGCGTAGCCTCCGCCCTGGTGGCCGTGGACATCCTCAAATCCCGGATCTCCACACCCGCCCGGCCACTTGCGGTAGTGGTCTTTCCCGAAGAAGAGGGCTCGAGGTTCGGTGTCGCCTGCCTTGGTTCGCGCCTGATGACCGGTGCGATCGACCCCGACAAGGCCCGGAACCTCCGCGACCAGGACGGCTCAACCTTCGCCGACGTGGCCAAGGCCAACGGCCTGGACCCACGCTTCATCGGCCGGGACGAGAAGCTTCTGGGCCAGATCGGCGCGTTCGTTGAACTGCACGTTGAACAAGGCCGCGGCCTGATCGACCTAAACCAGCCCATCGCCATCGCCTCATCAATCCTCGGGCACGGGCGTTGGCGCCTCAGCGTTGGTGGCCAGGGCAACCACGCCGGAACAACACTGATGGCCGACCGGCACGACCCCATGGTGTCAGCGTCCCGGATGGTCGTGGCCATCCGCGACATCGCCCGCAACCAGGCCCAGGCGCGGGCAACCGTGGGACGCCTTCAGCCTGTACCGGGGGAACCAACGTGATTGCCTCACGTGTGGACTTCTGGCTGGACGTCCGTCACCCCGACGACGCCGTGACAGCGCACGTTGTGGAGGCCATCCATGCCCAGGCCCGGCTCATCGCGGCCGAGGAAGGCTGCACCGTGGAGCTCCGCGAGGAATCCCTGAGCCCCACCGTGCACTTCGATCCCGCCCTGCAGAAGGAGCTCCAGCTGGCCCTCCCGCAGGCTCCTATCCTGGACACCGGGGCCGGACACGACGCCGGCGTACTGGCGCCCTATGTCCCAACAGCCATGGTCTTCGTCCGGAACCCGAGTGGAGTGTCCCACTCCCCGAGGAACACGTTGTCGACGAGGACGCCGAAACCGGGGCACAAACGCTGGCTGACGCCTTGCAGGGCCTGATGGCCTAACTACATACGAAGCACCCGCGCCGACCTGTTCGGCGCGGGTGCTTTCCTGTGCCCTTGAGGCTGGACCCTCATATTTCCTTCCTCCACTGGTACCAGCGGAGCCCGGAAGCGACCCTATCAACGGCGACAACCCGGACAAGCCTGGCTATCAGGCCCGACCTGGTCCTGAGGGACGGAGCCCGTTTCGCTTTCGCCGGATTCCACCCGATCTACCGCCGCCGTACCGCGGTGGATGGTCCCCGCCAAAGGAGCACCACCGCTGCCGGACTGCGTGATGAACTTTCGCCAAGGCTCCCGGTTCTTGTGCCGGGACAGCTCATCACCTCAAACGTGCTGGACTTCGTGGCTGTTTTGGACAGCCGGGAGATCAATGGCCACGACACAAAGCATGGCTGCCGTGTAGTGGGCACCGGTTACGCAGCAGGTGGAACCGGGGCTTCCCACTAACAGCCCCGGGGAACGCAAAGACGGTTGGATCCTCTGGAAGGATCCAACCGCCTTTGTGTGGGAGCGTCTGCGGATCAGCTGCCGGCAGCGGCCTTCACGTCAGCGGCTGTGCCCGGCAGGCCGTTGTCTTCGAGCGCCTTCTTGAGGGATCCGTCTTCACGCATCTTCTCGACGATTTGGTTGACGGCGTCCCGCAGAGTGGCTTTGTCCTTGTTGACCAGGACGGCGGTTTGTGCCGCACCGACGGAAGCCTGGATCCTCTCGTCCGGTTTGAGTTCAGCGACCTTCAGCTTGTTGTCATTGTTGCTCTTGACCAGCTGCAGGGCAGCACCGTAGGTCATCACGCCGGCGCCGGCGCGGCCGGATTTCACGTCCTGGTAGACGGCGTCTTCCGTGGCGTAGAGCTTGACCTTGTCTGTGCCCAAGGTCTTCTGGAGGTCCCCGACCCACAGGTATCCCTGCGGGGTTCCTACCGTGCCGCCGGACACGCCGTCGATGGTGTCGGCGCCGCTGGAGGTCAGGAGGGCCATTTTGTCCAGGTACACGGGCTTACTGACGGCGAACTGCTGTCCGCGCTCTTCATTGATGTACCAGTTGCCGGCCGTCAGGTCGACGCTGCCGTTCTTCACGGACTCAATGATGGCGGTGAAGCTGGATGTCTTGGCATCGGGCTCGAGGCACAGGTCCTTGGCTACCCTCTTGAGGACTTCGCCGTCGACGCCGGAGAGCGCACCGCCCTTCATGGACACGTACGGCGGGTACTCGGCGACGGCCATGGTGAGCTTGCCCTTTGTGGCGGTCTCGACGCCGGACACTACCGGCGTGCAGCCGGCCGCTACGGTGGTGGCGGTGCTTGAGGTGCCGCCGCAGGCTGCCAACGGCAGGACCGCTGCGAACATGACGGCTGTGATCTTGAACTTGCGCATGGGGATACTCCTGGAGATATGAGGGGTTGTTAGTGGGCGGTTTTGCTGTGGATGGCGTCTACGAAGCGGGATACGAGGATGGACAGCGTGGCGTAGATGAGTCCGGCAAGGATAAAGACGCTCAGGAATTCAAAGGTCACCGAACCGATCTGATAGGCGCTGTTCAGCAATTCCGGCAGGGCGATCGCGTAGCCAAGGCTTGTGGCCTGGAACACGATGACGCTGTAGGACATGAGGGGAGGCACAATCGCGCGGAGTGCCTGAGGCAGAACGATGTAACGTGCTTCGTCAGTCCAGTTCAGTCCCAGGCTTTGGGCGGCCTCGATGTGTCCGCGGGGAACACTGAGGAGTCCGGCACGGAAGATCTCGCTGGTGTACGCCCCGGTGTTGAAGGCAATAGCGACGACGGCCGCGGCAAACGACTCAAGCACGATGCCGCCGTCGGGCAGACCGAAATAGACAACGTACAGGACGACCAACAGCGGAATACCGCGGCCGAGCTCGACGATGAGAATGGTCACCTGGCGCAGGATGCGGGTACGGGAGATCATTCCGAAGGCGAAGACAAGGCCCAGTGGCAGGCCCAGCAGAAGGCTAAGACCGGTTACTGCAAGGCTGGTCTGGAGGCCGGAAAGGAGGCCCGGCAGCCATTGAATCCATTGCTCAAACATGTTCACACCGCGCTTCGGGTTCGAATGAAGGTGTCTGCCTTGCGGGCAAGGACAGCCATGGGGACGCTGACGACCATGTAGACCACACCGGCGGCCAGGAAGATCGGCAGGCCGGGGTTGCCCTGCTGGTTCAGGGTCAGCGCCTGGAACGCGATGTCACTGGCACCGATGACGGAAGCGACTGCCGAGTCCTTGAGCAGCCCTACCGCATAGGAAGCCGACGGCGGGAGCGCCACCCCAATGCCCTGGGGTGCGATGACGCGCCAGAACGTGTCGCCTTTTGAAAGGCCAAGGGCTCCGGCGCCCTCCCATTGCCCGCCGGCAACTGCCTGGATGCCAGCACGGTAGTTTTCCGCAAGGTACGCGGTGGAGACTGCACCCAGCGCCAGGCAGGCTGCCAAGAGCGGCGGGAGGGTGACGTAGCGCCCGAGCCCGTAGAAAAGTACCAACATCCAGGCAATGGGTGGAATGCCTCGAACAACTTCGATGTAGGCCGTGGCCAGCCAGCGCAACGGCGCAATGTCTGAGAGCCTGGCCAATGCGAGCGGGACGGCACAAAATGCACCGATCAGGAAGGATCCAAAGGTGATGATCACCGTTGTACCCAGGCCCTGGAGAAGGAAGGGGATTGCCTCGATCACCGTTCCAGCACCGCCTCGAGGAACTTCTTGGTCCGGGCCTCGCGGGGTGCCCCGAAAACCTGTTCGGGAGCTCCTTGCTCCACGATCCGCCCGTCGGCCATGAAGACTGTGCGGTCCGAGACCCTACGGGCGAAGGACATCTCGTGAGTCACCACAAGCATCGTCATGCCGGTTGCCGCGAGTTCCTGCATGACCGCCAGCACTTCCCCGCCCAATTCGGGATCGAGGGCGGATGTAGGTTCATCAAAGAGCATGATCTCGGGGTCCAACGCGAGTGCTCGGGCGATCGCAATGCGCTGCTGTTGCCCGCCGCTGCACTTGCTCGGGCGGGCGTCCGCCTTGTCTCCAAGGCCCACGCGCGTCAGTAATTCCATGGCCCGTTCCTCGGCTTCCTTGCGGGAACGTCCCAGGACCCGCTCCTGCGGAAGTGCCACGTTGCGGAGCACACTGATGTGCGGGAAGAGGTTGAAGGACTGGAAAACCATCCCCACCTGGCGGCGCAAGTTCATCAGCTCGTTGCGGGTGGGCTTGGAAGCGATCTTCACGGTGGGCTTGCCGTCGATCAACAGCTCGCCGCTCGATGGCGTCTCCAGGTAGTTCACGCAACGCAGCAGTGTGCTTTTGCCGGCGCCGCTAGGACCGATGAACGCCACGACTTCACCGGCGTTGACGTCCAGGGATATATCGGACAGGACGGTGTTCCCGTTGAATTCCTTGTGGATGTCCTTCAGCTGAAGCTGCGGAGCCTTCTGCGCGTCGGTGGTGCCGGCCGCACCCTGGGTGCGGTTTTGTTGATTGTCGGTCACTGGGTACTCATCCTCCAGATGGGCGCCGGGAGGCGCTGGTGCCGGCGGGCTTTCACCCGCCGACTGATGGTCTTTAGCCCTGGCGTTCAGTGCCGGGAAGATCGGCCTCCGGGAACGGTGGTCGAATGTGGTTGGTGTCACACATAAAATGTAATCTGTGATCACATATCCGGTCAATAGTTTGGTGTAACGGGTTTGTAAACTTGTTCCAACCCCACTGAATTGCCCTGCCCTACCTGCAAAGGAAGCACATGACAGGCCCATCGGATCCAAGAGTGGTCCTCCCCCTTGACCTCCCCCAAACCGCCTGGGCCAACGGCGCAGGCCACACGAGGGAAATCAGCGTCAGTACCAAGAGCGACCCCCAACGCTCTTCGAACACTCACTCCGCGGACTACGAGTGGCGGCTCAGCCTGGCCGAGCTGACGCGGACGGCCGATTTTTCGATCCTGCCCGGAATCGACCGGGTCTTTACGCTCGCAAGCCAGGGACCTTTGGCGATGACCGTAGACGGCCTGGAATGCACCCTGCGCCTGGGCCACCAAGTTGAGTTCACAGGCGAAGCAGCCGCGGCGATCGAACTCGATAGCGCGGTGCCCCAGCTTGGCCTGAATCTCATGACCCGTCGCGGCTCCTGCACCGGATGGACGAGCGTTCAGTGGCTGAACGGCAAACTGGCACTGGATCCCAGCGCCGGCGTAGCGGCAGTAACCGTATTGGCAGGGACGGTTCTTCTTTCAGATGGCAGAAAACTGACGGACTTGGCAACGTTGGTCCTGGATGTGCGAGCCGAGGAGATAGAGGCGGAGGCATGCCTTTTGGCCATTACTACGGTCCGCAGACTGTAGTGGCCGGGCCCGCCGGCGGCCTTAGTCCGTTTCCGGCCCTGTGCAGTAGAAGCAACCGTCTACTGCGAGGCCGTTTCTGCAGACATCGTCGTCATCGGGCAGTTCCACGCCATCTGCCGGAATTCTGTTCATGGGGTGATCCTCTTTCAGGTTCCAAGGACGGTGCGCGCGGCCAGCCGACTGCTTTGGGGCGGGCGGACGCCAAGGTGAAGGTCTTTGGTTTCCGGGGCCCGCTCTGGCGCGGGTGAAATGGCCCCCAATATGCAGGCCATCATCCAAGCAAAGCCGTTGGTAGGACAGAGCTAAGCATGGACTTGCCACTCTTCTCAACCCCGGGAACGTCTTTTTTATTTGTTCCACGATACCCATTGTGTGATTTGTGATCACAAGATAATGTTATCTGAACAACCCTCGCAAGAGAGTTGGGCCACATTAACTGCCCCGGCCCCGCATACAGGGAATGGCCAGCAGCCGGGAACCGCGGTCCCACCGCGGCGACTCTTAGGAAGTGCACCTATGCCGAACAGACTTCTCCTGCATGTCGCAGAGAATAAGAAACTTGAAGCCATTGCCACGCGCAATCGGCTAACCCGGCCCATCGTGGACAGGTATGTCGCGGGCCGCGGCTTGGACGAAGCCTGGACTGCGACGAAGGCCCTCAACGGGGCTGGTATCGACGTAAGCCTGGACCTTTTGGGCGAGTCGGTACACCACCTTGCCCAGTCCAAAGCGGCCACCCAGGAATACCAGGGCGCCATCGAGAATATTCGAAATCAGGCCCCGGGCTCAACCGTCTCGGTGAAGCTCTCCCAGCTTGGCATCATGATCGACCCCCAGGAGTGTGCGAACAACCTGAAGGCCCTTCTGAACGCTGCCACCACCCACGGGGCAACCGTTGAGGTCGACATGGAACACAGCTCGGTGGGCCGGGAAACCCTCGCCATTTACAGGAGCATACTGCCGGACCATCCCAACACTCGGCTGGCCATCCAGGCCAACATGCGCCAAACGCCCGAGGACCTCTTGTCCTTCACGGACATCAAGCCCCGGATCCGTCTTGTCAAAGGCGCCTTTGACGAGTCCTCATCGGCAGCACTATGCAATGCAGACGAGGTCACCGAGCAATACAAGTACCTTTCCCGCTGGGCGCTTCAGCACCTGCCGGACCCGGCCTTCGGAACCCACGACGACACCTGCATCGACGTGGTCAAGGAAACCGCGGCCGAGCTTGGACTGGACAAGCGGGACTTCGAATTCCAGATGCTGTACGGAGTCCGGAGGAAGTTGCAGGATGAGTTGGTCCGCGACGGATACCGCGTCCGCGTGTACCTCCCCTACGGAACGCAGTGGTACCCGTATCTGATGCGCCGGATGGCTGAGAAACCGGCCAACCTGCTGCTCTTCCTTCGCTCCCTCATCGGAGGCTGATGTGGCAATGACGTAAGCTGAATTGTGATCAAATATCACGCTTAGTGGCCGCCAGCTAGAAAACGGAGTACTTCATGAGCCTTGAAATGACCCGTCCAGTCACCCCCACGTTGGTGGCTGACCAGGTGTACGAGGTCTTGGAGAACGCCATTTTGACCGGCACTTTGGAATCCGGGTCACCCCTTCGGGTCCGCGATCTGGCGGCCATGGTAGGCACCAGCGTCATGCCCGTCCGGGAGGCAATCCGCCGTCTGGAGGAAGCAAGGCTGGCCACTCGCATCCCCCACAAGGGTGCAGTGGTCAGGACGTTCACTGCCATCGAACTGATTCACATCTACGACGTACGGACGATCCTCGAGGTACAAGCTGCGACCCAGGGAGCCCCTAATGTCAGCCGCAAGAACCTACGGGAGATGGAATCCTCCTGCGAAAAGATGCAGGAGGCCGTCGCGGAAGGTCGCATCATTGACGCCCTGGACCTGGATGAGGAAGTTCTCCGGACCCTGTACCGGGCCTCGGGTAATCCCGTACTCGTCAGTATTATCGAACAACTTTGGCTCCAGTGCCGGCCCTACAAGGTGATCGGCGCAACGGAGGCCCTTGCCAAGAACGACAACACGCTCTGGACTCCGCAACCAGCGTTGGTCCAGGCACTCATCGACGGCGACACCGCCGCTACCACCACTATCACCGCGGACTCCCTCGCCAGCGCCCTGCGCCGGCTGGAGCTCCGACTGGAAACCCAATAACCAACCCGGGGCTTACTGCCCCGGCACATCGCAGAGGAGAAAGCCGGATAATGGCCACTCAATCAGTCAGCGTTGCTGGAAACTTCAAGGTACCCACCCCGCACAACGAGCCGTCCCGCGAATTCCGTCCGGGATCCCCCGAAGCAGCCGACGTCAAGAAGAAGATCGCCGAAGTTACAGCCAGCGTTCGCGACCTTCCCCATGTCATCAACGGAGTACGCTCCATGACCGGGGAGCTGCGCAACGTCACAGCTCCCCACCGCCACTCCCAGGTATTGGGCCGCATCCCCACGGCAGATGAGGCGGTAGTCCAGTCTGCGATCGACGCGTCCCTGGCCGCCCAGCACGACTGGTCCCGGACTCCCTGGTGGGAACGCGCCGCGATCTTCCTGCGTGCCGGCAACCTCGCCGCGGGGAAGTACCGTGACGAACTGGTAGCCACCACCATGCTTGGGCAGTCCAAGACGTTCCACCAGGCAGAGATCGACGCCGCCAGCGAAGTAGCGGATTTCTTCCGCTACAACGCCCACCTTGCCCAGCAGATCTTCGCCGATCAGCCGGAGTCCCTGCAGGGCGAAGGCAACTCCCTGGACCAGCGCGGCCTGGAAGGCTTCGTCCTGGCCATCACGCCGTTCAACTTCACCGCCATTGCCAGCAACCTGCCCACCACTGCTGCACTCATGGGAAACACCGTTGTCTGGAAGCCCTCCGAGAAGTCGGCCCTCAGCAATGACGTCCTCATGCGGATGTTCGAGGAAGCCGGCCTTCCGCCGGGCGTGATCAACCTCGTCCACGGCTCGGGCCGTGCGATCTCCGACCAGGCGATGAGCCACCCGGACTTTGCCGGCCTGACCTTCACGGGTTCCACGGACGTGTTCCGCAGCCTCTGGAAAAAAGCCGGTGACAACATCGACCAGTACCGCTCCTTCCCCCGCCTGGTAGGCGAAACGGGTGGCAAGAACGCTGTCGTGGCACACCCCAGCGCCGATCCGGACGCCCTGCGCGCTGCCCTGGTTCGCAGTGGCTTCGAGTACTCGGGCCAGAAGTGCTCCGCGGCATCACGGACCTACATCCCGCGCAGCATCTGGAACCAGATCAAGGACGAACTCGTCGAGACCGTCAAGTCGCTGCGGGTGGGAGACGTGGCCGAGCACGAGACGTTCCTCGGAGCAGTCATCGACGAGACCTCACTGCGCAAGATCGAGGCTGCCCTCGAGAAGGCCAAGGCCCTCCCGAGCCACACCCTCCTGGCCGGCGGGAACGTCCACGCCGAAGAGGGCTGGTTCGTCGAACCCACGATCTTCGAGACCACCGATCCCCACGCCTTCACCATGAGCGAGGAATTCTTCGGTCCCCTCCTGACGGTCTACGTGTACGAGGACAACGAATGGGAGTCCGTCCTGGACCTGGTGGACCAGACCAGCAACTACGCCCTGACCCTCTCCATCTTCGCCAACGACCGCCGGGCCGTCTCCCTGGCACTGGACAAGCTCCGCAATGCTGCCGGCATGACCTACATCAACGACAAGCCGACCGGCGCCCTCATGGGACAGGTCGCCTTTGGCGGTGGCCGCGGCTCCGGCACCAATGACAAGGCCGGTTCCCGCCTGGCCCTGCAGCGGTGGCTCAGTGGCCGGTTCATCCACGAGAACTTCTCGCCGTCCACCGAATGGCGGCAGCCGTACCTCGCCCAGTAATAGACGGCCCGCTAACAAATCCAAGGCCCCGCTGACCGGGTCTTCCCGTGACCGGCCGGGTGCACTATGGCGCACCCGGCCTCCAACCGCCGTCGGGCCTCTCGCAACGCTCCGAACGGCTTCCAGCAGCCGCCGCCTGATCATGCTCAGGCGGCGGCTGCTGCCCTCTCTCCGGCCTTCCACACAGCCACGGAAGTTCTCCCATGAAGAAACGTATTCTCACGCATAAACCAACGGCCCCTAACCATGCCTCAACCGCGTCACCCAAACGCCGTGACGAACGCGGGACGGCGATGTCCATCCTGCTGCTGTTCGCCCGCCACCGGAGCCTTAGCAGCTCGCAGATTTCAGGCCTTTTGCGGCTTCCAGTGTCCACTGTTTACCGGCATCTCCAGACCTTATTGCAGGCCGGCTTCGTCGTGGAAAACCAGGTTATGGGCCGTTATTCAGCGGGGCCGGAGGTGGTGCGGCTAGCCGACAACTACCGCAATGAAGCCTTGGCACAAGGGGTGGTGAGGCAGCGGCTTGAACAGCTTTCACGGGAAACCGGAGAGTTGGCTGCCTTCCTGGTTCAGAGCAGCGGCGAGGCTCTCTGCGTCGAATCGGTGGAGAGCGAGCACATCCTCAGTTGCAGTTATGCCGCCGGACGCTCGCGTCCGCTTTTGCACGGGGCCAGCGCGCGGGCGATGTTGTCAGCCGTGCCGGAGGATGAAGTCGATGCAATTCTTGCGGGGCATTTCCTTGGCCGAGAAGAAGAAGCCACCATCCGTGCCGACCTCGCTGAGATCAGGGAGGTGGGCTATGCAACGAGCTCGGGCGCCCTCGCTCCGGGCATCTGGGGCGTAAGTGCCCCGTCTTTGTCGAGGCCGGCGGCCTCGCAGGCGTCGTCACCACCATGGTCCCCCTTGAACGGGCCGAGTCAGAGGACGCCCGTGGCCGGTTCATCGACTGCACCTGCCAGGCAGCCGCGGACCTTGGCCATGTGACTGCACCCGTCTGACGCGGGTTGCGGCATTCCTAAGGCCGACGACGGCGATGGCGGCACCGCGGCGAGGGGCGCCGCCGCCGTCAGCGAATCAATTCGTCCTCGCCGGCGAGTCCGTCTGCGGCACCCTCAGGGCTCAGCTGGCGATACCTGTTTGTCCTTGGCGTGCTGCCCGCCCCGCATTCCTCATCCGGAGAACCGCCAAGGACGCCGTGCAAGTGACGACACCCGGAATACTCCCTGTGAGGTTATCGAACCCGAATATCCGCTACGCGCCGAGCGCAGTGCGGTTGCGGGGGACCGGCGGGAATTTTAGCCACCGAGGTGGCGACGGCGTGATCCCCGAGCTGACGCGCCCCCGCGGACGTGCCAGCGCCAGTGTTGCGGAAGGCCCGTGGGATGTGCACCTTGCCTCCAGCCTGGCATTGCGGGCCTCGGGCAAACTCTTCTCGTCAGCGGAGCTCACATGCTGCGTCCGTTTCCAGGCCAATCAGTTCCTGAACCGTCTGGCGGCGTCGTATCAGCGTGGTAATGTCGCCGTCGACGAGGACCTCCGGTATGAGCGGACGGGAGTTGTAGTTTGACGACATGCTGGAGCCGTAGGCGCCGGTGTCATGGAATACAGCCAGGTCGCCAAGCCCGGCCTCAGGCAGCTTCATGGTCTGAACTTCGCCTGCGTCGGACTGCGTAAAGACGTCACCGGCCTCGCAGAGCGGCCCGGCGAGCACGACGTCGGAAAGCGGACCCGAGCGCGGGATCCGTCGGCACCGAGGATTGTCACATGATGCCTGCTGCCATACATGGCCGGGCGGCCAAGGTCATTGAAACCAGCGTCGACCAGCAAAAAGTGGTTGTGGGCAACCTGCTTGCTCGCCCTTATTTCGGCGGCAAGCACTCCTGACTGCGCGACAAGGAAACGACCTGGTTCAATTTCGAGTCTGACGCTGTGACCCAAATGGCCGCTGATCTCGCGTCTCGCGGCGTCCCAGACGTTGAAGTACCGTTCCGTGTCCACGGTCGGGTCGTCCGGAGCATAGGGAATGGAGAGGCCGCCACCGGCCGATATCGCCTCAAGGTCCCGGCCATGCCGTTTGACCTGCTGAACCATGGCGTCGCACACCTGCTCGAGATGGGAGTAATCGACGCCGGAGCCAATGTGCATATGGAAGCCGACCAGTTTCAACCCGTACCGATCGACGAGGTCCAGGCTTTCTGCGAGATGCTCGTGCCAGATGCCGTGCTTGCTGTGATCGCCACCGGTGTTCGTCTTGCGGCTATGGCCGTGCCCGAATCCGGGGTTGATTCTGAGCCACACAGGGTGGCCGGGCGAGGCCGGTCCCAGCTGTTCCAGCATCTGTGGTGAACCTACATTCACCGGTATCCGACGTTCAACAACCAGCTTCAACGCTTCGCGGTCCAGCAGATCCGCCGTGAAGATAATCTGCTCCTCCGCCGTGCCAGGTGTGTATCCGGCGGTCAGGGCCCTTAGGACCTCGCCAGCAGATACCGCGTCCACCAGTACACCCAGCTCCTGCATCAGGCGGATGATGTGGATGTTTGATCCTGCCTTTTGTGCGTATCGGATGACATCGAAGTTTCGAAGTTGATCAACTTGTGCCCGGATCGTGCCCGCATCGTAGATCCACACAGGAGTTCCAACGCGATCAACGATCCCCGCCACACGGGCTCCGGAAAGGCTTCCGGGAAGCGGCTTAATTGTGGGCTGGTTGTGACGTTCGGACATTCGGTCCTCAGGGTTTCAGCACAGGTCGTCGGCCACGTTGCGCTGACGGCTGGGTTCGGGGCTCCAGCAGAAGGGGCAATCCAGCGAAAACTCTTCACCGGTGCAACCTGTCCAGGTGCGCTGGTCGGCCGCTTCCTGCTTCAAGGCTGGAAGTGCCTCGTAGTGCAGGCGCTGCTGGGTGGTTCTTGGGGTTGTCAGCTTCTTCATGGCTGCGGTTTCCTGGTCTTAGTGGCTTTGGACAATTGTTGTCCTTGGGGTCCGGCCTCTGTCGGTGATATGGCACTGGGTGCGTGCCGCTACTGCTTACTTGACTTCTCTATGGCGTGCTTGGCGCCTTTTACTCCAGTTTAGATATGTGATCACAAATCACGCAATAGCTGGGGTGGAGATTTTTGGATCATGTTTAGGGGTGTGTGCATGACGCTTGACACTGGCAATACGAGCAAAACAGGGCCGCTCGCCATTAGGATCGTTCCCATGCTAGGAAAAAAAGCGGATGCTGCCCAACAACAGGAGATCAAGAAGCCCTTGTCGGGGGCCCAGTCCGGATCCTTTCCGGCCTTTTCGATCACACCCACCCTTGTAGCGGATCAAGTCTACGAGGCCCTGCGCACCGCGATTCTCACCGGCGAATTGGCCGGGGGCTCCCCTTAAGGGTCCGGGACGTTGCTGCGATGGTCGGTACAAGCGTGATGCCGGTCAGGGAAGCCATTCGCCGGCTGGAAGAGACAGGACTGGCCACTCGGGTGGCGGCCCACCGGGGGGCGGTCGTCCGTGAATTCACCGTCGATGAACTGATCCATATCTACGAAGTACGGGCCACATTGGAGATTGAGGCCGCCCGCCGCGGAGCTGCCAACATCACTGACGCTGACGTAGCGCGCATGGAGGCTGCCTGCGCCCGAATGCAAAAGGCGGTCACCGAACGCCGCGTGTGGGATGCCTTGGATGATGACGAAGACCTGCTCCGCACTCTGTACTCCGCAGGCGGCAACCCGGTCCTGATGGACGTCATAGAAAATCTCTGGCTTCAGTGCCGGCCCTACAAAGTCATCGGCGCCACGGAAGCAATCGAGCACGACGACGCCAGTCTTTGGACCCCCCAGCCCGCCATTTTGGAAGCCGCCCGGGCAAGGGACGTGAAGGCAGCCACTAAATTGACCAAGCAGTCCTTGGCCAGTGCTCGCCAGCGCCTCGAGAAACGCCTCGTCCCCCAGTAGGCATCATTCACCCGGAGCGGTCTCGTCAGGATCGGACTTTTGTAGGACACTCAAGGTGATGCCACCATCAGTAAACGTAGAGGACCTTCCCCTCAACAGCTTCCATAAGCGGCTGGCCGTCTATTCAGCCGGCGGTCCCTTCCTTGACGGCTACGTCTTGAGCATCATCGGCGTTGCGCTGGTCCAAGCGACTCCACAACTGGAGTTGACCGTCTACTGGGAAGGCCTGATCGGCGCCTCCGCGCTCGTAGGAATCTTCTTTGGCGGATTCCTCGGCGGATGGCTGACCGATAAGTTCGGACGGCAAACGCTTTACACTCTTGACCTCGCCGCAATCGTCTTGTGTTCAGCGCTGCAATTTTGGGTTCAGGACGCGCTTGGATTATTTGTGCTCAGGTATTGTCCCGGCCAGCGTCGAAGGCTCCGCCCGCGCCGTCTACGCCATCATCTCCAAGCACCTGATCTACCCGACCATGATCGGCCTGGGCATGCTCTACGTGCCGATGGCCGACGTCATCAGCGTCCTCTCCATCGGCTACGTCATCACCTGCATGGCAGTAGTCATCACCATGTCCCTCGTAGGGTTCTATGTCGGCAAGGCCATGGGTATGTACCCGGTGGACGCGTCCCTCGTCACCGTCTGCCACAGCGGACTCGGCGGCACCGGCGACGTCGCCATCCTCTCCGCATCCAACCGTATGAACCTCATGCCCTTCGCCCAGATCTCAACCCGCATCGGCGGAGTCACCACCGTGATCTCCGCGGCGTCCCTCATCCACCTCACGGCCAGCTAAACGGCTCAACTCCAGGCACCCCACGCAGCGGGGCGGGACCAATCACCGGTTCCGCCCGCTGCACGGCTATATGAAAGCGATACACCATTGGGCAGAACGCAAGAAACCCCAGCACAGCCCGCCGGCTACGGATACCCACGCTCACCCATCGCTGACTGGCGGGAACTCACCGCTGGCGACGACGTGGTACTGCTAAGCCCGAAACGGGGAGGAACCCCGTTCGCCGGACGCGTCGAGGCCGTTTCAGCTGACGGTTCCCTCATCTGGCTTCAGCAGGGTGGGTGTGAGGGGCGCCGCCTGTTCCACCGCCAAGACGGATACAAAACCCTTGTTGACACCAGACCGAGGCCGTCCCTTGGAGACTCGGACTGAGAAGTGGGCGGCTTGCACGGAATTCCCCGACGCGGGCGGGACCTTTCTTTGCGCCGAAGCCGAAAGCGAGCAGACCCGGACGGACCAGTATTAGTATGAGCTGTCGTCCTGCTGTTGTGGCATGAAATGAGCACTAACTGCTCGCCAAGGAGGGCGGCATTGTTGAGCATTCTGCACGACGGCACGTCTACAGGAAGATTTCCTCGAACTCCTAACAGGTCTATATGCCCGCAAGCATGCAGTCGCAGCATGTTCGCATGAGGCGCACTCAGCGCTGCTTGTCTGTTGCGGGTGTTGCTGGTACTTCAGGCACGGGCAGAGCGTAGTTTCACCGTGGCAAGGATCAGGGTGGCTTGCACGAAATCCCTGGTCTGGGCGACGTTGCCGCTGGTGGTGCTGGATGCTTCAGGCGCGGTGGTGCGCAGTTTGACGGCCGCTGAGGCCAGGTCAGGATGCCGGGGACCACCACGAACAGTGCCGGAGCATCCAGACAAACACCCACTGCCCCGAACAGCGCGGCCACCAGCAGGAGGGACCCCGTCCAGTCCCGAACGGACACGGACTGGCCGGTTTCGAGTGCGGAGCGCCGGGCGCCGGCCAGGTCGCCGGCCGGGTCGATGGCCGGGTCGCCGGCAAAGTCGGACCAGGCAGCGGTGGCGCGCAGGAGCAGGACGGCGGCCCCGGCAGCGAGAATCAGGGTGACAGGCAGCACGACTTTCCCGGCCGGGCAGCTGCCCCATCCAAGCGAGCAAAAGGGTAAGGACAATCACGACGGCGGCCACCGCCGTCGTGATTCCCAGCTTCCGGCTGCCCGGCAGGGCAGCCTTGAACGTGCTCCAGAGGCTGCGGACGGAATCGTCCCGGCCGGAGAGGTGCCGTTCCAGATGGGCGATCCCCGCCGTATACGCGGCGGGGATCGTCACCAGCGGAATGGACAGCATTGGCCTTCCGGCTCTTAGCCCTTGAGGCCCTGGGTGGAGACGCCTTCAACAATGTAGCGCTGGAACACCAGGTAGAAGATCAGCACCGGCAGCAGGGCAAGGACGGACATGGCGATCATGGCTCCATAGTCCGAGGACTGGGTCTGGTCTACGAAGAGGCGCAGGGCCAGCGGCAGCGGGTACTTTTCGGGGTGTTCAGGTACAGGAGCGGGCCCAGGAAGTCGTTCCAGTTCGCGATCCCTTCATGGCCAGGTGTGCCGGCTTTTAGCCGCCGACGACCTCTGTGCTGATCGCCCATAGCCGGGCAGCAGAGTCCGGATCCATCGCATGGCCGGCGACGCCTTCGCGGGTCACGAAGGGCGGATTGACTACGGGAGCTTGCTGGCCGTACTCGAAGTAGCGCCCGCCGAGTCCGCGCAGGGTCGGGGAGGCGGCGAGCAGGACAGAGGTCGCGGCTCCTTGTTCCGCTGTCGAGAACGTCTTCGAGGGATCCTTGCGGGTGACGGCCAGGACGCTCGGCGGGAGGTGCCGGGAGAGCGCGGTGAGGATGCTCCCTGGTTGGAGGGTATTGACTGTGATGTCGTCTGCGGCCCAGCGCTCGTGCGCGGCGACGGCAAATAAGACGTTCGCCGTCTTGGAACGCCCGTAGGCGAGCTGCGGGTCGTAACTCGTGGAGAGAGAACGGATGTCGTCGAAATCGAGTGGGGCCGCGAGGTGCGCTGCGGAGCTGACCACGACCACGCGGGCGTCCGACGCGGCGCGAAGGGCCGGGAGCAGGCTGGTGGCGAGGGCGAAGTGACCGAGGTGGTTCGTCGCGAACTGCAACTCCCACCCGTCCGACGTCCGCGTCTCCGGTGGCGCCATGACTCCCGCATTCGCGACAAGGATGTGCAGCGGGCCGCTCCACTCCCGCACGAACCGCGAGATCGACACCGGATCAGCAAGGTCCAGCGCGGCGACGACTATCCGTTCGCGGCCGACTTCGGTGCGCAAAGCCCGCACGACGTCTTTGGCCCGGCCGGGATCGCGGACGGCGAGAGTCACCTCGGCGCCCGCACCGGCGAGGGCCCGGGCGGTCTCGGTTCCCAACCCGGAAGCCCTCCAGTAACGATCGCGCGGCGACCGGTCAGCTCAACGCCCTCAACCACCTCTCGAGCCGTGGACTGCGCGGTGAACGGGGTCCTGATGAGCGAGGACATGGCATGCTCCTTCTGCGGGTGGGGTCTCCGGCAGCGATACGTTTGACGGGTGCAGTCGGGCTCGTGGTCCGCGCGTACGGCGCGGACCACGAGAGTCTGCTAAGTCAGGCTTGTTGCGGTCTGGTTCTTCTCGGCCTCTGCCGAGAGCCATGCCCACTCGTTCCACTCCTCGAGGCGCGTGCCGTAGATGTGCGGGATGAGCTGCAGCGGCGGCGTGCCGAAGAAGACACGCAGTGGCGGGTTCTCGGCGTCGACGAGCTTCAGGATCGCCGGGCCGACACCGTCCGGATCGCCTATCTCGACATCAGCGAAGCCGCTCATGAATGCGTTCCGCACCTCGTCGTACTCGGCCAGCGGTGCGGAATACGACGAGGAAGTGCCGAAGTCGGTCGCGAACGCGCCCGGCTGGACGACCGTCACCTTGATGCCGAAGCCGGCAACCTCCTGCGACAGCGAGTCGGCGAGTCCCTCGACAGCAGCCTTGCTCGCGGTGTACCCGCCGGTAGTGGGGAAGGCAGCAATCCCGAGCATGCTCGAGAGCATGATGATGTGCCCGCTGCGCTGCTCGCGCAGATACGGCAGTGCGGCCTGGGCGACCCAGAGCGATCCGAACACATTTGTCTCGAACTGCGCACGAACTTCGGCCTCGGTCAGTTCCTCGAGAGCTCCGAACAGTCCGTAGCCGGCGTTGTTCACGACGACGTCGAGTGCACCGAAGTGTTCGTGCGTCCGAGCCACGGCACGGGCGACCTCGGCCCTGTCGGTGACATCAAGCTGCAGCGGCAGGACCGCGTCGCCATACGTCTCCACGAGCTCCGTGAGGGTGTCGGCCCGGCGCGCGGTCGCCGCGACCCGGTCCCCGCGGGAAAGGGCCGCTTCCGCGAAACGGCGGCCGAAACCGCGGGACGCGCCAGTGATGAACCAGGTCTTGCTCATGAACGTTCTCTCCTTGATGAGTAGCTTGCAACCGATTCTGGAACGTTATCACAAAGTGGTACTGAGTACCATTTTAGACCGGTGTACTATTTAGGGATGGGAATCTCAAGCACCGACGGACAGCTCAAGAGCACTCCGCCTACGCTGCGGGAGCGGACCAGGCGGGCCATGCGCGCAGAAGTCATCGAGGTGGCGTTCCGCCTGTTCGCTGAGCACGGCTTCGACCAAACAACCGTTGAGCAGATCGCCGCCGAAGCGGGCCTGTCCCGAACCACCTTTTTCCGCTACTTCGGGACGAAGGAAGATGTCGTATTGGGGCGGATGGCCGAATTAGGCCATGACATCGCGTCGGCGCTCGACGCACGTCCTGCCAACGAGCACCCATGGCTTGCGTTGCGGCGAGCAATCGACGTCGTCACGCAGGTCGATACCGAAAATATGGACGAAGCCCGAAAGTTCATGCGGCTGATGAGCGACGCCTGCGCGCTCCGTACTCACGAGTGGGAGCGGACGCAAGGCTGGCAAGGCATACTGGCACCCCGCCTGCAGCAACGCCTGGGGAAGCAAAAGACAGGCGCCGACACTCGGGCCGCCGCCCTGGCCGCCTCCGCGATCGCATGCCTGAATGTCGCCACCGACTCATGGATGCAGGACGATGGCGCGCGTCCTCTCAGCGAACTTGTCGATGAGGCAATGGGCGCCGTAGCACCACTCGAATAGACCGAGCGGCCCGCTACAACACATGCAACCGTAAGGTATTTCCAATGGGCCTCCTGTGCTCCATACGCGCCCAAGGCTACGCACTTGACCCAACTACTGGATGATGTGTTCCGCCCACGAGCCGGCTGGGTTCAGTGGGAGGATCACATAATCGCGGGCAGTTGCCCAAGGGCAAAAAAGAAGGCACCTTTCCCGTGGATTCGGACAGGTGCCTTCTTGTCTCAGCGTCGCAGCGGTCGGTCCCGCGATGGCCCGCACTCGGACTTGAGGCTGCTGCCCTCCACGGACACCACCGTGGAGTACTGGGGTCAGATCATGGTTCCGGCTTTGCGCTGGACGCGTCCTGAGTGGAGGGCCAAAGTGCCTTGATCCAGGAGCTTAGGATGCGGAGCTTTTCGTGGGTAGGTGAGCCGGGTTCTGCGGACCACATAATCAGCTGCTGGTCGGGGTCGCCTGCCCACCGTAAGGCGTCCCAGTCGATGGTGAGATCGCCGAGGTCAGGGTGCCGGATTGTCTTGGTGCCGAATTCCTGGCGGGCTACGTTGCGGGCGGCCCACCAGCGCCGTAACTGCTTATAGTCGACGGACAGCTCTCAGACGAGGGCTGCGAGCCGCGGATCGGTGGGGTTGCCGACGGCTTGCATGCGCATGAGGGCGACGCCGGTGCATGTTTTTCCTCTTCGCCGCCATCAACATCGGGACACTCATCTTCTACATCCGCTCGATCCCGGAAACAAAGGGTCGCACGCTCGAACGAGTGGAAGAAGAACTCACCCTCCGCTTCACCGGCCCTATCCCCTGCCCAAGCAGTAAACGGGCAGGCGCTCGAAGGGTCGACAAATCCACGGCGGTGCACACGAAAATCCGATTGTGCTTGGGTACAAGGCAAGGGCCAGTCAGCATGTTATAGCTGCGGATCTGGGCGTAGAAGAGTTCAGAGGGGGACGCCACGGCGCAGCGTGCTGTTTCTTCCGGCTGCCGAACCAGTGGGTACAAAACAGCAGCCAACCTGCCGCCCAGCGCCATCTTCCCGGACTGCAAAGGTCATGAAGCGATGCGAACTGCTCGGCTATCGCGACCCGGAGGGCACATTCATCAGCGACCTGTTCGAAGAGGCGATGGGTTAGCGCACGACTGCTGCATCGAGCAGAGTGCCCACGGTAGGCGTGATGAGCCCGGCGAGGTTGTCGGCTCCAATTCCGGCACGGGCGCTGGCGCCGTCGAAGACCAGGCTGAGCTGCCGGGCCAGCAGGTCAGGATCACTCGCACCACCATTGGCAGCCTCAGCGCGGAAAAAAGCTGTCAGGTTTCCCTTGACTCGGTGAGCCACCTGGCTCGCAGGGTGGCTCCGATCCTTGAGCTCGATCTGCACTGCCAGGTACCGACAGCCCTGGAACTCGGGTGCGCTGGCTTGCAATTCCACTTGCTGGAAGACGTGCAGGATACGCTCACGAGGCGAACGGCCATCGCCCGCCGGAGGCAGGAGCCCCGCTACGAAGGCGGAGGAGCGTTGCTCCAGGCTCGCGGCCAGTAGGTCGTCCTTACTCTCGAAGAGCTCGTACATGGAACGCTTGGACACCCCGGCCGCCTTACATAGCGCCTGGATGCCGATCCCCACACCGTCGCGGTAAGTAAGCGTTGCCGCTGCCTCCAGTAGTCGCTCTCGGGAACTCAGATTCGTTGCTGTGGGCATACTGCGAGGTTAGCGCGAACTTCGCCGAAAATAAAACCGATCGGTCTATGACGGGCGGGGGCAGTAAGCGAAGCTTTGCATAAGCCACGATCGGCGTTGAGGCCACGCCCCAACCGCTCTTCGCAAGTACCTACTGCCGCATGCCCATAGGCAGATCGGCCGGCTATTCGGTTCCACGGCTCCCCGGCAATTTGCCCCCCGGAAACCGATCGGTATACGCTGCTTGAAACCGATCGGTTTCAACCGCGCCGCGACCAAGGCACGGTGGCCGCGCCGGTCCTCAACGACTTATGGAGCCTCAAGTTATGTCTTCCCAGATCACGCCCACAATATTCGTTATCGGCGGCACAGGGGCCCAAGGGATGCCCATCGTCCAAGGTCTTGTGGCCGACAAAAAATACAAAGTTCGGGTCCTCACCCGCGACGCCACCTCTCCGAGGGCCCAGGCACTCCTCGCTCTGGGGAACGTCTCCATCCTTGAAGGGTCATTCGCCGACGAAGATGTGCTGCGGGAAGGATTTCGCGGCTGCGACGGGGCGTACGTCAACATCGACGGGTTCAATACCGGTGAGAAAACGGAGATGTACTGGGCCATCCGCAGTTACGAGATCGCGATTGAGGAAGGAATCAAGTTCTACGTCTACGGAAACCTCGACTACGCACTCAAGAAATCCGGCTACGACTCCAAGTTCCGCACCGGTCACTACGACGGTAAAGGCCGCATAGCCGAATGGGTACTGTTCCAGAACCAGAAGAACCGGGACAGAATGGGAGCAGCGGTCTTCACCTCCGGTCCGTACATCGAAATGGTGGTCTCACCGCTCACGCCCATGACTCCCAATATCGAGGACGGTGTCGTTACGTGGCGGGTCCCGCTCGGAAGCGGCGCCGTTCCCCATGTGTCCCTGGAAGATTGCGGGTTCTATGTTCGCTGGCTTTTCGACAATCAGGAACGGGCGAACGGCATGGACCTCGAAGTCGCTATCGAACACATAACCTATGCCGATATGGCTGCCGCATTCCAGAAGGTCACGGGGCATCCCGCACAATACATCGACACAGATTTGGACACATATTGGGGTGGTCCGCTGAGCGGCGCTGCTGATCTGCCTGCCGGATACAACGCCGATCCCAACGACAAAAGCACCATGAGCTTCCGGGACAATTTCACAGGCTTCTGGAACGTGTGGAAACACGACATCATCACCAGGGATTACGCTCTGCTCGACCAAATCCACCCCAACAGGATCAGGAGTGCCGAACAGTGGTTCAGGCGGGAAGACCAGCTGGGCAAAGACCTCGGCAAGGGAAGTCTCTGGGAGAGGGTCCAACCGGAGAACTGGCGCAGCGACTCTCCGATCCTTAAGGGCAGTGCAGACGCGCGGACGGGCAAGTTGTAAACGGAGCGGCAATACGAACCCGTCCTCGGTCGATCGCTCAAGGCACTGAGAAGATCCGCCTGTGGGCGCAGCCAGATCTTCCCAGTCAGAAGCCATATCGTTTCCTGAAGAGCCACCCAGTAGACAACTGTCGAGTGCAGACTGTTAGAGACCGGTTTTGTTTGGCTTCGGCGACGGCACTGAGCGTTCCCTGCGGATTCGAGCCGGCCGCTGGCGCCGTTGATTGCTTCTTCCGTGAGCTGGTGAGCGAGTAGCGTCAGTCGTAGGGTCGAAAAGACACGCTGTGCAAGCCGGCCAAAGTCATCTCGCCGATGTCAAGGTAGGGCGGGGGTGCCAAGCCGGAACGTGTTGGTTGGAAACTGCCCCTTGCCCTGTTTCTGGTCTTCGACGTTTTGGCTGCTGTCCTGATCTCGTTACCGAACGAAGTTCCGCGCGGCCGTTGTAGAGTCGTGGCTACCCAGGGGATCCCGCCACGCGCCGGTCGACGACCTCCGACGGGTCGCCAAATCCCGCCTGCTCAGGACAACCCTCAACGCGCCGACGGGACCCTGAGCCGCGACTTCCCGATCATGTCGTGTCACCGACTCGTGCAAGAGGGAATTAGTGGTGAATCGAACAAGGAAGGGACTTTATGAAGTGATCACAGGCGCACTTATCTGATAAGGGTCACTGCAGAAAACGGATCAGGTGGGGGTGGCTTCCAAAGCTGTCTTCCGCCAAACGATGACCATTTGCCTTAGGAGACGTTGGAATTCCATACGTTGCGGCACCTTCCCCTGCCGACGGTAAGTATGGGAGGAGGACCTGGTCGTCATTGGGTCCGCCGCCCTGCACCGTGGAGCAGGGTGTCAACGACCAGCTCCGCCAGGGCATCGGTGTCGGCGCCTTCTGATCCTGGGGTGGGCCGCTGCAAGGCCGCGCTCATGAGGGCGTAGTAGACCTGGCGGGTCCACTCCAGGTCTGCGGCCGCGTCCAGTAGACCCTCTCGCCGTGCCCTAGTGAGCAGATCCATGCAGCGCGTGTTGATCCTCTCCCAGATTAACGCGGCGGCGCTGGTGTCTGCCGTGGGATTGCCGAGGGTGAATTTCCAGGCGTTCTTGGTCTTCAAGACGTTGGCGGTTACCCGGTACAGCGCCACCAACGGTGGGGCTGTATCTGGCCTGCCCTCTTCGATGGCTTCGGCCAGCTGTTGTATGGCCGAGATCGCCAAGGCGTCGATGAGGGTCTGGCGGTTGGCGAAGCGGCGATGAACCGTGGTCCTGGCCACCCCGGCAGCGTCGCCGATCTGCTCCATGGAAGCGCCTGAATCATGGCTCAGCACTTGTTCTGCTGCTTCCAGAATTGCCCGCACGCTTCTCTCCGCGTCAGCCCTTAGGGGTCTCGCCACAGTTCCTCCGATCTTCCTCCGTCCATCGTAACCGCTACCGTCAAGCCGCACCTAACCGAGCAAATAGAACAGAACTGTTGCATTTAACTCGATAAGAGCTACACTAGTGATAATCTTTAACCAACCAGCAGCAGGAGCAGACAATGACAACAGCACGGCAGGTAGCCCTTATCACCGGGGCATCTTCAGGAATCGGGAAGGCGGCAGCTGCCGCCCTGGCGGAAGCGGGATACGAGGTTGTCGGGACCAGCCGCGCCTCGGCAGGCGTCACGCCCGTCCCCGGAGTAACATTCGTTGACCTAGACGTCACCAGTGACGACTCCGTTGCAGCTGCAGTCCAAGAGGTCATCCACCGTTTCGGAAAGATCGATGTCTTGGTCAACAACGCGGGCATCGGGTCCTCGGGGGCAGCCGAAGAAAGCTCGCTTGACCAGGATCGCCGCGTGTTCGACATCAATGTGTTCGGCGTCATGCGGATGACCAAGGCGGTTCTGCCCCACATGCGCGCCCGGAAATCGGGGCGGATCGTGAATGTTTCTTCGATCGTCGGCCTCATTCCGCAGCCGTACATGGCCACATACTCTGCCTCAAAGCACGCGATCGAGGGGTACACGGAATCCCTTGACCACGAACTCCGCGAGCACGGTGTCCGCGCCGTCCTGGTCGAGCCGGCCTGGACCAACACCGATTTTGAAGCCAACAACCTGCAGGCCGACAAGCCCATGGATACGTACGCCAAACAGCGTGCGATCTTTACCGATTACATGGCTGGCGCCATGAAGGAAGGCCATCCAGCATCAGTGGTTGCCGACGCAGTAGTTGCCGCCGCTCAGGATTCCAAGCCCAAGCTCCGCTATGCCGCCGGCTCCCGCGTCCGGCAGGTCAGCATGCTCCGACGCTACGTCCCTGCATCGGCCTTCGACAGCCAGATTCGCAAGCTGAACCACCTGCCCAGCTAACTAACGCGCTTCCGAGAAACCTTTTTAATGAGCCACCCCGGCTCTCCGGCACCATTCGGCTGGGACAGGGCCCTGGGTCTTTGTGGAGGCTGTCATCTTACTCATCACCTACGCCCACGGGGAGGACTTCTTCCACCTCAGCAGCCCACGACGGTCGCCAAGTACATCCTGGACGCTCTGAACATCTGACCCACCACAACCAGACAACCCCAACCAGACAAAAGGACACAAATGACCGAGCGCAATCCCATCCTGATCACCGGCGCGGCCGGCGAAATCGGTGGTGTGAGCAGGACGATGGTCAACATGCTGATTGAACAAGGGCACCCGGTGCGCGCGTTCGTGCGACAGGACGACGAACGCGCGTACTCGCTCCGCCAGGCCGGGGCCGAGGTCTTCGTCGGTGACCTGCTCAACATCGCCGACGTGACCGCCGCACTGAAGGGCTGCCGACGCATCTACTTCAGCATGAGCCTGTCGCCGTACTACACCGACGCCGTCAGCCTGATGGCCGCGGCGGCGCGGGCCCAGGGCGACATCGAAGTCTTCGTCAACATCTCCGAGTACGAGCAGTGGTTCATGCCGTTCGAGAAGATGACCGCACCAGTCGAAGAACGGCGTGAATGGCTCGGCGGACTCGTCACCGACTGGTCACCGCAGCATCGGGCCCACTGGGTCGCCGAGCAGGTGCTGGACTGGTCCGGTGTCCCGACCGTCAACGTGCGGGCGGCCATCTTCGTCGAGAACCCCATCCTGACCTGGCTGGCGCTGGAGCCGCTGGGCAATGGCGAACTGCGCCTGCCGTTCGGTACCCAGCGGTTCGCGCCCATCGCCGGTTACGACGTCGCGGAACTATGCACAAAAATCCTCCTCGACCCGGCACCGCACATCTCGAAGTCCTACGAGCTCACCGGTCCTGAACTGAAAGACATGCACGAGTTCGCGGAAGACTACGCAGCCGCGCTGGGACGCCAGGTCACTTACCTTCCCGAAGATGTAGAAACCTGGAACACGCAATACGTGGACAGTGCCATGGGCGCCTATCCACACATTGCGGAGCACCTGAAGTCCCTGACCCGACTGGTCGCCGGCGGACGCTACGGCGCCGCCGGAGTCAGCGAACAGCTCGAAACCCTGCTCGGGCGCCCGCCAAAGACCGTGCGGTGGGCGCTGGAGAACCATCCCCGCATCCGGAAAATGGCATCTGTGAGCCACTGAGCGGCCCCGACGAGAACCATGACGCCGCACTGGAGTCCCCGGCTTGGGGACTCCAGTGCGGCTGGGAGCAGAGCATCTCCGCCCAGAAAACTCATGATCAAAGTAGGAATTGCGACCACGCTAACCTGAAAGGAGGGTGTCGTGTCGGCTGAGAAGTTGGCTCTGAATCTGGAGGAAGTTAGTTTTGAAGATCCGCGTGCTGCCCGATTACGGGATCTGCTGAACAAGGAACTCCTCGCCCGGTATGCCACGGCGGAAGAGCCCACCCTTCCGGCCGCCGCCAGGTCTGCATTAAGCGTCCCGGCCGAAGACTTTGTCGCGAATGTCCTCGTTGTCACCTCCTTCGGGCACGCGATAGGGCACGGGGCACTTCGCCTGCTGGACGGGGAGTGGGAAGTCAAGCGTGTCATCGTTGACCCCGCAGCGCGTGGCCTCGGAGCCGCGACTCAACTCATGGCCGGACTGGAGCAAATCGCAGCCGCGGCTGGCGCCAGGCGGGTCATTCTTCAAACCGGCGGCAAACAACCAGAAGCAGAAGCCCTCTACCGAAAGATCGGCTACAAGCAAATACCGGTGTATCCGCCCTACAACACGGCCATACCGTCGTCAGTCTGCTTCGAGAAGGAACTTGAGGGTTGAGTCCCAGAACCCGCAAGACCCGCAGAGAACCTAAAGAGGAAACCCCTATGTCAACCAACACGTCAGCGGAACGCTCGGAAACCTTCACCTGGAAGGATCCAGCAATGGCGCTCGAACAACTGCCACGACTGTCTGGTCTGGACTACTTTTCCGGCCTCCGCGACGGCAGCATTTCGCCGCCGCCGATCGCTTCCCTCATGAATTTCGATCTCGTCGATGCGGAGTACGGACACGTCGAGTTCGAGTGCTGGCCGGGAGAAGCGCACTACAACCCCTCGGAAACGTGCACGGCGGGCTGGCCTGCACGCTCCTCGACACGGTGCTCGGCTGCGCAGCACACAGTACGCTGGAAGCAGGGATCGGCTACACCTCCATCGACCTGGCGGTCAAGTACCTTCGACCCATCACGCTCCAGAAGGGTGCTCTTCGCGCAGAGGGGTCAGTCGTGAAATCCGGCTCGCGCGTGATATTCACCGAAGGCCACCTCAGCACCGCCAGTGGAGAGCTCCTTGCCACGGCGACGAGCACGCTGCTCATCTTCACCCACCAACCGGGCGCCCTGACATGATGACTGATACCGGTACCGATGTTGCGCTGACGCCTACATCTCAGGGTCGCGCCTTGTACCCGGCCACCCCTTCGGGAATGCCGGCTTTGAGCCGCTTCGGCATTCCCTTGGGGCTTGCCGGTCTCGGCGGCGGCTGGTCGGCGGCGAGGAGCTCTCTCGGATCCCCGATGTGGCCGGAGGAAATTCTTTACGGAGCAGCCAGCTCTCTGTGGCTGGTCCTGACCGCCGTCTACGTGTTCCGTGGCCTTCGCAGAAGAGGAGCATTCCGGGCCGACCTGAGACATGAACTGGCGGGGCCCTTTGCATCCTTCATCCCGCTGGTGGGGATCCTGCTTTCGTCGCACTACAGCCAGTATCTGCCGCCATGGGGCGCCTGGCTGTGCACGGCTTTCATTGCCGCCCTTGCCATCGTCGCTGCCCAGCTCCTCGCTCACTGGGTCACCGGCGGGGTATCCATGCAATCCATCCATCCCGGCTACTTGCTGCCCGTCGTGCCCGGATTCTTCGTTGCCAGCATCGGATTCTCAACCGTCCACGCCCATAGTGCGGCCATGGCCGCGTTTGGCATCGGCGCGTTCTTCTGGCTGGTCATAGGAACCGTCGTCACCGTGCGCCTGATGACCGGCGGCGAGCTGCCACCAGCTGCCAAGATCGGACTGTCCGCTTATCTGGCTGCGCCTGCAACGGCCAATATCGCCTGGATGGTGTCACATCCAGGACCCGTGGGGGGAGTGCAGCTCGGCCTAACAGGCGTGCTGTTGATCATGGCGCTGATGCAGGTCATGCTCCTCCCCGAGTACCGCAGGCTTCCCTTCACGCAAATGTTTTGGGTATTCACTTTTCCTGTTGCTGCCACCTCGAACTATGCCATCCGCTGGCTAGCGACAACCGATATCCCCGACCGGGAAATTTATGCCTGGACGGTTCTCGGCCTCGCAACAGCCTTTACCCTGTTGATTGCCGCGCGCACCGCCCTCACCGCCATTTCCCCAAAGTCAGCTGCAGGAAAGCAGGTCCGAAGCCCGCTTTCGAGTGTTGGCCCCTAGAAGTCGATCCCCTACCCAGCGACGGAAATGCCTGGAGTCAAGCCCGTTGAAGACATGACGCTGAAACAGCTATCCAATGCGATTTTCATTGCAGCGACTCACCTCGATAACGGCCACGTACTCGATGTGTCAGCTGCCCGTCGGGCACGAGTAACCTATGACAATCTCCCGGACCTGTTGGGTGAGCGCTACCCCAAAGATGATCGGGAATAGTCGGATTGAGTGACCCGTGAGTGAAGGACCAGTCTCACCGTTTCGTTGAAGACCATCCTGAGAACTGGTGGTTACCGGTGGGAGGATCACGAGGCGCAGCACGTGGCGTTCATCCCTGCTCGATATCCTCATGGCTTGGTGGGCTCGATTGAGGAGCCGCGTCTCGGCGGAGACAGACCTGGAGCCGCTGGTCAGGTTTGGCGATGGAATAATCCTGGCCGTGGGGGCCTGTTCAACGGCCACGTTCACGACCCAAGCGAGGAGCCGCATGGGGGCCGCGGCCTCCGTCACCGACATTCCGACGTGAACGAGTCAGAACAGCTATATCGGAACTGGCCGTCAGCCACGATCCAGGGCCACAAATAGTCAGCAGGTCATGTTGTCTCCGGCCCTAGCAATTTCCCCGGTGCGGGAAGATGGGTCCATGAGCAATTCTGGCCCTCGCGCCGGCGGTCCAAGGCCTCGGCGGTCATTCACCCCGGCACAAAAGCTGGCCCATTTGGATGCCTACGAGACCGCCTGCGGGGACGGCTCCGGCGGCGGGGCCTACCTGCGGCGCGAAGGGATCTATTCCTCCCAGATCACCGAGTGGCGCAAACTCCGCGACGCCGGAGTGCTCGAGGGCAAGAAGCCCGGTGAGAAGATCGGCAAGCTCACTGCCGAGCAGGTCGAAATCGCCCGTCTACGCCGGCAGCTGGAGGTGAGTGAACGCAAGCTGGTACGGACGGAGGCCGCGTTGTCCATCATGGAAAAAGCACGGCAGCTTTTGGAGGATATCTCCGAAAGCGCGGAGCAGCAGCCCTGGTACAGGAAACCCTGATGGGCATCTACACGGACCTCACAGGGGCGGACATTCCGACCAGGGAAGCGGCCGTCCTGGCCGGCGTCCCGCGGGCGACCGCGACCCGCAAGCCCCGGATCCCGGTGGCCGTTTCGGCGCCTGTGCCGGCGAACAAAATCGGCCCCGCCGAACGGGCCCGCATCCTGGCCACCGTGAACTCGGAGCGTTTCGTGGACCTGGCCCCGGTACAGATATATGCCCAACTCCTGGACGAGGGGACCTACCTGTGTTCCATCTCAACGTTCTACCGGGTCCTGGCCGAGAACAGGCAGGTCAAGGAACGCCGCCGGCAGGCCCGCCATCCACCCCGGGCAATCCCGGAACTGCTCGCGACCGGCCCAGGCCAGGTCTACAGCTGGGACATCACCAAGCTGGCTGGCCCGGTCAAGGGCAAGTACTTCGATTGCTACGTGATGATCGACATCTACTCCCGCTACATTGTCGGCGTCTACGTCCACGCCCACGAGTCAGGGGAGCTGGCGGTGGAAATGATGAAGGAAATCTTCGGCATCCACGGCATCCCGCAGATCGTGCACGCGGACCGCGGCACCTCCATGACGAGCAAAACCGTTGCCGCGCTGCTGTCCGATCTGGAGGTGACCAGGTCACATTCGCGGCCCCGGGTAAGCAACGATAACCCGTTCAGCGAGGCGTGGTTCAAGACATTGAAGTTCGCACCCGTCTTCCCTGAACGCTTCGGCTCCCTGGCCGACGCGAGGACCTTCATGGCCGCCTTTGTTGAGCAATACAACCATCGCCATTGCCACACGGGGATCGGCCTAAATACCCCGGCAGATGTCCACTACGGCCTTGCCGCCGCGAAAGCCACCGAACGTTCCCTGACGCTTGCCGCAGCCCGGGAGAGAAGCCCCGAACGATTCAGCACCAGACGGGATCCGAAAATCCTGGCCATCCCCGACGCGGCATGGATCAATAACCCATCCAACAGAATGGCTACGGCAGTAGCCGCGTAACTCCCGCTGGCCTCAATCGCCTTGACAAATTCCGGATCGCCTTTGAACGAGAAGCCCTGGCACCCGGGCTATTGATCATTGATAGTCCTCAGAAGAACCTTGGACACCGGGCGCGGCCCGGAGACGAAGATTTCGCCGACGCGAGATTAGTGAACAACGTCTATAAACATGTGGAGCGTTGGCTTGAAACCGCTGGAGCAGGGGCCCAGGTTATTTTCGTAGACAACAGCCCACCAGCCAGCGTCGACGAGCACGTCGTCGTCCGGTTCTCAGGTCGAGCAGATCAGCCACCATTCGGATTGATCGACGACGCCACAACGTGACCCTAACGAGCGCGAGCCATATCGCTACCGGAAGCATCTTCCTTCGCTGTTTGTCACTCTGATCGTCTGGCGGTGGCAGCATTGGGGCGCGGGGAAGTAGGCTCGATCAAGGCTCGTAGCTCCTGACTCTGGATGAATGCGTAGAGAACATCCATCACAGCAGGGCTACGAGCCCTCCATCTTTCAAGACACGCAATCCGTTTCACCATGAACCACGGAGAGCCCACAAACTCGGCGTCGGCTCAAATGGCAGGATCGATGACTATCGTCAGTTATTCAGCTCTACCCGCACTCGTAGATCTCGGAGCAAGCGGGGCCAAGAATCCTAGACAGCCATGCTTGAAACATGAGAAATGATTGTAGTGAGATCAGAAGGACGGGAACCGGCACTCCTCGAGGCGATTCGATATGTAGCAGCATTCTTGCCATCGGCTCCTCGTCCTGCGTCAACGAGAGCCTGTCGCTCAATCTCGAACTGAGGCCATTTGGCAGCGACGAAGGTCTCAAGCATATCTTCCATTGCCCAGGCAGCAGTACCGCAAAACCCACTCGGCCAGTCTGTCTCCGGTTCGCCGAGGAAGCGGAGCATTGTCCGATTATCCCTGGAGTCCTTTTGCTCTTGAGCTATGGCCACTGCTTCAGGCTTACCCTTAGCGCGGACTCTGCGTCCAGAATCTTTGTCCGCATCAAACAAAATGAAGTGGGGTACGCCAAGCCGACGCAGGATCGCCGCTGGCAGCAGGATCTGTCCTTTGGAGGTAGCGACAGCTACTTCAACACCAAGGCTCGATAGCGGCGCATCGGCTTCAGCGACACCTTCGATAATGGCGCGATCGGTCGTCCCCTCTACCAAAAGAACGGCCGAGGCGAACATCGCATCCCTTAATTCATGCAGGCAGGCGTTGTCAAGCCTGCTTCTTACGGCACTCTCTTCGAGAAACGTATCCAACTCCTTCACGACTGCGTCCATCGATGCTTCATAGACAATGACTTGAGGACCCGCCGAAGCATCTGCAGAACGCTGGACTCGTCGAACTTGGTCGAAGTAAGTAGGTTCGATGAAGTAGGGACTGTGCGTCGCATAACCCACCTGAATTCCCGAGGCCTTGTCTTCGGCAAGGCTTCGCAAAACGGTCGCGAATGCCTTCGCCTGTGTCGGATGCTGGAATAGCTCAGGTTCTTCGATCGCCATGTAGATGACGCTTGCATCCCTATTCGCAGCCCCGCGATGTGCCAAGAGCTTCAGGGCAGCGATCAACAACGATCGTTGAAACCCGTGGCCTTGGCGCTCGATGTTGGTCTTGGTACCGTGATCGTCCACCTTTACGTTGAATCGAGTAGCTTGAGGCTTGAACTCCGCCTGGACAGATCCGACATCAATGGATCGTCCCGGAGCAAATGACTCTACTTCTGCAGTGAGATCTGCGGACAATCTCCGGAGCTGGCTCGCGAAGTGGCGCCCTGAGATCTCCGCATGACGAGACGTTAGCTCCTCATTGAGGCTACTGAGCTCATCGTCAGCTGCGGAGCGATCAACTGTTTTCTCAATGATGCGTCCGATGACACTCGTCTTTGTGTCTTGAGCCTCCTCAGAGGCTCGAAGGTCTGCCGTTATGAGCACGAAGTCAAAAAGCCCCGATAGACGTCCCTGGCCAGCAAAGCCAAAGAAGTTGGTGTCAGAAACCTGAGCTGAGCTGAGTAGTTCAGGATGCTCCCTCTCCCACGTATCCAGCATTGCGTCGGCCGCACCTACGCTGGTCCACTTAGGAAAAGTGAGTTGATTATGCTCCGCTGCAACCTTTTCGTATGCAGCCTTTTTGGGTCCGGCACCAGATGCTGCCCTGACGTCCTCAAACGGGCCAAAAGCCAGCGCTCTCCCGGTTATCTTGTCCTTGCCGTCTTCCCATATACGCCACACAGAGAACTCGTCAACTTTAGCTGGCGCATACTTCTCACCAAGCAGTTCGCGGTCGCTTTGCGTCAGCTCATTGAAATCAACTCGAACGACAATCTTCTGTTCTTTCGCCCCAGAGAAGACATCATCTCCAGTCAACACGGCACTCTTATCACCATTGAAGAACCAATCCAAAGCCCGCAGGACGGATGACTTGCCGGCCCCATTTGGCCCAATAAGAGTCGTTACTTTGTCAAAACTCACGATGACCTGATCCAGACAACGAAAGTTTTCAATTTCAACGCGCTTTATTCTCAAGTAACATCCCCAAATTCGAAGCATTTATGTCCATGAATTGACATCGTGACGAGGGCAATCAAGATCACAATTTACATCAATACTTGTCCGTCTCAGCTTCCGCAACGCCGATCAAATCGGCGAAGCCGGTCAATATCCACGGTCGACCTCGCCAGAGGTCAAGGGGGTCTGTCCCTCTACACCCCAGCACACCCTCAAGTAGCTGAGGGCTTTCTCGAACCCTCGTGCGCACTGCCGACGGCAGAGCTCCAGGTAGACATCTGGGCAGCGTCGGCAGCGAGCCACGCAACCATTGGAATGACGTTGTCGGCGGACCATCCAGGACTTGATCGCATCCGATCCCTTCATAGGCCTAGCTATCGGGGTGATCCTGTTCCGTTGCCTGGTAGGGGGCGCCGTAGCCGTGCAGACTATAGCTCCGGCCCCGGGGGGAAGGGGCAACCCTGTCACATAACGCAGATTCCGGTATGCCTGCCCTTTCGTTTGAGCTGAGTGGACAATGATCGGATCATGACCAGCCCAATCGAGTTTGAGAAACGGATCAGGTTTGGGCTCAACACGCTGGCTGAGACCAATTCTCATCACGACTTCGAAGCCATGAGCCTAGGCCTCGCAGAAAACGAATTGCGAGAAATCTTATGCCTGCGACTGGTCCAGTCAGCGCTTGAGGCGATCAGGGAAGAGATGCCGAAAGCTTCTGGATTAACTATCGCGAGCAAACGCGTAACAGAACTCCTCAGCAAGGAAAAATACACTCGTCGCCTCGCCTAACGGCAAGATTTCCGTTTCACGGTGATGAAAGGACCACCGGTGACCTCGGACCGACGCATCAGCCGCTGAGATGCCGGTCCTAGTCAGTGACAAGCCTGGCGAGGGAGCGAACCGCGTTCGTGAACTGGTCGAACCTCAGCCTGATGTGGCCGTTCTGAAGTCCGCCGGTGCTTCGGACGAGTTCATGGGCCTTGAGCTCTAGCAATTCATCCGGCACAAAGCGCGGCATGGTGCGGCTGACCCACGGCCAACGATCTGCTTCGTCACCCCTTTCCTCACGGTAATCATCAGGCAGGAGCTCCGGTTCGGAGGTCACTTCTACGACCGCGTAGCAGTCACGGGTCTGCGCGCAAATGATAACCAAGTCTCCGGTCTTGATGCTTGGTCGACCCTTCGCGGGGCTGCCGAAGAACCAATCACTGCGCCACTGATCCAGCGCCGGCTCACCGAACTCGGACTTCAGCCACAATGTTCGGTTCTTGTCACGCGCATCCAGCAGAAGCTGCTCCACAAGAACCAGAGCAGACTCACTATCCAAGTCATCGGAAGCGGACGCGTCTGCCCTCGTCAGCTGCTGCGCCTGAATGAGCAGCTTCTCGAGATCCTTCTCTGTAACGTCGCGGCTGACCCACGTGCCCATGGCTTTCCTGACAGCTTCGACTTGAGCTGCTCCCAGATCAACACCCACCTCCACGTTGGCAGCCTTGGAGCTGCCCAGACCGGCGCCGGTCAAGTTCGCCGATCCAAGAAAGCCACGACTTCCAACGATGAACGTCTTGGCGTGCAGCCGTTCAACATGGCTGAGGGTGACGCCGCTTTGCTTGAGTTCCCTCAAACCGTCGATTGACAGGTAGCCGTTGGCAACTGCGCTCGGATCAAGGCACGTGAAAAGCTGCCAGTTGGAATCAGACGGGCCGGCGGTTCGCGCCAAATGGTTACAGACGTCAAACGAAAGAAACGGACTGGCCAAGTACACGTCACCGTCGACGTCCCCGATGGCTTCGTTCAACCAATCAGCAGCCCTCGTGTGGATCAGACCTTCATTCATCACGACGTTGACCCTACTGTGAGTCTCATTCAGGGTCCGTCAGCGCCACGAACATCTTCGTATATGCACCGCAAAAGCCCTTGTGTGACGGTCCGCGCCAGTCGTGGCAGTTTCTCAGACGCAAGGCATGGATGGTCGGGCCTGAACTCTACTTAAGCGACAACCCGAGAGCGTTGGTGTAGGCATGTTTCGCGACTTCCGTAACTTCATGGGATGCCTGCGACGCAGCTGTCAGCCGAAGCAGCTGTTAGCGGCCATGAAAAACTGCCCATAGGCGGCCACGGAACTGCCCACTGACGGCCACGAAAACTGCCCGCCGGTGGCCATGAGATCTGCCCACTTCTTTTAGTTAGCCCTGCTGCTTAAGCGGCAGGAGCCTCTCCCCGGGGTTTGATGACGGTGTCTAGACGCACCAAAGTCGCTCGGGAAGAGGCCCTAATGAAGTTTGACGGAGAAATCATGGAAATACTTGCTGCGTATGACCTGACCGGATCGTTGCGTGCGGCCGCGGAGCTCACCGGCTGCTCGCACCACACGGTCGCCCGGCACGTCGCTGCCCGGGACGCGGGCCAACCGATCGCCGAGCCGGTCTACCGGGGCCGGGTCACCGATGCGTTCCTGCCCAAGATCGAAGAGTGGATCGAGGCCTCCAAGGGCAAGATCCGCGCCGACAAGGCCCACGAGAAACTCCAGGCCCTCGGCTACAGGGGTTCGGAACGCTCGACCCGCCGGGCAGTCGCGCAGGTCCGCGCGGCCTGGCGGCTGGGCCATGTCCGGGTGCACCGCCCCTGGGTGACCGAGCCTGGGCAGTGGATCCAATACGATTTCGGCGACGGTCCCCTGATCGAGGGGAAGAAGACCGTGCTGTTCGTGGCGTGGCTGGCCTGGTCGAGGTTCCGGGTCGTGATCGCCCTGCGGGATCGGACGGCGCCGAGTGTGTTCGCGGCGCTGGACCGCACGTTCCGTGTCATGGGCGGCGCCCCGACCTACGTCCTGACGGATAACGAGAAGACGGTCACCGTTTCCCATGTCGCCGGGGTCCCGGTCCGTAACCAGCAGACGGTCGACTTCGCCCGCCATTACGGTGTCACGGTGCTGACCTGCCAGCCGGCGGATCCCGCGTCCAAGGGCGGGGTGGAGGCCTCGGTGAAGATCGCCAAAGCCGACATCGTGCCCAAGGACACCAACCTGCGCGCCGATTATGCTTCCTTCGCCGAGATCGAAGCGGCCTGCCAGGCGTTCATGGACGAGGTCAACAACCGTGAGCACCGTGCGACCCGACGCAAACCCGCCGCGATGCTGGCCGAGGAAGCGCCACGGTTGCACCGCATCCCGGACACCGCGCACACGGTCGCGTTCGGCCTCTCCCGCAGCGTCCCGGAGAACACACCGATGGTCACGTTCGAGAACGGCCAATACTCCGTCCCGGCCTATCTGCTCGGCGCGAAGGTGTTCGTCCGATCCCACGGCGCCGGAGGCGACGAGCAGGTCATCGTGGTCCACCACGGCAGCAAGGGCCCGGTGGAAGTCGCCCGGCACCCGCGCGCCCGGCCCGGCAGCCCGGCGATCAACGACGCGCACTTCCCGGACCACCGGCCCAGGATCCCGGGCGATTACACGGCGAAAGCCAGGACGGCCGCGGAGGTCGAGTTCCTCGCGATCGGGGACGGCGCCCGGACCTGGCTGCTCGAAGCCGCCGCGGCGGGCACGGCCCGGATGAACGTGAAGATGGCCGAAGCGGTCGCCCTGGCCAAGATCGCAGGCCAGGCAGACGTCGACCACGCACTGGGAACCGCGGCCATCCATGGCCGCTTCGCGAACAAGGACCTCGCCTCGATCCTCAACGCCGCCCTGACCCGCACCACCACCCATGCCGCCGGGGAAACCCGGTCCCTCACCCAAGGCACGGCCGGGTGGGCCGCTATCGGCCGCCCACCCGCAACCGGCGGCGCCGCCGGCGTTCTGGAGGAGAGCGCATGAGCCCCGTCCCGGACACCGCACCCGCGCTGGCGCCGGAGCTGGAGGCGCTGATGCGGCAGCTGAAGATGCCCCATGCGAGGGCTCTGGCCCCGGAACTGATCGCGACCGCCCGCGCCCAGCGCTGGGAACCGGCCGAGGTCATCAAAGCCCTCTTCACCGAGGAAACCGCCGGACGGGCCCGGTCCATGCTCGCCACCCGGCGCAAAGCCGCGGGCTTCCCGACCGGGAAAACCTTCGACACCTGGGACCCCGCCGCCTCCTCGATCCCCGCCCCGACACAGCAGGCACTGCGGACGCTGGAATGGATCGGACGCAAGGAGAACGTCGTGATCTGCGGCCCCTCCGGCACAGGCAAGACATTCTTCCTCGAGGCCCTCGGGCAGCAGGCCGTCGAGGCCGGGATGCGGGTCGCATGGTTCCGCCTCGAGGACCTCGGTGCCCTTATGCGCGCCCACCGCTCCGATGACAGCGTCACCAAAGTCGTCGCCCGGATCCTGCGCGCAGATTTAGTGGTGGTCGATGACATAGGACTTTTGCCGGTGGGCACCGACGCGGCCGAGGGCCTCTACCGCCTCGTCGACGCCGCCTACGAGAAGCGCTCCATCGCGGTGTCCTCAAACTTGCATCCCGCCGGCTTTGACGAGCTCATGCCCAAAACCCTCGCCACGGCAACCGTGGACCGGCTGCTGCACCACGCCCACCTCTGCCAGACCTCAGGGGATTCAATCCGCCTCAGCCAGGCCCTGGCCGGAAAAGGAGTCACACCAATGAACTAAAACCACAACCCAACATGGCCAACGCCACCAAACACCTGGTGGGCAGATCTGGTGGCCATGAATGGGCAGTTTTCATGGCCACCAGCGGGCATTTCTGCTGGCCGTCCATGGGCACAAACTATTGGCCATTGACAAGCAGCCGCCAGTGCAGCCCTGGTCCACCCCAGTCCTGGCTGCCAACTACCAGGCGAGGAAAGCAAGCGAAGCCTCTGGCCAGCAGAAACTCAACGGCGGAGAGCCTGGGTCCTAAGCTTGCATGGATTCGTCGCAGGCTTTGCACGCCTTGCGGGCGCCGACGCTGGTTTCCTCAACGACCAGCGGCCTCTTGAGGTTCTCGTCCCAGACGTTGCCCACGGAGTGCATCAGGCAGGGTTGTAGGGGATTCACGAGCTGACTACGCACACCTGGCAGGGACCCACCTTGGGCGATCCATCGGTGCGGCGGGATGCTGATTCAACGGGGTGCCTCCCCCAGTTCTTAGGATTCCTGCTTGGCTTTGGATGCCGCCTGCCAGCTGCGGTGCTGCCGGGCCGCCATCAGGCTTACCGCAGACCCTAAGTCCAGCGGTCTAGCGATGGCCGTAGGATTTCCTCCCAAACCAGTTGCCGGGAACCGTCCGGATACGTCCCCTCCCCCACCCTGAGACGGTTGACTAAACGGCCATACAGATACGGATTGTGCCCACACACGATTTGGCCTTGATAGGGCACGTAGTCTGTTTGGTCTCCCATGTGATGTGCGAGCTTGTTGTAGCTGGCCGGGTACGGGTTCGCGTCGGGATCGGAGAGTAGACCCAACATTTCCTCGCCGCTAAAGTGCTCGGCGGCGTAGAGGAATTCCATGTAGGCCTTGACCTTGTCGGAGCCGATGCGGGAACCGAAAATCGCTGCTATCGGGTTCTCCGGCTGTGCTGATGTTGCTGAAACCCATGTGACCAACCACGCCCTACGCCCGCGCGGACCCGACATTAAGCAACCTCCTTGAATTCATGGTAATCCTCACAGGAGGGACCCTTGACCTTATGCGTCACCCAAACTCTAAGCAATCGCCGGAGAGAAACGGTGAAATCGGTCCCACATCCTCGCACTGCGTCCGCGGCCCTACCAGCAACGAAGCGCCGGCTAATTTCACCGGCGGCATCAAGTTCACCCCGAGCAAACGCCCGAGTACGAGCGATGGCAACGCGTGGTCGACCGTCTGTCGGAGCGTCCGTCTCGAACAAGGCCAGGACCCCTCAGCGCAGTCCGCCGCCCACAGTGCGACCAAGCGGCGATCGGCTTCGCTCAGTGACTGCGGGGAGGGCATGCCAGCATTCTTGCACGCCAGCCCGCAGGGCGTTGGTGTTCTCTACATGGCTGAGAATTCGACGTGCCAGTCTCACCAAGGATTAGTCCAGGCGGAATCGGCAGAGGCGCACACCGCGTGCTGGTCTGAGACATGTTCTTGTTCATCTCGGTCACAGCTGGCCGCGGCACGAAGCAGGACCGCACAGCGTTAGTCCGACGTCGTAGGCTTGATGATGTCTTTGGGACCTTGCCTCGCTTATACGTCGGGCTCGTCTGGTGTCCGTCCTTCGCCATAGATCTCCGCAATCTCTAGGATGAGTGAACCAACCTCGGCGTTCTGCTCACTGCCTGAGTCGAGTTCGGCAAAACGGCCTTCCGCAAGAGTAAGGACTTCCTGAGCAGGAAACCACTCCGGCCGAGTCCGGTAAGTCCGACCTATTGACCGCAACTTATTGGGCGGCAAAGGGTCGCTCCTTTCAAACCACGTGCCACATGAGAGAACTACAGTAGGCATAATGCCGGGTTCCAGTTCCATGGCTGCCGACAACATGCGTCTGACCTCGTCGGCTGAAGTAAGCGAGGACAGAAAACCAAAGATACGATTTGCGTGGAGTTCATTACCTTTCCAAGAGTCAGCCCTGGCCCAATCCTCACCACGAACAAGTTCAACAATCGCTGATCCTGCTGCGATCGCAATGGCGGACTTCTCGGTTTCGTTGAATTCCCGATAGGTCTCGGCTAGCAAAGCAACAGCCGCGCAGATGGGCCGACGCAACTTGTCCTTGGAAATCAAGGTCATAAGTTCGTCGGAATCAGCATTCCTAGCAACCGCCACTGCAAGCCTCGACGTAGAAGTGATCCCCAACGGCACGAAATTAGGGGTCTCGGGAAGTTGTGAGGCCAAGGCTGTCGAACTGGCAAGTTCTTCACGTAGTTCCGGGTCATATGGTTTGTGTTTCACCCTGTTGAAGGGACGAGCACGCTCTAGTAAGGACTCATGCTCCGCAACCAAAACTTGCAAGGCATCTTCTGCCTGCAGTTCGGGCTCAGGCATTGGCATCGGCACAGGAGTCAACTCACCACGGGTGGCCTTGATAAGCGCATCGTGGGCAGTCTGAAGACCTGCGATGGATTCATCAAACTGCTCATCGTCGTCAAAGGACGGTGGGGAGGGCCACCTCTTTGAGGATGCTTCGACAAAGTCAATCGCGCTTGAGATCCAATCACAATAGGCCTCAAGAAAACCATGGCTTACTCGAACGGCTGCAAGCTCTGTCCTGGCGGCCTGCGCAACCTCTACCACCTCGCCGCTGGCGTCACCGAGAGCTGCTATCAGCAAGGAACGATAGTGCTCTGTCTCTACCCGGGGCGGCTCGGCATAAACTCGCTCACCTTCGTCGTCCCAGGCAAACGAAGAATGGCGAACCTGGTCACGTGCAACTTTCCAAGTTTGCGCTATCTTTGCAGGCTTATTTCTCGCGCCGAGTGACACCTGCCGCAGCTGCTCGACGCTACGCACAAGTCTCAGAAGTGAGTCCGAGCGTACATCTTCTGACTCAATCGACTGTCGCTGAACTTCTTCAACTTCTTGATCTGACATGCTACCGAAGGGTCGGTATCCGAGTTCATCACATTCTTTGAGCTGTGATGCTTTCCATTCACGGAGCGTCTCTGCCGGAAACTGCTCGGGATAGTCATCCACAAGCGCATGGTCCTCTTTGCAAAGCAGGAGCAAGTTTTCGAATGCACGGTTGTGCTCAGGGTCCATAGTGACGAATCTTGGGCCGCCAGAGCTTCTGGCGTGTATGTGAGCTACTTGGCTGTTCAGAGTGCGCAGGCCGGTTTCATTGTCGAAAAGGTACAGGGGCTTGCCACATTTGGGGCGACCGCAGCGATATGCCGTACCATACAGGAGCCTGATTGTGGGGTCGGTCACGGCGGGATAATTTATCGTGTCGGTAGCTTTCGTTCCTGTCACAGGATAAGGCTAGTGGGCTGAGTCCGTCTTCAGATGCCGACACGTCGCAGGCGGCCCTCGAAGCATGTATTTACGATGGTCCGGAATCCCGTCCACCGATGTGAGCGCGCACGAGATGCTGATGGGACCTGAGGTCCCGTGTGGCAACGCTTTCTACGACGCCAGCGAACAGTACAGTATCGCAATCCGATCGTAGCCTTTGATGCCGTCCTCTACTCAGCGCTGAGGGCACCGACCGACCCCCGACAGGCTCGAGCCGCTTGCGCGTCGGAGTGGAAGCCCGTCGCTGACCGGCTAGAAGGTGCACTAACGGATTGGCGTTGCGGTCGTGCCGCGGAGCTACCGGATCCCTCATCAGCCTTAGCGCAGCTCGCGCTGCCTCTCCACGTGCTCGGCCGAACATTGCCGATGTGCCAAGGAGAGGTAGGCGCGGTCCGCAGACCGACATCCACTTGGAGAACCACCATGACGCTTTACAGCTGACTGCCGACGCAAGGCAAATTCACCGTCATCGCAACCTGGCCCGGCGAATACGCCGACTCGCACAGCGCCAAGGTCACCACGTTTACCGATTCTGTTCAAGCCTCCCGCATCGCCGAAGACCTAACGCGAGTATCGGAGTCCATGTGGGACGCGGCCGCTTGGTTGGACGTCTACGAGGAGGCTGAAGTCCGACTCGGCACCATCATCGAAGCCACGCGTGGCACCAACGAAGTACCCCTCTACGGCGAATCGTTGTTCGACGGCTGCAGACACGCGCAGACTTGGACCGGACTCGACCTGATCAACACGCTCGGCGCGGGCCTCTCCCAGACGATGAACTCGCTCACCCGGGCCCAGCGCCTATCGGTCGCCGATGAACTCGCAGCCGACGCCGCAGCCCGCACCCAGTCGCTCCGGCTGTTGCCGACCGGAAACGACCCCACAGATCCCGACTCCCGCATCTGGCAGGCTGCAGACATCACTCGAGCCACCAAGATGGGCCTGACCGGAACCCTGCCCGACGGCGCCGCCGGATGGATGGCCCGAGTGTTCGACACCGATCACGGCCCAGCAGAACGGTGGGGTGCACGGAACCTGCTGCACCGCCTCGAGCAGCTGGCGACCGCCGCGAAAACCATCAACGCACGCGGCGGCGCCGACCTCGACCCTGTATCCGGGCTGCTGGACCACCTCGTACTGCCCGCAACCCTATTCGGCGTCCACATCGACCATTCCGATCATGCCCGTACGAAAGTCAGCGCCGACATCAACCCCGCCGTGGCGCACAGCTCCCTCGCCGATGCCTACCTCGACCAGGTAGCCAACGCAGAGTTCATTCGCGGCGACGCCATTCTCTACATCAGTCCGGACATCGACATGCGCCGAATCGCCCCCTGGGAACGCGACGTATTCGCCAAAATCGAGATCCAACTGAGCGGGCGGGGCGGCAACGTCACCCTGGCAACACTCGACGCGACGGACACAGCCGGATTTGTCGCCGCTCTCGGGAACTGGGTCACGAATACGCTGTTCCGCGGCTGACCCCTCGAGGTTTCCGGTACTGTCCGTCCGTCTGAAGGCAGTCCTGGTTACAGCCTTGGTCACCCTAATGGAGGAGTGCGGGCGAGGACGACCGCAAGCAGACCGGGTCCTTGCGCGGGGTGTTCCAAACCGTGGCCACCCAAGAGGCGTCACGGGCGACCGACGCAAGTGACGTCGCGATAGCCCTAACCCGAGGGCGTGATTGGGACGAATCAGGCAGGGTTCCCGGCCCGGGTACACGTTGCCATATTCTGGGCTCATGACTTCCCCGCCCCCAGACGGCCGCTGGCATCTTCAGAAAGTCACCCGCAACCCGTGGGGTGAAATCCCGCTCACAGGCGGTGGCGAGTTTCTCAACCAACACGCGAAACGATACTACGAGCGTCTCCTTGGTTTCGCTGAAGCAACGGACACCGATGCCCGGCGCCACCACTATGTCCCGAAGACGCACTTGAAGCGCTGGTCCAGCGATGGGAAGCGGGTCTGGACCCTGAACACCGACACCGGCGCTCTGAAGCAGCTGGGTGTAAACGACATCTGCGTTGCCGAGAATTTCTACAGGGTCATCGGACCCGACGGCGAAGCTCACAACCGGGTGGAGCTGATGTTCGGCGCCGTTGATGAAGAGGTACGGCGCATTCAGGACATTCTGCTCGCACTCGGAAAGCGCAGCGACATCAGCTTCGAAGACTTCATGGCAGCAGGGGTGACGGCGGCTCTCCAACGAATGCGGACCTCGCAAAGCCGCCGGCTTATGGAGCAACAAGACCTCTGGTGGCGCGAGCAGCAGGCCGATGGGTTCAGCAGCCCTCTCGCCCATGAAGACCCGCTGCGCCTGAACAACATACACACGGAATCCTTGTTTCACGCGATGTGGGAGGCCGCAGATGTCATGACAACCCGCCAGCTTGAAATATGGGATGACCTGAAGGGGCGCTTCCTCACCTCGGATGCCCCGGTCCAGACTTCCTTCGTTGGCGACGTGCGTCCCGGCCTGAACGCCGCCAAAACCATCTGGTGGCCGATCAGCCCACATCGGGCCGTGGCATGGACCAATGAGCTCGCCGGCGAAAAGGTCGTCTTCAAGAGGGCTACAACGCCGGTCGCCGACAAAGTTCGGGCAATCATGCTCCAAGGCCGGGACCGTTTCATCATCGCCACCCAGGAACAGCTGCGTACACTCCCAGCTGGAAAGCCCATACCGCGGCGGGCCCAGATTCGCCTGCGGTGTTCCCAGCACCAGCCCTCTGGCGAATATGTCGAACCTCCCGGGTGCGTGGTGGAAACCCGGGAGTGGTACGGCAGCGCCCCCAGCGTCCTGCTGTGTAACAACGGACTTCACCGCCACGTTCCCGAACTGGCCTCACACCGCTGATGAAGGACGATCAGTTGAGGCAAATATGTCAGCAAATTCGCAGGTGCGGTGGGCCATACCCTTACCGCTCTGCCGATCAAGGCCGCCGGTCAGTTCTGAAAATCGCTTCGTACTGTGCCCTCTTTTTCGGCGCCAGCCTGCTCATGGGCCGTTGAAGGGCAGACTCAGAGATGCATGTACATGGGCCGCGCGTCCAGACACGGACGCGCCATGACGGACCAACCAAACCAGGACCGTCGCCGGAAGAAGAGTCCGGATCCCACACACCTGCACTCTGTCGACGGCTCGTTCGCCAGCCACAGGGACCCCCGGAGACGTTCCCGCTGAACCCGGAACGTCCAACGACACCGACGGTCCAGGCCGCAAAGTCATGTCGCCCGAAACAGAAAACTGCATGAAGTGGTGAAGGAAGACCCATGAGCAAGGGACAAAATGCAGGTCGAAAGCCGCCCGTGCATAAGGGTGTGCACAATGTGCACACCCCCTTTGGCCGGACAAACACGCGATGAGCGGACTCTGCCTGGCTCGCAGAAAGCAGCTATCCGAGGAAGATTCTCGAAGAGAATTCGGCTTGGTCATGTCGTCACCACAACTCTTGGCGATGAATGAGTGACGGCCAACGACTGGCCACCGGAGAGAGCAAGAAAGGATGACAAATAACCCTAGATTCCAGCAGGCGGAGGGGCCACCAGCCGGGCCCTGACCCCGCCCAACACACAACTTCACCGGCCACCGCGGCGCCAGGCACAGACCGCGGACAACGTCAGAGGGACCCGCGGAGGGTCAATGTCCACACATTAAAGCAAAAACCCCTCCGACGAGGGGTCATGCTGTGCCCAAGGTGGGACTCGAACCCACACACCTTTCGATACCGCATTTTGAGTGCGGCGCGTCTGCCAATTCCGCCACTCGGGCGCGGAATACGTGGTGCAAACCGGTACGCCCACAGCTGATTGTGAGCAACGCGATCGCTTCACGTACGCGGAATTACTCTACATGCAGATAGGCTGAATTCCAGAATCGCGCCACTGACGCCGCAATAGACCATGCAGATCAAAGTACGGCTTCGGGCGCACCTAAGATGGTGACGTTTCCGCCGTACCTTTCCAAGGAGATCCCGTGACTGAACCGACGGAGTCAAAACCCACTTCCCAGCCGGCGCGCCGCGTCATTGTGGCCGAGGATGAAACCCTCATCCGGCTCGACATTATCGAGATCCTGCGCGGCGAAGGCTATGACGTGGTGGGCGAAGCAGACAACGGCGAGAAGGCCGTGCAGCTCGCCCAGGAACTCAAGCCTGACCTCGTCCTGATGGACGTCAAGATGCCCATCATGGATGGCATCACCGCAGCCGAGAAGATCGTTAAGGCCCGCATCGCCCCTGTGGTCCTTTTGACGGCTTTCAGCCAGAAGGAACTCGTGGAGCGCGCCCGCGACGCCGGCGCCATGGCCTACGTGGTCAAGCCCTTCACCCCGGCCGACCTCATCCCGGCCCTGGAGATTGCCCTCTCCCGCCACGAGGAAATCAAGGCCCTCGAAAGCGAAGTGTCGGATCTGCAGGAGCAGTTCGCCACCCGCAAGCTCGTGGAGCGCGCGAAGAGCCTGTTGACCACCAAGATGGGCCTGACGGAGCCGGAAGCTTTCCGCTGGATCCAGAAGACCTCCATGGACCGCCGCCTCAGCATGCGCGAGGTTGCTGAGACCATCATCAACCAGGTCAACTAACGCGCACTTAGCACCAACAGAAAAGGACCCCTGCCAGCTGGCAGGGGTCCTTCCTTTTAGGTTGCTATGCCGTCGGCCAGGGGCCGAGCTTCTCCCTTGGAGCACCTTGGCTGGCGTCGCCCAGGCTGCCGGCGTCGGCAAAGTCGCCCACCCTGTGCGCCTTCAGCGAGTTGGTGGAACCGGCCTTTCCGGGAGGGGACCCGGCGGCAATGATCACCAGGTCACCGTCTTCGACAAGTTTCATTTCGAGCAGGCTGCGGTCAACCTGTGCGGTCATCTCGTCGGTGTGGCCCACCATGGGGACCAGCACCGGCTGGATGCCCCAGGTCAGTGCCAGCTGGTTCCACACGTGCTCCACCGGAGTGAAAGCGAACACCGGCCGGATGGGACGCAGGCGTGACAGGCGGCGTGCGGAATCACCGGACTGGGTGAAAGTACAGATGTACTTTGCTTCCAGCTGGTCGGCGATTTCGACGGCGGCGCGGGTGATGGCGCCACCACGGGTCTTGGGCTTGGTGCCCAGCGGCGGAACGCGTTCCAGGCCGTGGACCTCGGTGGATTCGATGATCCGGGCCATGACCTTGACGGTCTCGATCGGGTACTTCCCAACGCTGGTCTCGCCGGACAGCATAACGGCGTCTGCACCGTCGAGCACGGCGTTGGCGCAGTCGGATGCCTCTGCACGGGTGGGGCGCGGGTTGTCGATCATGGATTCAAGGACCTGCGTGGCAACGATGACCGGCTTCGCCCAGCGGCGAGCCAGTTCAATGGCCCGCTTCTGCACGATCGGCACTTCCTCCAGCGGAAGTTCCACACCGAGGTCGCCACGGGCCACCATGATGGCGTCGAAGGCGTCGATGATTTCGTGCAGCTGCTCCACTGCCTGCGGCTTTTCGATCTTGGCGATGACCGGCACACGGCGGCCTTCTTCGTCCATGATCTCGTGCACGCGGACAATGTCCGAAGCGTCACGGACGAATGACAGGGCAACCAGGTCAACACCGCGGCGCATGGCCCAGCGGAGATCGTCCTCGTCCTTTTCGCTCAGCGCCGGGACGTTGACCGCAACGCCGGGAAGGTTGATGCCCTTGTTGTTGGACACCATTCCGCCCACGGTTACCACGGTGACCACTTTGACGTCGTCGACCTCGATCGCCCGCAGGGCCACCTTGCCGTCGTCGATCAGGAGGGCATCCCCCACGTTGACGTCCGCGGTGAGGCTCTTCAGCGTAGTGGAGCAGATCTCCTTGGTGCCCGGAACGTCTTCGGTGGTGATCGTGAAGACGTCACCCTCCGCCAGCGCGTGGGGGCCGTCCACAAAGCGCCCAAGACGGATCTTGGGGCCCTGAAGGTCAGCCATGATTGCCACAGGCTTGCTCAGCTGGGCTGCTGCCTTACGGACGTTCTCGTACGTGTTGTCGTGCACGGCGTAATCACCGTGACTCATGTTCATCCGGGCAACATCCACACCGGCTTCCAACACCGCGAGCGTGTTCTCAAAGCTGGCAATTGCCGGGCCAAAAGTGGCCACAATCTTAGCGCGTCTCATATACCTACCCTAGTAGTGTCCTGCATTGGTTAAGTTGTTGTGGAGGTTAATCCGCGGCGAACTGACAGGTGTCAGAGAACCGTGATGGCCCGGTCCGTCGGAGCCACCGGCGCCGGCAGGATGGTGGTGCCCATAAGGAACTTGTCCACGGCGGCGGCACAGGCCCGGCCTTCAGCGATGGCCCACACAATAAGCGACTGCCCGCGTCCGGCGTCACCGGCCACGAAAATGCCCTCCGTGTTGGTCATGTAATACCCGTCGCGGGACACGTTGCCGCGCCCGTCGAATTCGGCGCTGACCTGCTCGGTGATGCCCGCAGGCTCGGCTCCGGTGAAGCCCAGCGACAGGAAGACCAGGTCCGCCGGGATGATCCGTTCGGTGCCGGCTTTGGGGAGCCGCTTGCCGTCCACAAATTCCGTTTCAGCGACCTTGACGCCTGTGAGCTTCCCGTTCTCGCCGACAAACTCCACGGTGGAGGCGAGGTACGTGCGTTCGCCGCCCTCCTCGTGGGCGCTGGCCATTTCGAACAGGGTGGGGAACGTGGGCCAGGGCTGGTGCCCGGCACGTTCGGCCGGCGGCTGCTTGCCGATGGCCAGGGTGGTCACGGAAGCGGCTCCATGGCGGTGTGCGGTGCCGAGGCAGTCAGCACCGGTATCGCCGCCGCCCAGGATCACCACGTGCTTGCCCTTGGCATGGATCTGGTTCTCCACCGTCTCCCCGGCGACAACGCGGTTGGCCGGCACCAGGTAGTCCATGGCGAAGTGCACGCCGTCAAAATCGCGGCCCGGGATGGGCAGATCCCGCGGGACGGTGGCGCCGGTGGCAACCACCACGGCGTCGTAGCGGCGTCGCAGTTGCTCCCACGTCACGTCCGTGCCCACAGCGACGCCGGTGCGGAAGCGGGTGCCTTCCGCCTTCATCTGCTCGACCCGGCGGTCCACCTGCTCCTTCTCCATCTTGAAGTCGGGGATGCCGTACCGGAGGAGGCCGCCGATCTTGTCGTCACGCTCGTACACCGCAACGGTGTGGCCGACCCGGGTCAGCTGCTGCGCCACGGCCAGGCCGGCAGGGCCGGAGCCGACGACGGCAACGGTCTTTCCGGTCAGGCGCGTCGGGGGCAGCGGGTTGACCCAGCCGTTTTCGAACGCTTCGTCGATGATGGAGACTTCAACCTGCTTGATGGTGACCGCGGGCTGGTTGATCCCCAGCACGCAGGACGCCTCACAGGGCGCCGGGCAAAGCCGGCCGGTCCACTCCGGGAAGTTGTTGGTGGCGTGCAGCCGCTCAATCGCTTCCTCACCCTTGTCCCGCCAGGCGAGGTCGTTCCACTCCGGAATGAGGTTGCCCAGCGGGCAGCCCTGGTGGCAGAACGGCACGCCGCAATCCATGCAGCGGCCGGCCTGGGCCTTCAGGACACCCTTTTCCTGGGCCTCGTAGACTTCCTTCCAGTCCATGATGCGGACGGGAACGGGGCGGCGCGGCTGGGTTTCACGCTGGCGTACTTTAAGAAATCCGCGTGGATCAGCCACCGGTTACCTCCAGGATTCGAGCCCATACTTCTTCGCCATCGGGGTCAAGGCCCTCTTCGATGGCGTCCAGACGGGTTTGCAGGACTGCCGCGTAATCGCGCGGCAGCACTTTGGTCATGCGGGCAGCAGTGTCGTCGAAGTTCTCCAGCAACCGTGCAGCGTGGAGCGATTCCGTTTCCTCGACATGCTTGACCAGCAGACCATGGACAATGTCGCGGTCTTCGGCGTCGAGTTCAACGAGCTGGAGTTCGCCGGACTGCAGGGCGTCCTTGTTGACCTGCGTGGTCTGCAGGTCAAGCACATAAGCCGTGCCGCCGGACATGCCGGCGCCGAAGTTGCGTCCGGTGCGGCCGATGATCAGCGTCTGCCCGCCGGTCATGTACTCGCAGCCGTGGTCGCCGATGCCCTCAACAACTGCGGTGGCTCCGGAGTTGCGGACCATGAAGCGTTCGCCCACCTGGCCGCGCAGGAACATCTCGCCGCTGGTGGCGCCGTAGCCGATCACGTTGCCGGCAATGACGTTGCTTTCGGCCTTGAACACGTTGGTGCGGTCCGGCCGGACAATGATCCGTCCGCCGGAAAGGCCCTTACCCACGTAGTCGTTCGAGTCACCGAAGAGGCGCAGTGTGATGCCGGCGGGCAGGAAGGCGCCCAGCGACTGTCCCGCTGTACCGGTAAGGGTGATGTCGATGGTGTCGGGCGCCAGCACATCCGTGCTGAACGTCTTGGTCACCGTGTGGCCCAGCATGGTACCCACCGAGCGGTCCGTATTGATGACGTCCACCGCGATCTTCACCGGCGTCCGGTCAGTCAGGGCCTCAGTGGCCATGGTGATCAGCCGCTGGTCAAAGTGCTTGTCCAGCTCGTGGTTCTGCGAGGTCATGTTGCGCAATGGGGCGTCGTCGTCGAACTCGAGTCCGTGCAGGATCGGGTCCAGGTCCAGGCCGTCGGCCTTCCAGTGGTTGATCGCTTCGCGGGCATCCAGCACCTCGGCGTGGCCGATCGCCTCTTCGATGCTCCGGAAGCCGAGTTCCGCGAGGATCTCGCGGACTTCCTCGGCCAGGAATTCGAAGAAGTTGACCACAAATTCGGGCTTGCCGGTGAAGCGGGCCCGCAGTTCGGGGTTCTGCGTTGCGACGCCCACCGGGCAGGTGTCCAGGTGGCAGACGCGCATCATGATGCAGCCTTCCACCACCAGCGGGGCGGTGGCGAAACCGAACTCCTCGCCGCCGAGCAGCGCGGCGATGACAACGTCGCGGCCGGTCTTGAGCTGGCCGTCCACCTGGACCACCACACGGTCGCGCAGGCCGTTAAGCATCAGCGTCTGCTGCGTCTCGGCGAGTCCGAGTTCCCACGGCACACCCGCGTGCTTGAGCGAGTTCAGCGGGGACGCGCCGGTGCCGCCGTCGTGGCCGGAGACCAGTACGACGTCGGCCTTCGCTTTGGTGACACCCGACGCCACAGTGCCGATCCCCACTTCGGAGACGAGCTTGACGTGCACACGGGCCGAGGGGTTGGCGCGCTTCGCATCGTAGATGAGCTGCGCGAGGTCCTCGATGGAGTAGATGTCGTGGTGCGGCGGCGGCGAAATCAGGGCGACGCCGGGCGTCGAGTGGCGCGTCCGGGCAACCCAGGGTATACCTTCTGCGCCATCAGCTGGCCGCCTTCGCCGGGCTTGGCACCCTGGGCCATCTTGATCTGGATGTCATCAGCGTTGGTCAGGTACAGGCTGGTGACGCCGAACCGGCCCGACGCGATCTGCTTGACGGCAGAGCGGCGCTTCGGGTCCAGCAGGCGGTCCACGTCCTCGCCGCCTTCACCGGTGTTGGACTTGCCGCCCAACTGGTTCATGGCGATCGCGAGGGTCTCGTGGGCTTCCTTGGAGATGGACCCGTAGCTCATGGCGCCGGTGGAGAAACGCTTCACAACGCTGGAGACGGGCTCAACTTCCTCCAACGGAACCGCAGGACGGTCATTCTTGAACTTGAGCAGCCCGCGCAGGGTCATCAGGTTCTCGGACTGGTCATCCACGCCCTTGGTGTACGCCTTGAAAATGTCATAGCGGCGCTCACGCGTGGCGTGCTGCAGCCGGAAGACAGTCTCCGGGTTGAACAGGTGCGGCTCACCGTCGCGGCGCCACTGGTATTCGCCGCCGCCCAGGAGCGGACGGTGCGGCAGTTCGATGCCGCCTTCGGGGTAGGCCATCTGGTGCCGCGCCGAAACTTCGGCGGCGATGACGTCCAGGCCCACGCCGCCCAGCTGGGAATGCGTGCCGGCGAAGAACTCGTCCACCAGCTCCTGTCCGAGGCCCAGTGCCTCGAACGTCTGCGCACCGGTGTAGGACGCCACGGTAGAGATGCCCATCTTGGACATGATCTTCAGGACGCCCTTGCCGAGGCCCTTGATCAGGTTGTAGACGCCGTCCTGCGGGGTGACCCCAACAACGTCACCGGCGGTGATGAGCTGCTCCACAGATTCCATGGCCAGGTACGGGTTCACGGCAGAGGCACCGTAGCCGATCAGGACAGCCACGTGGTGGGTCTCGCGGACGTCGCCGGCCTCGACCACCAGGGCGGTCTTGGTGCGGTTGGCGCTGCGCAGCAGGTGGTGGTGCACGGCGCTGACCAGGAGCAGGGAAGGAATCGGGGCCCACTGTGCGTTCGAGTCACGGTCGGACAGCACAACATACTGCACGCCGCGGTTGATCGCGCCAGACACCTGTTCGCAGATCTCGGTGAGCCGGGCCCGCAGCGCGTTCTCGCCGCCCTCGGGGCGGTACAGGCCGCGGACCTTCATGGCCACGCGGTCGCCGTCGGGAGTTTCGATGTTGGCGATCTTGGCGAGCTGGTCGTTGTTGATCACCGGGAACGGCAGGGAAACCTGAGGCTGGCGGACCTGTTTGGTGTCCAGCAGGTTGCCGTTCGGGCCGATGGCGCAGGTCAGCGACGTGACCAGTTCTTCACGGATGGCGTCCAGCGGCGGGTTGGTGACCTGCGCGAAGGACTGCACAAAGTAGTCGAACAGCAGCCGGGGACGCTTGGACAGCACTGCGATCGGGGTGTCCGAACCCATGGCACCCAGCGGCTCGGCGCCTGTGCGGGCCATCGGACCAAGCAGGATCTTCAGCTCTTCGGTGGTGTAGCCGAAGGTCCGCTGGCGGATGTTGACGGACGCGGCCGTGTGGACCACGTGCTCGCGCTCGGGGAGGTCCTTGAGGTCAATGAGGTTGTCCTTGACCCACTCGGCCCAAGGATTCGCAGCAGCGACCTCGGCCTTGACCTCTTCGTCGTCGATGATGCGGCCGGCGTCGGTGTCCACCAGGAACATCTTGCCCGGGGAAACCCGGCCTTTCTTGATTACCTTGGAAGGTTCGACGTCGATCACGCCCACCTCGGAGGCGAAGATGATCAGCCCGTCTTCAGTGATCCAGTAACGTCCCGGACGCAGGCCGTTGCGGTCCAGGGTGGCGCCGACGAGGTTGCCGTCCGTGAAGGAGACTGCGGCGGGGCCGTCCCACGGCTCCATGAGCAGGGAGTGGTATTCGTAGAACGCACGCCGTGCCGGATCCATGGTGGCGTGGTTTTCCCAGGCCTCGGGGATCATCATCATGATCGAGTGCGTGATGGGGCGGCCGGAAAGCCAGAGCAGCTCGGCGACTTCGTCGAAGGACGCGGAGTCTGACGCACCAGGGGTGCAGATGGGGTACAGCTCTTCCGGGGAGTCACCCAGCAGCGGGTTGGCGAGCTGGGACTGGCGGGCGCGCATCCAGTTCCGGTTGCCCTTGACGGTGTTGATTTCGCCGTTGTGGGCGATGGTGCGGAACGGCTGGGCCAGCGGCCAGGAGGGGAACGTGTTGGTGGAGAATCGCGAGTGGACGATCGCCAGCTTGGTCTTGAATCGCTTGTCCGAGAGATCGGGGTAGAACGGCTCAAGCTGGGCCGTGGTGAGCATGCCCTTGTAGACAATGGTGCGCGAGGACAGCGACGGGAAGTACACGCCGAACTTGTTCTGGGCGCGCTTGCGGATCCGCCAGGCGCGTGAGTCCAGCTCGTTGCGGTCCAGTACCTCGCCGGTTGCCGAGGCAAGGAAGGGCTGTGAGAAGTAGGGCATGCAGGCGCGGGCCATGGCGCCCACGAGGTCTGCGACGATGGGCACTTCGCGCCAACCGAGCACGGTCAGGCCTTCATCGGCGGCAAGGCCTTCGATGCCTGCCTTGGCGGCGTCGGCTTCGCGCTGCTCTGCAGGGAGGAAGGCGGTACCGGCAATGAACTGGCCCGGTGCGGGGAGTTCGAACTCTGTGACGGCGCGGAAGAACTCGTCCGGGATCTGCATAAGCAGGCCGGCACCGTCACCGGTTCCCTCGTCGGCACCCACAGCGCCACGGTGCTCCAGGTTGCGGAGCGCAGTCAGCGCGGCGTCGACAATGTCGTAGCCGGGCTCGCCGCGGAGCGTAGCGATGATCGCCAGGCCACAGGCGTCTTTTTCGTTCTCTGGGTTGTAGAGGCCCCGGGCCTCGGGTAGCGCGGCGAAGCGCTTAAACGGCGACATGGCAGCCACAGGCTGGTCCGGTTCGGACCAGCTGGGAGTGTGAAGAGTTTGGCTCATGGGGAGACGTCCTTCCTCCTGATCGTGCGTATGGAAGGGACACCGTTGGCCCCACTCGTCAGCGCCACTGTGATGGGCACAACAAAGTGTTATTTACTGGAAATTGTAGGCCAGCGGGGCCTGCTGAACTAACAGTTACGCAGACCACTGACCCGGGCTTGACCGGCCAGCTGGTCTCTGCTGACCGGTTGGCCCCTGTTGCCACGACGCTGTGGTGTTTGGGCGCTCCGAGTGGTGACTCTGCTACCCTGCCGTGCTGGCGTCCTACTTGCTCGTGCCTGCTTCCGGCGCGGATTCCGTTGCCTTGTGGCCGGAACTTCCGGTTACCGGCTGCTCTGGAACGGACTTGTTGCCGTCCCGGAACGCCGGTTCCTCTTCCGTTTGGGTGGAAGGGTGCCCGGAACCGTTTTCATTATCAGGGAGATTATCACGCGATTCACTATCTGAGACAACAGAATCCGTATCGCGGACAGCCGGGACATCCGCCTCGGCATCGTCCGGGGCATCGTCCGGGGCCTCGTCCGCTGCCGGTTCGCGGCCAGCAAGGAAAGGAGTGTCCGGTTCGGGGCGGCCCTTCAATCCCACGAGGACGAACACAATCAGTGCTGCCACAAAGACAAAGATGCTGGTCCAGACGTTGAGCCTGGTGGTGATGCCGAAGAGGTCGATCTGTTCGGCATCGTCGATCCGCATGGCTTCGATCCAGACGCGGCCCAGCGTGTAATACATGGCGTAGAGCCAGAAGAGCCGGGCGCGCCGGAAGTGGAACCGGCGGTCCAGTGCCAGCAGGATGAGCACGCCGGCGATGTTCCAGAGCGACTCATACAGGAAGGTGGGGTGGAAGAGTGTATCCACCGGCATGCCGGCGGGGAAGTTGGGATTGTCCGCATCAATCTGGAGGCCCCACGGCAGGGTGGTGGGCCCGCCGAAGAGTTCCTGGTTGAAGTAGTTTCCCCAGCGGCCAACGGCCTGGGCCAGCAGCAGTCCGGGTGCAGCGGCGTCCAGGAAGGCGGTGAGTTTCACGCCGGACCGGCGGCAGCCGATCCAGGCGCCCAGGACGCCCAGAACCACCGCGCCCCAGATTCCCAGTCCGCCCCGCTGGATCTGCGGGATGAGCCACAGGTCCCCGGTCCCGTCGAAGCCGGGCCCGAAGTAGGCGTCCGGGGACGAAACCACGTGGTAGAGGCGGCCGCCGATGATACCGAAGGGAATCGCCCAGATGACGATGTCCCAGACGCTGCCTTCAGGCGCACCGCGGCGGGCCCACCTGACGGACGTGAGCCACAGGCCGGCGATGATCCCGGCGAGGATGCACAGGGCATAGGCGTGGATCCGCAGAGTCCCCCACGGCAGCGGGATGTCGAAGCCGGACCAGTCCGGGCTGGGGATGCTGGCCGGCACCAGGGCGGCGGCCTGAAAGAGGATCTGCATGGTGGTTAGGCTTCTTCCCTGACGAGTCCTGCGCTCAGGTCCCGGGTGAGGTCTGCGACGGCGGCGACTCCCCCGTCGCGGATGGCGGCAACAAGCGCGGTGCCAACGATGACACCGTCTGCGTACGCTGCGATCTCGCGGACGTGGCTGGCGTTGGAGACACCGAGTCCCACGCACACGCGTTCGGCACCGGCGGCATGCGTGTCGGCAACGAGCTTCTCCGCGCTGCTGCTGACAGCCTGGCGGGTACCCGTCACACCCATAATGGAGACGGCGTACACAAAGCCCCTGCTTGCCTTGACCGTCATGGCCAGGCGCTCCGGAGTGGAGGACGGCGCCACGAGGAACACGCGGTCCAGTCCGTACTTGTCCGAGGCGGCGAACCATTCCGATGCTTCGTCCGGGATGAGGTCAGGCGTGATGAGCCCTGCTCCCCCGGCCTCCGCCAGCCGGCGAGAGAACTCGTCCACACCCATCCGGACCACGGGGTTCCAGTAGGTCATCACCAGTACGGCAACGTCGGTGGCTGCCGTGATGCCGGCGACAACGTCAAAGACGCTCTCGACCCGGAATCCGTTGGCGATGGCTTCGGTGGTGGCGGCCTGGATGACAGGGCCGTCCATGACCGGATCCGAGTAGGGAATGCCGATTTCGATCAGGTCGGCACCGTTCTTCGCCATGGCAATGCCGGCGTCGATGGTGGCCTGGACGTCCGGGTACCCGGCAGGCAGGTAGCACACGAGCGCTGAGCGGCCGGCGTCCCGTGCACGGTCGATGGCGGCGGCGGACTTGCTGGCCGTCTGTTCAGTCATCAGTTCTGGTCCTCGTTGTTGTCCGCGGCGCTGCTGGCAGGAGCGGCTGTGGCGGGAACGGCTTCAGTTACTGCCCGGTCGGCAGGGCCCTTGGGCTTGCGGGTAGACAGGTTGGTGCCCTTGACCTTGCCCTCCTCATCGAGCATGTCGAACCATTCCGCGGCGGTCTCCACGTCCTTGTCGCCGCGGCCGGAAAGGTTCACGATGATCACCGTTTCGGACGGGTCAGCGCTGCCTTCGGTGAGGCGCTTGCCAACCTTGATGGCACCGGCGAGGGCGTGTGAGGACTCGATGGCTGGGATGATGCCTTCTGTCCGGCACAGCAGCTTGAACGCATCCATTGCTTCGCTGTCGGTGATGGGTTCGTAGCTGACACGTCCGATGTCGGCCAGGTACGCGTGCTCCGGGCCAACGCCCGGGTAGTCCAGGCCTGCGGAAATCGAGTGGGACTCGATCGTCTGCCCGTCGTCGTCCTGCATGAGGTAGGACCGTGCGCCGTGCAGGACGCCGGGCTTGCCAAGGGTGATCGTTGCTGCGTGCCGGCCGGTGTCCACGCCGTCGCCGCCGGCTTCAAAGCCGTAGATCTTCACGGACGGATCATCCAGGAATCCGTGGAAGATGCCGATTGCGTTGGAACCGCCGCCGATACAGGCGCAGACGGCGTCGGGCAGTTTGCCGGTCTGCTCCAGGATCTGGGCGCGGGCTTCCTCGCCGATGACCTCGTGGAAGAAACGGACCATGGCCGGGAACGGGTGCGCCCCGGCGGCGGTGCCCAGCAGGTAGTGGGTGTTGTCCACGTTGCTGACCCAGTCCCGGAGGGCGTCGTTGATGGCGTCCTTGAGGGTCTGCGAACCGTTCACCACCGGCACCACGGTGGCGCCGAGCAGCTGCATCCTGGCGACGTTCAGCGCCTGCCGACGGCAGTCTTCAGCGCCCATGTACACAACGCATTCCAGGCCAAGAAGCGCGGCGGCGGTGGCGCTGGCAACGCCGTGCTGCCCGGCACCGGTCTCGGCGATCACGCGGGTTTTGCCCATGCGCTTGGCCAGCAGGGCCTGGCCCAGGACGTTGTTGATCTTGTGGGATCCGGTGTGGTTGAGGTCTTCGCGCTTGAGGAAGATCCGGGCACCGCCGGCATGCTCGGAAAACCGCTTGGCTTCGGTCAGGAGCGAGGGGCGGCCGGAGTAGTTCTTATTCAGGTCGGAGAGCTGGGCCAGGAATTCGGGATCTGCCTTGGCCTTTTCAAAGGTGTCTTCGAGCTCGTCCAGGGCGGCGATCAGCGATTCCGGCATCCAGCGCCCGCCGTAGCCGCCGAAGTACGGCCCCGGGGCGTGCTTCAGCGAGCCGCCCTGCAGGAAAGCGTCCGCAGCGTTGTTGTCAGCGTTTTCTGAGGGTGCGTCAACCATCAGTCTCACCGTCCTGTTCCAGTTGATCGTTCGGAAGTGTTGTGCCGCCGGCACCAGGGCCGGCGGGTGCCCGGACTAGGCCCGGGCGGCGATGGCGGCAGCGCCGGCCGCCGTGAATTCGGCGATCCGGTCACGCGGCGTTGAGTCGCTGACCAGGGCCTCGCCCACCAGGATGGCGTTGGCGCCGTTGGCGGCGTAGTGCGTCACGTCGTCCACGCCGCGGACACCGGATTCGGCGATGACCAGCGCTTCGGCAGGAATCAGTCCGGCAAGTGAGGCGAAAACTGAACGGTCGACGTCGAGCGTCTTCAGGTTGCGCACGTTGACGCCGATGATGCGCGCCTCAGCCGCCACGGCACGTTCGATTTCCTCTTCCGTGTGCGTCTCCACGAGCACGTTCATGCCGAGTTCGCGGCTGAGCGCGCTGAAGTCCCGGAGCTCGCTGTCGGAGAGCGACGCCACGATGAGCAGGATCAGGTCCGCGCCGTGGGCGCGGGCCTCCCAGATCTGGTACTCGTCGAGCGTGAAATCCTTGCGGAGCAGCGGAATGTCCACGCGGGCACGCACGGCGTCCAGGTCCGCAAGGGAGCCGTTGAACCGCCGCTTTTCGGTGAGGACGCTGATCACGGCTGCGCCGCCGTCGGCATATTGCTCTGCCAGCGATGCCGGATCCACGATGGTGGCGAGATCGCCCTTGGACGGGCTGCGCCGCTTGATTTCCGCGATGACCTTCAGTTGGTCCCGCTGCGCCGCGGTGCCGCCGAGGGCCGACCAGGCGTCCCGGGCGGGTGCCGCGGCCGCAGCCCGGTCCTTCAGTTCCGCCAGCGAAACGAGACGCTTCCTGGCCTCCATATCCTCCCTGACACCGGCATTGATGTCATCGAGAACAGTCGCCATCAGTGGCCGGAGCCCTTCAGCTTGCTGCCTTCGACGCCGTAGCCGGCCTTGCGCATAACGTAGCCAAGGATCAGGCCGACCACCATCACGGCGGCACCGGCGATGAAGATGGGGGTGTTGGCGATGACAAACGCGATGGATGCGATGAGGGCGCCGACCAGCATTACGATGACGCAGGTCCAGGCCGCGGGGCTGTTGCCGTGGCCAAGGTCCTGGCTGTGGTCAACGGCGCCGGGGGCAACGGTCCGGGTGCCTGATTTCGATACGGAAGCGGGTGCTTTGCTCATGTGAATCTCCTCGGGATGAATACTGCTTACATTCTGCCATTTTTTGGCCGCGACCTGCCTATCGGCAGACCGGACTCAGGTTTTAGCGGGATGCTCGGGTTTGGCTGCGAGCGGGGGTTCAGGTGGGGTCGTCGCCGCGCGAGAGCCGGTCCCAGCTGTCGATCTCGTCCACCGGACCGGTGGCGGCCGCCGTGCTGCCGGCGGGCGCCCCGTACATGGCCGCGTCATATTTGGTCCGTGACTTCCAGTGCCGGCCGGCGGGGATGATCAGCAACGCGGCCAGCGCCAGCAGGGCACCGGCGACGACGGCGAGGACAGGGAAGGCGGTAACCGCCACTTCCGCGTTGCCGCCGGTGACCCCGGTGGCAGCGGCGATGGAGCCCTGCGCGGCACCCAGCGGGTCAGCCAGCACTGTGGCGGCCGCGGCAATGATGCCTATGGAAGCCAACAGGATGAGGGCGGTGATGACCCACCGCGAGAACTTTCCGGCGATGGATGCTGCCAGTCCGCCCGCCAGGGCCACGACGGCCAGGGCCGTCACTGCAGTGGCGGCTTTGCTGCCCTGGACCGGAAGGGTGTTCTGGTCCCCCGCGGCCTGGCCCACCTGGTTGGCGTCTAGGCTGACAGTCATCCAGGTCTGCGTGGTGGCACCGAAGACGGCCAGCGCAAGAACGGCGATCAGCAGTACCAGCGTGGATTTCCTGGCCCAGGCCGGCGTCATTCGGCGCCCTGGCTTTCCCCGGCGGTGCCGACGTCGCTGATGTGAGAGGTGCCCGGGAGCGATTCCGCCGCAATGTTGTGCAGTGATCCGGCGGTGTGCACGGCACGGAGTGGAGCGGCCGCCTTGTTCACGGTCTCCAGCGCTTCTGTGGGGTTCACCGAGTCCGCCACGATGCCTCCACCGGCCTGGACGTAGGCGCGTCCTTCGCGGAGAAGGGCTGAGCGGATGGCAATGGCCATGTCCATGTCGCCGGCGAAGTCGAGGTAGCCCACCACGCCGCCGTAGATGCCGCGTCGGTGCGGTTCAAGCTCGTCCAGCAGGCGCAGTGCCCGGGGCTTTGGGGCACCGGACAGGGTGCCTGCGGGGAACGTCGCTTTCAGGACGTCGTAGGCGTTGGCATCCGGGGACAGCTTGCCAACCACAGTGGAGACCAGGTGCATGATGTGGCTGAACCGCTCCACCTCCATGAACTGGGTGACGTCCACGGTTCCCGCGACGCAGACCTTGGACAGATCGTTGCGGGAGAGGTCCACGAGCATCAGGTGTTCGGCGCGTTCCTTCTGGTCGGCCAGCAGTTCCTCGGCGAGGGCTTTGTCTCCCTCCACGGTTTTGCCGCGGGGCCGTGAACCGGCGATCGGGTGGGTGATGACTTCCTCACCGGTCACCGTCACCAGTGCCTCGGGCGAGGACCCAACGATCGAGTACTCCCGGCCGTCGGCGTCTTCGAGGCTGAAGATGTACATGTACGGGCTGGGGTTGGTGTTGCGCAGGACCCGGTACACGTCCAGGGGCGAGGCTCCGCACTCCATCTCGAAGCGGCGTGAAATCACCACCTGGAACACTTCGCCGTCCACTATGGCTTCCTTGCCGCGGTCAAGTGCGGCCAGGTAGGAGGGTTCGTCCCACCTTTCCTCGACGCTGGAGGCGAAATCCAGGGCGGCGGGTTCCAGCACGGAAACCGGCTGGGCCACGGGCGTGCTGATCCGGGTGAGGAGGGCCTTGACCCGTGCCACGGCATCTTCCCAGGCCTCGTCAACGCGGTCGGAGCTGCCGTCGAAATTGATGGCATTGGCGATCAGCAGCACGGTGCCGTCATGGTTGTCGTGCACTGCCATGTCTGTGACCAGGTTCAGCGCCATCTCGGGCAGGTGGAGGTCATCCTCCGGCGGGCTGGTCAGCCGTTCCCAATGGCGGACAGTCTCCCAGCCCAGGAAGCCGACAAGTCCGGAGGTGAAGGGCGGCAGGCCGTCGAACCTGCTGGTCCGCAGCGCTTCGATGGTGTCGCGGATGGCGTCCACGGGGTTGCCGTCCAGGGGAACGCCCGCAGGGGGCTGGCCCAGCCAGTGCGCCTGGCCGTCCTTGGTGGTCAGGGTTGCCCGGGACTTCGCGCCGATGAAGGAATACCGCGACCACGTGCCGCCCACCGCTGCGGACTCCATCAGGAACGTGCCGGGCTGGCCCTGGGCAAGCTTCCGGTAGAGGCCGATAGGGGTCTCCGCGTCTGCCAGCACTTTGAGCGTGACGGGGATGACCCGGCTGTTGCCGGCGAGTTCGCGGAACTCCTCGAGGCCCGGGCTGATGATTCCAAGGTCCTGCATGGCTATGCTTCGCCGCCTGTTCTTGTGTGTCGCCTCGTGAATGTCGCCGGGTGTGGAACGGCGCCAGTCTTTGCTGCCAAATAGTGTGTGCCTGCGGGCCGGTCATCCGCCCATGGACCGTGGATCAGAGTGCCTCGCCGGTCTGGACTTCCAGGTCCCTGCCGTCGAAGCAGGTCCGGGTGCCGGTGTGGCATGCCGCGCCGACCTGGTCTACGCGGATCAGGAGGGCATCGCCGTCGCAGTCCACGGCAACCGATTTGACCCACTGGACGTGGCCGGAGGTGTCCCCCTTGCGCCAATACTCCTGGCGGGAGCGGGAATAGAACGTGACCCGGCCGCTGGTCATGGTTCGGTGCAGCGCTTCGTCGTCCATCCAGCCCAGCATCAGCACCTCGTTCGTATCGAACTGCTGTACGACGGCGGCTACCAGCCCGGCGCCGTCACGCTTCAGTGCGTCCGCGACGGCGGGCGGAAGCGGGCTTGTGGCGGGGGGCGGGACCATTACGGGGGCGGAGGCGGGCTGCTCAGACATCAGACCAAGTCTAGTGCCTGATCAGCGGCCCCTGAATATGCACAAGCAGGCATACACCAAGTGTGTGAACAAGGGCACCCATCGGCTGGCGGTTCTGCTGCCCAACTTCCCTGCTCTCGTGCTAGTTTCACAAGTGATGCATTTCGTCGAACCGTCCCGAGAAGTCCTGGCCGAAACCCTGCTGGCGGCCGGTCCTGATGCCCCTACCCTCTGCAGAGGCTGGCGCACCAGGGACCTTGCCGCGCACCTTTACCTGCGCGAACGCAAGGCGGCCGTGGGGCTGGGCCTCATCATCAAGAGCCTTTCCAAGGCGTCGGACAAGGCCACCGCCAAGCTCGCGGCGAAGCTGAAGACCCCTGACGACTACACCGGCCTGGTGAACACCTTCCGCGGGGGCCCGCCGGCGCTGTCCCCCATGAACATCAAGGCATTGGACGAAAGCTCCAACCTGATCGAATATTTCGTCCACACCGAGGACATCCGCCGGGCTGTGGACCGCTGGGCGCCGCGCGCCCTCGACGAGGCTTATTCGGACGCCCTCTGGGACGAGCTGATCAAACGGGCAGCCATCCTTTACCGCGGCGTCGACCTGGGCATTGTCCTGGTGCGCCCGTCCGGGCCGCGGCACGTCGCCAAGCGGGCACCCGTTTCGGTGGCGATCGTTGGCGAGCCGGGCGAACTGCTGATGCACGCCCACGGCCGGACCCGCCACGCTCTGGTCACCTTCGAGGGCCAGCCCGACGCCGTCGCCCTGCTGCAGTCAGCCGAAGTCGGACTCTAACTAAGCAACGCGGGGTCACTTAGCGCCTATAATCCGTCACCGGATGGGCGCTAAGTGACCCCACACGTACCCTCACCTCGCAAGCTCGGTCAGGGAACCCTGCGGGCGGGGTCCCACCCGCGTTGTGGTCGGCGAGTGGGATTACCTGACTTCGAAGCCTGCGTCGCGGATGGCCTGCTTGACCTGGGACATCATGTTGTCCGGTCCCCAGTGGAAGATCGACGCGGCCAGCACGGCGTCCGCTCCTGCGGCGACGGCCGGCGGGAAGTGAGCCGGTTCCCCGGCACCGCCTGAGGCGATGATCGGCACTTTCACCGCGGCCCGGACCAAGCGGATCAGTTCCAGGTCGAAGCCGTCCTTGGTGCCGTCGGCGTCGATGGAGTTGAGCAGGATTTCGCCGATGCCGCGGTCGGCGGCTTCCCTGGCCCACTCGATGGCGTCGATCCCGGTACCGGTACGGCCGCCGTGGGTAGTCACTTCAAACCCCGACGGCGTAGGCCGGGACCCGGGGCGGGTCCGGCGGGCGTCCACGGACAGGACCAGCACCTGCGAACCGAAGTGCCGGCTGATTTCGTTGATGACGTCCGGCCGGGCCACGGCGGCCGTGTTGATGGAAGCTTTGTCCGCGCCGAACCGCAACAGTTTGTCCACCTCGGCGACGCCGCGGACACCGCCCCCACGGTCAGCGGGATGAAGACTTCCTCGGCCGTGCGGCGGACCACATCGAAGGTGGTTTCGCGGTTGCCGGAGGACGCCGTGACATCCAGGAACGTCAGTTCGTCGGCGCCCGCATTGTCGTAACGGTGCGCCAGCTCCACCGGGTCACCGGCGTCGCGGAGCCCCTCGAAGTTGATGCCCTTCACAACGCGCCCGGCGTCGACATCGAGGCAGGGAATGACTCGTACAGCTACAGCCATGGGGACTCCTGGAATTCTCGGGTGGATTCTGCGGCGCGGCGTGAACCGGCCGGGACGCTCAGATACGGCAGGCGTGGATGCTGCTGACCAGGATGGCGCGGGCGCCGAGGTCGTAGAGCTCATCCATGATCCGGTTGGTTTCCTTCTTCGGAACCATGGACCGGACAGCCACCCAGTCGGAGTCGCGCAGCGGTGAGACGGTGGGTGACTCCAGGCCGGGAGTCAGCGCGGCAGCCTGTTCCACGAGTTCCTTGCGGATGTCGTAGTCCATCAGCACGTACTGGCGCGCCACGAGGACGCCCTGCAGCCGGCGGATCAGGACTTCAATCTCCTTGGCGGTGCCGTTCGCGGCTCCGCCATCGCCGGTGCGGCGGATCAGGACAGCTTCTGACTTGAGGATCGGCTCGCCGAAAATTTCCATCCCGGCGGCCTTGAGGGTGTTGCCCGTTTCCACAACGTCCGCGATGGCATCCGCTACGCCCAGGCGCACGGAGGACTCCACGGCACCGTCGAGCCGGACCACCTTGGCGTTGATGCCCCGATCGGCGAGGTAGCCGCGGAGCAGGCCGTCGTAGCTCGTGGCGAGGCGCTTGCCTTCCAGCTCTTCTGCCGCAGCGAAATCGCCCACGGGTCCGGCGAAGCGGAACGTGGACGCAGCGAAGCCCAGGGGCAGCAGTTCCTCGGCCTCCACCTCGGCGTCCAGTAGGAGGTCGCGGCCGGTTATGCCGACGTCGAGGGTTCCGCGTCCGACGTAAACTGCGATGTCGCGCGGGCGGAGGAAGAAGAACTCAATGTCGTTGTCCGGGTCCATCATGACCAGCTCGCGGGTGTCGCGGCGCTGGCGGTAGCCAGCTTCGGACAGCATGGCGGAGGCGGCTTCGGACAGGGAGCCCTTGTTGGGTACGGCTACTCGCAGCATGGGGGTCTTTCTTGGTTGGGAGGTCTATGGATCAGGCAAACGGGCCACGCAGGGCACGGGCAGGCAATTGTTGACCGCCGGGTGCCGCAGTGGCTACAGATGCTTGTAGACGTCTTCCAGGGTCAGTCCTTTAGCGAGCATCAGAACCTGCAGGTGGTAGAGCAGCTGGGAGATTTCCTCGGCCGTGGCCTCATCGGATTCGTACTCAGCTGCCATCCAGACTTCGGCTGCTTCCTCCACGACTTTCTTGCCAATGCCGTGGACTCCGGACTCCAATTCAGCGACGGTGCGGGAGCCTGCCGGGCGGGTGGCTGCCTTCTCACTCAGTTCAGCGAACAGCGTCTCGAAATTCTTCACGCCCTACAGCCTACTTGCTGCCGGCCCGGGGGCGCCTTTCGGGCCGCTGCATGACGGGCGCGATGTGAGCGAACACACACCGCGCCCGGCAGCTTGCTGCCAATATCTGCTGCTACTTGTACTGCTTAAGGAGCACTGCGGTGGCCAGGGCTGCCGTCACTGCTTCGTGGCCCTTGTCCTCGCTGGAGCCCGGCAGGCCCGCACGGTCCAGTCCCTGCTGCTCCGTATCGCAGGTCAGCACGCCGAACCCCACCGGCACGCCCGTGGAGACACTGACGTCGGTCAGTCCCGACGTCGCCGCCTGGCAGACGTATTCAAAGTGCGGCGTACCGCCACGGATCACGACGCCGAGGGCCACCACTGCGTCAAAGTGCGGTGCCAGCCGCGCGGCAGCGACGGGAAGCTCGAAGGCGCCGGGAACGCGCAGTACGGTGGGTTCGCTGATGCCTGCATCTTTGGCAGCGCGCAGGGCACCGTCCAGGAGTCCGTCCATGATCTGGGTGTGCCAGCTGGCTGCCACAATGGCCAACCGCAGTTGTGACGTTTCCGCCGGGTTGAGGGTGGTGAGGTCAATATCTGGTGCGCCGTGTCCGCTCATGCGTGAATCTGATCCGTTCAGTTTTGTTCGTGGTCGAAATCGTCGGCGGGGCCGCTCGGCACCGTGACAACGTGGGTGTCCAGCGTCAGCCGATGCTCCATGCGGTCCTTTTTGGTCTGCAGGTAGCGGATGTTCTGGTCGCGGGACGGCACCTCGGTGGGCACCATTTCCAACACCTTCACGCCGGCTTTGGCGAGCCTGTTCTTTTTGTCCGGGTTGTTGCTCAGGAGCCGGATCTCATGGAGCCCCATCTCCGCCAGGATCTGGGCGGCCGCCTTGTAGCAGCGGGCGTCCACCGGCAGTCCCAGCTGTTCGTTGGCCTCCACGGTGTCAAAGCCCGCTTCCTGAAGGGCGTAGGCCTTGATTTTGTTGGCCAGGCCGATCCCCCGGCCTTCCTGCCCGCGCAGGTACAGCAGCGTGCCGCCGAACTCGTTGATCAGCTCGAGGGCATAGGCCAGCTGTTCGCCGCAGTCGCAACGGTAGGATCCGAAGACGTCGCCGGTCAGGCACTCGGAATGCAGCCTGACCAGCGGAGCAACGCCCTCCTTGGGCGGGTTGGGTGAGCTCACCGCCAGGTGCTCGGCGCCTGTGACCAGGTCTGTCCACGCTTGGGTTATGAAATCGCCAAATGCCGTGGGCAGCTGCACAATCGGACCGCCGCTCACGGGGTGGTGGGCCCGGCCGTTGCCGGATGCCCCCGATGGTGGCCATTCTGGTGGCTGTCGCCCGAAACTCCGGAAGCCGTCATCATTACTCCTCTACTCCGCCCGGGCGTCCAGCCCGGTGTCACTGTCGGCGGGAGACCCGGCCCCTGCTTCAAGGTAAGCCACCAGATCCTCAATCGAGATCAGGGGCACCCGTGTTCAGCGGCGAATCCCCGCAGCCCGTCGAGCCGCATCATTTCACCGTCGTCGTACACAACCTCGGCGATCACGCCCACTGGCTCCAGCCCGGCGAGCCGGCAGAGGTCCACGGCCGCTTCGGTATGGCCGGGGCGTTCACGCACTCCTCCGTTAACTGCCCGGAGCGGGAAAATATGCCCGGGCCGGGTCACGGCCGCCGGTCCGGCGCCGGGGTCTGCAAGGACGCGGGCCGTGAGTGCCCGGTCCGTGGCGGAGATTCCGGTGCTGACACCCACCGCCGCGTCGCAGGAAACGGTGTACGCCGTACCCTTCGCGTCCTGGTTCACTGCCACCATGGGCGGCAGTGCCAGGGCGTCGGCGCGCTCCCCCGTCAGGGGGACGCAGATGACGCCGGAGCTGTAGCGGATGGTCCATCCCATGAGGGCAGGGGTGGCATGCTGTGCGGCGAAGATGATGTCACCTTCGTTTTCGCGGTCCTCGTTGTCCACCACCAGCACGGGCCGGCCGGCGGCCATGGCGCGGATGGCATCTTCCACGGGGTCAAGTCCGAAGGTTGCGTTAGGCACCGGGCCGGCGTCCGCGGCCGGTTCCAGCCGGACGGTAGCGTTCATCGTTCGCCTCCATTGGTTGCGCCGGTGCTGAATGCCAGCAACCGTTCGGTGTATTTGGCAAGAACGTCGACTTCAAGGTTGACCCTGCTGCCGGTCTTCTTGGCCCCCAGGCCGGTCTCGGCCAGTGTGGTGGGGATCAGCCCCACTTCGAACCATGGCTGCGGCTCCGGGGCCGGGCTGACAGCCGTGACGGTGAGCGAGACGCCGTCGATCGCTATGGAGCCCTTCTCCGCGATATAGCGGGCGAGGTTGGCAGGCACACCGAAGCGGAGGCGCTCCCAGTTGCCGAGCGCCTCGCGCTCCAGCAGCTGCCCGACGCCGTCGACGTGGCCCTGGACGACGTGGCCGTCCAGCCGGCCGCCGGCGGGGACGCAACGCTCAAGGTTCACCGAGTCACCGGCGGCAAGTTCGCCGATGGTGCTGCGGACGAGGGTTTCGCCCATCACATCAACGCTGAACTCTTTGCCCTCGATTGCCGTGGCTGTCAGGCAGACTCCGTTGACGGCGATGGACCCGCCCAGTCCGAGCCCTTCGGTGGTGCCGGGCGCGCGGAGGCGGAGCGTTGCACTGGCATCGCCGTCCCGCTCAACGGACAGGACCTGTCCCTGCTCGGCAATAATTCCGGTAAACATCAGTAGCCTCCCATGGCTGGTTCCGCGGCAGTGCGGGATAGTTGTGGTTCAAAAGCTTCGGTTGGTTCTGGACGGAGGTGCAGCCTCAGGTCCCGGCCCAGGGTCAGGACGGCGCCGCCGTCGGAGGGGTCCCAGTCCCAGTGCCGGGCATCCGCGAGGGTGGTGATTCCGAGTCCGTTGAGGGCGGGAGTTCCGGAGCCCAGGAGGGTGGGGGCAACGTAGACAATGAGTTCGTCCACAAGCCCGGCGGCCAGGAATGAACTGAGGATGCGTGAGCCGCCTTCCACCATGAGATGGCGGACCCCCCCGCGTAAAGGAGCGCGAGCGCCTCCCGCGGATCCCGCGTGGCGAGGTGGAGCACGTTTCCGTCATCACCCCGGACGGCGGCGTCGGCCGGAATCTCCCGCAGGCCCATCACGGCCCGCAGCGGCTGTTTGCCCGATGCCGCTCCGGACGCGTCGCGGGCTGAAAGCCGGGGGTTGTCCACCAGCACAGTCTGGGTGCCCACGAGGATGGCGTCGATCCGCCGCCTGAGCCCGTGGTTGTCAGCGAGCGACTCAGGCGAGGAGATCCACTGGCTCGTGCCGTCCTCAGCGGCGATCCGGCTGTCCAGTGTCTGGGCGATGTGCAGGGTCACGAACGGGCGCTGTGCGGCCACAGCCTGGAACCATTGACGGTTCAACTCGAACGACTCACTGGCCGCGAGCCCGCTGCGGACCTGCACCCCGGCGTTCCGAAGGGTGGCCGCGCCGCCCGCTGCAGGGTCATGCGGATCGTCGACGGCGTAGACCACGTCAGTGATTCCGGCACGAATGATCGCCTGGGTGCAGGGCCCCGTGCGGCCGCTGTGGTCACAGGGTTCCAGCGTGATCACCATCGTGCAGCCACTGACGTCCAGCCCGGCGGCCTCAGCCTGGGTGATGGCGTCCGCTTCCGCGTGCGGTGTGCCGGCGCCGCGGTGGTAGCCGGTCACCAGCTGGCGGCCGGCAGCATCGATGACGACGGCGCCCACCAGCGGATTCGCTCCGCGCGGACCCTGCAGGGCTGCTTCGAGCGCTGCGTCCATGGCGGCGGTTTCGGCGGCGCTGAACGCTGTGACGTTTTCGATCCGGGTCATGGGGCAGCCACCGGTCCGGCGGCTGCGGTTCCCGGACCATGGGAACTCCTGGCTTCAAAGAGCCATCGCAAGGGGTTCATGTGTGTTGTCGTTCCTTCCCTCTAGAACCGCGATGGCTCCGGGGGTATACGACAGCAGAAGACCGCAGCGCCATAGGGCGCCGCAGATACAGCTGTACGTGCTTCTCTCATCCAGACTTTAACTGTCGGTACCGGAATTTCACCAGTTCAACCGTCCGCCGGTTCCTTCCCTGAAGGGAAAGCGCCGGCTCGCGGGTCGCGGACTATCACCGCCGGTTCGGACTTACACCGACCCCGGAGCACGTATTGTGTGTTGCTATTGTGCCATAACCACAAGGTGGCCCAGACTATTCCGCGGACGCCGCACGTAACTTTATGCTGCCGGCTTCGCGGAGCCGTCCGATGGCTGCAGCCGGGTCTTCCGCGCCGTAAACAGCCGAACCCGCCACAAAGACGTTTGCACCGGCTTCGGCCGCCCGCAGAATGGTTTCCTCGGTAATGCCGCCGTCCACCTGGATGGCGACATTGATTCCGGAGCCGTCAATGGCTGCCCGGGCCCTGCGGATCTTGGGCAGGGTGAAGTCCAGGAACGCCTGGCCGCCGAATCCCGGCTCCACGGTCATGATCAGGAGCATGTCCAGTTCCTCGAGCATATCCAGGTAGGGTTCCACGGCTGTGGCAGGGCGCAGCGCCATGCCGGCCTTGGAGCCGCGGGCCCTCAGTTCGCGGGCCAGTTTGACCGGTGCGATGGAGGCCTCAGCGTGGAAGGTCACGGAAGCCAGCCCGGCGTCGGCGAACCCCGGCGCCCAGCGGTCGGCGTCGGAGATCATCAGGTGGGCGTCCAGCGGCACTGGGCTGACAGCCTGGATCCGCTGGACCACAGGCAAGCCCAAGGTGAGGTTGGGGACAAAGTGGTTGTCCATAACATCCACGTGCACGGCGTCAGCGGTGCTGATGCGTTGCAGTTCGGCTTCGAGGTTGACGAAGTCGGCGGACAGGATGCTGGGGTTGATGCAGCATTGCGGCATGGAGGAACCTTTCACGGTCAGGCTTTCTTCCGGATGAGGGCCAGGAACATGGCATCGGTGCTGTGGATGTGCGGCCAGAGTTGCGCGGTGTGTTCGTGCCCGGCGTCCAGGTGGCCGGTCAGGCTGACGCCGTCCAGCACAGCGCCGGCGTCGATCAGTTCGAGGTCGTCGCGCTTGCGCAGCACATCGCTGACGACGGCGGTGGTCTCGGCGGGGTGGGGTGAGCACGTCACGTAGGCCACGACGCCGCCGGGCTTGACGGCAGCAAGCGCGGACTTGAGCAGTTCGCGCTGCAGCGGTCCGAGGTCCGTCAGGTCCTTGGGGGTGCGCCGCCAGCGCGACTCGGGGCGGCGGCGCAGGGCGCCGAGCCCGGTGCAGGGCGCGTCGACGAGGACACGGTCAAAGCTCTCCGCCATCTCCGTGCCGACCTCGCGGCCGTCGCCGGTGCGCACATGCCAGATCTCGTGCGGAACTGCGGCCAAGGCCTGCCTGACCAGCTTGGCGCGGTGCGGTGCGGGCTCGTTAGCCAGCAGGGTCGCGCCCTGCTGCCGGGCGAGGGCGCCGAGCAGCGCGGCTTTGCCGCCGGGACCGGCGCAGAGATCGAGCCAGCGTTCGCCTGCCCCGTCGCTGCCGGTACCGGTCCCAAGATCGACGGCGGCCATTGCGCGTGCCACGAGCTGCGAGCCGACGTCCTGGACGCGGGTGCTGCCTTCGCGCACTGAGGCGAGCCGGCCGAGGTCGCCGCCGCTGGAGAGCGCCGAGCCTTCCACGAGTTCTCCGGGCGTGGCCCCGCCTTCGAGTGCTTCATCGAGGCTTCCCAGCCCGGGCAACGCCACGAGGTTGACCACCGGGGCGGCATTGTCCGCGTCCAGGAGGTCGTTGATTTCGCTGACAGAACGGCCGTGGGCGACCAGGGACTGCCGCAAGGCACGGACAATCCACTCCGGGTGGGCATAGCGGATCGACGCGATCCTGGTTTCGTCCGTCTCGTCGCTGAGCAGCAGTTCCAGCCACTCCTCCAGCGTGTGTGCGGAGACTTTGCGAAGGACCGCATTGATCAGGGCGGAGGGCCCGGCGCCGATGACGGCGCGGGCCAGGCCAACGGTCTGATCCAGGGCTGCGTGGGCCGGGACGCGCATGGCCAGCAGCTGATGGGTACCGATCCGCAGGGCGTCGAGAATGGCCGGGTCAAGCTGGTCCAGCGGCCGGTCAACGCAGCGGGCCAGGATGGCATCGTAGGTGCCCTGGCCACGCAAGGCGCCGTAGCTGAGCTCGGTGGCGAAACCGGCGTCGCGCTTGTCCAGGCCATGATGGCGGATGCGGGACGGGAGCACCAGGTTGGCATACGCGTCCTCGGCGGCTACCGCGCGCAGGACTTCAAAAGCCACCAGCCTCGCCGGGTCCGCCCGGCGGGTCCGCTGCGCCGGCGCGTTTTCGGTGAAGCTCCGCTGGGAGGGGCGGTTACGTTCGCGGCCCTGGGCGTTGCGCTGGCTGGAGTCCCGCGGCCCGCCCTTGCCCCGTCCGCTGTTGTTCTGTCCGCCGCCTGCGGCGCCACTTCCGCTGCCGCCCCTGCCGCCTGCATTACCGCCGGATTCGCTCATTCGAAGACCACGCTTTCAAGTGTTGCCATGCCACGCGCCCAGTCGGCGGCGGCCATCATCTTTTTGCCCGAAGGCTGAATCCTGGTCAGCTCCACGGCGTGGGATCCGGTGCCCACCAGGACGCTCTTCGCGTCGAGGAATACTGCGCCGGGCTGCAGGTCAGTGTCCCCTGGCCGGAGCCTGACGGGTTCGAGTTTGACGCGCTGTCCGTCCAGGGTGGTCCAGGCCCCGGGCTCGGGAGTTACGCCGCGGGCGCGCCTGCCGATCGCCAGGGCAGGCTGTTTCCAGTCGAGCCGGCCGTCATCGATGGTCAGCTTGGGGGCCAGTGAAACGTCGCCGGCCTGCGGCTGCGCAGCTGCCCTCCCGGCTTCAACGGCGGACAGCGTCTGGGCAAGGAGCACAGCCCCGCTGTGGGACAGCCGCTCCAGCAGTGCTCCGGCGGTGTCTTCCGGGCCAACGCCCTCGGTCAGCGTTCCGAAGACCGGGCCGGTGTCCAAACCTTCTTCCAGCAGGAAGGTAACTGCCCCGGTGACGTCGTCGCCGGCCATCACGGCCCGCTGCACCGGGGCAGCTCCACGCCAGGCGGGAAGCAGGGAGAAATGCAGGTTGATCCAACCGTGCGGGGGAACATCCAGGGCGGCGCGCGGAATCAGTCCGCCGTAGGCCACGATCGCGGCCACGTCCGGCGTGGCCGCAGCGATTTTCGCTGTTACGGCTTCGTTCACGCGGGTGGCGTGGATGATCTCGATTCCCAGCTCGGCGGCGCGGGCGGCGACGGGCGACGGCGTCAGCACCCGTTTCCGTCCTATCGGCGCGTCGGGTCGGGTCAGGACCGCAACGATTTCAAAGCCGGCCGCAACGAGGGCATCAAGGGACGGGACGGCCACGGAAGGGGTGCCGGCAAAAAGTACCCTCATGTGGTGGCGCCGCCGCCAAAGCCGGCCCCACCAGAGCTCGCGCCGCCAAAGCCCGCGCCCCCGAAACTGGACCCGACCGTCTTGGCGCGCTTCGTCGTCGTGCGTTCCGTGACGGCGTCATAGTTGGCATTGCGGATGGAGCGCAGGGCCGTCTTCCGGTCCTCGCCTTCCAGCCTGTCGGTGAACAGGATGCCGTCCAGGTGGTCCGTCTCATGCTGGAAACAACGGGCCAGCATGCCCTCCCCCTCCACAGCGACTGGATTCCCGAGCAGGTCAACGCCGGTGGCGCGGGTGGCGCGGAAGCGGCGGACCGGGAATGCCAGGCCGGGGATGGACAGGCAGCCCTCAACCTGGTCCGACTGGAAGTCGTCGCTGTTTTCCAGGACCGGATTGATGATATGGCCCTCCACCCCGTCGATCCGGTAGGTGAAGACCCGCTGGCTCACACCAATCTGGGGGCCGCCAGGCCGGCGCCGTCCACGTCCTCCATGGTTTCCGTCATGTCCGCAACCAGCTTGGCGAGCTCAGGACCGAATTCCGTCACCGGATCGGCCACTGTGCGGAGCACAGGATCACCAATGATGCGGATATTCAGAATAGCCATGTGCTGTCTTTCCTCACGGTGGGCGTTAACGGCGAACCTATCCAGTTTAGGCGCAGGGGCACCGGCGCCGGGACTCCGGTCAGGCGTGCTCCGGTCAGGGGGACCCTGGACACGCGTGCGCCGCTATGCGCTGCGGACCTGCGTGGAGACGGGCGGAGCCACCGGAAGAAGCGCAGAGCCGGCGGCGAGTGTATCGGCGGACAGCTCCCAGACCCGGCGCAAGGCACAGAACTTCCACCAGTGGTGTTTGAGGACGTCGGGGTTGGCGCGGACCGGACGGACTTCGGTCTCGCCAATGGCCACTGCCAGCAGCAGCGGGGCCTCGCCGTACTTCCAGGGCTCCCATTCCCCGGCAACGGCATCCACGAGGCTCTCCTCGGCCTTCATGCCGGCCACGAGTTGCATAACCACCTTGTCGTCCAGCGGCTTGACGGTGCCGTCCCGCGTAGTGCCCTTGGTTTTGTAATCAATAACACAGATCCGGCCGTTGATCCGGGCCACGAGGTCCAGCGTCCCGGCGTAGCCCACCGACTTGTTCCAGACGGTGATTTCCGGTGCGATGGGCTCCACGTCATAGAGCTCCCACCACTCGTCAAACCGCAGGGCAAAGGCTTCTTCGCCGTTGGCTGCCAGGGCCTCGCGGGTTTCCTTCATGGCGTGGGGACGGCCCAATGCCCGGAGCGCAACCTGCTCGCAGTAGTTATGGACGCGGTCACCACGTTTGGCCGCCTCGTCCCGGTACAGTTCTGCTGCCTTTGAGGCCCGGTTGACGGCCTGCCGGATTTTCGCCGGACTGCCCAGGGAATCGGCCAGCAGCGGATCCTTCGCCAGGCTGCTGGCGCCCATGTAGCCGAACCAGCCGTCCAGTCCGTGCGGCTGCTGCCCGATGACGGTGGTGATGGAGGGAACGGAGAACTGTTCGGTGGTGGACCGCGCATACATGCGGCCGTATTCCGTGGCGTGGGCAAGGAGTGGATCAGTCATACAAAGACTCTTTCACAGGGGGCTGACAGAATAGCGGGCACACAAAAAAGGTCCGTCTCCGCTCGGCTGAGCGGAAACGGACCAGATTCCTCGGTGGGCGATACTGGGTTCGAACCAGTGACCTCTTCGGTGTGAACGAAGCGCGCTACCACTGCGCCAATCGCCCCGATGCCTTTGAATGCTAGCCGACCCGGCGGGGTTTATGGAAATCGAGCCGGGACCAGGCTCGAATTACACGCCTGTAATTAGGAAAATCCCCTAGATTGCAGGGATCCAGGGGCATTGCAGCCGTTGAGGCACGTTCGATTTGGAGAATCCCTGAACCTCCTATAGAGTTCTTACTCGTTGGAACGCGAGGAAATGCCCGAAACGGCACGGATTCAGCGGCCCAAATGCGGACGTAGCTCAGCTGGTAGAGCACCACCTTGCCAAGGTGGATGTCGCGAGTTCGAATCTCGTCGTCCGCTCGCAGGACACTGTCACGGCAAAGGTTTTTCGGAATCGGAGCTTACACGGTGGGTTGGCCGAGAGGCGAGGCAGCGGCCTGCAAAGCCGTTCACACGGGTTCGAATCCCGTACCCACCTCGGTGAAAACCATGGATTCCGGTTCACGCCGGACGAAATGGGCGATTGGCGCAGCGGTAGCGCGCTTCCCTGACACGGAAGAGGTCACTGGTTCGATCCCAGTATCGCCCACCAAGCAAGGAACCTTGCTTCATGCAGTACGCCAGGCCACCGGCCGGGCTGTACTTCATACGCGGACGTAGCTCAGCTGGTAGAGCACCACCTTGCCAAGGTGGATGTCGCGAGTTCGAATCTCGTCGTCCGCTCTCTACCCCAGTAATAAATCCGAAATGGCCGGACTTCCGGTTCCGGGCGATTGGCGCAGCGGTAGCGCGCTTCCCTGACACGGAAGAGGTCACTGGTTCGATCCCAGTATCGCCCACACAGCAGCTCCCCGTGAGCTGCTTTTTTGTTGCCCGCAGGAGCCCGCCTCGACTTTACAAAAATTGTCACAGCACCTTGGCACGTCCGGCAGACAGGGCTAGGATCGGTTGCGGAGGAGCGAACTGGCTCCGCGATTGAAGGGAGGTGCTCGTGGGACTGATTGACGATCTTAAGGGCAAGGCTCAGGGTCTCATCCACGGCAACGAGCAGGCCATCAAGGACGGCATCACGAAAGCCGGCGATTTCGTCGACTCAAAGACTGGCGGCAAGTACGCCGGTCACGTGGACAAAGTCCAGGAGGGCGCTTCCAAATTCGTTGACGAAAATGACGGAACACCCGGCGAGGCACCTGCCACCGAGCAGGCTCCGCCAGTCAACCCGGTTGCGCCGGTCGACAAGGCTCCGTAACAAGGATTTGGCCAGGGCATTGCCTTAGCACGTCAAGGGGGTGCAGGTCCCGCCGGGAGGCGGCGCCTGCACCTTTGGCGCTTAACGGACTGTCCGGCTTCCCCGGCCGCTGCGCCAAGCCTTGGCCGCTGCCTAGGACGGCTCGTGGTTCTGGCCCTCCCGAGCCAAGGCGGTCAAGCGGGACACCGCACGGAAATACTTCTTGGTGTACCCGCCGTGCATCATTTCGTCCGTGAACAGCTGGTCGAAGGGAACGCCGCTGGCCAGGATGGGCACGTCCTTGTCGTACAGGCGGTCGGCCAACACCACGAACCGCAGCGCCACGGCCTGTTCGGTGATGGTCTCCACGTTTCGCCACACGACGCCGTCGATGCCGTCGATGAGCTGCCGGTAACGGCTCGGGTGGACACCGGCCAGGTGGCCGATCAGTGAACTGAATTCGTCCTCTGCCACGGTCTTGCCGTCGAACTCGGCCTTCATCTGTGCAGCGAGCTGGCTGTTCTTCAATGGCGCCGGGGCGGCGGGCAGGCCACGGTGGCGGAAATCCTCGCCGTCGATCCGGGTGACGTCGAACTGATCCGCCAGGACCTGGATTTCACGGGCAAAGTCGACGGCGGCAAAGCGGCCGTCGCCCAGCGAACCCGGCAGGGTGTTGGACGTGGCAGCAAGCTTGACGCCGGCGTCGGCCAGTTCACGCATCAGACGGGACATCAGCACGGTGTCACCCGGATCATCCAGCTCGAATTCGTCGATGCACACCAGCTTGTAGTGGCTCAGCGCTTCAACAGTCTTGCGGAAGGACAGCGCCCCCACCAGGTTGGTGTATTCCACAAACGTGCCGAAGGCCTTCGGACCCGGGGCAGCATGCCACAGCGAGGCGAGCAGGTGGGTCTTACCGACGCCGAAGCCGCCGTCGAGGTAGATCCCCGCCCGGGTTGCCACCTTCTTGGTGAAGAGCTTCTTGAACAGGCCGTCGCCGTCGCCGGCTCCGACTCCCCCGGCGAACGCTTCCAGCGCCTTGACCGCCGCCGCCTGGGACGGCTGGTTCGGGTCCGGCCGGTAGCTGGCAAAGGAGACCTGGCCAAACCGTGGGGACGGATAAAAACCCTTAAGGAGCTCATCCACCGAAACCGCCGGAGTGCGGGCGGCAAGCTGTTCGATCTGTACCAAGGTGGTCCGTTCTGCTGGTGGGTTGTCCCCAGAAAGAATACCGGCAATGGCCCGGGCCTCCCCCGTCATGCCGCCGGCACAGGCCCACGCGTGACGAAGGCCATATTTCCCTCTGTTAACAAGGAGGCGGACAGGCTGGCTGGCCGTGGCTAGGGTGGGAGGCAGGTTTTCCTTCTTCAGCAGATCCGCCACGTGTCTCAGTGAAAGGCCAACACCATGTCCTACGCAGTTGAACAAAACGAGAAGTTCGCCGCCTACGCCAACCCGGAGCGTCTAGTGTCCACGGAGTGGCTTGCCGCCGCGCTCGAGGCCGGCGCCCTGGCGGACGGAAAGCTGGTGGTGGTCGAGTCCGACGAGGACGTCCTCCTTTACGAGACCGGCCACATCCCCGGATCCGTCAAAATTGACTGGCACACGGACCTTAACGATGAAGTGACCCGCGATTACGTGAACGGCGAGGCATTCGCCGCACTGGCCGCTGCCAAGGGCATCTCCCGCGACACCACGGTGGTCATCTACGGGGACAAGTCCAACTGGTGGGCCGCCTATGCCCTCTGGGTCTTCACGCTTTTCGGCCACGAAGATGTCCGGCTGCTCGACGGCGGCCGGGATAAGTGGATCGCCGAAGGCCGCGACCTGACCACGGAACGCACTGCCCCGGCGCCCGGCGGCTACCCCTTGGTGGAGCGCAACGACGCCCCCATCCGCGCTTTCAAGGACGATGTGCTGGCACACTTCGGCAAGCCGCTGATCGACGTCCGGTCCCCCGAGGAATACACCGGCCAGCGGACCCACATGCCGGCCTACCCGGAAGAAGGTGCGCTCCGCGGCGGCCATATTCCCACGGCAGCATCCATTCCGTGGGCGCGCGCCGCTGCGGCCGACGGAACCTACCGCAGCCGGGAAGAGCTCGAGGCCCTATATCTGGGCGAGGCCGGGCTGACCGCAGGCGACGACGTGGTGGCGTACTGCCGCATCGGCGAGCGTTCCAGCCACACCTGGTTCGCGCTCAAGTACCTGCTGGGCTTTGACACCGTCCGGAACTACGACGGTTCCTGGACCGAGTGGGGCAACGCCGTCCGGGTTCCCATCGCCAAGGGCACGGAACGCGGCACGGTTCCGGCGTAAACTGGAACAGATGACTACACATGACCTGCCCGCCGCGTTGGCGGAAATCGTCGATGACTTCCAGGCCCTGACCGAACCCGATCGGCTTCAGTTGCTGCTCGAGTTCTCGCGCGAACTGCCCGAGCTGCCGGACCGGCTGAAGGACCACCCCGAACTCCTGGAGCAGGTGGTGGAATGCCAGTCGCCGCTGTTCCTGGCCATCGAAACGGAGAAGAACGACGCCGGCCCGGCCGACGCCGTTCGGCTCTACTTCAAAGCGCCACCGGAGGCCCCCACCACGCGGGGTTTCGCCAGCGTGCTCCACGAGGGGCTCGACGGACTCAGCGCCGCTGAAATCCTGGCGGTGCCGGACGACATGCCGGAGCTGCTGGGGCTGACCCGGGCCATCACACCACTGCGGATGCGCGGCATGACCGCCATGCTGGGACGGATCAAGCGCAAGGTCGCCGCAACGTCCCGGCCTGCGTCCTGATCTCCTGACCGGAAACTGAACGCTTTGGGACGCAAGAGCTCGTCAACGGGAACGCCGGCCACAGCCGCACTGGCTGCAGCCGGCGTTCCCTTTGTGCTGCATCCGTATGCCCACGATCCTTCGGCGGCCAGCTACGGCACGGAAGCTGCCGAAGCCCTGGGCATCGCTCCCGAAAAGGTCTTCAAGACCCTCATGGTGGAAGTGGAAGGCCGGCTGGCTGTGGGGCTTGTGCCGGTCAGCGGAAACCTTGATCTGAAGGCACTCGCCGCCGCCCTGGGCGCCAAGAAAGCTTCGATGGCAGACCCCGCGGCTGCCGAACGCCGCACCGGCTACGTCCTCGGCGGCATCTCGCCGTTGGGCCAGCGCCAGTCATCACCCACAGTGGTGGACAGCAGCGCCCTTGAACTGGGAACCATGCTGGTTTCCGGTGGCAAACGCGGCCTGGACGTTGAGCTTGCTCCGGCAGACCTCATCCGGCTGACGTCCGCGGTGACAGCCGCAATCGGCACGCGCACACTTTAGCGGTTCTGCCCGGGATTAAGCCGCGGAGCCAACTGGGGCCGGAGCCACGCCTTGATCAGGTTCTCCCAGCGCTCAGGATCGACATTCCATTCCTTGGTGTGCCTGGCGCGATTAAACGTTTCGAACGTGACCATGTCCGGATTCCGCTCGGCCAGCAGGGCGGAGGGTTCATACGGAACGTACTCGTCATCAACGCTGTGGATGATCAGGGTGGGCGTCCGGACTTCCACGGCGCGGGCCACCCAGTCCATGGCCTTGAGGTCCACGGGTGCGGCCAGGCCGGTGAGCCGGCGGCCCACGGGGTGGCCCAGCATCAGCTGCCCGTAGCGGCCCACGAGGGACGGAATGCGGTTGATCTGCGCATGGTGGGCCAGCACATTGACCCAGTTGATGACAGGCGCGTCCAGGACCATGGCCCGGATCAGGTGACGGTGCGGCGAGAGATCGGCCGTCTGCAGGCAGATGGCGCCGCCCATGGACCAGCCGAAGAGAACAATTTCCTCTGCGCCGTTGGCCAGGGCGAACTCAATGGCGGCCTCCACGTCATGCCATTCCGTTGAGCCCAGGCCATACCGGCCGTCCTCGGCCGATGGTGCCAACCCGTCATTTCGGTACGAGACAAGCAGGCTGGTGAGCCCCAGTTCGAGGGCGGGGCCGACCGCCCTGAGGGCCTCCTGGCGGGTGGCCCCGCGGCCGTGAACCATGATTGCCCAGGTCCGGGAGGTGCCGCCGGCCCGGACCAGCCACGCCGGGGCTGTGCCGCCGTCGACCTCGATCAGCACGTCCTCGGCCGCAAAGCCGGCGGTGGTGGGATCCGGGTAGAGCGCGCCGCTCCACCATCCGCGGCGGGCCGTTTCGAGATCGCCGGCGTAGACGGCTTCCACTTCGCGCAGGACCGTGCCGTCCGCCGGCGAATAGGACACGATCCGCCCGATCCGGGCGTGCCCCTTGCCGCCGTCGAAAAACAACCCATAGACACCCTCCACAGTGGTCTCCGGAGTTGCTGTCAGGATGACCTGCCGGCCGCCGCCTTCCCGGAGCACGGCAAGGACTTCCTGGTCCGCCGTCCGCTGCCGGACGGGAGTGATCACGCGCCTGGCAAAATAGAGCGCCAGGGCGGATGAGCCTGTGGCCAGCAGGCCGGCAAGGGCCCCGCCGCCAATGACGCCGCCAAGCGCCCATTTGGCGCGCAGCGACATGCGGCCGTCGGCCTGGATCGGAACTGCCGCCGTCAACGTGGGGGTGCGCGTGGAAGGTGCCATGGAACCATTCTTACTGCCGCAGCCGGTTGACCATATTCCGTCCGGCACGTGGCGCGCCCGAATGCGCCGGCCGCGAGGACGCCGCTCGCATAACATCGCAACGGCCGTGCGGCCCAAATGGATGCAGGCGCCGGTGCGCACGACTAGGCTGATCCCATGAGCGATCCAATCGTCATTCTGACCGAAGAACCCCTGGGCGCGGACGACCGCGTCAATATAGAACGCCTGGTGGACGGGCAGGACACGCCCCTTGTCCTGCTGGTTCCGGGGAACACTGAACGGCATCTGCTGGTGGATTTTCTTGAGAATCTCTCCCTGTTGGACGTTGCTAAGGCGTTCCGCGAGCTGACCGCCCACGCTCCGGACCCCTCCGCCGAACGGGCCGAGGCCGCAGAGACGCTGGCCATCTCACTGGCCGCCCTGGAAGGGCTGGGCGCAGGAGTCACGGGCGAGGTAGTAGACGGTGGCCCCGTCAAGGGCCTCGTGGCCAAGGTCAAGGAGCTCGGCGCAGCCCAGGCGGTGGTGATCACCCGTCCGCACGCAGTGGCGGATACGTTCCACACGGACTGGGCCAACAAAGCCCAGGACCAGCTGGGGCTCCCGGTGCTCCACCTGTACGCCGGTTCGGGATTTATCGGCGACTCCTGAGCGTTGAGCTGACTATGAGCATCTTTGGAAAGAGCATTTTCGACAACAAGGCCACGGATTCCGTCCCGGATCCGGCAGCCGACGCCGGAAGTGCAGAAGCCGTATACCGGAAATCCGACGCCGAGTGGCGGCAGGAACTCACGCCGGAGGAATACCACGTGCTGCGCCAGGCGGGTACGGAGCGCCCCTTCACCGGCGAGTACGTGGACACCCATACGGAGGGTGTCTACCAATGCCGTGCCTGTGGAACAGAGCTCTTCAGGAGCAACGAAAAATTCGATTCGCATTGCGGCTGGCCATCCTTCTGGGCACCGCTCGCCGAAGGCAACGTCCGTTACATCCACGACCGGACACTAGGCATGAAGCGGGTGGAGGTACGGTGCGGGCACTGTGACTCGCACCTGGGCCATGTGTTCGAAGGTGAGGGCTACGGCACGCCCACGGACCAGCGCTTTTGCATTAATTCGGTGTCCCTGAAGCTGGTGCCGCGCGGCGCGGCCGGGGAAGGATCCACGGAGTCCTGAGTCCGCCAGCTGTGGCTCCGCCTACATCTGGCGGAGCCACCAGGCGCCTCGAGCCCGAGAGTATCTTATGCTCAGGCTCGATTTGAGTTAGGGACTCTGGTTGCTTGCTACGCTCGCCGTAGATGCCCCAAGCAATGAGAAAGGCAGTCGCACCATGACCGTCACCCTGACCGGCGCCCCGACAAGGATCACCGCCGAAAATCCCGCCTGGCTCCGCCTCAGGAACGCCGCCGAATCCCTGCAGACGCTGCAGATCCAGGACGGCTCCGTACCTGACGCAGGCCACCACCCGGCCGCAACGCTCGAGGTTGCCGAGATCACGGAGTCGCTCACCGATCTGGCACCGCAGTTCCCGCACGACGCGGCCTACCTTGACGCCGTCGTCGCTGATTTCCGGGCGTGGGCCAAGGCTGGTTTCGGGATCCCGGACTTCCTGGCATCCCTGCTGGCGTTCCAGCCCCAGCTGCAGCGCCAGGATGGCCTGCAGCATGTTGTCATCTTCCCCATGTACACCCAGAACGGAAGCAGCAGCCGGCTCGTGGAGGCCGTTCTGATCGAGGTCATCTGGCCCGATTTTGTGGCTGGCCTTGAGGCCGGGGACTATTCCAACAAGCTTTTTGTGCCCATCCGGTTCCTGGACTTCACCCGCGGTTACAACACCAACTCGGCGGTGCTGTTCCCCGAAACCGTGGCCGTTCGGGAAACACCCACCTTCACCTGGGGCGCTATTTTTGCGGACCGCGAAGCTGCCCGCTTCCGCCGCGTTCTGCGGGCGGCCGCGGACATCACGTCCCTGGACCTGCCCGCGGGCGCCATGGAACTCCTGGCGGACCAGGAACTGACCGAGGCCACGTTTGTCATGTGGGACCTGATCCATGACCGGACCCACATGCGCGGCGACCTGCCCTTTGACCCGTTTATGATCAAGCAGCGGATGCCGTACTTCCTGTATTCGCTTGAAGAACTGCGCTGTGACCTCACAGCCTTCCGGGAATCCGTCCGGATCGAACAGGACGAAGACGCCGGGCCGGAAGCACGCCGGCACGCGAAACTGGTGCAGTATGCCATCATCTTCGACCGGATCTTCCGCTTTGCGATCACCGGCAACCGGGTGCGCAACTACGACGGCCTCGGCGGGCAGCTGCTCTTTGCCTGGCTGCACCAGCACCACGTCCTGCACTGGACCGACAGCCGGCTCAGCATCGACTGGGACCAGGTGCCGGACGCGGTGATCGCCCTCGGCGCCTCGATCGACGAGCTCTACTGGCGCTCCATTGACCGGCCGAAGATGGCCCACTGGCTTGCTGCGTACCAGCTGATCGCCGCCACAGTCACCCCCAACCCCGCATCTTTCTGGGCAAAGGGCCCCGACGCGCTCCCCGTTGCCGGTCCGCCCCGCGGCCTGACGGACCAGGTGCTGGACGACGAATTTCCGCTGTCCATGTTCTACGAAGCCTTGGAGAAGAAAATGCGCCCGGTCATCGAATCCACCGCCGGCATCACCGGAGCGACAGCACTGTGAGCGAATCCGGCGCCCCGCGCGTGGCTCCTGTCCCGGACCACGCCGGCGGGCTGAACGTCCTGGTCACGGGCGGCAGCGGACCCTCCGGGATCGCCGTGGCCAGAGCGTTGCACCAGGCGGGGTTCCGGGTATTCACGGTCGGCTCGGACAGCACGCGCATCGACGCTGCGGCGAGGAAGGCGGGCGACGGCGTCACTCCCCTGGTGTGCGATCTTGCGGATCCCGCCGACGTCCAGTCCCTCCGGAAGACGCTGACGGGCACGGCAGGTCTGATGGACGGGGTCATCCACCTCGTGGGCGGCTGGCGCGGCGCCAAGGGCATCACGGACCAAAGCGACGCCGACTGGGACTTCCTGGAGCGCGGTGCCATCACCACGCTCCGGAATGTCTCCCGGGTCTTTTACTCCGACTTGGCCGCCGCCGGAACCGGACGGTTTGCGATGGTGTCCTCCACCGCGGTGGACAAGCCCACGGCAGCGACGGCCAGCTACGTGGCGGCAAAGGCCGCCGCCGAGACCTGGACACTGGCGATGGCGGAGGGACTGGCCCGCGGGGCGGCGGATGAGGGCACCGCCCTGCGCGCCGCCGCCGTCGTCCTGGTGGTGAAAGCGCTGGTGGATGCGGAACTCCGGAAGGCACACCCGGAACGGACCTTCCCCGGCGCCACCGACGTCGAGGACCTGGCCGCCGCCGTCGTCGGACTGTTCAGCCGCCCGGCAGTCGAACTGAACGGCCGGCGCCTGCTCCTGACCCCCTGACCGCAAGATCCCCTGACCCGAAAAATCCCCTGGCTTGCCGGCTGCCTGACCAGCCGGACCCCACCTCCTAGACTGAGAACGTGAGCAAAGCAATGACAACAACGGCAGATGCAGTCCTGCGGCTTGAAAATGCCGCCGCCCGGCTGCATGACGCGTCCGTCCGCGGTTTCGCCTCGGACAACTACTCCGGTGTGCACCCCGAGGTCCTGGCCGCCCTGGCGGCAGCCAACGAGGGCCACCAGGTCTCCTACGGAGAGGACGACTACACGGCACGGCTGCAGGGGCTGATGGAGGAGCACTTCGGCGCCGGCATCGAATGCTTCCCGGTGTTCAACGGCACGGGAGCCAACGTGCTGTCCCTGCAGTCGCTGCTCCCGCGCTGGGGTGCTGTGGTGTGCGCTTCGACGGCGCACATCAACGTGGACGAAAACGGCGCTCCGGAACGGATCGGCGGAATCAAACTCCTGCATGTCCCCACTCCGGACGGCAAGCTGACGCCGGAACTGATTGACCGCGAGGCGTGGGGGTGGGGCGATGAACACCGGGCACAGCCGCTGGCGGTGTCCATCACCCAGACCACCGAGCTTGGCACGTGCTACACCCCGGAGGAGGTCCGGGCCATCGCGGATCATGCCCACGCCAGGGGCATGAAACTCCACATGGACGGCGCGCGGCTGGCCAACGCCGCCGCGCACCTGAACGTGCCGCTGCGTGCTTTCACCCGCGACGCCGGCGTGGACATCCTCTCCTTCGGCGGCACCAAGAACGGGCTGCTGTACGGCGAGGTGGTGGTGGCGTTGAACCCCGAAGCGGCCCACGGCTTGATATTCCTGCGCAAGATGAACATGCAGCTTGCCTCGAAAATGCGCTTCCTGTCGGCCCAGTTCATCGCCCTGCTGGAAGGCGACCTGTGGCTCCGTTCGGCGTCGCACGCTAACGCCATGGCCGCCCGCCTCCGCGCCGCGGTGGACACGATCGAGGGCGTGGAGCCCACCCAGAAGACGGAGTCCAACGGCGTGTTTGCCGTCCTGCCGGCCGGCATAGCTGACCGGCTGCGGGAGTCCTTCCGGTTCTACGACTGGGATGAAGCCGCCCGCGAGGTCCGCTGGATGTGCTCCTTCGACACCAGCGAGGACGACGTCGACGCCTTTGTGGCTGCGATCCGACGGGAACTTGCTGGACACCACGCGGGCACGGAAGCCGGATAGGTTGGACCGGCCGACGGCGAGCCTGCACTGCCCGCCCCTGCTGTTGCGTAATCTGCGAAGGTGAACGCACTAGCCCAGGTTCCCCCGGAATTTCTCCACGCCTTGGGAACGCTCAGGAAGGCCCAATGCCGCAGTGAGCTGCGCCTGGCGGAAATTCCCGCCCCGGCGCGGCTGGCACCGTTCGCCGTGGCACTCGGTGCCGAGGTCATGGCGCCCGGACCAGGCAGCGGCACCACTCCCGTCCACGGGCCCGCGGCCATGGCCCTGGCCGCGGCGTCCGGTACCGAGGACGACGACGACACCGAGCTGGCCACCGGCCGCTTCATCCTGCTGCACGACCCCGAAGGCTCGGCAGTCTGGGATGGCGAATTCCGCATCGTCACCTATATCCGGGCCCAGCTTGAGCCGGAAATGGGCAACGACGAAATGCTGGGCACCGTCGCCTGGACCTGGCTGGTCGAGGCATTGGAGAATCACAAGGCCCCTACCGGGCGGCCGGCGGGACCGCCACGCGCGTCCTGTCGGAGAGCTTCGGAACACTCTCTGACCGGCCCGGATCGATCGACATCGAGCTGCGCGCCTCGTGGACTCCGGCGTCTTCGGACGTCACTGCCCATCTGGAGGCATGGTCAGAAATGGTCTGCACGTTCGCCGGCCTCCCCCCTGTGCCCGACGGCGTCGCGGCCCTTCCGCGCCGGCGCCGGAACTAGGACTGCCCCTTGTCGGTAAACTGAAGGCATCATGACCCCTCATATTCCGGAAAACACCACGGCCGGCGCTCCGGCTGCTGATACCACTCCCCACATCACGGTGGAAGGCTTCGACAGCCAGGTCCCCGTAGTCATTGACCTCGACGCACCGCGCGACGGCGTGCCGCTGGTTATCGAAACGCAGTCCGGGCTGGAGCGGTGTGCGGCAGCCATCGCCGCCGGAACAGGGCCCGCAGGGGTTGATGCAGAACGGGCCTCCGGATTCCGGTACGGCCAGCGCGCATTCCTGGTGCAGATCCGGCGCGAAGGCTCCGGCACCTGGCTGATCGATCCGGAACCGTTCGAGAACCTGTCCATCATCAACGATGCGCTCCAGGGGGCGGAATGGATCCTGCATGCAGCCAGCCAGGACCTGCCCTGCCTGCTGGAGCTAGGCATGTGGCCGGACAGGCTCTTTGACACGGAGCTCGCCGCGCGGCTGGCGGGGCTGCCACGCGTTGGCCTGGCTGCCGTCATCGAACAACTGCTCGGTTTTGGCCTGGCGAAGGAACATTCGGCCGCCGATTGGTCCACCCGGCCCCTGCCCGAGCCGTGGCTGCGCTACGCCGCCCTGGACGTGGAAGTCCTGACCGAACTGCGCGAAGAACTCATCGAACTGCTCCAGTCCGACGGCAAGCTGGAATACGCGGAGCAGGAATTTGCCGCAATCCTGGCCGCCGGCGTTGCCCCTCCCCGGATTGACCCCTGGCGCAAGACGTCGGGCCTGCACCAGATCCGCGACCGGCGCCAGCTGGCCGCGGTCCGCGAAATGTGGCTGGAGCGCGATTCCCTGGCACAGAAGCGCGACGTGGCGCCGGGCCGGCTGATTCCTGATTCCGCCCTGGTGTCCGCTGCCAAGGCCATGCCGTCCACGGTTCCCCAGCTGCTCGGCACCAAGGGCTTCCACGGCCGTGCGGCTCAGCGTGAGGCACCCCGGTGGCTCCGGTGCATCGCCGCTGCCCGCGACCTTGATGACCTCCCACCGCTGCACCTGCCGACCAACGCACCGCCCCCGCCGCGGGTGTGGTCCGATCGCGACCCCGAGGCCGCGGCACGCCTGGCCACCGCCCGCCCGCTCCTGCAGGCGAAGGCGGAGGAACTGAACCTTCCCGTGGAGAACCTGCTGACGCCGGACTACTTGCGCCGCGTGGCGTGGCGTCCGCCGTCGGACATTACCGACGAAGCAGTGTCCGCTGACCTGCGCACCCTCGGTGCCCGCGAATGGCAGATCGGCCTGATCGCGCCGCTTCTCACAGACGCGTTCCTCAACCCGCAACCGCTGCCGGCCAAGGAAGCCAAGGAAGCCAAGGAAGCCAAGGCAACCGCAGCCTCCGAGTAAACGCCGCTTCACCGAGCCTTGCACACCATGTTACTGACGAGTAACATAGTGTGCACTGCTGTCCTGCCGAGTGCTGCCCTTTGGCCTCCGGACGGCGCCAACGTCTCGATGAGGAGTAAACGTGAGCCACCACGGAAGCAGCGGATCCCCGCGAACTGTCCGCGACGTCGTTTTTGTTGACGGCGTCCGCACACCCTTCGGCCGGGCCGGCGAGAAAGGCATCTACGCCGGAACCCGCGCCGATGACCTGATGGTGAAGTGCATCCGCGAACTTCTGCGCCGCAACCCCACCCTGCCCCCGGCCCGGATCGACGAAGTCGCTGTTGCCGCCACCACCCAGACCGGCGACCAGGGCCTCACCCTCGGCCGCACGGCCGCCCTCCTGGCAGGGCTCCCCCGCACCGTCCCCGGATTCGCCATCGACCGCATGTGCGCCGGCGCCATGACCGCAGTCACCACAACGGCGAGCGGCATCGGCTTCGGCGCCTATGACATCGTGATTGCCGGCGGGGTGGAGCACATGGGCAACCACCCGATGGGCTCCGGCGCCGATCCGAACCCCCGCTTTATGTCCGAACGCCTGGTTGACCCCGCCGCCCTGAACATGGGCAACACGGCCGAAAACCTGCACGATCGTTTTCCCGCCATCACCAAGGAACGCACAGACGCCTACGCGGTTGCCTCCCAGGATAAACTCGCAGCCGCCTACGCCCACGGCCAGATCCAGCCGGACCTCGTGCCGGTCGCTACCCTGAAGCCGGGCCAGGGCTGGACGGTGAACAGCGTTGATGAGCCGCCTCGCCCGGGCACCACGCTCGAGGACCTGGCAGCCCTACGGACTCCCTTCCGGGCCCACGGCCGCGTGACGGCAGGCAACGCCGCCGGCCTGAACGACGGCGCCACGGCCGCCGTCCTGGCATCGTCGGAAGCTGCCGCGGAACTGGGCCTGCCGGTCAAGATGCGGCTGGTCAGCTACGCCTACGCCGGCGTCGAACCGGAGGTCATGGGCATCGGCCCGGTGCCCGCCACCGAAAAAGCCCTGAAGAACGCCGGTCTCAGCATTGAGGACATCGGACTATTCGAGATCAATGAAGCCTTTGCCGTGCAGGTCCTGAGTTTCCTGGACCACTTCGGAATTTCCGACGACGACCCCCGCGTCAACCGCTACGGCGGCGCCATCGCGGTGGGCCACCCCTCGCGTCCTCCGGCGTCAGGCTGATGAACCAGCTCGCCCGGCAGTTCGAAGAAGACCCCTCCGTCCGGTACGGGATCACCACCATGTGCATAGGCTTGGGCATGGGCGCCACCGTCATCTGGGAAAACCCGCGTCACTCCGATTACAGCGGTGCCGTCGCAGCAACGACAGCCAACGAAGCAACCACCGAAGGAGCCGCCGCATGAGCGCCGCCGATTTCACCAAGCTTGCCGAGCTCTTCCCCGACGAAACCGTGACCCACTCGTACGTCCAGGACATCAAGCTGCCGGCCGCCCCGGCCAGCAGAGCCCTGGGGTGTTTGCGCTGATCACCCTGGACAACGGCCTGGATCACTCCAAGCCCACCACGTTGGGCCCCAATACCCTGGTAGAACTCGGCACGGCCTTGGAAGGCCTGAAAGAGCGTGCAGCACGCAGCGAGATCGTCGGCGTCGGTGTGACCGGCAAGCCGTACTTCCTCGTGGCCGGCGCCGACCTGTCCGCTGTCAAGTCGCTGGAGAACCGCGATCATGGCCTGTGGATGGCACAGCTCGGACATGACGTTTATGCCACGCTGGCCAACCTCGGCGTCCCCAGCTTCGCTTTCATCAACGGCGTTGCCCTGGGCGGCGGCCTGGAGATCGCCCTGCAGTCCACGTACCGCACGGTATCCACCGGCGCCGGTGCGCTGGCGCTTCCCGAGGCCTTCATCGGCCTGGTCCCCGGCTGGGGCGGCGTCTACATCATGCCGCGCCTGATCGGACCCGAGAACGCGGTCAAGGTGATGATCGAGAACCCGCTCAGCAACAACAGGACGCTCAACGGGCCGCAGGCCTTCCAGCTCGGCATCGCCGACGCCCTGTTCGAACCGGCAGACTTCCTGGAACAGTCCCTCGCCTGGACGGCCACAGTCATCACCGGCGAGGTGGTCCCGCCCGGGCCAACGCCGTGGACCCCACTGATCCCGCTGTTGCCGGGCGCTGGTCCGCAGCCGTCGCCGCCGGCCGGACATTCGTGGAGGCCAAGACCTCCAACGCGTCCCCTGCGCCGGCCAAGGTCCTGGACATCCTCGAAGCCAACCGGACCATGTCCCAGGCCGAATCCGCCGCCCTCGAGTGCGAAACCCTCGCCGGCCTGATGCAGACCGACGAGTTCCGCGCCACCGTGTACGCGTTCCTGGACCTGGTCCAGAAGCGTTCCAAGCGGCCCGCCGGCGCACCGGACCGTAAGCTCGCCCGTCCGGTCACCAAGGTCGGCGTTGTGGGGGCGGGCCTCATGGCCAGCCAGCTTGCCCTCCTGTTCGCCCACCAACTCAAGGTCCCCGTGGTGATGACGGACATCGACCAGGCCCGTGTGGACAAAGGCGTGGGCTACGTCCATGCCGAGGTGGACAAGCTCCTCGGCAAGAAGCGGATCAGCCAGGACGCAGCCAACCGCACCAGGGCGCTGGTCACGGGATCGGTCTCCAAGGAAGCCTTCGCGGACGCCGACTTTGTCATCGAGGCCGTCTTCGAAGAGCTGAACGTCAAGAAGCAGGTCTTCGCTGAAGTGGAGGCCATCGTCTCCCCGGACTGCATCCTCGCCACCAACACGTCCTCTCTGTCCGTCACGGCCATGGCCGAAGACCTCGCGCATCCGGAACGGCTGGTGGGCTTCCACTTCTTCAACCCGGTGGCCGTGATGCCGCTGCTCGAAATCGTGCGCGCGCCCAAGACCGACGACGCCGTCCTGGCCACCGCTTTTGAGCTCGCCAAGGGCCTGAAGAAGAGTGCGGTCCTGGTCAAGGATGCGCCGGCTTTTGTGGTCAACAGGATCCTGCTGCGGCTTATGGGCGAAGTCACGGCTGCCTTCGACGAAGGAACCCCTGCCGACGTTGCCGACACCTCGCTGCGGCCCATGGGCCTGCCGATGACCCCGTTCACGCTTGGTGCCATGGTGGGCCTGCCGGTTGCCCAGCATGTCCAGGAGTCCCTGCACGCCGCCTTCGGAGACCGCTTCGCCGTGTCCACGAACCTGCAGAAACTGATCGAGAACGACGTGAAGTCGCTCTGGTCCCCGGCGTCCGACGGCTCCCAGGAGATCCCGGAGTCCGCCCTGTCGCTGATGTCCTTCGGCACGTCCCCGTCCACCGGGGACGACGTGCTGCGCCGTGTCCAGGATGCCCTGGCCGAGGAGATCGGGCTGATGCTGGATGAGGGTGTGGTGGCCGGTCCTGAAGACATCGACCTCTGCATGATCCTGGGCGCTGGCTGGCCGATGTTCCTGGGCGGCATCACTCCGTACCTGGACCGGGTGGGCGCCTCAGAGCGGGTCAACGGCAAGCGGTTCCTCGCGCCCGGCGTCGCGTCGGGTCTGACGGGTCAGTCCTCGGAATCAGTTAGCCCGAATTCAGCCACCCCGGAATCAGTCCGCGGGTAGCAGACGGCCGTCATCGAGGCGCACCAGCCGGTGCGCAATGGACCGGGCGTAGTCCAGGTCGTGAGTAACCAGCACGACGGCGGTGCCCTCCGCCGTCGTGCTGCGTACCACCTCGTCCAGCCGGGCCAGCCCGTGGCCGTCCAGGGCAATCGTCGGCTCGTCCAGGGCAAGGACTGAGGGACGCCGTGCCAGTACTGTCGCCAGGGCCAACAGGCGCTGCTGGGACGCCGGCAGTTCCGCCGGGTGCCGTCCGGCAAGGTGCTCCAGGCCAACGGCGGCGAGGGCGTGCTGCACCGTCTGGTCCGCCGCTGGACCGTGGCGCTCGAGTCCGAAACGTACTTCCCGTTCCACGGTCCGTTCAAACAGCTGGTCCCTGGGCTGCTGGAAGAGGAGCCCAACGTCGTGGGCCACCCGTCCCGCAGGGTCCCCGCTGATGTTCCGCCCGTTGACCAGCACGCTGCCTGCTGTTGGTTGGAGCAAGCCGTTGAGGTGCCTCAGCAGCGTGGACTTTCCGGCGCCGTTGGAACCTGCCACCGCCAGGATCTCGCCGGGTCTGACGGTCAGGCTGAGTCCGTGCAGGACCGGGTCGGCCGGCGGTCCCGGTTGTGCCTTGAACCAGCCTCTGCACTGCGTCAGCCGGTACGTGAACGAGACGTCACGCAGTTCCAACGCCGGCGGACTGCCGACGGCGGATGGTTGGCCTTTTTCTGCCGGCGTCCGGAGACCTTTAACCGGGCGGGGCCGGACCACGCCCGCCATTTCAAGCGCCCCGTCAGCCACAACTTCTGCAGGCGTGCCGGACGCAGCTACGGTACCGCCGGCAAGGACCAGCCACGTGTCGGCGTTGTGCAGGAAGGCATCGGCCCGCTGGCTCAGGATCACGACGGCGGTGCCGTCCTGTACGAGGTTCCGCACCAGGGCAGCGAGGACTTCGGCTCCGTCCGTGTCGAGGGAGGCGAAGGGCTCGTCCATAACGAGAACTGCGGGACGCTGAATGACCGCGCAGCCGATGGCCAGGCGGCGCAGCTGACCACCGGAAAGCGTGGCGGGATCCCGGTCCAGCAGATGGGCCAGGCCTGTCAGGGCTGCTGTGTGCCGGACGGCGCTGGCCATACTCTCACGGTCAACCCCCGCATTTTCCAGTCCAAAGGCCAGTTCCTCGGCCACCGTGGCCCGGACCGTGGACAACGCGGCAGCGGGATCCTGCGGCACAAAGCCCACCTGGCGGCCCCAGCTGCCGGGATCGATCCGCGGATCGGCAGCTGTTCCGGTGAACCGGACGCGAGTGCCGGCGAGCTCAAGAAAGCCCGTGAGCGTCCCGCCGCCGCCGGGCAGCAACCAGCCGGCGAGGAGGCGTCCCAGAGTTGACTTGCCACTGCCGGAACCGCCCAGGACCGCCGTCAGCGTCGCTGGGGCAAAGGTCAGCATCATGCCCGCCAGGACGGGTTCCGCTTCGGCGGGGAAGACGAATCTTTCGATGCCGGCAGCCAGCGCCGGAGGTGGGGTTTGCACCATTGCTAAGTACCCGCCGTCGGCTGCCAGAGACGGGCGGCGATGGCCGCCAGCGCCGCCAGCAACAAGACCAGGCGCACCCACCGCTGGACTGGAGAATCCTGCACCTGACGGTAACTGGTGATCGGACCGGCACTCCCGAAACCGCGGGCCTGCAGGGCCGCCGCGCGGGTGCCTGCTTCCTCCACGAGGGACAGCACCAAGGGTACCGCCTGCCATCGGAACGCGGCAGCACGCCCAGGAATTCCGGGCCTGATCACCAGGCCACGCGCTTCCTGGGCCTGCCGGATCCGCCCCAGCCGTGAGCTGATGGCCGGCAGCAGCGTCAAGGTGGAGGCGAGCACAAACGCGAACCGCGCGTTGACGCCGCGGTCGGACAGGGCAGCCACCAGGTCCGGAACGCTGATAGTGAAGGAACACAGCAGCAGCACGAGCACGGCCGCGGAAAGCTGCGCCGTCCGCTCGAGCGCAAACTGCAGGCCTTGTGCTGTGACACGCGCCGGTCCCCACTGCGCCAGCACAGTGGTGCCCTCAGGAAAGAACAGCCCGTGCAGGAACAATAGCGACAGCGCCAGCGGAACCAGGATGACCGCCGCCACCGGCAGCATCCGGCGCGCCGCTCCCCCGGCGACCGACAAGCCCACGGCCGCGGCGATCACGGTGAGGGACAGCGGCCAGCTGGCGGCCGCCGTCGTCATCACTGCCGTGCTGCCCGCGGCCGCCAGCGACGTCAGGGGGTGAAGGCGCATCGGCGGCGGGTCAGGCGTCCTGGCCGGTTGAGTGGGCAGTTGAATGGCCGGTGGGCTGGTCGGCGGATTTGCCTGCCAGCACGCGGTAGTGCCGGACAAAGGGGAACTGCAGGCGCGTGCGGCGAGGGAGCGCGTAGACCAGGACGGCTACGAGCGTAAAGACGATGGCCTTGTCCATGGGGTCCGAGATCAGGGCTTGCTTGGTGATGGCGGCGAGCAGGCTGTCCCCCATGGAGCGGAAGGCGCTGACGATGGCGCCGGTGGCGAGGCCGGAAGTGCCGCCGAAGACGAAAGCGGCTACGGGGCGGAGACCACGCCGCCGATGATGCCGGCCAGGAAACCCGCCACCGGGGCCAGGTAGAAGCGCCGGAACAGGCCATATCGGGCGGCGAAGCCCGCCAGGCAGCCGATCAGGGCCGCGCCGGCGGCGAAGGGCAGGACAGTGGGGTTGAAGAAGGACCAGACAATGCTGCTGAGGGCACCAGTCGCGGCCCCGGCGGCGGGACCGGCGAGAACGGCGATCAGAACGGTGCCGATGGCGTCGAGGTAGAACGGCACCAACGTGCTGCCGACGAACTGTCCCAGGACAATGTTCAACACCAGGGCCACCGGGATCAGCACCAGCGTGGAGACGGGCAGCGTGGGCAGGACGCCGATGATCAGCAGTACGGCGCCCACGAGGAAGCCGGACAGGGCGATCAGGGCCGAGGCGCTGCCCGGGCCACCGGTGATGTCCGCGGGCTGGTTCAGGACCAGGTAGATGTACGTGCCGGCGATGGCCACGGCTCCGAGGATTTCCAGCAGTCGGCGGTTGCGGGCGGTGGCCGGCGTTTGCGGCGGCAGCGTGAGCGATGACATGGCGTTCCTTCTGGGGATGCAGGCTGTGGCGCCCGGATGGCCCGGGCGGTGCGGAACGCCGCCTATGTCACCTCGGCGGCAGCCGGGGCGTCTACGCCGGCCGGTCCGCCGACCAGTCTACCGTTGCCTCTTCCCGGTGGGTGGTGTCGTGTTCACCTTTGTGGCGTGCTTCCTCGAGGTGGTGTTCCAGCTTCTCCTCCGCTGCCCGCCGCCGCTGCCCGACAGTTCGCATCTGCTGGGTGGTTGGCGCTGCTGCATGCGCGTGCTGATGCGGCCTCCCGTCCCGCAGGTCTTCTTCGTGTTTGTCACTCATAGGGGCATCGTCCCACCGGATTTGACTATGGGGAAGACCAGCTGCACGGAGCCACCGGCGCAGTAACCCGGCCGTTCGATGGGGAGTAGGCGCGCAAGCCGCTGCCGCCCTGCTGACCTTCCGAAAGGCACAAATGCCCCACTACGACCTGGCCATCATCGGATCCGGATCCGGCAATTCGCTGATCACCCCGTTCTGGGACGACAGGAAGGTAGCCATGATCGACGGCGGCGTGTTCGGCGGCACGTGCCTGAACGTCGGCTGCATCCCCACGAAGATGTTTGTCTACCCGGCCTCCTTGGCCGCCGCGCCCAGGGAGGCCGCCCGGCTGGGCGTGGACCTGAGCCGGGACAAGGTGCGCTGGAACGAACTGCGGGACAGGATCTTTGGCCGGATAGACGCGGTTTCCGAGGCCGGCCGGCGGTACCGGGCCGATGAACTGGCCCATGTGGACCTGTACCAGGAGCACGTCCGGTTCACCGGTCCACGGACGCTCAGCACTGAGTCCGGCGTGGAGCTCACCGCGGACCGGGTGGTGGTGGCCGCAGGTTCCCGGGCCGTGCTCTCCGACGTGCCGGGGATCGGCCTGCCGCAGGTGCATACCTCGGATACCGTGATGCGCATCGATGGCCCGCCCGAACGGGTGGTGGTGGTTGGCTGCGGGTACATCGCCGCCGAGTTCGCTGCAGTGTTCCACGGTTTCGGGGCCGAGGTGACCCAGGTGAACCGTTCGCAGCGGCTGCTGCGCGGGAACGACGCCGAAATCGCCGGGCGCTTCGCCGCGGCGGCGGCCGACCGCTGGAAGCTGAGGCTTGGCTTCTCGCTCCAGGCAGTGGAGGACAACCGCGACGGCAGCGTCACCGTGGTGTTCGCGGACGGCGACGGCAAACAGCTGCGGGTCGCGGCGGACATCGTCCTGATGGCCACCGGGCGGGTGCCGAACACGGACCGGCTCGGAGTGGACGCCGCCGGCTTTGACCTGGCTGGGGACCAAACCCTGTCCGTGGACGCGAACCTCAGGGTCCTCGCCGGCGGCATGCCCGTTGACGGTGTCTATGCTTTGGGCGACATCGCCAACAGCTACCAGCTCAAACACGTCGCCAACCGGGAGGCCCGGGTAGTGGCGCACAACCTGGAACACCCCGACCGGCTCCGGACCATCGACTGCACCGCGGTGCCGTTTGCGGTGTTCAGCAATCCGCAGGTGGCCTCCGTGGGCCTGACTGAGGATGCCGCCCGGGAGCAGGCCGCAGCAGGGGCGGACATTGTCACCGCAGTCCAGGACTACGGCTCAACCGCGTATGGCTGGGCCATGGAGGACGAAGAAGGTGTGGTCAAGCTTGTGGCGGAACGCTCCACCGGCCGGCTGCTCGGCGCGCACATCATGGGCCACGAGGCCTCGCTCCTGATCCAGCCACTGGTCCAGGCAATGGCCACTGACGTAGCTGTCCACCAGCTCGCGCGGGGCCCGTACTGGATCCACCCGGCCCTGACGGAAGTGGTGGAGAACGCTCTGCTCGCCCTGGACGTTGAGGTGCCGGCAGACGTCCCGCTGTAGGACTGGGTCTCAGCCGACCCTGCGGGCCAGGCGCCCGAGGGAACCCACCAGTTCATCGAACGCCTGCGCCGGGTTGTTCTCGGAAACGATCCGGGCATTGTGCGGCTGGTTCCACAGGTTCCGGTAGTCCGCCACGGTGGTCCCCATCAGCAAGGCGGACTCGACCTCCACGTCCACCGTGGCCGGCCGGGTGCTGTAATCCAGGGTGCCTGCCGCCACACCGGCGGCGAAAAAGTCGTGGACGTGCGCAAGGTAGCCCTGGTCATAGTGCCGGTGGAACTCGAAGTAGAAGCGCAGCGCGTCGGACAGGTGCCGCACCAGGGTGTTATCCGAGGTGCTCCTGAGCCCCTCGGGCTGTTCCGGCAGCACGAGTTCCTCCACGGCGCAGCCTGCCGCCGCGGCCAGCCGCCGCACATGCTCCGGCCGCATCTCCATCCGCTCCGTGGTGTCCAGGGAGCAGACGATGGGTAGCCGGTCCGCCGGCAGGCCCCGGTACGCGGCATAGACTTCCTTGGCCGCGTGCGGATCAACGTGCGTGTTCCACTCTGCCGTGGGTGTGGTGTTCCCCTGGTGAAAGAAACTTCCGCCCATGATGACCACACGCCCCAGCAGTTCGGGCAGCCTGGGTTCACGCCGGATGGCGAGGGCGAAATTGGTCAGCGGGGCCGTGATCAGGGCTGTGAGCTCCCCCGGCTGGGCGCGGGCGGCCTCCACCCAGACGTCGGCGGCGTGCCGTGCCGACACCGCGCCCGACGGCGGGGCAGGACTGCGTGTCCCAGCCCCTGCGGACCGTGGGTTTCCGGCGTCGTCACCAGCGGAATGCCCAACGGGACCAGGGCGCCGACGGCGACCTCCACGTTGGGCCGGCCGCACAGTTCCAGCAGCGCTAGGGTGTTGCTCGCCACCTGGCGGGCTTCCACGTTCCCCGGGGACGCCGTCACGGCCACGAACTCCACCTCCGGCAAGGACGCCAGATAGGCCAGCGCCAGGGCGTCGTCGATCCCGGTATCCACGTCCAGCAGCAGCCTGGTCATCGGCGGGGATTCCTAAAAGAGTGCCACTTGGGGGACCTTCGGGAAGATCGCATCCAGTTCCGCGAGCTCCGCCGGCGACGGCACCCAGGCAACTGCGGCCGCATTTTCGCGGATCTGCTCCGGCCTGGTGGCTCCGGCGATCACGCTGCTGACGGCAGGCTGGGCCGCGAGCCAGGAGAAGGCCACCTGGATCTCGGTCAGGTCGCGAACTGCCGCGAAGGAACTGAAACGCTGGAGCTGGTCCCAGTCGGCGTCGTGCACCATGTTGGTGCGTGTATGGCTCAACCTCGAGCCGGCGGGAGCGGTGCCCGGCGAATACTTGCCCGTCAGCAGGCCGTTGGCCAGCGGGAAATAGGGCAGAACCCCGATACCGTACGCCTCGGCAGCCGGCGTGACCTCCTGCTCGGCGCGACGGTCCAGGAGGTTGTAGTGGTTCTGGGTGGAGATGAACCGCGTGCCGCCGGCGGCCCTGGCCACAAATTCGGCCTCGGCAATCTGCCAGCCGGCGCGGTTGGAGTGTCCGATGTAGCGGACCTTGCCGCCGGTGACCAGGTCATCGAGGGCGCTCAGCGTCTCCTCGATGGGAGTCAGGGGGTCGGGGGTGTGGAACTGGTAAAGGTCGATCCAGTCCGTGCCCAGCCGCCGCAGCGAGGCCTCCACTGCCCGGACAATGTAGCGCCGGGACCCCCGGGCCCCAAAGTCGTTCCCGTTGGCACCCCGGACGTCCATGCCGAACTTGGTGGCCACCAGAACATCATCCCGCTTGCCGGCCAGCGCCTTGCCCAGCATAGTCTCGCTGAGTCCGGGCTCGCGCCCGTAGTTGTCGGCGACGTCGAAAAGCGTCACGCCGGCGTCGAGGGCGGCATGGACGACGGCGTCAGTCCCCGCCTGCGATTCGGTCACCGTGTTGGCACGGCCCAGGTTGTTGCAGCCGAGCCCCACTACGGAGACGGTCAGCCCGGAGTTTCCCAGGCGTCGGTAGTCAGGCATGGAAATTCCCCTCTAGAGGCTGAAGGTGTTGGCAGGCTTCGCGGAGTGTTTGAGTCTGAAGTTGTCCGGTTCGCTGAAGGGCGCAGCGCCGATGCTGAGCTTGGTGAAGTCGAGGTCTTCGCCGCGGCTGCAGACCTTGATGGCGCTGACGGCCTTGTTCGCGTCGGGGCACAGGCAGAAGATGTTCAGTTTGTAGTCGCTGAACTCCGAGCGTTCCACGGTTCCCAGGCCGCGCCAGGCGAGGTGGCTGATGAGGGCGTCTCTCGCCTTTTCCTCAAGGTAGCGGTCGCGGTCGGTACCCTCCTTGGTTTTGAGGGCAAACTGCGCCACCACCCAGAACTGGTCCTCGTCGGGGATTTCGGCGAAGCCGTCCTCTGCGCACTGCACGGCGAAGGCATCCATGAGGCCCTCCACCGCAGCTGCATCAGCCACGTCGGTCTCTTCGGTTTTGCTCTGGTGCCCAACTACGCCGTAGTTCATCACAAACTGGCTGTAGTCCTCGTCGAACCAGCCCTCACGGAAGTGCAGTATTCCTTCGTCGTCCCGTTTGTAGACCCTGATGATTCCGCTCATGACCGTCCCTTCGTGAACCATTCGACGTCCGTTCCGTCGAATGGTGCGTGCTCTGCCTTGACGGCCTGATAAAGCTCATCCGCGGCGGCCTGGATGTCATCCACCAGCCGGTCCGGGTAATTCATGGCGATGCGGTGGTCGGCGAACTCGTCCTGGTCATCGATAAAGACGCCCCGGCCGGCCATGCGGATCACGTCCAGGTCCATGTCGATCACATGGAACTCGGTGACCGCCGGCCGGATGTCCGTCCACTCGTGGGCGACGGCGAGGTCAACGTAGACCCTGACGCCGCTGGGATGGGCGTCGTCGTAGAACGTGGCAACCCAGTCTCCGGACCGCGGCACCAGCAGCACGGCGTCGGACGCTGTGTAAAAGGCAGCGCCCGGGCGCGAACAGAATTCATTGGTTCCCTGGAAGATCCACCAGCCGTGCCGGTCTTCCCCGAGATACCGTCCCGGGACCACCCAGTGGGCTTTTCCGTTCCATTTCCGGTTCCTGGCCACAACCAGCTGGCCTGGCTGCAAACCCGCGGGAACGCGGGTGGTGCTGGTATGCCGCGCCGGGCGTGAATCCCCGACGGCGGCCGGATACTTCAGTGCGTCTTCTTCCCTCACAGGATGGGCAGGCTGCCGGTGGTGGGGTGCTCCTGGCCCGGCAGGGGGCGCGCGAAGGGGACCTTTGTGCCCAAAACCTGGGCGACGACATCGTGCGTGATCTGCTGGGCCGTCAGCCCGACGCGCTCCAGCACCTGGCTGCGGGTGCCGTGGTCAAGGAACTCCGCAGGGAGCCCGACCTCGTTCAGCGCGGTATCAACGCCGGCTGCGCGCATTTCCTGGCGGATCCGCGATCCGACCCCGCCTGCCCTGACGCCGTCCTCGATGCAGATGACCAGCCGGTGGTGGGAGGCCAGCGCAATGATGGAGCGCCGTACGGGCAGCACCCAGCGCGGGTCCACCACGGTGGTGCTGATGCCTTGGGCGCCCAGGCGGTTGGAGACGTCGAGGGACAGTTCGGACATGGCTCCGACGCTGACGATCAGGACATCGTTTTCGGTGGACCCGGCCGGCCGGCGGGCCAGCACGTCAACACCGTCGCCCAGCCGTTCGATGGCCTCCACTTCGGCGCCCACGGTGCCCTTGGAGAAGCGCACCACGGTGGGGGCGTCGTTGATGGCCACGGCCTCGCGCAGCTCTTCCCGCAAACGGGAGGCGTCGCGCGGCGCGGCGAGGTGGAGTCCGGGCACGATCTGGACCATTGCCATGTCCCACATGCCATGATGGCTGGCCCCGTCCGGGCCGGTGACACCGGCCCGGTCCAGGACGATGGTGACGCCGGCTTTGTGCAGGGCCACGTCCATCAGGAGTTGGTCAAAGGCGCGGTTCAGGAAGGTGGCATATATGGCCACCACGGGGTGGAGCCCGCCGAAAGCCATGCCGGCGGCGGACGTCAGCGCATGCTGCTCGGCGATGCCGACGTCGATCACCCGGTCCGGATGCTTGGCCGCGAACTTGTGCAGGCCCACGGGAATGAGCATGGCCCCGGTGATCCCCACAATGTCGGGGCGTTCATCGGCGATCTTCGCGATCTCGTCCGCAAAAACAGACGTCCAGGACTGTGCGCCTGAAACTCCCGTCGGTTCACCGGTTTCCGGATCGATAATGCCGACGGCGTGGAACTGGTCCGCTTCATGGGCCCGGGCCGGGGCGTAGCCGTGGCCTTTTTCGGTCATGGCGTGGACAATCACCGGGCCGGCGTAGTTCCTGGCCGTGGACAGGGCGTGCTCCATGGCCTGCAGGTTGTGGCCGTCAACCGGGCCGATGTACTTCATGCCGAGGTCTTCGAACATGCCCTGCGGCGCCCACCAGTCCTTGATGCCCTTTTTCATGGCGTGCAGGCTCTTGTAGGTGAACTGGCCTACGGGGCCGCTGTTCTGGAGTTTTTTCTTCCACCAGTCCAGCGTGCCCTCATAGGCAGGGGCGGCGCGGAACGAGTCGATGGTGGGGCGCAGTGAGGCGAGGTAGTCCGCGAAGCCGCCCACCGTGGGGCATAGGAGCGGCCGTTGTCGTTGACGACGATGACCACGCGGCGGCGCTTGTCCGCGGCGATGTTGTTGATGGCTTCCCAGGCCATGCCGCCGGTCAGCGCCCCGTCTCCGACGACGGCAACGGTGTAGCGGTCGCCTTCCCGGGTCAGCTGCCGTGCCCGGGAGATGCCGTCCGCCCAGGACAGGGAGGAGGACGCGTGGGAGCTTTCCACAATGTCGTGCTCGGACTCGGCGCGGGACGGGTAGCCGGACATGCCGCCCTGCTGGCGCAGGGTACTGAAGTCCTGGCGGCCGGTAAGGAGCTTGTGCACATAGGACTGGTGGCCCGTGTCGAACACGATGCTGTCCCGGGGCGAATCGAAGATGCGGTGCACGGCAAGGGTCAGTTCCACAACGCCGAGGTTGGGCCCGAGGTGTCCACCTGTCTGCGAGACGTTGGTGATCAGGAAACTCCTGACCTCAGCGGCCAGCTGTTCGAGCTGCCCTTGAGTCAGCTGGTTCAGGTCCTGCGGATTCCGGATGGTGTCCAAGATTCCCAATGACCCCTCCTTCGGGTGGTAGACGTGCCTGTTAACTCTAACGCCTTGCGGAAAATGCAAAGCCGAAGCCCCGGCTGGTCGGTGACCGGCCGGGGCTTCGAAAGAGTACTGCGGGGTTCAGATTCCGGCTAGTTGGCGGAGATCTGGCGCAGGACGTACTGCAGGATGCCGCCGTTGCGGTAGTAGTCGGCTTCGCCCGGGGTATCGATGCGGAGTACTGCATCGAAGGACTTGGCGGAGCCGTCTTCTGCTGTGGCGGTGACCTTGAGCGTCTTGGGCGTGGTGCCTTCGTTGAGGGCGATGACACCCTCAACCGCGAAGGTTTCCGTGCCGGTCAGGCCCAGGGTCGCTGCGGATTCTCCAGCCGGGAACTGCAGGGGCAGGACGCCCATGCCGATCAGGTTGGAGCGGTGGATACGCTCGTAGCTCTCGGCGACGACGGCCTTGACGCCCAGGAGGGCGGTGCCCTTCGCTGCCCAGTCACGCGAGGATCCGGAACCGTATTCCTTGCCCGCCAGGACCACCAGCGGAGTGCCGGCTGCCTGGTAGTTCTGCGCGGCATCGTAGACATATGCCTGCGGGCCGTCAGCCTGGGTGAAGTCGCGGGTGAAGCCACCTTCGACGCCGTCCAGGATCTGGTTCTTGATGCGGATGTTCGCGAAGGTGCCGCGGATCATGACTTCGTGGTTGCCACGGCGTGAGCCGTAGGAGTTGAAGTCCTTGCGCTCCACACCGTTGGCCAGCAGGTACTGGCCGGCGGGGGTGTCCGACTTGAAGGAACCGGCCGGGGAGATGTGGTCGGTAGTGACCGAATCGCCCAGCTTCAGCAGCACGCGTGCGCCGGAGATGTCCTGGACGGGTTCCGGCTCCGCCTTGATGCCGTCGAAGTACGGGGGCTTCCGGACGTAGGTGGAGTTCGGATCCCAGGCGAAGGTGTCGCCGGCCGGGGTGTCCAGCGCCTTCCAGCGTGCGTCGCCGTCAAAGACGCCTTCGTAGCCGCGGGCGAACATGTCCTTGTCGATCGAGGAATCGATGACCTGCTGGACCTCAACCGGGTTGGGCCAGATGTCCTTCAGGAAGACGTCGTTGCCGGCTTCGTCCTTGCCCAGGGAATCGGTGTCGAAGTCGAAGTCCATGGAACCGGCCAGGGCGTAAGCGATGACGAGCGGCGGGGAGGCCAGGTAGTTCATCTTCACGTCCGGGTTGATCCGGCCTTCGAAGTTGCGGTTACCGGAAAGCACCGCGGTGACGGAGAGGTCGTTGGCCTGGATGGCCTCGGAGATTTCGGCGTCCAGCGGGCCGGAGTTGCCGATGCATGTGGCGCAGCCGTAACCCACAATGTAGAAGCCGAGCTTCTCCAGGTATGGGGTCAGGCCCGACTTGTTGTAGTAGTCGGTAACAACCTTGGACCCGGGAGCCACGGAGGTCTTGACCCACGGCTTCGAGGTCAGGCCCTTGTCGACGGCGTTGCGGGCCAGCAGGGCTGCGGCCAGCATCACCGAGGGGTTGGACGTGTTGGTGCAGGACGTGATCGAGGCGATGGATACCGCTCCGTGGTCCAGTTCGAATTCGCGGCCGTCTTCAGTCTTGATGTGCACCGGGTTGGACGGACGCCCGTGGGCGCCGTTCGCTGCGGACACAACACGGCTGGTCTCGGTGGTGTGCGAGTCGGCGTGCGTGAACGACGGTGCGTCCGATGCGGGGAAGGACTCGTCCAGTGACTCGTCCACGCTGCCGTCTTCGATGGCGACGTAGTTGTGGATGTCCTTGCGGAACTGTTCCTTGGCATCCGTGAGCTCAATGCGGTCCTGGGGACGCTTGGGGCCGGAGATGGAGGGAACAACCGTGGACAGGTCCAGCTCGAGGTACTCGGAGAACTTGATCTCCTTGGACGGGTCGTGCCAGAGGCCCTGTTCCTTGGCGTAGGACTCCACCAGGGCAACGTTCTGCTCGGACCGGCCGGTGAGGCGCAGGTAATCCAATGTGACGTCGTCGATGGGGAACATTGCGGCGGTGGAGCCGAATTCCGGGCTCATGTTGCCGATGGTGGCGCGGTTGGCCAGCGGCACTGCCGCAACACCTTCGCCATAGAATTCCACGAACTTGCCCACAACACCGTGCTTGCGCAGCTGCTCGGTGATGGTCAGCACCACGTCTGTTGCGGTGGCGCCGGCCGGAATGGACCCGGTCAGCTTGAAGCCCACCACACGGGGGATGAGCATCGAGACGGGCTGTCCCAGCATGGCCGCTTCGGCTTCGATGCCGCCAACGCCCCAGCCAAGGACACCCAGGCCGTTGACCATGGTGGTGTGCGAGTCGGTGCCGACGCAGGTGTCGGGGTACGCGCGGAGGACGCCGTCAATTTCACGGGTCATGACCGTGCGGGCCAGGTATTCGATGTTGACCTGGTGCACAATGCCGGTTCCCGGGGGAACAACCTTGAAGTCGTCGAATGCTGTCTGGCCCCAACGCAGGAACTGGTAACGCTCGCCGTTGCGCTGGTACTCGATCTCCATGTTGCGCTCCAGTGCGCCGGAGTTGCCGAAAGCGTCGATCTGCACGGAGTGGTCAATGACCATTTCCGCAGGAGCGAGCGGGTTGACCCGCTTGGGGTCACCGCCGAGTTCCTTGACCGCTTCACGCATTGTCGCCAGGTCCACCACGCAGGGGACGCCGGTGAAGTCCTGCATGATCACGCGGGCAGGCGTGAACTGGATTTCTGTATCGGGCTGGGCATTGGGATCCCAGCCGGCCAAGGCACGCACGTGATCGGCCGTGATGTTCGCGCCGTCCTCGGTCCTCAACAGGTTTTCAAGCAATACCTTGAGGCTGAACGGAAGGTTTTCTGCACCTTCAACGGAGTTCAACCGGAAAATTTCGTATTCGGTTCCGGCTACATTAAGTTTGCCTTTTGAACCGAAGCTGTCCACTGTGCTCATCGCAGGACTCCTCTCGCAACAGTTTCATCTTTGTCGCGCGGTAGACCGCTTGCTAGTTAGGCAGGCCTAATTAGTGCTGGCCCCACAAATTGCAGGAGGTCAGCGGTGAATACGGGGCGCGACGTGGGATTACTACCGCCATCCTAGTAGCATCACCGACCCGGCGTCAGTAACGCCACCGTCTCCAGGTGGTGGGTGTGCGGATAGAGATCAAAGGCCCGCAGGCCCGCCACGGACCAGCCTGCCTGCTGGAAGTACCCCACGTCCCGGGCAAACGATGCCGGATCACAGGACACGTAGGCGATGGCGCGGGGCCCGGCAGCGATCAGCTGGCTGACCACGGGCTTCCCGGCGCCCGCCCGGGGCGGATCCAGCACGATGGCGTCGAATTTCCGCGGCTTTTGGCGGAGGACACGTTCCACCCGGCCGTGCTCGATCTCCACCTGCGGCGCGCCGTGAAGGTTCTTGCGGGCGTCCCGGCTGGTTCCCGGCGCACCTTCAACCGAGAGAACGGACCCGGTCTCCCCCACCGCGTCAGCCAGCGGAGCCGTGAACAGCCCGGAGCCGGCATAGAGGTCGGCCACCACGGAACCCGGCGCCAGGAACCCCCCGGCGTGCAGGAATTCTGTGACGGCCCCCACAAGCGTCCCGGGCGCGTCGCGGTGGATCTGCCAGAAACCTGCGCCGGTGACCCGGTAGTCGTGGCCGGCCGCGGTCTCCTGGACCCAGGTCCGGCCCCGCAGCTGCGCAACGTCCCCGGTCAGGGGGTCGAAAGTGGCCACGGAAACGTCGTCTGGAAGCTGCGCCGCGATGGCGCTGAGCCGCTTGGGCTTGGTGCCGGGAGCCGGCGCCAGCAGCACCAGTGGGCGTGAACCGTTCGACGGCGCCGCCACCTCCACGCGTTCGATGCCTGTCAGGTCGATGTCCCACAGGCGCAGCCGGTTGATGCCCTCCGATGCGAGCGGCATCTCCCGGACAGGAATGATGTGGTCGGAACGGTGGGCGTGCATGCCAAGTTTTCCGCCCGGAGTCACCGAGAAACTGGCGCGCGTCCGCCACCCCAGGCCAGTGCCGGCGTCGTACGTTGGATCCGTCCCCTGGCCGGAATCCGGTCCGCTCGCGTCCACGGCCTCAACGAGGTTCCCGAGGTCCAGCCCTTCGGGCAGGCGTTCGACGGCGGCGAGCCGCTGAAGCTGTTCGGCCAGCACCGCCGACTTGAGCCTGCGCTGGCGGGCCAGCAAGATGTGGCCAAATTCGGCTCCGCCCACCGGCGGATGCCCGTGGGCCCAGGCGCGGAGGGAGTCCGCCGGACGCCAGAAGTGCTCCACCCGGTCCGGGGAGGCGTCCAGCACCTCAACAACGTCGGCGCGCCAGAACTTGGCTGACTCCCCCGCATCGGTGAGGCGGGCGAGAACTTTTTCGCCGGGGATGCCGTGCCGGACAAAGATCACCCTGCCCTCGTGGCGGGCCACGCAGTGGCCGCCGTGGGCCACCGGACCGACGTCGAGCACCAGTTCGGTGGGGGCTGCCGTGGCAGCCGCGGAGTGGGTCTGGGTGTGGGGGTTCATCGGATATCCTGCATTTTTTTGGCTTCTTCGGACGATTTCAACTGCCACGGGACGCTGGCCACCATCACGCCAGGTTCGAAGTGCAGCCGGGTTTTGATGCGCAGCGCTGTCTGGTTGTGAACCAGCTGTTCCCACCATTTGCCGACCACGTATTCGGGGATGTAGACCACGATCAGGTCGCGGGGGAATCACGGCGCATGTTCTTGACGTATTCCATGATGGGGGTGATGGTTTCCCGGTAATGGCTGGCGAGCACGGTCAGCGGCACGGGGATCTCCAGCTTTTCCCAGTCTGCAACCGTCTGGGCGGTTTCTTCGGCATTGATGTCCACCGTAATGGCGTCCAGCCGTGACGGCCTTGATGCCCGCGCATAGGCCAGTGCGCGGAGCACGGGCTTGCGCACATGGGAAACCAGCAGGACCGCGTGGACCCTGGATGGCAAGGCCCGCGGAGACGAGTCCTCGTCCACAGCCAACTCCTTGGCCACATTGTCATAGTGAGACCGGATGCTCCACATGATCAGGAACAGGATGACCATGGCCAGCAGCGCAATCCACGCGCCTTGCTCGAACTTGGTGATCAGGACAATCACCAGCACCAGTGCCGTCATGCCGAAGCCGATGGTGTTGATGGTCCGTGATTTCAGCATCCTCCGCCGGGTGGCTTTGTCCTTGGCGAGCTTGAGGTGCCTCCCCCAGTGCCTCACCATGCCCAGCTGGCTCATGGTGAACGAGATAAAGACGCCCACAATGTAGAGCTGGATCAGTTTGGTGACATCGGCGTTGAAGGCGATGATCAGGACCAGGGCTCCGGCGGCCAGGGCCAGTACACCGTTGCTGAAGGCCAGGCGGTCTCCCCTGGTCCGCAGCTGGCGCGGCAGGTACCCGTCCTGGGCAAGGATGGAGCCGAGGACCGGGAACCCGTTAAAGGCGGTGTTCGACGCGAACACCAGGATCACTCCGGTGGCCGCCACCACAATGTAGAAGGCCAGGGACCCTGGTCCGAAGATGGTCTGGGCGATCTGGCTGATGGCGGGACTCTGGATGTAGCCTTCGGGCAGCGGCAGGCCGTCCATCAGGAATTCCGTGGCCGGGTTCAGCACGATGTGGACCTTGGTGGCGTTGGCCAGGTACATGATGCCGGCCAGCATAGCGGCGCCGATGGTGCCGAGCAGCAGCAGGGTGGTGGCCGCGTTTTTGCTTTTGGGCACCTTGAAGTTGGGTACGCCGTTGCTGATGGCTTCAACACCAGTCAGCGCGGCCGCGCCTGAGGAGAAGGCCCGCAGGAGGAGGAAAGCGCCGGCCAGGCCCACCAGCCCTTCGTCGAACCCGGGAACCGGCACAATCTCGAACGCCGCTGAGGGCGCTTCACGCAGTTGGCCGGTGGCGGCCTGGAAGATCCCCACCGCTGTCATGCCGAGGATCGAGGCCATAAAAATGTAGGTGGGGACGGCGAAAACGCTGCCCGCTTCTTTGATGCCGCGGAGGTTGACGAGGGCGAGGACCACGACGCCGATGGTGGCAATCAGGGCCTGTTGCCCGTGCATGGAAGGCACCGCCGTGGTGAGGTAGGTGGCCGCCGAGGACATCGAGACGGCCACCGTCAGGACGTAGTCCACCAGGAGCGCCGAGGCAACAGTCAGCCCGGAAAACTTGCCAAGGTTCTCGTTGGCGATCTCGTAATCTCCGCCGCCGGAAGGGTATGCGTGCACGTTCTGCCGGTAGGAAGCCACCACCGTCAGGAGAACCACCATGACGGCCAGTCCCACCCACGGCGAGAAGGCAACGGCACTCACGCCGGCCAGTGCCAGCGTCAGCAGGATTTCATCGGGGGCATACGCCACGGAGGACAAGGCGTCGGAAGCGAAAACCGGGAGTGCTATGCGTTTGGGCAGCAAGGTGTGGGCGAGCCTGTCATTCCTGAAGGGCCTGCCCACCAGCACCCGTTTCACGGCATTCAATATTGTCAGCACTCCACAAAGCTAGTCTGATTCCCGGCCCGTGTCATGACGGCGTCCGGGCAACTGAGCCGCGCGCGGTGCCGGTAGAGTTCTAGCAGCAGCAACAGGCTACGGAAGTTGAGGAGATACGGTGGCGCATTTCGTGATCATGGGATGTGGCCGGGTAGGAGCGACTCTCGCGCATACGCTGGAGGACGCCGGTCATTCCGTCGCCATTATTGACCAGGACGACCGCGCGTTCCGCCGGCTTCGGCAGGGCTTCACCGGGCGCAAAGTCACGGGTGTCGGATTCGACCGGGACACCCTCCAGCAGGCCGGCGTGGCCGACGCCTACGCCTTCGCCGCAGTATCGAGCGGCGACAACTCCAATATCCTGGCCACCCGCGTGGCACGCGAAACTTTCCACGTTCCCCACGTGGTGGCCCGCATCTATGACCCCGGCCGGGCGGAAATCTACCAACGGCTGGGCATTCCCACCGTTGCGGCCGTCCGTTGGAGCGCAGACCAGGTGTTGCGCCGCATCCTGCCCGAACAGCACCTCGCCGGCGATTTTCGCGAACCTTCCGGCCGGCTGGTCCTCGCCGAAGTGGACCTGGACGCCGGCTGGATCGGCCACCGGATCAGCGAGGTCGAAAAGGCTGCCGACATCCGGGTGGCATACCTCACCAGGTTCGGCGAGGGCATGCTCCCCGAAACCGGGACTTCCTATCAGGACGGCGATACAGTCCACGCCATGCTGCCCGTGGACCGCAGTTCCCAGGTCGCCCAGATCCTGGCCAAAGCACCCGCCAAGGAGTCGTAGTGAAAGTTGTCATCGTCGGGGCCGGCAGCGTCGGGTCATCGATCGCCAGGGAATTGCTGGCCCACAAACACGAGATCTTGCTGATCGACCTTAAGCCTGAGGTCATCGGACGCAGCGGGCTGCGCGGCGCGCACTGGCTGGTGGGCGACGCCTGCGAGCTCAGCACCCTGCAGGGAGCGAAAATGGAGGACGCCGACGTCGTTGTTTCAGCCACGGGCGACGACAAGGTGAATCTGGTGGTCTCGCTCCTGGCCAAGACTGAATTCGGCGTGGGCCGCACAGTGGGCCGGGTCAACAACCCCAAGAACGACTGGATGTTCAACGACTCCTGGGGCGTGGACGTTGCCGTGAACACTCCGCAGTTGATGACCGCGCTCGTGGAGGAAGCTGTGGAGATCGGTGACCTGGTCCGGCTCCTGACGCTGCAGACCGGCGTCGCCTCGCTGGTCGAGTTCACGGTCCCGCACGATTCCCATGTCATTGGCCTGACCGTCGGAGACATCCACTGGCCCGAGGACGCCACGCTGGTGGCCATCCTCCGGGATCACGCGCCTATTACTCCCAGCCGTGACGATGTCATCGATGGCGGGGACGAACTGTTCTTCGTCACCACCATCGCGGCCGAGGACGATTTGCGTGCGCTGCTCTCACCCGAATCGGAAGATGAGCCGGAGGACAGCCCCAGCGGGCCCGATGGGGTGCATCCTGCGGAAACTCAGGCGCTGGAGGACGACGGCTTCGACGGCTGATCCGACGGCGGCGCATCGGCGTCCGCCGGTACCGGCCGGGTGAGCAGCCACGCGATCCAGACGCCCAGGATATAGAGCGGCGCCCCCATGATCAGGCGTGTCGTTGCCAGGGCGGCCAGTCCGTCCCCGCCCAACAGGTACAAGGGAACCTGGACCACCAGCCGAAGCACCAGGACCGCCACGATGATCCACGTGCCCAGGCGGTACGCCTTGAGCCGCGCGGGGTCCTTGCGCCAGTCCAACCCTTCGTTGCGGATGATCCCGAACAGCAGGCCGGCCACCGGCCACTTGATCGCGATGGAGATCACCATGGCGAGGATGTAGGCGATGTTGGTGAAGAAGCCCGGGAGGTAGAAGTCCTCGGCCTTGCCCGTGGTGTTGGCGACCCAGGCCGAGATGCCCACGCCCACCACTCCGGCGAGGGCCTGGGTCAGCGGGCGCCGCTGGACGAGGCGGACCACCGTGAAGACGGCGGCGGCGGCCAGCGCGGCCACCAGCGACGGCGTCAGGTCCCGGGTGATGGTAAAGGCGATCAGGAAGACCAGGCCGGGCACAATGCTCTCGGCGATGCCCTGAATCCCGCCGGCGCTCTTGAGGACATCGATCCGGCCGTCCTGGGTGCGGTGCAGGCCCGCTTTGGCTGCATAGCCCTCAGCAAGACCCTTCACGGCGGACGGCTCGGGCTCGGACGGCTCAGGCTTGGACGGCTCAGGCTGCTGGGGCGAGGTCATTCGTTCTCCTGGCGGGAAAGTATTTCATAGCGGGGATTAAACATGGTGGGCAGGCCGTGGCTTTGGGACAGCATGCCCTCGAGCCGGACTTCGGTCCCGGCAGCGATGCCCGGCACCCGTCGCCGTCCCAGCCAGACCACGCGGAGGCGGCCGCCCTTTCCCTGGGCCCGCTTGGCGCCGGACTGGCGAATGTCCGGGTCCGAGACAATGGCGGTGAAGGCCGCGTTCTGGTCTGCGGGCATGTAGGTGACCGATTCGATGTGCCCGTGACACACCACCCTGCCCCGTTCCGGCAGCCGGCTGACCGGCATCCCCGCGTCCGGGGAGGAGTCCGGGGGATCTTGGCGGGAATCAGCCAATCTGTGTGGTTTCCGGACCGCGTTCGGGGCCTTTGAATTCGGGGCATTGAATTCGGCTGCGGCCAGCGGCGGGGTGGCGCTGGCATCCTTGGGCAGCCGCAGTTGAAGAAGGTCCCGGGGCGGCATGGGGCTGTCGCCGCGGATGACAACAATCCTGCGGAACAATGACTCAAGCGGTGCCGCTGCCTCGCGCTCCATCGCTGCGGCGCCGCCCAGGACGCCACGCAGGAACCATCGGGGACCGTCGACGCCGATGAAGCGCGCCACCCGGTAGCCCTGGCTGCCGTCCTGCGCACCGGCGGGCAGTTTCGCGATCAGTTCGGTTCCGAAGCCACCCTGGACCTCTTCAACCTGTCCGCCCTGGCTTCCCACGGACTGGCCGATCTGTTCGCGGATCTCGTCCCACAGTCCCTCGGTTTTGGGAGCAGCGAACGCCTGCAGCTGAAGGCTGGACCCGTTCAGGTCCATGGTCACGGCGACCACGCGCTGGGTGGCTTCCTCAACTTCGAGCCGGAGCTGGAGCCCTTCGCTCGGGGCGATCAGCAGTGCACCGAGGTCAACGTAGCCGTCGCGGCTGGAGACCTCGGAAACGTCAAAGGGGCCTGCGGCCCGAAGCCCGGCGTCCGTCGCGGCCGTGTCAGCGGAATCCGCCGATTCCGCTGAGGCCAGGGGTTCGTCCGGGTCGGCCGATTGGTCCTTCTTGGATTTCCTGCCGAGCCCAAAAACCATGGGGGTTGTCTCCTTAGTTGTGAAAGTGACTCGCCGGCCCGGGGGTCCCGTCGGAAGTCTTAGCTGCCGTGGGCAACCAACGCTGGTTGCCGTCGCCGGCGGGTGTCAGGCGTTTGGCGGGGTGAAGCCGCCGGTGGATCCGAATCCGCCGGCTCCCCGCACCGATTCGCTCAATTCGTTGACGGGGACAAACTGCGCATATTCCACCCGCTGGATCACCATCTGTGCAATTCTATCGCCGCGCCGCAGCTCGATGGTGTTCCTGGAATCGGTGTTGAGGAGGGTCACGGAAATTTCCCCGCGATAGCCGGCATCCACGGTGCCGGGCGCATTGACGATCGTCAGCCCGTGCTTCGTGGCCAGGCCGGAGCGCGGGTGGATCAGGGCAACAAAGCCGTCCGGCAGTGCGATGGAAACACCCGTTGCCACCAGCTTCCGCTCCCCCGGCGCCAGGACCACATCTTCCCGGGACCGCAGGTCAGCCCCTGCATCGCCGGGGTGGGCATAGGACGGTGCCTCCAGCCCGGCGTCGAGCATTTTCAGCTGCACCTGCAGCGTCGGTGCACCGTAGGCTGCGGCGGTATCGGGAGCAGCGCCGGCCAGCTCATTGTCAGGAACGGTATTAACAGTGGCAAGTTCGTCAGTCACAGTCACTCACTCTAACGCCCAGCCGCAGTTCCGTCCTAGATTCAACGGGATGCCGCAGGCCGAGGCCGGATGAACCCAAGATGAAATAGCCAGCCAAAAGTGGAAAGGTGGTGGCATGCCCGAATCCAGCTCCACTGCACCCGTCCCTGATGCCCCCTCTGCCGGCAGCCCGGCAGTATTCCGGGAAAGGCTGTGGCCGAACGTCTGGATCTGGGTCATCGCGGCGGGGATCTCCGGCGCCGGGATCCTCGTTTTCGCCCCGATCAGTATGGCGGCGGGTTACACGGCCGCGGCCGTCCTGTTCACGATCATTGCTGTCCTGCTGGTCGTGTCCACACCAACCACCATGGTCACCGGTGACGCTTTGACCGTAGGCCGCGCCACCATCGAGCGCCGCTTCGTCGGCGACGTGGCGGCGTTCCAGGGCAAGGATGCCACGGCCCAGCGGGGTACCCGGCTCAACGGCCTCGCCTACCTGTGCATCCGTGGCTGGATCGACCCGGTGGTGCGGATCGAAATCACCGACCCGTCCGACCGGACCCCGTATTGGCTGACGTCCTCCCGGCGGCCCGAGGAACTCACTGCCGCGCTTTCGCGGAAATAGGCACCCCGGATCAGCCCTGCACTCCTTGCAATAGAAGCGGCCGTCTTTCTCCCGCGCAATCTGGGAACGGTGCCGGACCAGGAAGCACGAGGAACACGTGAACTCGTCCGCCTGTGGAGGCACCACCAGAACCAGCAGCTCCTCCCCGGACAAGTCCGCCCCGGGAAGCTCGTAGCCTGCGGCGAGGTCACTTTCGTCCGCATCAACCGCGGCCGTCGGGTTATCTGATCGCCGGGTTTTCAGATCCTCGAGTGAATCCTCGGTGAGGTCTTCTTCGGATTTTCGCGGCGCATCGTAGTCGGTGGCCATCTCGGCTTGGCTCCATTCCTTTCCGGTCAGCGGGTGACACCCTCGATAACGCCGGAGGCCTCCTTTTTGTGCCCCGGCGGGGCATATCTTTCCGGGTAGCGGCCGCAAAATACCGACTTCTGCCCCGGTCCGTTCCGCCTGCACCGCTGAAACCCCTGCTGCTGGCCGCAATGGCGCCCGAAAGTGCCGGAATATCGCGGCGCGCCCTCGCTCCTAACCCAAAAGGGTGCCGGTGGGTGGCAGAGTTTCGATTGATAGTAATGCCAGGGTGGAGGATTTGTATGCAGGATCTACGGCTTGTAGGCGTACACGACGACGGGGAGCATCTCCTGTTGAGCGGTGCCGGCGGCGAGATGTTCCAGCTGCCGATCGATGAAGCACTGCGGACGGCCAGCCGGTCTTCGGCGAGGACCGCTTCCGCGGCTGCGCCCATTGCCATGTCTCCGCGGGACATCCAGTCACGGATCCGCAGCGGCGCCACCGCAGCGGAGGTGGCTGATCTTTCCGGGCTTCCCCTTGCAAAAGTCGAGCGGTACGAAGGCCCTGTCCTTGCCGAACGGGACTATGTAGCGCAACAGGCGCGGAAGGTGGAAGTGGCTTCGCCCTCCCCCGGCCACGACACCTACCGCTCCGTTTTTGGCGACAACCCGGCGTCCCTTAACGACATGGTCAACCATCGGCTCTCAGCCCACGGGATTGAACCTTCCACCGTGGAATGGGATTCATGGCGGCGTCAGGACGGCAACTGGACCGTGGTGGCCCGTTTTCAAACCAAAAAGGCAGGCGCCTCAGGCATCGGCGAGGAGCCACCTGCGCAGTGGACCTTCAGTCCGGCCCGCAAGTCACTGCAGAACACCAACCGCTGGGCCCAGCAGCTCAGTGAGCTGGAGCCGCTGGACGGTCCCGTCCCGGCCCGCCGCCTCACGGCCGTCTCTGACCGGCCGTTTGACTTTGAAACCGACGCCGAAGCGGCCGCCCGCAATTCGACCGGTCCGCAGGCTGTCCCGCAGGCCAGGGAATCCGACGGTCTCCTGGATATGCTCCGTTCACGCCGCGGACAGCGCCTGGGCGTCGACGAGGACGCGGACGACGCCTTGGCTCTGCTGCTGACCCACGGCGTGCCCGCAGCCCATCCACGTCCTTCTGAGGTTGTCCCTGAACCGGAATCCAAGGAACAGCAGTACCGCGAGCCGGAAATCCGCGGGGCAGCTCCCGCCGAGTCCACCGCGCCGGACGACGCCGCACCTGCCGCCACTCCGGATGCCCTCACCCGCAAGCGTGACGCCCGGCCGTCCATGTTGTCCCGGCTGAGCCTCATCCCGCCGCACCGGGACTCTGACGATGATGACGTCCTGAAACTGCACGACGGCGTCAGCACCGATACCAGGGAAATCACCATCGCGGCGTCCCAGCTTCGTCCCGCAGGACAGGGTGCCCCAGGCGAGTCAGGGCCGGGACGCCCCGCGCCGAACGTGGGCCTGGACGAACTGCTGGGCGGCGGAAGCCCGCGCCGGGCAGCCTACACGGTCGGCACCGATGAGGCAGGATCCGGCCAGCATCACGACCATGACGCGGACCAGCCCGAGCGGCAGCCCGCGAAACCGAAGCGGTCAACGGTTCCCAGCTGGGACGAGATCGTCTTCGGGACCAAGCGGGACTGACGCCTCAGGGGCGCCGTGGCCTGCCCTCGGCCGTGAAGCACAGCAGCGGTACTTCACGTTCCGCTTTGGTCAGCGAACCGTGCTGGCCTACCACCTCCATGGCGGCGGGCCGCCCGCGGCGTGTGTCGTAGAGGGCCAGCGCGTCCCGCGCGGCAATCATGATGTCGCCAATGCGGGGCCCGACGGCGGGACGCAGCGTCCCGAACAGTCCGGCGGCGATGGCATCCCCCCGGGTAAAGGCCCAGATCCTGTCGCCGAAACGGGCACGCCACGCGCCCAGCAAGCGCTCCCGGCCCGAGTCGTCTGCCGGATCCTCAAGGTACAGGTGGACCATCCGGGGTTCCCCTGCCGTATGCCGCACACCGTCAACAAGCGACGCGTCCGCGGCGAAGTCGATCCGCTGCTGTTCCGGGACGTCCAGCATCCCGTGGTCCGCGGTGAGGAGTACGGTGGTCCCGGCCGGGAGCGACGCGTGGAGCCGTTTGACCGTTGCGTCGAGCTCTTCGAGCTGGTGTTCCCACTGTTCGGACTGGCACCCGTGCCGGTGGCCGGCCTTATCAAGTTCGTTGACGTAGAAGTACATCAGGGACTTTCCGGCGGTGTCCATGGCTTCGGCAGCGGCAGCTGTGCGGGCGTGGGCCGTCACGGCTGAGACAAAATTCCCGCCGCGGAGGGCCGCCTGGGTCATGGGCGAGTTGCCGAACTGCGGCAGGCTGACGGTGGTCACATTAACTGATTCAGCGGCACGTTCGAAGACGGTAGGGAACGGCTGCCACTCGGCGGGGTCAACCTTGGCATCCCAGTTGCCGAGCATGTTGACTACTTTGTCCTGGTCCGGGTCCAGGACGTCGTAACCCACCATTCCGTGCTGGCCGGGCGGGAGGCCGGTGCCGAAGCTGGCCAGGGCAGCGGCCGTGGTTGAGGGGAATGTGGAGTCCAGCCAGACGGGAACTTCCCCCTGGCCGGACTGCATAACGGAGCGCAGGAAGGGCGTATGGGCAGACTTCTGTTTCAGCAGGTTCCGGCCCAGGCCGTCGGCCAGGACCACGCAGACGCGCGACGCCGGCGGAAGGCCGAGGGAGTTTGTGAAACCCTCCACCCCCAGGCTGGCCGCCGCGCTGGTGAGGACATCCGCGATGGACCGCCGGCCAAAGGCAGGCGCGGACGGCATGATCAGCTGCTGGTCGGCCACTTGGAAAATGTGTGCGGCAGAGTCTGAGGAGACTGTTGCTTTGCTTTGGTCCGGCATCAGCGCTGCTGGTGCCCGCGGTTGAGCCTGTTTCCGAACACACCGGTCCGGGGCCGGGGCTGGAGCGCCTGGCCGGTGTGCGGCGCCGGGGCCGTGGAGCCGGTGTTCACGGCCCGCAGGGCGCGGGCGAAGAGTTTGGCGTCCTGGACGGCCTGGGGGCCGTCGGCTTCAGCGCTGATCCGCAGGACGATGTCCTCCTGGGCAATGGTGCCGCTGTAGCCGTGGTCTGCTTCGCATTGCGGGTCTCCGCAGCTCGCGGGCCCCATATCCAGCCGCTGGCCGCCGGACCAGGCAATCGCGAGGGTGACTTCCCGGACCGGATCCGAGGGCTTGTAGTCCTGCGGCTGGGAGTACATGTAACTCAGGACCACTGAGCGGATCTGCGCGACCGGCACTGATTCGGTGGAGATCTGGGCCACGATCTGTTCGCCGGCTTCATCGAGCTGCTGGTCGTCCACGTGGGTGATCACCAGCATGTCGGCGGTCAGGACCAGCACGGTGATGTGGCGCCGGACTTCGGCCCGGTCAAAGTGCGTCTCCAGGTGCACCAGGTGGGCCACGCATTCGCGGCCGTCCAGGGCGTCGTCAACGACGTCGGACACCAGCCGCGGGTAGAAACCGGCCTTCTGGAGCGCACCGTCCAGGCTCTGGCCCTGGGGCGTGTGGCTGTGTGAGCTGTGGGGGCGGGTTGCCTGGTTGTCACTGCCGGAAGTGGAAGGCGTCGACGGGGAAGGCTGTGAGCTCATTCCCCCATTTTCACAGATCGGCCGGGGACATGCTAACCGCGGTCAGCCCAGCATGGCCCGGCGGGCACTGTCGGTGCGCTGGGCTGGGTTGCCGATCCGGATATCCGCGGCCAGGATCGACACCCCCCGGGCCCCGCAGAGGACCGGGTTGAATTCCACCAGGGCTATTTCCGGATGGTTGTCCTTCATCCAGGCCAGCCGCCCGGCGACTTCCTCCAAAGCGTCAAGATCCACGGCGGGAAGGCCCTGGTAGCCGAAGAGTTTGCGGGCTGCCCGGGGCCCACGGATGAAGTCCTTCACGTCGGCTGCGGACAGCGGAGGCACGCGGTGCGCCCAGTCATCCAGCAGGTTGACCGCGTCCCCGGCCAGCCCGAAGGAGATGACCGGCCCCAGCAGCGGATCCTCAATGGCCCGGAACGTGCATGCCTGCCCCACGGGGGCCATGGACTGCACCTCCAGTGCCGACGAACCGTAGGGTGCCAGCGAGCGCCGCATCTGCGCGATGTTGCGGCGGAGGGAATCCGGATCTTCGATGTCGAGGCGGACTCCGCCCAGGTCCAGGCGGTGGCGAAGTGCCGGGTCCGTGGTTTTCAGCGCGACGGGCCAGCCCAGCCTGCCGGCGGCGGCAACGGCCTCGTCTTCTGAGTCGAATCCGGCGGACGGCAGCACCGCAATACCGTAGTGCGACAGCAGCGCTGCCGCGGACGCCGGGTCCAGGGTCTTGAGCTGCTCCCCGTGGACACCGGGCAAAAGCTGATCCAGCAGGATCCGTGCGCTTTCCGGATCGCAGCCATCGGGTTGGACAAAATGGCCGGGGTCCCGCGCCACCCATTCCGCATACCGCACCACGGCGGCGAGCGCCGCCACAGCCGCTCCGGCGTTGGAGAAGCACGGCACTGTCCGTCCCTCACCTCCCACCATGCCCTCCACATAGATGGAGGGGTCAAGGATGCCGGTGAAGGCGGCGACTACCGGTTTCCCGGCGGCGGCCGAGCATTCGGCCAGGACCTCGGCAATATGGTCAACGGTCAGGCCGCGCGCCGGGAGCAGTGCGGCCACTACGGCGTGGACGGCATCGGACGCGAGGGTGTCCTCGAGGCTGCGGCGGAGGGCCGGCAGTGCCAGGGACATGCCGGCGTCGAGATCCAGGTCGGTGATGATGCCGTCCACGGTCAGGCCGTGCGCCTCGGCGCTGTCGGCCACCACTTTGCCCAGCGCGAGGGAATTGCTGAAAATGGCCAGTCCGGGCCCCGCCGGGAGCGGCTGGCCGGACACTATCTGCGTGATGTCCATCAGCTGTTCGATGGTCTCGACCCGGATGACGCCGGCCTGGCGCATCATGGCGTCCAGCGCGCCGGCGGGCGCCTGGGTGGTCCGGACGGCGTGGCCAGGCGGCAGCCGCAGGCCCATTGTTTCCGATTTGGCCACCACCACGGGCTTGGTGCGGGCGAGCCGCCGGGCGATCCGCGAGAATTTGCGGGGGTTCCCGATCGATTCCAGGTAGAGGCCCACCGCGGTGGTGTCGGCGTCGTCCTCCCAGAACTGCATCATGTCGTTGCCGGAGACGTCCGCGCGGTTGCCCGCTGACAGGAACGTGGAAAGACCCAGCCTGCGGCGGTGTGACGCCGCGTAGAGGGAAACGCCGATCGCCGCCGACTGGCTGAACAGGCCCAGGCCCCCGCGCCGCGGCAGGGTTGGCGCCATGGAGGCGTTCAGGCTCACATCGGGATGGGTGTTCACGATCCCCAGGGATGCGGGCCCGATCACCCGCATGCCGTTGGCCCTGGCCTTGCGGACGAGGTTGCGCTGGCGGGCGAGGCCGCGTTCGCCGTCGTCCGCGAAGCCCGCGGAGGCGATCACCAGCCCCTTGACCCCGGCCGCGGCGCACTGGTCAACCACCGTGGCCACTTCCTCATACGGAACAGCGATCACGGCGAGGCCCACCGGCTCCGGAACCTCGGAAATCCTGCCGAAGGACAACATTCCGGCGAGCTCCAGCGCTTCCGGGTTGATGGCGTAGACCTGCCCGGAGAAACCGCCTTCGATGATGTGTTCCAGCAGCTGGTACCCCACGGTCCCCCATTTGCGGCTCGCCCCGATGACGGCAACGGACGACGGCGCCAGCAGGTCCCGGACGCTTCTCGCCTCGGCGCGGTGCTCGCGTGATTCCATCACCGCCCGTGACTTTTCGGTGGGGTCGATGTTGAACTCCAGGCTGACCACTCCGTCGTCGAAATGGCGTTTGACGTCGTAGCCGGCATCCGCGAACACCATCAGCATTTTGCGGTTTTCCGGCAGCACCTCGGCACTGAAACGGCGGATCCCATTTTCGTGCGCCGCGGCGGCAAGGTGTTCGAGCAGGATCGAGCCGATGCCCCGGCCCTGGTGGGCGTCGGCGATGTTGAACGCAACTTCGGCTTCGAGTGGATCATCAAGCCTGTCGTAGCGGCCGATCCCCAGGATTTCGCCACCAAACGTGATCACCAAGGCAACCCGGTCCTTGTAGTCCACTTCGGTGAAGCGCTTGAGCTCCTTGCTGGACAGCCGGGCTTTGAACGCGAAGAAGCGCATGTAGATTGAGTTCTGCGACTGCCCGGCATGGAAAGCCTGGACGGCGTCCGCATCGCTGGGGTGGATGGGCCTCAGATGGGCGGTTCCACCATCACGCAGCACGACATCGGCTTCCCAATGTTCCGGATATTCGCCGTCCCCGGGCTGATCCACCATAGGCTTAGCCTAACCACAAACTGACGGCGCAGGCCGTGTGCCCGGAGATCATCCGCCACACCTGTACCCAGACCACAGCATCACCAGTCACGCAGAAGGATCCACCAGCCACATGGCCCGCCGCCAAAGCCCATCCCCTTCCGGGGACGCTCCCCAGGATTTCGTCGAGAACATCGTGGACATTGATGTCACGTCCGAGATGGAAGGCTCCTTCCTGGAGTACGCGTATTCGGTGATCTACTCCAGGGCCCTGCCTGATGCCCGGGACGGGCTCAAGCCGGTTCAGCGCCGGATCCTGTACATGATGAGCGAGATGGGCCTGCGTCCGGACCGCGGCCACGTCAAGAGCGCCCGCGTGGTGGGCGAGGTCATGGGCAAGCTCCACCCCCACGGCGATACCGCCATCTATGACGCCATGGTCCGGATGGCCCAGGACTTCTCACTGCGCCTGCCGCTCATTGACGGCCACGGCAACTTCGGCTCGCTCGACGACGGTCCTGCAGCACCCCGGTACACGGAGGCCAGGCTTGCGGCGGCGGCCCTGACGCTGACCGACCACCTCGACGAAGATGTGGTGGACTTCGTCCCCAACTACGACAACCAGCTGACCCAGCCGGACGTCCTCCCGGCCGCGTTCCCCAACCTGCTGGTCAACGGCGCCACCGGCATCGCCGTCGGAATGGCCACCAACATGGCCCCGCACAACCTGGTGGAGGTCATCTCCGCCGCGCGGCACCTGATCGCCCACCCGGACGCGACGCTCGATGACCTCATGCGCTTTGTGCCCGGACCGGACCTGCCAACGGGCGGACGGATCGTCGGCCTGGACGGCATCCGGGACGCCTACGCCACCGGACGCGGTTCCTTCAAGACCCGGGCGAAGGTGGAGATCGAGCAGCTCTCGGCCCGGCGCACCGGCCTGGTGGTCACCGAACTGCCCTACATGGTGGGCCCGGAAAAGGTGATCGAGAAGATCAAGGATGCGGTCAACAGCAAGAAGCTGACCGGCATCAGTGACATCGTTGACCTGACGGACCGGCAGCATGGCCTGCGCCTGGTCATCGAACTGAAGAACGGGTTCAACCCGAACGCGGTGCTCCAGCAGCTCTACCGTTACTCGCCGATGGAGGATTCCTTCGGCATCAACAACGTGACCCTGGTGGACGGCCAACCGCAGACCCTCGGACTGGTGAAGCTGCTCTCGGTGTACGTGGAGCACCGGATTGATGTGGTGCGCCGGCGGACGGCCTTCCGGCTGGGCAAGAAGAAGGACCGCCTGCACCTGGTGGAGGGCCTGCTGATCGCCATCGTGGACATCGATGAGGTCATCCAGATCATCCGTTCTTCGGATGAGGTGGCGGCCGCCAGGGTCCGCCTGATGTCCATCTACGATCTTTCCGAAATCCAGGCCAACTACATCCTGGAACTGCGGCTGCGGCAGCTGACCAAGTATTCCCGGATCGAGCTTGAAAAGGAGCAGGAGGAGCTGCGCCGCGAGATCGCGGAGCTCGAAGCCATCCTCGGTTCCGAGGAGCGGTTGCGCGGACTTGTGTCCTCCGAGCTTGGCGAAATCGCCGAAAAATACGGCACGCCGCGGCGGACCGTCCTGCTCGAATCCGAGGCTGTCTCCCCCACCGTGGCCGCGGCCCTGGCGGCTGCCCCCAACGGCAAGGGCAAGGCCGCGCCGCTCGCCCTGGAGATCTCGGACGATCCCTGCTGGGCCATCCTGACGGCGTCGGGCCAGATCGCACGCACGTCCAACCAGGAGCCCCTCGCCGAGTCCGGGCCGCGGGCCAAGCACGACGTTTTCCGTTCAGTGGTCAAGACCTCGGCCCGCGGGGAAATAGCCGCGGTCACGTCCCAGGGCCGGATGCTGCGGCTTCAGGTTATGGACATGCCGGTGCTTCCGCCGATGTCCGGGCTGCCCAACCTCGCCGGCGGTGTCCCGGCCAAGGACTTCGTCACGCTGCTGAAGAATGAAACGCTGGTGGCGTTTGCCCCGCTGGATGAAATCCTGGCCATTGGCACGACCCAGGGTGTGGTCAAGCGGGTCCAGCCCGATTACCCCCTGAACCGCGAAGACTGGGAAGTCATTGCGCTCAAGGACAAGGACCAGGTGGTGGGTGTAGCGCCGGCCGGGTCTGAGGAGACCGATCTGGTGTTCCTGACCCGTGAGGCGCAACTGCTGCGTTTCACCGCCGCCAACGTCCGGGCCCAGGGCAGGACAGCCGGCGGCATGGTGGGTATCAAACTCGGCGCCGGCGACCAGGTGCTGTTCTTCGGCGCGGTCACCGCGGCCGACGACGCAGCCGTGGTGGTCACCATTGCCGGCACCAACGGCGCCCTCCCGGGCACCGCGCCGGGTGCGGCCAAAGTGACGGCCTTCGCCGAATACCCTGCCAAGGGCCGCGCGACTGCAGGCGTCCGCGCCCACAGATTCCTCAAGGGCGAAGACATGCTGCTGCTGGCGTGGGCCGGGCACGGGCCAGCGAAGGCGTCATCACTGGGCGGCGTGGCCAGGTCTCTGCCGCAGGAGCACGGCCGGCGGGACGGTTCGGGGATTCCGCTGTCCCAGGCAGTGGATGCGGTGGGTCCGGCCATGGCGTGGGGCGATCCGTCCTAGACTGCTGGCATGCCTATCATTCCTGATGAAAAGGACTGGACCTGGGTCCTGTCCCGGCCGTGCCCCGAGTGCTCCTTCGACGCTTCCACCGCCACACCGGCCACGGTGCCTGGCAGCGTGGAGAACATGCTGCCGCGCTGGCGGGCAGTCCTCCGCCGGCCCGAGGTTGCCGAACGCCCGGATGACAGGACGTGGTCGGCCCTGGAATATGCCTGCCACGTCCGCGATGTATTCACACTGTTCGACCAGCGGCTGAACCTCATGCTCGACGACGACTCCGCCCAGTTTGAGAACTGGGACCAGGACCGCACCGCCGTCGAAAAGGACTATGCCAACGCGGATCCTGCCGTGGTCAGCGCCGAACTGACCGCCGAGGGTACGCAGATCGCCGAGTCCTTCGCCGGCGTCCGGGAAGCAGAGTGGGGCCGGCGGGGCGTCCGCAGCAACGGCTCCGAATTCACGGTCCTGACGCTGGCCCAGTACTTCCTGCACGACGTCGTCCATCACCTCCACGACGTGGACGGCTGAGGGGACTCAGCCCACCAGCGAAGCAGCCGCGCCCGTCAGGGAAGCTGATGAGAGCTCAAGCCGGGCGTCATCCGGCCGGATGTCCGCCGGATTGTGGGTCACCATGACCACAGTGCGGTCTTTCAGGCCGGCGCGGAGGTCCGCCAGCATGTCCCGTCCCGCCTGCGCGTCCAGATGAGCCGTGGGCTCATCCAGCAGGATGACCTCGGCCCCCGTCAGCAGGGTCCGCGCCACGGCCAGCCGTTGCCGCTCGCCTCCACTGAGGAAGGAACCGCCCGGCCCGATCCGCGTATCCAGCCCGGCGGGCAGCCGCGACACCAGGGCGCTGAGGCCGACGGCGGCCAGTGCCGCTTCCAGCTCGGCGTCACCGGAGGCAGGCGCTCCCGCGGTAGGGGCACCAACACCGTCACCGTCACCGTGGACAGGGGACACACCCGGCACAGCCGCTGCGGCGGGAACGCCCAGCATCAGGTTGCCCCGCAGCGTCGAATCGAACAGGTGAGCCTCCTGCGGGCACCAGGCCGCCGTCCCGGTCACCGCTGCGCGGCCGGTCGTGGCCGGCAGGAATCCCAACAGGACGGCGAGCAACGTGGATTTCCCCGCACCGGACGGTCCAGTGACCGCCAGCCACGTGCCCGGTCCGGCCGTTGCTGTGACGCCGGAGAACACGGGTTCCCCGCCGGGCCACGCGGCCCCGACGTTTTCCAGTTCAACGCCCGCGGCTGCGCCGGAGCGGACGGGGACAAGGTGCAAGCCGTCGGCGTCCCCGGCGTCCATGGCGTCGCCATCCAGCACACCGGACTCCGCGACCCGGCGCATTACGCTGCGCAGCGCCGGGTACTGGCGCACCGCCGTCGTCATCGCAGCATACGGTTCCACCAGCGCCAACTGGAGCAGTACAACAACTGCGGCAGTGGCGGGGGCCAGGCTGCCCGCGAGGACGTCAGGTGCGGTCAGCACGGCAGCAGCCAAGGCCGCGCATCCGCAAGCAGCGACCGTAATCGCCTGGCCGAGGCCTTCGGCCCAGGCGGAGCGCTGAGATGCCCGGGTGGCCAAGCGGTCCTCGGAGCGCAGCGCGTCCAGGACGATTGCCGCGACGCCGTTCGCGTGCAGCTCCGCCCGTGCATCCAACGCAGCGGACGTGCGCCGCAGGACGCCCGCCCGCAGGCTTTGTTCCGCGGTGGCCGATCGGCGGTCGCCCCACAGGGCGGCGCCGGGTGCCACGAACAGGCTGAGCGCTGCTGCGAGGGCGACGGCCGGCAGCGCGGCAGGCGCCACCAAGGCGGTTGCCACCGGCGCGGATCCGGCCACGGCCAGCGCCGTGACGGGCGGCAGCACAACCCGCGGCAGCAGGTCCCGGACGGTGTCGACGTCGTCAATCACCGTCCCGAGGACGTTGCCGCCCTGCAGGAGCCGCCGGAGTGAGAGTGCCTTGCGGCTCAGTGATGCCCAGAGCCGGCCGCGAAGCCGGGTGAGGGCGGCGAAGACGGCGTCGTGCAGCAGGAGCCGTTCCCAGTAACGGAGGACAGCGCGCCCGATCCCGAAGAACCGCACACCGACGATGGCGGTGAGCAGGTACAGGATGGGTGGCTGCTCGCTGGCCCGGATGATGAGCCAGCCGGACAGACCGGACAGTGCCACCGCGAAAAGGGCGGCAAAAGTGCCCACCACGGCGGCGGCGGTGAACCGGCCGGCCACCGGTGACAGCAAGCCGGCCAGGAGGCGGGCGGTCCCGTTTGGCCGGGAATCTCCGGCCGCAGGCTTCTGCGTCCCCGCCGGGTGACGCCCGGAAGTTTCCGGAGCGCGCTCCTGCTCCACGGTGGCCACGGTTGCGCCATCGCGCCCGGCACCGGACGTCGCGGATATCCCGGACGGCCCTGTCCCGGCCAACAGCACGGCTCCGGCGGAGGGCGCGGTGAGGCCGCGGGCGGATACGGGCACCACGTGGTCAGCCAGCTCGCGGGTCTGCTGGTCGTGGGCCACAAGGATGACGGTGACCTGGCCCCGGAGCGCACGGATCGAGTCCTGAACGAGCGCCGCCGAGACCGCGTCAAGGTGAGCGGTGGGCTCGTCAAGCAGCAGAACGGTGGCACCGGTCCTGATCCGGGCGAGGCCGCGCGCCAGGGCAACACGCCGCAGCTCGCCCGGGCTCAGTTCGGCCGGATGGTGGCCGGCGAGGTGCCCGGCGGCCGCGGCGGCCAGGCAACCCTTAGCCGTCTCCGCTGCTGCCGGCGTGTCAGGGCGCATTCCGCCGCTGAGGTACAGCAGGACCTCGTCGAGCACGGAGTCCGCCACCATGACCGGGTGCTGCGGAACCCAGGCGATTGTGCCGCGCTCCAGGCCGGAGAGGCGGCCGGACACCGTGGTTCCGGCGCCGTCCCCTACGGTCCCGGCCAGCACGCCAAGGACAGTGCTCTTGCCGGCGCCGCTGGGGCCGTCCAGGGCGGTGATCTGCCCGTGCGGGGCAGTGAAGGTTAAGGGCCCGACGGCGGGAGCGGACCGTCCGGAGTACGTGACGGTAAGGTCGGTAACCGTCACTCCCCCGGGCCCGGGCACGGAACCCCGGGTGCCGCCGTCGTAAGCGGAATCTCCGTTTTCCTGTGCGGGCAGCGGCCGCGGCTCGGGTGCTTCAGTGACTTTCCTGGTCTGCGCCAATGCCGCCCGGCCGTCATCGCTGGCGTGATGGGCGGTGCCCAGCTCCCGGAGCGGCAGGTAGCAGTCCGGCGCGAGGATCAGCGCCAAGAGGCCGGCCTCGAGCGGCATCTCGCCGTGCACCAGGCGGACGCCGATGAAAACGGCAACCACTGCGACGGAAATCGTGGCGATGAGTTCGAGCGCCAGTGCGGACAGGAACGCCGTGCGCAGTGTCCCCATGGTCCTGGCGCGGTATTCCTCCGAGATCTCCTCAAGGGCCTTTCGCTGCGCCGTGGCACGGCCCAGTCCCACCAGGACGGGCAGGCCCTTGGCCAGCTCCAGCATGTGGGCCGACAGCCGGGTCAGGGTTTCCTGGGCCTCGCGGACATGGTCCTCGGTGTAGCGGCCAATCAGCACCATAAACAGCGGGACCAAGGGAACGGTCAGGACAATCACCACCGCGCTGACCCAGTCCGTGAACAGGATGCGCGCCCCAAGCAGCAACGGGATCGCGGCACAATTCACCAGCGCGGGGAGGAACTGCGTGTAGTAGCTGTCCAGCGCATCCAGCCCGCGCGTAGCCAGCACGGCCAGGCCGCCGTCGGCCGGACCGGTGCTGCGCGCACCGTTCCGCAGGGCCCGGGCCAGCAGCTCGGAGCGGAGTTCCTCTTTGATGCCCAGTGCGGCGCGGCGCGCAGCGATGCCCTGGGCCCACACCGTGGCGGACCTCAGGACAACGCCCGCCAAGCCCCAGGGCAACTGCTCGGGCCAGGACCCGTTCCCGGTGGCCAGCCCGGCCAGCATGGCAGCCACGGCCTGCCCCATCAGAACCAGCGACAGCGCCTTCAGCGCTGCGAGCAGGCCAAGCCAGTAGATGGCGGAACGGGTGGCCGGTCCGGCCGGAAAATCCGGGCGCACGGCCGGTCAGCCCTTCGTGGTGAACGCCCTGACGGCAATGGCCGGCAGGAAGCTGTGGGCCGCGGGGATCTGGGAGGCACTGACTCGGCGCCGGAACACCCAGTAGGTCCACGCCTGGTAGGTGATCACCAGGGGCAGGCCAACGGCTGCCACCACGCTCATGAGCCCGAGCGTGTAATCGGACGACGACGCGTTGGCAACGGTGAGATCAAACGCAGGGTCCAGGGTGGAGGGCAGCACCACGGGGAAAACGGCGCCGAAAATGGACGCGCTGCCGAGGAGGAGGAAGGCCCCCATCGCCATAAATGCCCTGCCTTCGGATCCGCGCCGGGCCAGGAACCACGCGGCTGCTGCGGCCACCACGGCCACGATCACCGCCGCCCACGTCCACGGCTTGCCCTCCAGGAACTGGATGATGAGTGCCCAGCCGGCCAGCGGCAGCAGCAGGACCGGAAGCAGCCGAACGAACCAGCGGCGCGCACGGTGGCGGATGTCGCCGTCGGTCTTCAATGCGAGGAACGCCAGCGCGTGCAGCAGGGAGAATCCCACCACGGCCAGCCCGCCCAGCACGGCGTAACCGCTGAACCAGGCGAACGCACCGCCTTCGCGGTCACCGTTCGCGTTCAGCGGCAGGCCGGTGGTGGTCAGGGCCAGGGCGGCGCCGACACCGAACGCGGCAAAGAAGGAGCCCAGGGCGATGGCCCAGTCCCAGCGTGCGCGCCATGTGTCGGTGTCACCCTTGCCACGGTACTCGAAGGCCACGGCACGGAAGATGAGGGCAACCAGCACCACCAGGAGCGGGAGGTAGAGGGCGGAAAACAGCGAGGCGTACCACAGCGGGAACGCCGCAAACGTTGCGGCCCCGGCCGTAATCAGCCAGACCTCGTTGCCGTCCCAGACCGGGCCGACGGTGTTCAGCAGCACGCGGCGCTCGGTGTTGTTCCGCGCGAACAGCTTCATCAGCATTCCCACGCCGAGGTCAAAGCCTTCAAGGAAGAGGTAGCCGGTCCAAAGCACCGCGATGACGATGAACCAGATGGTGGGCAGCAGTTCCATGCTCGAGTATCCTCTGCTCTTCTTAGTAGGCGAATGCCAGGACGTCGCCGGCGGGTTTGCCGGTGCCAGGGCCCTTGGCGGCGTCCCCGTTTTCGTCAGCCGGGGCGTGGGCCAGTTCCGGCATCGCGGACACCACACCGCCCCGGATGAACTTGACCAGGAGCTTGACCTCTACCACAAGCAGCGCCGCGTAGACGGCGGTCAGGACGATCAGTGACGTCAGGAGTTCACCGGCCGACACTCCGGGTGAGACGGCCGCGGCGGTGAACATAAACACCTGGTCGATGCCGTTCAGGTCCGGGTTGGGGGCCACTACAAAAGGCTGCCTGCCCATCTCGGTGAAGATCCATCCGGCCGCGTTGGCGCCGAACGGGGCCAGGATGCCGAACACCGCGAGGCGCATCAGCCAGCGCGATGCCGGTACCGTGCCCTTTCGTGTCACCCAGAGCGCCAGGAGCGCGGCAAGCGCCGCTATACCGCCGAAGCCGATCATCATCCGGAAGCCCCAGTACGTGACTTCCATGACCGGGACGTACTGGATCTCCTGGCCTGCCCTCTCGCCGTAGATCGGGTTGTTGGGCAGGTGGGTTCCGTAGTCGGCCTTGTACTGGTCCAGGAGGCTGTTGACGCCCTTGACCTCGGTGGTGAAGTCGCCCTTGGCGAGGAAGGACAGGATGCCGGGTACTTCGATCACGGCCTTGATGTCATCGCAGTTCTTGGAGCCCAGGTTCCCGACGCTCAGCACGGAGAAGCCCGTGCCGTCGTGGCAGGCGGCCTCGGCCGCGGCCATCTTCATGGGTTGCTGCTCAAACATCAGCTTTCCCTGGAGGTCGCCGGTCAGTGCGGTGCCGGCGAACGAGATCATGGCGACGACGGCGCCGATCCGCAGGGAGCGGATCCAGACTTTGTGGTCGGTCAGGTCGCGGCCCGGGATGGCTGCCTCGCCGGGAACCACGCGGCCGTCAGGGCCGATGGTGTCGATGCCGTCCGTGCGCCTGCGCCAGAGTTGATACCACGCGATGCCCAGGAGGAAACCACCGGCAACGGCCAGTGCTCCCATCAGGGTGTGCGGGAAAGCCACCAGGGCGGTGTTGTTGGTGAACACGGCCCAGGCGTCCGTCATGACCGGCCGGCCGTCAATAATCTCCGCGCCCACCGGATGCTGCATCCAGCTGTTGGCCACAATGATGAAGTAGGCGGAGAACACCGATCCCACCACGGCTACCCAGAGGCAAGCCAGGTGGATGCCCGGCTTCAGCTGCTTCCAGCCGAAGATCCACAGGCCCAGGAACGTTGACTCAACAAAGAAGGCCAGCAGCGACTCCAATGCCAGCGGCGCTCCGAACACGTCGCCGACAAACCGGCTGTACTCGCTCCAGGCCATCCCGAACTGGAACTCCTGCACAATGCCGGTGGCCACGCCCATGATGAAGTTGATCAGGAAAAGCTTGCCCCAGAACTTGGTCATGCGGAGGTATTCGACCTTGCCGGTGCGGTGCCAGAGCGTCTGCATCACGGCCACCACCAGGCCCAGCCCGATGGTGAGAGGCACCATCATGAAGTGGTAAACGGTGGTGATGCCGAATTGCCAGCGTGCGATTTCCAGAGCTTCCACAGCAGTCCCTCGGGTTGGCGGAGCAACTTTTCTACGGTTCGTAGAACTTTGACTTCTACAGAGTGTAGAACAATGCGGCGGGCACTGTAAACCAACAGTTCCATGCGGAAGTGGCTCCCACAAGGCCGCGGCGCGCCCAGTGTTCTACCGTACGTAGAAACTCAGGCGAAAAACAGGTAAATTTGTTTTGTATCTGTAGCGCATATCGCAGTCACCGGGCCGTGAACGGTTCGGTGCGGGGAATCGAAGGATGTATGTCAATGGCAAGTCTTGGCGAACTGGAACGGGCAGTGATGGATCTGCTCTGGGCGGGCCACGAGGCAGCCACGGCGAACACGCTGCGCGACAGGCTGGCAACCACCACCGAACCCAAAGGGGACGCTGCCGGGCATGAGGGCAAGGAACTTGCCGTCACAACCGTCCTGACCGTCCTCTCGCGGCTCGAGAAGAAGGGCCTGGTGGAGCGGGAACGCGGCACCCGGCCGCACCGCTACCAGGCTGTTTCCAGCAGGGAAGACCACACGGCGGAACTGATGCATGAGGTTCTGGGCTCAGCGCCCGACCGGGAAGCCGTGCTGGCACGGTTCATCGGCTCCGTGACGGACAGTGAAGCGGAAACACTGCGCAAACTGCTTGGCCACATCTAGCGGACCATGTTCTGGACCTCGTACCTGCTGGCGGTCCTCGCGATAGTGCTGGCGTGGCCAGTGCCTATCCTGCTTTCCCGTGCCTCATGGCCTGCCCGGTCACCGTTCACGGCCATGGTGCTGTGGCAGGCAATAGCACTCGCGGGCGGGCTGTCCATGATCGGCGCCATGCTGGTCTACGGGCTCGAACCGATCGGCGACAACCTCATCTCCGGGCTCCGCGGGCTCGCAGGCATGGTCCTTTTCAACGCGCCCACCACGGCACTGGGCTTCTGGCATCTCTTCGCGCTGTCCGCCGCGGCCCTGCTCACCGCCCATCTGGTCTTCACCCTTTTGCTGACGTACTACAAGATTGAACGGCAGCGGCGTCGGCACCGGGAGCTCCTGGCTCTGTTGGCCGCCCCGTCCGTCGATGCGGCCCGCACGGTGGTCATCAGCCACGATTCACCGGTTGCCTATTGCCTGCCCGGCGGGGCCCGCTCGGTGACGGTGCTCTCGGACGGCCTGATGGCCGCCCTGGAGCCGGCTGAATTACGGGCCGTCCTGAGCCATGAGAATGCCCACCTCAACCAGCGCCACCATCTCCTGCTGTGGGCGTTTGCAGCCTGGCGCCAGGCGCTCCCCTGGCTTCCCACCACGCGCCTCGCGCAGGAGGCAGTGAACTCTCTCATCGAAATGCTGGCGGACGACGTTGCGCTGAAGACGGAAAGCAAAGCCACGCTCATCAAGGCGATCGCCATTGTTGCCAGCGGATCTACCGGAGGTATGGCGTCGGGCATGGCGCCGGGTATGGGGGCAGGGATGGCCGGAAGCACGGCGGCCACTGCAATGCCGGCCGCGCACCCCAGCCTTCCCCTGGACGGGCTTGAGGCGCCTACCGGCGCCGTCACAGGTTCTGCCAGGACCACCATTTCCCGGGTCAGCCGGCTGCTTTCCCATCAACCGCAGCTGTCTGCCGCCGCCCGCGGGATGGTCCTTGCGGGCTGCGCCCTGCTCCTGGCCGTGCCCACTGCCCTGCTCATCGTGCCGGGCCTGCTGGGCTGAATCCCAGGCGTCGGCTGAACCGCCGTCGCGGACTGAATCCTGGGCTGTGCCGGCATGCACTGTGCCGTCGCGGGCCGAACCATCAGGGGACGTCAGGCGTCGATCCGCTCCCGGTCCAGGCTGGAGGCGCCGGCGATGATGAAGTCCTTGCGGGGGGCAACATCGGACCCCATCAGCAGGTCGAAGGTGTCCTCCGCATGCTTGGCGTTCTCGATCCCCACCTTGCGCAGTGTCCGGTGCCGCGGGTCCATGGTGGTCTCGGCAAGCTGCCCGGCGTCCATCTCGCCCAGGCCCTTGTACCGCTGGATCGGCTCCTTGTAGCGCTTGCCTTCCTTGGCCAGCCGGGCCAGGAGCACATGCAGTTCCGCCTCCGAGTAGGTGTAGATCATGTCGTTGGCCTTCTGCCCGGCATTGATGACCTCCACCCGGTGCAGGGGCGGCACGGCAGCATAGACCCGCCCCGCGTCGATCATGGGGCGCATATACCGGAAAAAGAGCGTCAGCAGCAGCGTCCGGATGTGGGCGCCGTCGACGTCGGCGTCGGTCATCAGAATGACTTTGCCGTACCGGGCCGCGTTGATGTCGAAGCTGCGGCCCGAACCGGCGCCCACCACCTGGATCAGCGCAGCGCATTCCGCGTTGGAGAGCATGTCGCCCACGGATGCCTTCTGCACGTTCAGGATCTTGCCGCGGATGGGCAGCAGCGCCTGGAAGTCCGAGGACCGTGCCAGCTTGGCGGTTCCCAAGGCAGAGTCGCCTTCCACGATGAACAGTTCGGAACGGCCGACGTCGTCCGTCCGGCAGTCGGCGAGCTTGGTGGGCATGGACGAAGTTTCCAGGGCGTTCTTGCGCCGCTGGGTCTCCTTGTGGACCCGGGCGGAAATCCGGGACTTCATCTCACTGACGATTTTTTCCAGGAGCAGCGCGGAGTGCGCCTTGTCATTCCGGTTGGCTGAGTTCAGCTTCGCGGTGATCTCCTGCTCCACCACCTTCGAGACGATGGCGCGGACAGCGGAGGTGCCCAGGATCTCCTTCGTCTGGCCCTCGAACTGCGGCTCAGCCAACCGGACCGTCAGCACAGCGGTCAGGCCGGCAAAGATGTCGTCCTTTTCGATTTTGTCGTTGCCGGCCTTCAGCTTGCGGGCGTTGGCCTCCACTGCTTTCCGGAACGTCTTCACCAGCGCCTGCTCGAAACCTGACTGGTGCGTTCCGCCTTTGGGCGTGGCGATGATGTTGACGAAGCTGCGGACGGTGCTGTCATAGCCGATGCCCCAGCGGAGAGCCACATCCACTTCGCAGTCTCGTTCAACTTCGGCGAGCTGGCTGTGGCCACGCTCGTCGATTACCGGCACGGTTTCCTTGAATTTGCCTGAGCCGTGCAGCCGCCAGACGTCGGTAACGGCGGGATCGGCGGCGAGGAACTCGACGAACTCGGAAAGGCCGCCGTCGTGGTGGAACACCTCTTCGTGGCCGGCCGCTTCACCGGGAGTACCTGCCAGCCTGCGTTCATCGCGGACGGTGAGTTTGAGTCCAGGTACCAGGAAGGAGGTCTGGCGTGCCCGTGCGGCCAGTTCGTCGTAGGAGAACTTGGCGTCCGGCGTGAAAATCTGTCGGTCCGCCCAATAGCGGATCCGGGTCCCGGTCACACCACGCTTCGCCTTGCCCGCTACGTCCAGCACCGAGCCGTCCACAAACGGCGCGAACACCGCCGACGGGTCCAGCTTGGATCCCTGATCCTTGAAGCGCCCAGGCTCGCCGCGCCGGAACGACATTTTGTAGGTCTTGCTGCCGCGGTCCACTTCCACGTCCAGGCGCGCGGACAGGGCATTCACCACGGAGGCGCCCACGCCGTGCAGGCCGCCGGAGGCCGTGTAGGACCCGCCGCCGAACTTGCCGCCCGCATGGAGCTTGGTGAAGACCACCTCGACGCCGGTGAGGCCGGTCTTGGGTTCCACGTCCACGGGGATGCCGCGGCCGTCGTCGTGGATTTCCACCGAGTTGTCCGCGTGCAGGATGATCTTGATGTCGTGCCCAAATCCGGCCAGCGCCTCGTCCACCGAGTTGTCGATGATCTCCCACAGGCAGTGCATCAGCCCGCGCGAATCGGTGGAACCGATATACATGCCGGGGCGCTTACGGACGGCCTCGAGGCCCTCCAGGACAGAAAGGTGCCGGGCGGTGTAATCAGAACTTGGTGCCACGGGTCGTGAACTCCTTCAGTGACGGAACAGCTGGCGCTGCGGGCGCTCCATCAAGCCTAGTCGGCACGGCAGCGGACGGGGGGCTGCCACACTTCCTCCGGGCTGTGGGCGAGGCCACTCGTTATCCTTCCGTGACCGAAACCTGCGGCTTGATCGATTCTTGTGGCTACGCGGACAGCGAACTTGACCCGTCCTTGCAATGGGATTGGTACGAATGCTGGTTATATAGACATACAGATCTACTAAGGAGGCCGACATGACAACAGCAGTGGCAGACCGCACACTCAACGCACTGGACCGGTGCGATCGCTGCGGAGCTCAGGCATATGTCCGCGTTGTACTCGAGTCCTCCGGCGGTGAGCTGCTGTTCTGCGGCCACCATGCCCGTGCAATCGAGGCTACGCTGAGGCCGTTGAGCTCCGACTGGCACGATGAGACGGGCAGGCTTCACGAGAAGGCTCCCGTAGCCGTCGACTGACCAAGGCGCACCCAACCTGATTCACCTCGAAGAGGACCCCTCCAGCTGGAGGGGTCCTCTTCTTTGTTATGAAGCCAAAGTCCGTTATGAAGCCAAAGACAAGGAAGCGCGGGACACCGTCTGCCCATCGATCCGAAGATTATGGGCAGACGGTGAGCCGCGCTTCCTGGGTACTGACCTAGTCCAGGTAGTCCCGCAGTACCTGCGACCGCGACGGGTGGCGGAGCTTGGACATGGTCTTGGATTCGATCTGGCGGATGCGCTCACGCGTAACACCGTAGACCTTGCCGATTTCGTCTAAAGTCTTCGGCTGGCCGTCGGTGAGGCCGAAACGCATGGCCACCACGCCGGCCTCGCGCTCGGACAGGGTGTCCAGGACGGAGTGCAGCTGCTCCTGCAGGAGCGTAAAGCTCACGGCATCGGCGGGAACCACGGCCTCGGAATCCTCGATGAGGTCGCCGAACTCGGAGTCACCGTCTTCACCCAGGGGGGTGTGCAGGGAGATCGGTTCGCGGCCGTACTTCTGGACCTCCACGACCTTCTCGGGAGTCATGTCCAGTTCGAGGGCCAGTTCTTCGGGCGTGGGTTCGCGGCCCAGGTCCTGGAGCATCTGGCGCTGCACGCGGGCCAGCTTGTTGATGACTTCGACCATGTGCACCGGGATGCGGATGGTGCGGGCCTGGTCTGCCATGGCGCGGGTAATAGCCTGGCGGATCCACCACGTGGCGTACGTGGAGAACTTGAAGCCCTTGGTGTAGTCGAACTTCTCGACAGCGCGGATCAGGCCCAGGTTGCCTTCCTGGATGAGGTCCAGGAACAGCATGCCGCGGCCGGTATAGCGCTTGGCCAGCGAGACCACCAGGCGGAGGTTGGCTTCGAGCAGGTGGTTCTTGGCGCGCTTGCCGTCGTGGATGACGAACTCAAGTTCACGCTTGAACTTGGGGTCCATCGAGCCGTCGTCGGCATTGATCTTCTCTTCGGCGAAGAGTCCGGCTTCGATCCGGAGCGCGAGGTCAACTTCCTGCTCGGCGTTGAGCAGCGCAACCTTACCGATCTGCTTGAGGTAATCCTTGACGGGGTCAGCCGTGGCGCCGGCCGACATCACCTGCTGGACAGGGGCATCGTCGTCATCGGCGTCCGAGTAGACGAACCCCTTACCGGTGGCTGCCGATGCGGCCTTGGCGGCCTTGATCTCGCTGTCATCGGCGATGTTGATGTCGTCGAGGTCCTCCTCGACGTCCTCATCGTCGTCCGATGCGCCGCGGGCTTTTCCGGCTGCTTCGGCAGCGGCTTTGGCGCCGGGCTTGGGCCCGCGCTTCTTGGGCTCAGGCTTGCCGTCCAAACCGGCGTCACCGGAGGCATCCTTGATGGCTTTGTTGGCTGCCCGCGTGGCTGCTCGCTTGGCGTTCGTTGCAGCCTGCTTCGCCTCAGGGGACAAGTCGTCCTGGGCGGCGGGATCCTTCTTCGCGGAAGACGGGGTCACAGAAAACCTTTCTAGCGGCGGTCTGTGGAATCACCATACGGGCAACACCACTATGACCCTGTCAAGTCCGTGATGAATATCAGGTGCAACCACGGCCGGCAGAGTCTACAAGTAGAACTGCCGGAGCGGCCATAATGTTCCCGACTGGGCTTCATCACATGCACTTGATTCACGGACCCAACCGGGTCTCGGCAACCATTGTCTCACGGTTTTTCCAAACCGGACCTCAAGGCTGCACCGTCGCCGGGGCTGGGGCCAACCAGTCAGGCTGCATCGGGCTCGAATTTCCGCCAGGCGGCGTCCTTGCGCCCAGCCCAGCCGCAGAGTGTGCCGCGCCGCACGAGCTCAAGCATAAGTTCAGCCAGCCGGTAGCCTGGTTCCTCGTCGAGGGCGCGCCCGAGGTACGCGGCAGCGTAGGACCCCCGCCCCCTGCACCACGCGATCCACCCACGCCCTGTCAGCGCGGCCGCACCGGCCAGGCCGCCGCACGCCGACAGCTGTTCCAGTACTGCGTCCAGGCTGTTAAGAGAGTGCCAGGCGGGAACCACCGGGTCCAGCCCCAACAGGACTTCGCCATAGCCCGGAATGCCCGGCAGGCATTTGGTACCAGTACCGGCGGGCGCCCGTTCTGGTAGTCCCGCTCCCGACGACGGAAGTCCGGAAGGTGCGGGGCCCAGGAGTGCAGGCCCCACCGGAGCCAGGATGCAGCCGGCATCGAAGATGCCGAACTTCTCGGCCCCGGCCAGGGCAGTTGCCTGACCGGCAGCGGCCATCACCAGGACGGCGTCACGCCAGGCGGGACCCGGAGCGAGGCGCGAAGGTAGGCGACGTCGTTGACCGGCAGCGCCCGGCCGGGCGCGTTGGTCAGCAGGGCCTCCCAGTGGACCATCAGCTGGCCAAACTGGTCCCTGCTCCCCCGGCGCCCGTCCAGCTGCTCCGCCCACGTTGCCTCGGAGGCAAGGATGGCTGCCCGGTCCTCGCCGGAAAGCGTGGGCAGAGGATGGACGCCGTCCTCCGGCCCGGGCCCGACGCTGCTGCCGCGGAAGACCATTTCGGCATTAAGCATGCTGTCCCGGATCGCCTGAACAGACCGGCCCGGCGAGGGGCAGCAGGACTTGTCGGTGCAAAAAGCATCACGCCAGAAGTCGTCACCGACGTACCAGGCGTCCCGCACCGGCATCCCCGCGGCGCCAAGGACCGACTGCAGCGCGTCCAGCAGCCCGCGGTAGGTTCCAGGTGGTTCCATCCAGCCGCTGTTAGTGAAGCAGGCCAGCAGTGCGGCATCGGCATTCTCGTCAGCCTGAAGATAATCGCGCACCGTGCGGGCGTAGTCCCGAGGGTCCGCGAGCGTTTCCGGGCCTGGAAGATCCAGCCTGAGGGTTGCCCCCAGGCGGTTTCCCTGGAGGGTCATCGCAACCAGGCTGTCTGCCGGCCAGTAGCCCAGGGAATGCGGAATGAAACCGAGGATGTCTTCCGGGCCTCGGACGGTCAGGTGTTCTGAAGGTTTCATGAGTCCAGTCTTGGCTCATCCGCTGCCCCACTCCGGAAGAAATGTGCGCCATGTGGACATAGTGGCCAATGTGGAGGACAAGTGTCAGTCTTTGCCCGCGCGGTCGCGCTGGCGCCGCTGGGCCAGGTTCGCCCGCCGCTGCTGCGCCATGGCCCGGAGGAGCGGCGGGACCACAACACCCTGCGCGGCCATCTGGCGCCGTACTTTACGCCGGCAGACAAGCATCATGGCGGCGCCGAAACCCAGCAGCAGGAACTGAACGCTCAGTGCGATCCGGAACGGTTCGAGCCCGTACAGGACGCCGTCGGAGTAGCCGCTGGCCAGCAGGACGTCCAGCACCAGGCCGATCAGGAAGATCGCCACGAGGGCCGCGATGAAGCCGCCCACATTCACGATGCCCGTTGCGGTACCGATCCTGTGCGCGGGATTGAAGGTCCGCGCGAAATCGAACCCGATCATGGATCCTGGCCCCCCGATGGCCAGGACGACCACCAGGCACGCGAGCAGCCACAGCGGGGAACGGCCAGGCGTCAGCAGCACCGCTGCCCAGGCAGCTGCCGTGGCGCCGGCGATGAGCAGGACCATGGTTGAGCGGCGAAGCGGGTGGCGGGAAACGAACTGCCCGATGAAAGGGCCCACGGCCATCGCCGCCGCCACGTACAAAGTCATCAGGCCGGCCACGGTTGCGGCGTCCAGGCCCTGGCCCGAAATCAGGAACGGATACCCCCAGGTCATGGCGAAGACGGTGCCGCTGAACTGGATGGTGAAGTGGCTCCACATCCCCAGCCGGGTACCCGGCTGGCGCCAGGCCCGCGCGAGTGAGGCGCCCGTGGCCTTCAACCCCTGCTGCGCCTGCGGGGCGGGCGCCCCGGGCGGGTGGTCCCTCAACAGCACCAGCACCAGCACCACTGCCAGGCCCGCCATGCCGGCGAGCATCAGGAAGCCGGAGGTCCAGCCAAAGGAATGCAGGACAAAGGCGAAAGGCAGAACACTGAACAGCTGCCCGAGCTGTCCCGACATCCCGGTCAGCTGGGTGACCAGCGGAACCCGCGACGCCGCGAACCACAAGGGAATGAGGCGGATCACGGAAATAAAGGTCATGGCGTCCCCGGCGCCCACAAGAACCCGCCCCGCCACACCGCCTGGGATGGTGTCGGCGAAGGCCAACTGGAACTGCCCAAGACCCATCAGGACGGCTCCACCGGCGATCATGATTCGCGACCCGAACCTGTCCACCAGGAGGCCCACGGGGATCTGCAGGCCAGCGTAGACCAACAACTGCAGCACGGTAAAGAAGGAGATGGCGGACGCGCCCGCATGGAACCTCTCGGTGGCCTCCAGTCCCACCACACCGAATGAGGTGCGCTGGGAGACGGCCACCAGGTACGCAAAGATGCCGATGGTCCAGATCAGCCAGGCTCGGGGTGCAGTCACCCCCTCATTATGCCCGGACTGCCGCCCGGACCAGGGCAGGCGTCTGCCACGCGGACGCCGTAGGACGGGCTACGGGTGCGGGTTCTCGCGGGCCAGGTAGGCCTCCACCGCCGCGCCCAGCTCGTCCCCGTTGGGCAGTTCGTCATTCTCATCGGCCAGGAGCGAGCGCCGGACGGTGCCTTCGGCTTTCTCGTCGTACCGCTCTTCCAGCCGGGAGACCACCTGCTGCACATCGTCCGAGGAAGCAACCTGCTCGGCGATCTGGCGGCCCACTTCCCGCCCGGCTTCGCGCAACCGGTCCGCAGGCAGCATCAGTGACGTCGCGGCACCGAGGAATTCAAGCCCTGCTACGGCAGCCGGCGGGTATTCGGCCTCAGCAAGGTAGTGCGGAACGTGGATCACGTAGCCGGCAACGTTGCGCTCGGCTTCCATCAGCCGCAACTCCAGAATGTGCCCTACGGCCGCCGGAACATCAATAGTGGGCTTCCAGACCGAAATGCCCTCGATCAGTTCCGGACGGTTGCCGTGGACGGTCACACCCACAGGGCGTGTGTGCGGCACAGGCATGGGAATGGAGTGGATCCAGGTCACGAGGTTCACGTCCAGCTTTTCCACAATGCCGACGACGGCGCGCGCGAACCGCTCCCATTGAAGGTCGGGTTCAAAACCGGCCAGCAGCAGGAACGGGCTGCCGAGCCCGTCCGTCAGCTTGTACAGCGCCAGCTTCGGCTGCTGGTAGTCCTGCAGATGATCCTCCACAAAGGAGATATGGGGCCTCCGCGACCGGTAGTCGATGAGCTGGTCGGCGTCGAACACAGCAACCGGCACGGCGTCGAGGGTGTCCAGGAGCTCCGCATTGATCTGCCTCACCACGTGGCCGGCATCGGCAAAGCCGGTGAAACCCATCACCAGGTTCAGCCCGCGGAGCGCCGGGCTGTGGAACAGCTCGATGTTGCTCGCGTAGAGCGCATCGGGGTCCAGCAGGGAACCGGAAATCCGTTCAAGCACGGCGTCGTCCTTTCAAGGAGTCGGGTGAATATCTTGTACAACGCGGCCAGGCACTCCGGAATTCCGCCGGCCGGTGTGGCGCAGGTCTCAGGAGATTCCGCCGACGCGGCCCGCAGCGGCTACGATCATGAATGGCCTGCCGGGCGGGTTTTACCGGCACCCCGGCGACGTCCCGATCGGACGGCCGCCTGATTTCCATGGCCGGGCGCCTGACATCCATACCAGCGCGAACAGCCTTTTCGAGAATTGAGGACTTACCCCGTGGTCAAGAATATTGAAATCAACCTTAGTACCCTCGCTAAGGACCTGAAGAGGACCCCCAGCGACGCCGTGGTGATCGGCGTGGGACAGGGCCCGGACGGCCCCGTCCTGCTTGAGAACCCGCTGACCGCGAAATCGGCCGAAGCGCTGACCGATTCCCTGAAGGTCCTGGGCGTCACCGGCGCCGCTGACCAGATCGTGCGGCTGCCCGGCCTGCCGGAAACGGGTGCCGGGGTTCTGGTTCTCGCCGGCGTCGGCAAGGTGGCCGCTGGCCGTCCGCTGACCGAAGAGGCCCTGCGGCGTGCCGCGGGTTCCGCCGTCCGCCAGCTCGGCGGCCTGCCCACCGTTGTCCTCGCGCTCCCGACGGCGGGAGTCGCCGACGTCGCGGCGGTCGCCGAGGGTGCCGCCCTGGGAGCCTATTCCTTCACCGAGTACCGGTCGTCCAACGACGGGCTGAAGGAACCGGTCCGCAACGCGGTGATCTACACGGACGTTGCCGCCAATGGTGCGCTTCGTTCTGCACTGACACGGGCAGGCCTGATCGGCAAAGCCGTCAACGCCACGCGGTCCCTGGTCAACCAGCCGCCCAGCCACCTGTACCCCGAGTCCTTCGCCGAGGCCGCCAAGGAGCTGGCCAAGGGTCTCCCTGTAAAAGTAACCGTCTGGGACGAAAAGCGCCTCGAAAAGGAAGGCTTCGGCGGCATCATGGGCGTGGGCAAGGGGTCCACCCGCCAGCCCCGCCTGGTGAAGGTTGAGTACGCCCCCGCAAAGGCCACCGCAAAAATCGCACTCGTGGGCAAGGGCATCACGTTCGACACCGGCGGAATCTCAATCAAGCCGGCCCTGGGCATGGGCGACATGAAGAGCGACATGGCGGGCGCCGCCGTCGTCCTTAATACTGTGCTGGCGATCGCGGGACTTGGCCTGCCGGTGAAGGTGACCGCCTGGCTCTGCATCGCGGAAAACATGCCTTCCGGTGCCGCCTCACGGCCGGCCGACGTCCTGACCATGTTCGGCGGCAAGACCGTTGAGGTGCTGAACACCGACGCCGAAGGCCGCCTGGTCATGGCAGACGGCATCGTCGCGGCGAGCCTGGAATACCCTGACGCCATCATCGACGTCGCCACCCTCACCGGCGCACAGCTCATCGCCCTCGGCAACAGGACCGCCGGCGTGATGGGCTCGGACAGCGTCACCGGGCCGCTGAAGACTGCCGCTGACCGTGCGGGCGAGCTGGTGTGGCCCATGCCGCTGCCGGAGGAGCTGCGCCCGAGCATCGACTCCCAGGTGGCCGACCTCGCCAACATCGGTGAGCGCCACGGCGGGATGATGACCGCGGCTGTTTTCCTGCGCGAGTTTGTGGGCAAGGGTAAGGACGGGGAGCAGATCCCCTGGGCGCACATCGACATCGCCGGTCCGTCCTTCAACAACGGAAGCCCGTACGGCTACACCCACAAGCAGGGCACGGGCTGCACGGTCCGCACCCTGGTTGCCTACGTGGAGGACATCCTGACGGCTGCCGCCTGACCCCAGGGCCACCTGACCTTGTTGTTGAGTTCTCACGCGGCCGGTTGTCATGCCGCCGCAGAAACGGCGGTGATCCCTTGACCACATGGCCGCGTGACACTCGACACAAGCGCTCCACAAAGGCGGCGCCAAGGTGGAGCATGGATGAGGGGTTCGCTAAGGTGAACCACGGTAGTCACAAATGCACGAGAACCTGCCTGCTGGCATAATCACGGCAGTACAAGTTCAAGACCAGATGATGCGCACGATCGCGTCATCGTTCACGCGAGGGAGCGTTTAAGTGGCCGATCAGGCAACTGCGCAAGAATTCGACATCCTGGTACTAGGTGGCGGCAGCGGCGGATACGCCACAGCCCTGCGGGCCGTACAGCTTGGCCTCACCGTTGGTCTGGTTGAGAAGGCCAAACTGGGCGGCACCTGCCTGCACAACGGCTGTATCCCCACCAAAGCCCTGCTGCACTCCGCAGAAGTTGCCGACCACGCCCGCGACGGCGCCAAGTACGGCGTCAACGTGGAGTTCCAGTCCATCGACATGACCGCCGTGAACGCCTACAAGGACGGCATCGTCGCCGGTAAGTTCAAGGGCCTGCAGGGTCTGATCAAGGGCAAGGGCATCACCGTCATTGAGGGCGAAGGCAAACTCACCGCCCCGGACACCATCACCGTCAACGGCACGGCGTACAAGGGCAAGAACATCGTCCTCGCCACCGGCTCCTACTCCCGGTCCCTTCCGGGCCTGGAAATCGGCGGCCGCGTGATTACCTCTGACGAAGCCCTGAAGATGGACTACGTGCCCAAGAGCGTCATCGTCCTGGGCGGCGGCGTCATCGGCGTCGAATTCGCTTCGGTCTGGAAGTCCTTCGGCGTGGACGTCACCATCGTTGAGGGCCTGCCCTCCCTGGTGCCCAACGAGGACGCATCCATCATCAAGGTCCTGGAGCGCAGCTTCAAGAAGCGCGGCATCAAGTTCAACACCGGCACCTTCTTCCAGGGCGTCGAGCAGGACAACGACGGCGTCAAGGTCACCCTGGTGGACGGCAAGACCTTCGAAGCAGACCTTCTGCTCGTTGCTGTCGGACGCGGACCGTCCACGGCGGGCCTGGGGTTCGAAGAAGCGGGCGTCACGGTTGATCGCGGCTTCGTGATCACCAACGAACGCCTCCACACCGGCGTCGGCAACGTCTACGCCGTCGGCGACATCGTTCCCGGCGTGCAGCTGGCACACCGCGGTTTCCAGCAGGGCATCTTCGTCGCCGAAGAAATCGCCGGCTTGAAGCCCGTGGTTGTCGACGACATCAACGTCCCCAAGGTCACCTACTGCGATCCCGAGATTGCCTCGGTGGGTTACTCCGAGAAGGCCGCCAAGGAGAAGTTCGGCGATGACAGGGTTGAAAGCACGGAATACAACCTGGCCGGAAACGGCAAGAGCGCCATTCTGGGCACCGGCGGCATCATCAAGTTCGTCCGCGAAAAAGACGGCCCTGTTGTTGGCGTCCACATGATCGGCACCCGCGTCGGCGAGCAGATCGGCGAAGCCCAGCTGATCGTCAACTGGGAAGCCTACCCGGAAGATGTTGCCGGACTCATCCACGCGCACCCGACGCAGAACGAGGCACTCGGCGAGGCCGCAATGGCCCTGGCCGGTCGCCCGCTTCACGGCTAATTACAGCCAGCAGCACAGCAAGACAACAGGGCTTTGTGCACCCGGCGTGACCCGCCGGGTGCACTAAGCTCGAACAAGCCAGCCATCATCCGCACAAAAGATCAATAAGGAGAACGGGGACGACATGTCTGAATCCGTTAACTTGCCCGCCCTCGGTGAGAGCGTCACCGAAGGAACCGTCACCCGCTGGCTCAAGCAGGTAGGTGACCGGGTAGAGGTGGACGAACCGCTGCTCGAGGTTTCCACCGACAAAGTAGACACCGAAATCCCCTCTCCGATTGCCGGCATCATCGAGGAAATCCTCGTAGCCGAAGACGAGACCGCTGAAGTAGGCGCTCCCCTGGTCCGCATCGGCGACGGCTCCGGCGGCGGCGCAGCCCCCGAAGCAGCAGCCCCCGAAGCAGCAGCGCCGGCCGAAGAAGCCCCCGCCGTACCGGCTGCAGAGGCACCCGCTGAAAAGGCCCCGGAGGCAGAAGCCCCAGCAGCGGCAGCACCCGCCGCATCGGACGGCGAAACCCACGACGTCACCCTCCCGGCACTGGGCGAAAGCGTCACCGAAGGAACAGTCACCCGCTGGCTGAAGGCCGTGGGCGACACCGTTGCCGTGGATGAGCCGCTGCTCGAGGTATCCACGGACAAGGTAGACACCGAAATCCCGTCCCCTGTCGCGGGAACGCTGCAGGAAATCCGGGTCAACGAGGACGAAACCGCCGAGGTTGGCGCAGTCCTCGCCGTCATCGGCTCGGGCGCGGCTGCCCCCGCAGCCTCCGCTCCGGCAGCAGCTCCGGCACCCGCCGCCGCACCGGCGCCCGCCGCGGCACCTGCTCCCGTTGCACCCAAGGCAGAGGCCGCTCCGGCGGCACCTGCCGCGGCAGCAGCACCTGCTCCCGTTACAGCCCCGGCACCCGCAGCCGAGCCTGCTGCCGGCGGCGAGTCCGGATACGTGACGCCCCTGGTCCGGAAGCTGGCTAACCAGCACGGCGTGGACGTTGCATCACTGTCCGGCACCGGCGTTGGTGGACGCATCCGCAAGCAGGACGTACTCGCCGCGGCAGAAGCCAAGGCCGCTCCCGCAGCAGCCGCCCCGGCCAAGCCGCCCGCCGCTCCGGCCGGCACGGCAGCCTCCTCCCTGCGCGGCACCACGCAGAAGGCTCCCCGCATCCGCCAGGTCATCGCGCGCCGTATGCGCGAATCCCTCGAAATCTCCACGCAGCTCACGCAGGTGCACGAAGTGGACATGACCAAGGTGGCCAAGCTCCGCCTGAAGGCCAAGAACTCGTTCCTGGCCCAGAACGGCGTCAAGCTCACCTTCCTGCCGTTCATCGCCAAGGCCGTGGCCGAGGCCCTCAAGCAGCACCCCAAGCTCAACGCTGCGTACGATGAGGACAAGCAGGAGATCACGTACCACAACGCCGAGCACCTGGCGATCGCCGTGGACACGGACAAGGGCCTGCTGGTTCCGGTCGTCACCGATGCCGGCAACCTGAACCTGGCCGGGCTGGCCGCCAAGATCGCCGACGTCGCCGGTCGCACCCGCGACGGCAAGATCGGCCCGGATGAGCTGTCCGGCGGAACGTTCAGCATCACCAACATCGGTTCGGTCGGCGCCCTGTTCGACACCCCGATCATCAACCAGCCGCAGGTGGGCATCCTGGGCACGGGCGCGATCGTCAAGCGTCCCGTGGTGGTGGCCGATGAGAACGGTGACGACTCGATCGCGATCCGCTCCATGATGTACCTGTCACTCACGTACGACCACCGCCTGGTGGACGGCGCGGATGCAGGACGCTTCCTCCAGACCCTGAAGGCCCGCCTTGAAGAAGGCGCCTTCGAGGCCGACCTGGGACTCTAATCCCCCAGCAGAACCGAACGACGGCGGTGCACGCACCGGTGGGAAACCACTGGAACGCGAGCACCGCCGTCGTGGTTTAAGGCGCGGTGCTTTCGGGCCCCCGCGTGGCTTTGCTACGCGACGTAGAATCTACTGGCTAAGCTGGTGCCATGACTATCGTGTTCAGCATCCTGGTGTTCTTGCATATCGTCGGCGCAGCAATGATCGTGGGCTACTGGATCGCCACGATCAAAGAGCCGACCGTCCACCCACGCCAGCGTGACGGCGCCTTCCTGCAGCTGCTGACCGGCGTCGCCATGATGGGCATGATAACGATTCCGGAACTGAACATGCATGCCAACTATTTCAAGCTTGGCATCAAGTTCGCAATCGGTGTCGCTGTTGCCGTGCTGGCCGTGATCGGCTCCCGTAAGGTCAAGAAGGGTGAACCGGTTTCCACTGGCCTGGCCCACGGAGTCGGCGGACTTGCGCTGCTCAACGTGGCCATCGCCACGCTCTGGAACTGATCGCGCACTGAACCACGCACGACGGCGCCGCTCCCCTCATCCGGGAGCGGCGCCGTCGCTGTTTACAGCCAAACGGTGACCGCCGGGCGTCAGTCGCCAGGCGGCCGGACGCACGGTCACAATCCACTGAGAGCGGACACCCTGTGCACGGCTGCCGCTCAATCCCTAGGATTGGAACCGGCGGGGCCAGGCAACGGCCGGTCCCGGTTCGAACCGACTTTGAGGAGTGGACATGGCAGCAACACGCACCGCACACACAGTATGGAACGGCGACCTGATCACAGGGTCGGGTCAGACCACGCTGGACAGCTCCGGCCTGGGCACATTTGACGTTACCTGGAAGGCACGCACCGAAGCGGCCGAAGGCAAGACCAGCCCGGAAGAACTGATCGCCGCAGCGCACGCGAGCTGCTTCTCGATGGCCTTCAGCAACATGCTCGCCCAGGCCGGCCACGCACCCGAGGAAGTCAACACCAAGGCCGACGTGACGTTCGTTCCCGGCACCGGCATCACCGGGAGCCACCTGACGGTGTCCGCCAAGATCCCCGGCATCTCCGAAGAAGAGTTCCAGCGGATCGCCGGCGAGGCCAAGACCGGCTGCCCGGTCTCCGGCGCGCTGGCCAGCATCGAGATCACCATGGACGCATCCCTGGAATCCTGATCCGCACAGGCGGCTGCCGCGTTCGCTAAGGACGCTGACCGCTCCTGAAACAGAGCAGGCCCTGCTCCCGCCCGGACTAACCTGGAGGGGGCAGGGCCTTGCTTGTTCTCCGGGTGCCGGGAGTGCCGGGCCGGCCTTAGCCGTCGTGCCGGCGGGCCGGAAGCGGCGCGGGCTTCAGGCGGCGGTAGCCTTCGCGGACCGGGGCTTGTCCGTGGGCAGCTCCTGGATCATTTCCTTAAGCGCACCGATCCCGTATTCCAGCTGGGGGTCCCTGCCGGCGGCATAAGCGTGCGGCGGGTAGAGCACTTCGATGTCGGGGTCCACGCCGTAGTTTTCCACGGACCAGCCCACGCCGCCACCGAACCAGGTGGCGTACCGCGGCTGGGTCACGCCGGTGCCGTCGGCCAGGGAGAACCTGTTGTCGATCCCCACCACACCGCCCCACGTTCGCGTGCCGATCACGGGGCCGATCCCCCGCAGTTTGGAGACCTGGGTGATGATGTCGCCGTCGGACCCGGCAAATTCATCAGCGAGGATGATCACCGGACCCCGCGGCGCGTGGTGCGGGTAGGTCCGCGGACGTTCCCCGCGCGGCATGCTCCAGCCGGTGACCTTCCGGCCAATCAGTTCCGCCACCAGCTGGGACGTGTGGCCGCCACGGTTCCGGCGGACATCCACGATGAGGCCGTCGAGGGCAGTTTCGGTGTCCAGGTCACGGTGCAGCTGCGCCCAGCCGTTTGCCATCATGTCAGGGATGTGGAGATACCCGTAGCGGCCGCCGGAGGCCTCCCGGACCGTCCGGCGATTCGCGGCCACCCACTCCTGGTAGCGCAGGCGCTCCTCGTCCTTGACCGGGATCACGGCGATCCGCCGCTGCTCCCCTGCCTCGGCTCCGTGCCCGGCACCGTTGCGAAGTGTCAACTCCACAGCCCGTCCGGCAGCGCCCACTAACTGCATCGCCGGGCTCACCGTGGCGGACAGCGGCACACCATCAATGGCCAGGATGGCGTCCCCGGCCATCGCGGCGGCGCCGGGCCGGGTCAGCGGCGAGGTGGCCAGCGGGTCAGAGGACTCGCCGGCAAGGATGCGGGTGATCTCCCAACCTGCTGCCGTGAACGCGAAGTCCGCGCCGAGCCGGCCCTGGCCGTTGCTGCCGTTTTCCGTGACCGCTGCGGGCCGGACGTAGGCGTGAGATGTGCCCAGCTCCCCGTGAAGCTCCCAGAGCAGGTCCACCAGGTCGTCGTGGGACCCCAGCCGGTCAACGATCGGACGGTAGCGCTTGTGGATCGACTCCCAGTCCTGCCCTGCCATGTCCTCGGCCCAGAAGAAATCACGCTGCAGGCGCCAGGCTTCGTCGAACGCCTGGCCCCAGACGCTGAGCGGATCCATCATCACGCGGATGCGGCCCAGGTCCACCTTGACCAGCTGACCGGATTCCTCATCGACCTTGGCTGCGGAGGGAACCACGCTGACCTGCTTGTCGTTGACCAGCACCACTTTCGTGCCGTCGCCGGAGAGCCGGTAGCTGTCCAGGGCTTCCACCAGGGTGGCGGACTTCCGGCGGGCAAGGTCGAAGCGGACCAGGCTGGGGCGTGCGTCCTTGTCTTCCTGGCTGGCTTTGCCGTCGCCGGTGACGCCTGCCAGGGCCCAGTCCAGCCACAGCAGTGCGCCCTCAGTTGACGTCAGTGAGGTGTAGTTGCCCTGGGGCACGGGAACGCCGATGACACGGTGGGCCAACCCGGCCGGATCCACACGGACCGCGGGACGTGCCGCGGCGTCAGCGTCCGTGCTGTCCGGGCCCGCGGAGGGGGCCAGGTCAACAGCGGGGCCAAACGGCGACGGCGTTGTGGCGGCCAGTGCCACCAGATACGGCTTGATGGGGCTGGGGAAGGACAGGTCAAACGAGTGCCCGTCGTAGACCGGATCAAAGCTGCGGTTGGACAGAAAGGCCAGGAACTTTCCGTCCGGCGTGAAACTCGGGGATCCGTCGCAGAAACGGCCGTCCGTGACCTCGACGATGCCTCCCGCCAGGTCCGTGGCGTTCGCCAGCCGGAGCCGGCTCCGGGAGCCGAACGACGTGACGGGTTCGGACCAGGCCAGCCACTGTGAGTCCGGCGACCACGCGAGTTCGGCGATGGTGCCCTCGCCGATGCTGGTGACCAGGGACAGTTCCCCGGTGGCCGTGTCCGCCACATATATGTCGCCGAAGGAGGTCCCCACGGCAAGCCACCGGCCATCGGGGCTCGCTTCCAGGGCGCTGGCGCGTGACGGCTTGGGGAAGGCGATGCGGGTCGGGAGGCCGGACGGTCCGGCGTTGACGTCGGATTCCGCCGGGCTATGGGCCACATCGGCCCGGGATTCGCCGGCCGGGGAGTCATCAGGAACGGGGATAACGACGTCGGCAGTCACCGCTGCGGATGATGCCGCCGCGGGAACCGGCCGGGGCAGTGACGCTTCCTGTTGGTTCCGATCGGCGGCCGGAGTCACGGCGACCGGGGTTGCCGTGACGGCAGGAACCACAGTGTCGGGGACCGGCGCGGCAATCTCCTTGATGTAGATCGCTTCCACGCCGTCGTGATCTGCGACGTAAGCGAGGCGGCCGCCGTCGAGCGGCCTCGGGAGCCGTGCCCGGACACCCGGGGTGGCCTCGACGATCCGGGATGGGCCGTCCTTGTGGCGGAGCCAGTGAAGGGTGCCATGCGCCTCCACCACGCTGGCGGAGCCGCTGTCATCCGGGACCACCGCGCCCAGGTGTTTGGAGGTTTTCAGCAGGCCCGGGCGACGCGATTGCGACGCGGAGCCCAGCGAGATGTCCAGCCGTACCGCGGCAGAGGACAGATCGTGCAGGATCCAGAGCTCGCCCGCAGATTCGAAAATGACCCGCTCACCGTCAGTGGACGCGTGCCGGACGTAGAAGTCCTCGTGGTCGGTGTGGCGTCGCAGATCCCCGCCGCCGGGCAACACCGAGTACAGGTTTCCGTAACCCTCATGGTCCGACAGGAACGCAATGCGCCCGTCCACCCACAGCGGATCCGCGAGGTTTCCGTCGAGGTCGGGAACCAGGCGCTCGAACTCCCCGTTTCCGTCGGCGTCAATCCAGAGCTTTCCCGCGGTGCCGCCGCGGTACCGCTTCCACCAGGCCGGTTCACGGGAGAGCACGCTGGCCAGGACAACCGGCCGCTCGTCCCCCACTTCCGGGCCGAAGGCCACGGATTCGACCGGCCCGAAGGGGAGCTCCTCAGCCGACCCGCCATCGACCGGGACGCTGTAAGCATAGGCGTGCCGGCTTTCAGCCTGGCGGAACGCGCTGGTCACCACGACGTCGCCGGCTGCGGTGAAGCCTTTGACCTTGGTTGTGGCGTGGCCGAAATACGTCAGCTGCCGGTAGCCCCCACCGTCGACCTCCGCCGAAACCACTTCCGGGGCGGTTCCCTGGATAACAGTCCAGACCAGGCGCTTGCCGTCAGGCGTAAACCGCGGATTGCGGGCAGGCAGCTGCAGCGACGAAACCCGCCATGCACGGCCGCCGCTGAGCGGTGCGATCCACACGTCGTCCTCTGCCACAAACGTGACCAGATCGCCGTGGACATGCGGAAACCGGAAGTAGCTCGAAGAAGTCATCGTTCGATCATAGTCAACTCCCGGTACCGTCCGAGGGAGGTACCGGCGGCGAGCGGACCGTGGTGTGATGGATCATGCGCATCGTCATCGCCGGGGCCTCAGGGCTGATCGGGACCCACTTGTCCGCCACGCTGCGAGAGGCCGGCCACGACGTGACAACCCTCGTTCGACGCGAGCCTGCGTCCCCGGCCGAAATCCGCTGGGACCCGGCAGCGCTCCGGCTGGATCCGGCAGCCCTGGCCGGCGCCGACACCGTGATCAACTTCGCCGGGGCCGGGATCGGGGACAGGCCCTGGACCCGCAACCGGATCGACACGCTGCTGACGTCGCGGTTGGCTGCCACAAGAACCCTGACCGCCGCCATGGGCAAACTCGACGACCCGCCGCGGACGCTTATCAGCCAGTCGGGATCCAACTACTATGGCGACTCGGGTGCCGCCCAGCTGCGGGAGAGCGCGTCGCCGGGCTCGGGTATTCTGGCCCGCCTGTGCGTCGAGTGGGAGGCCGCCGCCCATGAGGCGCCCGACGGCGTCGGCGTGGTGACAACCCGTACCGGGATTGTGCTCAGCCGTTCAGGCGGCTCCATGGGCCGGCTGCTGCCGCTGCTTCGTCTCGGGGTGGGCGGTCCGCTGGGCAATGGCCGGCAGTATTGGTCGTGGATCACTTTGCCGGACGTCGCCGCCGCCTTCCTCTTCCTGGCGGGCGCCGGAATCCGCGGACCGGTCAATGTGTGCGCCCCCGAAAGCGCGGACGTGAACGCCTTGATCGGCGCGTTGGCATCCGCGCTCCACCGGCCGGCATTTTTCCGGGTACCTTCGCCGGCCCTGCGCCTGGTCATGTGGAAGTTGGCCGACGAACTCATCCTGGCCAGCCAGCGGATGGAACCGGCGGTGCTTGAAGCCGCCGGCTTCCAGTGGCAGCACCCGTCGCTGGCCGAGGGCGCTGCCTGGGTGGCCGGCAAGCACTGAGTCTTTGTTAATGGGCTGAGCCAACGTGCCGAGGCAATGTGCTGAGGCAACCAGTCAGGACCCCGGCAGGACGTCCGTAATCCGCCAGCGGCCGTCAACGGAGACCAGCACCAGCCGGAGGTTCCGGGCCGCCACCGGCGTGCCCGCCGCCACGACTTTTCCGGAAGCGTCCCGCTCCTCATAGGGCGACGTGGCGGACGTGACACTGACAACAACCTGGCCGGATGGGCTGCCGGGCTCGACCTGCAGGTTCGATACGGAACTGGTGAATCCGGCCAGGACGTGGCCCGACACCTGGAGCTCAGCCCTGAGGCCTGCATCCGCGGCGGCGGCCGCCGTTCCCGGGGCATTAACCAGGTCCAGCAGCTCCAGCCGGCCGGAGCTAAAGGCCAGGGACCTCACGGCGGCCAGTCCCCGGACTGATTCAAGCGGATCTGCCGAGTCCAGCTGGGCCACGGCGGCGGCCGGGACTTTCGCGTCTGCCGATCCGCCGGTCCCGTCACCAGAGGCGGCAGCCACCGCCTCTGGTCCGGCGGGCGCCACCCACGGCCCGTCCGGCCCAAAGGCGCCGGCGGCCCAGATAGCGCCTGCCACGATGGCACCGGTTCCCACCGCCAGCAGGACGGTGCCCCGATTCTTCTGCGACGCCACCGTCCGACGCGTCCGGCCGGGGTTTGGTTGGTGATCGTACAAGCCGGGTTCCACGGCATGCCTGCCGCGCGGCGCCGGCTTCTCACCGGCGACCGTCGGTGCCGGTGCGGCCTCGCTGCCGGTCTCTGGTGCGCTGGCTTCTGGTGCGCGGAGCTTTGGTGCGGGCACCAGGGGCATCTCCGCTTCCTCCCCAGCCGGGAACGGAAGGACCTGCCGCGCCCCCACCAGACCGGACCAGCGCGACGTCGAGATCCGGCGCCGCCAGGCTCCGAGACGGTGACCTGCCGCGCCGCCGGGACGTTCCGGGACGCGGCGCCGCGTCAGCAGCTGCGGGATGACCGTGGCGTGGACCGAGGAGGCGAGGTCCACCGGCAGGGGCGCTGCACTGCGGTAAACCGCCGTCGCCAGCTCAACAGCAGTGGGCCGCAGCCGCCGATCCTCATTAAGGCCCGCCTCCAGGGCGGCGGCCAGCTCGGCTGGAACGTCAGGGAGCAGGAGTGAGAGAGGTGGGCGGTCGGCAGTGCGGCGTGGCGGCTGGCCCGTGAGGCAGTACCACCCCAGCGCCGCCATCGAGTAGACGTCGCGTTCCGGCTGCAGCCCCGCTCTCACGGCGTCCACAGGTGCCGGATCCATAAACCCCGGAGTGCCATGGTCCGGCACTGCTGAAACATCACCCACCATCCTGGCGATGCCGACGTCGGACAGCATTGGTTTGCCATGACCTGTAAAGAGGACGTTCCCGGGCGATACGTCACCGTGGGTGAACCCCTGGCCGTGCAAGTAGCCAAGCACCTGGGCAATGGGGGTGAGCACAGTGACCGTCTCCCCGATGGTGAGCTTGGCCCTGGTGCCAACCAGATCTCCGAGGGAACCGCCGGGCGCGTAATCCAGCAGCAGCCCTATAGTCCCTCCGTCCGTCAGCTCGGAACCGGCCGGCCGGTGAAGACGCAGTGCGTCGTGGGCCTTGATGAGGTGCTGGTGGTCGAGGACAGAAAGAATTCGGATTTCACGGCGGATGGCCTCCTCGGCGTCAGCCCCGGGCTCCCTGCCTTCGCCGGGACCGGGCACCCCGCTGCGCCCATCGCCAAGGCATTTCAGGGCAAACTCGCGGCCGGACCCTTCTTCAGTGACCAGCCACACCGTTGAACTTCCGCCGCGGCCCAACACGCGGCCCACCAGGAATCCTGGAACCACCGGGGCAGTGAAATCTTCCATGACTCATGTCTAGCGGAATCCGGGAATGCCCGCAGAAGTTATCCACAGGCCACGGGCACGCGCTGGATCCGCCGGGGGCATGAGAGGTCCGACACTATAACCGGACCCCTCGCGGATCGGGGTCTAAGCTGGACGGCATGACTCTTGAGTTTTCACAGGTGGGTCTCGCCCCGGATTTCGTTGACTACACGCGCGGCTGGGATCTGCAGCGCGGGATCCACGGCAAGGTCGTCGCGGCCGAGGCGCCCAGCACTGTCCTCATCCTTGAACATGCCGCCGTCTATACAGCCGGCAAGCTCACAGAAGAGCACGAACGCCCGTTGGACGGCACGCCCGTCGTGGCGGTGGACCGTGGCGGCAAGCTGACCTGGCATGGCCCCGGCCAGCTGATCGCGTATCCGATTCTCAAGCTGAAGAACCGGTCAGGCATCCGCGACTATGTGGAGCGGCTCGAAGCGGTCATGATCGCCGTGATGGCTGACTATGGCATCAACGCCGAGCGCATCAAGGGACGCGCCGGCGTGTGGATCACCGCTGACAGCAAAGGCCCGGACCGGAAGATTGCAGCAATCGGCATCCGCGTCCTGGACGGGGTCACAATGCACGGGGTCGCCATTAACTGCAACAATGATCTGGCGCCTTATGCCCAGATCATCGCCTGCGGCATCACCGACGCCAGCGTCACCACAATGTCCATCGAAACCGGCAGGAACATCGCCCCGAGCGATATCGCGGACCGGTTCGTGGAAGAATTTCGCAAGCACGAACAAGCACTCGTTTCAAGCCCCGAGGGAGCACTCCTGTGACACTGGCACCAGAAGGCCGGAAGCTGCTGCGCGTTGAGCAGCGTAACTCTGCAGTACCTGTGGAGCGGAAGCCGGAGTGGATCAAGGCGAAGGTCCAGATGGGTCCGGAGTATGTCCAGCTCAAGAACCTGGTTAAGAAGGAAGGCCTGCACACGGTGTGTGAGGAGGCCGGCTGCCCGAACATTTTTGAGTGCTGGGAAGACAAGGAAGCCACGTTCCTGATCGGCGGGTCCGAATGCACGAGGCGCTGTGATTTCTGCCAGATCGATACGGGCAAGCCGTCCCCGGTGGACATGTTCGAGCCCACGAAGGTGGCCCGGTCGGTTTTGGCCATGCAGCTGCGCTACGCCACGGTGACCGGTGTTGCCCGTGATGACCTGGCGGATGAGGGTGTGTGGCTGTACGCCGAGACGGTAAGGAAGATCCACGAGCTGAACCCGGGCACCGGCGTCGAACTGTTGATCCCTGATTTCTCCGGCAAGCCCGAGCACATCGAGGCGATCTGCGATTCCAAGCCGGAGGTCTTCGCGCACAACGTCGAGACCGTGCCCCGGATTTTCAAGCGGATCCGGCCGGCGTTCCGGTATGACCGGTCCCTGGATGTCATCACCCAGGGCCGGAACCTGGGCATGGTGACCAAGTCCAACCTGATCCTGGGCATGGGCGAGACCCGTGAGGAGATCTCCGAGGCCCTGCGGGACCTGCACGAGGCCGGCTGTGACCTGATCACCATCACCCAGTACCTGCGCCCCTCCGAGCGGCACCTGCCGGTGGACCGCTGGGTCAAGCCGCAGGAATTCGTGGACCTCCAGGACGAGGCCAAGGAGATCGGGTTCCTCGGGGTCATGAGCGGGCCGCTGGTCCGCTCCTCCTACCGGGCCGGCCGGCTCTGGGCCACCGCGATGCGCAAGAAGGGCTGGGAAATCCCCGCCCACCTCGCCCACATCGAATCCTCCGGCAGCACCCGCCAGGAAGCCAGCTCACTGCTCGCCGCCCATTCCTGAGCCGTAGTTTGATATCCCTGAGGGCCGGCACCGGACATTCTCCGGCGTCCGGCCCTCAGGCATAAATCACGTAGAATTGAGGAACTATGGCGAACTCCCCTGATTCCAGTAACAGCACTCCGGCGGCCTCCGACGCCCCGAAGCGTGGCCTCTTCTCGCGCAAGCCAAAAGAAGCAAAGGTCAAGAAGCCCAGCCGGCTCAAGCAGATCGGCGAGGTCTTCAACATGACCCGCCGCCATGATCCCATGGTCCCGTGGCTGATGCTGCTGGTGTTCCTGGGTGTTGTGGCTGTCAGCTTCCTGGTGGGTTTTTGGCTGGACAACTGGATCACCGGCCTGCTCATCGGTATTCCGCTGGGCCTCCTCGGCGCCACCCTGATCCTCTCCCGGCGTGCCGAACGCGCTGCATTCGCCCAGATCGAGAACCAGCCCGGAGCCTCAGGCGCGGCGCTTGGCACGCTTAAGCGCGGCTGGATCACCGAAGACCAGCCGGTCGCCGTTAACCCGCGCACCCAGGACGCCGTGTTCCGCGCCGTCGGCCGTCCCGGCGTTGTCCTTGTCAGCGAAGGCCCCACCGTCCGCGTCAAGCCGATGCTCGACGCGGAGCGTAAGCGCCTTGCGCGCATCCTCCCCAACGTCACGGTCCACCTGATCGAAAGTGGCCGCGGCGAGGGCCAGGTCCCCATCAGCCAGGTAGCCAAGAAGATGGGCAAGCTCAAGAACGAGCTGACCAAGATTGAGGTGAATGCGGTGTCCAAGCGCATTTCCTCGCTGGGCAACCGCCTTCCGATTCCCAAGGGAATCGACCCTTACAAAGCGCGTCCCAACCGCGGACGCTAGGACTCTTAAACCGCCCTGGTTCCGGCTTTGCCGGAACCAGGGCGGTTTTTGTCTGCCGGACGCCGGCCAACCAGGCGGCCGCATTGATTGGAAGCAGCCACATGACGATTCCCGTGAGAACCCTTCTTATCCGAGCCTTCCGCATCCTGGCGGTTGCCGAAGGCTTCAGCTGGGCTGCGCTCCTGGCTGGCATGTACTTCAAGTGGATCGCCAAGACCACTGAACTGGGCGTGGAGATCGCCGGGCCTATCCATGGTGCGCTGTTTGTGGGTTACGGCATCGCCGCCCTCGCCCTGTGGCGGCTCCAGCGGTGGCCCTTCGTGGTTGCCCTGTTCGCGGGACTGTCTGCGGTTTTCCCGTTCGCCACGGTCGCGTTCGAACGCTGGGCCGGAAAGCGCGGCTACCTGACGCCCCGCACGGCCGTTCCCGCCGCGGCAAAGGAAACGGCGGGAGTCTAGCCCCGCGCCGTCAGGTGCCGGCCTACGGCCGGCGCCGCCGCGTGCCTGGGTACTGCTGGCGCCGATTACTGCTAGCGCCGCACGAGGATGGTATTCATCGCCTTGTCGTGCAGACCCCGTTGGTCCGGATCAAAAATTACCGCGGGAATCACGAGGCACAACAGTAATGACCGCACCACGGCAGCCATCGGACCCGCAGGGCCGCCGCCCAGGCGCAACACATGGATCCCTGCCACGCGATGGCCAATGCTGTAGCCGAGCGTGCCCACGAGGAGCATCTGTTCCGCCGCGAAAACCGCCAACGTGGCCCAGGAGTCACCGCCAAAGGCGAAATTGCTGATCAGCAGGGCAATCCCCCAGTCAAGGACGATGGCAAGGATGCGCCTGCCCGCCCGGGCGATTGAGCCGGAACCGGATTCCGGCAATCCCAGGCGCTCCCCCGGGTACTTTGAGATGCCGGACGTGTCCGGTCCGCTGAGCCAGGAACCAATGTCATTGCGATCTACCACCGTCCAAGCTTACCGACTCACCACCGACCACAGAGTGGAAACCGTTGGACCACACTGTGGACACCGGATAGCGTTACCTGTTCAGGACAATTCTGTAACCTGCCCGAAACAATGTGGACACTGACGGGAAATGACGTGTCCATAGGCTGATAGCAGTTTCAAGCAATACCTCCCAAGCAGGGAAACCAGGTTTCCCTGCCCTTCGGTTTGCGCTGGATCAGTTGGCTTGCCAGCCAGATATTACATATGCGTAAGGAGCATAGATGTTCAAGACTGCGGACGAAGTCCTCAAGTTCATCAAGGACGAAGATATTAAATTCGTCGATATCCGCTTCACCGATCTCCCGGGTGTGCAGCAGCACTTCAACGTGCCGGCAAAGAGCGTCGACGCGGACTTCTTCATCAACGGCCAGCTCTTCGACGGTTCCTCCATCCGCGGCTTCCAGGGCATCGCCGAATCCGACATGCAGCTGATCCCGGACGTCACCACCGCATTCCTGGACACCTTCCGCATGGAGAAGACCCTTGCGCTGAACTTCTCCATCGTGAACCCCCGCACCGGAGACCCGTACCACCGCGACCCCCGCGGCGTGGCCGAGAAGGCTGAGGCCTACCTCGCCTCCACCGGCATCGCCGACACCGCATTCTTCGCGCCGGAAGCCGAATTCTTCGTCTTCGACAACGTCCAGTACCAGTCCTCCCCCGAGGGCAGCTTCTACAAGATCGACTCCGAAGAAGCACACTGGAACACCGGCCGCGAAGAAGAAGGCGGAAACCTCGGTTACAAGACCCCCATCAAGGGCGGCTACTTCCCCGTTTCCCCCACAGACAAGCAGGCAGACCTCCGCGATGCCATGTGCATCGCCCTGGATGAGGCAGGCCTCGAGGTCGAGCGCAGCCACCACGAGGTAGGCTCCGCCGGCCAGGCTGAGATCAACTACAAGTTCACCACCCTGACGCACGCGGCAGACGACCTGCAAAAGTTCAAGTACGTCGTCAAGAACACGGCCGACGCCTGGGGCAAGTCCGTGACCTTTATGCCGAAGCCGGTCTTCGGCGACAACGGTTCGGGCATGCACTGCCACCAGTCGCTGTGGACCAACGGCGAGCCGTTGTTCTACGACGAAAAGGGCTACGCCGGCCTGTCCGACATGGCCCGCTGGTACATCGGCGGCCTGCTGAAGCACTCCTCGGCCGTCCTCGCCTTCACCAACCCGACGGTGAACTCCTACCGCCGCCTGGTCAAGGGCTTCGAAGCTCCGGTCAACATGGTGTACTCGCAGGGCAACCGCTCCGCCGGTATCCGTATCCCCATCACGGGCTCCAACCCCAAGGCCAAGCGCATCGAGTTCCGCGCTCCGGACCCCTCGTCCAACCCGTACCTGGCATTCGCTGCCCAGCTGATGGCCGGCATTGACGGCATCCGCAACCGCATCGAACCGCCGGCTCCGATCGACAAGGACCTCTACGAGCTGCCCGCCGAGGAAGCCAAGGACATCCCGAAGGCTCCGGGCTCGCTGGAAGAGGCACTGGATGCCCTGGCCGAGGACAACGAGTTCCTGCAGGCCGGTGGCGTGTTCACCCAGGACCTGATCGACACCTGGATCGAGTACAAGTACGAGTACGAGATCCGCCCGCTGTCCCTGCGCCCGAACCCGTACGAGTTCGAGCTCTACTACGGCGTCTAGCTACATCATGCGGCTAGAGCGGGCATAGTCCGCACACAGTCCGCAAGAATCTAGATACAGCAAAGGCCGGTCCCAGGTTTCACCACCTAGGGCCGGCCTTTTGTTGCGTCCGGACTGGCTCAGCCGTGCTGCTCAGTCCGCAGGCTCAGCCGCTCCCGCAGTACGCCGGCCACCGCCGCCCGCGCCGACTCTTCCTTGTCCGGCCACATATGCCCATAGGTGTCCAGCGTCGTCTTCGCTGACGAGTGCCTGAGGCTCTTCTGAACCACCTTCACGTCAAGGCCCTGGGCGATAAGCAACGAGGCGAAGTAGTGCCGCAGGTCGTGGAACCTGAACCCTTCAGGGAGATCTTTGACCGTGGCCCGCGCTTCCCGGAAGTAGTGTTCCAGCCGGTGGGGCGAGATGGCCCGTCCCCATGCGTTAGTGACGAGCGTTTCACTCCCCCAGCGCGTGTGATTCACCGACAGTTCAAGGCAAAGATTCTGAGGAATCGGGATAGGCGTCCTGGATTCCTTGGTCTTCAGCTCAACGCCCGGATACTGGATGGCGGGCGCAATGATTCCGCGCATGAAATCCACGTCAGAAACCCGCAGCGCCACGGCCTCAGCAACACGGAGCCCAGCGAACGCCGCCAGCAACACTGCCGGCTGAAGACCGTCCGGCATAGCGTCATGCAATGCCCAGACTTGTTTCGTGGTGGCAACATAAGGCCGCTGCTCCCCCGCCTTCGGCGCCGTGCGCCTGCTCAGCGGAGACTTCGGCAGCAGCCCGTCATGCACGGCGTCACTGTAGAGCTGGCCCAGTCGCGAATGCAGGGCGTAGATCGTTGAATCAGCCAGACCTTCATCACTGAGCTTCGCCGTCCACGCCTTGACCTCAGACGGCCGCACACTCTTCAGCGCACGGTGCCCGAACGCCGCGTTGATCCGCTTTAGGTGCGTTTTCGCCTGGCGGACAGTTGACGGCCGGTTGTTCTCGTAGCCCTTCAGCCAGATCACCGACCACTCCTGAACAGTGGTCAGCGCCGTCTTCGGATCCACATAAGTCCCCGTGACCACCGACGCCGTAACCTCATCGAGCCACGCCTTGGCATCATTCTGACGCGTGAAGTGCCTAGCATGTTCCTTACCCGCGTCGTCACGGTACCGGGCACGCCACCGGCCATCAGGCCTCTTCTGAATGCTCGCCAAGCTGTTCCTCCAAGTCCCTAATGTCTCTCTCGAGTTCCATGACCGCCGCCCGGAGATAGTTCATTTCTGCATCCAGCGCGGCGATCTGACTACGGTCCGTTTTGAGCTGCGCCCGCTTCATTGCCAAGCCTTGTCTCAAGGCGAACTTTGCCGCCCCATCTTCATCCTCGACTTCTGGGGGATCCGTAAGGGCATATATGTCCCGAGCTTCGACATTGAAAACCCTTGCGATCACATACAGCTCAGCGACAGTCGTCGGACGCAACCCGTTTTCGAGTTTGGCAATCGTGTTTTGGCGCGCAGCCCAACCCTCACCCGTCAACGCCTGGGCTAGCTGTTCTTGCGTCATGCCAGCGGCCTGTCGAAGGGAGCGAACTACGGCGCCAAGTTTTTCTTCAATATTCTCCACAGGAGTAATCATCCTACGCTTGACAAGAACATGCAACGCCAGCAACACTTATACCTGTCAGCAATAAAGTTCTTACTCTTCTGGAGACAATCGATGGAAACAGTGAAAGCCATGAAACTACTCACGCTGGATGAGGTCGCGGAGATGCTGCGCAAGTCGCCGGCACAAATCCGCTGGATGCGCCACAACGGGACCGGCCCCCGATGCGCCAAGCTTGGCGGCCGCGTCATGTACCGGGAACAGGATGTCATCGACTGGATCAACACCGCATTCGAAGAGGGCGCGAAGTCGGCATGAGCGGCCGCACCTACACCGAGGCCGACATGGCCGCTGCGTGGGAGTCCGGTTATTGGCGCGGTACGTCCCACACCGGCCCGCTGAATGACGCAGCCGTGAGAGCGAAGAACCCGCACCGGGCCGAGGGAGTCACCCCGGCCAAGGCGTGCAAGGTTGCCCTGAAGACAGAAAAAGACCGTGACGCCTCGCCAAAGTCCGTCACGGCCGAAGAATCCAACCTCTAAGAAGGAGTTCCTGTGAACAAGACTACCAACTGGCCCGCCACTGTGCGAGAGCTCGGCGAAATGGCTGCAAATAAGGACTTGGACGCGTCGGCAATGCTGGCGGAGCTCGAAGCGCAGTTTGGCCCCTGCCCGATGCCGCCCACTGGATACACCCTTGAGTCTGCGAAATCAGGCCGCTGGATCGGGACCGAAACCATGAACCGCAGTTGGATCCTCACGCCCGGCTGGAAGTTCGACACAGGCCACTGCATCGACGTGTGGACGGTGGATTACCGGGACCTGACACCCACTGAGGCCCTTCAGCTCGGCACGGCACTAATCCAGGCCGCGCAGACTGCCGGCGTCACTGAAGGCGAATAGGCCGGACCAATGATCAGCGTAGCCACCTACCAACGCTGGGAATTCAGGAACTGGCTCGCCGCCCACGACCCCGCATACCTCCTAGAGCTGGATGCCGCCGAATGACCTATGTTGATGCAACCGCCCCCGACCCGCTCGACGGAGTATTCGCCGCCGACTGGCTCACCAAACAGATTCTCCCCGCTGTTGAATACGTCGTTCCCGGCGTCATTCCCGAAGGTCTCACGCTTCTGGTGGCACCGCCGAAGATTGGCAAGTCATGGATGGTCCTGGGCCTCGGAGTGGCCGCGGCTACCGGAGACTGCGCCTTTGGCTCTATCCCGGTGGACCGCCGCCCGGTTCTCTATCTAGCGCTGGAGGACGGGGCGAGGCGCCTCCAATCCAGGCTCCGCACTATCGGAGTCACGACCGGGCCCCGTGGTCTGTTCTTCATGACTGACGTACCCGCGGGACCGATCCCCACGATCGCCACCTTCCTGGAGCGCAACGCGGAACACAAGCCGCTGGTCATCCTGGACACCTTAGGCAAGGTCCGGGGCACCTACGGCGGCAACGACGCTTACGGCAACGATTACAGCCAGATGTCCGCGCTCAAGGATCTGGTGGACAGGCATCCCGGTTCGTCACTGATCGTCGTGCACCACACCAACAAGGGCGAGAAGTCAGACTTCCTCGACAGCGTTTCAGGTACGCAGGGATTGGCCGGCGCCGCTGACAGCATCCTTCTGATTCAGAGGGACCGCCAAACCGAAAGCTCGACCCTTCACGTCACGTCCCGCGACGCTAAGGAGGGGCAGTATTCGCTCAACCTGACCGATGGAATCTGGAAGCTCGACGGCTCCAGCCTCCGGGAAGCAGCCGAAGCGATGCGCAACAGGGCAGCAACCGAAGGCGTGGGGGACGACATGGCGGAGATAGTCACACTGGTGAACAAGTACCCCGAAGGGATGAAGCCTAAGGACGTCGCCACGCTCCTGCATTGGGAGGACGGCAAGGTCCGGCTGTACCTCAGGAGGGCCTACGAATCCGGGCGCATCGCCAACCCGAAGCGTGGCCTCTATACCCCTGTAACTACTGAAACAAGTGTAACTATCCCGCTAGAGGGCCCCGGCGAAAGTATCAGTAGTTACGGAAGTTACACGGCTATACGGGAGGCGTCATGACCAACACCACGCCGTCTGTTGCCGTTATGAAGCTCTCAAAATCCGAGTACATCGAGCTTGCGGACAGGTTCCGCGGCAAGGCCCAGCAAGAGCACCAGGACGCCCGCGCATGGCGGGACAAGTATCTAGTCGCCGCGTCCCAACTGGCGGTCCTCAGAGCCGCTTACGAGCCAGAAGGAATGGAGCCCTGCTCATGACCACGCCGAAAGCACCCATCAAGCGCCCTTGGCTGCTGGCAAAGCCCGTCACCTGGAAGGCGCGGGACCAGATCCGCATTCCCGGCATCGGACTATTCCGGCGCGACGCCATGCAAGCCCACCTGACACCAGATGAGGCCCGCGCCCTGGCTGACCGGCTGCACGACATGGCCGACAGGGTAGACAGCGCCACCACCTCAAAGGAGACCAACTAATGGCAAAGCAAGCCCACGATCCTGGCGTCAAAAAGAGACGCGCCCGCGAACTCGCCGCCAGCAGCACGACCAGCACCACCAACTCAGACCGCCGTACTCAGAAAGAAGAATCCAAATGACGCGCACACGCCGCACCAACTCAAACCCCACCGACGCTTACCACGGCGTTCCTCCCCTCGACCAGCTCCCGGCTGACCTCGTGAAGGTCATTCAGGAAGTCCGGGACTTGCTGCACGTCAGCGTGCCGCGTACAACACCCTGAACGAACTGCAAGATGAGGTCACCCTCGAGGCCGCCAAGGCAGCAGACCGGACGGAGCACGGCCGACAGATCCGCGCCGGGAAGATCGGCGTCGTTGTGGTCGCGGCACAGCAGCAACTCGCCACGGACACCGCCGCAGCCCAGCATGAACTCGACGGGCTGAACGCAGCAGTCGAAGCAGCAACCACCGAGTTCAGGGAAAAGCGGGAAAAAGCCTACGAAGATCCGGCACTCTCAGCCAAGGCACGCAAGAGTGCAACCGCCGCCCTCGCCGCCCTGGACGCCTTCCACGCGGCCTACACCGATTACGACCAGCTCGACCAGCTCCGCGCCTGGCTTTACGGCTACGGCTTCCAGCCCGTCGCACCCTTCCCACTGCAAGAGCTGGTCACCCTTTCCCGCAACGGCGACCGGCCAGACCGGCTGACCGTAGACCTTGACGACCTCGTAACCAACCTCAAGGCCCAGATCATCGACCCCCGCGACCTCGAAGCACAGGAGTAGAACCATGGACAACATCTTGACCACCATCGCCAGGATCAACGCCGGCATGCAAGCGGCCGACAACAACGGCGTGGTGATCGGCAAGGCTACGGCTCAGGCCGTGGTCACCACCCTTGCAGGACCAGAGCAGGACCTGGCCGCACAACTCAGGGCAGAGAACGTCAAGCTGGTGGACCTACTCGCAGCCCGCGACACAGCCAACGCACAACTCACCACCGCCCTCGACGCACTGGCAGACGACTGATGGCACAGGTAGCAGTCATCAAAGGCAACGACGGCAGCGAGGTAATACTCAGTGAGGTACGCGAATCGTTTGCTGAGTGGACCAGCTCGGTGCAGTACATCGCACAGTGCACCGGCTGCGGATGGCAAGAGCCGCACGTCGTACTGCACGCTCTCGTCAACACGGCAGGCGCACACGCAGCAACACACACGACAGCAACACGATGACGGGAAGCGGCTGGCACATGGCACCAAGCAAGCGGCCAGCCGCCACCCCGCGCCACGACCTTCGAAGGGTAGGGGGGCGACCCGGTGACGATGTCCACCATTTGGACGCGCCGGGTAGATGAAAAGAGTTTTTCCGTACCAATGAACCTCAATCGGGCTTAGTTGAAAGGATCCGTTGTGGCTGCACCAAAGAATTTTTCGAAGCCAAATTCGAGAGCTCACCGCCGTCCACCTGAGGCGGCGCAGCGTTCGGCGCTGGTGATGCTTCCGGCGACAGGCTGCACCTTGCCTGTCCCTGACATGCCGGCCGGACGCGAGTGGACGGCGGTGGACAGGGCTCGCTGGTCGGAGTTGTGGGAGTCTCCGCAGGCTACGCAGTGGGATGAAACGGTGAAGGGCACCGTGGCGCTGCTGGTGTCCTATGAAAGCAAGCTGTTTGCCGAAACCGGATCGGCTTGGGTGGCACAGGAATGCCGGTATGCGGCCGAGGCCCTTGGTTTGACGCCTAAGGCCATGGCGGCGCTTGGATGGGCGATTGGCTCATGACGGCGCGTAGGTTGGCTCGGCGGGAACTGGTGACGTCTGGCGAGGTTATCCCGCTGGACCTGATGGACTGCGCGGCCCCCGATGTGTTCGCCGCCTTCACAGTGAACCTGCCAAATGGCCGGATTGGCATCGACATGGGGGAGGCTGACCGACTGAGGAAGGTGGAGTCGGTCCAGCGGCGCAGGTTGGAAGAGTTTTTGTCAGCACGCGGGATCCGCAGGCAGTACTCGGACGACCGCTATTCGGAGATTCTGGAACGTTCCCGCGTGTATTGGGGCTTGGGTCACCAGGGCAAGCCGTTGGCGGCGTCGTGAGCGTCCGGAGGCAGGCGAGTGCGGCGCAGTCCAGTCCTAGTGATTACCCGGCTGACAGGTTGCCGCACCGTCTGCGTTCCGGTTGCCGGTATCGGGCCGCTTTTACCAAGTTCAACGACTCGGGGTTCTACGGGCCCGGGGTTTGGGATCTTTTCGTTGCAGATGACGAAAAGTGTCGGGCGTCCTTTGATCGCTGGCTCTCTGAGCGGGGGATCCCTCAGAACTTCATGGACGACACCTACAAATCCGTACTGAAGGACGCTGTTGCGCGTTTCCGTGCGGTGTACGGCATCAACTGGGCCAAGGCCTACGGAGAAAAACTAATCAAGGAGAGTGCGCGTGGCAAATGACCATGTGATTGACGTAAAGGTCCGGGCAGATACAACCGAACTGTCCAAGGGCCTCTCGAAGGCTGAACAGGAGCTCGGCAAGGCCGGACAGGGGTTCTCGAAGTACGGGACCGACGCTGAGAAGGCCAGTAAGCAGACAAAGGGCTTTGTGGATGCCAACCGCGGACACATGGAGTCGGTGGGCAAGGACGCGGCCATTATGGGCGGCGCTGTCCTGGCTGGCATCGGCTTGGCGGTTCACGCCTATAGCGAGTTCAGCGGCCGGATGGCTCAGGTTCAGTCCTTGTCCCATGCTTCGGCGGCTGAGATGGATGTACTGACGAACTCGGCGCTGTCGATGGGCATGGCATTTGGGTTGTCGGCTAATGATGTGGCTGACGCTGAGATTGAGTTGGTGAAGGCTGGCGTCTCGGTAAAGGAGATGATGGGCGGCGCACTCCCCGGCGCCCTGGCCCTCGCTGCTGCCGGTCAGATTGACGTGGGTAAGGCTACCGAAATCGCGACAATCGCGCTTACCCAGTTCAACTTGCACGGTAAGGACGTTCCGCACGTTGCTGACTTGCTCGCTGCTGGTGCTGACAAGGCGCTTGGCGGCGTGTCCGAGCTTGGGGACGGCCTGAAGCAGGGCGGTCTTGTTGCGGCGCAGTTCGGTCTCACGATTGACGACACGGTAGGCACCCTCTCGGCGTTCGCTAACGCGGGCTTGTTGGGTTCGGATGCTGGCACGTCGATGAAGACCATGTTCTTGGCGCTGGCTTCCCCGTCGAAGCAGGCGGCGAACATGATGGCTGAAATGGGCATCAATGCCTATGACACCACTGGCAAGTTCGTTGGCGTGACAGCGCTGGCCGGGCAGTTGCATGACAAGCTCGGCAACCTGTCTGATGCGCAGCGTAACGCTGCCCTGTCTACGATCTTTGGCTCTGACGCTATGCGTGCCGCATCGGTCCTCATGAAGGAGGGCTCCACCGGGATCCAGAAATGGATCAAGGACGTGAACGATCAGGGCTTCGCCGCCGTACAGGCTGCGGGCAAAATGGACTCCCTGAATGGCGACTTCAAGAAATTGCAGGCATCATTCGAGACTGGGCTTATCGAGATGGGCGCCGCGTCGGATGGGTTCCTACGGCCGGTGGTTCAGGGTCTCACGGATGCGATAGGCGCGTTCAATAGCCTGCCTGAACCGGTGAAGGGCGCGGGCGTAGCTGTTGCCGGCGTTACAGGGGCAGGGCTGTTGCTCGGCGGCGCGCTACTGACGGTCATACCCAAGATCAGTGACACAGTGCACGCCGTGGGAGCCCTTCGGGATGCTGCCCCTAGAACGGCCAGCGCCTTAGGGTCTGTCGGGAAGGCTGCGGGCGTTGCGGCCGGGGCTGTTGTCGCGTTGCAGATCGCCGCCGCCACGCTCACGGAGAAGGGCACCAAGTCCATGGATGACTATGGCCAGGCCCTATTGAAGGTGGGCAAGGGTGACGGCGCCGGGCTGGATTCGATCTTTGGGAAGTTCGATAAGGTCAACGGCATCGACGTTAGCAAGATCGACACCTTGGCGGTTGCCGTGAACCGGCTCACGCACCAGACCTTTGACGACTCCGGGAACAAGTTCTTCCAGGGATTCACGGACTTCATTGGTCTGCCAAAGGGTGAGATTGGACAGTTGGAAAACCGGCTCAGGGGCCTTGGGGATGCGATGGGTAATCTCGTGAAAACGGGCGGCGCGGACGTCGCAGCCAAGTCCTTCCGGCAGCTCACGACCGAGTTTGAGGCGAACGGCAAGGGCGCGCAGGATGCCCTTGATTACCTGCCGGGGTACCGGGACGCACTCAAGGGCATGGCGAGCGAGCTCAAGGTTCCGATCAATGATCAGGAGCTTTTGAACCTGGCTGTTGGTGAGGTTCCACAGAAGATGAAGGACGCCATGAACTCCACTGAGGGTCAGGCGAAGATGGCCGAGATCGCGGCCAAGCAGACTGAGGCGCAGCAGAAGGCCCTTGACGATCTGGGCATTGCAGCTGACGGCGCGATCCTACACTTGGACAAGCTCGTCCAGTCAATGCAGGCATCAGGCTTGATCAGCATTTCCGCGCAGCAGGCGACCATCAATTACCAGAAGTCGCTTGAGGCCGTCGATGCAGCAATCGTCGCGAACGGCAAGAACTGGGACATCAACACGAAGGCCGGTAAGGAAAACCAGGAGGCGTGGCTCGGTCAGGCCTCCGCCGCTGATGCATCCACCCTGGCGAACGCCAAGAATGGCATGTCCGCCGCCGAGCTTAGTGCGAATCTGACAGCCCAGTATACGAAGCTTCGGGACAACGCCATTGCACTTGGGGCGAACGCCGACAAGGCCGACGAGATGGCCCGCAAGGCACTTGGTATCCCGAAGGACATCAAGATTGAGACGGCCATCCAGAACTTTGCCGACACGATGGCGAAGGCTCAGCAGATTGCCGGGGCGGTCAATGGGATCCCTGGGCGCAAAGAGATTGGCATCTACACCACAGAGTACTTCAAGACCGTTGATGAGCGGTCTGCGCCGACAGTGGTTGACCCGAATAAACTGGGTGGGCATTACGCGGACGGTGGCGCACTGGATTCTGCGCCTGGACCTAAGGGTGTTGACTCGAAGCTGTTTTGGGGCGCCAAGGGTGAGCACGTCCTGACGGACTCTGACGTTGACGCGATGGGCGGTCAAGCTGCCGTCTATGCCTTCCGTAAGCAACTCCAAAACGGCGGCGTGAGGCCCATGTACGGGGCATCGGCGCCGGCAGGTGTAGGCGGCCGGGCAGGCGCAACTAACGTCTCAGCGCCGGACGTGCGGGTGTTCATCGGTAACGAACAGATCGACGCACGCATTGAGGTTGTCGCGGGCGGCGTCACTGACGCGAAACTCAAAAACGTTGCCACCATGGCGGGCGGACGCCGCTAGACACACGAAGGCCCCGGCTAGTCGAAATGACCAGCCGGGGCCTTCCCGCGTTTAAGTAGCGCGGGCGTGCTAAATCGATGCGGATTCTTTCGTGGCAGATGTGTTCTGCATCAGCGCTACGGAAATGCGTTTAAGGTAGCCGATGCTGATCATGATTAGTCCCATAAGGACGCCGCCAGCTAGGGTCAGGCCGTTGTTGACGCCATTGAATGCGCCCATCAGAAATATCACGACGGTTAGGAAGCAGAGGACGCCTCCGAACCCAATCCAGTTATCGCCCGGTGCCTTATTCTTGTTCCCCAATTTGATTGCCATGCGCTGATCTAACCACAAGCAGGTCATGAAGCAACAGGTGCCCTCAGGGGCAAGTAATGCGGAACCTATCGTTCGGCGGAACCTCGCCCAGTCCGCAGAAAGTCCGCAAGAGGTCCGCAAAGTGCCCAATTCATGCAATCAGCACCAACCATGGAAACGCCGGAATCTAGCCGATTTTGAGCCTGTCCAGCACCAGCCAATCAGCCTTGTTTAGTTCGAGCTCTACTACGGCGTCTAGCCAGATCCGCGGCTGAGCCTGTTCAGTCCGCCAAAAAGTCCGCCCGGGCTGCCAGCATCAACGCTGCGCTCCGGGCGGACTTTTTTGTGCCTAAGGTGAAGGCTGGCTCCAGACGTGCTGAGACCAGGAGCCAGCCCCCTGACATGTGCTCCCCGAGACGAAGACTTTTCAAGCCTTCCCCCAACAAGGTTTGAAGAACACAGCCAATCCACATGATCGGTCAATGTAGCGCCGCAGGCAATGCCCGGCACCGTGTCCGGACGAATTATCCTGTGAAGCTTCGGTACATGGTCCGCTGCGGTCCGGAACTGCCGCCCAGGTATTGCCCGTGGTCCACAAACCCCGCGGTCCTGTACGCGGACAAGCCGGCCGGGTTGGTTTCGTTGACGGAAAGCACGACGCCGGCCTCGGAGGTTCCGCGCCGGGCTGTCAGTTTCGCGGCGGCTTCCACTGCGGACGTTGCCGCGAGCGGCCCGAGGCCCTGTCCCTGGTGGCGCCTGTCGATCAGGAAACCGCGCAGCAGCCAGGCAGAATCCTCGTCCGGCCAGCCGGCGAGACGCGCGGCACCGGCCTGGAGGGTCAGCACTCCGACGGCGTAGCCTGCGGCCTCCACGACATACGGGAACCGCGAATCCTCCTCCAGTCCCGCCAGGACCATGCGGAGCGGGTCACCCACGAAGCTGCCCTGTCCGGGCCCCAGTTCAAGGTTGGCTATCTCACCCAGCTGGATGGCAAGGGCATCAGCATTGAGGTCATCCAGGGCGATGAGCCAAACCGAATCAACCCGGTTTTTCAGGTCGGCTGTCACTCTGATCCGGCGGGAGCCCCGCCGTCGGCCGGTGGACCGGCAGGGTCCGTCCAGAGGACCTCCCACAGGTGTCCGTCCGGGTCCTGGAAACTGTGGTTGTACATAAATCCGTAGTCCTGGACCTCCTGCGACGGCGTGCCGCCCGCGGCCAGGGCCTTGCGTACCGCAGCGTCCACGGCTTCCTTGGTGTCCACTGAAAAGGCCATGATGGACTCGGTGGAACTGGTGGCATCGGCCACGTCCCGGGAGGTGAAGGTCTTGAAGAAACCCTCCACCAGGAGCATGACAAAGGCGTTTTCGTTGATGATCATGCAGGTCGCGTTTTCATCGGTGTAGTCCGGGTTGAACGAGAAACCAAGGGCGGTGAAGAAATCGACGGACCGCTTCAGGTCCTTAACGGGCAGGTTCACGTAAATTTGCGTTGCCATGGCCCCCAACCTAGCACCGCACCGCCGCGGCTGTCTGCAGCCTTCCGGGAGGACCGGGACAGCCGCTAATGACCGTAGAAGGTCTTCTCGAACACCGCCCGGGCACGCCGGCTGATGCGGAGGTAGTCCTCTTCCAAGGCGGCCGCGTGCCCTGGTTCGTAGCCGCACCAGCGGGCCACCGCCTCAAGGTCCCCCGGGCGGACGGCAGCATGTCCGAGGCCCTGCCGCTCCAGATGACGTTGGCGGACCGGATCCGGCTGGCGAGCCGCCACGCGCCGGCTAGGAGCTTCGCGTCAGGAACGGAGAGCAGGCCCAGTGAAGCAGCGGCCTCAAGGGCCTCCACCGTGGATGTTGTCCGCAGTTCCGGGTACTTGGCCGCGTGCTGGAGTTGAAGGAGCTGCACGAGCCACTCGACGTCGCTCAGTCCCCCGCGGCCAAGCTTCAGGTGGCGTGCCGGGTCGGCCCCGCGCGGCAACCGCTCCGCTTCCACCCGCGCTTTGACGCGGCGTACCTCCCGGACATCCTGCTCCGAAATCGCCTCCGGGTATCTGATCGGATTGATAAGGGCCACGAAGTCCTCTGCCAGGCCATCGTCGCCCGCCATGGGCCGGGCACGCAGCAGCGCCTGCGCTTCCCAGATCAACGACCAGCGGCGGTAGTATTCGGCGAAGGAATCCAGGGAGCGGACCATGGCGCCGTTCTTGCCTTCGGGCCGAAGATCCGCGTCCATCTGCAGCACCCGCTCGGCCATGATGGCCGGTTTGAGCGGCTGGGTGAGCAGGCTGGAGACCTTGGTGACAATCCGGGCCGCCTGATCCTGCGCTTCCTCGTCGGTAAAGCCCGGCAACGCGCGGTGTACGTACATCACGTCGGCGTCGGAGCCGTAGCCGATCTCGCGGCCGCCCTGGCGGCCCATGGCCACCACTAGGATCCCGGTCTTAAGCGGTCCCTCAGCGGAGACGATGCCTTCTGCTACCCGCAGGGCGCCCAGCACCGCTGCCCGGTCGGTGTCCGCCAGTGCCGCCCCCACCTGGTCCTGGTTGAGGAGCCCGGCGGAATCGGCGATCGCGATCCGGAGGATCTCCCGGCGCCTGATCAGCCTGATCAGCCTGATGGCGTTTTCCGGGTCCGAGTGGCGGGACATTTTGGACGTGATCTCCTGCCATTGGGCTTCGAAGCCCAGTGGCACAAGGTCTTTATTTGTGCCCAGCCATGCCACCGATTCCGGCGACACCTCCAATAGGTCGGCAATCAGCCGTGAGTTGGAGAGCACGTTGCATAGCCGTTCGGCCGCGGCTGTGGAATCGCGGAGCATGCCCAGGTACCAGTGGGTGGTGCCAAGGGCCTCACTGACGCGCCGGAACGCGAGCAGCCCGGCGTCGGGATCAACACCTTCGGCCAGCCAATCCAGCAGGATGGGCAGCAGCTGGCGTTGCAGGGCTGCCCGCCGGCTGACACCGGCGGTGAGCGCCTCGATGTGCCGCATCGCGCCCCGCGGATCGCGGTAGCCCAGGGCGGCAAGACGGCCCTGGGCGGCCTCAGGCGTCAGCCTGGCGTCCTCGCTGCTGAGTTTTGCCGCGGTGTTAAGCAGCGGGCGGTAAAAAATACGCTCGTGCAGTTCGCGGACGGAGCGTTTGGTCTTCTGCCAGGTGGCCAGCAGCGAAGCCGGTGGCGGCCTGTCATTGGAGAACGGGCTAAGCACTGCCTTCGCGAGGGCGCGCTGTGCCGCATCGCTGACGGGCATCAGGTGCGTCCGCCGGAGCTGGAACAGCTGGATGCGGTGTTCCAGGAGGCGAAGGTATCGGTAGGCGTGGTCGAAAGCGGCGGCGTCGGACCTGCCGATGTAACCTCCGGCTGACAGTGCCGCTATGGCTGCGGTGGTATCCCTGCGGCGGAGGGTTTCGTCGGATTTTCCGTGCACCAACTGGAGCAGTTGGACGGTGAACTCCACGTCCCTGAGGCCGCCCCGGCCAAGTTTGATCTGCCGTTGTTCCTCCGCCGCCGGGATGTGTTCGGTGACCCGGCGGCGCATCGCCTGCACGGACTCCACGAACCCTTCACGGCCGGCGGAGCTCCAGATCAACGGGGCCACCGCGCTTTCGTAGCGTTCCCCCAGGTCCTTGTCGCCGGCGATGGTGCGTGCCTTCAGGAGCGCCTGGAATTCCCAGCTCTCGGCCCAGCGGGCGTAGTAGCTTTCGTGCGATGCCAGGGTACGGACCAGTGGACCGGATTTGCCCTCCGGCCGCAGGTTGGCGTCCACTTCCCAGAGCCCGGGTTCACGCGCCACAGAAGAGATGGCCCGGGAAATGCCGGTGGCCAGGGCTGTGCCGATGGTACTGGCACGGGCGTCCTCAAGGTCACCGGCGTCGATCACGTAGATGACGTCGACGTCGGAAATGTAGTTCAGTTCCCGCGCTCCGCATTTCCCCATTCCGATGACCGCCAGGCCAACGGCGGCCACCTCCCCGGCGCTGAAGTGCTCGGCAGCCTCGGCACGTGAAACTGCCAGCGCGGCCTCGATCGCGGCCCCCGCCAAGTCTGCGAGTTCAGCTCCGACGGCGGGCATAAAGTCCAGCGGGTCTGCAGCGCACATGTCCTTGACCGCCAGGTCCACCACCCCTCGCCGGTAGGCCGACCGCAGCGCGGCATAGGCGTCGGTTCCGGTCATTCCCGCCACGGGCCGGGCTGACCCGGGTTCAGCGCGGACAGATTTCAGGAGGACAGAGCGGAGCTGCTCCGGATCTGCCTGGCGAGGTTCGGGGCTGGCGGTCACCTCAAAAGCCGTGAGGTGTTCCGGATGCCTGATGAGGAACTCGCCGATCGCTTCGGAGGCCCCGAGCACCCGGTAGAGCGGCTCGCTGGTCTCCGGAGCGGCCGCCGCCAGTTCCCGGAGACCGGGGTGCTTTTCAATCAGCCGCACCAGTGACTGGAGCGCGGTATCGGGGTTGGCAGCCATCTGCAGGCCGGCGAAAATCCTGTCCGTATCCAGGCCGTCCAGTTCCGGGGCAGCCAGGAAGCGCTCACCCTTCTCCAGGTCACTGAAGCCGGCTGAGATGAGGCGGCGGGCGAGGCTCACCGCCGCCTAGAGAATGCCGAGGTTGCGCTGGAGTTCGTAGGGCGTCACCTGAAGCCGGTAGTCCTGCCATTCGGCACGCTTGTTGCGCAGGAAGTGCTCAAAGACCTGTTCGCCGAGGATCTGTGGCATCAGTTCAGAGTCCTCCATGGACCGGATGGCATCGTGAAGGCTGGCGGGCAGGGGGTCGTGGCCCATGGCCCGGCGCTCAGCCGAGCTCAGTGACCAGACGTCGTCCTCGGCTGCGGCGGGCAGGTCGTAGCCTTCTTCGATCCCCTTCAGCCCGGCCCCCAGCAGGACGGCGTAAGCAAGGTAGGGGTTCGCTGCAGAATCGATTCCCCGGTATTCGATGCGTGCGGACTGGCCCTTGCCCGGCTTGTACAGCGGGACCCGGACCAGGGCCGAACGGTTGTTGTGGCCCCAGCTGAGGTAGCTCGGCGCTTCGCCGCCGCCCCAGAGCCGCTTGTAGGAGTTCACGAACTGGTTGGTCACAGCCGTGAACTCCGGGGCGTGCTTCAGGATGCCGGCGATGAACTGACGGGCCGTCTTGGAGAGCTGGAATTCGGCGCCCGCCTCATAAAAAGCGTTGGTGTCGCCCTCGAACAGCGAGAAATGCGTGTGCATCCCGGAGCCGGGGTGGGCAGTGAAAGGCTTGGGCATAAAGGTGGCGTAGGTTCCCTGTTGGAGGGCCACTTCCTTAATAACTGTCCGGAACGTCATGATGTTGTCCGCGGTTTGAAGGGCGTCCGCATAGCGCAGGTCGATCTCGTTCTGGCCGGGACCGGCTTCATGGTGGCTGAACTCCACCGAAATACCCACGGCTTCCAGCATGGTCACCGCCGTGCGGCGGAAATCCTGCGCCACGCCGCCGGGAACGTGATCGAAGTAGCCGCCCTCGTCCACCGGGATAGGCGCGCCGTCGGGGCCGGGTTCCTGGGACTTGAGGAGGTAGAACTCGATTTCGGGGTGGGTGTAGCACGTGAACCCCATGTCCGCAGCTTTGGCCAGCGTGCGCTTCAGGACGTTACGGGGATCGGCGGCCGACGGTTCGCCGTCCGGGGTGAGGATGTCGCAGAACATACGGGCCGTCTGCTCGGTCTCGCCGCGCCAGGGCAGGATCTGGAACGTGGCCGGGTCCGGCTGGGCCAGCATGTCGGCTTCAAAGACCCGCGCCAGGCCTTCGATGGCTGACCCGTCAAATCCGAGCCCTTCCTCAAAGGCACCTTCAACCTCGGCCGGCGCGAGTGCCACCGATTTGAGTGAACCTACGACGTCGGTGAACCACAGGCGCACAAAGCGTACGTCGCGTTCCTCGATGGTGCGCAGGACAAACTCTTGCTGGCGGTCCATGATGGCCTCTTCTCCGGTCAATCGTTCATGCCCCGGGCCCGCGGAAGCGGCGGCCGGCAGCAGTTCACCATCACTTTACTAAGCAATCCGCTCCAATGCGGGAGACGGCACCGCACGTAACACAGCGTTAACACAGCAACCATGGTGGGTGCGGCATCCCGGTGGCAAAAATCTCCGGGGGAAAGCCGCCTAATATGACGGGGATCACGGCCTGGCAGCCCGTCCGCGGTGGCTAGGACCGCTGCTGCCGCATTACGCTCTTGCCATGGCCTCAACCAATAGCTCTGAGTCAAGCGCGTCCGCTGAAGTACACGCACCTTACGGAAACGGACCTGCACCGGTGCAGGCGCCGTCGTCGGAAGCCAACGCGAAGCCCGCACCCAGGGTGCGCATCCACCACCTGCAGCAGGCCAAGCGGGACGGCAAACGCTTCGCCATGCTGACCGCCTACGAGCAGTACAGTGCGGAGATCTTCGACCAGGCGGGCATCGAGGTCCTCCTGGTGGGCGATTCGGCCTCCAACAATGTGTTCGGCAACGAGACCAGCCTGCCGGTCACGGTGGATGAACTCCTGCCGCTCTGCCGCGCTGTGGCGCGGTCCGCCAAGCGCGCCCTGGTGGTGGCAGACCTGCCGTTCGGCAGTTATGAAGTCTCGGCGCAGCAGGGTGTTGAAACAGGCGTCCGGTTCCTCAAGGAAGGACTGGCCCACGCTGTCAAGATCGAGGGCGGAAAATACTACGCGGAAACCGTCCGGGCCATGGTCCAGGCCGGCGTCCCGGTCATGGCCCACATCGGCTTCACCCCCCAGAGTGAACATGCGCTGGGCGGTTACCGGGTCCAGGGCCGCGGGGATGACGCGCAGCGCCTGATTGACGACGCCGTGGCGCTGGCTGAGGCGGGGGCGTTCGCCGTCCTGATGGAAATGGTTCCAGCCGACACGGCAGCCGCAGTTGACGCGGCGGTCAGCGTGCCGACGGTGGGGATCGGCGCCGGCAACGCCACCACGGGGCAAGTGCTGGTGTGGCAGGACATGGCCGGGTTGCGCGGTGGCAGGATGGCGAAGTTCGTCAAACAGTACGCTGACCTGCGCACTACCCTCAGCGACGCGGCCAAAGAGTACGGCGACGAGGTCCGTTCAGGCCAGTTCCCCGGCCCGGAGCACTCCTTTTAGCGACTGACGCGCTCCCCAAGCTCGCCTGGGGCCCCTCGCACGTCAGTCTTGGTCGTCCTGTTTGTCCCACGCCTCATTGCGTGCCTTGACCTTTTCGAGGGCATGCTCGGCCTCTTCGCGGGTCTTGTAGGGGCCGATCAGCTGGCTCCAGTCCGAGAGTGCGTCTTCTTCCACCTCGTGGGTGTTCACGTTGTACCAGTACTCAGTCATCGATGCTCCTCGTTCCGGCTGGCTGGGCCCGGCTGTGATCCGCGTAACTTAAACGCTGATGCGGACAGCTTGGGGCATCCAGTTACTTGGCCTAATGCGGTGCCTTATATGATCAATCTATGCCTTCCCTAGCCTCGACTGCACCCACCGGCACGCTTACCCGCGGAACCGTCAGCCCGCAGCTTCCCGTTCCGGCGTCCATCCCGCGCCCGGAATACGTGGGCAAGCCCGGCCCGGCCAAGTTCACGGGCTCCGAGATCAAATCCGCCGGGACCCTCGAGAAAATCCGGATCGCCAGCCGGATCGCCGCACAGGCCATCGTTGAGGTGGGCAACCACATCAGGCCCGGCGTGACCACGGACCAGTTGGACAAGGTGGGTCACGAATTCCTGCTGGACCACAAGGCCTACCCATCCACCCTTGGCTACCGCGGGTTCCCGAAGTCCCTGTGCTCGTCGCTGAATGAAGTGATCTGCCACGGCATCCCGGACAGCACAGTGGTCCAGGACGGCGACATCCTCAACATCGACATCACTGCTTTTATCAACGGAGTCCACGGCGACACGAACCATACGTTTTTGGTGGGCGACGTCGATGACGAATCGCGTCTCCTGGTGGAGCGCACCCGGGAAACCCTCAACCGTGCCATCAAAGCCGTAGCTCCCGGCCGGGAGATCAACGTGATCGGCCGCGCCATCCAGTCCTACGCCAAGCGTTTCGGCTACGGCGTGGTGCGGGACTTCACCGGCCACGGCGTCGGCGAAGCGTTCCATACAGGCCTGATCATCCCGCATTACGATGCAGCGCCTGCCTACAATACGGTGATCGAGACCGGCATGGTGTTCACCATCGAACCTATGCTGACACTCGGCACCATCGAATGGGACATGTGGGAGGACGACTGGACTGTTGTCACCCGCGACCACAAGCGGACCGCCCAGTTTGAGCACACGCTGCTGGTGACAGAGTCCGGCGCCGAAATCCTTACGCTCCCCTGAAAATTTTCCGGTCAGCCGTCCGGCCGACCTGCCCGCCCTGCCACGAACGGAACAACATTGGCCAAGAAGGACGAGAAATCGCACAAGAACGCCCCGCTGATCGGCATTGACATCGGCGGTACGGGAATCAAGGGCGGCATCGTCGACCTGAAAAAAGGCAAGCTCCTGGGTGAGCGGTTCCGCGTGCCTACGCCCCAGCCCGCCACCCCTGACGCCGTAGCCGACGTCGTAGCGCAGGTGGTTGCCGAGCTTTCAAGCCGCCCGGAGGCACCGGCCGCGGACTCGCCCGTGGGCGTCACATTCCCCGGCATCATCCAGCACGGCGTGGTCCATTCTGCGGCCAACGTGGACAAGAGTTGGCTCAACACTGATATTGATGCTTTGCTCACCGCACGGCTTGGCCGCCCGGTGGAGGTCATCAACGACGCCGACGCCGCCGGGCTGGCGGAAGCCCGTTTTGGCGCGGGCAAAGGTGTGGACGGGACTGTCCTGGTGATCACCCTCGGCACCGGAATCGGCTCAGCATTCATCTTCGATGGCCGCCTCGTCCCCAACGCAGAACTGGGGCACCTGGAGATCGACGGCTTTGACGCCGAAAGCAAGGCCTCAGCCGTGGCCCGCGAACGGGACGGACTGACCTGGGAGGAATACAGCGTGTTGCTGCAGCGGTACTTCTCCCACGTGGAATTCCTGTTCTCACCCGAGCTGTTCATCGTGGGCGGTGGCATCTCCAAGCGCGCCGACGAGTATCTGCCGCGCCTGAAACTGCGGACCCCGATCGTGCCGGCCGAACTCAAGAATGAGGCCGGGATCGTCGGCGCCGCCGTCGAAATTGCAGTGAAGCACAAGCTCACAAAATAACCGGTGACTGACCGGCGCCGAGAGGCAGCCGGTGCCGGTGGTGGCGGCTTCCCCTCCGCGGCCACCACCGGAGTTACAGGGGGCTCTTTTCGGAGCTCTTGGCGGCCGCCGCCGCGTGTTGCGTGCCTTCTTCCACGGACTCGTGGCGGAGCAGTGCAATGGCGGTCTCGAAGTCCTCAAGGGATTCGAAGGCCTGGTACACGCTGGCAAAGCGAAGGTAGGCCACCTGGTCAAGCTTCTGCAGCGGACCAAGGATGATCAGGCCAACTTCGTGGGCGTCGATCTCGGCCGCGCCCGAGGCACGGATCTGTTCCTCCACCTCCTGGGCAAGGAGCGCAAGGTCATCTTCGCTGACCGGCCGGCCCTGGCATGCTTTACGCACGCCGTTGATGACCTTGCTCCGGCTGAAGGGTTCGCCCACCCCGGAGCGTTTGATCACTGAAAGGCTGGTGGTTTCCACGGTGGTGAACCTGCGGCCGCATTCCGGGCACTGCCGGCGGCGGCGGATGGCCGAGCCGTCATCGGCCATCCGGCTGTCCACAACGCGGGAGTCCGGATTGCGGCAAAATGGACAGTACATGGTGTCCCCTCCCTCGGTGTCTTCCGGCGCCGATGTTTCCGGCCCCGGTTTCCGGCCCCGGCGGACCTCTCCGCCTCTCAGTTTACGACTACATGTTGCGGAATAACAATCCTGTAATTACCACATGTTGTGGTGCCTGCGGCCTGCGATGCATTCCGGTTGCGTCAGTGCGCCTGGCGGAAGCGTGCCGTGACAGCTTCACCGTGCGCCGGCAGGTCTTCGGCGCCGGACAGGCTCACGATGTGGCCGCTGACTTCCTGCAAGGCAGCCCGGCTGTAGTTGATGACCTGGATGGCGCGCAGGAAGGTGGTGACATTCAGTCCGGAGGAAAAGGCCGCGGTCCCGCTGGTGGGCAGGACGTGGTTTGAGCCTGCGCAGTAGTCGCCCAGGCTGACAGGACTGTAGTCCCCCACAAAGATCGCCCCCGCGTTCCGGATCCGGGCAGCTACCGCCGCCGCGTCGGCGGTCATGATTTCAAGGTGTTCAGCGGCGTAGGCGTCGCAGGCGGCGATGCCTTGTTCCAGGTCCTCCACCAGGACAACTCCCGACTGCGGGCCGGACAGCGCCTCGCATACGCGTGCGGAGTGCTTGGTGCCGGCCGCCTGCCGGTCCAGTTCGACGCGGACTGCCGCGGCCAGGTCCTCCGAGTCCGTGATGAGCACGGAAGCCGCCTGGGGGTCGTGCTCCGCCTGGCTGATCAGGTCTGCTGCCACCAGGTCAGGTTGCGCCGTTGAATCAGCCAGGATGGCGATTTCGGTGGTCCCCGCCTCGGAATCGATTCCCACCACACCCTTGACCAGGCGCTTCGCCGTTGCCACAAAAATATTTCCCGGACCCGTGACCACGTCAACAGGCTCCAGCGCCGGCCCGGCGTCGTTTGCCTCCACGCCGTAGGCGAAGGCAGCTATGGCCTGTGCACCGCCGATGGCGTAGACCTCGTCAATGCCGAGCAGGGCCGCTGCGGCGAGGATGGTGGGGTGCGGGAGGCCGCCGAAGTCCTTCTGCGGCGGCGATGCCAGGGCGATGGACTGCACTCCCGCAGCAAGCGCCGGGACAACATTCATGATGACCGACGACGGATAGACGGCGAGGCCGCCGGGAACGTACAAGCCGACCCGCGATACGGGCACCCAGTTCTGGCTCACCAGCGCGCCGTCGCCGAGTTCGACGTCGAGATCGCGCGGCCGCTGCCCGTCCGCGAAGCGCCGGGCCCGGCTGATGGATTCTTCCAGCGCGCCGCGCACCGCCGGAACCAGTTCCGCCAGCGCCCGGGCCAACGAGGCCGCCGGGACGCGCGGGTGGACCTGCTGGACTCCGTCAAAACGGAGTGCCAGGTCACTGAGGGCGGTGAAGCCGTCCGCGCGGACGGCTTTGATGATGTCCAGTACCTTTTGTTCCGCATCCGCCACGGTGTGCTGCCGGGCGCGGGGAACAGCCGCACGCAACCCGGCGAGGGTCAGGCCCCTGCCCCGAAGGTCGACTGTCCGGAAGCTGACAGCGGCGGCAGGAGGGGTGGCTGGAGAATCAGGAGAAATGGTCACCGGTCCATTTTACTCGCCGGGTGTGCTGCCTTCGGCTACCGGCATGCCCGGACCCTCTGGGCCGTTCTTGAGCAGGTTCATCAGGCTCAGGACAAACACGGACGTGGCAGTCGCGGCCGGCCACAGGATAAGCACGGGCAGGGACCGGAGCGAGAACGCGACGCTGGCATTGACCGACGTATCTGCGGGTCCGCCCCACAACTGACCCGCAAGCACGCCAGTCAGCCACGCGATCAGGGCGCCGCCCACTCCGCCGGCCAGACCCAGGAGAAAGGCAGCCTGCGCATTGCGGCCGCTTTTGTCGGTCAGGAAGACGGCCACCAGGCACCCTGCGAAGACACACAGTCCAGCAAGGGTGAGGTCCCTGAGCAGCCATACCTCCGGATTTGTCCCGTCCGCGAAGGCCGGGTTGCGGGTGATCAGGTTCATCCCCCGGGGGCGAGCAGCCACCACAGCAGGCCGACGGGAACACCACCGGCGGCAGCAGCGGCAAACCATTTCCACGGCAGCCGGGAAGACCGGCGGCTGATGTGTTCTCTCATGAAACAAACCTTAACAAATGTCGGGTGTGGCTGATCAGATGACGTGCCGGGTCCAGCGATTGCTCCCTGTCCGGCGGGGACTAATACCCTTAAGGAAGAGTCCATTTCAGCCTGCTTTTTCAGGGAGCCACGTTCAAGATGACAGACAAGACGCCGTTCGAGGGCACCTTCAAGGAAATGTTCCGGCGGCATGCGGCCGGGGTCGCCATCATCACCGTGAACTACCAGGGCGAACCCTACGGATTTACCGCCACGTCCGTGGCGTCATTGTCCGCACAGCCGCCGCGGTTCACCTTCAACATGGCGCGCAGTTCAAGTTCCTGGCCGGCGGTGGCCAACGCCACCCACCTCGGCGTCCACATGCTGGGTCTGGAAAACCAGGCGCTGGCCGACCGTTTCGCGCGTACCAAGGACAGGTTCGGCGGGGACCACTGGGAACTTGGCCCGCACGAGGTCCCGGTCCTCAAAGACGTCGCGGGCTGGCTGATCGGCAAGATCCAGATGCGGCTCTCCTTCGAGAACAACGCCGTGGTGGTGGTCGAAGTTGTGGACGGCGAAGTGGGCGACGACGGTTCGCCGCTGCTATACCACGCCGGCGGCTATGGCCAGCCGGTCCCGCTGGACTACGAGATCTGACTGCCGGAACCTAGTTATCCAGGCAGGTTGGGCCCAGGAGCACCTTCAGATCGCCGAACAGTGAAGGACTGGGGTTGACCCTGAGATGGACGGGCAGCCCCATGACTTCCGTTCGGGTGTCACCCTGCAGGTGCAGCCGGACCTCCGAGTTCCCCCGATGGTTCCGAAGGACGTCGCCCAGTTCGGTGACCACAGCCTCGGTGGCCTTGTGGGTGGGCATCGAAATGAGCACGGGGCCGTTGGTTCCTTCACTGAGGTCCGGCACGGACAGTTCCATGCAGTTCAGCGCCACGGCTCCGTCGTCCCGCCGCTGCAGGCGGCCCTTGACCACTACGATCAGGTCCTCGGCAAGGACCGACGCGATGGGGCCGTAGACCTGGCCGAAGAACATCACCTCCATCGAACCGCCGAGGTCTTCGATTTCGGCGCGGGCATAGGCGTTGCCACTGGCCTTGGCGATCCTTCGGCTGAGCGAGGTGATCATGCCGGAGATGGTGATGATGGCGCCGTCGTGCGGCCCGTCCTCGCCGATGATCGAGGTGATGGACTGGTCCGCGTGCTGGCTGAGGAGTCCTTCCAGGCCCTGCAGCGGGTGGTCTGACACGTACAGGCCAAGCATGTCACGCTCAAACGAGAGTTTGTCCTTCTTCTCCCATTCCGGCAGGTCGGGAATCTCGATGCTCAGCGATGCTTCGGATTCGGCCTCCTCGAAACCGGCGAAGAGATCGAACTGGCCGATCGCTTCGTTTCGTTTGAGGGTAATGACGGAGTCGATGGCCTCTTCATGGATCATCGCCAGAGCGCGCCGGTGGTGGTTGAGGGAATCGAAGGCCCCGGCCTTGATCAGGGATTCAATGGTCCGCTTGTTGCAGACCACGGCGGGAACCTTCATGAGGTAGTCCTTGAAGGACGTGTAGGCGCCTTCCTTTTCGCGTGCGGCCACCATGGCTTCGACGGCGTTGACGCCCACGTTGCGGATGGCGCCCATGCCGAAGCGGATGTCGGTACTTACCGGGGTGAAGTTCAGCGCGGATTCGTTCACGTCCGGCGGCAGCACGGTGATTCCCATGCGCCGGCATTCGTTGAGGTAGATTGCCGATTTGTCCTTGTCGTCACCGACCGACGTCAGCAGGGCAGCCATGTATTCCGGCGCAAAGTGCGCCTTCAGGTAGGCGGTCCAGTAGGAGATCACACCGTAGGCGGCGGAGTGGGCCTTGTTGAATGCGTAGTCGGAGAACGGCAGCAGGATGTCCCAAAGGGTCTTGACGGCGGCCATGGAGTAGCCGTTGTCCTGCATGCCCTGGGAGAAACCTGCGAACTGCTTGTCCAGCTCGGATTTTTTCTTTTTACCCATGGCGCGCCGCAGGATGTCCGCCTGCCCGAGGGAATAGCCGGCGAGTTTCTGCGCCACGGCCATAACCTGCTCCTGATAGACGATCAGGCCGTAGGTCCCGCCAAGGATTTCAGCAAGAGGTTCCTTGAGTTCGGGGTGGATCGGGATGACTTCCTGGATCCCGTTCTTGCGCAGCGCGTAGTCGGTGTGCGCGTTGGCGCCCATTGGGCCGGGCCGGTAAAGCGCCAGCACGGCCGAGATATCTTCGAAGTTGTCAGGCTTCATCAGCTTAAGCAGGGAGCGCATGGGGCCGCCATCAAGCTGGAACACGCCCAGGGTGTCGCCCCGGGCCAGCAGTTCGTACGAGGCCACGTCATCAAGGGCCAGGCTGTCCAGGTCCAGATCCAGGCCGCGGTTGAGCTTGATGTTCTCCAAAGCGTCGGAAATGATCGTCAGGTTCCGCAGGCCGAGGAAGTCCATCTTGATCAGGCCCAGGCCCTCGCAGGTGGGGTAGTCGAACTGCGTGATCACCTGGCCGTCCTGGATGCGCCGCATGACCGGGATGACGTCGATGATGGGGTCCGAGGACATAATGACGCCGGCGGCGTGCACGCCCCACTGGCGCTTCAGCCCTTCGATACCGAGCGCCGTCTCGAAGACCTTGGCGGCCTCGGGATCCGTAGCGATCAGCTGGCGGAAGTCACCGGCCTCGCTGTAGCGCTTGGAGTCCTTGTTCTGGATGTCGGCGAGCGGAATGTCCTTGGCCATCACAGCCGGCGGGAGTGCCTTGGTCAGCTGCTCCCCCATGCTGAACGGGTAACCCAGCACACGGGAGGAGTCCTTCAGCGCCTGCTTGGTCTTGATGGTGCCGTACGTGACAATCATGGCCACACGCTCGTCGCCGTATTTCCGGGTCACATAGTCGATGACCTCTGACCGGCGACGGTCATCGAAGTCAACGTCGAAGTCAGGCATGGACACACGGTCCGGGTTGAGGAACCGTTCAAAGATCAGGCCATGCAGGAGCGGATCAAGGTCCGTGATGCGCATGGCGTACGCCACCATGGAGCCGGCTCCGGAGCCACGGCCCGGACCGACGCGGATGCCGTTTTTCTTTGCCCAGTTGATGAAGTCTGCCACCACCAGGAAGTATCCCGGGAACCCCATGGAGGTGATGACTTCGAGCTCGTAGTCAGCCTGCGTGCGGACTTTATCCGGAACACCGCCCGGGTACCGGTATTCCAGTCCGGTGGCAACTTCCTTAACCAGCCAGGATGTCTCGTCCTCGCCCGGCGGGCAGGGGAACCGCGGCATGTAGTTTGCGCCGGTGTTGAACGAGACATCGCAGCGCTCGGCGATCAGCAGTGTGTTGTCGCAAGCCTCCGGGTGGTCCCTGAACAACTCCCGCATCTCCTGCGGAGACTTGAGGTAGTAGCCGCTGCCGGAGAACGCGAAGCGAGAGCCGCCGTTGTCATACGATGGCTCCAGCAGCGTGGAACCTGACTGGATGGCAAGCAGGGCCTCGTGTGCCTTGGCATCGTGTTCGTGCGTGTAGTGCAGATCGTTGGTGGCCACCAGGGGCAGGTTAAGATCCTTGGCCAGCCGCAGAAGGTCGCCCGTGACCCGGCGTTCGATGTCCAGGCCATGGTCCATCAGTTCGCAGAAGTAGTTCTCCGCACCGAAAATGTCACGGAATTCCGAGGCAGCTTCCATGGCCTCGCGGTACTGGCCCAGCCGCAGGCGGGTTTGCACTTCGCCTGAAGGGCAGCCAGTGGTGGCGATCAGGCCTTCGGAGTATGTGTTCAACAGCTCACGGTCCAAACGAGGCCATTTGCCGAAGACTGCGTCCAGCGAGCCAATGGACGAGGCCCGGAAGAGGTTGCGCATGCCGACGTTGTTATAGCTCAACAGCGTCATATGGGTGTAGGAGCCGCCGCCGGAGATGTCGTCCTTGCGCTGGTGTTCCTCGCCCCAGCGCACACGGCTTTTGTCCGTCCGCGCGGTGCCGGGGGTGACGTAGGCCTCGACGCCGATAATCGGCTTGATCCCCTGGTCCGTGGCGCGTTTCCAGAAATCGAAGGCTCCGAACAGGTACCCGTGGTCGGTGGTGGCCAGGGCCGGCATCCCGAGGCGTTCAGTCTCGTTGAAGAGCTCACCCAGGCGGGCTGCGCCGTCCAACATGGAGTATTCGGTGTGGTTATGGAGATGGACGAACGAGGCATTGCTGGAAGTCACCGCACCATTCTAAGCGCTGGCGGACCGCCAACGGCCCAGCGACCCAGCCGCTACGCCTCCCCCGACGCCAGGACTTCCAGGGCAAAGGCCAGGTCCTGCGGGTATTCGCTGGTCACGGTCACGCGCTCCCCCGTTGCCGGGTGGTCGAAGCCGAGCTGCCGGGCATGGAGCCATTGCCGGGTCAGGCCCAGGGTGGCGGCGAGCCGGGGATCCGCCCCGTAGGTCAGATCTCCGGCGCACGGGTGCCGCAACGCTGAAAAGTGGACACGGATCTGGTGAGTTCGCCCTGTCTCAAGGTGCACCTCCACAAGTGTGGCCTTGCCAAAAGCCTCCAGCACTTCGTAGTGCGTAATCGACGGCCGGCCGTCTTCGATCACGGCAAAACGCCAGTCGTGTCCCGGGTGGCGCCCGATTGGTGCGTCTATGGTGCCCTCCAGGGGGTCCGGGAGCCCCTGGACCACCGCGTGGTAGACCTTCTCCACAGTGCGCTCCTTGAAGGCCCGCTTCAAGGCTGTGTAGGCGCGTTCCGTTTTGGCCACCACCATCACCCCGGACGTGCCGACGTCGAGCCGGTGCACGATACCCACCCGCTCAGGTGAGCCCGACGTCGAGATGCGGAATCCCGCTCCCGCGAGACCGCCGACCACGGTGGGCCCTACCCAGCCGGGGGAAGGATGTGCGGCAACGCCCACCGGCTTATCCACCACGACAAATTCGTCGTCGTCCAGCAGGATTTTCAGGCCTTCCACAACTTCCTCCACTACTTCGAGCGGGTCCCGTCGTTCAGGCACCGTCACTTCCAGGACATCGCCGGCAACCAACCGCGCGGACTTACCGAGTTTCTTGCCGCGGCTGAGCACGTTGCCTTCGGCAATGAGGGTCGCGGCCATTGACCGGGATATCCCCATCAGCTTGGCGAGCCCGGCGTCAGCCCGCGTTCCGCCGAATTCGTCGGCGACCACCACACGCTCAGGCATCGTCGGTGTCTTTCGGCTGGGCCGCCTCTTTCCGTGGCACCGCGACGTGCCGTGAGCCATCCAGGGCGATCCCCCGCAACGTCAGGATGCAGATGATGACCACTGCTGAGACCACCGCGGAATCGGCGATGTTGAAGATCGCAAAATTGGGCAGCTGGATGAAATCCACCACGTGCCCCATCCCGAAGGAAGGCTCCCGGAAAAGCCTGTCCGTCAGGTTGCCCAGGGCCCCGCCCAGGAGAAGGCCCAGTGCCAGCGACCACCAGGCCGAGCCCAGCTTGCGCACTTGGAACAGGATGGCGATGGAGACGCCGGCCATGATGATGGAGAACACCCATGTGACGTTCTCCCCGATCGAAAATGCGGCGCCGGAATTACGGATGAAGTACCAGTGCAGGAGCGGCGGCAGCGCCTGGATGCGTTCACCCTCCACCATCGAGGACGTCACCCACAGTTTTGTCAGCTGGTCCAGGACGTACGCAAAGGCCGCAAAACCGGCGAAGAGCGAGAGCAGGAGTGCCCGCGGGGGCGGGACGATGAAGGAGGAGGGTTTGCGGCGTCAGCGGCGAGGTGGTCAGTCATGGTGCTTTCATTTGTGAAACCGATGTTAATCCCAAAAGCCGGCGGCCGAGGAATCCTCAGCCACCGGCTCTCAGAATACGTGCTTGAAGGACTAGTTCGCTTCGACCTCAGGCGCCGCCACGGAACCGCGGGCGTCAAGGTCGCGCAACTGGCCTTCGATGTAGGCCTTCAGGCGTGAACGGTAGTCGCGTTCGAAGCCGCGAAGCTGCTCGACCTTGCGTTCCAGGACGGAGCGCTGCTGCTCAAGGGCACCGAGGATCTTGCGGGACTTCTCCTGGGCATCGTTGACCAGGCTGCTGGCCTCGATCTGGGCCTCGGCGATGATCTTGTCCTTCTGGGACTGACCGTCGGCGACGTGACGGTCGTGCATCTGCTGCGCCATGGCGAGCAGTCCGGCAGCGGACTCGGCCGAAACCGTGCTTCCAGCGGATGCGGCGGGCGCAGCAGCCGGAACAGCCGCAACAGGCCCTGCAGGCTCGGCTTCCTTCTTCTTGGCGGCCTCGGGGGCTTTCGCCTCGACCTCGGCCTTCGCCGGGGACTCAACCTTCTCAGCCTTGACGGGCGCGGGAACCTTCTCGACCACCGGGGCGGACGCAGCGGAGCTGGCCGGCACGCCGGAACCTGATTCTGCAAGCTTCTTGCGGAGCTCGTCGTTCTCCTGGTTCAGGCGCCTGAGTTCCACAACGATCTCGTCCAGGAAGTCATCAACTTCATCCTGGTCGTAGCCTTCGCGGAACTTGGTCGGCTGAAAGCGCTTGTTGACAACGTCTTCTGGCGTCAAAGCCATCTGGTCACCTCATTGGTCTAGTTAGTCAGTAGGCCTTCCGGCCGTCAAAACTACGGTACCTAAATATTGTCTGGTTCCTCTAATTCAACACTGGGTGTCAAACCGGAGATTTCTTCGCGACACGCGGGGAGTTCCAATTCCAGGAACTTCGCCTGTGCCGCTAGGTCTTGTCGAAGATTACGCGAATCCCCTGGTGACCGCCATCGCGATGCTGACGGCGATGAACAGGACCAGAAACCCGAGGTCCAAGGTGACCCCTCCGAGCCTCAATGGCGGGATCAGCCTCCGGAGCCCCTTGAGCGGCGGATCGGTGATCGAGTACACCGTGTGGGCCGCCACGAGGGCAACACCACGCGGACGCCATTCCCTGGCAAACATCTGGACCCAGTCAAAGACAAGCCGGATGATCAGTGCCACGAAGAACAGCAAAAGGGCGATATAGACAAGTCCGAAAACAATTCCCATGACTTAACTCATATCTCCATGTCCATTCCGGATACCGCGGTGCCCTGCCAATGTTTCTTGTCTATTTCAGCACAGATGCCAGACAGGTGTACCTGTCTGGCATCTGGAATAAGCTCAGGGCTAACTTTGATTGAAGAAGCTGGCCTGGGTCTCGCTGACCTTCTTGTCATCGCCAATGACCTCAATGTACGACGGCGACAACAGGAATACCTTGTTGGTGACCCGTTCGATGCTGCCCCGGAGCCCGAAAACCAGGCCCGCCGAGAAGTCGACGAGACGCTTGGCGTCCGCTTCGCCCATGTCGGTCACGTTCATGATGACGGGGATGCCGTCCCGGAAACTCTCACCGATGAGCTTGGCGTCGTTGTAGGACCGCGGGTGGATCGTGGTGATCTGCCGAAGCCCGGACGGTTCTTCGCGGCTCGAGGCCGCACGCTTGATGGGGGTCACTGGTGCGCGGTATTCCTCTTCGGGGGCGTGAGATGACTCGCGGCTGACATCGCGGACAGGTGCCGGTGCACGGCGTTCCTCGCGGTCAACTTCCATCGAATCGTCCTCGTCCTTACGTGTTGTGGTGTGCTCGGACTCGTAGTGTTCATCGCCGTCGGCGAGCCCAAGATAGATCATTGTCTTGCGCAGAGCGCCGGCCATGGTCGACTCCTAATCGTGTCCGTAGGCGGGCCGCCCAATGACTTGACAGCCTTGAATCCCCCGCCACTCACTTCCTATGGTTTCGACGCTACCCCACGGCGGGACGCGATCCGAGAATATCGGAACCGATTCGCAGGTGTGTCGCTCCGAAACGGATGGCCGCTTCCAGGTCCTGGCTCATGCCCGCCGAGATGGCCGTCGCGCCGGGATGCCCGGCTACCAAGTCCGCCGAGATGGCTGCCAGTTTTTCGAACGCCGCCTCCGGACTCGCGCCCAACGGGGCGACAGCCATAACGCCTGCCAGTTCAAGTCCTGCCGCAGCCGCCAGCCGTTCGGCCAGGAGCGGAATCTCCACCGGAGCTGCACCGCCGCGGTGGGCTCCGGCGTCGTCATCGAGGCTGACCTGGATGAAGCATTCCAGGGCTCCCCGGCCCGTCCGGTCCTGTTCCGCCACGATGGCGCGCGCCAGGCTGTCCACCAGGGCCACCCGGTCCACGGAATGAATTGCCTGCGCATACGTGGCCACGGATTTCGCTTTTTTGCTCTGCAGCTGCCCGACGAAGTGCCAGTTGAGTCCGAGGCCTGCCAGTTCGGCCGCCTTCGAGGACGCTTCCTGATCCCGATTCTCGCCGACGTCGCGGACGCCCAGCGCGGCCAGGCGCCTGATGTCCGCGGCCGGATGGAATTTGGTGACCACAATCAGCGTGGGCAGCTGCCCCGTCCGGCCTGAGTTTTCGACGGCGGCTTCAATGCGCCGCTGCACGCCGGCGAGTCGTTCCGCGAGCTCAGCCATCCGTGCCGGATTGTCCTCCACCATGCCCTCATTCATGCGACCACACCAGTCCCGCGAAGCGCCCAGTGGTGTTGGACCTGCGGTAAGAGAAAAGCTCGTTGTGCTCGAGCGTGCAGGGGCCCGAATATTCAATGACGACGCCGACAGCTGCAAGTTGGCTTTTCGCTCCCGCCGGGAGATCCAGCGCGGGCGTGCCCCAGGACGTCGCAGCCCACGTCGCCGGCACCTGCGCTGCCACTTGGGAGCGCAGGTCAGCGGGCACCTCATAGCATCGCCCGCAGATTGACGGGCCGAGCCAGGCACGGATGCCTGCCGCCCCGGCTGAGCGCATCCGCTCCACCGCTGCCGGGAGAATGCCGTTTTCTATCCCCGGTCGGCCTGCGTGTACGGCGGCGAAGACCGGGCCGTGTGCTCCCTGCCCCACGAGCACTGCCGGGATGCAGTCGGCCACCATCACTGCAAGCGGCAGTCCCCGGGACACCATGGCATCGGCGGTCGGCGCAGGCGTGGCCAGCTCCATCATTTCCACGGCCGTGCCGTGGACTTGCTCCATGAACCGGAGGGAACCAGGGGCCATTCCGGCAGCGTTCTCCAGCGCCTCCCGGCGCTGGAGAACGTCAACGGCATTGTCCCCGACGTGCAGGGCAAGATTGCCGGCCTGGGTGTCTGTGAACGCCACACTCACGCCGGCAGACACTTCAGCCCGCCAATAGAACAACCCGGGCCCTACTTCAGGAAGTCGGGGACATCCAGGTCGTCGGCAAGGTTCCCCGAGAGGTCCGGCTCCACTACTGAGGGGAGGTCGACGTCGAAACCTGAATCGGCGGGGACCGCCGACGGGCGCTGCTGGCCCCAGTTGCTCAGGCCCGACGCACCGACGCCGGCGTGGACCGGCTGGACGTTGTGCTGGTGGCTGCCGCCGCCCGAGGTGGGGGCCTGAGCCGGCGCGGGCGCCGCTGCCGGCCGCTGGGGTGCGACGTGGGGCTGGGACTGGTCCATGGACGGAGAGGTGGCCTTGACGTCGTCGAAACCGGCGGCAATGACCGTGACGCGGGCCTCGTCACCGAGTGCGTCGTCGATTACGGCGCCGAAGATGATGTTGGCTTCGGGGTGGGCCACTTCCTGGACCAGACGGGCAGCTTCATTGATTTCGAACAGGCCAAGATCGGAACCGCCCTGGATGGAGAGCAGGACACCATGGGCGCCGTCGATGGAGGCTTCCAGCAGCGGCGATGCAATGGCGAGCTCAGCAGCCTTCACCGCACGGTCTTCACCGCGGGCGGAGCCGATGCCCATCAGTGCGGACCCTGCGCCCTGCATCACGGACTTGACGTCCGCGAAGTCAAGGTTGATCAGGCCCGGGGTGGTGATGAGGTCCGTGATGCCCTGGACACCGGACAGCAGGACCTGGTCAGCGGAACGGAAAGCGTCCAGGACGGAGACGTTGCGGTCGCTGATGGACAAAAGCCGGTCGTTCGGGATCACGATCAGCGTGTCCACTTCGTCGCGGAGGGCGTCGATGCCCGCCTCTGCAGAACCCGCACGACGGCGGCCCTCAAACGTGAACGGACGGGTCACCACGCCGATGGTCAGGGCACCAAGCGACCGGGCGATGCGTGCTACCACGGGCGCGCCGCCGGTGCCCGTGCCGCCGCCTTCGCCAGCGGTGACAAAGACCATGTCGGCGCCGCGGATGACCTCTTCGATTTCCTCGGCGTGGTCCTCCGCAGCCTGCTTGCCCACCTCAGGGTTCGCGCCGGCTCCCAGGCCGCGCGTCAACTCACGCCCGATGTCGAGCTTGACGTCTGCATCGCTCATCAACAATGCCTGCGCATCGGTGTTCACCGCGATAAATTCGACGCCGCGAAGACCGACCTCGATCATGCGGTTGACTGCGTTCACGCCACCGCCGCCGATGCCGACGACCTTGATGACGGCCAAGTAATTCTGCGGAGCTGCCACGTTACGTGTCCCTTGTTCGTGTCCTATTGCGAAAACTGTGGAGTCGGGCTTGAAGCTTCGAACCTTAACCTTCGAGTTGAAGGTTATAGTTATGTCAAGTAACTCATGTTGGAACGCTATTTCCTATGGTTCAGACATTCAATAACCGGAGCCGCGTGTCGCGGGAATACCGGGTAAATAAAGCGTTCAACGCGTCACCGGATGCCGGGGCGCGCTCACATCGTACACACGGACGGGGTTCTTCGGGTCCGCGGGAACCTTCAGCAATGCTTCAAGTACCTTGGCCTTGAGCTCCTTCTCCCCCGCATTCCCCCAAATGATGGTCTGCCCGTCCACCAATTTGAGCTCCACGGCGTCCACGGACTGGGCGGACGCGTTGGACAGCTTCGACAGCACGTCCAGCGGGAGTGCACCCAGGACCGCTGCAGTCGCCTGGAAAAGGTCCTTGCCGATGGTTCCGGCGCCGCCGTCGATCACGGGCAGGGCAATCGCAGCCGGGTCCGGGGGGCTGGCCAGCACCACGCCGTCCACATCAACCAACTGATACTGCTCCCCCTGCTTCACCAGGGCCACTGGAACGCGCTCCAGCACCTGGACGACTAACCCGGAAGGCGGCCGTGCCTGGGTCGAGACGGACTTGATCTGGACCAGGGGCGCCAGGAGGCGGCTGACCTCCTCATCGCTGATCTGGGGCAGGGGTTTGCCCTTCAGGGGTTCCAGTGCGGCCTGGACCTGTCCTGTGGTGACGAGCCGGGTCCCGGACACCGATACGGTGCGCACAGCCAGGACCGGCGAAAAGATTGCGGCGGCAAGCAGTGCGCAGACCAGTGCCAGGACAGCGCCGAGAGTCACCAGGAAGTTGCGTTTGCGGCGCTTTCCAGGCGGCTCCGGGAAGGCCAGCACGTTGTCAGTGCCTGCAGCTGCCTTGTCCGTGCCTGCTGGTGTCTTGTCCTCCGCCCGCTTGCGGTCGGCGTCCTTGGCCTTTTTTCGCCCCGGCAAAGGCGGGGTATCCGTTTCCGGGGCGCTCTTGGAGGCCGAGATGACCTCCGGTTGCGCCGGCGAGGCTGGCTGCCGCCTGCCCGGTGAGGCGTACGTGGGCCGGCGCGGACTACCCATCGAGAGCCTGCACGATCTGCGGTCCGAAGGCCGTGACATCCCCTGCCCCGACGGTCAGGATGATGTCGCCGGGCCGGGCGGCGTCCGTGAGGGCAGCCACTGCCCCGCTCGACTCCACCAGGCGTCCGCCGGGAGCCAGGTGCTCGGCGATGAGCTGGCTGCTGACCCCTGGGATGGGGTCTTCGCGCGCGGGGTAGATGTCCAGTACCAGTGCGGTGTCTGCAAGGTTCAGCGCTGCTGCGAACTCCTTGGCAAACTCCCGGGTGCGGGAGAAGAGGTGCGGCTGGAACAGGACGTGGACGCGGTGCCCGCCCGCCACGGATCGCGCAGCCGTCAGGGCGGCCCGTACCTCGGTGGGGTGGTGGGCGTAGTCGTCATAGACGCGCACGCCGCGTGCCTCGCCCTTCAGTTCAAAGCGCCGGGAAGCGCCCGAGAAGTGTGCCAGGGCACGCGCGGCAGTTTCAGCGTCGACCCCCAGTTCCAGCGCGACGGCGACGGCGGCGGCGGCGTTCAGCGCGTTGTGCCGGCCCGGGACCTGCAGCTCCAGGGCGAACCGTCCGGCGGGTGCGGAGACCGCCACGTCCCCCGGGCCGCCGTCGTGCAGTACCACGTCCGACCCCTCAGCGGTGCCGTACAGCACCACCCGGGTGTTGCCGCGCGCGAGTGTGCGCTCTGCAAGGGCAGCCGCGCCGGCGTCGTCGGCGCAGGCAATCAGGACGCCGTCGGCCGGAAGCAGTTCCGTAAAGCGGTCGAAGGACTCGTAGACGGCCTCGGCGGTGCCGTAGTGGTCCAGGTGATCGGCTTCCACATTGGTGACCACGGCAATCCTGGGCCGGTAGTTCAGGAAGGACCCGTCGGATTCATCCGCTTCGGCCACAAAAATGCCTGACGTGCCGTGGGCGGCATTGACGCCGAGCGCAGGCACGTTGGCACCGATCGCAAACGAGGGGTCCAGCCCGGCTCCCTGGAGCAGGACGGTGATCATGGAGGTGGTGGTGGACTTGCCGTGGGTGCCTGCCACGGTCACCACGAGATCGTCCCCCATGGTGGCCGCCAGTGCCTCCGAGCGGTGCAGCACGGGCAGGCCGGCCGCGCGCGCAGCCACCAGTTCAGGGTTGTCCGCACGGATCGCCGATCCGGCCACCACGGTCTGGGCATCGCCCACGTTGGATGCGGCGTAGCCCACGGCGATCCTCGCACCGGCGGCTGCCAGCTCCGCCATCACCGGAAGGTCCTTGGCATCCGATCCGCTGACGGCGACGCCGCGGGCCACCATGATGCGGGCCACGGCGGACATTCCCACCCCGCCGATGCCGATGAAATGGACGCGGCCCAGGGACTCCTGGCTGCGGATGCTTGCGGGGGTCATGCGGATACCGCTTCCAGGACAAGATCAGCCATGCGCTGATCGGCGTTTCTTATGCCAAGGCGGCGTGAACTGGCGGCCATGGTGGCCAGTCGGCCGGGGTCGGTGACGAGGGGGATGAGCTGGCCCGCCACCCACTGCGCGGTGAAGTCCTTATCCGGGACCAGGAGTGCGCCGCCGGCGTTCACGAGGCCCGCCGCGTTGAGCGCCTGCTCGCCGTTCCCGATGGGCAGCGGGACAAACACTGCCGGCACTCCCACGGCGGCCACTTCGCAGACCGTGGCCGCGCCGGACCGCGCGAGCAGCACGTCCGCGGCGGCGTACACCTGTTCCATGCCGTCCACGTACTCCACCTGCCGGTAGCCCGGTGCGGCGAGGGGGCCGCCGTCGGGCCCCAGAACCTTTTTGCCGCGGCCGGTGATGTGGAGCGTCTGGATTCCCGCCGCACCAAGGTCCTGCACCGCGGCGGCCACCGCGCGGTTGATGCTCTGGGCCCCGGAGGAACCGCCGGTCACAATCAGCGTGGGCGTGGTGGGATCCAGGCCCAGGGATTCGCGGGCAGCGGCACGGGCAGCGTCCCGGTCCAGGCCGGAGATTTCGGTCCGCATGGGCATGCCGACATGGCGGGCGTGACGCAGGCGCGTGGTGTCGAAGGCGGTAGCCACGTGACGGGTCAGGAACGATCCCACACGGTTGGCCAAGCCAGGCCTGGTATTGGCCTCATGGATGACGATGGGGATTCCCCGGCGCCGGGCGGCGAGGTAAAGGGGTGTGCAGACGTAGCCGCCGACACCGACAAGGACGTCGGCCGAGGCTTCGTCGAGGATGCGTCCGGCCTGCCTGATCGCTCCGGCCAGCCGTGCGGGCAGCCTGAGCAGGTCCACGGAGGGTTTCCGCGGAAACGGCACGCGGTCGATGGTGGTCAGTTCCAGGCCGGCGGCGGGCACCAGCCGGGTTTCCATGCCGGCGGGCGTGCCCACGGCGAGCAGCCTGGCACCGGGCGCGGCCACCCGCAGGGCCGCCGCGATGGCCAGCAGGGGGCTGATGTGGCCGGCGGTTCCGCCGCCCGCCAGGACAATGGACAGGTTCTGGGAAGTCATCTGGAGCTACGTACGCTTTCTTGCGGTTGTTTTGGGACCGGTTGTTTTGGGACCGGTTGTTTTGGCGCCGGTTGTTTTGGGGCCGGCGGTTTTGCGGTCGGCAGCTGTGCTGCCGGTGGATCCCCCGGCCTTCTTTGTGCCGAATTTCAGCAGTTTCTTCGGCCTGAGGGCCGGCGCCATCTGTTCGCGGGCGAGCGACAGCACCACCCCCACGGCGCAGAGCGACATCAGAAGTGCCGAACCGCCGTAGGAAATGAACGGGAGCGGCACGCCGATCACAGGCATCAGCCCTGTTACAACGGCCATGTTGACCGTGGCCTGCCCCAGCAGCCACACCATGATGGTGCCTGCCAGCACCCGGTGGAACATATCTTCCTGCGCCACTACTACGCGGTAGATGGCGGCCCCGAGGATGGCAAAGAGGACAAGCACGACGACGGTGCCCACGAGGCCGAGTTCCTCGCCGATGATGGCGAAAATGAAGTCGTTATGGGCTTCCGGGATCCAGCTGTACTTCTGCCGGCTTTGGCCGAGGCCGACGCCGAACCAACCTCCGGACGCGAGCCCGTAGAGCCCGTTGGTGGCCTGGTAGTTGGCGTCGATGCCGTCGGCACAGGACTGGCCTGTCCACCAGGAGGTGATGCGGCACATGCGGTTTGAGCTGGTGATGGCCATGACTGCTGTGCCGGCCGCGGCCGCCAGGGCGGCGAACCCGAACAGGTACAGCGGTACTCCGGCGAAGAAGAGGGCGGCAGCAGTGATCATCATGATGATCATGGCCGTGCCAAGGTCATTGCCCAACAGGACCAGGCCGATGACCCCGCCCGCCAGCGGCACGGCCGGGATCAGCACGTGGGGCCAGCGGTGCAGCAGCTTCCCTTTCCTGGCCAGGACGGTGGCCATCCAGAGCGCCAGCGTCAGTTTGGACGCCTCGGACGGCTGGAACGTGATGCCGCCCAGGTCGATCCAGTTCTTGTTGCCGTTGACTTCGTCACCGATCAGCTGCACGAGCACCAGGAGGACAAGGGCGCCGCCCAGCCCCGGCCAGGCCAGGCGCTTCAGCCAGACCACGTTGATGCGTGAGAGGACAAACATGGTGAAGATGCCAATGGCGGCGAACATGCCCTGCTTCAGGGCGTCGCCGTAGGGCGATTTTCCGGCAGCGATGGATTCGACGCTCGAGGCCGACAGCACCATCATGATGCCGATGGCGGTCAGGGCCAGCGTGGAACCAAGGATCAGGTAATACGTTGAGCCGTTCTTGGAAGTGCCGGTGCCTTCCAGCGTGGACCAGAAGGCCTGGTACCAGCCCCGGATCCGGTCCGGCAGGGTGATGGTGGATTTTACGGGCGAAGCGGGTTTTCCGGCGCGCGGCCGTGAGGCCGGCGACCGGGTGGGCGTGCTGACCATTGTTACTCCTCGCCGGTCTGGGCCTGCCCTTCCACCAGCTCGCGGACAGCTTCAATAAAGGCGTTGCCGCGGTGAGCATAGGAAGAGAACTGATCCATGGAAGCAGCTGCCGGGGCCATCAGGACGGTGTCCCCTGATGCCGCCAGCTGCGCCGCTGACGCAACGGCCCGGGACATCACGGCCGCACCGGAATCCGGCGAGCTGCCCGTGCTGGCTCCGCCCGTTACGGCAGTCTGCATATTTTCAGTGTCGCCCGCCGGCGTCGTGATCACGGGGACATCCGGCGCGTGTCGCTGCAAGGCGTCCGCCAGCGCGGTGGTGTCCGTACCGATGAGCACCACAGCCTTGAGCCGGGCAGCGTGGTCCCGGACCAGGTGGTCGTAGCTGACGCCCTTGGACAGGCCGCCCGCGATCCAGATGACGTTCGCAAAGGTGGCCAGCGAGGCGGCTGCCGCGTGCGGGTTGGTGGCCTTGGAATCGTTGACCCAGAGCACGCCGTTCTCCTTGGCGACCGGCTGGATGCGATGGTTGCCGGGCACGTAATCCTGGATTCCCTGGCGCACCGCCTTCGCATCCACACCGTAGGCCCGGACCAGGGCAGCGGCCGCAAGGGCGTTGGCTACCGTGTGCCGGGGCGCAAACTGCCCCAGGTCGGTCATCGAGGCCAGTTCGGCGGCGCTGTCCTTGCGTTCCTCGATGAACGCACGGTCCACCAGCAGGCCCTCCACCACGCCGAGCATGCTGACGGCCGGGGTGAGCGTGGTGAAGCCGACAGCACGGCAGCCGTCCACGACGTCGGCGTCCTCAACCATCCGTTCGGTCTCGATCTGTTCTGCGTTGAAGATGCAGGCCTTCTGGGTCCGCGCGTAGACCTTCGCTTTGTCCGCGAGGTAGGAATTGTAGGAACCATGCCAGTCAACGTGGTCCTCAGCCACGTTCAGGCAGACACTGGCCACCGGCGACAGCGATTCGGCCCAGTGCAGCTGGAAGCTGGAAAGTTCAACCGCGAAGACGTCGTACTCCACGGAGTCGCGGAGAGCGTCCAGGATGGGGGTGCCCACGTTGCCGACCGCGATGGCTTTGAGTCCGGCGGCCTGCAGCATCGACGCGGTCAGGCCCACCGTGGTGGTCTTGCCGTTGGTGCCGGTGATGGTCAGCCAGTCAGCGGTCTTGTGCCCGGCCCGGACGCGCAGGCGCCAGGCAAGCTCGACGTCACCCCAGACCGGAATGTGGGCGCGAGCAGCGGCCGCCAGGAGCGCCTGGTCAGGCCGCCAACCCGGGGAGGTCACGATGAGTTCGGGGAAGCGGCCATCGATCTTGGGGATCCTGTTGACGGCTTCCTCGCCCAGGAGCACGTCCACGGCGCCGACGATCTTCAGGGTGTCGGCCTGTGCTTTGGCTGTATCGCTGGTGGCGGCGTCAACCACCACCACCCGGGCACCGAGTTCGATGAGGGTATCTGCCGCGGCGAATCCGGACACTCCGATGCCGGTGACTGCAACGCGCAGCCCCGCCCAATCAGAGTCCCAGCTGACCAGGCTTTGCAGGCGGGGAGAAACAGTCACAGGAGCACGACCCATTCAGCGTAGAAGACACCCAGGCCCACGGCCACGAAGAGCCCGCCCAGGATCCAGAACCGGACCACCACCGTAACCTCTGCCCAGCCCTTGAGTTCGAAATGATGCTGCAGCGGCGCCATCTTGAAGACGCGTTTACCGCCGGTGGCCTTGAAGTAGCCCACCTGGATGATCACGGAGAGGGTAATCAGGACGAACAGGCCGCCGACGATTCCCAGAAGCAGTTCCGTGCGCGACAGGATGGCGAAGCCGGCGATCGCGCCGCCGATGGCCAGCGACCCTGTGTCGCCCATAAAAATCTTGGCCGGGGAGGTATTCCACCACAGGAAACCCACCAGAGCGGCGCTCAGGATGGCCGCCAGGAGCGCCAGGTCCAGGGGTCACGGACCGAGTAGCAGCCGCTGCCGGCCTCGCGCGGCGACCCGCAGGCCTGGTTGTTCTGCCAGATTCCCATCAGCGTGTAGGCACCGAACACCATGACCGACGCGCCGGCCGCCAGCCCGTCCAGGCCGTCCGTGAGATTCACGCCATTGGTTGCTGCCGTGACGATCAGGTTGGACCACAGTACAAAGAGGATTGCGCCGACCACCGTGCCGGCGAAGGCCAGGTCCAGCCAGGGAATGTCACGGACCAGCGAGATTTTTGTCGAGGCCGGCGTCAGGCCGTCCGGGTCGGGAAAGTTCAGTGCCAGGATGGCGAAGGCTATGCCCACGGCTGCCTGGAGGATGAGCTTGGCCTTCGCATCGAGGCCAAGGCTCCGTTGCCGGGAGATCTTGATGAAATCGTCCAGGAAGCCCACCAGCCCCATACCGACCATCAGGAAGAGCAGGATCAGGGCCGAAGCGGAGGGGCCTGCCGAATCCGGGTTCATCATCCACATAATCAGGTGGGTCAGTCCGTAGCTGAGCAGGACCGCTCCCACCACCACGGTGCCCCCCATGGTGGGCGTACCGCGTTTGGTGTGGTGCGAGGTGGGTCCGTCATCACGGATGAACTGTCCGTAGCTCTTGCGGACAAGCAAGCGGATAAACAGCGGCGTTCCCACCAAGGCAAACAGCAGGGCAAGTCCTGCGCCGATCAGTAGTGCAATCACAGCAGCTCGCTCCCTTCATGGGCGGGTTCCGTGGATTGTGGGGGTAATGCTATCCGATCGCCCAGGTGGCGCAGTCCAACGCTGTTGGACGACTTGAAAAGCACAAGGTCGCCGGGCTCAAGCTCGGCGTTCAGGAGCGAATAAGCGTCCTCGGCGGTTTCGGCAAATACGCATTCGTCGCCCCAGGAACCCTCCTGGACGGCGGAAACGTAAAGTGCGCGGGCTTCGCGGCCGACGACGACCAGCCGGGAAATGTTCAGGCGGACCACCTGGGTGCCCACAACGGTGTGTTCACGGATTGAATCAGGTCCCAGTTCCAGCATGGCGCCCAGGACGGCCCAGGTGCGCCGTCCACGGCCCAGGTCCGCCAGCGTACGCAGGGCCGCCCGCATGGACTCCGGGTTGGCGTTGTAGGCGTCGTTGATGACGGTCACGCCGTCAGCACGTTCGGTGCGTTCCATCCGCCACCGGCTTGCTGCTGACTGTGTGCTCAGCGATGCGGCGATGTCCTTGCCGGATACGCCGGCTGCGTTCGCGGCCGCTGCTGCGGCGAGGAGGTTGCCGGTGTGGTGGGCACCGATGAGGCGGCTGCTGACGTGCAGGCCCGCTTCGCCGCCGGGCAGGACGAGCTCGAATTCCGGGTTGCCCTCAGTGTTTGTGTCCGGATTCACGGCCCGGACGGTCGCGTCAGGGCGTCCTTCGGCCGAGAAGCCCACCACGGTGGCGCCGGTGCGGCTGCGCATGGCAGCTACGCGGTCGTCGTCGAGGTTGATAACGGCAGTGCCGCCGGCGGCGAGAGCCTCCACCAGTTCGCCCTTGGCCCGGGCAATGTTGTCCACGCCGCCGAACTCCCCGGCGTGGGCAGTGCCGATGCCGAGGACGACGCCGATGTCAGGCTTCACCATGTCGGCCAAGTAGCGGATGTGCCCGATGCCCGTGGCGCCCATCTCGATCACCAGATACCGCGTTTGGGTGTCGGCGCGGAAGACCGTGAGCGGCACGCCCACCTCGCCGTTGTAGGACCCTTGCGGGGCAACCGTGGCGCCCTGCTCGGTGAGGATGCCGGCGAGGAGGTCCTTGGTGGTGGTCTTTCCGGCGGAACCGGTGATCCCGATGACGGTCAGGGCATCACCTGCAGCAGACCGGGCCAGCCGGATCCGACGCACTGCTTCGGCCGCCAGCGCGCCCATGGCCAGCACGGCATCCTCGACCAGGACCGCCGGATAGTTAGCGCCGTCCGGCCCCGTCACGGGGCGCTCAGCGAGAACCAGCACCGCGCCGCGGCCGAAGGCCGCAGCAACGAAGTCGTGGCCGTCGGCGTGCTCGCCAGGTTTCGCCACGTACAAGGACCCGGCGGCAGCCTCCCGCGAATCAGTGACCACCGACAGGGGTGTGATCCCCGGATCGGCGTCAAGGCGGCCGTGTGTGATATCGGCGATTTCCGCCGCAGTAAGTGCAATCATCTCGGTCTAGGACTCTATCCGGTCGTCTCGGAGAACGGTGAATCCCCTGGCTGTCAAGGCGTTCCGCAGTTCCACGCGATCGTCCAGTGCAAGATTGACGCCCTTGACTTCCTGCCACACCTCATGGCCCCGGCCGGCGACCAGGATGGTGTCCCGCGGACCGGCCAGTTCAACAGCCCGTCGGATGGCGGCATCGCGGGGGTACACCTCTTCGATGACACACCCCGGCGATTCCTGTTCGCGCGCTGACCGTGCGCCCGCCAGCACATCTGCCCTGATGGCCGCAGGGTCCTCATCGTGGGGGTCGTCATCCGTGACGATGACAATGTCGGCCAGCTTTGCGGCGACCGCACCCATGGCGGGCCGCTTGCCTTGGTCGCGCTGTCCGGTGGCTCCGAAAACCACAATCACCCGGGAGCCGGGCAGCGGTGACCTGACCGCTTCCAGTGCCCGTGCCAGTGCATCAGTGTTGTGGGCGAAGTCCACCACAGCCGCCGGTTCCTCGGAGACGAGCTGCATGCGTCCCGGTACGGCCACGGTGAAGGGGTCGTGGTGGTCGAGGCCTGCCTGTACGGTGGCGGCCTCCATTCCGCCGGCCAAGACCATAACCATGGCCAGCGCCGCGTTGGCGACATTGAAAGCGCCCGGCAGGCCGGTGTGGACGTTGAGGTTGACGCCGTCGGGGCCCTGCAGGCTGAAGTCGGTTCCCAGCCCACGCGCGGCGGTAGCCGTGACGGTCCAGTCCGCGGCTCCGCCGGGGGTCATCGAGAGGGTGGTGACCGGGATCTGTGCCGTGGCAGCAAGCCTGCGGCCCCATTCGTCGTCGACCGTCACCACTGCCCTGCGGGCGCGGCCAGGCGTGAACAGTTCCGCCTTCGTGGCGAAGTAGTCCTCCATGGTGCCGTGCAGGTCCAGATGGTCCTGCGTCAGGTTCGTAAAGCCGGCCACGTCGAAGAGCACGCCGTCAACCCGCTGGAACGAAACGGCGTGGGAGGAGACTTCCATGGACGCCGCGTCCAGTCCGCGTTCCCGCATGAGGGCGAGCAAGCCGTGGACATCCGGCGACTCAGGTGTGGTCAGGAGGCTGGGAACCGGTTCCCCGCCGGCCAGGATTTCGATGGTTCCGATCAGGCCGGTCTGCTGTCCGAGCGCACGGAGCAGGGCGTTGATGAAGTATGTGGTGGTGGTCTTACCGTTGGTTCCCGTCACACCATACAAGCGCGGCGTCCGCCCCGCTGTTGGCTGGCTCTGGAAGATCATGGCGGACAGCGGCCCCACCACGTTGCGCGGCCCGTCCACCACCAGGACGGGCACGGCGGTGTCCGCAGACAACGCGAGAAGGCGTGCACCGGCGTCGTCGGTCAGGACTGCCACCGCACCCCTGGCGACCGCCTGCGGCACAAAGTCGGCGCCATGGCGGGAGGCACCGGGCAGCGCCACGTAGAGGTCTCCCGGTTCCACGGTTCGCGAGTTCAGTGAAATTCCCGTGACGCTGACGGCAGCGGAGGCACCCGGGACCTGCACACCGATCGCGTCTCCGATCGCGTCCAGGCGGACCGCAGCAACGGCCGTAGGCCTGAACCGCGCGGAGGCCGGTTCCCCTGCCGGCCCCGTGGTGCTCGCTGATGCGTTCTGCTCTGACAAGGGAATCTCCGATGGTGGTGCTAGTGGATCATGCCCGCGGGAGACTGCTTCCGCTGCGGGCGTTGGGGGAAATGCTGCCTGGCTTGATGCTACTTGGCGTACTGCGGCAGCCTGGCCGGTTCACCCGTGGACGGCTGGACGTTGTAGGTGCGCAGGGCCTGGCTCATGACCGAACGGAACACCGGCCCGTTCGAGACGCCGTGAATATCACCCTTGGGCCGTTGCAGGACCACCTCAACAATAAACCGCGGATCGTCCATCGGCGCCATTCCGACCATGGAAGCTGTCAAGCCGCAGTACCCGGGTTTGCCGTCGTCGCAGGGCGACTCTGACGTTCCCGTCTTGGCGCCAACGCGGTAGCCGTCGATGCCGGCTTCCTTGATCTGGCCTTCCGTGACGGCGCTTTCCAGAATGTCCTTGACCTGCTGGGCAGTATCCTGCGAGACCACCTGGCGGGAAGGCTGGGGTGCGACCTTCTCCTCTTTTCCGTCCGCTGAGACGAAGGAGTCAATAAGTCGCGGCTGCAGCATCACGCCGTTATTGGCAATGCTCTGGTAGGCGCGCACCGTCTGCAGCGTGGACTGCGAGACGCCCTGGCCGAAGAGGACCGTGTACTGCTGACGACTGTCCCACTGGTCTGCCGGCGTCAGGATGCCTGAGGCTTCGGCGGGAAGCCCAATGTCCGGGGCTTCACCGATGCCGAATTTCTTCAGCCAGTCGTGGCGTTGGTCCTTGGTCAGCCGTTGGCCTGCCATGACCGTGCCGGTGTTCATGGACCAGCCCAGGATGCCGGCCAGGGTCCGTTCCTCAGTACCGTGGGTAAAGGCGTCCGTGAAGGTCTGGTTATCAACCGTGTACGACGGCGGGATGGTGAACGTGTCCAGCGGGCTGGACTTGCCTTCCTCGATGAGGGCGGCGGCGGTCATCATTTTCTGCACAGATCCCGGCTCATAGGCGGCCGTCACGGCGCGCACGCCGCGGTCCTTGGCGGCCACTTTGCCGGGATCATTGGGATCTGGAGCGTTGGTATCGGCCATGGCGATGATGTTGCCTGTCTTGGCGTCCGAGACGATGATGACGCCCCACTCGGCGCCGAACTTGTCCGTCTGGCTCTGGATGGCCTGCTGGGCGAAATACTGGATGTCGGAATTGAGAGTGAGCTTGACGTCCTTACCGTTCTCCGGCGGCGTCAGCTCATCCACGCCGACGGGAATCCTGAGGCCGTCGGCCCCGATCTCGAAGAGGCGTTTACCATCCTTGCCGCGCAGCAGCCCATCCTGGGTCTGTTCAATACCTGCCTGGCCCGTGGTGCCGTCCTGCAGGAAGCCGATGATCCCGCCGGCGACGGATCCGTTGGGGTAGACCCGCTTGCTGACACCCTCGGTGACGATGCCGGGGATCTGGAGGTTAGAAACCTTATCCTCGATGTCCGGCTTCAGGTCCTTGGCCACGATGTAGTAGCGCTGTTTGCCGGTGACGGCTGCGCGGACCGCGTCCAGGTCCATGCCCAGGGCGGCGGCAAGCTCGCGAAGTCCCTGGTCCCGTGAGATGTCCACGAACTTGTCCTTGCCATCGACCTTGGCGAGGCGTTTGAAGGTGTCGGTTTTGGTGTTGACCGTTTGGTCCACCACCACGTTGTAGCGAATCACACTGTTTGCCAGGACTGTCCCATTGGCGTCCAGGATGCTTCCGCGTTCAGCGGGCAGGGAGGTCTCGCGCATCCGGTAATCGAGCGCAGCGGCGGCCAACCCGCCAATGTCGAGCCCCTGAACAAAGAAGAGCTTGCCGCCAACCACCAACAGCAGCGTCAGCATGATGCCCAGACCAAGGCGCAGCCGCTTGGTGGCGTTAGGGGCCTTGCCGCTTTTTGCCTTGCCGGTCCTCTGCGCCACCGTGATTTCCTTGCTGCTCGCCTTGTTGCCTGTTTAGTGTCTGACTGGCTGTCCTTAAGCGGCTACCGGTCAGAGCCCGGGAACCTTCTGTTCGGGCGCCGGAACCGAACCGCCGTGCAGCTCCACGGCAGGTACCGGTGGTGCGGGCGCTGCAGCCGGCGGTGCTGCAGCGGCCGGTGCCGCTGCGGGGGCAGGCTCCTCGGCAGCCGGTTTCCGGTTCGCCAGCGGCTCCCCCTTCGTTACCGGCGGTACCACTGTGAGCATTCCCTCGACGGCGGGAGCAGGGATAACCGATCCAGGCGCGCCACCCTTCACGGCCGGAGTTGCCTTGCCCGTGACTGCAAGAGTGGAGAGGTCGATCTGGCCTTTGACGGTGGACGCTACCATTCCCAGGTCTGAGGCCTTGGCTGCCAGGTTCTGGGGAGCCTCGAAGTTTTGGACCTGCTGTGTCAGGTCCTGGTTCTGCTTCGTCAGGGTGCTCTGCTTGCTCCTCAGTTCCACCAACTGGTACTGGGAGGTAGAGACTGAGATGTTCAGGACCAGCACGGCGACGAGCGCAACGGCGAGCAGGGCGAAACACATCACCACAAACGGCGCGCGGCGTTTCTTGGGAGCGGAACGCACCACCGACAGGGGTGTGCGTTCCCTGCGGCCGGCGCCAGAGGGAAGGGTCCTGATCGCCGGGGCGCTGCTGCCGGAGACGACCGGAAAGTTCTTGACGGCGGCAGTGCTCATGCGTCTCTCCTGGCTCTGATACGTTCTACGGCCCGCAGCCTTGCAGAGGCTGCGCGCGGATTTTCTGAAATCTCGACGGCGGTGGGTACCTCGGTGCCCTTGGTCAGGGTTTTGAGGAAAGCCTTGTGTTCCTCAAGTTCCACCGGAAATCCGAGCGGCGCGGAGGATTTGGAGCCAGCCTGGAAAACGGATTTGACGATTTTGTCCTCGAGGGAGTGGTACGACATCACCACGATGCGTCCGCCCAGGGCCGTTGCTGCCACGGCTGCCGGAACAGCGCGCTCCAGCACGTCCAGTTCCTCATTCACTTCGATGCGCAGTGCCTGGAACGTCCGCTTGGCAGGGTGGCCGCCCGATTTGGCGGCTGCCGCCGGAACCACGGAACGGATCTGTTCCACCAGTTCCCCCGTGGTGGCGAAAGGCTTGACACTCCTCGCCGCGACAATCCTGTTGGCGATACGGCCGGCGAACTTCTCCTCGCCCCACTTCCGGATGATCCGGACGAGGTCCTCTTCGCTGTAGTTGTTGACCACGTCTGCTGCAGTCTGCCCGCGGCTGGTGTCCATCCGCATATCCAGCGGAGCGTCAAAAGAGTAGGCGAAGCCCCGCTGACGTTCGTCCAGCTGCAGGGATGACACGCCCAGGTCCATCAGGATGCCATGAACGTGGGCTACGCCCAGGTCCTCGAGGACCTCGGCGATTTCGTCGTAGACGGCGTGGACCAGGTCCGTCCGGGAAACGAAGGGTGCCAGCCGCTCCCCTGCCAGTGCCAGGGCTTCCTCGTCACGATCGATGCCGATCAGATGCAGGTCAGGGAAACGTTCCAGCATGGCTTCGGAGTGGCCGCCCATGCCGAGCGTCGCATCAATGGCGATGGGGGTTTCGCCGCGGAGGCGGGCCGCTTCAAATCCGGGGGCCAACAAATTAATGCACCGGTCCTTGAGGACCGGCACATGGCGTTCGGACGTTGGCTTCGGGTCATCGTTCATGCCTTCGTCCTTTCCTGCCGTGGGTGCTGGTGTACTGCTTCTTGAGCCAGATCCCCATCCGCGCCTATCATCCTGCCGGCCTGGCTCCGGGGAAGTGAGGCCAGGTTGACTGTCCGATGGGCGGCTGGAGATCTCGTTCAAGAAGCGGTTCCGCCGGGCCGTTCAGGTGATCACAGAATCCCCGGAATGGCATCGTCGGTTTCGGAGAAGGCGGTTTCCTTCTCCGCGAGGTACTCGTTCCAGGCCTGGGCATCCCAGATCTCGGCTCGGGTTCCTGCGCCGATGACGGCCAGTTCCCTGCCGAGGCCTGCGTACTCCCGGAGCGCGGCCGGAATGGTTACGCGCCCCTGCTTGTCAGGTACCTCGTCGGAGGCTCCAGAGAGAAAGACGCGGATGTAGTCCCGGGCCTGCTTGGAGGAAATGGGCGCCTCCCGCATTTGCTCGTGGACACGTGCAAATTCCTGCTCACTGAAGACGTAGATGCAACGTTCCTGTCCCCTGGTGAGAACAAGTCCGCTGGCAAGCTCCTCGCGGAACTTCGCGGGGAGGATAATACGGCCCTTTTCGTCGAGACGTGGCTGGTGTGTGCCCAGAAACACTGGCCCACCGCCTGTCTGCCGTCAGGAACTGCAATATCCCCTGTGTTGCAACTACCCTCTTATGTCCTCCACATTACTCCACTTTCCACCACAGTCAACGCGAATCAGGCCCAATATTCCCCCTTTCAAACCTTTGTCCCCCATATGGCGCGGGAGTAGGAGGTGGATGGAAGTGGAGGGTCCCGTTGCCGTTTCGGCCGAACCATAAGTGCCCGACGGCGGGGACACGCCCCCGTCACATCCTCATCTGATGCCGGCGGCGTTTCAGCGGGCGCCCGGCTCCCGCAATCAGGCGGCAGTACGGTCGTTATGGGCGTGGCAAAAGGACACCCACTGCGACCTGCCTGGGGAGAGTTCGTGCGGTTGAAGGCGGTTAAATGCAGAAGACCCGCCGTGGCGGGTCTTCTGCTGCGGTCATCCTGACCGAGGGGAGCGAAGTGGAGGACAGCACGGCGCGAAAGGCCGCGGAACCGGACCTACAGGCGCTGCACTAGGATTCGTCGCGGCGACGCTCGTCCCAGCGCTCTTCCAGGCTGGACATAAATGAACTACGGGGCTTTCCGGATTTACTTGTGCCAGATCCGGAGCGCTGCTTGCCGCCGGCAGAGTTGCGCATTGTGGCGAAGTACACACCGCCGCCCATCACCACAAAGCCCAAGACACCGACGAAGATGTTCTGGACCGTCACGCCGACCAGGAGCAGGGCGATCCCCGCGAGGGTGCAGAGGACACCAATCACGATGTGACGGGTGGACCATGTTCGTCCAGGATCCGAACCCATGGAATTCGCGAATTTCGGATCGTCCTCGTGCAGCTGCTTCTCCAGCTGCTCCAGCAGCTTCTGTTCGTGCTCCGACAGCGGCATCACGACCTCCTTAAGTAGGCCAACGTCCGGGCTGGTCCCATCCCGTACTACTGCTCCAATAACGGCCGGCATGCCCGGGAGGTTCCCGCCCCGCCGACGATGGCAGGATGCGAACACCGGCGTGCGAGCCTTGGAACTGCAGCATATCCAAGAAGTCCGGCAATAACTGAAAACTATGTACATATAAGGATAGTTTGTCGGGGGCCGTTCTGAAAGACGGCCATCACCTCCCTGAACCAGGCACGCAACCTGCCGGCGCCCTCTTAGGACCCGTTTCCGGAATCCAGCAAACTGGCGGGGAGGACAGATTTGCTCCCGAACTTTCGACTTACCTCATCCAGTACCTGTTCTGCCGCCCGCCAGTTGTCATCCCGCCGGTCAAAGCTCAGCTGGAGGGAGGTGTGGGCGGTGTCTTCGAGCTGCTCCGCCCGGATGCCGACAAGCCGCACGGTCATGGGTCGGCTCCCCAATGATTCCAGGAGCTGGATGGCCACGGCATACAGCAGTTGGGCGCTGTCCACGGGTGTGTGGACAGTACGGCTCCTGGTGATGGTGGAAAAATCGGCATAGCGGAGTTTCAACGCCACCGTTCTTGCCACCATCCCCGAACTCCGCAGCCGTCCTGCCGTCCGGTGGCAAAGCCGCAGCAGCTCCCGGGCGATCAGGGCGTCATCGCCGGTATCCACGGCGAAGGTCTCTTCGGCCCCGATGCTCTTCTCCTGCCGCACGGGGGTCACGGGCCGCGGATCGATCCCCCACGACAGGCGGTAGACGTGCTCACCGGTGGCACCCAGCATTTTCTTAAGGGACGACACCGGCGTGGCAGCCACGTCTGCCACCGTCCTGATGCCCATCCGGGCAAGGACGTCCGCGGTCTTGGCGCCGATGCCCCACAACGCCCCGACGGGCAGACTGTGGAGGTAGGGCACGGTCTCGTCGGGTCCGATCAGCAACAGGCCGTCAGGTTTGCAACGTGTGGAAGCAATTTTGGCGACGAACTTACTGGCGGCTATGCCCACGGAGGCTGTAATGCCCAGTTCCGCGGCCACCCGGCGTCGGATCAGTTCACCGATTTCGCGCGGGGGCCCCAACCGCCGGATGGCGCCGCCGACGTCCAGGAAGGCTTCGTCGACGCTCAGCGGCTCCACCAGATCGGTGATGGACCCGAAGATTTCCATCAGCTGGGCGGAAACCTCGTAGTACAGCTTGTGGCGCGGTTCAATGATGACTGCCTTGGGGCACATCCTGGCTGCGACCACCATGGGCATGGCGGACTTAACTCCGAAGGCGCGGGCCTCATACGAAGCCGAGAGTACTACCGAGCGGTCCGCAGGAAATCCGACGATCACCGGCTTGCCCCGGAGTTCCGGCCGGGTGCGAAGCTCCACTGCGACGAAGAATGCATCCATGTCCACGTGCATGATGCAGTTACGCCGGAGCTCACGAAGACCCGCTTCGGTGTACTGGTTGTTCCGCTCAGGCCCCACACCGGCAATTGTATCGGTTGGTACTGACTAAACTGGAGGCTGAATCCGGCATCAACACCAGGAGGACAGTCCCCGTGACCGTCATGAGAAGTCTTAAGCCAACAGGATTAGCGGCTCTTGCCGCGGGCGCAATACTGGCCCTAGCTGCCTGCAGCCCCGCGGAGCCCGGAGTGACATCATCCTCCTCAGTTGCATCCTCACCAGCATCCGGCAGCGCCAGCATTACCGCGTCCGCCAGCCCGACGGCGTCGCCGGGGACTTCCGCCACCGTTGGCACAATCGTGGCAGGGTTCCCGGAAGCGCTGCTCCCCCTGATGCCCGGCGCCACGGTGATTTCGAGCAGCTTTGACAAGACGTCATCGCCCGCCACGGCGGCACTCGTGGCCAGCATCAACGCCCCGACGGCCGCCGTCGTGGATTTCTACACAAAGCACCTGGAGGCGCAGGGATTCAAAGCTGTCCCCGGCGACGCTGTGGGCGCCGTCGCGTCCAAGGATTTCGTCCGGAACGACTCCGAGACGGTCAACATCGCGGCCGTCGAAGCGGCCGGTGTCTCCACGTTCACCATCGGCGCCAACGTGGCTGCTGAGTCAGCCAAGTGAGCATTTCGGAGCAGTTGAGGATTGAGCAGACTGCATTCGTTGCCGCTGTTGCCGGTGAGCTGACAGACTTCCTCACCACACGGCAATCGCTCATGGCTGCCATTTCACCCGATATCGATCCCATCATGGGTTCCATTTCCAACCTGGTGACCGGCGGCAAACGGCTCCGTGCCCTGATGTGTTACTGGGGGTGGCGCGGCGCGGGCGGCGAGCAGGAGGCCGAGGAAATCGTGACGGCGGGATCGGCCCTGGAGCTTTTCCAGGCAGCTGCCCTGATCCACGACGACATCATTGACCGCTCGGACACGCGGCGCGGCGGGCCCAGCGTGCATCGCCGCTTCAGCCAGCTGCACCAAGCGCAAGGCTGGGCGCTGGACAGCGAGCGGTTTGGGCATGCAGCCGCGATCCTGACCGGGGATCTGTGCCTCTCCTTCAGCGAAGAGGCCTTCACGGACATCGGCGAACAGGCGGGCGCGGGCAGCAGGGCGCGCCTGATCTTCAACCTCATGCGTGCCGAGGTCATGGCGGGGCAGTACCTTGACATCCTGGAGGAAGTGGCTGGCCCTGTCCGGGACCGGGCCGGAGCAGTGACAAGGGCACAGTCCATCATCAGGTTCAAGTCCGCCAAATATTCCACTGAGCACCCGCTGGCGCTTGGCGGCGCCCTGGCAGGCGCTCCGGACGAGTTGCTCCGGGGCTACTCGGCCTTCGCGCTGCCGCTGGGCGAAGCGTTCCAACTGCGCGACGACGTCCTGGGCGTCTTTGGGGACCCTGTCACTACAGGCAAGCCGGCAGGTGACGATCTCCGCGAAGGCAAGCGGACCGTACTCATTGCCCTCGCGCTGGGCCAGGCATCAACCGCAGAATCGGCATTTATCGATGCGAAGCTGGGCAGCCCTGACCTGGGCGACGCCGATGTGGCCGAGATCCGCCGGATCATCGAAGAGTCGGGGGCGCTTCAGGCGACTGAAGTGCTGATCACCGAATTCGGCGCCGCGGCGTATGACGCGCTGGAACAGCTGCCGCTGGACGAACTGCCCAAAACTGCACTGCGGAAACTGGCGGAAGCCACGGTCAGCCGCGCGTCCTGACGTTGGCCTTGGTCTTGGCCACCCCCGCGGGCCCGGCGTTGTCCGGGCCCTTTGGGTGCCTTACCAGGCCAGGGTCTGGGCCCGGCGCCTGATTTCCGTCTTGCGGCCTTCCCGCAAGGCATCAATCGGCCGGCCGCGGAGCGACTCGTCGGGGGTAAACAGCCAGCCGATCAAGTCCTCGTCGGAATAGCCGGCGTCCGCCAGGACCACAATGGTCCCCTTAAGGCTGTCAACAACCTGGCCGTCCAGGAAAAACGCGGCTGGAACTGAGCGTATCCGCCGTTCCCCGACCCGCAGGGCCGCCAGCGCGCGTTCATCAATAAGGCCGTGGACTCTCGTAATCGAAACGTCCAACAACTGCGCGACATCCGGCAGGGGCAGCCACTCGCCCACAAGGCTTTCTACGTTACTCACGGATCAAGATTGCCACGGCCGGAGCCCTGCCGCCTAGTCGGCAATGGCGGCCATTGCTGTGAATCACACGACACTCCACAAAACTCTTTATGCCGCATGCGGCAGAATTCTTGTGCTAGGCGAAATTTCGTGAGAGATTCACATAGATCACATTTGTAACAGCAATAACTTAAGTAACACTAGTATCAATAGTCACACAGCATCTCCCGTCCCCGGCAGTTGAAGAAGAGGATTCCTTCCATGACGACGTCCCGCTCGCCAAAACAGCCCCTCAGGCAGAGCCTGCCCATGATTGCTGTCACCACAGCGGCGCTTCCTGCGGTTGTCTTGTCGTCGTTGGCCCTCGCCCAGCCTGCTGCTGCGGCAGAGGCACCTGCCCGCGCCATCCCGGCAACCCTTGCCGCCGCGATGAAGGCCCAGGCCGCCGAAGCAAAAACTGCCCTGATCCCGGCGGCTTCTGTTTCCATTACTATTCCGGCTGCCTTCCAGCCCATGCAGGACGCGGCACCCGCGGAGTACACCATCGCCCGTGGCGACACGATCAGCGGAATTGCCGGCAAATTCGGGCTGAACACCTACGAGGTCCTCAAACTCAATAACCTCCAGCCGAACACCATCATTTACCCCGGCCAGAAGATCAAACTGTCCGGCTCGGCTTCCGCCGCTGCGCCAGCTCCGGCACCGGTGGCCCCCGCCGCGGCCGCTCCGGCCAACGCCGGAGGCAGCTACACCGTAAAGGCCGGCGATACGCTCGGCGCCATCGCAGCCCGGCACAACGTCAGCCTGGCCGATGTCTTCAGCTGGAACGGCCTGAACATGCGCTCCATCATCTACCCGGGCCAGAAGATCAACGTCGGCGCAGGTGCTCCCGCAGCCCCGGCCGCGCCGGCTACGGCCGTCCAGCCTTTGTCCGCTCCCGCGGCGCCGGCGGCTCCTGCAGCGCCCGCTCCCGCTCCCGCTCCCGGCGGTTCATACACAATCAAGGCCGGGGACACCCTGTCAGCGATCGCCTCCAGGCACGGTGTGAAGCTCTCGGACATCCTGGCCGCCAACCAGCTGAGCATGACTACTGTCATCTACCCGGGCAACAAGCTGGTCATTCCGGGCGCCTCCATTCAGCCCGCTTCCTCCTCCGCCCCGGCAGCCCCGGCTACCCCGGCAGCCCCCGCCGCACCGCTGGTACCGAGCACTTTCCTGGGCTTTACCTACCCCGCGGCCGTTGTGAGCTCTGCCAACGAGAACAAGGCCCTGCTGAACGCCTCTCCTGTCCCGTCCCGGGCCGAAATGCAGGCAATTGTGGCCGACACGGCCCGCCAAATGGGAGTGGACCCCTCACTGGCACTGGCCTTCGCGTACCAGGAGTCAGGCTTTAACCAGCGTGCGGTGTCACCGGCCAACGCGATCGGCACCATGCAGGTCATCCCGTCCTCCGGGCAGTGGGCCTCAGACCTCGTAGGGCGGAAGCTGAACCTGCTGGACCCCTACGACAACGCAACGGCCGGCGTGGCAATCATCAAGCGGCTTATCGACACCAGCAAGGACCAGGACACGGCAATTGCCGGGTACTACCAGGGCCAGTACTCGGTCAGCAAATACGGCATGTACGACGACACCAAGGTTTACGTAGCTGCCATCAAGGCGCACCAGCAGAACTTCCGCTAAGCCACCGCAGCAATGTGCCCGGGGCCTGCTGAAGCCAGCCCTGGGGATAACGTTAAGGGTCCGGACCGCACGTCGGTTCGGACCCTTTCCATGCGGGCTTAGGATCGTAGGGTGCAGGAACAAGTGTCAGACCGTCTCGTTGGAACGCTGGTGGACAACCGCTACGCCGTCCGCTCCAAACTCGCGCGCGGCGGCATGTCCACCGTATATCTGGCCACGGATCTCCGGCTTGAGCGCGATGTTGCCCTCAAAGTCCTCCATCCCCATCTCGCCACCGACGAGACATTCCTGGACCGGCTGGGCCGCGAGGCAAAAGCCGCCGCGAAGCTGTCCCATGCCCATGTGGTGGGCGTCCTGGACCAGGGCAACGACGGCCAGACGGCCTATCTGGTGATGGAACACATCAAGGGCCACACCCTCCGGGACGTCATCAGGTCCAAAGGCGCACTGCCTCCCCGACTGGCCCTTGCCTTGATTGATCCTGTTGTGCAGGGCCTCGGCGCGGCCCACGCCGCGGGGCTGATCCACCGGGACGTAAAACCGGAAAACGTCCTGATCGCCGACGACGGCCGTATCAAGATCGGCGATTTCGGACTGGCCCGTGCGGTAACGACGTCCACAAGCACCGGGACACTGATCGGTACCGTGGGATACCTCTCCCCCGAGCTTGTACTGGGAAAGCAGGCTGACACCCGGAGCGACATCTACTCCGTGGGCATCATGCTCTATGAAATGCTGACCGGCCAGCAGCCGTACGACGGCGAGGTCCCCATCCAGGTTGCGTACAAGCACGTGAATGAAACGGTCGGTCCGCCGTCGGCGCTGGTGCCTGGCCTCGCCACCGAGGTGGATGAACTTGTCCAGTGGTGCACCGCAAACGATCCCGAGAACCGCCCGGTGGACGGCAACGCCCTGCTGCAGGAACTGCGCCACATCCGGACCAACCTCACGGACGCCGAACTGGACCTCATTGCGCCTGCCGCGGCCCCGGGCGGGCAGCAGAACCCTACCGAGATCATCGCCCGCACCAACAACCCCACCGCCGTGATGTCGTCCTTCTCCCGGCCGCAGCCACAGCAATCTCCGCAGGCTCCGCATGCCCTGTATCCGCCCGACGCCGACTACCGGCCCGGCGAACAGTACCGGCCGGAACTGCAGTACAGGCCGCAAACGCAGTATGGGCCCGATGATCAGGACGCGGCCCCGGCTGCGGTACCCCTCAGCAAACGCGCCCAGCGCCGGCTCGACAAGGAGGACGAGAAGGCAAGGTCCCGCGCTGCGGCGACCCCGGTCCGGAGCCTGCGGGAAGGCAACCCGCGGCGCCGCGGCGTCCTCTGGGTGGTGGTTCTGGTCATCATCGCGTTGCTTGCCACGGGCGCCGGCTGGTTCTTCGGCATGGGTCCCGGGTCACCGGCCACCATTCCAGCGGTCGCCAACAAGTCAGTGGCCCAGGCCCAACAACTGCTAAGCGAGGCGGGATTCCAGTCACGCACCAACGATGTCTTCGACGACGCCGTTCCCTCCGGACTCGTTGTAGGCTCCGACCCGACCGCCGGCACCGAGACCAGGAAGTTCCAGCCTGTGTCCCTGTTTGTTTCCAAGGGCCCGCAACTGTTTGAACTCCCGAAACTGACCGGCGGAACGCTGAACGACGCGAAAAACGCCCTGAACAAAGCCGGGATGGCCCTGGGTGCCGTCACTGAACAATTTGATGACGCCGTTGCAGTTGGCGTCGTGCTGGCCCAGGATCCGGCCGCCGCGGCTCCCGCGCGCCACGGCACGCCGGTAAATCTGCTGGTGTCCAAGGGGCCGCAGCCGATCCCCGTTCCGTCAGTCGTCGGACTGGAGGAAAACGCCGCCGTCGACGCCATAGAGGCAGCCGGCCTCAAGGCCGATGTCACGAAGGACGAGGTCAACGATCCTAAAGTGCCCAAGGGGTCGGTGGCCGTGCAGTCGCCCGCGACCGGCACCCTGACCAAGGGCGGGACAGTGACGCTGACCATTTCCGACGGCCCCAAGCTCGTGGACGTCCCCAGCTTCATCGGTAAACAAGCCAAGGAAGCCGAAGAAGCCCTGCGCGCGTTGGGCTTCGAGGTGCGGGTGCACAATATCCTCGGCGGCTTCTTCGGCACGGTACGGGATCAGGACCCGGTGAAGAAGAAAGTGCCTGAAGGCTCCGTCGTGACCCTCACGGTGGTGTAGCCGGCGGGCCGCCTGCCACACCACCGCGGAAGCTTGACTCCGCGCCAGGCGGTCAGTGCTTGGCCAGTGCCCCAGCCACCAGGAACGCCATTTCGAGGGACTGCATGTGGTTCAGGCGCGGATCGCAGACCGACTCGTACTTGTCGAGGAACGCTTCCTGGTCCACAGGGTCGGCACCGCCCAGGCACTCTGCGACGTCGTCACCGGTCATCTCCACGTGAAGGCCACCGGGAACCGTGCCCAGGGCCTGGTGGACTTCGAAGAACCCGCGCACTTCGTCAATGACGTCGTCGAAGTTGCGGGTCTTGTAGCCGTTGGGGGACGTGACGGTGTTGCCGTGCATCGGATCGGTGACCCAAAGGACCTTGGCGCCGGAGGCAGTCACCTTCTCCACGATGGCCGGAAGCTTCTCGCGGATATTGCCGGCGCCCATGCGAGTGATGAAGGTCAGCCTGCCCGGCTCCCGCTCGGGGTCCAGCTTATCGATGAGGCGGAGGGCGTCGTCGCCGGTTGTCGACGGGCCCAGCTTCACGCCAATGGGATTCCGGACGCGTGAGAGGAAGTCAACGTGCGCGTGGTCAAGTTCGCGCGTACGCTCCCCGATCCACAGGAAGTGCGCCGAGGTGTCATACGGGAAACCTGTCCGCGAATCGATGCGGGTCAATGCACGCTCGTAGTCCAGCAGCAGGGCCTCGTGACTGGCGAAGAATTCCACCCGCTTGAGTGCCTCGAAATCAGCACCGCAGGAGGCCATGAACTTGATGGCGCGGTCGATGTCACGGGCAAGCGACTCGTAGCGGGCGTGAGCGGGGTTCTCGGTGAAACCCTTGTTCCACTGATGCACGGAGCGCAGGTCCGCGAAGCCGCCCTGCGTAAAGGCCCTGATGAGGTTCAGCGTGGAGGCGGACGTGTGGTATGCCTTGAGCATCCGGGCGGCGTCATGGCCACGGGACTCCGGAGTGAATTCGTAGCCGTTGACGATGTCGCCGCGGTACGCCGGCAGGGTCACGCCGTCGCGGGTCTCGTCGTTGGAGGAGCGGGGCTTGGCGAACTGGCCGGCCATCCGGCCCATCTTGATGACCGGCATCGCTGCGCCATAGGTGAGCACCACTGCCATCTGGAGGATGGTCTTGACCCGGGCGCTGATCTTATCCGCAGTTGCGGCTTCAAAGGTCTCGGCACAGTCGCCACCCTGCAGGAGGAAAGCTTTGCCCTCTGCCGCAGCTGCCAGGCGTTCACGGAGAACGTCGACTTCGCCGGCGAAAACCAGCGGCGGGAGCACGGAAAGTTCCCCGACAGATGCGGTGAAAACGTCCTTGTCCTGCCAGCTGGGCTGCTGGGAAACGGGAAGGTCACGCCAATCATCAAGGCCAGGATAATTGGCTGCTCCGCTCTGGGCGGTGCTGGACAGCGAAAAGGCAGGTTTTGCAGATAGCTCAGTCACTATCTAAGACTAATGTGCGCGGCTGGCTTCAGGACACCTGACCGTCACGCGTACCGAGAGCCGCGTCACAGTCAGCCGGCGGCCGGGTCCTTGCCATCGGTACCAGTGCCGGCAGCGCCGCCGTCAGTTTCGGCGCGTTTCGCGGAGGCACCACCGGCCGCGGTGGCCGCTGCTCCCGCAAGGCGGAGCTTCACCACGGCAGCGTACTCGTCCACGTACTCCTGGCCGGAGAGCCGCATCAGCTCGAACATGATCTCGTCGGTGACCTTCCGCTGTACCAGCCGGTCCTCCGCCTGGTCTGCGTACCGGCTGAAATCCAGCGGAGCACCGAAAATCATGCCGATCCGCCGGATATTCGGCATCCGTTTGCCGATGGGCTGAACCTTGTCCGTGCCGATCATTGCCACGGGAATCACGGGCACACCAGCCTCCAGGGCCAGCCTGGCGACTCCCACCTTTCCCCGATACAGCCGTGCGTCCGGGCTGCGGGTCCCTTCCGGGTAGATGCCCAGCAGTCCACCGCCGGTGAGGACATCCATGCCGGCGTTGAGCGATACGGCCGATGCCGCGCCGCCGGACCTGTCCATGGGCAGCTGGTTGGTGAGCCTGAAGAACAGGGCCGTCAGCCTGCCCTTGAGGCCTGTGCCGGTGAAGTACTCGGACTTGGCCAGGAAAACAACCGGCCTGCGAACCATCAGCGGCATAAAGATGGAGTCGGAGAAAGACAGGTGGTTCGAGGCGATAATGGCCGCCCCCTGCGCCGGAACATTGTCCAGGCCCTTGACCCAGGGGCGGAAAAGAAGCCGTAGCACCGGCCCCAGGAAGATCCTCTTCATGACCAAATAGAACACGTGACGAACCTCTCCGGAAACCGGCCGGCCGGCCCTTCGTCGGGCCGGGCGGGCACTTCAATGCAACCCTACTCTAGTGAGATTTGTCCCGAACAATGACACGATGGTGTCATGACAGAAAGCAGCATCGCGCCCCGGCCTGCCGCTTTCAGCTACCCCGGCCACGGACCCAATGCCACCACCGGGATTGCCATCTGCCATGGCTTCACCGGCAGCCCGCTGAGCGTCCTGCCTTGGGCAGAACACCTCGCCGCCCAGGGATTTGCGGTGTCGGTACCGCTCCTGCCCGGCCACGGGACGGATTGGCGGCAGCTCGCGCGCTCAAACTGGCACGACTGGTACGGGACTTTCGAATCGGCGTACCTGGAGCTGAACGCCCGGACGGAGCAGTGTTTTGTGGCCGGCCTCTCGATGGGCGGCGCCATTGCGTTGCTGACGGCTGCCAGGCACCCCGTGGCTGGCGTCTCTTTGGTGAATCCCGGCCTCAGCTTCTACGACCGCCGCGTGCGGGTCATCGGAGTGCTCAAGTACTTCCAGCGCACTACGTTGCCCATCCAGGAGGAACAGCCAACGGCGGGAGTCACCAATGACGGCGACTACTCGCGGACTCCGCTGGCAGCCGTGCATGAGCTCAAGAAGCTTTTCGGCACAGCCACGCGGGGCCTGCACCAGGTCACCGCCCCGGTGCAGGTCTTCAAGTCCCGGTCGGACGCCGTTGTGCCGGCCACCTCACTCCTGACGCTGCGGCAGCGTTTGGGCCCGCGGCTGATGGAAATAGTGGACCTGCACCACAGCGGACATGTGGCCACCCTGGATATTGATGCGCCCGAGATTTTTGCCTGTTCCAGCGCATTCTTCCTCGCCCATACACCCCGCCCTGAGTCGTCAGCCCGAACCGCGGCCACACCTCACACCACTTCGGAGACTTCATGACCGGCCTACCGGACCACAGCCCTTTCAGCAGCCCCTTCAACGGCGACGGAGCCCGGATCGGAGTGGTCCTCTCACACGGGTTCACCGGCAGTCCGCACGGGCTGCGCGCGTGGGCCCGGTCGCTCGCCGACGCCGGTTTCGCTGTACGCATGCCGCTGCTGCCAGGGCACGGCACCAGCTGGCAGGAGCTTGCGCGCACGCGCTGGCCGCAGTGGCATGGCGCCCTGGACGACGCATACCTGGACCTGGAATCCGACTGTGACCACGTCTTCGTCGCCGGGTTGAGCATGGGCGGTGCCCTGGCCCTGAGAATTGCCGCCACCCGGCCCGTAGCCGGGGTGATCGCGGTGAACCCTGGCCTCGTCATCGACGATCCCCGCGCACCCTTGGCCGGCATCCTGAAACTGGTCCTGAAGAGCACCCCGGCCATTGCCAACGACATCCTCAAACCCGGGATGGACGAGGGCGCCTACCCGCGAACGCCCGTAGCCGCAGCCCACGAGCTGAACAAGATGTTCAAGGACACCATCCGGATACTCCCCCGCATCACCGCGCCCGTACGGGTCTTCCGCTCCACCGTGGACCATGTGGTCTCGGACACGAGCGTGGCGGCGCTGCGCCGCGGCCTGACCAACGCACCGCTGACATTGACCACCCTGGAGAACAGCTATCACGTGGCGACACTTGATAACGACGCCGAGGAGATCTTCCGCGGGTCCGCCGACTTCATCCGGGCGGTTGTTGCCGGCACGGCAGCAGCCCAGGTCCAGGAGGGTACCGGCCATGAATAGGCCCGACTCCGGCTCACCGGACCAGAGCGCAAACCAGGACGATGCTGTGTGGCTGGACCTGGTGGCCCGGCTCGAAGAAAAGCCTGGAGACGATACCGGCACAGCGGACCCGGGCAGTGCCAGCTCCGCCGGTCCGGACGCCACTGGCCACGATGCCACGGGCAGTAACCTTAAAGGTCCTGGCGCCAAGACTACCGATCCAGCGGGCCCGGACGCCGTGGCCAGGTCCGGAAGGTCCGCGACGTTCCGCGACTTTGATCCGCTGGGACTGGCCGGAACAGCCCCCACCGAACTGTCCGCAGCCGAACGGCAGGCCGCGATGACCGGCGCGGGCGACGGCGGCCAGGGCGGCGCTGCTGAATTGGGCCCGCGTGACTATGCCGTGGAGGACGACGCCGGGGACTTCGTTCCCGAAGAACCGCCAAGCCTTGCCGGGACGGATCCCCTGACCATGCTTGCGTGGCTCGGCGCAATTGGCGCGCCTCTCGCCTTGCTCCTGACCGTGATGTTCTGGCGGTCAGCGCCGCTGCTGGCGATAGTGGGCATGGTGGCAGCGTTCATCCTTGCCGTGGTTTACCTGATCATGAAACTGCCCCAGGAAAAAGACGAGAACGACGACGGCGCCCGCGTCTAAGGTGCGTCCGTCACCGCATGCGGCTGCTGACGCGGGACAGATCGGCCGCACCGATGAGTCCCGCGTTTGGTCCGAGCGCTGCCAGCTCGATGCCGGCCGCCGGACGGAAGCCACGGCCCGTAAGGTTCCGGCCGAACGCCTTGCGCGCGGGCTCTACCAGCAGGTCCCCTGCCGAACATAGTCCCCCGCCGATCACAAACAGCCCCGGATCCAAAGCTGCCGCAAGGTTTGCCAATCCCAGGCCCAGCCATTCGCCCACTTCATCCAGGAGTTCGCGGCAGGCCGCGTCACCGGCGAGTGCCAGATCAGTAACAATCGCCCCGGTGATCTGCTCCGCGTCACCGCCGACGGTGGCCAGCAGTTCCTGGGCAACGGGCGAATTGGCGCGCGCCAAAATCCTCGCTTCCCGGCCCAGGGCGTTGCCGGAGGCGTACTGCTCCCAGCAGCCCCGGTTGCCGCACTCGCAACGCTGCCCGCCGGGCATGATGATCTGGTGGCCGAATTCGCCGGCTACACCAAACCGGCCGCGCTCCACCCGCCCGTCCATCACCATGGCACCGCCGATCCCGGTACCGAGGGTGATGCACACCAGCCTGTCCTCGCCCTGCCCCGCGCCAAAGCGCCATTCCGCCCAGGCTGCGGCGTCGGCGTCGTTCGTCAGCAGGACAGGCCGGCGCAGCAGGCGCTGCAGGTTTTCCCGCAACGGCTCGTTGCGCCAGGCGAGGTGCGGACTGAAAAGCACCGTTCCGCCGTCCAGATCCATCCACCCGGCCGCACCGATGCCTACTGACCAAACCCTGTGGCCGGCCCCGAGTTCGTCCACGAGCTCTACGATGACCTGCTCCACCGCTCGCGGGTCGCTGCCGGGGGTGGACCGCCGGGCCTCGCTCAGGATCCTTCCGTCGGCATCCACTACGCCCGCGGCGACCTTGGTGCCGCCGATATCAATGCCGATTGCCAGCCCCTTGCGCCCGAGCCGCAGGTGCTCGCGGAATGTATCCGCCTGCCTGGGCCGGGCCTTCAGCGCCAGCGGCCGCCGCCGCCAGGGGGCTGGACGTCGAAGCGGAGCGGCTGGCTCGCCGGGGGGCGTTACGTACATAGTGCTTCATTCTAGGGCGCGGCGGGCGGGGAGCGCCGGAGGCCGGGCCTACGGCCACCCCACTCCCCTTTGACTCACATGTTACTGGCCAGTAGGTTTGTTTCTGCACGGCCAAAGTTACAGGCGTATTAGTCTTTAGGCATACCCCTGTGCGGGTCTATGGATATCAAAGGAGCTATAGTGCGCGAATTCAGTGTTCCGCCCCTGGTTGTTGTCCCACCGGAAACCAACATCACCGATCTGGTGCTTCGGCAGGCAGCCAAGCGCAGCAACCCGGCGCTCTTCTCGCGGCTGGACTCCGCAGGCTCCTGGCGGGACGTCTCCGCCACAGAGTTCCTGGCGGATGTCTCAGCCCTTGCGAAGGGCCTGATGGCCAGCGGCGTGGGAGCCGGCGACCGGGTGGGCATCATGTCCCGCACACGCTACGAGTGGGCGCTCATCGACTTCGCCATCTGGTTCGCCGGCGCCGTCTCAGTGCCCATCTACGAGACCTCATCTCCATCGCAGGTTGCCTGGAACCTCGGCGATTCCGGGGCAGTGGCCGCGTTCGGCGAGGCCGCCCACCATGAGGACATCATCCGGCAGGCCGCCACCTCCGAAGGCCTCACCGCCCTCAAGCACGTCTGGCAGCTCGAAGGCGGCGGACTGGACGCCGTCCGTGAGGCCGGACGGGACGTCAGCGACGCCGACCTTGAGGCCCGCCGCTCATCGGCGGGGCTCAGCGACGTTGCCACCCTCATCTACACCTCCGGCACCACCGGCCGGCCCAAGGGCTGCGAACTGACCCACGGCAACTTCGTTGAGCTGTCCGACAACGCACTTGCACTGCTCGGCGACGTCGTCAACGAGCAGGCCAAGACCATCATGTTCCTGCCTTTGGCCCACGTATTTGCCCGGTTCATTTCGGTGCTGGCCGTGGCCGCCGGGGCCACCGTGGCGCACACGCCCGACATCAAAAACCTGCTGGCGGACCTGCAGAGCTATCAGCCCACGTTCATCCTGGCCGTCCCGCGAGTCTTTGAAAAGGTGTACAACTCGGCCCTGACAAAGGCCGAAGACGGCGGCAAGGGTGCCATTTTCCACAGGGCCGCAGAGACCGCCATCGCGTACTCCAAGGCCCGGGAGACCGGGCACGTTGGCCTGGGGCTGAAACTCAAGCACACGGTATTCGACAAACTCGTCTACGGAAAGCTGCGCGCTGCCATGGGCGGCAACGTGGCCCATGCCGTGTCCGGCGGCGGCCCGCTCGGCGAACGGCTGGGCCACTTCTTCCAGGGCATCGGCCTGCAGATCCTTGAAGGGTATGGCCTCACTGAGACCACCGCCCCGATTTCCGTGAACACGCCTGCCCTGATCAAGATCGGTTCCGTAGGGAAGCCCCTGCCGGGCAACTCTGTCAAGATCGCCGAAGACGGCGAGATCCTTGCCAAGGGTGTTTGTGTGATGCGCGGCTACTACCAGCGCGATGACCTGATGGCGGATACGTTTGCCGACGGCTGGTTCCGCACCGGCGACATCGGACGGCTCGACGACAACGGCTTCCTGTGGATCACCGGCCGCAAGAAGGAAATTATTGTCACGGCCGGCGGCAAGAACGTGGTCCCGGCCCTGCTGGAGGACCAGATCCGGGCAGATGCACTGGTTTCCCAGGTCCTGGTGGTGGGCGACAACCGGCCGTTCATCGGCGCACTGGTGACCCTGGACCAGGAGGCCCTTCCGGGCTGGCTCCAGCGGCACGGGCTGCCAGCCGCCACCACGCTCGACGAGGCGGTCGAGAACCCGGTGGTCAAGGCCGCCGTGCAGGATCTCATCACGCAGGCCAACGCCTCGGTGTCGCAGGCTGAGGCCATCAAGTCATTCCGGATCGTCGCTTCCGACTTCACGGAGGCGTCCGGCCACCTGACGCCATCCATGAAGGTTAAGCGGGCCCAGGTGATGAAGGACTTCGAAACAGTCATCGAGGAAATGTACGGCGCACCGCGCGGCTAAAGCGGCTACGCAAAACGAAGGGCCCTCCCGGCGGAAGTAATCTTCCAGGCCGGGAGGGCCCTTCATTTTATGCCTGGACTGCCTAGCCCTGCTCTACGACCAGGAGGAGGTCCCCGCCCTGGACCTGCTCCACCGCTGAGATGGCGAGCCGCGAGACCTTGCCTGCCACCGGCGTCGTAATGGACGCTTCCATCTTCATCGCCTCGATGGTGGCCACCGTGTCACCGGCGTTGACGGTGTCGCCGGCCTTGACGGTCACGGTGACGGCGCCGGCGAACGGCGCGGCAACGTGGCCGGGCTGGGCCGGGTCTGCCTTCTCGGCGGCCTTGACGTTGCTCACCACGGAGCGGTCACGGACCACAACGGGGCGGGACTGGCCGTTCAGGGTGCACATCACCGTGCGCATGCCCTTCTCGTCGGGCTCGGAAACGGCTTCCAGCGAGGCGATCAGCCGGACACCCTTCTCCAACTGGATCTCGTGCTCGGCCCCGCGCTGAAGGCCGTAGAGGTAGTCGCGGGTGTCGAGCACGGAAATGTTGCCGTACGTCTCCACGCTCTTGAGGTAGTCCTTGGTGGGACCCTCGAACAGCAGGCGGTTCAGCGTGCTCTGTCGGGTTTTGGAATCACCCTTGAGCGCGGCGCTGTCCTCGGGGCTGAGGTCAACGTCACGGACCTTGATGCTGCGGCCCTGAAGCGCCTTGGTGCGGAAAGGCTCCGGCCATCCTCCGGGCGGGTCGCCAAGTTCGCCGGACAGGAAGCCGATCACGGAGTCGGGGATGTCGTAGTTCTGCGGGTTTTCGTTGAAGTCCGCGGGATCTGCGTTGAGGCCCACGAGGTGCAGGGCGAGGTCGCCCACCACCTTGGACGACGGCGTGACCTTCACCAGGCGGCCCAGGATCCGGTCCGCCGCGGTGTACATGTCCTCGATCGCCTCGAAGCGCTCCCCCAGGCCCAGCGCCATGGCCTGCTGACGCAGGTTGGACAGCTGGCCGCCCGGGATTTCGTGCTGGTAGACACGGCCGGTAGGGCCCGGAAGACCTGATTCGAACGGCGCGTATACGCGGCGCACAGCTTCCCAGTACGGCTCAAGGGAGCTGACGGCGTCAAGGCTCAAGCCGGTGTCCCGCGGGTGTGCGCCAGCGCCGCCACAAGGGCGGAGGCTGACGGCTGGCTGGTGGTCCCGGCCAGCGAGGCGGAGGCAACGTCAACAGCGTCCACGCCGGCGTCAACTGCCGCCATCAGGGTGGCCAGCTGGCCGCCTGCCGTGTCATGCGTGTGGAGGTGGACCGGGAGGTCGAAGCGTTCACGCAGTGCAGCCACCAGCTTGGCGGCCGCTGCCGGGCGGAGCAGCCCGGCCATGTCCTTGATGGCCAGGATGTGGGCGCCGGAGTCCACAATCCGCTGCGCCAGCTCCAGGTAGTAGTCCAGCGTGTACAGCTTCTCGTCCGGGTTGAGCATGTCGCCGGTGTAGCACAGTGCCACTTCGGCTATGGCTGTGCCGGTGGCCCGGACTGCGCGGATGGCAGGTGCCATCTGGTTCACGTCGTTCAGGGCATCGAAGATGCGGAAAATGTCGATCCCGGTGGCGGCGGCCTCGTTGACGAAAGCCACGGTCACCTCTTCCGGGTACGGCGTGTAGCCCACCGTGTTCCGGCCGCGCAGCAGCATCTGCAGGCAGACGTTTGGCAGCGCCTTCCGCAGGGCCGCGAGGCGGTCCCAGGGGTCCTCGCCAAGGAAGCGCAGCGCCACATCGTAGGTTGCGCCGCCCCAGGCCTCAACGGACAGGAGTTCCGGCAGGAGGGCGGTGACCGCGGGGCCGGCGGCCACGAGATCGCGGGTCCGTACGCGGGTGGCCAGCAGGGACTGGTGGGCGTCCCGGAAGGTGGTGTCGGTGACGGCCACGGCTGTCTGCTCACGCAGGGCCTTGGCGAAACCTTCGGGGCCAAGCTCCAGGAGGCGCTGGCGCGATCCTGGTGCCGCCTGCCGATCCCCCACGGCGGGGAGTTTGGCAGCCGGATCAGAGTGCACTTTCAGCTCGCCGTTGGGCTTGTTGACCGTGACTTCGGCCAGCCAGGTCAGGAGCTTGGTGCCGCGGTCGGCGGAGACCCGGGCCTTCAGCAGCTGGGGACGCTCGTCGATGAAGTTCGTGGCAACGTTGCCGGCAATGAAGTCGGCGTCGTCGAGTACGGCCTGCAGGAAGGAAATGTTGGTGGACACACCACGGATGCGGAACTCCGCGAGTGCCCGGCGCGCGCGGGCCACGGCGGCCGGGTAGTCGCGGCCGCGGCAGCTCAGCTTCACGAGCATGGAGTCGAAGTGCGGGCTGATTTCGGCACCCGAGTACACAGTGCCGCCGTCGAGCCTTACACCGGCGCCGCCGGCGGAGCGGTAGCCGGTGATCTTCCCGACGTCGGGCCGGAACCCGTTGGCCGGGTCCTCGGTGGTGATGCGGCACTGCAGGGCTGCGCCCTTTAGCTGGACCGTCTCCTGGGAGAGGCCGAGGTCCGCGAGCGTCTCGCCGGAAGCGATCCGAAGCTGTGCCTGGACCAGGTCGACATCAGTCACTTCCTCAGTGACGGTGTGTTCGACCTGGATGCGGGGGTTCATTTCGATGAAAACGTGCTGTCCGGCGCGTTCGCCGACGGTGTCCACCAGGAACTCCACGGTTCCGGCGTTGACGTAGTTCAGGGCCTTGGCGAACTTCACCGCGTCACGGTAGAGGGCCTGGCGGATGCCTTCGTCCAGGTTGGGTGCGGGAGCGATCTCGATGACCTTCTGGTGACGGCGCTGGATGGAGCAGTCACGTTCGAAGAGGTGGATGACATTGCCCTCGGCATCGGCGAGGATCTGCACCTCGATGTGGCGCGGGCGGAGCACTGCCTGCTCCAGGAACATCGTGGGGTCACCGAATGCCGCATCGGCTTCGCGCATGGCGGCCAGCAGCGCCTCGGGAAGGGCTTCCCTCGTCTCGACGCGGCGCATGCCACGGCCGCCGCCGCCGGCGACGGCCTTGGCGAAGATGGGGAAACCGATCTCGTCGGCTGCAGCGATCAGCTCATCCATGTCCTTCGAGGGTTCACTCGATTTCAGGACCGGAACACCGGCCGCGCGGGCAGCCTTCAGCGCTGCCACCTTGTTGCCGGCCAGCTCAAGCACCTCAGCTGGCGGGCCAACAAAGGTGATACCCGCTTCCTTTGCTGCGCGGGCCAGGTCGGGGTTTTCCGACAGGAAGCCGTAGCCGGGGTAAATGGCGTCGGCGCCGGACTCCTTGGCGACGCGGACCACTTCGGCAACATCGAGGTAGGCCCGGACGGGATGCCCCACTTCGCCGATCAGATATGCCTCGTCGGCTTTCTGGCGGTGGATCGAATTTCGGTCCTCATTGGGGAAGACAGCAACGGTCTTGGCGCCCAGCTCATAGCTGGCACGGAAGGCCCTGATCGCGATTTCGCCGCGGTTGGCCACCAGAATCTTGGAAAACATAATTCTCCTGCATCATTGCGGGTGTATCGGTAAGTGGTCACAGTGTCTAAGACCCGCGCTTAGAAATACAAATCATTGTGGCCACGGTCACAGAAACTTCCGTCATGTCCCGCGTGCATCAACGGAGGCTGGCAGAACCGGCCACCCATACCATCGCCGTGCCATGCCGTGTCCCCATTAGGCGGGATTCACCGGCGCAGCCACATATGATGAGTGAGGCGGCTCGAGCCGCCGGCTTCGGCAGTGCCGGAGCAAACATTACCCCCAACACGGCAGCCGGCGTTAGGTTTTGGTCTCACAAGTGCAAGTAGTCAGCATCAGCAGCCTCAAGGGCGGAGTCGGCAAGACGTCCGTCACCACAGGATTGGCGTCTGCGGCGCTTGCCGCGGGCATCCCCACACTGGTGGTGGACCTCGATCCCCATGCGGATGCGACCACTGCACTGGGGGTCCAGGTCGGCGACCAGCTGGACATCGGCAGGATGCTCAAGAGCCCCCGCCGCGCCAAACTGGCGGACAATGTCGCTGGCAGCTCCTGGACGGCACGGGCGCATACAAACGGATCCGGACCGGCCGTACTGGACGTCGCGGTGGGTTCGGCCTACACCGGCATCTATGACCGCCCCGACCTTGGCCGTCGGGATCTCCGCAGGCTTTCCGCAGTCCTGGCCGGCGCCGACCGCTACGAGCTGGTCCTCATTGACTGCCCGCCGTCGCTGAACGGGCTGACCCGGATGGCCTGGTCCGCGAGTGACAAGGTGGCCCTCGTGGCCGAGCCGGGACTTTTCTCCGTAGCGGGAACGGAACGGACCATGCGCGCCATCCAGCTGTTCAAGCAGGAATTCGCGCCCAACCTATCCCCTGCAGGCATTGTGGCCAACCGCGTGCGCACGGGCTCCTCCGAACACACGTACCGGCTCGCGGAAATGGAATCGATGTTCGGTGACCTCCTATTGAGCCCGCGCATCCCTGAACAGGCGAACTGGCAGCAGATCCAGGGCGCGGCCCATCCGGTGCACCACTGGCCTGGGGAATCCGCGAAGTCATCCGCCGCGTTGTTCGACGCCCTCCTGGTCAACCTCCTGGCGACCGGAAGCGGCCTGCGAAACCGTACCCAGCGGTAATCCCACGGCTGCAGCGCTCCGCTGCAGCCGTGGGTTCCGCGGACAAGAAGAAGAGGCCACCCCCGCTGCCGGAGGTGGCCTCTTCTGTTAGCGTTGGTCAGCCTGGCGTGTCAGCCGATCTTGCGGGAAGCGCGCCGCTTGCTCAGCTCGTCGTCGGGAAAGGACTGTTCGGCGGCGTGCTCGCTCGGCAGGGATGCCAGGCTGCCTTCGACTTCGCGCCAGACCCTGCCCACCGCGATGCCGAAAACGCCTTGGCCGCCTTGGACAAGATCGATGACCTCATCAGCGGACGTACATTCGTAGACGCTCGCGCCGTCGCTCATGAGCGTGATCTGTGCCAGATCCTCCACACCGCGTTCGCGCAGGTGTTCCACCGCCGTGCGGATCTGCTGAAGGGAAACGCCGGTGTCCAGGAGCCGCTTGACGACCTTGAGGACGAGAATGTCACGGAAGCCATAGAGCCGCTGCGAGCCGGAACCTGCGGCGCCGCGGACTGCGGGCTCAACCAGCCCGGTCCGTGCCCAGTAGTCCAGTTGGCGGTACGTGATGCCGGCGGCCTTGCAGGCCGTGGGGCCGCGGTATCCGGCATCCTCGTCCAGGACGGGAAGGTCTTCGGTAAACAGGAGGCCCTGGGCACCGCTCGCGGGCACAGCCACACCAGCCGTTGTGGGCTGCTTCAGCCCGCCTGCTTCGCCTTTGGGACTCACCTGGATCCTCCTTCTTATAAGCTCCCGGGGGACCACTGCATCAGCCGGTGCACGCATGAAGTCCATGCATGTAATTTCGCGGGGGTCGTACTTTTACAGTGTGACTTGCGCGGCTGCTGTAAGCAATGGGAGCTTGATACCTTCGACGTTAGGCCCGCCGCGCCCCAAGGTCAAAGATCTAGGCTCCTTGGTGCAGGCGTGTCGGAACTTTCAGGCTCAACTTTAACCTTAGCGTGACCTCAGCCGTCGAAGTCTTCCGGCTCGACATCGTCCAGGAACTCACGGAACCGCCGCAGTTCGCGTTCCTCATCCACGGTGGGGCCGGGGTCGGTGTCCTCGCCCTCGTCATGCTCGGTGATGCGGACTCCGGCTTCATCCATCACGGAGTCGGCACACCAGATGCGGCACTTGGCCCGCAGTGCGATCGCGAGGGCATCCGATGCACGTGAGCTGACCGTGGTGCCGTTCTCGAACTGGAGCTGGCCATAAAAAATGTTGTCCTCAACGGCCACAATGTTGACGCTGACAACCGAGTGGCCCAGGGATTCCACCACGTCCACCAGGAGGTCGTGCGTCATCGGGCGTGGAGGCACTACCCCTTGCTGGGCCAGGGCGATGGCACTTGCCTCCGGCGTCCCGATCCAGATGGGCACGTGGCGTTCGCCGTGGATCTCGCGCAGCAGGACGAGCGGCTGGTTGGACGGCAGTTCGATGCGAACGCCGACGATCTCCACTTCGATCATCAGATGTCCATACGTGAGATACGGTCCTGGACCAGTGCCCGGTGCAGGACCAGGCAGAGGTCGCTGATCTCGCGGGCCGCTTCCGCAGCCCGCGCCTGTGACGCGGAATCGCGCCGGGACGCGAGCGGCGCGACTACCCGCTCCACGAGCCCGAATTCACGTTCCGCGGCGGCCTGGAACGGACGCAGGTGGCGCGGTTCAAGGCCGTGGCTCTCCAGCTGCACGCAGGCACGGGCAACCTGGAGGGCGTGCTCGTCGAACTTACCGTTGCTGTGGCTGATCAGCCCGAAGCTCAGCAGGGATTGGAGCAACGGAATGCTGGCGCCGGATTCAGTCCGCAGCTGTTCCTCGGTGAATTTCCGTCCGCGGTTCTGAAGCTCCATGGCCAGTTCATCCGAAACGATCCGCGGCGAAACTACGACGCCGGGCGGCAGGTTCTCCGGCCGCTCCCCCCTGTCAATCGCATCAAGGTAGTCCTTGATGACTTTCAGCGGGAGGTACTGGTCCCGCTGCAGCGCCAGCACAAAACGGAGACGTTCGACGTCACCGTCCGAGTACTGCCGGTATCCGGCCGGCGTACGGCGCGGATTAATCAGTCCCTTTTCCTCCAGGAACCTGATTTTCGACGCAGTCATACCCGGAAAGTCGCCGCTGAGCTGCGCGAGGACTTCCCCGATGTTCAGAACTTGGGGCCCCCGGCGTTCCGGTTGTGCCATTGCCACAGGCAAGTGTCCCGGTATCAGGCGCGGCCTGCTGCGCGGGCAGGGCTCAGGTAGAAGGTGAGTCGGAACTTGCCGATCTGGACTTCGTTCCCGGACCTTAGTTCAACGCTGTCCACGCGGTCGTGGTTGACGTACGTGCCGTTGAGGCTGCCTGTATCAACCACTTCAAAGCTCCTCGCAGTGCGTCGGAACTCGACGTGGCGGCGCGACACGGTGACGTCGTCAAGGAAGATGTCGGCGTCAGGATGGCGTCCGGCCGTGGTGGTGTCCGTGTCCAGGAGGAAGCGGGCGCCCGCGTTCGGGCCGCTATGGGCAACGAGGAGCGCAGAACCGGCCGGCAACGCCTCTACGGACGAACGCTCTTCCGTGGACAGCTTCGGGGCGATGGTGGGCTCGTCGGTGACGGGGGTGAGATGGATCGAGGTGGTCTCCGAAGCCCTGGCCGCCCTGTGCCGTAGTCGCCTTCGGCAGGTTCCTGTTCGTGGCCAACCATGGATTCCTCCTCTTTCGCTGCAGCTCTCACGCCTGCAATCAACATGTGCCCTGACGGATCCGCCTCGCGGATCCGCTGCCGGGCCCCGATCCAGCCACTGACGTGCGAAGACGCCCGTTGGCCGGACCGGATGAACCCGTTAGCTTCAGCCTACCTGTTGTTCGTACTCGGATGCACTGAGCAAGGACTCCACAGCGTCAGCTTCGGCAAGCCGGATCTCGATCAGCCAGCCGTCGCCGTACGGATCGGAGTTGATCAAGGCCGAATCGGTATCGAGGGATTCGTTACGTGAGACGACTTCGCCGCTGACGGGAGCATAGATATCGCTGACGCTCTTGGTGGATTCGACTTCGCCAACGACTTCGTTTGCGGCGACTTTAGTGCCGGCGTCCGGCAGCTGGGCGTAGACAACATCTCCGAGTGCGTCCTGCGCGAAGTCGGTGATGCCCACCCTTACCACGCCGTCGGCGCCCGGTGCGGATACCCACTCGTGCTCGGCGGTGTAGGACAGGTCTTCGGGAATGTTGCTCATCAGGGGCCTTTCATCGGGTCAATCACCAATGTCAACGGGGCCAGGAAAACAAGCCGCCGCTGAAAGTATAGGCACAACTCCCCGGGCGTTCGAGGAGGATTCTGAGATGATGAGACGCATGAGAACAGATGCACAGGAAACGCCCGCGAAAAAGGCAAACTGGGCTGCGCGGATCATCCTAGTTGTGGTGGCGCTGGCGGTCCTCGGCATCTCGTATTTTGCCTTTGCGGCGATCCTCCCGGTCTGGTGGGCGAACGTTATCCGCAACCAGGTCCAGGGCAATCTTGGGGCCGGCATCCTGGTGGGGATGTTCTACGGGTTCATTTTTACGTTCGTCCCCCTTCTGGTGGCCTGGCAGGCAACCCGAAAAGCGGTTAGCTGGCCTTGGAAGCTGGCCATCCTCATCGCTGCTGTTGCCCTCGCGACACCCAACCTCCTGACCGCGGGGATTATGTTCGGCAGCTCCGAAGCGGCCCACAACGGCCAGCGGATCCTGGGCACCGAGGCCACCTGGTTCCCGCTGTGGACGCAGATCTCAGCCATCGCTGCTGCCGTCATCTTTGTGGTTGGCCTGATCCTGTGGAGGATCTGGCGGCGGCGCGGCAAGAAGATGAAGGCACTTAAGAAGGCCGACGCAGAGCGCTCCCTGGCCGCAAAGGCGGCCAATGACTCCGCCGCCAGCTCAACTATTCCTGAGGCGCCGGCCGCAACCGACAACCAGGCTGACCGCACGTAGAACCATGCCGGAGCTACCCGAGGTTGCAGGCCTGGCCGGTTTCCTGGACGAGCACCTGCGCGGAGCGGTGGTGCGGAAGATCCAGATCGTTTCCTTTGCGGTGCTGAAGACAGCGGATCCGCCGTTCACTGAGCTGGAGAACTGCACCGTCACGGGCGTACGGCGGTTCGGAAAGTTTGTCAGCATTGACACCGGCGGTCCGTCATTGGTCTTCCACCTCGCCCGGGCGGGGTGGGTCCGCTTCACCGACTCCCCCGCAGACACCCAGCTCCGGCTGGGAAAGGGCTACATCGCCGCACGGCTGGCGTTCAGCGGGCCGGACGGCGCCCATGGCATGGATCTCACCGAGGCGGGGACCAAAAAGAGCCTGGCCGTGTACGTGGTGCGCGATCCCCAGGATGTGCCGGGCATCGCGGCCCTCGGGCCGGACCCGTTCAGCGCATCCTTCGACGCCGACATGCTCGCCGAAATTCTCGGCTCCACGTCGCAGCAGATCAAGGGCGTCCTGCGGAGCCAGGGCGTGATCGCGGGGATCGGGAACGCTTACAGCGACGAGATTCTGCATGCTGCCAGGATCTCTCCCTTTGCCACCGCCAAGTCCTTGGACCGCGGCACAGTGCAGGTGCTGTATGACGCCATCCACAGCGTGCTCGGAACTGCCCTGGCTGAGGCCGAGGGCAAGCCACCCAGCGAGCTCAAGGACGTCAAACGCAGCCACATGCGGGTCCACGCCCGCGCCGGCGAGGCTTGCCCGGTGTGTGGCGACACAGTCCGGGAGGTGTCCTTCGCCGATACGTCCCTGCAGTACTGTCCCACGTGCCAGACCAAAGGAAAGATCCTGGCGGACCGCAGGACATCAAAGTTCCTGAAATAATCCAGCCCGCGAACATCCAAAAAGGACGGCACAAAACAGAAGCGTCCCGGAGAAAATTCTCCGGGACGCTTCTGTTTTGGTCGGGCTGACAGGATTTGAACCTGCGACCCCTTGACCCCCAGTCAAGTGCGCTACCAAGCTGCGCTACAGCCCGTTAGTTCCGCCGTTCTCCGCTGCGTTTACTCCTGATGTTAGCCAGGATTTCAACTCAGCAGTCCGGCCGAACCACCTTGAAAAGCTTACACGATTCCGGAGGGTGCAAGTGACACTTTGCCGCCTGCACGCCCCCGGTGTGTCGGAATTAACGCTTCTTGCCGCGCTTTTCCCGGACGCGCATGTTGACCTCGATGGGCGTGCCCTCGAAACCGAACGTTTCGCGGAGCCTGCGGGTGATGAAGCGGCGGTAGCCCGGGTCCAGGAACCCGGTGGTGAACAGCACAAACTTCGGCGGCCGGCTGGACGCCTGCGTACCGTACAGGATGCGCGGCTGCTTTCCGCCGCGGACCGGGTGCGGGTGCGCCGCGACGAGCTCGCCAAGGAAGGCGTTGAGCTTGCCGGTGGGGATGCGCCTGTCCCAGTTCTCCAGGGCCAGGTCCAGGGCGGGAACCAGGCGGTCCTTGTGCCAGCCGGTCAGCGCGGAAATGTTGACCCGGGGCGCCCAGGCCACGTGGGCAAGGTCCTGTTCGATTTCGCGCTCCAGGTAGGTGCGGCGTTCGTCGTCGAGCAGGTCCCATTTGTTGAAGGCCAGCACCAGGGCGCGGCCCGACTCGATGGCAAGCTGCAGGATGCGGACGTCCTGCTCGCTGAGGACTTCATCAACGGCGAGAAGAACGACGGCGACCTCCGCCTTCTCCAGCGCGGCCTGCGTCCGGAGGGAGGCGTAGTAGTCAGCGCCCTGCGCCATGTGCTGGCGGCGGCGGATGCCCGCCGTGTCCACAAAGCGCCAGGTGCGGTCGCCGAGTTCAATGAACTCATCCACCGGATCACGCGTGGTACCGGCGGTGTTGTCCACTACTACACGCTCGGACCCTGCCAGCTTGTTCAGCAGCGATGACTTGCCCACGTTAGGGCGGCCGATCAGTGCGATGCGGCGCGGGCCGCCGGAGCGTTCCATGCCCTCAATCGTGGAGAACTCCGGCAGGGTGTCCATCACGTGGTCCAGGAGGTCCGCCACGCCGCGTCCGTGCAGGGCCGAGACGGGGTAAGGCTCACCGAAGCCGAGGCCCCACAGGCTGGCGGAGTCCGCTTCCTGGGCGAAGTCGTCCACCTTGTTGGCCACCATGATGACCGGCTTCTTGCTGCGGCGTAGCATCTTCATAACGCCCTCGTCCGTTGCGGTGGCGCCCACCGCGGAGTCGACGACAAAGAGCACGGCGTCGGCCAGCTCCACGGCCATTTCGGCCTGTTCGGCCACACGCGCGTGGATGCCGCGGGCATCGTGCTCCCAGCCGCCGGTGTCCACCACGGTGAAGTTGCGCCCGTTCCAGTGTGCCGAGTACATCACCCGGTCCCGCGTTACGCCGGGGGTATCCTCGACCACGGCTTCGCGGCGGCCCAGGATACGGTTCACCAGGGTGGATTTGCCCACGTTGGGACGGCCGATGATGGCAAGCACGGGATCGAGCTTGACGGGACCGTCAAAGTCCTCGTCGTCGTACTCCCCGCTCAGGAGGGCGGCGTCTTCCTCGTCGAGTTCGTAGTCGGCCAGGCCGGCGCGGAGCGACGCTGCGCGCATCTCCGCTTCGTCGTCGTCCATGGCGGCCAGCCGCTCGGCCACCTGGTCCGTGCCGGTGGGCGTGTATTCGTCTTCGCCGGCGCCGGAGTGGCCGGAGGTTTGAGTCGTATCGCTCATTGCACTTTCCTTAGTGGTCATCTGCCGGCGTCCCGGCTACTGCTGTGAAGTTCGTGCGGAAATCCGCGTGGGGCAAAGGCTGCCCACTGTGTTGGATGGTCTCCTGGACGTGCCCCGCAAGCGCAGCGCGGATTTCCATTCCCGCCCTGTCCATTGAAGCACGGCCCGTTTCGCCGGGGTTGCGGCTGAGGGTCAGTGCGTTGCCGAAGCTGACGTGGAACCGCCGCCCCGGCCTGGGAACTGTGTCGAGGTGTTCGTTGCCTGTCCGGGTGCCGAGGATCGCCACGGGAACCACAGGAGCGCCGGAGTTCAGCGCCAGCCAGGCCACCCCGTTGTTGATGTCCGTTGCCTGGCCGCTCCCCCGCGTACCTTCCGGAAGAATCCCGATGCAACGGCCGGCGTCGAGCATGTTTTTGCCCAGCAGCAGCGCTGCCCGGTCCCCGGAGCGGTCCACCGGCAGCTGGCCCGAGGCCCGAAGGACCCGTCCCAGCATGCCCTTGAACATCTCCTTCTTGACCAGGATGTGCATGGGACGCGGCGAGGCGCCGAACATCACCGGCCCGTCCAGGAAACTGATGTGGTTGCCGGCGAAGATCACCGGCCCTCCTGTGGGCACGTTGTCCCGGCCAGTGACGGACGTCCGGTACACCGCATGGTCCAGGAGCCAGCCGACCGGCCGGCTCCAGGTCATGGTCCAGCCGGAGGGGAGGCGCACGCCGCCGTCAGTCACGGTTAAGCACCTTCGTGACGATCACGAGCGCCGCGTCCACGGTTTCGGCGAAGTCCAGGTCGGACGAATCCAGGGTGACAACACCGTCGGCGGCCTGGGTGAAGTTCACCACCGTGGAATCCTTGGCGTCGCGCAGGGTGACCTGGGCGGCGAGTTGCTCCGCATTCTGCGTGCCGCCCAGCTGGATGCCGCGGCGGCGAAGCCGGGCTTCCTCACTGGCTGTCAGCAGCATGCGGACTTCAGCGCCCGGCGCGACGACGGTGGTAATGTCCCGGCCCTCCACCACGATGCGGCGGTGGTGCTTTTCAATGAGCTCACGCTGCCGGCGGATCAGTTCGGTCCGGGCACCGAGGGTGGTGGCCACCGTACTGACCGCCGAAGAAATTGCCGGTTCGCGGATGGCGTCCGTGACATCGGCCCCGTCCACGCGGACGTAATCCTCCCGCGCTGTGGTGCTCAGTTCAAGGACCAGGTCCCGGGAAGCCTGCTCCACGGCGGCGGCGTCGCTGAGGTCGATTCCGGTGGTGACGCAGAACCAGGTCAGGGCCCGGTACATGGCGCCGGTGTCCAGGTAGGCAAGGTGCAGCCGGCGGGCCACTTCCTTGCTCACGCTGGACTTGCCGGAGCCTGACGGTCCGTCAATGGCAACCACCAGGGGCCTGCCGACGCGCAAGGCCGGAAGGGTGTCAAGAAGTTCTTGTGTCATTACTGCAATACCCGCCATCCGCGGTCGTTGAGTGCTTCGATCAGGTGGTCATGCTTGTTCGGCAGCACGGACAGTTCCACCATGCCCACGTTCTGGCCCGAGGAATGGTCCAGCCGCAGGTCCTCCACGTTCACGCCGATCTCACCGATTTCGGTAAGGAGCTGCGCTATCTGGCCCGGCCGGTCATCCACGAGGACTGTCAGCCAGGAGTAGGCCTGCGGCGGGCCACCGTGCTTGCCCGGAATACGGGCCTGCCCGGCGTTGCCTTCGCTGATCAGCTGGGCCAGGTCAAGCCTGGCGCCGGGTGCAAGGGGCTCCTCCAGCGTGCCGATGAGCCGGTTCAGGTCCTCACGGACCCCGTAAAGGATCTCCACGACTTTCCCCGCGTTGCCGCCCAGGATCTGGACCCACAGCGTGGGATCGCTGGCGGCGATCCGGGTCACGTCCCGCAGCCCGTTGCCGGCGAGGGACAGCGCGTGAAGCGGCGTCCCTTGCAGCCGGCTGGCCAGCAGGGAGGACATGATCTGGGGCAGGTGTGAGACCAAGGCCACGGCTTCGTCGTGTTCGTCGGCAGTGAACTGGGAGACCACGGCACCCAGGTCCGTGGCCAGGGACCGCGCAGACTGCACGGCAGCCGCGGATGACTCCGGGCCTGGACAAACCACCCACGGCATGGACGTGAACAGCTCCCCGCGGGCCGCAACCGGCCCTGACTTTTCGCGCCCTGCCATCGGATGGGTACCCACATAACGGGTGAGGTCCGCGCCGCGGCCGCTCAACTCCGCCAGGATGGCGGCTTTGACACTGGCGATGTCAACCACCACGGAATCCGGGTAGTCGGCAAGCGCACGGGCCACGACGTCGGCGGTCACGTCCGGCGGTGCCGCCACCACCACAAGCTCCGGCGCCTCGTCCCCGAGCTGGTCAAGGGGCTGGCCGGCGCCGATGTCCACGGCTACTGCCTGGTTGGTAGGCGACGGGTCAGACAGGAATACGGGCACGCCGCGTCCACGCAGGCCCAGCCCGATGCTGGCACCGAGCAGGCCGGTGCCAATCACCACGACCGGTCCGTTGAGGTGTCCCCGCCCGTGGGAGCGAAATGCGGACATTCCTCAGAGTCCTACGGATGCCAGCAGGTGGCCGACTTCCTGCTTGCCAAGGTTGCGGATGCTGCCCTGGCGCTGGTCGCCCAGTCCGATGGGACCCACCTTGACGCGCACCAGGCGCAGGACCGGGAAACCGACGGCGTCGAACAAACGCCGGACAATCCGGTTCTTGCCCGAGTGCAGGATTACTTCGATCAGCACGTGGCCCGGGGTGGAGTCCACCAGCTTGAAGGAGTCAACGGAGGCAAAGCCATCCTCAAGTTCCACACCTTCCTTGAGCTGGGCGCCGACTCCCTGCGGGAACGGGCCGCGGACCTGGACCAGGTAGGTCTTAGGAACCTCGTAGGACGGGTGGGTCAGCCGGTTGGCCAGTTCGCCGTCGTTCGTCAGCAGCAGCAGGCCCTCGGTGGCGACATCCAGCCGGCCAACGTGGAAGAGGCGTTCCCCCTGGTGGGTCTTCCGCACAAAATCGCTGATGCAGGGACGGCCATCGGGGTCCTCCATGGTGGACACCACGCCGTTGGGCTTGTTGAAGACCATGTACACGAGGTTTTCATCCAGCTGGATGCGCAGGCCATCAACGTGGATGACCGCTGTCTTGGGGTCCACGCGGACACCAAGCTCAGTGACCACCTGGCCGTCGACTTCTACCCGGCCTTCGGAGATCATCTCTTCGCAGACGCGGCGCGAAGCCACGCCGGCCTGGGCCATGACCTTCTGCAGGCGGGTGCCATCGGCGTCGTGCATCTCAGACTGCGGAACGGAACCACGGGGACCGCGCTTGCGGGCAGGCTTGCGCACGGGGCCAAGGTTCTGGCCGAATCGTTCGCTACCGAAGGCGCGTGACGCCGCGGCTCCGGGCCTGCCGGTGCGTGGCTTGGGCTTGAGTGCGCCCGGAGTGCCGGGAGCCTTGTTGGCGCCCGGCTTGCGGGCGGCAGGCTTGCGCGCCGAGGCGCTGGCAGCGGGCTTCCAGTCGGAGGCACCGCGGCCGGCCGGCGGCGACGCCGGAGCATCGCCGGGATCAACAAATGGCTCCTCGCGCGGCCTCGGGGCCTTGTGCGGCCGGTCCCCGCCGCCGAATCCGGCGTTACGCTTGCCGGCGCCGGCGCGGAAACCGCCGCCGGCCGCGCTGGGGCGGCCGCTGCCGCCCTGTGCAGGGTTGCGGCTTGCGCCGCCCTGCGCCGGATTACGGCTGGCCGATGGATTGCGGCTGGCGCCGCCCTGTCCGGCATTGCGTTCTGAACTGTTACGTCCCGAACTGTTACGTGGTGAACCCTGGCGTCCCGCCTGTGTCATGACCCGTCCTTCGTTATTTGGCCGGCTGGTTGTCCAAGAACAACCCTAGCCAGCCATGCAGAAATTATCTGCCCTTATGAATATTCGTGTGCGCACGCGGGATTCCCCGCCTACATTCTGTCGGCGTCGTAGAACTCCGCGATGCCCTCAAGCCCCGGAAGATGGGGTGAAAGCTGAGGCAGTTCCGCTACGGAGCCGATTCCCATCCGTTCCAGGAAATACGACGTGGTCCGGTAGAGGATGGCGCCCGACTCAGGATCATGTCCCGAATCTTCGATCAGTCCGCGCTGGGTCAATGTCCGTACGACAGAATCGACATTGACTCCTCGAATTGCAGACACCCTGGCCCTGGAGACAGGCTGGCGGTATGCGATGACAGCCAGTGTTTCCAGAGCCGCCTGCGTGAGCCTGGCCGTCTGACCCTCAAGCACAAACCGTCCGACAATCTCGGCGAAGTCTGCGCGGGAGTAGATCCGCCAGCCACCGGCGATGTTCCGCAATTCGAAACCCCGGGGGCTGGCACTGAAACCAGCATCGCTGGCATCGTCCATGTCCGGGGCTTTAACAGTATAGCCGCTATACTCCCGCTGCAGTTCCGCCAGTAACTGCTCGACGACGGCGACGGTCAGGTTAAGCCCGGCGGCCAGTTCCGTGGCCGTGGCCGGTTGGTCCAGGACCATCAGGACCGCCTCGAGCGCAGCCCTGGCACCCCCGGGAAGATCCCGGACATCCAGGCCCGGCTCCGCCCGGGCTCCGGAAGTTCTTGGCTCACGACAGTTCCTCGTATTCTTCGCTTAGATTTTCTGTTGACCAGTCCCCGCCGTCTGCAGTCCAGTGCACGGTGAGATCGCCCAGCGGCGACACCTGGTCGAAGGACACTGCCCGGTCCCGGAACATCTCCAGCAATGCCAGGAACCTGGCCACCACTACCAGGGTGGAATCGGCGTCGGCGATCAACGCGCGGAAAGACAGAGGCCTCCCCAACTGGAGCCGGAGCCCCAGGATCTCTGCCTGTTCCTTCACGCTGACGGCACTGCCGTGCAGGTGGGCAAGGCCCACCTCGGTGGGCCTTGCCGTCTTGGGCTTCATCGCGGACTCTGCCAGGCGGGCGAATTGCTCCGGCGAGTGCTTCCACACCAGTTCCGGAAGCATGGCGGCAAAATGCTCCTCCAGGGCAACCTGGCGCGGAAACCGGCTGGCTTCCTGTTCCAGGGTTCCAGCCATCAGGGCCGCCACCTGTTTGAACGCCTTGTATTGGAGAACCCTCGCAAACAGGAGGTCCCGCGCTTCCAGCAGGGCGATGTCCTCGTCGTCCTCGACTTCACCGGCCGGCAGGAGCCGCGCCGCCTTGAGGTCCAGGAGGGTGGCGGCGATGACCAGGAATTCACTGGCTTCATCCAGTGCCCATTCCTCGCCGAGCTTCTGGAGCTTCCTGATGTACTTGATGAACTCATCAGTGACGGTGGCTATGGCCACCTCGGTAATATCCAGCTGGTGCTTGGCAATCAGGCCCAGCAACAGGTCGAACGGGCCGGTGAAGTTGGCCAGCCGCACCTCAAAGCCGGGTTTGGACTCGGCCACGGCGTGGCTAGGGTGCGCCGCCGCGCGAAATCAGCTCTTTGGCCAGGCGGCGGTAGGCATCGGCGCCGATGTGGCTGCCTGCGTAGCTGGTGATCGGCTCCGCCGCGACGGTGGCGTCCGCGAACTTGATGGAGCGTTTGATGACGGTCTCGAAGACTTTGTCACCGAAGGCTTCCACCAGGCGGGTGATGACTTCGCGGCTGTGGAGCGTCCGGGCGTCATACATGGTGGCCAGGACGCCATCAACCTGCAGGCCGGGGTTCAGCCGGTCCTGGACCTTGTCGATGGTTTCCACCAGCAGGGCTACAGCACGGAGGGCGAAAAACTCGCAGATCAGCGGGATGATCACGCCGTGGGCGGCGGTCAGGGCGTTGACCGTCAGCAGGCCCAGGGACGGCTGGCAGTCAATGAGGACGACGTCGTAATCGTCTTCGACTCTCTTAAGCGCCCTGTCCAGGACCTGCTCACGGGCTACTTCGTTGACCAGCTGCACTTCTGCGGCGGAGAGGTCGATGTTGGCCGGCAGCAGGTCCACGTTTTCGACGCCGGTGTGGTGGATGGCATCGCGGATGTCCACCTTGCGGTCCATGAGGACGTTGTACACCGTAAGGTCCAGTTCGTGCGGGTTGATGCCGAGGCCCGCGGACAGCGCACCCTGCGGATCGAAGTCAACCAGCAGCACCTTGCGGCCGTATTCGGCAAGGGCCGCTGCCAGGTTGATGGTGGACGTGGTCTTACCAACGCCGCCCTTTTGGTTGACCATGGCGATCACGCGCGCGGGACCGTGGGACGACAGCGGGGCGGGTTCCGGAAATTCGCGGTGGGGGCGCCCGGTGGGACCCATCACGGCGTCCTCCAGATCGAGTTCCGTGCCTTCCAGAGTTGCCGAACCCTGTTCGCTGCTCACGTATCTATCCACACTTTCGATGACGGTGATTTTCCTGCCGCTGGAGCTCCAGCGCCGATCCTGCTTTCCACCTAGGCTACAGGCCCCGACACGGTATTTGAGGGAACTTGACTTTGTATGGATTCTGAGCCTTGACCTTCTACTAGAGGTCGAAGGTTGAGCTTCTACGCATGCAAACCGCCCGTGCAGCCGGAGCTGTACGGGCGGTTCTGGGCGGCGTTTCTCGAGTAGTCGCGGAACAGCCGACCTAGGCGGTGGCGGGCACAGCCTTGGTCTCCGAGGAGCCGCCAAACCGGTCAGCGTGACCAGCAGCCATGGTCCTTTCATCAAAGGGCAGGCCGCCGGACAGGACACGTTCGACCTGTTCACCGTCGATTTCCTTGACCCAGGTACCGACCAGCACGGTAGCCACTGCGTTGCCCGTGAAGTTGGTCAGTGCGCGGGCCTCTGACATAAAGCGATCGATTCCGACGATAATGCCCATGCCGCCGAGGAGTTCCGGCCGGTGGGCCTGCAGTCCGGCCGCGAGGGTTGCCAGTCCGGCGCCGGTGACGCCGGCTGCTCCCTTGGAGGCGATGATCATGAAGATCAGGAGGGAAATCTGCGCCCCGAGATCCAGCGGTGTGCCCATGGCGTTGGCCACGAACAGTGAGGCCATGGTCAGGTAGATGGCGGTGCCGTCCAGGTTGAAGGAGTAACCCGTGGGGACCACGACGCCGACAACCGGCTTGGAAACCCCGAGGTGTTCCATCTTCGCAATGAGGCGCGGGAGCGCTGCTTCAGAGGATGAAGTGGAGAAGATCAGGAGGTATTCGCGGGCCAGGTACCGCATCAGCCTGAAGATGTTAACTCCGGCAACAACCTGCAGGAGTCCTCCCAGGATGACGACGATGAACAGTGCACACGTGATGTAGAACGCCACCATGAGCGTAAACATGCTCACGATGGCCGCGAAGCCAGTTGCGCCGACAACGGCGGCGATGGCACCGAAGGCACCGACCGGGGCGAGCCACATGATCATGATGAGGATGCGGAAAACCAGTGCTTGGGCGAAACCGATGGCCTTGAGGATCGGGGCACCCTGCGTTCCCATCCTTTGCAACGCGAAGCCGATCAGGATGGCCGCGAGCAGGGTGGGCAGAACCGGAATGTCGGTGGGAATGATCCCCAGCAGGAAGTCCACGGTGCTGTCCGTGGCAGCTTTCTTGTTCGGGTCATAGGGCGACAGCTTCAGTCCCTCACCCGGATGGATGATGTTGCCCACGACGAGGCCGATGGCCAGGGCAAAGGTGGACATGATGACGAAGTAGCCCAGTGCCAGGCCGCCGACCTTACCAACCGTGGCCGCCTTGGCGATTGAACCAATGCCCAGCACGATGGTGCAAAAGATAATCGGCGCGATCATCATCTTGATGAGTTTGATGAACCCGTCACCTAGCGGCTTGAGGTTCTTGCCAACCTCGGGGAACAGGAGGCCCACGAGGGCGCCCAGGATCACGGCGGCAATGACGGCCATGTAGAGGTAGTGGGATTTGTCGAGGCCCTTGCGGGCGGCCTTCGCAGGCGCTGGTGACTCTCCTCGTTGAGAAGCCATGATGTGTCTCCTTTATGGATAATCTGGTAGACGCTGCGGCACAGTCTCTGGGCTCATCACGTCGGTCCGGTGTGATATCCATCATTAGGCACAGCGTGACTTGGCTCACCGTTGCGTTCATATTGGTCATGGGAGGTACAGATGATCCACCGCTGGAGTATCGCCCGGAGGCTGTTTGTGGCCAACCTGCTGATAGTGCTGGCCTTCACTGCCATCGTGGGCACGGCCACCTTCCTCGACGCCAGGGACCACGCCTACGAGGAAGCTGGCAGAAGGATGACGGGAGTGGCAGCCGCCGTTGCCGCCAATCCCTTGGTGCTCCAGGCCGCCGATGATCCTGATCCCTCAGCCACATTGCAGCCGTATGCGCTGCTGGTCATGTCCCGGGCCGGGCCGGATTTTGTCACCATCATGGCGCCGGACCGGACTCGGTGGACACACCCCAACGGCGAGGAGATCGGCAAGCCCTACATCGGCTCGATCGATGCGGCGCTCCGTGGTGAGGTGTTCACTGAGGTGACGGCCGGAACCCTGGGTCCGTCGGTGCGCACCATCGTCCCGGTCAAGGACGCGGGCGGAAACGTCAAGGCCCTTGTCGCTGCCGGTGTCACCGTGCGGACCGTGGACGTGGCCTTTTCCGGCCGGCTGCCCGTGCTGCTCGGCATCGCGCTGGCGCTGCTGATTGGCGGGTCTGCGGCCTCGTGGCTGTTGGGCCGCTACCTGCGCAGGGTCACGAGGGGCTGGGGGCCGGAGCAACTGGCCCAGCTTTTTGCCTACTACGAGTCCGTGCTGCATTCTGTGCGCGAAGGGCTCATCCTGATAGACACCAAGGGCCGGGTTGTAATGTACAACGACCAGGCGGCTGAACTGCTTGGGCTTGAGCCCCGCAGCTCGGAGGAGGATCCGGCCCGCCCTCCTTACCTGGCGGAGCTCCCGCTCGCCGCGAGCCTGAAAAAACTCTTTGAATCCGGCCGCGAGGCCCACGACGAAATCCACCTGACCGGGTCCCGGATTGTGGTGGTGAACCAGGGCCCGGCTCTCGCTCCGGACTCCCCCGGCGGCCGCCGCCCGGCCGTGTTCGGCACGGTGGCAACCATCCGTGACAGGACGGAAATTGAGTCGCTGGGCAGTGAACTCGAAACGATGAGGACGCTCTCGGACGCCCTCAGGGCGCAGACCCATGAACATGCCAGCCGGCTGCATACCATGGTGTCCTTGCTTGAGCTGGGGCGGACCCGCGAAGCCTTGGACTTCGCCACGAAGGATCTTGAACTGAGCCAGAAGCTCACCGACGAAATGGTCAGCTCGGTGGACGAGCCTGTCCTTAGCGCCCTGATCATGGGCAAGGCTGCGGAAGCGAATGAGCGCGGGGTGAAGCTGACGCTCTCCGCCGAGGGGTCCGCCTCCGTCACTGGCCTGGCGGTCCAGGACCTCGTCACCATCCTGGGAAACCTCCTGGACAACGCGATCGACGCCGCCGCGGATGGCGCGGCTCCCCGGACGGTGGAGCTGACCGTGGAGTCCGACGCCGAGGGCCTGGACATCACGGTGGAGGATTCCGGCTCCGGCGTGGACCCCGCCGCGGTGGAGGATATTTTCCGGCACGGCTTCAGCACCAAGGCGTCCGGTCCGTTCGGACGCGGCATCGGCCTGGCCCTCGTCCGCCAGGCCGTGCAGCGCCTGGACGGTACGATGACGATCACAGGCACGGACGGCGCACGCTTCCATGTTTTCCTGCCGGCCATGGCCGGCGGAACCGACAAAGAGGAGCAGTTCCAGTGAGCGAAATCCGCGTCCTTGTGGTGGAGGACGAGCCGGTGGCGTCGGCAGCGCACACGGCCTACGTGGGCAGGATGGCAGGATTCGTGCTGGCCGGGACGGCCCCTGACGGCCAGTCTGCGCTCAGGCTGCTGACGGAACTGGCGGCCGCCGGCGAGCCGGTGGAACTGGTCCTGCTCGACATGAACCTTCCGGACCTGCACGGCCTGGACATCGCCCGGCGGATGCGTTCCGCAGGAATCCTGGCGGACATCATTGCCATCACCGCGATCCGGGAAGTGGCGATCGTCCGGAGCGCTGTGGCCATTGGCGTGGTCCAGTACCTGATCAAACCTTTCACCTTTGCCACGTTTGAAGACAAGCTCTCCAGCTACCGGTTGTTCCGGCAGCAGTTGGCCTCCCCGGAGTCCGGCGCGGGGAGGACCGGCGCATCCCAGAGCGAGGTTGACCAGGCCTTCGCAAGCCTCCGGGCGCCGTCGGAAATGCCCCTGCCGAAAGGCCTTTCCGTCTCCACCCTGGACTCGGTCCGGGACTACCTGAAACAGCACTCAGGATCCGTTTCGGCCACAGAGGTCATGGCGGCGCTTGGAATGTCCCGTGTGACGGCCCGCCGCTACCTCGAATACCTCGCCGACGCCGGCATCGTCTCCCGGGCGCCCCGCTACGGCACGCCCGGGCGGCCGGAAAACGAATACGGCTGGAAGCGGCTCTGACTACAGGCGCGTTTCTCGGAGAGTCTGTGGTCAGGCAGCGGAGATGGCTTCCTTGAGAGCCCCCAGCACCAGGGTCACTGATGCGGCGTTTGCGTTGGGGCCCATCATTCCGATCCGCCAGATGCTGGCAGCATACTTGCCGGCCCCTGAGCCGATCTCGATGCTGAAGTGCTCCAGAAGGTGGCGGCGTACGGCCGCGGAGTCGACACCGTCCGGGACCTTGACAGTGGTCAGGCTGGGAAGCCGGTGGCCCTCGTCCGCGAACAGCTCAAGTCCCATCTCCTGGAGCCCCGCCTGCAACGCGGCCCCGGCCGCGCGGTGGCGCGCCTGGACCGAGTCCAGTCCCTCGGCCAGGATTCTTTGCAAACCCGCCTCGAGACCGGCGATCATGGTGACCGGCGGCGTGTGATGGTAGGTTCGACCGCTGCCGCTGGCGGCCCCGACGTAACCGCCCAGCAGACCGACGTCCAGGTACCAGGAGCGGGGATTCCGGATCCTTCGCTCGAAGGCCCTAACCGACATTGTGAAGGGCGACAGCCCCGGCGGCACACCGAGGCATTTCTGCGTGCCGGCATAGCCGACGTCGATTCCCCAGCCGTCCGCAAGGAGTTCCAGCCCGCCGATGGATGTCACGGCGTCGACGATGAACAGCGCATCGCCCTTGTTCTGCCCGAGCGATGCGATGTCGGACAGCACGCCGGTTGACGTTTCGGCGTGGACGGCCGCAATCACTTTCGGTCGCGGGTGAGCCGCCAGAACGCGTTCGACGTCGATGGGTGTGCCCCATTCGTGGTCTACACGAACCACGTTTGCGCCGCAGCGGCGGGCCACCTCACACATTCGCTCACCGAAAAGGCCGTTGACGGCGATCACGGCCACGTCGCCGTCGTCCACGGTGTTCACGAAAGCCGCTTCCATGCCGCCCGAACCGGTGACGCTCAACGGCAGGGTGCGGGCGTTCTGAGTCCCCCAGACAGTGCGGAGGCCCTCGCAGGTGTTGTCGAGCCGTTCAATGAAGACCGGATCCAGGTGCCCAATCACCGGGTGCGCCAACGCGGCGGTCACTTCCGGGTAGCAGTTGCTCGGTCCCGGACCGAACAGGAACCGCGAGGTCAAAACCTGTGGCATTGGAACTCCTTCGTCGCGGGACTCTTTGCCGTTGTCAGGCCGGTCAGTGCCTCGGGGCGACAGCAATATCCTCGCCGTCGACGGCGTGGAACGGCGCGTGGCGATCCATGATCAGCAGGTACGTGCCAGCGGCCAGGATCGCGCCGACGAACCAGGAGAAACCGGAGACATAGGTGAACGCAGGGACGAGAGCCAGCACCAGGGCGAGGATGGCAGCCGGTGTACCCGCGATGACAGCTTTCCGGTTGACGCCACGGGTATAGGCATACTCCCCGTCGGGGGAATCCGAGTACAAATCCGGAATGTTGACCCTGCCCTTACGGACCAGCCAGTAGTCGGCCATGATGACGCCGAACAGTGGTCCCAGGAGGGCGCCCAGCCCGCCGAGGAAGTAGACGATGACCACGGGCGAGTTGTACAGGTTCCACGGCAGGATCACCAGGCCGATCACCGCGGAGATAATGGCTGCGCGGCGGAAGTTCAGAGTCCGCGGGAAAAGGTGGGCCAGTGTGTATATGGGCGCCACGAAGTTGGCCATGAGGTTCACGGCCACCGTCAGGATGATCAGGGCCAAGCAGGCCAGCACCAGCAGGAGCGTGTTCGGGATGGCGTTGACGACGTCGGTGGGCGACGCGATGATCGTTCCGTCGATCTTGTACTGGGCGCCGGCGAGAACAACGACGATGGCAGCGAAGAAGAGCATGTTGATGGGGATGCCGAAGAAGTTGCCCCGCACCACCGACCGCCTGGAGGGCGCGCCCCGGGTGAAGTCGCAGAAGTTCAGTACGAACGTCCCGTAAACGACCACCCATAGCGCCGACGACTGGAAAATCCGCACCCACATCACTGGGCCCGTCAGGGAGTCGGCCGTGGACCAGGCGATGGTCCCGCCGGCTTCCACCAACATCCATATGGCCAGCGCGAGCATGGTGACGAGGATGATGGGGCCGGCGAAGGCCTCGTACTTGCGGATCATCTCCATGCCGAAGCTCACGATCACCGTCTGCAACGCCCACAGCCCAACGAACGAGATCCAGCCCAGAGTCGAGAGCCCGAGGAACGAATCTGTATCGAGCGGCGCCAGGGACGGTGCCAGGGCCAGGATAAGCACCCGGAGCACTACCGAAGCCAGATAAGTCTGGATGCCGAACCAGGCCACGGCCACGGCGCCGCGGATGATGGCGGGGATATTGGAGCCCCGGATGCCGAACGAGATCCTGCTCATGACCGGGAACGGTACGCCCGTCCGCTCGCCTATGAACCCCGAAAGGTTCAGGAGAAGGAACAGCAGGACGGCGCCGAACAGGAAGGCGAGCATGATCTGCCAGGCGCCCAATCCCAGGGCGAACAGTCCGATGGCAAACACGTAATTGCCCAACGAATGCACGTCGTTCGCCCAGAGCGTGAAGATGCTGTAGGCGTGCCAGGTGCGCCCCTTGCGCGTGGTGGGCGCCAGGTCCTCGTTGTAGAGTCTGGGGCTCACACCCGTGGGCACCTGGACCGGGGTGGCTGGCTCTCCCCTGACGATCTCCTCGACCGCAGGGTCGCCGGTGCCCCACGGCTCAGGGTCAATCAGGTGCGGATGCCCGTGCTCGTCATGCGAGCCGGGACCCTGCTGGTGGGACATGATGCAGACCTCCGTAGGACGGAAACGGCATTGCTGGGTGTGGACTTGTGTGGACGGAACCGGTGCTTCTGCCGGGGAGCGTCAACCTTGGACGGCTAGGCCCCCCATGGAATTTAGATTCCGCACTGCGGAAAAGACATTTCGTTTTGTGAAACAAATGTAACTACGATGCGGATCACGGTCAAGGCTTCTTTGCGTCCGGGGACTGCAGTACTAAACGGCGCCTTCCGGCCGGAGCACGCCCAGCAACTGCCCGATGACGTCCGGATCCTCGATCGTAGAGGGCACCACGTAGTCCTCGCCGTCGGCGATTTGCCGCATGGTCTTGCGCAGGATCTTCCCTGACCTGGTCTTGGGGAGGGCTTCGACCACAGTGGCGTGCTTGAAGTCGGCCACCGGACCGATGTCCTTCCTGACAAGGGCGATCAGTTCGCGGACCAGCTGGTCGTTCTCTGCGGTGACGCCTGCTTTGAGCACCACATAGCCGCTGGCCCGCTGACCCTTAAGGGGATCCGCCACGCCGATCACGGCACATTCGGCCACGGCCGGGTGGCTGGCGATGACCTGTTCAATCGCACCGGTGGACAGGCGGTGGCCGGCGACGTTGATGATGTCGTCGGTCCGGCCCATCACAAAGACGTAGCCATCGGCGTCCCGGTAGCCGCTGTCGCCTGTGGCGTAACTGCCTTCGAAAGCAGCCAGGTACGAGGACACGTAGCGGTCGTCGTCCCGCCACAGGGTAGTGAGGGTGCCGGGGGCAGCGGCAGTCCCAGGACAATGTTGCCCTCCACCCCCGGCTGCACCGCTGCCCCGGCGCCGTCGACAATATTCAGTTCGAAGCCTGGCATGGGCACGGTCGGTGAACCTGGCTTGAAGGGAAGGTCCTCCAACCCACGGGGGTTGGCGCAGATGGCCCAGCCCGTTTCGGTCTGCCACCAGTGGTCCACCACCGGAACACCCAGGATCTCACCCGCCCAGCGGTAGGTCTCTGTATCCAGCCGCTCGCCTGCGGCAAACAGGGTGCGCAGGGTGGACATGTCATACTTGGCCAGTTCCGCAGCCTGGGGGTCGGCCTTGCGGATCGCGCGCAGGGCGGTGGGCGCGGTGAACAGGACGTTAACCTTATGGTCCTGCACCACGCGCCAGAACGCACCCGCATCAGGCGTACCCACGGGTTTGCCCTCGTAGAGGACCGTGGTGGCACCGACCAGCAGCGGGCCATAAACAATGTATGAATGGCCCACCACCCAGCCGACGTCGGACGCCGTCCACATCACGTCACCGGGACCGACGTCGTAAATGTTCGCCATGGTCCAGCTGAGCGCGACCGCATGACCGCCGTTATCCCGCACTACACCCTTCGGCGTGCCGGTGGTGCCCGAGGTGTAGAGGATGTAGAGGGGATCGGTGGCTGCGACGTTCACAGCCGATGCCGGGGCGGCAGAGGTCATGCACGTTTCCCAATCCAGCCAGTCCGGATAGTCGGAGGCCGAATGCACAAAGCCTTCCCGGCCTTTGACAATGACGGGCGTCTGCCCTGCACCGGCCAGTTCGAGCGCTTCAGCAACCGCCGGAAGATACTCCACCCGGCGTGAGGGCTCAATCCCGCCGGACGCCGTGACGATTGCGGACGGTCCGGCATCTTTGATGCGGGCGGCAAGTTCCTTGGGCGCGAATCCGCCGAAGACCACCGAATGCACGGCTCCGAGCCGGGCCGTCGCCAGCATCGCGATGGCAGCTTCGGGAATCATGGGCATGTAGATGACCACCCTGTCCCCTTTGCGGACCCCCTGCGAGCGCAGCACACCCGCGAACCGCGCCACGAGGTCCGTCAGTTCGGCGTAACTGTAGGTGCGCTTGACCCCCAGCATCGCGGAGTCGTAGATGAGGGCATCCCGGTCCCCGCGGCCGGCCTCGACGTGGCGGTCCAAGGCGTTGTAGCTCGTGTTGAGCATGCCGTCAGGAAACCATTGGAACAGCGGGGCGGCCGATCCATCAAGCGCGGTTTCCGGCGTCCGGGACCAGGTCACGCCGCCTGCCGCCTCGAGCCAGAAGGCATCCTTCTGTTCGATGCTGCGCGAATATGCTTCCCGGTATTTTCCGCTGACCATCATGGGCTCCCGTTCACGTCGCTGTGTTGCCACCATGCTATGCGGGCAACAGGCAGCACACAAGGCTTATGTATACACAGCTAGGGAAATTTCGCTGATTCGCTGGCCAATACTGGGCAATCCGTCAATTGATGTATACACTGATGCCCATGAGCAGATTGACGGGAGGGACCATGCGGGCCAGCGACAAAGCCTATGCAACGCTTCGCGAAGACATCATCGAATGGCGCCTGACGCCCGGAACGGTCCTGGCCGAAGTGGAGCAGTCGGAGCGCCTGGGCGTCTCCCGCACCCCCGTCCGGGAGGCGCTGAGCCGGCTCAGCGCGGAAGGGCTGACGACGGCGGCAGGCGGCCGCGGCGTCGTCGTCACCGACATCTCACTGGAGGACATCGACGAGATGTTCGAGCTCCGCGAAACCCTGGAGGGCAAGGCCGCAGCCCTCGCTGCCGAACGCGGCGAGCGCGCTGTCTTTGAGAAACTCCACACCGATCTCCTGCGGGCGCGGGAGCTGATCAGCGACACCGATCCTGCCCGGCATGAGTACTACGCCCTGGTGGGCCGGCTGGATGAGGCGATCGACGCCGCCATCTCCAACTCCTACCTCGCACAGGCCATGCGCAGCCTGCGGGTCCATCTGGTCCGGGTCCGCCGCCTCGCGGCCGATGACGCCCCGCGACTGAACGCGGCCGCCGTCGAGCACGCGGCCATTGCCGAGGCCATCGCCGCAGGCAACGCCAGGCTCGCCGAAGCAGCCACCACCCTGCACCTGCACCGCAGCCTTTCCCACGTCAAAGCCACCCACCCACAGCACTAATAAGGAGCACCATGGTTAAGCTCAACCACGTCCGCGTCTACAAGAGCGAAGAGAACCTCGCCCGTGAAGACCAGCTGGCGCACAAGATCGCCGTCGTCGCTGCCGACGCCGTCGAGGTCACGCCCGAGGTCACCGAGATGGTCATCAACCGTGTCATCGACAATGCCTCCGTTGCCATCGCCTCCCTGAACCGCGGCCCGATCGTGGCTGCCCGAGCCCAGGCATTGACCCACGCACCGACCACCAACGGCAAGGGCTCCGGCGTCTTCGGCATCACGGACCGTGTCGCCCCTGAGTGGGCGGCCTGGGCGAACGGTGTGGCCGTCCGCGAGCTCGACTACCACGACACGTTCCTGGCAGCTGACTACTCGCACCCGGGCGACAACATCCCGCCGATTCTTGCCGTTGGCCAGCACGTCGGCGCGAGCGGCAAGGACCTGATCCGCGGCATCGCCACCGGCTATGAGATCCAGGTCAACCTGGTCAAGGCGATCTGCCTGCACAAGCACAAGATCGACCACGTGGCCCACCTCGGCCCGTCCGCCGCTGCCGGTATCGGCACACTCCTGGGCCTGGACGTGGAGACGATCTTCCAGTCCGTCGGCCAGGCGCTGCACACCACCACCGCCACCCGCCAGTCCCGCAAGGGCGAAATCTCCACCTGGAAGGCCCACGCCCCGGCGTTCGCAGGCAAGATGGCTGTCGAAGCCGTGGACCGCTCCATGCGCGGCCAGACCTCCCCCGTGCCGATCTATGAAGGCGAGGACGGTGTGATCGCCTGGATGCTGGATGGCCCGGACGCCTCCTACGAGGTCCCGCTGCCCGAGGCCGGCGAAGCCAAGCGCGCCATTATGGACACTTACACGAAGGAGCACTCCGCGGAATACCAGGCCCAGGCCTGGATCGACTTGGCCCGCAAGCTGCACAAGGAACACCCGGAGGCGACCGACCCCGCCAACGTGAGCTCGGTCCTGATCAAGACCAGCCACCACACGCACTACGTGATCGGTTCCGGTGCCAACGATCCGCAGAAGTATGACCCCACGGCCAGCCGCGAGACCCTGGACCACTCCATCCCCTACATCTTCACTGTGGCACTCCAGGACGGCTCCTGGCACCACGTGGACTCCTACAGTCCTGAGCGTGCCGGCCGTGCCGACACCGTGGAGCTGTGGAACAAGGTCAGCACCGTGGAAGACGCCGAATGGACCCGCCGCTACCACTCCCTGGACATCGCCGAGAAGGCCTTCGGCGGTTCCGTGGAGATCACCCTGAACGACGGCACCGTCATCACCGACCAGATCGCCGTAGCGGACGCCCACCCGCTCGGCGCCCGGCCGTTCGCCCGCCAGCAGTACATCAACAAGTTCCGCACCCTGGCGGCCGGACTGGTGGCCGAGGAGGAAATCGAGCGTTTCCTCACCGCCGCCGAAAGCCTTCCGGACCTGGGCCCGGGCGAACTGGACCAGCTGAACATCACCGCCGCCCCGGGCGTCATCGACCTCAGCAACGCACCCGCCGGCCTCTTCTAAGCTCTGCCTACCCACCCCGCACAGGAGAATCAGATGCTGTATTCCAAGACCACCCCGGAACAGAAGCGGATCGCGCTGCGCGACATGCTCGCGTCCGGCACCATCCAACAGTTCCCGGGCGCCTTCAACCCGCTCTCGGCGCGGCTGATCGAGGAAAAGGGCTTCGCCGGTGTTTACATCTCCGGTGCCGTGCTGGCCAATGACCTTGGCCTGCCGGACATCGGGCTGACCACCCTCACCGAGGTGGCCACCCGTGCCGGGCAGATCGCCCGCATGACCGACCTGCCCACACTGGTGGACGCGGACACCGGCTTCGGCGAGCCCATGAACGTGGCCCGCAGCATCCAGGAACTGGAGAACGCCGGCCTCGCCGGTTGCCACATCGAAGACCAGTTCAACCCCAAGCGCTGCGGGCATCTGGACGGCAAGAACGTGGTGGACCTGGACACGGCCACCAAGCGCATCCGCGCCGCGGCCGACGCACGCCGGGATCCGAACTTCCTCATCATGGCCCGGACCGACATCCGCGCCGTGGAAGGAATCGACGCCGCCAAGGACCGGGCACGGGCCCTGGTTGATGCCGGTGCCGACGCCATCTTCCCGGAAGCGATGAAGGACCTGTCCGAGTTTCAGGCCATCCGGGACGCCGTGGACGTGCCGATCCTGGCCAACATGACCGAGTTCGGCAAGAGCGACCTGTTCACCGTGGATCAGCTGCAGGGCGTGGGCGTCAACATGGTCATATATCCGGTCACGCTGCTGCGCATTGCCATGGGCGCAGCAGAGCGTACGCTGGAATCGATCAAGGCCACAGGGTCGCAGGAAGCACAAGTGGAGAACATGCTCACCCGTGCGCGGCTTTATGACCTTGTGGACTATGAGGCCTACAACCACTTCGATACCGGCGTTTTCAACTTCCACATTCCCGGCGTCCGCTAGGACCCGGGAGCCACCAAGGAGACTGCAAGTATTCCGGCACATCCGGGCTTGCCCAATGAACGAAGGAGGACAGCATGGTAGCTGTCGATATCAAGAAGGGCCTGGCCGGCGTCGTGGTGGACTACACCGCGGTTTCGAAGGTCAACCCGGACACCAATTCGCTGCTGTACCGCGGCTATCCCGTCCAGGAGCTCGCCGCCAAATGCAGCTTCGAGGAAGTGGCCTTCCTGCTGTGGAACGGCGAACTGCCCACCCCCGACGAGCTGTCCGCGTTTTGTGCCCGCGAGCGCGCCGGCCGTGCCCTCGATCCTGTGGTGAAGCAGATCGTTGACACGATCCCCACCACTGCCCACCCGATGGATGTCTGCCGGACCGCAGCGTCCGTTATGGGCGCCCGGCACCCGCTGGCCGACGACTCCTCGCCCGAGGCCAACATGGCAAAGGCCGTGGATCTCTTCGCTGCGATGCCCGCCGTTGTTGCCTACGACCAGCGACGCCGGCGCGGCCAGGAAGTCGTTGAGCCCCGGGATGACCTGGGCTACTCGGAAAACTTCCTGTGGATGTCGTTCGGCGAAGACCAGGTCCCGGAAGTCGTGGATGCCTTCAATGTTTCGATGATCCTGTACGCCGAGCACTCCTTCAACGCCTCCACTTTCACCGCCCGGGTCATCACCTCCAGCCTGTCTGACCTGCACTCGGCAGTGACTGGTGCGATCGGCGCACTCAAGGGCCCGCTGCACGGCGGCGCCAACGAAGCCGTGATGCACACCTTCGACGAGATCGGCATCCGGCCCGAGGAATCACTGGACGAAGCCGCCACCCGCGCCAAGGCCTGGATGGAGGATGCACTGGCCCAGAAGAAAAAGGTTATGGGCTTCGGCCACCGCGTCTACAAGCACGGTGACTCCCGCGTCCCCACCATGAAGGCCGCGCTGGACAAGATGATCGCGCACTACGGCCGCCCCGAACTGCTGGGTCTCTACAACGGCCTCGAGCAGGCCATGGACGAGGCCAAGGCCATCAAGCCGAACCTCGACTACCCGGCCGGCCCCACCTACCACCTGATGGGCTTCGACACCCACACGTTCACACCCCTGTTCGTGGCCAGCCGCATCACCGGGTGGACCGCCCACATCATGGAACAGGCAGCCAGCAACTCCCTGATCCGCCCGCTGAGCGAATACAACGGACCGGAAGAACGGCACGTTCCGTAATCCTCCCCACCGGCTCCCTTGGGACGAACGACGGCGGGCCGGTCACCTTTCAAGGGTGGCCGGTCCGCCGTCGTTCGTTCTCAGAGTTTTGTCCAGATAATCCATCCAGCCCTTAAACGGGCGATAAGTGGACAAAAACTCAGCGGGTCGAGTAGTCCAGCACTTCGCGGACGGTTTCATTGTCATCGTTCAGGACCACTGTCAGGCGCAAGAAAGACCCGCCAAGCGCTAGCGGCAGCCAGTGCGCCGCGTCCTGCCACATCCGGTCCACCGGCAAGGCGCCGACGTCGAACCATTCCGGCCGGATCTCGGCACTTTCGGCCGGCTGCCCGGTCCACCGGGCTGCGACGAAGAGCCGGGTGCTCATGTTCCACTCCGGGCGGGCCGGGAAATCGAAGGTCACCATGCCAGCGTCGCGCAGATCCTCCTGCCGGACCACTAGGCCGGCTTCCTCGTGGACTTCGCGGCAGGCAGCCTCTTCATCCGTCTCCCCCGGCTCGACATGGCCGCCAAGCCCCACCACTTTGCCGCGGCCGAAGCCGGTTTTCTTCAGGCCAAGCAGGACCTGTGGCACCCCTGCGGACTCACGGGTCAGGAAGCACAGCGTGACAGGGGTGAACGTCATGGCCTCAACCCTATAGCCCGGCCGCCAGCGTCAGCCCAGCGCCCGGGGGTGGGCCGCTGCGTAAATTTCCCTGAGCGTGTCAGCGGTGACCAGGGTGTAGACCTGCGTGGTGGTGACCGAGGCGTGCCCCAGCAACTCCTGCACCACGCGGACATCCGCGCCGCCCTCGAGCAGGTGCGTCGCGAAGGAGTGCCGCAGCGTGTGCGGGGAAACATCCTTTGTGATGTTGGCCTTTTCCGCCGCCGCCTTCAGGATGGTCCAGGCACTTTGCCGGCTGATCCTTCCGCCCCGGGCGTTCAGGAACAGGGCGGGCGTTCCCGTGCCCTTCGCCGCCAGCAGCGGACGGCCGCGCACCAGGTACGCGTCCACGGCCCGCACCCCATAGGATCCCAGCGGCACCAGCCGTTCCTTGGATCCCTTGCCGAACAGGCGGACCACGGCGGGTCCGGCTTCGTCCTCGTGCAGGGCAATGTCGTCAACGTCCAGGCCCACGGCCTCGCTGATCCTTGCCCCGGTGGAATAGAGAAATTCGAGCAGGGCGCGGTCCCTGAGTCCTGTGGCGGTGTCGGTGCCCACGGCCTCAAGGATCCGCGTGACTTCGTCCACGCTGATGGCCTTGGGCAGCCGCTTGCCCGGCATCGGCGGGTGGACGTCGCTGGCGGGGTCCGTCGTGGTGATCCCCTCCAGGGCCCAGAACTTGTGCAGCCCCCGGACGGCCACCACGGTCCTGGCAGCAGACCTGACGCCCAGGGCTGTGCCGCCGTCGGATCCGTCGTTGAGGGCCATAACGAACCCCGTGACGTGATGGCGGGTGATCTGGCCCGGACTGTGGCAGCCCTCCGATGTCACGTAGCGGGAGTAGCGCGCCAGGTCACGGCGGTAGGCGGAGAGTGTGTTGGCGGCCAGGCCGCGTTCCACGCCCATGTGCTGCAGATACTCGGTGATGGCGCGCTCGATGGCGGTCTGTGGCCGCACGGGCGGCGCCGGGGTTTCTGCCTCAGTAGCCGCCGTCATCAACGCTGGCTGGGGTGCGCAGTCCAGGGTGAATCCGCGGGACGCAGTCCGGCAAAGCCATCAGCCTTCGCCGCGGCAGCAGCCAGGATTCCGACGACGGCGGACGGGTTGTGCAGCCTGCCTTCCAGGACCGAGGCCACGGCGTCGTCCAACGGGATCCAGTGGAATTCAATTTCCGCTTCTTCGTCGGTCCGCTCGTGGCGTTCGTGGTGGGGCACCTCGGTGAGGCCGCGGGCGAGGTAGATGCGGATGGCTTCGCTGGAGGAGCCCGGCGAGTTGAAGAAGTCAGCCAGGACGTTCCACTCCCCGGCCGCGAGGTCCGCTTCCTCGGCAAGTTCGCGGGCCGCACCCACCACAAAGTCCTCGCCTTCCACATCCAGGAGGCCGGCAGGGATTTCCCAAAGGTCCATGCCCACGGGGTGCCGGTACTGCCTGATCAGCAGAACCTCGCCGGCGTCGTTCATCGGCAGGACGGCAACGGCGCCGGGGTGGTCGATGTAGTCGCGGGTCAGGGACTCCCCCGCCTCGCTCAGCTGGAAGCTGTCGCTGACCACATCCCAGATCCGGCCTTCGTAGACCTTCTCCGTAGACAGAAGACGGCGCGGGCTCGGTGCATCCGAAACCTGCCGTGCAGCTTGGGGGGTTTCAGGTGTTCCGGGCATCGCGCCGTCCTCTACTTATTCGGTTCTATTTTGCGGCAACCGTACGGGACAGCTTGGCTGCCGGCACGTCCTGTGCGTTCTGGTGGTCCAGGGCGGCTTTGATGAGCCCGGCAAAGAGCGGGTGCGGCCGTGTGGGCCGTGAGCTCAGTTCGGGGTGCGCCTGGGTTGCCACGTAGAACGGGTGGACTTCCCGGGGCAGCTCAACAAATTCCACGAGCTTGCCGTCCGGCGACGTTCCGGAGAACACAAGGCCCTCGGCAGCGATCTGGTCACGGTACTTGTTGTTGACCTCGTAGCGGTGCCGGTGGCGTTCGCTGACGGTGGTCTTCCCGTAGGTTTCGGCAATGACCGAGCCGTCGTCGAGCTTTGCTTCGTACAGGCCCAGGCGCATGGTGCCGCCGAGATCGCCCTTGCCGTCAACGATGTCCAGCTGCTCTTCCATGGTGGCAATCACCGGGTATTTGGAATCCGGCTCAAACTCGCTGGAGGAAGCGCCTTCGAGGCCCACCACGTTCCGCGCATATTCGATCACCATGCACTGCAGGCCCAGGCACAGGCCCAGCACAGGCAGCTTGGTTTCGCGGGCGTACTTAAGGGCGCCCAGCTTGCCTTCGAGGCCGCGGATGCCGAAGCCGCCGGGAACGCAGATGGCGTCCACGCCGTCCAGGGACGCCACTGCGCCTTCATGGGTTTCGCATTCATCCGACGGTACCCAGCGGATCTTAACCTTGGTGTCGTTGGCGAAGCCGCCGGCACGCAGGGCCTCGGTCACGGACAGGTAGGCGTCCGGCAGGTCGATGTACTTGCCCACCAGTGCGATTTCCACGTGGTGCTTGGGGTTGTGGACTGCTTCGAGCAGCTTGTCCCAACTGGTCCAGTCAACGTCCTTGAACGGCAGGTCCAGGGCGCGGACGATGTAGGAATCCAGGCCCTGGGAGTGCAGGGTTTTGGGGATGTCGTAGATGCTCGGGGCGTCCGGGCAGCCGATGACGGCTTCGATGTCGACGTCGCACATGCGGCCAATCTTGTCACGCATGGCTTGGGGAACTTCGCGGTCCGAACGGACCACGATTGCCTCGGGCTGGATGCCGATGGAGCGCAGGGCTGCCACGGAGTGCTGCGTCGGTTTGGTCTTCAGTTCCTGGGAGGGTCCGATGTAGGGCACCAGGGAGACATGGACGAAGAACACGTTGCCGCGGCCGATGTCCTGGCGGACCTGGCGGGCCGACTCGAGAAAGGGCTGCGACTCGATGTCGCCCACGGTGCCGCCGATTTCGGTGATGATGACGTCCGGCGCGTTTTTGCCTTCGGCCGGCAGCCGCATGCGCCGCTTGATCTCATCGGTGATGTGCGGGATGACCTGGACGGTGTCCCCGAGGTATTCGCCGCGGCGTTCCTTGGCGATCACGGTGGAGTAGACCTGGCCGGTGGTCACGTTGGCTGATCCCTCAAGGTTTTCGTCGAGGAACCGCTCGTAGTGTCCGATATCCAGGTCCGTCTCGGCGCCGTCGTCAGTGACGAAGACCTCGCCGTGCTGGAAGGGGTTCATCGTGCCCGGATCCACGTTCAGATAGGGATCGAGCTTCTGCATAGTTACAGACAGGCCGCGTGCCCGCAGGAGGTGACCGAGGCTCGAAGCCGTCAGTCCCTTACCGAGCGAGGACGCCACACCACCGGTTACGAAGATGTGTTTGGTCGTCTTGGACGAGCCCGGGAACCGGGAATTTACACGGGAATTTGATCGCTGCACCACGGAATTCGAGCCTATCATCAATTGAGCCTTTCCCCGATCAGGAACTGTCTCCCCAAATGATCCAGTGTGCAGGGCGAGGCGCCCTGCGATCAAGGGGTATCCGCCGTCAGGCCCGCTGCGGCAGCAGTTTTGCGTCGTCCAGCAGTTCCTGGGCGTGTGCCTGGGCTGATTCTGAATCCTCCTGGCCGGCCAGCATCCGGGCGAGCTCCCGCACCCGCTCCTGGCCGTCGAGGAGGCGAACATCACTGGACGTGAACCCGGTGGCGGTGCCGCCGTCGGCCCCTCTGACGGATGTCTTGGTGACGGTGATGTGCTGGTCCGCGAAGGCTGCCACCTGCGGCAGGTGTGTGACCACCAGGACCTGCACGTGCTGTGCCAGCATGGCCAGCCGGCGGCCAATTTCGACGGCGGCCCGGCCACCGACGCCGGCGTCCACCTCGTCGAACACAAACGTGGGCACCGGGTCCACAGCGGCCAGCACCACCTCGATGGCCAGCATGACCCTGGACAGTTCGCCGCCGGAGGCGCCCTTGCCCAGCGGACGGGCCGGGGCTCCGGAGTGCGGCTGGAGCAGGAACGTGATCTCGTCCGCTCCATGGGGTGTCAGCTGAGCGGCCGCCTCACGGGTGATGACCAGGGTGGCGTCGGCCATGGCGAGTGCCTTCAGCTCCGCGCTCACCCGGCCGGAGAGGTCCTTGGCAGCCTTGGCCCGGATTTTGCTGACGGCACCAGCCTGCTTCTGCAGCTCCGCTTCGGTCCGGACAACGTCCGCATCCAGGGCTTCGATCCTGGTGGAGTCGTCCTGCAGCTCGTCGAAACGGACCCGGGCGTTTTCCGCCCACACCAGGACTTCGTCGATGCTGGGGGCGTATTTGCGGACCAACGTGGCCAGGGCGGCCCGCCGGTCCTCGATCTCGGCGAGGCGTTCCGGGCCCTCCGAGTCCAGGCCGGCCTGATAGCTGGCCAGCTCAGTAGCGATGTCATTGAGCAGGAAGCCCACTTCAGCCAACCGTGCCGCGGCGGACCCCAGCTCGGCGTCGTGCTCGGCCACGTGCTCCAGGGTTCTTTTCGCGACGTCCACGAGGGTTGTGGCGTCACCCGAGTCACCGTAGTCTTCCGCGATGAGCGCCTGGTGTGCCGTGTTTGCCGCAATCCTTAGCTCTTCCACGTTGGCCAGTTTCACGGCCTCCGCCTTGAGGGACTCGTCCTCCCCCGGCTGCGGATCCACGGTGCTGATTTCGGCCAGGGCGACTTCGAGCGACTCGGCCTCGCGGAGCCTGTCACGAGCAGCGCTGCGCAGGGCTTCCAGTTCCGCCTGGCTGGCCTTCCAATGGCTGTAGAGCGCCTGGTAGGAGGCCAGCGGGCCGACCAGCGCGTCGCCGGCAAATTTGTCCAGGGCGCCGCGCTGGGCGGCCGCGCCCTTCAGCCTGATCTGGTCCGACTGGCCGTGGACCACCACGAGGGTTTCGCCGATCTCGGCGAGAACGCCCACGGGGGCAGCCCGACCGCCCAGGAAGGCACGGCTGCGCCCGTCCGCGCCGAGGCGACGCGCGAGAATGAGTTCAGCGCCGCCGTCGAACTCCTCGACGTCGGCACCCGCTTCCACCGCCCGGGCAATGGCCGGATGCCCGGCGTCGAGCTTGAGGACGGCCTCCGCCGTGGCGCTCTTCGCGCCGCTCCGGACCGCCCCGGCGTCGGACCTCGCCCCCAGCAGGAGGCCGACGGCGGTGACCACCATAGTTTTGCCGGCACCGGTTTCGCCGGTAACGACGCTCAGGCCGGGGCCAAGCGGCAGCGTGGCGTCGGTGATAACGCCCAGATCGCGGATTCTCAGTTCTTCAAGCATGATTCACTTTGCGGTCGCGGGATCGGTTTGGCCCTCCGGCTGGTCGCCGGAGGCAAGCTGGAGCGGCGGCCTGGGCCGTGGCGTCCGGACGATCGGGATGGGTCCGGTGTGGATGGTCTCCGACTGCGGCACGGGCCCGCGCCAGCCGTGGATGGGGAGTTCAAATTTGCGGACCAGCCGCGCTGAAAAGGGCGTCTGGTGCGTCCTGGCCAGCCGGACCGGGGTGGCGGACTTGGTCACTTCAACCCGGGCGCCGGGCGGCAGGTCCACGGAGCGCCGACCATCGCACCAGAGCACGCCCTGGGCGCCGGTACGGGTGAGGACTTCCACGGCCAGCCGGGACCGCGGTGATACCACCAGCGGTTTGGCAAAGAGCGCGTGGGCGCTGATGGGAACAATCACCAGGGCCTCCACCTCGGGCCAGACCACGGGTCCGCCGGCGGAGAACGCGTACGCGGTGGATCCTGTGGGAGTGGCCACCACAACACCGTCGCAGCCGAAGGACGTCAGCGGACGCTCGTCCACTTCGGTCACCACCTCGATCATGCGTTCGCGGTTGCCTTTTTCGATCGCGGCCTCGTTCAGGGCCCAGGTGTGCCAGATCTTCTGGCCGCGGACCCAGACCTGGACGTCGATGGTCATGCGTTCTTCCACCGTGTAGTCGCGGCGGGCAATCCATTCCACTGTTTGGGCCAGGTCCGCCCGCTCGCTCTCGGCCAGGAAGCCGACGTGGCCAAGGTTGACGCCCAGCAAGGGTACGTCCACCTCCCGCACCAGCTCTGCCGCGCGCAGGATGGTGCCGTCACCGCCCAGGACCATGACCAGCTCAACGTCCGGCAACTGTACGTGGTCGTGCAGGATCTCCACCGGCTGGGTGAGCTGCCCGAAGAATCTTTCCATGTCACGCAGCTCAGACTCCTGCATGACGGGAACAATGCCGGAGTCATGCAGTTGGGCGCAGGCTTCCCAGGCGGCCTTCAGTGATTCCTCGCGGCCAGTGTGGGCAAGGACAAGTACTCGCCTGCTCATCGGGTTCCGCTTTCTAGTGGTTCGGCCAGATTCGGCCAAGCAATCCGTCAATGGCTGCGAGGCGCTCTTCGATCTTAGGCAGTTCTTGGGTCATCCTGCGCTTTATCCACAGGAAGTATTCGACGTTTCCGTCCTGGCCCGGCAGCGGACTGGCCGCTAAGCCGCATAAGTCCAGTCCGGCGTCGAGCGCTGTATTGGCAACTTTTTCCACCGCCATTCGGCGTTCGCGCTCGGAGGTGACCACGCCGGTGCGGCCCAGCCGGTCCTTGCCGATCTCGAACTGGGGCTTCACCATCAGCACCAGGTCACCGCCCGGCTGCGTGCACAGCGCCAGGGGCAGGACCACCAGGGTCAGCGAGATGAAGGAGAGGTCGGCCACCGTGAGTTCGGCTTGTCCGCCGATGTCCGCGGGCGCCATGTACCGCACGTTGAGGCCCTCGTGCACGGCTACCCGGTCATCGGCGCGGAGCTGCGGGACCAGCTGGTCATGGCCGACGTCGACCGCCACCACGTGTGCCGCACCGCGCCGCAGGAGCACCTCGGTGAAACCGCCGGTGGAGGCCCCGGCGTCGAGGCACCGTTTGCCCGCAACGGTGACCTCCGGGAATACATCCAAAGCGCCTGCCAGCTTGTGCCCGGCCCGGCTGACGTAGCTGTCCGCTTCCGTGTGCTCGACCGAAAGATCCTTGCCGTCGTCGACCTGCAGGGACGCCTTGGACAGGATCTGGCCGGCCGAGCTCACCTTGCCCTCGGCAATCAACGATGCTGCGTGGGTCCGGGACCTGGCCAGGCCGCGGGCGACGAGCGCCTGGTCAAGTCGTGCCATGCTCAAGCTTCTCCTTCGCCGTTTGGGGCCTCTTCGTTCAATGCGTGCAGCAGGGCATCGTGGAGGTCGCTGTAAACAGCTTCATGCTCCGATACGGGCAACTTTTCGACGCCGTCCAGTGCGGCCACAAGGGCCGCAATGGACGGATCGGTGGTTGCCGGAGCAGCTCTGTCCGGCCATTCCGGCGTTGGCTGGGCTGCTTCCGGATGGTGCGCTTCGTTCAGCTCAGTCATTGGGCCAGTCTAATGATCGCGCCACTCGAGTTTGGGCTCGGTGGCCCGGGCCGCGTCAGGGACCGCAGTCCACCACGCGGCGCAGGCAGCCCGCCACGAATCCAGGTCACCCTCGCTGCCGCTGATCTGGATGGTGTCACCGCTGACCCGCGCGGCGGACGCCCCGCAGCGGTGTGTGCCGTCAGCGTGGTCCACGGCCGGGTAGGGACGGTGGAGGTCGCTGAGGGAATTGATGATGTAGTCCGGACGCTCGGCCGTACGTGCGGCCAGGATGCTGGCCGTGGTGTCGACGCCGGTCAGCACCGCCACCGTGGCAAACCCGGCGTTGTTGCCGCCGAGGATGTCCGTGTCCAGGCGGTCGCCCACCACCAGCGGGCGGTCAGCCGCGAGCCGTTTGGCGGCGGCGTGGAACAGCGGAGCCTCCGGCTTGCCGGCAACCCTCGGAGTCTGTCCGGTAGCGGCGGCTACTGCTGCCACCAGCGTGCCGTTTCCCGGGGCCATGCCGCGAGCCTGCGGAATGGACATATCGGTGTTGGTAGCGATCCACAGGGCTCCGGCCGACACGACGAACGACGCCTCGGCCAGATCCTTCCAGCCGATCCCGGGATTGAACCCCTGGACAACGGCGACCGGATCCTCATCCTGACTGTAGACAGGAGTCAGTCCCACCAGCTCGATTTCCTGCGCCAGGGCGGGGCTGCCGGTGATCAGCACCCGCGCTCCCGGGGCGACGAGCGATGCCAGGAGCTCAGCTGCGGCTTGCGAAGAACTGACCACTTGCTCGTCATCCGCCGGCGCACCCAGTTCACGGAGATGCGCCGCTACCTGCGCCGGAGTGCGGGAAGCATTGTTGGTGACATAGCCGAGGCCAATGCCCAAACCTTCCAGTTGCTGCAGCGAGTCCACGGCGCCGGGGATGGCGTGCTGTCCGGCGTAGACCACGCCGTCCAGGTCCGCCAAAAGGGCGTCAAACAGGGAAATCAGTGGAACTTCAGTCATAGCGGGCTAGTTGTCCCGTCCTTCAGAGTGGGCATCGCTGCCGTTGTTGCTGTCGTGTGCGTCGCTGGGCCCGGCGTCGCGCTCTTCTTCATCTTGCTCGGCGTCACCGGCTTCCAGCTCGTCTGCTTCGACGGAATCCTCGTCAGATTCGGCGTCATCGGAATCGAAGAAATCCGATTCCACGTCATCGATGGCTGCATCCACGCCGGCGGCCTCAACGACAGTCTTGTCCGCGGCGACCTCGGAACGGGCAGCAGGCGTGGAAGCACTGGCCTCGGGACCTGCGGCAGCGCGCTCCAGCAGGCGCCGGCGCTGCGCTTCCTCGCGGGCTTCCTCTTCCTCGTCCCAGCCCAGGTCCACGATGTCCGGTTCCTCATCGGCACCAATGCCCAGGGCATTCTCAGCCACGACGGCCTGCCTCTGCCATTTTGCCGCTTCATCTTCGCGGCCGACGGCTGCCAGGGCATTTGCGTAGGCCCGGAACAGCCTTGGGCTGTAGGAGAACGCACGGTTTATGTCCAGCTGGGCAATTTCGAGCTCAGCCACGGCAGCGTCCAACTGGCCGAGGTCAGACCGTGCCCCGGCCGCCACGATGGCCAGCTCGACTTTGCCGGGCGCGTCCAAATCATTGGCTTCCTCGGACCGCACCACGTCGAGTGCACGGTCAGGCCGACCCAGTCCGCGTTCGCAGTCTGCCATCACAGGCAGGTGGACGTTCGAGCCGCTGATGCGGCGGTAGGTCCGGAATTCGCGCAGTGCTTCGCCGTAGTGTCCTGCCGCGTAAGCGGTGAGTCCGACGGCTTCACGGACGGCCGCCAGCCGGCCACCACGCCGGCTCGCGGCGAGGGCGTGCTGGAAGGCGAGCTCAGGCTCTTCGTCGATCAGGCGTCCGGCCATTACCAGGTGGCGGGCAACCCACTCGGCGCTCTTGTCTTCAAGTGTCTTGATCTGGTGCTGCGTAGCGCGGTCAAGCTCCTTGCCCGTGACATCCTCATCGATTTCCGGGGAACGTTCGCGGTCCGGGCGGTTGGCGCTGCGAAGATCACGCGCGTTGGGTACACGGACCGGGCGGTCTTCGGCACGGTCCGTGCCAAACTGGCGGGGGCCGGAATCTCCACGGTCGAAGCTGCGGGGTGCGCGGTCCTGGCGGTCACCGAACGGTTTCCGGTCTCCGCCGCCGAAGCTTCGACGTTCGCCGTCACCTTCGCGGCGGGGACGATCACCGTACGGCTTGTTGTCACGATCGCCGTACGGCTTGCGCTCTCCACCACCGCTGAAGGGCTTGCGCTCTCCACCACCGAAGGTACGACGTTCGCCGTCACCTTCGCGGCGGGGACGATCACCGTACGGCTTGTTGTCACGGGCACCGTAAGGCTTACGCTCACCGCCACCGCTAAAGGGCTTACGCTCACCACCGCCGGTGAACGGCTTACGCTCACCACCACCGAAGGAACGACGTTCGCCGTCACCTTCGCGGCGCGGACGATCACCATAAGGCTTGTTGTCACGGTCACCGTACGGTTTGCGCTCACCGCCACCGCTGAACGGCTTCCGGTCTCCACCGCCGCTAAAGGGCTTGCGCTCACCGCCACCACTGAAGGGCTTGCGGTCTCCGCCGCCGCTAAAGGGCTTGCGCTCACCGTCACCTTCGCGGCGGGGACGATCACCGAAGGACTTGTTGTCACGATCGCCGTAAGGCTTGCGCTCACCGCCACCGCTGAACGACTTACGGTCTCCACCGCCGGTGAACGGCTTGCGATCCCCGCCGCCGCTAAAGGGCTTACGTTCACCGGAACCAGGCGCGCGTTTCGGAGCCTCGGAGTTACGGTCTTCCCGGGAACGGAATCCCCGCGGCTCGCCGCCGGAATTGTTATTGCCGCGGAAAGGACCGCGGTCGTTACCGCCGCGGTTGCCGCCGTTGTGCTCAGCCATGGGGATTCCTCCTGTTATGAGCCGACCACTGGCGCAATCGCAGCCGCTCGTTCCGTGTTTCGTTATCCTACGCAACCCGAAATCAAGCGCTTCGAAGTCCGTACATCTCAGTCAATTCTAGGCGAGACCCCACCGACAGATGACATGGATCCGCCTCCAGGCCGCCGGCGTGGGAATGTTCACACTCCACAGCGGACGCTCTATCCGTTCCTGCAGGTTTCCGGCGGACGCTCTCTGTCGCTCTCTGTGTTGGTGCGGGGAGCGTTTCGGTTTTTTCTGTATTAAGTGAGAGAGGGTCCGGCGGCCTTGAGGTGCGATGGCGGCGGTTGGGGCGTTCTGGGGTGGTGGGTGGTTAACGTGGGAGAGCCCCCCGACCTGGTGGTTGGGGGGCTCTCGACCTGTAATGATGTTCCGGCGGTGACCTACTCTCCCACACCCTCCCGGGTGCAGTACCATCGGCGCTGTGGGTCTTAGCTTCCGGGTTCGGAATGGGACCGGGCGTTTCCCCCACGCTATGACCGCCGTAACCCTTGCTCCTCACCCGCTGGCTGTGTGCCGTGGGTGGGAATTCTGTGGTTACAACATGCTTTCTGCCGGTTAAGGCAGGTGTGGTGTTGTTATGTTGTTGTGTTTGTTCCTCAAGCAACGGGTTTGTTGTTTGGGAACCACATAGTGGACGCAAGCAGTCTTGTTATCTTTTTACCGCCCCGGATCACAAACGCTTTTGAACCGTTTGCGGGGGTGGTGTGTGGTGTAAGTTATCGGCCTATTAGTACCGGTCAGCTTCACGAGTCGTTAGTCCTCGCTTCCACATCCGGCCTATCAACCCAGTGGTCTGGCTGGGGGCCTCTCACACACAAGGTGTATGGAAATCTCATCTCGAAGCGAGCTTCCCGCTTAGATGCTTTCAGCGGTTATCCCATCCGAACGTAGCTAATCAGCGGTGCACTTGGCAGTACAACTGACACACCAGAGGTTCGTCCGTCCCGGTCCTCTCGTACTAAGGACAGCCCTTCTCAAATTTCCTGCGCGCGCAGCGGATAGGGACCGAACTGTCTCACGACGTTCTAAACCCAGCTCGCGTACCGCTTTAATGGGCGAACAGCCCAACCCTTGGGACCTACTCCAGCCCCAGGATGCGACGAGCCGACATCGAGGTGCCAAACCATGCCGTCGATATGGACTCTTGGGCAAGATCAGCCTGTTATCCCCGAGGTACCTTTTATCCGTTGAGCGACGGCCATTCCACAATGTACCGCCGGATCACTAGTCCCGACTTTCGTCCCTGCTCGAGATGTCTCTCTCACAGTCAAGCTCCCTTGTGCACTTACACTCGACACCTGATTGCCAACCAGGCTGAGGGAACCTTTGGGCGCCTCCGTTACTTTTTAGGAGGCAACCGCCCCAGTTAAACTACCCATCAGGCACTGTCCCTGACCCGGATTACGGGCCGAAGTTAGATGTCCAAAGTGACCAGAGTGGTATTTCAACGATGACTCCACCCGAACTGGCGTCCGGGCTTCAACGTCTCCCACCTATCCTACACAAGCCACTCCGAACACCAATACCAAACTATAGTAAAGGTCTCGGGGTCTTTCCGTCCTGCTGCGCGTAACGAGCATCTTTACTCGTACTGCAATTTCGCCGAGTTTATGGTTGAGACAGCGGGGAAGTCGTTACTCCATTCGTGCAGGTCGGAACTTACCCGACAAGGAATTTCGCTACCTTAGGATGGTTATAGTTACCACCGCCGTTTACTGGGGCTTGAATTCTCAGCTTCGCCCGTAAGGGCTAACCGGTCCTCTTAACCTTCCAGCACCGGGCAGGAGTCAGTCCGTATACATCGTCTTGCGACTTCGCACGGACCTGTGTTTTTAGTAAACAGTCGCTTCCCCCTGGTCTCTGCGGCCCCGATCCCCTCCCACCAGCAAGTGGTGTTCAAGGTTGGGGCCCCCCTTCTCCCGAAGTTACGGGGGCATTTTGCCGAGTTCCTTAACCATAATTCTCTCGATCGCCTTAGTATTCTCTACCTGATCACCTGTGTCGGTTTGGGGTACGGGCGGCTAAAACCTCGCGTCGATGCTTTTCTCGGCAGCATAGGATCACCAAATCCCCCGTGAGGGGTCCCATCAGATCTCAGGCAATTATGAACGGCGGATTTGCCTACCGTTCGCCCTACATCCTTAGACCGGGACAACCATCGCCCGGCTTGGCTACCTTCCTGCGTCACACCTGTTAATACGCTTGCCTCCCAGGATCAGGTCCCGCGCTCCACCAAAACCCACACACCCCGAAGGGCGATAGGGCAGGTCTCGGGCGGTTAGTATCCCCTGTTCAACATGGACGGTTTTTCGCCGGTACGGGAATATCAACCCGTTGTCCATCGACTACGCCTGTCGGCCTCGCCTTAGGTCCCGACTTACCCAGGGCAGATTAGCTTGACCCTGGAACCCTTGATCATTCGGCGGACGGGTTTCTCACCCGTCTTTCGCTACTCATGCCTGCATTCTCACTCGTGTAGGCTCCACCGCTGGTTTACACCGCGACTTCACTGCCCACACGACGCTCCCCTACCACTCCAGACGCCTGAACCAACCCACAAGGGGCGGCTTAGCTAATATCTGAAATCCACAACTTCGGCGGTGTACTTGAGCCCCGCTACATTGTCGGCGCGGAATCACTTGACCAGTGAGCTATTACGCACTCTTTTAAGGATGGCTGCTTCTAAGCCAACCTCCTGGTTGTCTTCGCAACTCCACATCCTTTCCCACTTAGCACACGCTTAGGGGCCTTAGTTGGTGGTCTGGGCTGTTTCCCTCTCGACTATGAAGCTTATCCCCCACAGTCTCACTGCTGCGCTCTCACTTACCGGCATTCGGAGTTTGGCTGACGTCAGTAACCTTGTAGGGCCCATTAGCCATCCAGTAGCTCTACCTCCAGCAAGAAACACGCAACGCTGCACCTAAATGCATTTCGGGGAGAACCAGCTATCACGAAGTTTGATTGGCCTTTCACCCCTACCCACAGCTCATCCCCTCCATTTTCAACTGAAGTGGGTTCGGTCCTCCACGACGTCTTACCGTCGCTTCAACCTGGCCATGGGTAGATCACTTCGCTTCGGGTCTAGATCACGCCACTGCAACGCCCTATTCAGACTCGCTTTCGCTACGGCTTCCCCACACGGGTTAACCTCGCGACGTAACACTAACTCGCAGGCTCATTCTTCAAAAGGCACGCCGTCACACCCATACAGACAAGCTGCAGATGCTCCGACGGATTGTAAGCACACGGTTTCAGGTACTGTTTCACTCCCCTCCCGGGGTACTTTTCACCTTTCCCTCACGGTACTGGTCCGCTATCGGTCATTAGGGAGTATTTAGGCTTATCAGGTGGTCCTGACAGATTCACACGGGATTTCTCGGGCCCCGTGCTACTTGGGATACTCTCCAGGCGGCACAAAACATTTCGGTTACGGGGCTCACACCCTCTCTGGCCGGCCTTTCAAGACCGTTCACCTATGCCTGCACATCACACCTCACTGTCCCGGCAGAGACAGTACGGAAAGTCCCACAACCCCGACCATGCAACGCCCGCCGGCTATCACACATGGAACGGTTTAGCCTGATCCGCGTTCGCTCGCCACTACTGACGGAATCACTATTGTTTTCTCTTCCTGCGGGTACTGAGATGTTTCACTTCCCCGCGTTCCCTCCACACACCCTATGTGTTCAGATGCGGGTCACCAGGCAGCTCGCGCCCCTGGCGGGGTTTCCCCATTCGGACACCCTGGGATCACAGTCCGGTTATCGACTCCCCCAGGCTTATCGCAGATTCCTACGTCCTTCTTCGGCTCCTAATGCCAAGGCATCCACCGTGTGCTCTTAAAAACTTGACCACAAAAGATCAAAAAACTAATTCACGAGAGAACCACAGAAACCACCCACACCCCAAAGGAGTGCGGACAGATCCAGGTTCATAATTCTTGGAAATTGCTTCTTATAAAAGATGCTCGCGTCCACTATGTAGTTCTCAAACAACAACCCCAAACCACACACCCCACACACAAAAAAGTGCATGCTCGGTGCAGCCAGGAAACCAGAAACAAACAAACCCGACAAAACACACCACAACCCGTAAGCTGCAGCCCGTCCTCCCGGCCCTGTTGCCTCAGGACCCAACAGTGTGCCAAACACTAAACCACCCAACCCCGCACCCACACCATTCCAAGACACCCTCAAGAGGGCATCCGTACTAGGCCAGGCACAAAACAAGCGGCCGCTATTCATTGATATTCCACCCTTGAGCACCCGCCGCAGAACTAGCGTCTGCGCAACGGGCATATACTCCTGACAACCCCTCCACACCCGCACAAATGCGGGGCAAGGTGACTGTAGGTGCTCCTTAGAAAGGAGGTGATCCAGCCGCACCTTCCGGTACGGCTACCTTGTTACGACTTAGTCCCAATCGCCAGTCCCACCTTCGACAGCTCCCTCCCACAAGGGGTTAGGCCACCGGCTTCGGGTGTTACCAACTTTCGTGACTTGACGGGCGGTGTGTACAAGGCCCGGGAACGTATTCACCGCAGCGTTGCTGATCTGCGATTACTAGCGACTCCGACTTCATGGGGTCGAGTTGCAGACCCCAATCCGAACTGAGACCGGCTTTTTGGGATTAGCTCCACCTCACAGTATCGCAACCCTTTGTACCGGCCATTGTAGCATGCGTGAAGCCCAAGACATAAGGGGCATGATGATTTGACGTCGTCCCCACCTTCCTCCGAGTTGACCCCGGCAGTCTCCTATGAGTCCCCGCCATCACGCGCTGGCAACATAGAACGAGGGTTGCGCTCGTTGCGGGACTTAACCCAACATCTCACGACACGAGCTGACGACAACCATGCACCACCTGTAAACCGACCGCAAGCGGGGCACCTGTTTCCAGGTATTTCCGGTTCATGTCAAGCCTTGGTAAGGTTCTTCGCGTTGCATCGAATTAATCCGCATGCTCCGCCGCTTGTGCGGGCCCCCGTCAATTCCTTTGAGTTTTAGCCTTGCGGCCGTACTCCCCAGGCGGGGCACTTAATGCGTTAGCTACGGCGCGGAAAACGTGGAATGTCCCCCACACCTAGTGCCCAACGTTTACGGCATGGACTACCAGGGTATCTAATCCTGTTCGCTCCCCATGCTTTCGCTCCTCAGCGTCAGTTAATGCCCAGAGACCTGCCTTCGCCATCGGTGTTCCTCCTGATATCTGCGCATTTCACCGCTACACCAGGAATTCCAGTCTCCCCTACATCACTCTAGTCTGCCCGTACCCACCGCAGATCCGGAGTTGAGCCCCGGACTTTCACGGCAGACGCGACAAACCGCCTACGAGCTCTTTACGCCCAATAATTCCGGATAACGCTTGCGCCCTACGTATTACCGCGGCTGCTGGCACGTAGTTAGCCGGCGCTTCTTCTGCAGGTACCGTCACTTTCGCTTCTTCCCTACTGAAAGAGGTTTACAACCCGAAGGCCGTCATCCCTCACGCGGCGTCGCTGCATCAGGCTTTCGCCCATTGTGCAATATTCCCCACTGCTGCCTCCCGTAGGAGTCTGGGCCGTGTCTCAGTCCCAGTGTGGCCGGTCACCCTCTCAGGCCGGCTACCCGTCGTCGCCTTGGTGAGCCATTACCTCACCAACAAGCTGATAGGCCGCGAGTCCATCCAAAACCACAAAAAAGCTTTCCACCCCCCACCATGCGATGAGGAGTCATATCCGGTATTAGACCCAGTTTCCCAGGCTTATCCCAGAGTTAAGGGCAGGTTACTCACGTGTTACTCACCCGTTCGCCACTAATCACCAGTGCAAGCACCAGGTCATCGTTCGACTTGCATGTGTTAAGCACGCCGCCAGCGTTCATCCTGAGCCAGGATCAAACTCTCCGTTGAAGTAAAACAAAAACGAACACAACCAACACCCCCGGAAATAACGGAAGAAGAAGGCTGCAAAATTTGAAACCAGCTGTAAAAACCAGACCCAACCACGAGGTGGCGGACCCGGCCAAAACAACCAATCAATAAAACAATTGGTATCAACAAACTTGGCACACTATTGAGTTCTCAAACAACAGAAACATTCGAATAATTCCCGAAACAATTCACATTCAAATGAATTATTTTGTTTCGCTTTTCTTCGCTGCGATGTTTATAGCTTATTTCATTCTTATTCACTTTGCAAATCCGGGTTATTTTCCCGATATTCACTCTGTGGAACGAATCCGCCCATCAAAAAGTGAAGCTTTTCATCATTTTCGTGCTTTGCACACGATGAATTGCTTCTCTTGTGAAGGGGGTTTGTCGCCACTCAGCGGCGGCGACTCAGAAAACAATACACGCTCCCCCGCGGCCGTGCAAATCGGCTGCGGAGGAGCGTGAATTGGGGTTTGGGAAGGCTAAGGAACCAGGACTTCGACAGTCGCGAGATTCTTCTTGCCGCGGCGCAGGAGCAGGTACTGGCCATGCAGCAGCTCCGACTCGGAGATGACAGCTTCCGGGTCGGACACCTTCTCGTTGTTTACGTAGGCGCCGCCTTCACCGACAGTCCGCCGGGCCGCGGACTTGCTATCCGACAGGCCAGATGCCACGAGCAGGTCAATGATCCCGAGGCCATCCACCTGGATGCGGGCGGACGGAAGCTCCGACGTGGCCGCTTCCAGCGTTGGCCGATCCAGGGCGGACAGGTCACCGTTGCCAAAGAGGGCAGCAGATGCCGCGATGACTTTCTCTGTTGCCTCCACACCATGGACCAGGGAAGTAACTTCGAACGCCAGCTTCCGCTGGCCTTCCCGTGCAAAGGGACGTTCTGCCACGGCCGCTGCCAACGTTTCGATCTCCGCGCGGCTCAGGAAGGTGAAGACCTTGAGCCGGTCCACCACGTCAGAGTCGGCGGTGTTCAGCCAGAACTGGTAGAAGGCGTACGGGCTGCACATGCCGGCGTCGAGCCAGATGGCGTTGCCTTCGCTCTTGCCGAACTTGGTGCCGTCCGAGTTGGTGATCAGCGGTGTGCCCAGGGCGTGCACACTCTTGCCCTCAACCTTGCGGATGAGTTCAGTGCCGCTGGTGAGGTTGCCCCATTGGTCCGAGCCGCCGGTCTGCAGCATGCAGCTGTAGTCGCGGAACAGCTGGAGGTAGTCCATGCCCTGCAGGATCTGATAGCTGAATTCGGTGTAGCTGATGCCTTCGTCGGAACTGAGGCGGGAAGCGACAGCATCCTTGCGAAGCATGGTGCCGACACGGTAGTGCTTGCCGATCTCGCGCAGGAAGTCGATGGCGCTCAACGGCGCGGTCCAGTCGAGGTTGTTGACCATGCGGGCCGCGCTGGGGCCATCGAAGCTGAGGAAGCGGCGGACCTGGGCCTGGAGGTAGCCCACCCATTCGTTGACGGTGTCCTTGGTGTTCAGCGTTCGCTCGGCGGTGGGCCGCGGATCGCCGATCAGTCCCGTGGATCCGCCCACCAGCCCCAGGGGCTGGTGCCCGGCGAGCTGCAGCCGGCGCATCACGAGGAGTTGGACCAGGTTGCCGAGGTGCAGGCTCGGCGCGGTGGGGTCGAATCCGCAGTAATAGGTGATCGGATCACCGGCGAGGAGCTTTTCCAGTTCCTCTTCATCGGTGGAGACGTGGACCAGGCCGCGCCACTTCAGCTCCTGCCAGACGTTGGCGAAGGTGGGGTCGTTCTGCTGGGATTCGAGATCGTTGAGTTCTGACACGACTTCTAAGTTAGCAGGATCGGCGACGCCCGGCGCCGAAATGAACGGCGCCGGGCGTCAAGTGGCAAAGCGGACCGGCTCAGCCTTCGATGCCGGCCGGAATACCTTCAGCGGCGATCAGCCTGAGCCGCTGCGTGGGCCGGGTCATGGCGACATACAGATCACCCACCCGGCCGTGCTCGTGGTTGAGCATGACGGACGGCTCAAGGACCACAACGCCGTCAAACTCCAGGCCCTTGGCCTCACGCGGGCTGATGACCACGATGTCCTGTTCATAGCTGCCTGCGCCGTTGCCGATGCGCCGGCCGTACACGGCACGAAGGGCTGACGTTGCCGCGGGCAGAAGGTCGCCGTCGGCAATCACGGCGAGCAGGCCGCCGTCGAGCGCTGCCAGTTCCTCGGGGAGCACCTCCACCAAACGGCTCACCACCTGTCCGTGGTCAACCTTGTCGATGACAGGAGCCCAACGCCCCTCGCGGACGGCCTTCGGTGCGGAAACAACGAGTCCGGCGGCGTTGGCCATGCGGGCGGCGGCTTCGGCGATCTGGGAGGGTGTCCGGTAGTTGACTGTCAGCTCCTCCAGCTGCCAGCGGTCACCGAACATGGGCGCCAGGGCCCCCTGCCAGGAGTTGGCACCGGCAACAGAACTGGTCTGCGCGATATCGCCCACGATGGTGAAGGACTTAAGCGGGCAACGGCGGACCAGCAGACGCCATTGCATCGGCGAGAGCTCCTGCGCCTCATCCACCACAATGTGGCCGAAGGCCCACGTGCGGTCGCTGGTGGCGCGCTCTGCGGCAGTCTGGCGGTTCTCGCGCTCCTGGTTCTGGTCGGCGAGTTCCTCGGCGGTGATGAGGACGTCGACACCCATGTCCCCATGTTCACCAGCGTCTGCTTGGCGTTGGCAAGGTCCCGGGCGCGGTCGTGCTCCTGCTGGGCAAGTCCACGTCCGGCCGCCGGGTCCAGTTCGCCAAGGAGCTCGGCGGCTTCGTCCAGCAGCGGGACATCGGCCTCGGTCCAGGGAGCCTCAGCGGGGCGCAGCAGCAGCGACTGTTCCTTAAGGGACAGCTGGGGCATGCAAGCGGCCAGGACTGCGGGCTTGCTCAGCAGCTCAGTGATCAGCTTCTCCGGAGTCAGCGGCATCCAGCACAGGTTCAGGATGGTCCGGACGTCGCGGGCCGTGCGGACGTCTTCGGCCAAGTACGAGCGGTCGGCATTGTTCCCGATGCTCCCGGCCTCCACAAGATCGGTCATCTGCTCGGTCAGCTCGCGGAGCAGGATCTTGATAAACGTCAGGCGTGCTTCGTTGTGGGGCTTGCCGGTGGACCGGGCACGTTCGCGCGCACGGCTTACCTGCCGGCGCGTCAGCATAAGTTTGCGGCCGTCGACGTCCAGGACGCGGTCTTCGGCGGGGATCCGCTGCCGGTTCGCCACCGCGTTGGCCACAACCTTCACCATGTCCAGCCGCCCCTTGATGGCCGCGACCTCGGCCTCGGGTTCAGCAACCGCCTTGATCCCCGGCATCAGGCGGCCCACGCTGGCCATGACCACGCCGGTCTCACCGAGCGAGGGAAGAACACGTTCGATGTACTTCATAAACGACGACGACGGGCCCACCAGCAGCACGCCGGCAGTCTTCAGCCGTTCCCGGTGCGTGTAGAGAAGGTACGCGGCCCGGTGCAGTGCCACAGCAGTTTTACCGGTACCGGGACCACCCTGCACCACGAGGGCGCCGGACATGGAGGAACGGATAATGCGGTCCTGCTCCGACTGGATGGTGCCGACAATGTCGGACATCCGGCCGGTGCGCTTGGAGTCCAGAGCCGCCAACAACGCTCCTTCGCCCTGCAGCGATGCGTCGTCCGCGAGCATGTCCGCATCAAGGACGTCATCCTCGATGGCTTTGACTTCCCGGCCTTGCAGAATCAGGTGCCGCCGGCGGCGGACGCCCTGCCGGTCAAACGCCGTTGCCTGATAAAAGTGGCCGGCCTCGGGCGCGCGCCAGTCCACCATGAGCCGCTGGAGGTCATCGGTGGTCAGTCCGATGCGCCCAATGTACTGGGCTTCACCGGAATCCAGGTCAAGGCGGCCAAAGACCAAACGGTCATCGACGGCGTCGAGCTGGGCGAGGCGGTCCTCATAGAGCGCGGCGAAGGCGTCGCGTTCGGAGACATTCTGCATGGTGCCCACGGCACCGGCCCGGCGGACCTGTGCCAACTGCAGGCGCTTTTCCGCGCGGAGCTCTTCCAGCCGCGCGTACAGGCCGGCAACATAGTTCCGTTCGTGGGCCAAATCGGCGTCGAGCATTAAACGTTCCCCTATCGCAAAAGACAGACCGTCCATTCTACAACCATTTCGGTTAACGCGCCCGCCGGTCCCCTGTCCCGGAAGTCACCCAATGTTCACCTTCAGGCCGCACACATCCGTAGCTGCGCCGCCCCGTGAGTGATTCAATGCTGCAATGCACCACGAGAGCGTCCTGACCGGATACGGGCTTTCCCTTCTCCCGTTGGCACCGCACCATGCCGAAGGGCCGTTTGACTTCGTGGACGCCACGATGTGGGCAGGGATGGCGGCGCCTCTGCCGGCCACGGCGCAGGAACTTTCAGGACTTTTTGCGGCCAGGATTGAGGACCCGGCCAGCCTCGCCTTTGCCGTGACCGACCAGCGGACCGGCGCCCTCCTGGGCACCACCGCCCTGAATGCTTTCGCGGCCGCACAGCAACGCGTGGAAGTGGGCGGCACCTTCTTTGGACGGCAGTTCTGGGGCACGCACGTAAATCCCGCCAGCAAGCACGCCCTGCTTGCCTTTGCGTTCGAAGTCCTTCAAGTGCAGCGGGTTGCGTTCCGCTGCGATGCGCGTAATTTGCGCAGCGTGGCAGCAATCGAACGGCTGGGGGCAACCTTTGAGGGAGTGCTGCGCAGCCACCGCATGGCGCCTGACGGCACACGCGCGGATTCCGCAGTGTTCTCGATCCTGGGGCAGGAATGGCCCGCGGTGCAGCAGCGACTCCAGCACCGGTTGGCGCCGTTCGCACTGGCGGGAGACCACCCGGGCAGGACGGACTATGCCGGGCGCACCTTCGCCGCCTTATAGCGGGACACAGTGGGATCGCCTGGCAGCCAGAAGCGCCACGGATACTCTGCGGAGCCGCCGTCGCCGGAGACGCCCACCCTCGGTCCGGAACTGAACACGGGAGCCGATAGCGAAGGCAGTCGCAGCTCGAAGGGGTCAGCGAGCGCATCCCGGCCGCTGTCGGCAGTGGTCAGGGCCAGGGTGGTGGCCAGCCGGGCCGGGCCGCTCGCCAGGTCGAGGGCCGATTTCGACGTCGGCCGCCGCACCAGCGCGAGGTGTTGCCCCTCCACTATCTCGCCCGCCCGCAGCAGGACGGCTGACGCGGTGCCCGCCGGGCCGCACACGATGTTGGCGCAGTAGTGCATGCCATACGTGAAATAGACGTAGAGGTGGCCTGCCGGGCCGAACATAGGGGCGTTGCGCGCCGTGGGGCCACGGAACGTGTGGGAGCCGGGATCCGGATGCGACGAGTCGCCAGGACCCATGTACGCCTCCACTTCGGTGATCCGCACAGCCACGGTTCCCTCGTGGCTGTGGTGGGTCAGTAAGGATCCCAGCAGTTGCGGAGCGACCCTCCGGGCGTCGCCCGACAGCAGCTCGCGGAGTTGCTCCGGAGCCATGGGGCTGCTGCTGACGGTCATGGTCCGACTCTACCGAACGCCACGGCCGTGTCCGATTTCCGCTAGCAGTCCCGGTCGTTGGCTGGCAGGATGGAGGGCATGGACTTCTGGCAGCGCTATCGCGCGATTGACGCGCGGGACACCCGTTTCGACGGGCAGTTCTACACCGCTGTCCGGACCACCGGCATCTACTGCCGGCCGTCCTGCCCCGCCCGGACCCCGAAAGCGGTCAACGTCACCTTCTACGAAACCTCTGCCGCAGCGCACGACGCCGGCTACCGGGCGTGCAAGCGCTGCCTCCCCGAAGCGGTGCCCGGGACTCCGGCGTGGAACATCCGGCAGGACCTGGCGGGCCGCGCGATGCGCCTGATCAACGACGGCGTGATCAACCGGGACGGGGTGGAGGGCCTCGCCGCCCGGCTGGGATATTCCTCCCGCCAGCTCAACCGGATCCTCAGCCACGAGCTCGGCGCCGGCCCGCTCTCCCTGGCCCGGGCCAGCCGTGCCCAGACCGCCCGCACCCTGTTGGTGTCCACGGCGATGAAGCTGGCGGACATCGCGTTCGCGTCCGGCTTCAGCAGTGTCCGCCAGTTCAACGACACCATGGTGGAGGTGTTCGCCATGACGCCCACTGCCCTGCGCGCGACCGCAAAGCACCACCGCTCCCCCGCCGCCGCGACGTCCCTGACGCTGAGCCTGCCATACCGCGAACCGTTCGATCCCGGCATCTTTTCCTTCCTCGCTGTCAGGGCGATCCCCGGGATCGAGGCGGGGACGCCGACGTCGTACGCCCGTACCTTGCAGCTTCCGCATGGTGGTGCCCGCTTCAGCGTGACGTACGACGGCGGCGCGCCCGGACGGCCGCTGACCCTCACCATCGGCGCGGTGGACCTGCGGGACCTGCCCGCCCTGCTGAGCAGGGTACGCCGGCTCTTCGATCTTGACGCCGATCCGGTGGCCATCGACAGTGCCCTGTCGCAGGAGCCCCGCCTGGCCGCCTCGGTTGCCAGTGCGCCGGGGATCAGGATGCCCGGGGCTGTGGATCCGCAGGAGCTGCTCATCCGGGCGATGATCGGGCAGCAAATCACGGTGGCCGCGGCCCGGACCGCACTGACTCAGCTGGCCGCCGCAGGCAGTCCCAGCCTGGTTCCCGGAGAGGGACTCGACCGGCTGTTTCCCACCTCGGCCGAAATAGCCGAAGCTGGCTACTCGCTGCTGCGCGGGCCGCAACGCCGGATTGACGCCATCCGTTCAGCCGCCTCGGCCCTCGCTGGCGGCGAACTGGATTTTGGCTACGGGGACGATCTGCCGGGACTCGGCTCCAAGCTGCTTCCCCTTCCCGGCGTGGGACCGTGGACCGTCGGCTATGTGGCAATGCGTGTGCTCGGCGCCCCGGACGTGTTCCTGGCCAATGACGCCGCGGTGCGCAACGGCATCCGGGCCCTCTCCCCGGCCCTCACGGGCCAAGACGTCGGCGGTGATGACTCGCCCGCGGTGGCGGCCAGCCCGGACTTCCGCGAGGTCAGCCCATGGCGGTCCTATGCCACCATGCACCTGTGGCGCGCCGCCGCCGCGCCCAAATCCCCCCAACGTGTACAAACCGTTCCAGAGAAAGCGATGCTATGAAAGCCCAGCTGTTAGTGATGTCCACGCCTGACGGTCCGTTCACCATCCTTGCCCAGGACGGCGTGGTCCTCGCCTCGGGCTGGACCGCCGGGCAGGATGAGCTGACGGGCCAGATCCACCCCGATCTGCGTCCGGGCGACGTTGAGGCGGTGACGGATCTGGGCAGCATCTCCCGGGCCGTGGAAGCCTTCTATGCCGGCGATCCGGCACCGGCCTTGGCCGTTCCGGTGCGGCAGAAGTCGGGGCCGTTCCGGTCACACGCCTGGGATGTGCTGAGGACCGTTCGTCCCGGCTCGCCGGTGACGTACACCGAGTACGCCGAACTTTCCGGAAATCCGAAAGCGGTCCGGGCCGCGGCCAGCGCCTGCGCCTTCAACGCGGCGGCCTTGTTTGTGCCGTGCCACCGCGTCATCCGCTCCGACGGTTCCCTAGGCGGTTTCCGTTGGGGCCTGGCCGTCAAGGAGAGCCTGCTGGCCCGTGAGGCAACGGAAAGCCTGCTGGCCCGCGAAGCCGGATAGGGGCTACCGCGCTGCGGGTGTCCCGGCTGGCCAGGGCAGCAGGTCCGGCAAGTCCACGCCGTCCGCGGCGGCCGTTGCCCGCAGGCTGCCAAGCGACGGTTCGCGGCCGGCCAGCCATGCCGCGATGTCGGTGATCATGCCGCTGATGACTATGGAGCGGCCGCCCCCGCCAAGGGTCACGGGCGGCAGCCCCAGCGGCTGCAGCACCAGCTTCTCCCCCGGCGGCACGCGGGCCGCCAGGAAATCGAAGAGGTGCTCACAGAATTTCCGGCTCCACGTCTCGGGGCCGAGGCCAGCGTCCAGGTCCGCCGTGTGGATCACCAGTTCCCGCCATAGCGCGAGGCCGCCGTCGAAGACCACTCCGCCACGGTAGGCAATGGGTGTCTGCCAGGCGGAGTCGGCTCCCAGTGCATCAAAGGCCGCGAGTGCCCGGTCCAGGGCTGCCTGTACGTCGGCCCGGTGGGCATCCGCGGTGTGGCCTGCGGCCATCTCGATGGCCTTAGTGCGTCCGTCCTGGCCTCCGTCGTACAGCTCGACAGTGGCACCGCGGGCGGCATATTCCAGTTGCCGTGCCATGGCGTTGGAGATGCCGGCGAGATGCGCCAGGACGTGCCCGCGGGTCCAGCCGGGGAGTCCAGACGGTGCCTTGACGTCGTCATCGGTGAATTTCGCGGCGGTGGAGGCCACGGCGTCGGCGGCCTTGTGCAGTTCGGCGAGAAGGTCAGCAGGTGCGGGAGCTGTCATGGCGCCCATCCTAGCTGAGCGGGATACCGTCCGGTCCGTAGCGGTGCCGAATGTGCCGGCGGTCGTGGCGGGCCTGCCAGAACTCCAGTTCCGTCGGCCTGACCGCGTAGAGCTGCCAGTCCGGATTGTCGCTGCCATCGGCTGCCGGGCGCGCCTGCCAGTCGTCCGCCGACGCTTCGGCGGACAGCTCAACCACCGGGCCGGCGACCCGGACCTGCCGGCCCTGCTGCGGCCAGTAAAAGTTCAGGGCCGCGCTCGGGTTGGCGGACAGCTCCCTGCCCTTCCGGGACGTGCGGGACGTGGCGAACTGCCAGCCGTCGTCGTCGATGTTCTTCAGGATCAGCATCCTCGCAGAGGGCTGGCCATTTCCGTCCGCCGTGGCCAGGCTGCAGGCATGCGGCTGCAGCACGCCGGCAGTGAGGGCCTCATCCAGCCACAGCTTGAACAGGGCCACCGGATTCGTGGGGGCAATGGCGGGGTCGAAGTCCGGCAGGTTTTCGGGGAAGTCCGGCAGGGCACGCAGGTTGCTGCGGAAGGTGTCGCTCATGGCGCAATGGTAGCGGGGAGTCCTCGGCGGTCAACGCACAACGCACTCTCACTTTTCGCAGGAAATACGGCAACGCTCTCTCACTTTCTTGAGGAAAGTGAGAGAGCGTTGGCCAAAATGACGCATCAAGTGAGAGAGCGTTCTGCGGCTACCCTGCGTACCCGCGGACGCCGGCAAGCTCGCCTTCGAGGGCAACCAGCTGGCGTTCGACGGCGGCGGGTGCGGTGCCGCCCTGGGAGTTGCGGCTGTTGAGCGACCCTTCGGTGGACAGGACCGAGCGGACCTCCGGCGTCAGGTGCTCCGAGATGGCAAGGTACTCCTCATCCGTCAGGTCCCACAGCTCCACGCCGCGGCTTTCGGCCTGCTTCACGGCCGCTCCGGAGAGCTCGTGTGCCTCGCGGAACGGAATGCCCTGGCGGACCAGCCATTCGGCGATGTCCGTGGCGAGCGCGAAGCCCTGGGGTGCCAGCGACTCCATCCGTGCCGTGTTGAACTTCAGCGTCGCGATCATGCCCGAGACAGCCGGGAGCAGCAGCTCCAGGGTGTCGGCGGCGTCGAAGACCGGTTCCTTGTCTTCCTGCAGGTCGCGGTTGTACGCGAGCGGCAGGCCCTTGAGCGTGGCCAGCAGCCCGGTCAGGTTGCCGATCAGGCGCCCTGCCTTGCCGCGGGCCAGCTCGGCGACGTCGGGGTTCTTCTTCTGCGGCATGATCGAGGAACCGGTGGAGTAGGAATCGTGCAGGGTCACAAAGGAGAACTCCTTCGTGGCCCACAGGATGACTTCCTCCGAGACACGGGACAGGTCCACGCCGATCATGGCCGTGATCCAGGCGAACTCTGCGAAGACATCGCGGGAGGCGGTGCCGTCGATCGAGTTGTGGGTGGCGGAGAAGAAGCCAAGGTCCGCCGCGACGGCTTCAGGGTCCAGGCCCAGCGACGAGCCTGCGAGGGCACCGGAGCCGTAAGGCGAGACCCCTGCGCGCTTGTCCCAGTCCTGGAGCCGCTGCACATCGCGCAGCAGCGCCCAGGCATGGGCCAGCAGGTGGTGGCTGAGCAGGATGGGCTGGGCATGCTGCAGGTGTGTGCGGCCGGGCATGGCCACACCATGGTGGGCCTTGGCCTGGTCCACGAGCGCCCCGATGGTTGCCAGCACGCCGCGCGCGATGATCCGGGCGTGGTCACGCAGGAACATGCGGCCCAGCGTGGCCACCTGGTCGTTGCGGGACCGGCCGGCGCGTAGCTTGCCGCCCAGTTGCGTGCCGGCGCGCTCGATCAGGCCGCGTTCCAGTGACCCGTGCACGTCCTCATCGGATTCCGCCGGCAGGTACGCACCCGAGGCGACATCGTCGTCCAGCCGGCCCAGGGCGTCCAGCATGCCTTCGAGCTCGGCGTCGTCCAGCAGCCCGGCCTTGTGCAGCACGCGGGCGTGCGCCTTGGAACCGGCGATGTCGTAGCGGGCCAGCCGCCAGTCAAAGTGCGTGGACTTGCTCAGCGCCGCGAGGGCATCCGCGGGGCCGCCGGCGAACCGGCCGCCCCACAGGGCACCGGTGTTCGTCGAGCCGGTGGTTGAGCCTGTCGAAACCGGGGTCTGCTCAGCCAACGGTTTACTTTCCTGCGACGCGGATATCGCGGCCGGAGGCAACCTTGGCGGACATGCCCCACAGCTCGATGAAACCGCGCGCCATGGACTGGTCGAACGTGTCGCCGGTGTCGTAGGTGGCGAGGTCGAAGTCGTAGAGCGAGGTCTCGGAGCGGCGTCCGTTGACGATCGCCTGTCCACCGTGCAGCACCATGCGGATGTCACCGGTGACGTACTGCTGGGTGTCTTCGATGAAAGCGTCCAGGGAACGCTTGAGCGGTGAGAACCACTGGCCGTCATAGACCAGTTCGGCCCAGCGCTGGCCAACAGTGGCCTTGAAGCGGGCCTGCTCGCGCTCGACGGTGATGTCCTCGAGGTGCTTGTGCGCGGTGATCAGCGCCATGGCACCCGGGGCTTCGTAGATTTCGCGGGACTTGATGCCCACGAGGCGGTCCTCGACGACGTCGATGCGGCCCACGCCCTGCGCGCCGGCACGGCGGTTCAGTTCCTTGATGGCCTGCAGCGGGGTGACGCGGACGCCGTCGATCGCTACCGGTACGCCGGCCTGGAAGGAAATGGTGACCTCATCCGGGGCCGGCGGGAATTCCGGCGTCGCGGTGTAGTCGTAGATGTCCTTGGTGGGCGCGTTCCAGATGTCCTCGAGGTAGCCGGTTTCGACGGCGCGTCCCCAGACGTTCTGGTCGATCGAGTACGGGTTCTTCTTGGTGGTTTCGATCGGCAGTCCCTTTTCCTCGGCGAAGGCGATGGCCTTGTCGCGGGTGAGGGCGAGGTCGCGGACGGGGGCGATGCACTTCAGGTCCGGGCCGAGGGTCTGGATGCCCACTTCGAAGCGGACCTGGTCGTTGCCCTTGCCGGTGCAGCCGTGGGCCACGGTGGTGGCGCCGAATTCGCGGGCGGCCTTGACCAGGTGCTTGACGATGACCGGCCGGGAGATCGCAGAAACCAGCGGGTAGTGGCCCTGGTAGAGGGCGTTGGCCTTCAGCGTGGGCATGCAGTATTCGTTGGCGAACTCGTCGGACGCGTCGGCCACGTAGGCCTCGACGGCGCCGCAGCCCAGTGCACGCTGGCGGATGGTCTCCAGCGACTCGCCGCCCTGTCCGACGTCGACCGCCACGGCGATGACCTCGGCACCGGTGGCTTCACCGATCCAGCCGATGGCTACGGAAGTATCGAGGCCACCGGAGTAGGCCAGAACAATGCGCTCAGTCACGAAAATGCTCCTAATTGGGGTTGTAGATATTGTCGGGGGAAATTCTTCAGGGAAAAACGTTCTGGGGAAAGCCTGTCACACCGGGAGGGTGTTCTGGCGGCGTGGGCTTACTGGCTGCCGCCGGCTTCCTCGGCGAGCTGCAGGAACCGGACTGCGAGGTCCTGCCCGCCCTGCGGATCGCGGGAGACCAGCAGCACGGTGTCGTCACCGGCAATGGTCCCCAGGATGGAGGGCATCACCGAGTGGTCGATGGCCAGTGCCAGGAAGTTGGCCGCACCGGGCGGGGTCCGGAGCACCGCGATGTTGGCCGAGGCTTCCGCCGTGACCAGGAGCTCGCTGCACAGCCGGGCAAGCCGGGCATCCAGGATCTCCTGGCTGACGCCGGTCTTGGCCGCACGTTCGCCGCCCTCGCCGGGGACGGCGTAGACCAGCACGCCTTCCTTGCCGCGGACCCGGACCGCGCCGAGTTCCACGAGGTCCCGGGACAGCGTGGCCTGGGTGACCTGGACGCCGTCGTCCGCCAGCAAAGCGGCGAGCTCCGCCTGGGAGCGCACCGATTCACCCGTCAGGATCGCGGTGATGCGCGCCTGACGGGCTGTTTTGGTGGCCGGGCTGGAGCCCGGCGATGCCGGCGGGACGGACACTAATTCCCGACCTCCACCGGTGACAGTCCGTCGACGACGGCGAGTCCGGAGCGGTGCATGAGCCAGGCCATCAGGGCCTTCTGCGCGTGCAGCCGGTTCTCGGCTTCGTCCCACACAATGGACTGCGGGCCGTCGATGACGCCGGCAGAAATCTCGTAGCCGCGGTAGGCGGGCAGGCAGTGAAGCACGACGGCGTCGTCCGCCGCGTGTGCCATGGCCGCCTCATCGACGGAGTACTCCCGGAACAGCTGCAGCCGGGCTTCCTTTTCGGCTTCCTGGCCCATGGAGACCCAGGTGTCCGTGGCCACCACGTCGGCGCCCTTGAGGGCCACGGCAGCGTCGGTGGTGATCAGGACGGACCCGCCGGTCTGGGCAGCGCGTTCCTCGGCCGCGGCAACGATCTCCGCTGCCGGGAGGTAGCCGTCCGGCCCGGCGATGCGGACGTGCATCCCGGCGGTGACGCCGGCCAGCAGGTAGGAGTTGGCCATGTTGTTGGCGGCGTCGCCGAGGTAGCTCATGGTGAGGCCCTTGAGCTCGCCCTTGTGTTCCTTGACCGCAAGCAGGTCCGCGAGGAGCTGGCACGGGTGGTAGTCGTCGCACAGGGCGTTAATAACGGGCACCTTGGAGTTCTCCGCCATGGCCACCAGGCCCGAGTGCGCGCCGGTGCGCCACACAATGGTGGAGACCATACGCTCCAGGACCTTGGCGGTGTCCTCGACAGACTCCTTATGGCCGATCTGGGCCTCGCCGGGGTTGATGATCAGGGCGTTGCCGCCCATGTCCGCGATGCCTGTGGCGAACGAAACGCGGGTACGGGTGGAGGTCTTGTCGAAGATGACGGCCACAGTTTTGCGGCCGTTGCCCTCCGCGGCGAAGGGCTGCACGCTGTACGGCGCAGCCTTCATGCGGACGGCCAGCTCCAGGACCTCGGCCTGCTCGGCGGGGCTGAGGTCCGTGTCCTTCAGGAAGTGGCGGGTGGTGCTGGCTACAGGGGTCACTGCGCGTCCTTAGCTGTCCGGAGGATTGCCGGGAGGGCGGCGAGGAAGGTTCCTGTCTGGTCCTTGGTGAGGACCAGCGGCGGGGCAAGCCGGATGGTGCGGGGCCCGGGGCTGTTGACGATGAAGCCGGCGTCAAGGCCTGCGGTCACCACGGCGGGGGCCACCTCGGCGTCCAGGTCGAAGCCGATGAGCAGGCCTTCGCCGCGGACTTCGGTGACGCCGTCGACGGCGGCGAGACCGGTGCGGAGGTAGTCCCCCACGACAGCAACATTTTCCAGTACCCGCTGGCTTTCGATCGCGTGCAGCGTGGCCAGCGCGGCCGCCGTCGCCACCGGGTTGCCGCCGAAGGTGGTCCCGTGCTGGCCCGCGGCCAGGAGCGACGACGTCTGCTCACCGAACGTCAGGAGCGCGCCGATGGGGAAACCGCCGCCGAGGCCCTTTGCCAGGGTGATGGCGTCCGGAACGATCCCGGCGTCCTCCGTCGCGAGCCATTTGCCGGTCCGGCCGATTCCGGTCTGGACCTCGTCCAGGATCAGCAGGGCGCCGGCCTTTGTGGTCGCTTCGCGGGCTGCTTTCAGGTAGCCAGGAGGCAGTGGCCGCACTCCGGCTTCGCCCTGGATGGGCTCCAGGAAGACGGCGGCCACGGTCTCGTCGATGGCTGCTTCCAGGGCTGCGACGTCGCCGAACGGGATGTGGACCACGCCGCCGGGCAATGGCTCGAACGGTGCGCGGTAGGCTTCCTTGGCGGTCAGGGCCAGGGCACCCATGGTGCGCCCGTGGAAGGCACCTTCCAGGGCGATGATCTTGGTGCGCTTGCCCGTGGTGCCGTCCGGGCTGGCTCCGTTGCGCCGGGCCAGCTTGAAGGCGGCCTCGACAGCTTCGGTTCCCGAGTTGGCGAAGAATACTTTGGAGCCCGGCGGGGCGTGCGTCAGCGCCAGCAGCTTTTCGGCCAGTGCGATCTGGGTGGGGCTGGTGAAGAAGTTGGAGACATGGCCCAGTGTGGCCAGTTGGCTCGAAATCACGGACGTGACAAACGGGTGGGCGTGGCCCAGGGCATTGACGGCAATACCGCCGAGCAGGTCCAGGTATTCCTTGCCGTCGGCGTCCCAGACCAGGCAGCCGGCACCGCGGACCAGGACCCGCTGCGGGGTACCAAAAACGCCCATCAGGGACGTGGAGTAGCGCGTGAGCCACTCAGCCCCACTGCTGTGGCCTTTACCGTCAACCAGGTCTCCCACCGGAGTCTTCTCGAGTGTGCTGGCCGCGTGGCTTCCTGTTTTTACCGCGTTCATGGGGTGGCTCCCTGTTCTTCGCTGTCTGCGTCTTCGTCGGGGACGACCTGCGTGCCGATGCCCGCCGTCGTGAATGTTTCCAGGAGCATGGAGTGCGGCAGGCGGCCGTCCACGATGTGCGCGCGTTCCACTCCCCCGTCAACGGCTTTGAGGCACGCCTCCATCTTGGGGATCATGCCTGATTCCAACGACGGCAGGAGCTGGCGCAGCTCCGAGGCCGTCAGGGAGGAGATGAGGGAGGACCGGTCCGGCCAGTTGGCGTACAGTCCTTCGACGTCGGTGAGGATCACCAGCTTGGAGGCCCCCAACGCTTCGGCCAAAGCAGCCGCGGCAGTATCCGCGTTGACGTTCAGGACCTGGCCCGTGGTCTGGACCTCTCCGGCTGCCGTTTCGACGCCGCCGGCCTCGATTTCCGGGGCCACGGTGGAGATAACCGGGATGCGGCCGGCTGCCAGGATGTCCAGGATGCCCTCCGGGTTCACGCCGACCACTTCGCCCACCAGCCCCAGATCCACTTCCTCGCCGTCAATGACGGTGCCGGTCCGGACGGCACGGAGCAGGCCGCCGTCTTCGCCGGACATTCCCACAGCATAGGGTCCGTGGGAGTTGATCAGGCCCACCAGTTCGCGGCCCACCTGGCCGGTGAGGACCATCCGGACTACGTCCATGGCTTCGGGCGTGGTGACGCGGAGGCCGCCCTTGAACTCGGACTCGATACCCAGCCGCGCCAGCATGGAGTTGATCTGCGGACCCCCGCCGTGGACCACCACGGGGTGGATGCCCACATGGTGCAGGAACACCACGTCTTCGGCGAACGCACGGCGGAGTTCGTCATTAACCATGGCGTTGCCGCCGTATTTGATCACCATGGTGGAGCCGGCGAACCGCTGGATCCAGGGCAGCGCCTCGATCAGCGTGCCGGCCTTGCTTTGGGCATCACTCATGGACGTCGTTTCACGGGTCTGGGTGTTCATGTGTGCAGTATCTCCAGGGTGGCTGGTGGATCTGGCGTGAGGATCAGCTCGAGTAGGCGCTGTTCTCGTGGACGTAGTCGTGGGTGAGGTCGTTGGTCCAGATGGTGGCTTCGGCGTCACCGGACTGCAGGTCAATTTCCACCAGGACTTCGCGGGGTTCCAGGTCCACCAGGTTGCGATCGTCACCGATGCTGCCGTTGCGGCAGATCTGGATGCCGTTGATGGCCACATTAATCTGGTCCGGTTCGAACACGGCATCCGTGGTGCCCACCGCGGACAGCACGCGGCCCCAGTTGGGGTCCTTGCCGAAGATGGCTGCCTTGAACAGGTTGGACCGGGCCACGGAGCGGCTGACCGTTTCGGCGTCCCGCTCGCTGGCCGCGTTGAACGTGCGGATGGCGATGTCATGGCTGGCGCCTTCGGCGTCCCCGATCAGCTTGCGGGCCAGTTCGGCGCACACCTGGGTCAGTCCGGCACCAAAGGCTTCGGCGGACGGGACGGCGCCGGAAGCGCCGGAAGCCAGCAGCACCACGGTGTCGTTGGTGGACATGCAGCCGTCCGAATCAGCCCGGTCGAAGGTGACGCGCGTGGCATCGCGGAGGACGACGTCGAGCATTTCCGCTTCGACGTCGGCGTCAGTGGTGAGGACCACCAGCATGGTGGCCAGGCCTGGTGCCAGCATGCCGGCGCCCTTGGCGATGCCGCCGATGGTGAACTCCTGGCCGTCGGCGTCCGTGCCGATGAACAGCGCGGACTTGGGCACCGAGTCTGTGGTCATGATGGCGGTGGCCGCAGCCGGCCCGCCGTCCGTGCTCAGCGCGGCCGAGGCAGCTTCGACGCCCGGGAGGATCTTGTCCATGGGCAGCTGCTCGCCGATCAGGCCGGTGGAACAGACAAAAACGTCCGTCGCCGAGATGCCCAGGACAGCGGCCACTTTTTCGGCCGTGCTGTGGGTGTTCTGGAACCCCTGGGGACCCGTGCAGGCGTTGGCACCGCCGGAGTTGAGGACCACTGCGTCCACACGGCCGTCCGAGACCACCTGGCGGGACCAGTGGACGGGAGCCGCGGCCACACGGTTGCTGGTAAAGACGGCGGCGGCCGCCTTGGACGGGCCATCGTTGACCACCAGGGCGAAGTCCGGCTTGCCGGAGGTCTTCAGGCCGGCGGTGACGCCTGCGGCGCGGAATCCCAGGGGGCGGTAACGGTCACGGTGCAACTCCCTGCAGGTTAAGGCCGGCGGTTTCCGGCAGGCCAAGCGCAATATTCATGGACTGCACGGCGCCGCCGGCAGTCCCCTTGGTGAGGTTATCAATGACGCACGTCACAATCACGCGGCCCGTGTGTTCATCCAGTGCCAGCTGCATGGCGGCGTGGTTTGAGCCCTGGACCGACTTGGTGGCGGGCCATTGCCCTTCCGGCAGGAGGTGGACAAAGGGTTCGTCGTCGTAGGCATCAGCCCACGCCTGGCGGAGGTCCGCGGCCGTTGTGCCGGGCTTGACCTTCGCGGTGGCGGTGGTGAGGATGCCGCGGCTCATCGGCGCGAGCGTCGGAGTGAAGGACACCGTGACACTCTCACCGGCAGCATTAGAGAGCCCCTGCTCAATCTCGGGGGTGTGGCGGTGGCCGCCGCCCACGCCGTAGGGGCTCATGGAGCCCATCACCTCAGAGCCGATCAGGTTTACCTTCGCGGCCTTGCCCGCACCCGAGGTGCCGGAGGCGGAAACGATCACGACGTCGTCGGGCTGGAGCAGTTTGGCGGCGAACCCGGGCGTCAGGGCCAGGAGGGCCGAGGTCGGGTAGCAGCCCGGGACGGCAATCCGTGTGGCGCCCTTGAGTGCCTCGCGCTGGCCGGGGAGCTCCGGCAGGCCGTAGGGCCACGTCCCGGCGTGGGCCGATCCGTAGAACTTTTCCCACGCGGCCGGATCTTCGAGGCGGTGGTCTGCGCCGGCGTCGATCACTACGGTGCCCTCCGGAAGCTGTGCCGCGATCTCGGCGGAAGCGCCATGCGGGAGCGCCAGGAACACCACATCGTGCCCGGAAAGATTCTCCACCGTGGTGTCTTCCAGGATGCGGCTGGCCAGTCCGTGCAGATGCGGCTGCAGCTCGCCGAGACGGGAGCCTGCATTGCTGTGCGCGGTGATGGCACCGATGGTCACGTCCGGATGCCCGGCCAGGAGGCGCAGGACTTCTCCCCCGGCGTAGCCGCTGGCTCCGGAAACGGCAACAGAAATAGTCATACCCTGAATCTTACAGCAAAAGTATTCAGTGTGCCCGATATTTATGCATTCGACGTTCCATCGATTCCGAGTGCCGCTGGACAGGCAGGCGTAAGCTGGGATAAGGGTGATCCTGACCGTGCAGTCCGAATGTCGGCTGCAGCATTGCCCGAAACAGTTACGAGGCCCCGCTCCATGACCACCACCCTCCCCATGTCAGAGCGCCCCAAATCGCGTGTCCGGCAGCCCAACGCCGTTGTCCTGAGCTATTCGGAACTGTTGAAGAGCGTCAAGGCTGAAGGCCTGCTGGAACGCCGCGTCGGTTTCTACATGACGCTCTTCGCCAGCCTGGTGCTCCTGATGGCCGCCACCTGGTTCGGCTTTGCCCTGATCGGCGACAGCTGGTTCCAGCTCCTCATTGCCGCGGCAGTCGGAGTTCTTTGCACTCAGCTGAGTTTCCTGGCCCACGAGGCCGGGCACCGCCAGATCTTCGCGTCACGCCGGGCCAACGACTGGACGGCCCGGATCCTGGCCACCTCGGTGGCAGGCATGAGCTACTCCTGGTGGGAGCAGAAGCACGGCGCCCACCACAACCACCCCAACGTCATTTCCAAGGATCCGGACATTGCCACCGGGCCATCGCCTTCCACACCGAAGCTGCCGCCACGCGGCAGGGCCGGTTTTCATTCCTGACCCGCAAGCAGGGCTGGTTCTTCTTCCCGTTGCTGTTCCTTGTTGGCCTGGGGCTGCAGATCGATTCCGTGAAGTTCGTGTTCCGCCGGGCCAAGGTGACGCACCGCTGGGTTGAGCTTCCCATTTTGATCGTCCGGCTCAGCCTCCTCCCCGTGCTCGCCTTTACGTTCCTGCCATTGGGAATGGCGTTCGCCTTCATCGGCGTGCAGCTTGCCGTCTTCGGTTTCTACATGGGCGCTTCCTTCGCGCCGAACCACAAGGGCATGCCGGTCCTGCCCGCGGACAGCCGCGTGGACTTCTTCAGCCGCCAAGTCCTGACCTCACGGAACATCTCCGGTGGCCGGTTCATGGACATCCTGCTCGGCGGCCTCAACCGCCAGGCTGAGCACCACCTCTTCCCGGACATGGCACGCCCCCAGCTGGACAAGGCTGCCAAGATCGTCCGCGAATACTGCGAGAAGCACCAGGTTCCCTACACGGAGACCACGCTGCTGCAGTCCTACGGCATCATCGTCCGCTACCTCAACGACGTGGGCCTTGCCGCAGGACGCCACTTCGAGTGCCCCATGGCAACGGTGACCCGGCGGTTCTAGCACGCACCTTCCGAATCACGCGGCTCCCCCGCATGATTCTTCCCCCGTATGACCCGAAGCGACGGCCGGCTACCGGCCGTCGCTTCGTCGTCGGTAGCGGTATCCCTAGGATGGTCAGAGACACCGGCTGCGGGAAATCCCCGCCCGGAGAGGAGACCCTTTATGCATGCCATCGTTGTCCGCCAGCCCGGAGGCCCGGAAGTCCTCGAGCTCGCCGAGGTGGACCGGCCGACGCCCGGCCCCGGCCAGTTGCTCATCAAAGTCGCGGCCACGGGCGTCAATTTCATTGAGACGTACCAGCGCGGCGGCATGTACAAGGTTGCCCATCCATTCATACCGGGCGCCGAAGCAGCGGGCGTCGTCGAGGAAATCGGCGAGGGCGTTGAGGGCTTCACCGTCGGGAGCCGGGTTGCAACGGCCGAGGGCCAGCAATGCTACGCAGGCTACACCGTGCTGGACGCTGCGAAAGCCCTCCCGGTACCGGATGGCGTGGACCTCTTGACGGCGGCTGCGTTACCCCTCCAGGGCATGACAGCCCATTACCTGATCAACTCATCCTTCAAGGTGGAGCCCGGCCAAACCGTCTTGGTCCACGCCGGTGCCGGCGGTGTAGGTCTGCTGATTACCCAGCTCCTGAAGGCCCGCGGAGCCCGGGTTATCACCACAGTGTCCACGGACGAGAAGGAAGCCCTGGCCAAGGGAGCCGGCGCGGACGTTGTGCTCCGCTATGACGGATTCGCTGAAGCAGTCCGTGACCTCACCGACGGCGTCGGCGTCCAGGTGGTGTACGACGGCGTCGGGAAAGACACGTTCGACGGCTCGCTTGCCAGCCTGCGGACCCGCGGCTTCCTCGTCCTGTTCGGGGCAGCCTCCGGCGCTGTGCCGCCGGTGGATCCGCAGCGGCTCAACGCGGGCGGCTCGCTCTCCCTCACGCGGCCGACACTGGCGCATTTCCTCGCCAACCCGCAGGAACGGCGGTGGCGCTCCAGCGAGGTCTTTGGTGCGGTAGCCGACGGAAGCCTGAAGGTCCGGATCGGTGCCACGTACCCCCTCGCCGAAGCGCGACGTGCCCACGAGGACCTCGAGGGCAGGCGCACCACGGGCAAGGTCCTGCTGGTTCCCTGACGGCGCCCGCTTACGGATGAACGGAATATGAACCTTCAACCAATCAAGGACACCTTCCGTTCACTTTCCTCAGGCAGAATCCGTCCGTGAGTGAGCATCAGTCAAACGTCGTGGCATCCCGGCCGGAAGATCTATACCGCCCCCAGCTGGCCGGTTTGCCCCTGGCCCCGCCCGAGCGGACGCTCATGGCCATCCTGGCGGAATCGGCCACCCGCTTCCCGGAGGCATCGGCGCTCGACGACGGCCGGCGCTCCCTGAGCTACGCCGACCTGATGGCCGCGGTCCGGGCCAAAGGGCGGGAGCTCCGGGCCGCCGGACTGGGCGCCGGCGACAGGATCGGCGTGCGGATTCCGTCCGGGACCAATGAGCTCTACATCTCGATTCTCGCGATCCTGCACATCGGCGCCGCCTACGTGCCCGTGGACGCCGACGACCCCGAGGAACGTGCACGGCTCGTCTTCGGCGAGGCACGCGTGGCCACCGTCCTCACCGGCGGGGCCGCGGTCATTGTCCCGGCCTCCCGGCCAACCGAAGACGGCCGTGGCGCTGAGCACCGTTCTGCCGAGCGCCGTGAAGCCGAAAGCCGTGCTGCCGAGCCCGGCGATGACGCCTGGGTGATCTTTACCTCCGGGTCCACCGGCACGCCCAAGGGCGTCGCCGTCCAGCACCGCTCGGCCGCGGCCTTTGTTGACGCCGAAGCCCGGATCTTCCTCCGGGGAGAACCCCTCGGCCCGCAGGACAGGGTGCTGGCCGGGCTTTCCGTCGCCTTTGATGCCTCGTGCGAGGAGATGTGGCTGGCCTGGCGTCATGGTGCCTGCCTGGTGCCCGCGCCGCGTGCCCTGGTCAGGACAGGAACAGACCTCGGTCCGTGGCTCATCAGTCACGGCATCACCGCCGTGTCCACGGTCCCTACCTTGGCTGCCCTCTGGCCGGCCGAGTCCCTGGAGAGCGTCCGCCTGCTGATTTTCGGCGGCGAGGCCTGCCCGCCCGAGCTCGCAGAGCGGCTTGCCGTCCCGGGCCGCGAAGTCTGGAACACCTACGGCCCCACGGAAGCCACGGTCGTGGCCTGCGCTGCTCCCCTGGGTGGTCCCGGGCCGGTCCGGATCGGGCTGCCGCTGGACGGCTGGGACCTGGCCGTAGTGGACGCTGAAGGACTGCCCGTCAGCGAAGGGGACATCGGCGAACTGATCATCGGCGGCGTCGGACTGGCCCGTTACCTTGACCCGGACAAGGACCGGGAGAAGTACGCGCCCATGCCGTCCTTCGGCTGGCAGCGCGCCTACCGTTCGGGCGACCTGGTCCGCTACGAAGCCGCCGGACTGATCTTTATGGGCCGCGCCGACGAACAGGTCAAGCTCGGCGGACGCCGGATCGAACTGGGCGAAATTGACGCCGCCCTGCAGGCCCTCCCCCACGTCGCCGGAGCGGCGGCGGCCGTCCAGACAACCGCGGCCGGCAACCAGATCCTGGTGGGATACCTGGCCGCTGCTGATGCGGACCTGGATCTGGTGGCCGCCCGCGAACTCCTGGCGGCAAGCCTGCCCGCACCGCTCATTCCGCTGCTGACCGTCGTCGATTCCCTGCCTACCAAAACCAGCGGCAAGGTGGACCGTCACGCACTGCCCTGGCCACTTGCCGGGACGGGTGCGGCGGAGGCTGACGCTGCCCCGTTGAACCTGCCGGAAGATGCCGCCTGGGTGGCCGAACAGTGGACTGCCATCCTTGGCAGCCCCGTATCAAGCCTCGACGCCGACTTCTTCGCCTACGGCGGCGGCTCGCTGTCCGCTGCCCAGCTGGTCTCCGCCCTCAGGGGCCGGTACCCGACCATCACGGTCGCCGACATCTACGCCACGCCCAGGATCGGGGCCCTGATTGATGCGGCCCGCCAGACACTTCCCGACGGCGTGCCGGCCGGACCGGCGCCGTCCAGGACCGTGCGCCCCACCGCGTTCAAGTCCCAGGTCTTCCAGACGCTGATGGGCATTCCCTTGCACATCCTGGTGGGGATGCGCTGGCTGACCTACCTCATGGCGGCTAATAAGGTGCTGGCTGCCTTGGCCGGCTTCAGTGCCGCCCCCACCGTTTCCTGGTGGTGGGTGGCCGCCTCCTGGCTCGTCTTCGTCTCCCCGGCCGGACGGACGCTGATTTCCGTGGCCGCGGCCCGGATCCTGCTCCGGAAGGTGGGGCCGGGAACGTACCCGCGCTCCGGGCGGGTACACCTGCGCCTCTGGCTGGCCGAACAGATCCAGGACCTCGCCGGCGCCATCAGCCTCGCCAGCGCACCGTGGGTGCCGTACTACGCCCGGGCGCTGGGCGCCAGGATCGGCAACAACGTCCAGCTGCACTCGCTTCCCCCGGTTACCGGACTGCTTTCCCTCGGCAGTGGCTCCAACATTGAGCCTGAAGTGGACCTTTCCGGTTGGTGGATCGACGGGGACATCGTCCACATCGGAGCCGTCCACATCGGGGCAGGAGCCAGCGTCGGGGCGCGCAGCACGCTGATGCCCGGCGCTTCCATCGGCGCCGGAGCCCAGGTGGAGCCGGGCTCGGCGGTCCTCGGCAAGGTGAAGGCCGGCCACCACGTTGCCGGTTCGCCGGCCGAGCGCCGGGGCAAGGCCAAGCACTCGGTGCCGGACACTCCCGCAGAACATCGGCTGATCGGCCGGCTCTGGTTCGCCGGATTCGCCGTGGCTTCGGCCGTGCTGGCCCTGATCCCTTACGTCTCCGCTGCCGCCGCGGCGCTGGTGGCCTTTGGCTTCATCCGCGGCAGTGAATCACTCTCCGCCGCCGTCCCGCAGCTCCTGCTCGCCCTCGGACCCGCGGCCTTGGTGTGGTTCGTCGTCAACCTGCTGCTCATTCTGGCCACCACCCGGTTGCTCGGCATCGGTCTGGCGGAGGGGTACTACCGGGTCCGCAGCCGGATCGGCTGGCAGGTCTGGGCCACGGAACGTGTGCTGGACCTCGCCCGCGACCTGCTCTTCCCGATCTACGCCAGCCTCTTCACTCCGGTCTGGCTGCGCCTCCTCGGCGCCAAGATCGGCAAGAACGTCGAAGCCTCCACCGTCCTGCTCATCCCCAAGATGACAACCGTGGGCGAGGGCGCCTTCCTGGCCGACGACACCACGGTGGCCTCCTACGAGCTCGACGGCGGGTGGCTGCGGATTGCGCCCGCGAAGATCGGCAAGCGCTCCTTCCTGGGCAACTCCGGCATGACCGCCGCCGGCCGGAACGTCCCCAAGAACTCACTCGTCGCCGTATTGTCGGCCACCCCCGCCAAGGCAAAGTCCGGGACGTCGTGGCTGGGCAGCCCGCCGGTGCGGCTCCGGCGTACCGCCATCGCCTCGGACGACACACGCACCTACCAGCCGCCGTTGCGGCTCAAGTTTGCCCGCTGCCTCTGGGAACTGGGCCGCTTCATCCCCGTCGTGGCCACGGTGGCGATCGCCGCAGGCGTGATGCTTGCCTTCGACTGGCTGGCCGCCGCATACAACTACGGGATTGCTGCAGCCTTGGGCGGGGTCGTGATGCTGCTGGCGGGCGCGGTGGCCGCGGGCAGCGCCGTCGTCGCCAAATGGGTCCTCGTGGGACGGATCCGTGCCGGCGAGCACCCGCTCTGGAGCTCCTTCATCTGGCGCAACGAGGTGGTGGACACGTTTATCGAGATGGTCAGCGCCCCCTGGTTCGCGCGTGCAGCCACCGGGACGCCGGCCCTGGTCTGGTGGCTCCGGGCGCTTGGCGCACGGATCGGCCGCGGCACGTGGTGCGAGAGCTATTGGCTTCCGGAAGCTGACCTGGTCACGCTCGGTCGGAACTCCACCGTCAACCGGGGCTGCGTGGTCCAGACGCACCTGTTCCACGACCGCGTCATGAGCCTGGACACTGTTACCCTCGAAGACGGTGCAACCATGGGGCCCCACGGTGTCATCCTGCCGCAGGCCAGCATCGGAGCCGGTGGAACCGTTGGACCGGCGTCACTGGTGATGCGGGGCGAATCGGTTCCAGCCGCGACCTATTGGATGGGTAACCCGGTGAGCCCCTGGAGCGGTCCCGCAGAGTCCGCTCCCAAACCACGGTAGCCCGCAGTACCAGCTGTCCCGCCGCCCTACGCTGATCAGAAAGACCGTCTTATGAGTTCCCCCGTACCGAGCCCGACGGCCGCGAGTACCGGCCCCGCCCGCACGTCGGAGCAGGATGCTTCAGCACCTGATCCCTATATGCCGGGCCATGGCACGAACGCGTACAAAGTCAGCCGCTACGAACTGGACCTTGACTACAAGCTCAGCAGCAACCGCCTGAGCGGGCGCGCGGTCCTCAGCGCCGTCACCCAGTATGCGACGGCGGCCGTGGTGCTGGACCTGACCGGGCTCCGGGCCACGAAGATCCAGCTCAGCGGGCGCCGGGTAAAGAAGTTCAGCCAGCGCGCGGGACAGTTGGTCATTGTGCCCGAAGCCGCACTGCCGGCAGGCGAGGAATTTACCCTGGACATCCGCTACGAAGGCAACCCTGCCCCCCGGCGCGGGTTCTGGGGCGAGGTGGGCTGGGAAGAACTCACCGACGGCGTCCTCGTGGCTGGCCAGCCGAACGGCGCCGCCTCCTGGTTCCCCTGCAACGACCACCCCGGCGACAAGGCCAGCTACAAAATCAGCGTGACCACCGACGCCAATTACCGGGCCGTATGTAACGGCACGCTGATCTCCCACACCAGCAGGGCCAGCCGCGAGACCTGGGTCTACGAGCAGGCGGAGCCCATGGCCACCTACCTTGCCACGGTCCAGATCGGCCGGTATGAGTTCCTCGCGCTGACTCCCTTCCCCGTGGACGGCCAGGTTCCGCAGTTCGCCGCTGTCCCGGCGCTGTTGGTCGACGCGGCCCGCGACGGCCTGGCGAGGCAGCCGGAAATGATGCGCACCTTTGCCAGCTGCTTCGGGCCCTACCCGTTCCCGGAATATTCCGTGGTGGTGACCGAAGACGAGCTGGAAATACCGCTTGAGGCGCAGACGCTGTCCATTCTGGGCCGGAACCACCTGACGCAGGAGTGGGAGTCCCAGCGGCTCATCGCCCATGAGCTCGCGCACCAGTGGTTCGGGAACTCCCTCACTGCCGCATCCTGGGCGGACATCTGGCTCCACGAGGGCTTCGCCTGCTACGCGGAGTGGATCTGGTCCGAGGAAGCGGGCGTCCTGCCCATCGCGGACCGGGCCGCCGCAGCCTGGCGGAAGCTGGCCGCCGGCAGCCATGACATCATCGTGGGCGATCCCGGGCCGGAGCTGATGTTTGATGACCGCGTCTACAAGCGCGGGGCCTTGGCCCTGCATGCGCTGCGGATCCGCTGCGGCGACCTGGCATTTTTTGCGCTGTTACACGACTGGACGGATGCCCACCGTCACGGTTCGGTGTCCACGGCGGCCTTTATCCTCGCCGCGGACCGGGCCACCGGCCTGGACACTGAGGCTCTGCTGCACCCGTGGCTGCTCGAGGCGGCCCTTCCGCCCCTGCCGGTCCGCTGACAGGCCCATGCACTGACGGGTGGGTGCGCTAGACAGACACTGTACGGTGACAGGCAGCAGCTCTCCTACCGTCCGGCGCGCTACCTGCCGGTTCGTGAAACCGCGACGGCGGCGCGAAGGTAGAGCGGGAGGCCCGCCTCGCCGGCGGCCAGGTCCCGGATTTCCGGGCGGGACAGAACGTCGAGGGTGTCCGGGGCGGTAACGAGGCCGTCTCCCGTCATCTTGAGCCAGGCTTCCTTGCGCGCCCAGAGCCGTGCCCGCTCCTGCAGCAGCACAGGTCCGGCCAGCCCGGCGAGGGCCGCGCGCTCGGCGGCGGTGAGGGCCACTCCGTCGAACCCTTCGAAGTCCATGCCAGCCGGGTCCGCCAGGTCCACGCCCATGGTGACTCCGGCCCGTGACTCCATCACGGCGCCCAGCAGGATCCAGCCGGAACTCCGGGACAGGCTCAGTGCGAGGGGCACCGGCTCGCCCTTGAGTGAATACCCGGGCCTGCCGTGCGACAGCTCGGGGCCGGCGCCGCACCGGGGGCAGCTGAAGTGCGTGGTGAGGTCCGCCGCCGGGACGTCCAGCAGTTCTGCTGCGAACGTTCGCAGGGCACGCCGGCCCGCCACAAAAACGGCCCGTGGGCCGGGCGCCAGGGCGGCGGCGCGGGCCAGCTCGGCGGGCCCCAGCCCTGCCGGCTGGCCTCCCGCCGTCGGGGGCTGCCCTCCCGGTAATCCGGGAGGGCAGGAACGCAGGACCGGCACTATCGAGCCCGGCTCGGCCATCTCTCGTGCCGGCCCCGCCCTCACCGGCCCCGCCATCCGGATCCGCGCTTAGCGCTGGACGGCGCCGAAGCGCTCTGCAGCCAGGGCCACAGCGCTTTCGCGCGCAGCCGAGGCTTCATCGGCCGTCAGCGTCCGGTCCGTTGCCCGGAAACGCAAGCCGAAGGCCAGCGATTTCTTGCCTTCTTCAATACCCTTGCCGGCGTAGACGTCGAACAGCGCCACGTCCTCCAGCAGTTCGCCGGCGCCTTCGCGCAGGGCCTCGAGGACCTGGTCCGCCGGAATGTCCTGCGGGACCACCAGTGCAACGTCCTGGGTGGCTACCGGGAACGTGGAGATGTGGCGGGCCACAATCACATCCGCGGCTGCCTCGAACAGCGCATCGGCGTTGAATTCCAGCGCCACCGAACGGGCGGGCATGTCGTGCGCGGCCAGGAGCTTCGGGTGCAGCTCGCCGGCGTACCCCACCACCTCACCGGTCCGCAGCGAGAGCTGGGCGGCACGGCCGGGGTGGAACGCCTGGTGTGCACCCTGGCTGACCACGACCTCCACGCCCAGGACATCCCCGGCGAGGCGGGCAATGTCCAGCGCGTCCGACCAGTCCCACAAGCGCGGTGTGTGGCTCGCCGCAGCGGGTGAATCGTGGCCGGTGAGGACAGCGGCGACGTACAGCGGCTGGTCCGGAACGCCGTCGTACAGTGCATCCAGCACCTCGTCGGAAGGCTTGACGCCCAGCGGCGGGATGGACGGTGTACCTACAGTCCCGCTCGGCAGGAACACCAGGCCGGACTCGTAAAGCGCCAGGTCGCGGAAGCCGCGGGAGTGATTCCGCTTGGCCACCTCGATGAGCCCGGGGAGGATGGACGTGCGCAGGAAGCCGTGTTCCTCGCTGATGGGATTCGCCAGCTTGACCGCGCTCCGGGCAGCACCCTGCTCGGCGACGCCAAACGTGTCGTTGGCGGCCTTGGAGACGAACGGGTAGGCCAGGACTTCGGTCAGCCCGGCGTCAGCCAGTGCCTGGATGAGCCGACGGCGCTGCTGCTGCACGCGGGTCAGGCCACGTCCCGGAGGGGCCACCGGAAGGGTGGCGGGGATGTTCTCGTAGCCCACCAGCCGCGCGATTTCCTCGGAGAGGTCTTCCTTGGTTTCCAGGTCGTTGCGCCAGCTCGGGGCGGTCACGGTCCAGCCGCCGTCGGATTTTTCCACCACGGCACCGAGGTCCACCAGAGCGGTGGTGATCTGTTCTTCGGTGAAATCGATGCCGATCCGCTGGGCAGCGAAGGCTGCCGGCAGCGCGATGGTTACGGCGTCCGGCGCGGTCCCGACGTCGGTCCCCGCCTGGTCAGCAATCCCATCGGCGAGTTCCACCAGGAGGTCAACAACACGCTGGGCAGCGATGTCCGCCACGTGCCAGTCGACGCCGCGCTCGAAGCGCTTGGACGCCTCGGACGGCAGCTTGTGCCGGCGGCGGGATCGGCCAATGGACACCTCGTCGAAGTGTGCCGCCTCCACCAGGACGTTCGACGTCGAATCGCTCACCTCCGTGGCTGCACCGCCCATCACGCCGGCAATGCCGATCGCGCCGGAACCGTCGGTGATGAGGAGGTCTTCGACGTCGAGCGTGCGCTCCTTGGCGTCCAAGGTGGTGATTTTCTCCCCCGCAACGGCGCGCCGGACCACAATGTCGCCGGACAGTGTGTCCAGGTCGTAGCAGTGCGTGGGCTGGCCAAGCTCGAGCATCACGTAGTTGGAGATGTCCACCGGCAGGGAGATGGAGCGGATCCCGGCGAGCCGCAGCCGCGAGGTCATCCACGCGGGCGTCGGCTTGGTGGCGTCGACGCCGCGGACGGTGCGGGCCACAAAACGGTCGCAGCCGGGCTTGCCGTAGACGGGCGCGTCGTCGTTGAGCTTGACGCCGTAGCCGCCGGAAAGCTCCGCCGGGGCCAGGACCTCTGACGCCGGGTCCGTGAAGGAGGTTCCGGTGGCGTGGGCGTACTCGCGGGCCACACCACGGATGGAGAACGCGTAGCCGCGGTCCGGAGTCACGTTGATCTCGGCTGCCTGGTCATAGAGGCCCAGCAGTTCCATGGCGTCGGTACCGATTTCGGGATCAAGCCCGATGCGGGACAGCACCAGGATGCCGTCGTGGTCCTCGCCGATGCCGAGCTCACGGACGGAGGCGATCATGCCGGCGGAGAGGTGGCCGTACGTCTTCCGGGCGGAAATGTGGAAGTCGCCGGGCAGGATCGCTCCGGGCAGGGTGACCACTACCTTGTCGCCCTCAACGAAGTTGTGGGCGCCGCAGATGATCCCCTGCACGCCGGACGGGTCGATGCCGTCGCCGGTGAGGGTCTGTTCCTGGCCTTCGGCGACAACCCGGACCTGGCACCAGTTGATGGTTTTGCCGTTGGTCTGGGGTTCCTTGACGATGCTCAGGACCTGGCCCACCACAACCGGACCCTGCAGGGCGTCCGTGGGGCGGTGGACGGCCTCTTCTTCAAAGCCGACCTTGACCAGTTCGGCCATCACGTCTTCGGCCGTTGCTCCGGCCGGTACTGCTGCGAATTCACGCAGCCAGGAAAGTGGGATACGCACTGTTAGATCTCCATCCCGAAGTGCTCGCTGAAACGTACGTCGCCTTCGATCATGTCGCGCATGTCGCCGACTTCATTGCGGAACATGAGCGCGCGCTCGATGCCCATGCCAAATGCGAAACCGGAGTATATGTCCGGGTCGATGCCCGCGGCCCGGAGGACATTGGGGTTGACCATGCCGCAGCCGCCCCATTCGATCCAGCGCGGACCGCCCTTGGCGCCGGGGTGCCAGATGTCCAGTTCCGCGGAGGGCTCGGTGAAGGGGAAGTAATTCGGGCGCAGCCGGACGGAGGCCTCGTCACCGAACATCTGCCGGGTGAAGTGCTCCAGCGTGCCCAGGAGGTCGGCCATGCTCAGGTTCTTGTCGATGGCCAGGCCCTCGAACTGATGGAACACCGGAGTGTGGGTGGCATCCAGCTCATCGGTTCGGAACACCTTGCCGGGGCACAGCACGTAGATCGGCACTTCGCGTTCCAGCATGGAACGGACCTGGACCGGGGAGGTGTGCGTACGCATCACCAGGTGGGCCTCGGGCGGCTCCACGAAGAAGGTGTCCTGCATTTCGCGGGCCGGGTGGTCCGGCTTGAAGTTCAGGGCGTCGAAGTTGAACCACTCGGATTCCACTTCGGGGCCTTCGGCGATTTCCCAGCCCATGCCAACAAAGATGTCCGCCACGCGGTCCTGAAGCGTGGAGAGCGGGTGCCGGGCCCCTGCCCGACGACGGCGGGGTGCGGCAGTGACGTCCACTGTCTCTTCCAGCAGGATCCGGGCGTCGTTTTGTGCTTCCAGCTCGGCGGTACGGTCCGCGAGCGCCTTGTTGACCCGGCCCCGGGAGAAACCCATGAGCTTGCCGGCTACGGCCTTCTGGTCTTTCGGCAGTCCGCCGATCTCCCGGTTGGCCAGGCTGAGCGGTGACTTCTCACCGGTGTGCGCCAGCCTCACCGCCTTGAGTTCGTCAAGGGAGCCAGCGCCGGCAATGGCGGCGATGGCGTGGTCTACAGCGGCAGTGATGGCGGCTTCATCCGTAGGGTTCGGGATGGCGGCGCCCGGCAAAGTTTCAGTCATCTACTGTTCTTAGCTACGAGTAGGGGCTGCCGGTTAGGGGTGCAGCCGCACGCGGTTTCCCGGCAGCGCATCCGTCACTGGCAGGTCATTCCGTGAATCCATGCTTGATGAATGCACTCGATGACCAGGTCAGGGCACACCGGTCAAAACCGACGGCCACTATCCTCCAGTCTAAGTGAAGGCTCCGGCTACCATGGCCTCATGACACAAGGGCAGGGCCGGGCAGCCGCGCAGCCGTTGTCGACTGGGCAGTTGAAGGCTGGACCGTTGACGGCTGGGCTGTTGACGGCAGGGCAGCGGGTACGGCTGCTTGCCAACCTGGCCAACGGCACAACCCTGCTGGGCCTGGCCCTTGCCCGGGCTGCGGGCACTGCCGTCAGCAAAGGCCCCGAGGACTGGTGATAGCGTCCGGCTACCGGTGGCGCATTCCGTACGCGGGAGCCTTCACTCTGGGCAACGTGGTTATCTGCCGGATCCGAACTGAAGACCTGACCTCCAATCTGGCGCTCCTGGGGCATGAGGAAAAGCACTGCAGCCAGTACGCCTACTGCCTGGGCATGCCCTTCCTTCCGCTGTATTTTCTGGCTGCAGGCTGGTCGCTGCTCCGGACGGGCGATCCGGCGTCGGCAAATTTCTTCGAGCGGCAGGCCGGCCTGGAAGCCGGCGGTTATGTTGACATCAGCGCATCAAGGCGGGCTCCCCGGGGCGCCGGCAGAATCGAGGTCTGACAATGACGGGCGAACCCAACACGAGGGCCAATTACGGGACCATCACCGTGACCGGAACGGGGACGGCCGAGGCGCCACCTGACCTGCTGACCATTTCCGTGGGCGTCGAATGCCGGCGGGACAGCGTGGGCGCCGCCTATGCCGATGCGGGAACAACGTCCGCGGCTGTATCCGGCGCACTCCGCCGGCACGGCGTGGCTGACGCGGACATCCGGACCTCCGGACTGAACGTCCGGCCGGAGTTCGTCTGGCGCGACGGCGGCGGCCAGCAGGTGACCGGCTATGTGGCCTCCAGTGTGCTCACCGTGCGCCTGCGGCAGGTAAGCGCGGCGTCCGGTGTCATTGCCGCCGCAGTAGATGCCGGCGGCGATGACGTCCGCCTGAACGGGCTGGAGCTTGGCTTCTCGGATGAGTCAGCCATCGCCTCCCTTGCCCGGGAAGCTGCGTGGCAGGATGCCGCTGCCAAGGCCGAACAGTTCGCGTCCTTGGCGTCCGCTCGGCTTGGCGCGGTGCTGTCCGTTGCCGAGCACCCCGATGCGCCCGGGCCGGTACCGGTGGCCCGGATCCAGCGGGCCACCGCCAGCGAAGCCATCAGCGTGGAAGCGGGCCACGCGAGCATTAACGCCAGCGTCAGCGTGGTGTGGGAACTGCAGGCCTGACGGTTTCTGTGGGGAGGCCAGATTGACGGTTCAATAGGAACTTCGGAAATCAGCAGTTCCCCACCTGCGCATAGACCCGGCGCGAGGGCTTCCGCAGTGTCAGGTCCTTGACTTAAGTTCGAACATATCTTCGAATAGAGGACATGAGATGGGATGCACAAGCACTGATGCCCCGGCCCGCCGATGACCTCGGAAGTGGCCCATCACCCGCACTGCTCCCCTTGCCGGGTTGGTCCGTTCTGTGACCACCCCCGAATTCGCCGGCATCACCTTCCATGAGGTCACCGCAAAATCGGTGCTCAACAAGGTGGTGGCCGGGTCGCGGATGCCGTTTGAGTGGACGGTGAACCCATACCGTGGCTGCAGCCATGCCTGTGTCTACTGTTTTGCGCGCAAGAGCCACACGTATCTCGACTTTGACGCCGGACTGGATTTCGACAGCCAGGTGGTGGTGAAGGTAAATGCCGCCGAGGTCCTCCGGAAGGAGCTGGCCAAACCGTCCTGGGGACGCCGCCAGGTGGCGCTTGGCACCAACACGGACCCCTACCAGCGGGCCGAGGGCCGCTACCAGCTGATGCCGGGAATCATCACGGCGCTGGCTGACTCCGGCACGCCGTTGTCAATCCTCACCAAGGGGACGTTGCTGGCCCGGGACATTCCGCTCCTGAAGCGAGCTGCCGCCCAGGTTCCCGTCGGAGTTGGCATTTCCCTGGCAATGACGGACGAGGCACTCTCGGAAGCCGTGGAACCAGGCACGCCAGGGCCGCGTGCGCGGCTGACGCTCGTCTCCCGCTTGCGCGATGCCGGGCTCCCCTGCGGCGTTATGGCGATGCCCATCCTGCCGTGGCTCTCTGACAGCGACGAAGCGCTCGATGCCCTCTTCGGCTCCCTGGCCACAGCAGGAGCCACCGGGGTGACGGCCGGCGCCCTTTACCTGAAGCCGGGTACACGCGAGTGGTTTATGCAGTGGATTGCCAAGAACCATCCGGAACTGGCTGGCCGCTACCGGCGCCTCTACGGCAAAGGGTCCTACGCGTCCAAGGAATACCGCACGTGGCTCGCCGCCAAAGTCCGCTACTTCAAGCAGCGGCACGGCTTCACTAGCGGCCACGGTTTCAGCCACCGTGACCTCGAGGACGATCCCCGCGGCGAGGAAGCCCAGTATCCGGAAGGAATCCTGGCTGTCTCCCGGGCTGCGAGCGGAGATATTCAACATTCCGCTGAAGCAGCCGGGCTACGTCAACCCACCCTGTTCTGAAAACAGCTCAGTTCTGACCACAGCGCAGTACTGGCGTCAGCGCGCTTCGGACGGCAGGACGATTGAACTGAGTGAGTGCAGGAGCGCCTCGACAATAGGGAAATCGGCCGGGATCCAGGGCAGGTCCAGCACTTCCTGGCGGTCCGTCAGTGCGACCCACCGTAATTCGTCGTGGTCCTCGAGGGGTTGCGGTTCGCCCTGGATAATTTCGGCCAGCCAGACCCGCATGCTGGCCCGGTCGTTCAGCCGCCAACCGGTGGCCGCCGCTGCCGGGAGCTCGAGCCCCAGCCGGACACGCACGCCGAGCTCCTCACTCAGTTCCCGGTGCAACGCGGCCTCGCATCCCTCACCGGCATCCACTTTTCCGCCGGGAAATTCCCAAAGTCCGGCGAACTGCTCGGGAGCAGTCCGTCTGGCCACCAGCATGCGGGCAGGGTTTGCCAACGAGTCCACTATTGCTCCGCCAACTACCTGTATCAGTCCACTCACCGCCCCAGTCTATGAGGGAGAATGGTTTACGGGCCTTCCCCCACCCTCCCCTTTGAAAAGCAGGCACATGAGCAGCGTCGTCCAGACACCCACCGCGTCCAAGGCGAAGACTCCGCACGTTGGCGCAGCGATTTTCGCGCTCGCCATGGGCGGGGTCGGAATAGGCGTCACGGAGTTCACCATGATGGGACTGCTGAAAGAGGTGGAACAAGGACTCAGCATCAGCACCCCGGAGGCGGGGCACCTCATCTCCGCCTATGCCCTCGGAGTGGTGGTGGGCGCGCCGCTGCTCGCCGCGGTCGGAGCCAAACTTCCGCGCAAACATCTCGCGCTCGGCCTCATGATGTTCTTCACCCTGGCCAACCTGACGTCCTATCTTGCTCCCGATTACGGCAGCATGCTGGTTTCCCGGTTTGCGGCCGGACTGCCGCACGGCGCATTCTTCGGAGTCGCTGCCGTGATCGCCGCCTCCCTGGTTTCCCCCACGCGCCGTGGCTGGGCCATCTCCATGGTGATGGCGGGCCTGTCCGTTTCGAACGTTATCGGCGTGCCGGCGGCCACCTGGGTGGGCCAGACCTTCGGCTGGCGGCTGCTGTTCCTCCTGGTAGGAGGAATTGGCTTGCTGACGCTGGTACTGCTGTGGCGCTATGTTCCGTACCAGGCACCCCATCCTGACGCGAGCATCCGCCGCGAACTAGGTGCGCTCAAGCGGCTTCAGGTGTGGCTGGCCATCCTGATCGGCATCGTGGGATTTGGCGGATTCTTCGCGACCTACACCTACATTGCCCACACCATGACCCTGGTGGCCGGCATTCCGGCGTCGCTCCTGCCCCTTGTGGTCGCCCTCTACGGACTGGGCATGGTGGCGGGAACTGTCGTCGGCGGCAGGCTTGCCGACAAGTCAGTGATGGGCACGCTGTACTGGGTCCTGCCCGGCATCGCCGTCGCCCTGGTGGTTTACGCGGTGGCTGTGCACTGGCCCTGGTCAGCCCTCGTGATGGTCTTTGTAGTAGGGGCGTCCGGCTCCATGCTGATCCCTGCCCTGCAGACCCGCCTGTTGGATGCTTCGCCGGACGCCCCCTCCCTCGCTTCTTCGCTCAACCACGCTGCGCTCAACGTTGCCAATGCCTTGGGTGCCTTCCTGGGCGGCGTAGTGATCGCCTGGGGCTGGGGCTTCGTGGCGCCAGCGCTCGTGGGGGCCGTGTTGGCCGTCCTGGGCTTTGGCATCGCTGTGGCCAGCGGGCTCCTGGAACGCAAGAAGCCGCTGGCCGCCTGATCCGAGGGAAGGGGCGGGCAGCGGCTCCGAAGTATCCGGTGCGCTGAGTAAGGAACGTCAGGCCGGCGGGTCTTGAGCCCCGGCTTCGGCGGAAACGTGGCCCGCTCCTGAAACGTGCCCTGCACCGGAGATCTCGTCCGTGCGGCCGGCTTCGCGGTGCAGATCCGGTTCGAGGTAGATCACCCGGGCAATCGGAACGGCGGTGCGGATTCGGGACTCGGCACCATCAATCGCAGCGGCGATGTCCCGGCCGGTTTCGGCGGCACCGACGGAGATCTTGGCGGCCACCAGCAGCTCCTCCGGTCCGAGGTGAAGGGTCTTGAGGTGGATGATGCGGTGGTGTCCCCCGGCCTCGATGGCCTCGCTGATGCGGGCCACGTCATCCCGGGTGGCAGACTCGCCCAGCAGCAGGGACTTGGTTTCGATAGCCAGGACCACCGCGATGGCCACGAGCAGCAGGCCGATCATGCCGGTGCCCGCGGCGTCCCAGATACCGTTGCCGGTGACGAGGGTCATGCTCACACCGACGAGCGCGAACACAAGGCCGAGAAGCGCCCCGAGGTCTTCCAGCAGGATGACCGGCAGCTCCGGCTGTTTGGCCGTACGCACAAAACTCACCCAGCCCTGCTTGCCGCGGACGTGGTTGGACTCGATGATGGCCGTCCGGAACGAGAAGGACTCAGCCACGACGGCGCCGATCAGCACAGCCAGGGGAACCCACCAGAAGTCCCCTTCGATGGCGTGCGGGTGCTGCAGTTTCTCCCACGCTTCGAATAGTGCAAAGAGGCCGCCGACGCTGAAGAGCACAATCGAGACGATAAAGGCGTAAATGTAACGCTCACGGCCATACCCGAACGGGTGCTCCGGGCTGGCAGCCTTCCTGGCGCGCTTGCCGCCGATCAGCAGCAGAAGTTGATTGCCCGAGTCGGCCACCGAGTGGATGGCTTCGGCCAGCATTGACGAGGATGCCGTCAGGAAAAAGGCCACGAATTTCAGGACGGCGATGGTCAGGTTTGCGGCCAGGGCCGCGACGATCGCCTTGGTACCGCCATTTGCAGCCACTGAGGCTTCTCCTCTTCACAGGTTTCTAAAACAAGCAGGGAAATTCGCGGCGCCGCAGTCGGCGCCGCCCAGGAACACCGTACCTTTTCGGGCGCAGAAGACGCACCTCTGACATGCACTAAGCCTGCTGACATTCGAGGGCCATATGTTAGCTTGAACACTAATCGGGACGTTTAATCCCGACGAATATGAAGGAGGAGACATGGGTTTTCTTGCTTGGATTATTCTCGGCCTCATCGTAGGGGCCATCGTCAAAGCCGTTATGCCGGGCAAAGTCGGCGGCGGCTGGGTGACGAGTCTCGTGCTCGGCGTGGTCGGCGCGATTGTAGGCGGCTGGATTGGCAGCCTCCTGTTCGGCAAGGGCGACCTTGCCTTCTTTGATCTGGGTACCTGGATCCTGGCCATCGTAGGCGGCCTGGTAGTTGCCGGTGTCTACGGCGCCATCACAGGACGCAGCAAGAGCACACGGGCGCCCTGATTACCCCTACCTCATCTGATTCATACAGCAAGGGCCCCGGAGAACTTCCGGGGCCCTGCCTTGTTAAGTCATGTGTCCAGTTAGGGGATATAGGACCCAGTTAGGTCATGTTTCCCGGCGAGTCTGACTTTCCGTGACCCGCGGCTGGAGGTCCGTCAGGCCTTCTGCGACCGGGCACTCGCGTAGAGGCACACCGTTGCCGCCGTGCCGAGGTTCAGGCTTTCCGCGGCGCCATAAACGGGCACGGCCACCCGGTGATCGGCCAAGGCCAGTTCGTCTTCTGAGAGCCCCTGCGCTTCGTTTCCGAACAGCCATGCTGTGGGACCCTCCAGGGCGAACAGCGATTCGACGCCAGGGCCTGCGATCCGGCGGGCGGCGTTTTCGTCCTGGAGCGTATCCAGGTTAACGTCACCGTCGCCGTCTGCGGCCAGCACCCCGATCCCCCGCGCGCGGCAGGCGGCTGCCACTTCCGCAATATCGGCGCCCAGGACCACGGGCAGATGGAACAGTGAACCGGCGGTGGACCGGACCGCCTTGGGATTATAGATGTCAACGCTGGACGCGGTCAGGATGACGGCGTCCGCCCCGGCCGCGTCGGCTGCCCGGAGCACGGTGCCTGCGTTGCCGGGGTCCCGGACCTGACACAGCACTGCAAGCAGCTGCGGGCCGGCGTCGAGGACCTGCTCAAGGCTCACGTCCAGGAATGCACAGACCGCGAGAATGCCCTGCGGGGTTACTGTGTCCGCCATCGCAGCCAACACTTCATCGGTAGTGAGGTATGCGTCGATTCCCTCCGCAAGCGTCTCCAGGTCCGGGTGCCGGTCGAGGCATGCCTCGCTCGCGTAGACCTCATAGACGACGCCCGGCTCCCCCGCAGCAACCCTTTTCTGGTGCAGGGTCAGGGCCTCGCGGACAGCCTGCGGACCCTCTGCCAGGAACTCGCTGCGCTTTAAACGGGCCGGGCGCCCGGCAAGTTGTGCCACCTTCCTCACCCGATCAGCTCGGGGATTGGAGAGTGGAAAGTCTTGCGGGCGCCCGGTTTCGTTCATATAAGAACCTTAGTGGCTTCAGCCACCAGTCCTCGAACTGGCGTAGGTGCTACTTGGCAGCCACGTCAGCGGCAGGCTTTGCAGCCTTGGCCTTGGGTGCCTTGGCAGCCTTGGGAGCTGCAGCCTCGACGGCCGGAGCGGACGTGTCAGCAGGCAGGGAATCCTTGGCGATCTTCACCAGCGCGGCGAATGCGTTCGCATCCGAAACGGCCAGCTCAGCAAGCATACGGCGGTCAACCTCGACCTCAGCGGCCTTCAGGCCCTGGATCAGACGGTTGTAGGTCAGACCGTTGGCGCGGGATGCAGCATTGATGCGCTGGATCCACAGGCGGCGGAAGTCGCCCTTCTTCTTCTTGCGGTCGCCGTAGCTGTACACAAACGAGTGCAGCAGCTGCTCTTTGGCCTTGCGGTACAGGCGTGAACGCTGTCCACGGTAGCCCTTTGCGCGTTCAAGGATAACCCGGCGCTTCTTGTGGGCGTTGACCGCCCTCTTCACACGTGCCACGTGCGTACTCCTTCGAAAATTCTGATCCCAAGCATCTACTGCCGGAACAACCGGCTGGCCTGAGAAGCCTTTTTGGTAGTTGACTGCTGCCAGGTGGCATCAGTCAGAGAACTTGGAACTTAGATGCCGAGCATCTTCCGGATGACCTTAGCGTCACCCTTGAAGACAATCTTGTCGCCGGCCAGGCGACGAGTCAGCCTGGAAGACTTGTGCTCAAGATAGTGGCGGCGGTTGGCCTGCTGGCGGCGCAGCTTGCCGCTGCCGGTCAGCTTGAAGCGCTTCTTAGCACCGCTGTGGGTCTTCATCTTCGGCATGGGAACCGATCTCCTTACGTGTCCACAGACATTGTCTGCAGTTCTTTCGAGCAGCCACCCCTGCAGGCGGCATGCTGGTTGCGTACTCCAGGAGGATAACCTCCCGCAGATTTGAACTAGGTAGTCTTCTTGCCAGCCGGCTTCGGAGCTGCCTTGGGGGCAGGCCTTGCAGCAGGCTTAGGCGCAGCCGGCCGGGCAATCGGCTTGGGCATCGGCACCGGCGGCCGAGGAGCAGCCGGGGCGGCCGGAGCCGGAGCAGCTGCTTCGGCGGGCTTGGCGGCGGCAGGAGCCTTGACCGGCGCCGGAGCTGCCTTGGGAGCCTCACGCTTGGGAGCAGCGACCCTCGGGGCAGCCTGCTTGGGCGCCTCCTGGGCGGCGGATTCCTTGACGGGAGCTGCTTTCGCTGCGGTTTCCTTTGCCGGAGCTTCCTTCGCGGCCGCTTCCCTTACGGGAGCCTCCTTCGCCGGAGCTTCCTTTACGGGGGCTTCGGTTTCCGGAGCGGCTTCAACAGGCGCCTCAGTTGCTTCAGCCTGTGCCGGAGCTTCAGTTTCCGGCTGCGTGGTGATGGCGAAACCTTCCGGAAGAAGGTCAGCCAGTGACTGCGTCAGCGGTGCCTGGTCGTCGCCGGAGAGGTCGATGCGGCCGCCGCCCGTAGCTTTCGCTTCGTTCTGCGCCTTGGCCTCTGCACGCTGCGATGCGCGGCGTGCCTCAGCCTTGGCTTCGGCCTTGTTCTTCAGCGGGCCCACAACCATGACCATGTTGCGGCCATCGATACGCGGGCTGGACTCAACAACGCCCACTTCGGCGACGTCGTCAGCAAAGCGCTGAAGCAGGCGGATGCCCATTTCCGGACGCTGCTGCTCACGGCCGCGGAACTGGATCATGGCCTTGACCTTGTCACCGGCACCGAGGAAGCGCAGTGCATGACCGCGCTTGGTCTCGTAGTCATGGGTGTCAATCTTCAGGCGGAAGCGGATTTCCTTCAGAACAGTATTGGTCTGGTTCTTCCGTGCTTCACGTGCCTTGACGGCGGCCTCGTACTTGTACTTGCCGAAGTCCATCAGCTTGCACACCGGAGGCTTGGCCTGAGGTGCAACTTCAACGAGATCAAGATCGGACTCGGCAGCCAAACGCAGGGCATCGTCAATACGGACGATTCCTACTTGTTCACCTGCAGGGCCGACCAGCCGCACCTCGGGGACGCGGATACGCTCATTGATTCTTGGCTCGCTAATGTTAAAGCTCCTGTGATTGATGTGGTATTCCACCGGTAAATAGAGAAGGCCCCCAATTGCCGGAGCAATCGAAGGCCTCGATGATCGGATGCACGGTTCTCCGTAGAGGCTATGCGCACTTCCCCTGGCTCAACGCCTCAAGGAACTGTCCGACCGGTACCCGGCAACCTTGGTTCCTGGCGGAATTGCTTCCGGCGGGAAAACGGCTGACGCGGGTGGGAGAGAACTCCGCTTGCAAACTGCATGACATTCTACAGAAAAATCCCGCACAACACAGCAAGGCGTTGGTGGGACCTTCCACAGCGAAATAACGACATCCAGTTGGTCTGTGACAAGCTTACCAGTATGAGCACCCCAGACAGCAATTCACATGTTTTCGAGGCCACGGACGCCAAAGCTGACGTGACCCAGCAAATCCGCGACATTTCGGAGGTGCCGGCCATCGAGGTCATCACCACGGCCGCAGTGCACCTGATGAGCGCAGCCGCGGTCAAGCTGGGCCTCGCCGCCGAGGACAATGCCGAGGAACTCAAGGACCTGGACGAGGCCCGTAAGCTCATCACCGCCCTTGCCGGACTGGTGACCTCAGCGGCCCCGGAAATCGGATCCCAGCACGCCGGCCCGTTGCGTGATGGCCTGCGTTCCCTGCAGCTCGCGTTCCGCGAGGAGTCCATCATTCCTGATGCCCCGGGCAAGGGCCCCGGCGAGAAATACACCGGCGCCGTTAACTAAACGCCCAGCAACTAACCGCCTTTGCTGACGCAAGGCAGCCAGCTACCACGTTCATGAAGTACGACGACGGCGGCGGACGGTCCCCACGGACCCTCCGCCGCCGTCGTCGTACAGACAGTCGCACGCCGGGCCGCGCGTGTCATCGATTGCTCCCCACCGGCACCCTCACCTCACAAGTTCGGCCAGGGAACCCTGCCGGCGTGGGCCCAGCCGCCGTTTTCAGGGCCCAAAAGGGCCGTGTCGGAGCAATCGAGGGGCCCGGTCAGGCAGCGACGCGGCGGCGGCGGAAGGCCTGAAGCAGCAGCCCCACAACGCAGAGCAGAACGCCAGCCACACCCACGGAGATAAACCCGCCGGACGGCCCCATCCCGTCGATGAATATCCCGGCAAGTGGTGCCCCGAGCGCCACCCCGGCAGTCAGCGCAGAGCCGTACCAGCCCATTGCCTCGCCTCGGCGGTCCTCCGCCACCAGGTCTGCCACCCGTTCGGAGGCGGCGGACAGGACGGGGGCGCACAAAAGCCCTGGCAGGATCGAGACAAAGGCCAACGTCCAGGTGTCCTGGGCGAAGCCCATAGGGATGGTCAGCGCTGCCATGCCCAGCAGCAGGAGGATCGGCGAAACCGGACGATGCATGGCCCCGTACACCAGCCCGCCGACCACCGATGCGGCGCACCAAAAGAGGAACACTATGCCGATTTCAGCTTGGTGTCCGCCGGTTTCCAAGGCAGCAACAATGCCAACGTCAGTGCCGCTGAGCACCATGCCGGTTCCGGCCGCCACGGCGAAGACAGCCGCGACAGTGGCCGTGAACCACGCGAAGTTGTGGGCCACCCTGCCGCGCAACCCCGCCGGCCGGCTTCCGACGCGTTCCGCCCCGGCCGGGACGAGGTCAGCCGCCGCTTCCTGAAGGTGGGCTGGTGCGGCGGAAACCACAGCCACTTCCGCGGCATGGCGCTGATCCGCCTCGCTTTCCTCAGTCTGCGTGGCACTTTGAGTGGGCGGGTTAAACCAGATGAGGAACAGCCCGGCCAGTGACGTTGAAACTCCCACCACCGTGAGTCCCAGAACGGTGAAGCCACTGGTTGCCACAACGGCTCCGGCGGCAGGCCCGATCATAAACACAATCTCCGTGGCGATCGAGTCCAGCGCAAAAGCAGTCCGCCGCTGGTTGCCGTCCGCCAGGACGCCCAGGGACTGCCGCACGACGCTGAAGATGGGCAACGTGAGCAGGCCGCCGACGAACACCAGCGGGAGCAGCCACTGGTAGGACACATGCGGCACCACCGACCAGATGACGGCCTCGGACACCACAGAGGGAATCAGCGCCCGGCGCAGGCCAACGGTGTCCACGCGCCGGCCGCGCCATGGTGCGCCCACCGCAATGCCGATGGTCATAACAGCCGCCGCGGCACCGGCGGCGGCGTAGCCCTGGTCCAGGGTCAGGACGATGTGCAGGGTCAGCAGCATGCCTGCCGCCGAGTGGGGGATGCGGGCAATCATGCCGACCAGCAGCAACCGCCGGATGGGCCTGACGGCCAGCAGCTCCCGGTAAAGAGCGAAGTTCACGGAAAATCCTTTGGGTCTGCCCGCGGCAGCCCGGGATCTCCGCGCCAACCGTTGGCTACTGTGCTGCGCGCCGCAACTTGATCTCTATCGAGTCGACACGCTCTCCAAACAATACATTCCGGGACCATGCCTGTTGGAGCCCGGAGACCAGGTCCTGGACTGCCCGGGCGTCCAGGCCATCCTCAAGATGGAGCAGCACCTGCAGTTCCGGTCCGGCACCGCCCCCAGGAAGCGTGGCACCCGTGCCGGTGCGGGCGGGCACGCCGGAACCGGGCAGGAGGGCAAGCTGCCGTACCGCCGGGAATACGGCCGTGGCCTCAGCCATCTCGACTGCCAACGCTGCATCAGTGTAGGAAGGGATCCAGTCCTGTTGCTGGGCCAGTGCCCAGACGGCGGGCCGCCGGACCACAAATGTGACCTCCGAGCCCGGATCGAGGACCAGCAGTTCGGCCCCCTCGGCCACGGCTGAGAGGGCAGCCCGGGCAGCGTACACCGCCACCGGCCGGGCTTCGGGGTGCCAGGCGGCCAAGGCATCCGCCGAGGTGAAGGCCGGCATGGCCGTCCGGCCGTCGGCGGCCTTCAGGGTGACCAGCGCCATGTCCGCCTGCTTGTCCGCCGTCAGGCCGTCGACGCCTACCGCTTCCTCGCCAAGCTGCGCGATGATCGGGATAAACACGCGGGCGGTGGCCAGGGAGGCCACCACAGCCGCTTCGTCGCCGGCGCCTTCAACCAGGGCCGCGACGGCGGCGAGGTAGCCGGCGTCGGCCGTGCCGTCGTCGTCCTCGAAGTTGTGGATCCTGCCGTCGTCCCCGGCGAGGCTCCGGCCTTCCCACGGCCGGCCCGCCGAGTCAGTACGGCCACCCGCGCCCGCCAGTGCCGCGGCAATGTGTCCGGGCAGATGGCGCGGCGCCGGGGATTCCGCAGCCGTATCGGCATTGTGCGCGCTGTCCACGGAAACTGCTTAGCGTCGTCCGGCGACGTCGAGGGCTTCGGGGAGCGTGAACGCACCGGCGTACAGCGCCTTGCCCACGATCGCGCCTTCCACGCCCAGCGGCACCAGGGAGCGCAACACTTTCAGGTCATCCAGGCTGGAGATGCCACCGGAGGCGACCACCGGCTTGCCGGTCTTCTCCACCATCCGGCGCAGGAGTTCAACGTTAGGACCCTGCAGCGTGCCGTCTTTCGTGACGTCCGTGACAACATACCGCGAGCACCCGGCCTCTTCGAGCCGGCCCAGGACCTCCCAGAGGTCGCCGCCTTCTTTCGTCCAACCGCGGCCGGCCAGCGTGGTTCCGCGGACGTCGAGGCCGACGGCGATCCTGTCGCCGAAGCGGTCGATGGCACCGCGGGTCCACTCGGGGTTTTCCAGCGCAGCCGTGCCGAGGTTGACGCGTGCCACGCCAAGGGCCAGCGCCGCCTCGAGGGATTCGTCGTCCCGGAGTCCGCCGGAGAGCTCCACCTTGATGTCCAGCCGGCCCACCACTTCACGGAGCAGCTCCGCGTTCGAGCCACGTCCGAACGCGGCGTCGAGGTCCACCAGGTGCACCCATTCGGCGCCCTGCTCCTGCCAGTTGAGGGCTGCCTCCAGCGGCGTGCCGTAGCTCGTCTCGCTGCCGGCCTCTCCCTGGACCAGCCGCACGGCCTGTCCGTTTACGACGTCGACGGCGGGCAGCAGTTCAAGAACCGGCAGATCGGTTGCGGTGGTCATCTCAAATCCTCTTGGGTGTTGGGTTGCTCGTGAAAGCGGAACTGGTGAATGCGTGGGGCTAGGTGCCAGGAAGCGTCAGCAGGTAGGCGGCCAGCAGCGCCATACCGGCCAGGACGTAGAAGCCCACCTGGGTCCACAGCGGTTTGTGCTGCTGCCTGAAGGACAGGGCGCCGCCCACCAGGACGCCGGCCAGGCCCATCAGGACAATCGACCACATCTAGGCGGCGTCCGTGGCAGCTGGCTTGCGAAGACCGTCTACCCAGTTGCGCAGCAACCGCGCACCGGCGTCGCCGGATTTTTCGGGGTGGAACTGGGTAGCGCAGAGCGGGCCGTTCTCCACAGCGGCGATAAAGCGGGCGCCGTGCTCTGACCAGGTCACCAGCGGCGCGGTCATCCGCGGCTGGATCACGTCGAAGTTCCACTCCTGGACACCATAGGAGTGAACGAAGTAGAAGCGCTGGTCCGCGACGCCGGCGAAGAGCTTGGATCCTTCCGGTACATCCACGGTGTTCCAGCCCATGTGCGGCACCACCTCGGCCGGAAGCAGCTCCACCTTGCCGGGCCACTCCCCCATGCCTTCGGCTTCTGTCCCGTGTTCCACCCCGGCATCGAACAGGACCTGCAGGCCGACGCAGATAGCCAGGACCGGCCTGCCCCCGGCCACACGCCTGCCGATCAGACGGATGCCGTCCACGGCCTTGAGCTCGCGCATAACAGTCTCGAAGGCGCCGACGCCGGGTACTACCAGGCCGTCGGCATTCAGCACGTCCTCCGGCTTGGAGCTGAGGATGACCTCGGCCCCGGCCCGCTCCAGGGCGCGCACGGCGGAGCGGACGTTTCCGGAACCGTAGTCCAGGACGGTGACCGTAGGCCTGCCTTCTGGCGATACGGGCTTCTTGCCGGCGGCCGGATCGATGACGGCGCCGTCCCGGAGAATCTGGCCGCTCACAAGGCGCCCTTGGTGGACGGAATCCCCTCAACGCGGGGATCCGGTTCGACCGCAGCGCGCAGGGCGCGGGCGAAGGCCTTGAATTGTGCTTCCACGATGTGGTGCGGGTCGCGGCCCGCAATGACGTTCATGTGGAGGCAGATGCCGGCATGGAGTGTGATGGCCTCAAACACGTGGCGGGTCAGTGACCCCGTGAAATGGCCGCCGATCAGGTGGTACTCCTGCCCGGCAGGTTCGCCGCCGTGCACCAGGTAGGGGCGGCCGGAGACGTCCACCACAGCCTGCGCCAGTGCTTCGTCGAGGGGCACGGTGGCCTCACCGAACCGGCGGATCCCGGCCTTGTTGCCCAGGGCGGTACGCAGGACTTCGCCGAACGTGATGGCGACGTCCTCCACGGTGTGGTGGACGTCAATGTGGGTGTCACCGGTGGCCTTGACGGTCATGTCAATGAGCGAGTGCTTGCACAGCGCCGTCAGCATGTGGTCGTAGAACGGAACAGACGTGTCGATGTCCGATACGCCCGTGCCGTCCAGGTTGATCTCCACGAGCACTGACGATTCACTGGTGGCACGCTCCATGCGTGCGGTCCGGGGAGCGGCAGCGTTCGATCCGGTGGAACTCATGGTCATATGTCCTTTAAGCGAAGTCAGTGGTGCGTAAGCGAAGGAGATGTGCCGGCGCGCGGGGGCGCCGATACTTCAAGTTTAGGCGGGCAGCTTGGCCTGGCTGGCCAGGATGCGTTCCAGCGACATCAGGAACGCTGTGGTCTCCGTCTCAGTTCCCGCAGTGACCCGCAGGTGGCCGGGGATGCCAACGTCGCGGATCAGCACGCCGTGGTCCAGCAACTGCTGCCAGACGTCATGCGGGTTGTCGAGGCCGCCGAAGAAGACATAGTTCGAATCGGAGGCGGCCGGCTTGAGGCCCATGCGGGTCAGCTCCGAGACGATGCGGTCGCGTTGCTCCTTGATGTCCTCGACGTCGGCCATCAGGGCAGTGCGGTGCTGGAGGGCGGCGAGGGCTGTTGCCTGGGTGATGGCCGAGAGGTGGTAAGGCAGCCGGACCAGGCGGAGTGCGTCCGTGACTTCAGGGGCGGCGGCCATGTAGCCCAGGCGGGCGCCCGCGAGGGCGAACGCCTTGCTCATGGTGCGCGACACAATGAGGCGTTCCCGGCCGGGCAGCAGGGCAAGGGCGCTGGGCGTTCCATCGTGGGCGAACTCGTGGTACGCCTCGTCAACGATCACGATGGTCTGGCTGGCCTCGCCGGCAGCGTACACGGCCTCCACAACGTCCAGGCCCAGGCCTGTGCCGGTGGGGTTGTTCGGTGAGCACAGGAAAACGATGTTGGGCTGAAGCTCCTTGACCTGCAAGGCAGCCGATTCGGCACTGAGCCCGTAGTCATCGGCGCGCTGTCCGGTGATGTACCCGGTGTCCGTGCCGCTGGCCAGGAGCGGGTACATGGAATACGTGGGCGGGAATCCCAGGGCCGTGCGGCCGGGTCCGCCGAAAGCCTGGAGAATCTGCTGGAGGACCTCATTGGATCCGTTTGCTGCCCAAATGTTGGTGGCATCAAGACCATGGCCGAGGTATTCGGCCAGCGCTTCCCGGAGTTCGGTGAACTCACGGTCCGGGTAGCGGTTGAGGCCTGCAGCGGCTTCCGTCACGGCCACACTGATCGCGGCCCGGACGTCCGCCGGGACCCCATGGGTGTTTTCGTTGACGTTCAGCAGGATAGGTACATCCAGCTGCGGGGCACCGTACGGGGTCAGTCCGCGGAGGTTGGTCCGGAGGGGAAGTCTGTTCAGACGCTCTAGCTGGTCATTCACCTGAACAGTTTAGGTCCGAAGCAGACGGCCGGAAAATGTGACGACCTGCCGCGGCACGTTTCAGAGCCTGGCGCCCCCCTACTTGGTGGGGACGAAGAGCTGCTGTCCGGGGACCACGCCGCCGGCGGACAGGTTGTTCAACTGAGCAATATCCGCAATGACATCACGGGGATCACGCTCTGGCGCTACGGTACCGGCGATGGTCCAGAGGGACTGTCCGGCCTGCACTGTGACCGAGACTGTTGGCGTCAAAGACAGGTCGGCGGCAGAGTCGGCAGCCTTTGCCGGGGCGTTGAGGAAACCTGCCAGCGAAAGCAGGATTGCGGCGAAGATCACCAGCGGGATGCCAATGAGGACAACCCGGCCCCTGCGGGTCAGGCGCAGCGGCGGTAAGGACTCCCTGCGCTGCCTGGGCGCCGAACCCGACGTCGGCACGGGTGCGGACCACTGCCGCGAGGTGAGGTCCTGCACGGAAATGAACTGCGGACGCGAGTCTTGCGAAGCAGATATAGCTGACATGAAATGAGCCCTCCTGGACCATACTGTGCTGCCCGGCGCGCCCTCCGCGTCCACTTGCCGGTGCCGGCCTGGGCCGTCCATAAATTCGAATATTCGAATCCGCAAGCAACGAGTAGAACACATATTCGAACTTTGCTCCTTCATTTTTAGCACTTATCAACGAATATTGTCGAGACTCGCTAGAACAAATGTTTGAAAAAGCCCTGTGGCTGGCCTACGTTTGGATCAAAGAACAACCACCTCCGTAGTTGATCAGCAGGGTCTGACAATCAACTCCGACACCAGCCCCGGGGCGTTCCAGGCACCAACGGCCGGAGCGGATCCGGGCAACCGAAAGGCATTGGCGAACATGGCAGCACCAGCCGCCGGGGGCAAGGCGACACCGCAGCGCCGCCAGCCCCAACGGACCCCCAAGGGGCTCACGGCCCGCCAGAAGAAGATCCTTGAAACCATCCAGCGCTCAGTCAATGACAACGGCTATCCGCCGTCGATGCGTGAAATCGGCGACACCGTGGGCCTGGCGAGTTTGTCCAGCGTGACCCACCAGCTGTCGCAGCTGGAGAAGCTCGGATACCTGCGCCGGGACCCCAAGCGTCCGCGCGCTATGGAGGTCCTGATGCCGTTGACGCTGGACGGCGGGTCGGCCAAAACCAACGGGGCAACCAAGCCCTCAGTCCTGCACGGCATCGGCGGAACGGTCACCGAACTTCCCTCTGCCATGGACACCGCCATGGTGCCGTTGGTGGGCCGGATCGCGGCCGGCGGGCCCATCTTTGCTGATCAGGTGGTGGAAGACGTGATGCCCCTGCCGCGGCAGCTCGTGGGCCAGGGTGAGCTCTTTATGCTGCGCGTGGCCGGCGACTCCATGGTGGACGCTGCCATCTGCGACGGCGACTGGGTAGTGGTCCGCCGGCAGGCCGACGCCGCCAACGGCGATATCGTCGCGGCCCTGCTGGACGATGAAGCGACCGTGAAGACATTCCGCCAGCGCGATGGCCACACGTGGCTGTTGCCGCAGAACACGCAATACGAGCCCATCCTGGGCGATCACGCCACGATCATGGGCAAGGTCGTCTCGGTCCTGCGGTCGCTGTAGGTCCCGCAGCGGGCCCTACACGCCCCGGCCAGGACACTTACACGCCCTGGCCAGGACCAGGACGAGGGTGCGCTGCGGGACGGGGCCTGGCTTGCAGGACCATGCAGGGTACGCGTTCAGTCAGGCGCCCTTCCCGGCCAGCCTTTCCAGGGCTGCGAACGCTGTCTTGCGGTCCGTGGTGGGCCAGAACGGCGGCAGGGCGGCGCGCAGAAATCCGGCGTAGCGTTCGGTGGCAAGCCGGGAATCGAGGACGGCAACTACGCCTTTGTCCCCGGTGGAGCGGATCAGCCTGCCCGCGCCCTGGGCCAGGCGGATGGCCGCGTGAGTTGCCGATACCGCCATAAAGCCGTTTCCGCCCGCCTGCGCAACGGCGCGGGACCGTGCGGTCATCAGCGGATCATCCGGCCGCGGGAACGGAATGCGGTCTATCACCACGAGCCGGCATGATCCGCCCGGAACATCAACACCCTGCCACAGGGACATGGTTCCGAAGAGGCAGGTATCGGGCTCGTCCGCGAACTGCTTCACGAGGGCCGTCATGGTGGAGTCGCCTTGGCAGAGAATGCTGAGGCCGAGCCGGGGACGCATCGCCTCGGCGGCCTCCTCGGCGGCACGGCGCGACGAAAAGAGACACAGGGCGCCGCCGCCGGACGCCCGGATCAGCGCCTCAAGTTCATCGAGGGCCTCCGGCGACGCCCCGCGGCCTGGCTTGGGCAGGTGCCCTGCGACGTAGAGGATCCCCTGCTTGGGATAATCAAAGGGCGATCCGACGTCGATCCCGGTCCAGCTCGGTGCGCCCTCCCCCACCAGCCCCAGGCCGCCGGCGGCCGGTTCAAAGGCTGAGCCGATGGCAAGCGTGGCTGAGGTCAGCACCACGGTGTGGCCGGCGAAAAGCCCTTCGCGGAGCTTTCCGGCAACGCTGAGCGGCGCGATGTTGACCAGGGCCGGCGCAGACTCGTCGGGCTGCGCATAGCCCTGTTGCGGGTCGAAGGAACTTGCGCGGGAAAACCACACCACTTCGCGGTTGTCCCGGGCCACGATGAGCCGTTCGCACAGTTCGAGGATCAGCATCAGGCGTGAGCGCGCGAGCTGCCGCCCGCCGTCGGCCGTTTGGCTGCCGTCACCCTTGGAATCGGACAGGGCCGCGCGGCAGGCCTCACGCAACTGGTCCACGCAGTCCAGCTGTTCGTCGTTGAGGCCGTTGGGGAGCAGCCCGTTGGGCACCCCGGCCAGGGCAAGTTCGAGGTTGGCGGCAGATGCGTTGAGGGCATCCACGGTGATGGCCGTGTGCTTCCGTGCGCCGGACGCCGCAGCGTGGACCATTGCCACGGAGAGTTGCCCCGACACCGCACCGGTGACCCGGTCCTGTAGTTCGTGGGCCTCGTCCACCACCACAACGTCGTATTCGGGGAGTACTGCGAGGCCTTCAAAGGCGCTGACGGCGAGCATGGCGTGGTTGGTGACCACAACGTCGGCGTCGGCGGCGTCGTGGCGTGCCAGTTCGCTGAAGCATTCGGCTGCCATGGGGCATTTTTGGGCGCCCAGGCATTCCATGGACGTCACTGAAACCTGCCGCCATGCCCGGTCGGTAACACCGGGCAGCAGTTCATCGCGGTCGCCTGTGGTGGTCTTTTCCGCCCACTCGCGCAGGCGCACCACTTCCTTCCCCAGCTGGGACGACGGCCCGCCCAGGGCGGCGGCGAAGTGCGGGACGCTGGTGTCTTCACCGAGGGAGAACAGCTGGCCCTCGGCGGGTTCCTCGGAGGGGAACCCGCCTACGAGTTTGTGCTGGCACACGTAGTTGGAGCGGCCCTTGACCAGGGCCACCTTGACCGGGCGATCCAAGGCGGGTGTGATGGTCTTCAGCAACCGGGGAAGGTCGCGCCCCACAATCTGGGTCTGCAGCGCAAGCGTGGCTGTGGACACCAGTGTGGGCTTGTTGCTCACGAGCGAGTGCGCAATGAGCGGAATCAGGTAGGCCAGCGACTTTCCGGTCCCCGTCCCGGCCTGAACCAGGAGGTGGTCGCCGGTTTCGATGGCCCTGGCCACCTGCCTGGCCATCTCGTGCTGCCCGCTGCGGCTTTGACCGCCCATTCCGGCCACGGCACGGTCGAGCAATTCGATCACGAACTGCTCGCCGGCCCTACCTTTGACTTCGCCCGCCGCAACCTCAGTCATGGTTGATGAAGGATTCCAGTTCAGCCGCAAGGCCCTCACGCACCATCACCAAAGCGCGGGTACCGTGCTCGCCGTGATCCAGGCTCAGGATCTCGGCATCGGTCTCGTGCAGTTTGCTGATCAGGTCACCGCGGTCGTAGGGAATAAGGAGCTCCAGCTTCACGCCGGGCCGCGGAATCCCGTCACTGATGGCCTGCAGCAGTTCGGCGATCCCCTGGCCTGTGCGGGCCGAGACCACCACGTGGCGCGGCTCGCGCTGCTTGAGGCGCTCCACCACAAACGGATCAGCGGCATCGGCCTTGTTCAGGACAATGATCTCGGGCACCTTACGGGCATCCACTTCGCTGAAGACCTTGCGGACTGCAGCAATCTGGCCCTCGGGATCCGGGTGGGACACGTCCACCACGTGCAGGATCAGATCCGCGTCAGCAACTTCCTCCAACGTGGAGCGGAAGGCCTCCACCAACTGGGTGGGCAATGAACGGACAAAACCCACGGTGTCCGCCAGGGTGTACCCGAGGCCATCGGAGGTCTCGGCCTTTCGCACGGTGGGATCCAGGGTGGCGAACAGTGAGTTCTCCACCAGCACACCGGCGTCGGTCAGCCTGTTCAGCAGCGATGACTTACCGGCGTTCGTGTATCCGGCAATCGCAACGGAAGGCACTGAATTACGACGGCGGTTGGCCCGTTTGGTTTCCCGTGCCGGCTTCATCGCCGCGATCTCGCGCCGCAGCTTGGCCATCCGGGTGCGGATCCGGCGGCGGTCCAGTTCGATTTTTGTTTCACCGGGTCCGCGCGAACCCATGCCGGCGCCGGCGCCGCCCACCTGGCCACCGGCCTGGCGGGACATCGATTCACCCCAGCCACGGAGGCGTGGCAGGAGGTATTCGAGCTGAGCCAGCTCCACTTGGGCCTTGCCTTCACGGCTCTTGGCGTGCTGGGCGAAGATGTCAAGGATCAGGGCCGTGCGGTCAATGACTTTGACCTTGACAATGTCCTCAAGGCTACGGCGCTGGGACGGTGCCAGTTCGGCATCCACCACAACAGTGTCAGCCCCTGTGGCCGTCACGATTTCCTTGAGCTCAAGGGCCTTTCCGGAACCGAGGAACGTGCCCGGGTCCGGTTTGGCACGGCGCTGCACCATTCCGTCCAGGACTTCCGAGCCTGCTGTTTCGGCAAGGGCGGCGAGTTCACGCAGGGAATTCTCCGCGTCCGCTAACGTGCCTTCGGACCACAGCCCGGCCAGGACCACACGTTCGAGCCGCAGCTGCCGGTATTCAACTTCGGTGACATCTTCGAGTTCGGTGGACAGGCCGGCCACGCGCCGCAGTGCCCGGCGTTCCTCCCGGTCCTGCTGGTCGCCGTCGTAGCTGTTGTGTTCGTCGTCCAAGCGGGAGATCGCCTGAGCCCTGCCGAACACGGCCTTGTCACCGTCTGCGGCGGTGACGTTCCTGGCCGGTACGTCCTTGGCGAGAATCCGGTCGATGACAGCTTGGATCTCCTCGGGACTCATGTCCTTGGCTGCTGGATCGGAACCGGTGTTGGGCTGGCTGGTCATGTTCTCCTTTGAAGATTCGGCATTTTCAGAATAGTGCCGATCGTTGGTCTGTGGTGAAGTATTCGCGCTGGGCTGACGGCTTTCAGTCATCCGGGCCTCCTGGTCTGCTGCGCGCGCCGGTCAGGGACCGTGGCACGCAGGGAGTCTTCGCATCCGGCAGATGCGTGGAGTGGTGGAAAGCGCGGGCAAAACAGCAAGGAACCGGCAGCGGCAGATCACTCGAGTATTGCCCGGCGGCATAACAGCTACGAAGACCTGTTATGTGGCGCACTTGCGGAAGGTTAATACCTGCATCGCTGCGGGGCACGGCTTCGGGACAGGCGGCGTCGGGAGGGACGCCGGCCGTGCCGGCTACTCGAAGATCAAGAACATGGGTTCAAGATTAGCAGAAGCGGTGGCCGCGGTTTCGCATTGTCCACCCCCGCCAACTAATCTGGCCAGTTATGGAGTCCGCACACTATTTCAGCGCATCGCCCGCCGGGCCGTTCACCCGCAAACCGCTCGCAGTGGAACTGGCTGGCGAGACGCGCACGCTGCAGACGTCCGGCGGCATCTTCAGCCCCGACGGTATTGACAAGGGGACGGCGGTGCTCCTGGCTGAGGTCCCGGCCCCGGACCCCACAGGCAACCTCCTTGACATCGGCTGCGGCTGGGGGCCCATTGCCCTGACCCTCGCATTGCGCGCGCCGCATGCCAAGGTCTACGCCGTGGATGTCAATGAACGCTGCATCACCCTGACCAATGAGAATGCGGCCCTGCTGGGCCTGGGCAACGTGCTGGCCAGCACTCCTGACGCCGTGGACCCGGAACTGCGCTTCGACACGATCTGGTCCAATCCACCCATCCGGATCGGCAAGGATGAACTCCACAGCCTCCTGAAGATGTGGCTGCCCCGGCTGGCGCCGGGCGGCTCCGCGTGGCTGGTGGTCCAGAAGAACCTGGGCTCGGATTCGCTTCAGCGCTGGCTCTCGACGGAGCTGGATGCATCGTTCACCGTCAGCCGGGAGTCCACGTCCAAGTCCTTCCGGATCCTTCGGGTCAGGAAAGCGTCCCAGTAGCCACAATTACGGCGGGCCCGCTGAGCTCGACGTGCTCGTGCCCGCCGGCCCCGGCGAAGAACTTGACCCCAACAACGCCGCCCGGCACGTTGACCTGCCAGGAGTCCGGAGCTTCCGCCCCGGCCCAGTGCCGGATAGCCACTGCGGCGGCGCACGCGCCTGTGCCGCAGGACTGGGTTTCTCCAACGCCCCGCTCATGGACGCGCATGGTAACGGTGCCGATCCCGTTATGGACCAGCGGTTCAGCAGGCACGACGAATTCAACGTTGGTTCCATTGGCGGGTACCGGATCGACCTGCGGAGCCGTGTAGAGCCTGGTGGCTTCCAGTTCAGACAGTTCAGCCAGCGCCACCACGGTGTGCGGGTTGCCCATGCTGACGGACAAGGCGGGGCGGGGCACTTCCAGGCCGTCCGCGGTGACCAGCGAATCCATGGCTTTGGCGGTCGCGTCGCCGGGGAAAATGAATTCCCACGGCCCCATGTCGACCGCGTAGCTGTCCCCTGTCCGGACCACGGTCTTGACGCCGCCGCGCGTCCCGATGGCGAGGGCGCCGCCGTCGGGCAGGTCTACCAGTCCTTCGGCACGCAGGAAGTGCACAAAAACGCGGACCCCGTTGCCGCACATTTCCGACAGGGACCCGTCGCCGTTGCGGTAGTCCATGAACCACTCGGCTTCGGGGCTGCTGAGCAGCAGCTCGCGGCCTTCGGAGAGGTACCGGGAGGGGACGGCCCGGATCAGTCCGTCACCGCCGATTCCGCGGTGACGGTCGCAGAGGGCGGCTACCTGGCCGGCGTCGATGGTGTGGACGCCGTCGGGGTCAGCGATCAGCACAAAGTCGTTGCCTGTGCCGTGTCCCTTGGAGAAGCGGAGTCCGCCCAGGGTGCGGAAGGCGGGCTCTGTGGTCTCTGCGGGAGTTGCGTCCATGGTCCTAGATTACCGGCTGAGAGCCACGGCCTGGGCCGCAAGGTCCGGCGCTTGCCAGTCCAGCCAGCTGATGCGGGGATCGGCACGGAACCACGTGAGCTGGCGCCTGGCGAACTGCCGGGTGGCCACAATGGTGTCCTCGGCTGCCTCGGCAACTGTTGAGCCGCCGTCGAGCACTTTCAGGAACTGGGCATAGCCCAGGGCCCGCGGCGCAGTTTTGCCGCCGCGGAGACCGGCCGCGTCCAGCCGGCGCACTTCCGCCAATAACCCTTGGTCCACCATGGTGTGGACGCGCAGAGCCAACCGTTCACGGAGGACGTCGCGGTCCACCGCCAGCCCGATCTGGATAGCAGGCTGGAAATACTCCCGCTGGGGCATAAAGGAGCTGAAGGGCCTGCCGGTGAGCTGGTGGACTTCGAGCGCCCTGATGATCCGGCGCGAATCGGAGACACGGCCTGCGGACACCGGATCCACCTCCCGGAGCCGGGCCAGGAGGGCATCCTGGCCGGCTTCATCAAGCTCAGCCTCAAGCTGCCGCCGGAGGACAGGATCCGTGCCGGGGAATTCGAGGACATCGAGGGCAGCCCGCACGTAGAGACCCGAACCGCCTGCCAGTATGGCGCGCTTGCCACGGACGTGAATATCGCTGACGATGCTCCGGGCCTGCTGCTGGAAGTCTGAAACGCTGGCCTCTTCCGTGACGTCCAGGATGTCCAGAAGGTAGTGGGGAACGCCCCTGCGTTCTGCCTGCGCGATCTTGGCGGTGCCTATGTCCATCCCGCGATAGAACTGCATGGCATCGGCATTGATGACCTCGCCGTCCAGTTCCAGGGCAAGGTTAACGGCCAGATCGGACTTACCGGACCCCGTGGGACCAACAACGGCAATGACCGGAGGCTGGGCCACCGGTCAGCGGCTCCGGACCGGCAGCGTGGGCATACCCAGCGAGACTCCGGTCCGGCCGGCGCCACCGCTTGCGGCAGCCGGCACGGGAGCGCCGCACGAGTCGGCCTGGGACCTGTCCCAGGCGTCTCCCGCGCGGGAGCGTCGCAGGCTGTAGTCCTGCACCGACGGGTCGGCCACAAGGTGGAACGCTGCGGCTTCGGTGATGGTCACGGTGACCAGGTCCCCTGGACGCGGCGCCTCTGCCCCGTCGGGAACAGAGAAGTGCACCAGCCGCTGGTCCTGGGACCGGCCGGACAGCCTGTGGGTTTCTTCGGACTTGCGCCCTGAATGGGCAGTGACCATCACCTCTACCCGGCGGCCAAGCTGCGTGGCGTTTTCCTCGGCGGCAATCCTGTCCTGCAGCGCGGTCAGGCGTTCAAAACGCTCCTGGACCACGGCCTTCGGAAGCTGGTCCGGCAGGTCCGCGGCCGGCGTACCCGGACGCTTCGAATACTGGAAGGTGAACGCGGTGGCGAAGCGCGACTTCTCCACGACATCGAGGGTGGCCTGAAAGTCTTCCTCGGTTTCGCCGGGGAAGCCGACAATGATGTCGGTGGAGATGGCGGCGTGCGGGATCTTCTCGCGGACCTTGTCCAGGATGCCCAGGAATTTGGTGGACCGGTAGGAGCGTTTCATGTCCTTCAGGACTTTGTCGGACCCGGACTGCAGCGGCATGTGCAGCTGGGGCATCACGTTGGGGGTTTCGGCCATGGCGTCAATGACATCGTCGGTGAAGGCGGCGGGGTGGGGGCTGGTGAAGCGGACCCGCTCAAGGCCTGTGATCTCCCCGCACGCGCGCAGGAGTTTGGAGAACGCCTGCCGGTCACCGAATTCCACGCCGTAGGAGTTCACGTTCTGGCCCAGCAGGGTGACTTCGATGGCGCCGTCATCCACCAGGGCCTGGATTTCAGCCAGGATGTCGCCCGGGCGGCGGTCTTTTTCCTTCCCGCGCAGCGCCGGGACGATGCAGAAGGTGCAGGTGTTGTTGCAGCCGACCGAGATGGACACCCAGCCGGAATACACCGAGTCACGCTTGGTGGGCAAGGTGGAGGGGAAGACGTCCAGGGATTCAAGGATCTCCAGCTGGGCTTCGTTGTTGTGCCGGGCCCGGTCCAACAGCGCCGGGAGCGCCCCGACGTTGTGGGTGCCGAAGACAGCGTCCACCCAGGGCGCCTTCTTGAGGATGGTCTCGCGGTCCTTCTGGGCCAGGCAGCCTCCGACCGCAATCTGCATCCCGGGGTTGGCCGCCTTGACAGGCGCCAGCATGCCCAGGTTGCCGTAGAGCTTGTTGTCCGCGTTTTCCCGGACCGCGCAGGTGTTGAACACCACGACGTCGGCCTGCTCACCGCTGGCCGGTACGTAGCCCGCGGCCTCGAGCATGCCGGCCATCCGCTCCGAATCATGCACGTTCATCTGGCAGCCGAACGTGCGCACCTGATAGGTACGGGGCTGCTGGAGGGCAGGGTCGGCTGACGGGGCGGTACCGGATGCGGGGGAAGGAATGGTCAAACTCACCTGTTAAGGGTACCGGGTCGCTACGGCTACGGGATCGCTCAGGTTGCCGGATCGGCGAGGGCACCGCTTCGGCGGGCCTACGGATCCAGCAGGTTGTCCGGTGCGTCTGCCTGGGTCTCCGCACGTGAGTCGAGCACCTCGCCGACGATCCGGAACGCTTGCGACGGCTGATAGCCCTTGCGGGCCAGCATGGACGCCAACCGCCGGGTGATCTTGTCCCGCTCAGCGCGGTCCGACAAATCCGTGCCTGCCCGGAGCTTGCGTTCCACCAGGAGCCGGGCAGCCACTTCCTCGTCCGCGTCGGAAAGCTGTTCCAGAGCGGCGGCGGCGGTGTCCGCGTCTATCCCCTTGTCCGTGAGCTCGCGCCGGAGGGCCCCTTTGGCGAGCTTCCGGGACTGGGACCGGCTGCGCACCCACATGTCGGCGAACTCGGCGTCGTCAATGAGGCGGACCTCCTGGAAGCGGTCCAGGACAGCCTCCGCCACATCCTCCGGAATGTTCCGCTCAGCCAGTTTTCGCGACAGCTGCAGCCGGCTCTTGGCCGAACTGGTCAGCTGCCGGAGCACGATGGCCCGCGCCACGGACGCGGGATCCGGTTCGGCGTCTGCGTCTGCGTTTGCGTTTGCGTCGGCGTCTGCGGCGATGGCAGCATCCGGATCGGGTCCGTCCGACCCGAAGCCTGGGCGTCTACCGCCCCGTCTCCGCTGCCGTCGCCCCGATCCGGCGTCCTGCCCCGCCCCACGCCATCCGGCGCTCTGTCCGGCTGTGAGGTCGGCGGCGTCCCTAGAAGCCGTCAACAGCCTTCAGCTTCGGTGTCTCTTTGGCATCAGCTTCGGCGGGCTTGACTACCCCGACACCGAGCTTCTCCTTGATCAGACGCTCCAGTTCGGTCGCCAGCTCGGGGTTGTCGCGCAGGAACCGACGGGAGTTTTCCATGCCCTGGCCCAGCTGGTCGCCGTCGTACGTGAACCAAGAGCCGGACTTTTTGATGATGCCGTGCTCAACGCCCATGTCGATGATGCCGCCCTCGCGGGAGATGCCCTGGCCATAGATGATGTCGAATTCGGCGATCTTGAAGGGCGGGGCCATCTTGTTCTTGACGATCTTGGCCTTAGTGCGGTTACCGACGGAGTCGGCACCTTCCTTGAGCGTCTGGATCCGACGGACGTCGATGCGGATGGACGCGTAGAACTTCAGGGCTTTACCACCGGTGGTGGTCTCCGGTGAGCCGAAGAACACGCCGATCTTTTCACGGAGCTGGTTGATGAAGATGGCGGTGGTTTTGGTCTGGCTCAGGCGGCCGGTGATCTTACGCAGCGCCTGGCTCATGAGGCGGGCCTGCAGACCCACGTGGCTGTCTCCCATGTCGCCCTCGATTTCCGCACGCGGCACAAGAGCAGCAACGGAGTCGATGACAATGACGTCCAGCGAGCCGGAGCCGATCAGCATGTCCATAATTTCCAGGGCCTGCTCGCCTGTATCCGGCTGCGAGACCAGGAGAGCGTCCGTATCCACGCCCAGCCGGGCGGCGTATTCAGGGTCCAGGGCGTGCTCGGCGTCGATGAAGGCGGCAATGCCGCCCAGGCGCTGCGCGCTGGCAACGGCGTGCAGGGCCACTGTGGTCTTACCCGAGGATTCCGGACCGTAGATCTCCACTACGCGGCCGCGGGGCAGGCCGCCAATTCCCAAAGCCACGTCCAACGCGATGGATCCGGTGGGGATGACCTCGATGGGGGCACGGACTTCATCGCCCAGCCGCATAACCGAGCCCTTGCCGAACTGCTTGTCAATCTGTGCCAGCGCTGCGTCGAGCGCCTTTTGACGATCCGGGGCTGCCGCCATGGTTCACACCTCTAATGCTTTCTCGCTTTGGAGTGGCCTCAGCGGCCATTTCTTGGTCATCTCTGACGCTAATGGCACCCGCTGACATTCTGGCCGGATGACATCGCCTATGTGGATAACCCACTACGAAAAGCATAGCTTTACCCGAACAGATATTCGAACAGATCCGGCGGCGTGTCAGCAGAGAAAGGAACACACATGAGCCTGGGGAACGCCGCCGCACGGGTGGCGGCGTCAGTCACGCAGGGGTTTGACGTCGCGGCCCAGGCGCCGCTCCGACGGCACATCCTGGACGTCGCACATTGCCAGCCACACCGTTCGGGGGCTCACTCCGGCCGCGAGGGCTTGGTCGGCGGTGCGTCCGCCGGCCCCCGCCAGGACCAGGGTGCTGCTCAGGACCCGGGAGTAGCCGGCCCCGAATTCGTCGTCCATAAGCCGCCAATAGTCACTGATCCGCACCAATAGAGTCTCTCACGGTCCCCGACCCTAGAATTGTTGCCATGAGCAACCCTGCCGACGGCCCTTCTGCGCCAGGCCGACCTGAGACTTCCCCTGTGGAGACAGGCACCGACAAGGACACCGTCGATGAGGCCCTGAACACCGTGGAACACCAAATCAGTCTCTTTTGGCGGCGTGCCCGTTCGGTGTCCCATCAGCTCTCGCGGCAGGTGCACCCGGACATGGAACCGGCCGCCTATGGCCTGCTTACGGTCATCCGGCGTGAAGGCCCCATCCGGTTGACAGACCTCGCCTTGAACATCGGCGTGGGAAAGCCTTCCGTCAGCCGCCAGATCGCCTTCCTGGAAAGCATCGGATTGGTGTTCAAAGAAGCTGATCCCCTGGATGGAAGGGCGCAGTCGATCCGCCTCACCGAAAAAGGTGAGGAAAAGATGCATCAGGTCCAGGATGCGCGCCGCCAGGACTTCCGTGAGCGACTGGGTGAGTGGCCGGTTGGGGAACTGCAGACCCTCGCCGAATACATGGCAAAGCTCAACTCCATCTTTGAACTCGACGGCTTCGCGAAAGACCCCTCCGCGCCGGGCGACAGCACAAAATAGCCACCAGACACAACACAGCCTCCGGCCCAAGGCCGGAGGCTGTGTTGTACTTCCTGGGTCCTGCGGTCGGCTTACCGTGCGCCGGAAAGCAGGCCCGTGGAGAGTTCGTTGTTGAGTTCAGCGCTCAAATCGCGATCAAGGTCGCGGCCGTAGCGCTGTGAGAATTCCTGGGGAACGGTATCCGGAACAGCAACGCCCTCGGCGACAGCGACACGGTCGCTGACTTCCCGGAGCATGATGGACAACGGCACGTCCAGGGCGGAGCAGATTGACGAGAGGAGCTCTGACGAGGCTTCCTTCTGGCCGCGTTCCACTTCACTGAGGTAGCCCAGGGAAACACGGGCGCTGTGCGAAACTTCTCGGAGCGTACGTCCCTGGCGCTGGCGTACGTCGCGCAGGACATCACCGATTTCGTGACGAAGTACAACCATCTTGCGCACCTTCTGTTCGCTCTTGGCCTGATCGGCGAGGCCCACATCCTTCCAGCGGACAACGCCGTTTATGGATACGGGCTGCTTTACCATCTGTATCGCCTTACTCCCTCAAAAGTTCAGTCCGCCGTAGAGCGAACCGTGGTGGTTTATTCATCCTAGGCGCCCCCGCTCTCGGGAAGCGACACAATGTAATAACTAATGGGTGCCGGGATTTGTTCCCGGCAACTTTACGCGCGGTAGCTTCAGGAAGATAGTGCCCCCAGCAGACTTTCCAGCGCGGCACCGCAGGCCTGTCCGCGGATCTCTGCCCGGTTCCCCGTGAAGCCGTACTCGAGATAGGACGCACCGGCCGCTGTGGCAACCCCGATGAACACCGTCCCCACGGCTTTCCCGTCAAGTTCCTCAGGGCCGGCTACCCCCGTGGTGGCGATGCCGATGTCAGCTCGCAGCGCGGTCCTGGCCCCGGCCGCCATGGCCGCGGCTACGTCGCCATCAACGGATCCGGCGGCGGCCAGCAGCTCTGCCGCAACGCCCAGAACGTCCACTTTGACGGAGTTCTGGTAGGCCACCACTCCGCCTTGGAGCATGCCTGAGGCTCCAGCTGTATCGGCGAGAACGGCGCTGACCATTCCCGCCGTGAGCGACTCCGCGGTCGCTACCGTGCGGCCCGTTTCCAGGGCCTTTTTGACTGTCTGTTCCGCCAGGTGGTGAAGATTGGTCACGTCGGCTCCCTAGTTTCCAGCTGTAGTTTTTCCTGCCCGCTTGCCCTGTGACCGAATCCGCAGGGCTTCAATGACGTATTCGACCCCGGTCCATACCGTGATCAGCACAGCCACCATCATGACGGCGAAAGCCACCCACACGAGCCATGGTGCCAGCGCGCCGAGTGGCAGGAGGTACAGGAAGATCGCGGCTGTCTGGACGACAGTCTTGAGCTTGCCTCCGCGCGAAGCCGGGATCACACCGTACCGGATGACAAAGAAGCGAAGGGCGGTGATGCCCCATTCCCTGACGAGGATGAGAATGGTGACCCACCACGGCAGTTCATTCAGGATGGAGAGCATCACCAGTGCTGAGCCGATGAGGAGCTTGTCGGCGATGGGGTCGGCAATTTTGCCGAAATTGGTGACGAGGCCGCGGCTCCTGGCGATGTCGCCGTCGAGCTTGTCCGTGTAGATGGCGACGGCGAACGCCACCACGGCGGCCCAGCGCCAGGGCCCTGACTCGCTGCTCAGCCCGGGAGCATCGGCCAGGAGGAACCAGACGAAGAACGGCACCAGTGCGATGCGCAGCATGGTCAGGATATTGGGAAGATTCCAGATTCCTGGGCTGCTGGAGCCGGCGGCAGTTGCTTCGGTGCTAGTCACACTCCTAGGCTACCGTCCGGTGAGTGACCACGCGTCTTCGGAACCGTCTTCGTCGTCTCCCGAGGTACCGTCGGCGCCGTCGAAGTACTCAGCCTTCTGGCTGCGCTGGTCCAGGTCCGCCTGCACGAGGTCTTCCGCATAACCGCCCTGGGCGATGTTCGCATTGGCGTTGTCGCTGAGCGCCGCCGTCTGCGAGTCAGCAACCGCCGGCGCGTCCTGGCCCTTCATGGCGGCCAGCACCGAAGCGAGGTCGTCCGGCTTGACCAGGACGTCGCGTGCCTTGGACCCTTCGGAGGGGCCAACCACTCCCCTGGACTCGAGCAGGTCCATAAGGCGGCCCGCCTTGGCGAAGCCCACCCGGAGCTTGCGCTGGAGCATCGACGTCGAACCGAACTGAGTGGTGACAACCAGCTCGGTGGCCTGCAACAGCACTTCGAGGTCGTCCCCGATGTCGTCGTCGATCTGCTTTTTTGGCGCCTCGGGGGCGACATCGTGGCGATAGTCGACTTTGAGCTGGCCCTTGACGTGTTCCACGACCTTGTGGATTTCGGACTCCGTGACCCAGGCGCCCTGGACACGCATGGCCTTGGAGGCACCCATCGGCAGGAACAGCGCATCGCCCTGGCCGATGAGCTTCTCGGCGCCGGGCTGGTCAAGGACCACGCGGGAGTCCGTGACGGAGGACGTGGCGAAAGCCATCCGGGACGGCACGTTGGCCTTGATCAGGCCGGTAACGACGTCCACGGAGGGCCGCTGGGTGGCCAGGACCAGGTGGATGCCGGCGGCACGGGCCAGCTGGGTGATGCGGACGATGGAGTCTTCGACGTCGCGGGGGGCCACCATCATCAGGTCGGCGAGCTCGTCAACGATCACCAGGAGGTACGGGTAGGGCCGGATGACGCGCTTGGAGTCCACGGGCGGCTGGACCTTGCCGGCGCGGACCGCCTTGTTGAAGTCATCGATGTGCTTGTACCCGTAGTTGGCGAGGTCGTCGTAACGGGCATCCATCTCGCGGACCACCCATTGCAGGGCCTCGGCAGCCTTTTTCGGGTTAGTGATGATGGGAGTGATCAGGTGCGGGACGCCTTCGTAGGCGGTCAGTTCCACACGTTTGGGGTCCACCATGACCATGCGAACCTCGTCCGGGGTGGCGCGCATCAGGATGGACGTGATCATGGCATTCACGAACGCCGACTTGCCGGCACCGGTGGCACCGGCCACCAGGAGGTGCGGCATCTTGGCGAGGTTCGCCACGACGTAGCCGCCCTCGACGTCCTTGCCGACACCGATAACCATGGGGTGCTCCGTCCTCCGGGCATTCTGGCTCCGCAGCACGTCGCCCAGCGACACGGTTTCGCGGTCCGTGTTGGGGATCTCGATGCCGATCGCTGACCGCCCGGGGATGGGGCTCAGGATCCGTACGTCGCTCGAAGCCACAGCGTAGGAGATGTTCTTGGACAGGGCGGTGACGCGCTCCACCTTGGTGCCCGGGGACAGTTCGATCTCGTACCGCGTGACGGTGGGCCCGCGGCTGAAGCCGGTGACCTGTGCCTCCACGTTGAACTGGTTGAGGGTCTCGGTCAGGGAAGCCACAATGGCGTCGTTCGCTTCGGTGCGCTCCTTGGGGATGGAGCCCGGGGTCAGAACGTCCGACGGCGGCAGGGTGTAGGTGACGTCGCCCGCCAGTGAGAGTTGCTCGGTCCGCTGCGGAATCGGAGCCGGAAGGGGCATGGGCGCGACGGGCTTGGCCGGCACCTGCGCAACGGCGGCCGGTGCAGCGTTGAGTGAGCCGGCGGCCACCATCCCGGGCGTGACCAGCGGGATGGCCTCGGTGGCGTTGTCCTCTGCCGGAGCCCTCCCTGCAGTGCCGATGCCCTGAGCGGCTTTGATTTTCTCGACGGCGATTTCCGCCTGGGTGGGGCGGCGCACGCCGGGAGCGGGGCGCGGTCCCCGGCCTGGCTTGGTGTCGGCCTCGTCGTCGTCGATGACGGCGTGCTCGAAGGCTTCGTCGCCCACGTAGCCTTCCAGCCCGGCGTCGGACTCGTCGTCCTTACCGAAGAAGCGTCTCTTCCTCTTCCGCGGCGCCGGGGTTGCCTTCGTTTCCTCGAGGTAGCTGCGGTCGTGACCGTCCCCGTCGTCGCCGTGTTCCTGCAGGTCAAGGCCCATGAGGTGCTCATAGGCCCCGCGGAGCCGGCGTGGAATCGCCCCGAAGGGGGTTGCGGTAATGATGAGCAATGAGATGAAGGCCACCAGTCCGTAGACCACAACCGGCACCGCCGCATGGATGGCCGCGAGGGGTGAGGCGGCCAGGAAGCCGAGCATACCGCCGGCCTGGCGGAGACCGTCGAAGCCTTCGGCAACGGTGGGCTGCCCGCCCACAACGTGGGCAACGCCGCAGCCCGCAAAGGTCATGATGAGGAAACCGATCCCCACCCGGTTGTTTCCCCGGCCGTCGTCGGGCTGCCGGAAGAGCCGGAAAGCACACACAAAAAGCATCAAAGGCAAAAGCAGTGACATCCAGCCGAAAGTGCCGTTGACCACGCTGTAGACGGCGTCGGGGAACCAGCCGGTCATTCCCCACCAGGCGAAGGTGGCAATGAAAACACCCAGGGCAAGGTTGAACAGGGCCGCGCCGTCGCGGCGTTCCTCTGCCGGCAGGTCACTGACATCGGAGCCGATCCTGCGGACTCCGCCGCCGACCAGATGGCTCACGCCTAACCAGGCGCCGCCCACAACGCGCAGGAGCCAGGGCTGCCGCTGTTCGACGGCGGGAAGCTGGCGGGTGCGCGCAGTAGCCGCCGACGATCCGGCCCGGCTGCCCGTCCGGCTGGACGCTGTGGCGCCTGAACCGCGGCCCGCCGAGCTACCGGATTTGGCGCTGGATTTGCCGCCAGCGGTGCCCCGGGGCGCGGGAGTAGTACGAGTGGCCATACGTGCCACGGTACCCGAACTGGCGCGGTTTTCCGCGGATTTCCGGCTGTTCCCGGCCTCATGTTGCGGATGGGAAAGGCCCGGTTCTACACGAACCGGGCCTTTGCCATTCCGCTTGCCTTCGGGGCTGTTACGCCTCGAGGACCACCGGGATGATCATGGGCTTGCGGCGCAGCTTGCGGTTGACCCAGGTGCCGACGACGCGGCGGACAACCTGCTGTAGCTGGTGGGTGGTGTGGTCCGTGCGGTTGAGCACGGCTTCTTCCAGGGCGGCGTTGATCTTCGGGATGATCTCGTCGAAGACCGAATCGTCCTCGGCCACACCGCGGGCGTGGATCTCGGGTCCGGAGACCACCTTGCCGGTGGTGCGGTTGATGACGGTGATGATGGAGATGAAGCCTTCATCGCCGAGCGTCTGGCGGTCCTTGAGGTCCGCTTCCGTGACTTCGCCGACGCTGGATCCGTCCACGTAGACAAAGCCCACTTCAACCTGGCCCACCACGTCTGCGCGGTGGTCCTTGAGGTCGATGACAGTGCCGTTGTCGGCAAGGATGACGCTGGCGGTGGGGACGCCGGACTCGATGGCGATCTTGCCGTTGGCGATCAGGTGGCGGGTCTCGCCGTGCACGGGCATGGCGTTGAGCGGCTCAAGGATGTTGTAGCAGTAGAGCAGCTCGCCGGCGGCCGCGTGTCCGGAGACGTGCACCTTGGCGTTGCCCTTGTGGATGACGTCCGCGCCGAGCTTGAGCAGGCCGTTGATGATGCGGAAGACGGCGTTCTCGTTGCCCGGGATGAGGCTGGAGGCCAGAATTACGGTGTCGCCGTCGCCCACCACCACGCGGTGGTCACCGGCGGCCATGCGGGAAAGCGCAGCCATCGGTTCGCCCTGGGAACCCGTGGACATCAGCACCACGCGGTTGTCGGGCAGGTTATCGATGTTCTTGATGTCCACGAGGAGGCCCTCGGGAACGTCCAGGTAGCCGAGCTTGGCGGCGATGGCCATGTTGCGGACCATGGAGCGGCCCACGAAGGCCACCTTGCGGTTGTGCTTGGCGGCGGCGTCGAGCACCTGCTGGACGCGGTGGACGTGCGAGGAGAAGGACGCCACGATGATGCGCTTGGTGGCCTGGCCGAACAGCCGTTCCAGCGTGGGGCCGATTTCCTTCTCGGCGGTGGTGAAGCCCGGCACATCCGCGTTGGTGGAGTCGGACATAAAGAGGTCAACGCCCTCTTCACCCAGCTTGGCGAAGTGCCGGAGGTCGGTGATCCGGCCGTCCAGTGGCAGCTGGTCCATCTTGAAGTCGCCCGTGTGCAGGACAGTGCCGCCGGCCGTGCGGATGAACACGGCCAGGGCGTCGGGGATGGAGTGGTTAACCGCGACAAACTCGCATTCGAAGGGGCCAAACTTTTCGACCTGGCCCTCTTCAACGGTCATCGTATAGGGACGGATCCGGTGTTCCTGCAGCTTGGCCTCGATGAGGGCCAGCGTCAGCTGTGAGCCCACCAGGGGGATGTCGGCGCGGAGCCGCAGGAGGTAGGGCACGGCGCCGATGTGGTCCTCGTGGCCGTGGGTAAGGACAACGGCCACGATGTCGTCGACACGGTTCTCGATGTAGGAGAAATCGGGCAGGATCAGGTCAACGCCGGGCTGCGTCTCCTCCGGGAAGAGGACACCACAGTCCACGATGAGCAGTTTGCCATCAATTTCGAACACGGCCATGTTGCGGCCGATCTCCCCCAGTCCGCCCAGCGGAACGATCCGAAGGGTGCCTTGCGGCAGGCGTGGAGGCGTGACAAGGCCGGGAAGGGCGGTTTGGGTCATAGTGCACTACTTTCCAGGCGGAAGGGTGCTGGTCTTAGCCCTCAGGGAAAGACCAGCCCCGCTTCCGCCAAATCCTCGCGGATGGTTACGATCTCGGCTTCGTCCGGCTCCACGAGGGGCAAACGGACAATCGAGTTGGGCAGGACTCCCTGCCATTTAAGAATTTGTTTGGCTGCAACGGCTCCCTGGATGCGGGTCATCGTTGCCCTCACAACGGGCAGCAGCTCGAAGTTGATCTTACGCGCGGTTTCGAAGTCGTTCGCGTTGATGGCGTCGATCAGTTCGCGGAAGCGGCGCGTTGCGACGTGGGTTGTGACACCCACCAGTCCGACGGCGCCCAAGGACATCCACGGAAGGATCAGTCCGTCGTCGCCGGAGTAGAAGTACAGGTCAGTCTCTGCCATCACGCGGCTGGCTGCCATGAAATCGGCTTTGGCATCCTTGACGGCAACGATGTTCGGGTGCTGCGCCAGGCGGATCATGGTTTCGGGCTCGATCGCGATGGAGGAGCGGCCCGGAATATCATAGAGCATGACGGGCACGTCCGTTGCTGACGCGACGGTCTCGAAGTGCGCCCGCACCCCGGCCTGGCTGGGCTTGTTGTAGTACGGCGTGACAAGCAGCAGGCCATCGACGCCGAGCGCTGCCGCCTGCTGGGAGAGGTGCACCGAATGTGCGGTGTCGTTCGTCCCAGTGCCGGCGATGATGGCGGCGCGGTCTCCCACGGCTTCCTTGACAGCGCGGAACATGCCAAGGTTTTCCTCATCCGAGAGAGTGGACGTTTCGCCGGTGGTCCCGGTGACGACCAGGCCGTCGCAGCCATCGTCCACAAGTTTGGTGGCCAGTTCGGCTGCCTGCTTGTAGTCCACGGCGCCATCCTTGGTGAAGGGCGTGACCATGGCGGTCAGGAGCGTACCAAGGGCAGGAGCGGTGGCGGATTTGTGAGGCATGGAAAAAACGTTACCCTGTCGGCGGCTGGTTAGGACAATGGGGGCGGCGTGATACGCGTCAAATAGCGGGCCGCCACGCCCCAAGGCCTACGGTCAGGACGCACTGCAGATCGGCTCCCGCGGGGTCAGCGGAATTTCCGCAAGGCACTCCGCTGCAGGATGGTGGTGACCACTTCCGTACCGGTCCCGGCGGCCATTTTCAGTTCGAAGCCGTCCGGTCCCCAGAACCCGCTCAGGCCACAGGAGGGGCCCAGCGCGGTGGTTCCGCCAAGGTTCGCCAGCACGGCGAACATCCGGTTGTCCATTGCCCTGGTTCCAAGGTGCAGCGCAAGCCGCCGCTCTTCGGCCAGCGTGTAAAGCGCCGATACGGCATAGATGTCCGCGCCGGCCTGGGCTGCCCCGCTGGAGTGGTCAGGAACCGCGGCGTCAAAGCAGATGGCCAGCGCGATCTTCCAGCCATCCAGCTCGATCACGCGTGCACCGTCGCCCGCGGCGAAGAGCTCCCGTTCCTGGCCGTGGAGGTGGGTTTTGAAGCCAAGTCCGATGGTGCCGTCGGGGTGGATCACGAGGCTGGCGAGCCGCGGCGTGCCATCAGGTTCCCGATAAGCAGCACCAGCCACGGCGGTGATCCCGGTCCGGCGGCAGATTTCGTGGAGATCGCCCAGCCGCGGGTCGTCGTGCCGGAGCCAATAGCCGTCATCGGCCAACTGAGCCAGGTTGTACCCCGTCAACGACAGCTCAGGGAACACCACCAGCCGGGCGCCGTGGGATTCGGCATCCTCGATCAGCCGGACGTGTTCTTGCACATTCGGGACAATACCGCCTTCCAGCGCCTGGTACTGCACGGCAGAGACGGTCAGGGCATCAGTCACCTCCTTATCCTAGGGATGTCCGCCTAGCCGAGGGAACTACGCCATCCTGCGGCTTCCCTGGCTGGCAGTACCGGTCCACCGCAGCCTCCCGCAGCCCCTCAGCCCAGGCCGCGAGTCGCTGTGCCGCCCGGACGTAGTGGAACAGCTCAGTGGGCGTCAGGGCGTCGAGGTCGGTGTCGGCCAATCTGCGGGCCAGCTCTGCCCCCGGCGGCTGGGCGGTGAGTGTCACGCCTTCGTCCTGCCATTGGATGTCCACAGGGGGTCGACCTGCAACGAGCTGGCGGAAGAGGAAGTCCACCACTCCCGGGCTCATCGCTTTCGTCAGACCTACAGGATGTGCTAAGGCGGCGTCCTGGGCATCCCTGTCGGGGCGCACCGATCCGCCGGCGATTGGGGATTCCGGAAACGGCCGCGGCCGGGATGGGGTTTGCATGGTGTCCATATTATTAGAACATATATTCGAACACAAGGTCTTTACGACCGTGTTTCCGGCCGACTCTTGACCGCGGCCACAATGGTTGGTGTGAGAACATCGCCTCATGACGTCCCGTGCCCCGACAAGACCCTCGCGGTTGCCTCGAACCTCACAGGCCGCGGACCGCCTCCGCGGTATTGACGCAGCCAGGGGCTGGCGCTCCTCGGCATGATGGCCACGCACCTGCTCCCTACCTTCGAGGCAAACACCGACCTCACGCCCACCTGGATCGGCCTCACTTTCTCCGGCAGGGCGGCCGCCCTGTTCGCCGTATTGGCTGGTGTGGGACTGGCGCTGTCCACCGGAAAGCAGGTACCTCCGGAAGGCGCTGCCTTGAACGCAGCCCGCCGCGGCATCGCACTGCGCGCCCTGGTGATTGCCGCCGTCGGGCTCTCGCTGGGCGGGCTGGAAGTAAACCTTGCGATCATCCTGGTCCACTACGCCCTGCTGTTCCTGTGCATCCTGCCGTTCCTGGGCCTGAAGCTGAGGGCGCTGTGCGCGTGGGCCGCCGGCGGGATCGTGGTTTCCCCGGCGCTCGCCTATCTGCTTCGCCCCTGGCTGATGGCGGCCAACCCGCCCCTGAACCTGGGGCACAACCCGTCCTGGGAAGACCTCTCGACCCCCTTCCCCCTGCTGGGAGACCTGTTCCTGACCGGCTACTACCCGGTGTTCCAGTGGCTGTCCTACCTGCTGGTGGGCCTGGTCATCGGACGGATGGCCCTCACCAAAGCGATGATTCCCGTCCTGCTGCTCTGCGGCGGCGCTGCGGTGGCCGCTCTGGCCAAGGTTTTGGGTACCGCCGCGATGGAGAACTGGGGCGGCCGGGCCGCGCTGGAGGCAGTCCTGAACGCGCCCGGATACCCGCTGGACAGCGTCCTCCAGGTCAACCTCACGGGAATCCGGCAGGAAGGATCCTGGTGGTGGCTGGCGGCCGCTGCGCCGCATTCGGCCACCACGCTGGACCTTCTGCACACCTGCGGCGTGGCAGCCGCCGTGGTGGGCGTGTGCCTCCTGATCGGCAGGCTGGCTGACTGGCTGGACCTGGACCTGTTACTGCCGCTGCGGGGTGCGGGAGCCATGACGCTCACGCTCTACTCAGCGCATGTGTGGGTGGTTTCGGCGTTCTACCTGAAGCCGCTGCCCGCCGGCTGGACCGAGGAGGGGATGTACTCGGCGCATGCCGCCACGGCCATCGTCGTGGGTATCGTGTTTGTGCTCCTGAAATGGCGGGGCCCATTGGAGCTGGTGGGCCATGCGGCCAACCAGCTGGGGCACGGCGAACGAGCCGGCCGGCGTTAGCCCGCCTCAGAGAGCAGGCGCTACGCCGGAACCTTGCCGCGGAACAGCTTCACGGCGTCGCGCATGGAGGCGCGGGCGCGCTTGCGGTCTCCGGCAGCGTCATAGGCGCAGCTGAGACGGAACCACGAACGCCAGTCGCCGGGCGCTGCTTCCGCCTCGGCCTTGTATTTTTCGAATTCCAGATCCGCTGCGGAACGGACGATCCGGCCGGCGGGTGTGCGGGGCAGTTCGTCGGCCGGCAGCCCGCCTTCGGCCTCCAGGACCTTGGCCATCTGTTCCGTGCGCGCACCGAACAGCAGTTCACGGATCATGGCCCAGACGCCGATGGCCGGGAGGACCAGGTAGGCAGCTCCGATGGCCTTGGCGGCTGGGTTGCTGTCCAGCAGCAAGAGCACGGAGCGCTGGAAGGACACCACGAGGTAGAAGACCAGCAGGAGCGTTACGGCACCCACCCAGATCTTGGTGCGGTTCTTCCGGAACGCGGCAACAAACCCGCCCACGGCCTAGAGTCCCAGGTCCAGGTAGCCGTCCAGGCCCACCGTCAGTCCCGGGTGCGCGGCGACGTTACGCACGCCAAGCAGCACGCCGGGCATAAAGGAGGCACGGTCAAAGGAATCGTGCCGGAGGGTCAACTGCTCCCCCGGACCGCCGAGCAGCACCTCCTGGTGGGCCACCAGCCCGCGCAGCCGGACGCTGTGAACACGGACTCCCTCAACGTCGCAACCCCGCGCGCCGGCGAGTTCGCTGGTGGTCGCGTCAGGACTGGGCGGAACGTCGGCAGCCTTGCGCTCGGCTGCAATGAGCTGGGCGGTGCGGACAGCGGTCCCGGACGGCGCATCGACCTTTTCCGGGTGGTGCAGTTCGATGATTTCCACGGACTCGAAGTATTTGGAGGCCTTGGCGGCAAAGGCCGAGGCCAGCACGGAACCGAGGGCAAAATTAGGGGCGATCAGCACGCCGGTTTCCGGGTTCTCCGCGAGCAACGCCTCAAGTCCGGCGAGCCTGGTGGCATCCCAGCCGGTGGTCCCCACAACCGCGTGCATGCCATGCTCGACGGCGTAGCGCACGTTCGCTTCGGTGCTTTCGGGGACGGTGAGGTCCACCACGATGTGGGCACCCGAGGCGGCCAGCTGGTCCAGCGAGTCGCCGCGTCCCAGGGCGGCTACGAGCAGCAGGTCGGAGGCAGCTTCAACGGCCTTAACGGCTTCGGCGCCCATGCGCCCGTTGGCGCCCAGGACAGCCACGCGGGTGGGCACGGAGAGTTGTTCGATCATGCCGTTAACCCTACCGTCGGGCCGGGTGCGGGGTTGAACCTAAGGCTGTGCGTTACCTCGCAACCGCCGGAAGGGGGAAGGAATCCGGGTCTGCTCAGTTGTCCGCGCCCACCCACTCCACCGTGCCGTCGGCGAAGAACTGTTCCTTCCAGATGGGGACCTGCTCCTTGATGCGGTCCACCAGTTCGGAACAGACGGCAAAAGCCTGTCCGCGGTGCGCAGCGGAGACCGCACAGACCAGCGCCGGATCACCGATGTCGAGCATGCCGATACGGTGGGCAGCCCAGATCCGTACGGGCTGGGCGGCGGATCCGTCGCCTGCATGTTCGGCAGCCAAGCGGGCGACGACGTCGGCCATCACCTGGTGAGCCGTGGGATGCGCACTGTAACTGAGCCGCTCCACTGCCTTGCCGCCGTCGTGATTCCGCACTACCCCGCTGAAGCTGACCACTGCCCCTGCGGTGTCAGACTCCACCGCAGCGATGGCCTGGTCCACGGAGATCGGTTCTGCGCTCAGTACCGCGTGGACCACTTCGAAGACCGATTCAGTGCCCATGGCCGCCCTCCAGCTGGTCGCACAGGTGCCCGATCAACGGGTCCAGCACGGACAGTCCGTCCATGACGCCTTTGGGTGACCCGGGCAGGTTGACGATGAACGTGCCGCCGTGGGCACCGGCGTGGCCGCGGCTGAGCGCCGCGAGCGGCGTCTTGGCTGCACCTTCGCGCCGGATGGCCTCCATGATGCCGGGGATTTCCCGGTCCAGAAGGGGCAGGGTCACGTCGGGTGTGCGGTCGTCCGGGCTGAGCCCGGTGCCGCCGCTGGTAATCACGACGGCGGGATGCTGGGTGAGGAGGGCGCGGATCGCCGCACCGACCGGCTCGCCGTCCGGCACCACCATGGCGGGGTAGGCCTCGAAGCCGTGCTCGGTGAGCCAGTCAATGATGACCGGACCGGTTTCATCCTCATAGATGCCTGCGGCGGCCCGGGTGGACGCAATGACAACCCCGGCCTTCCGGCCCTGCACCTCGCCGTGTGTGTGCGGCTCGGTGTTTGGCTCGGGCAGGTAAGTGCTCTCAGTGCTCATAGTGTCCAGTCCCCGCTCTTGCCGCCGCTTTTCGCCAGCACTTTGATGTCGGTCAGCACGGCGTGCTTGTCGACGGCCTTGATCATGTCGTACACGCTGAGCGCAGCCACGGCGGCCGCCGTCAGCGCTTCCATCTCCACCCCGGTGACCCCGCGGGTCTTGACCGTGGCCAGGATCGCCACGGAATCGGTTCCGAGCTCGAAGTCCACGGTGACTTTCGAGAGCGGCAGGGGATGGCAGAGCGGGATGAGTTCGGGCGTCTTTTTTGCGGCCATAATGCCGGCAACCCGGGCAACCGCCAGGGCATCACCCTTGGGCAGGCCGCCGGATCCGAGCAGGCCCAGCACTTCGTCAGTGGTGCGGACCGTGGCCGTAGCGGTGGCTTCGCGGGTGGTTTCGGCTTTCGCGGACACGTCCACCATTTGTGCGCTGCCGTCCTGGCGCAGATGGGTCAGGACGGACGGGCTATGTTCTGGATTCACAGCATCCATACTTCCACCTCGTCGCCCTCGGCGAGCGCCGAGACCCCAACGGGTACGTGCACCAGCGCGTTGGAGCCGGCGAGGGCGTGCATGAGGTGGGAGCTTTCGCCCCCTTCCAGGCGGACGGTTCCGTCCCCCTGGAGGGTTCCGCGCCGGACCTGATGCTTGTGTTCAGGCGAGGAAAGGCTGTGGCCCAGCCGGGCGCGGACAGGGATCCGCGGTGCAGGCGATCCAAACAGTTCAGCCAGCACGGGCCGCAGGAACATTTCGAAGGAAACAAGGCAGCTGACCGGGTTTCCCGGGAATCCCAGGAAGGGCACACCGTCGAAGGTCCCGATGCCCTGGGGGCCGCCGGGCTGCATGGCCACATGAAGGAACTCCGCCGTCTGCCCTTCCATCGCCTGGCGGACCACTTCGTAGGCTCCCTTGCTGACCCCGCCCGTAGTGACGATCAGGTCCACAGTGCCTGCATGGCTGTGCAGCAGTGTACGGAATTCGTCAGGATGGTCCGAGGCGATGGCCGTGCGCACCACGGCCAGGCCCGCCTGCCGCATGGCACTTTCGAGGAGCGTTCCGTTGGAATCGTAGATTTTGCCGGACTGCAGGGGCTGGCCGGGTTCCACCACTTCGTCGCCCGTTGTGGCCAGGAGGACGGTCACCGGCCTGCGCACGGTAACTTCGGCGATCCCGAGGGCCGCCAGCAGCCCCAACTGTGCCGGGCCAAGGAAGGTTCCCGCGGCCAGCGCCCGCTCCCCCACCGCGATATCACTGCCGGCCGACCGCACGAAGGTGCCGGCCGCCGTCGCCGGCAACCACACAGAGGCTGTTTCCCCCGGGGCTGGGAACCGGTCCGGAACGGCACGTTCCACGGGCACGACGGCGTCAGCACCGGCGGGAATCATCGCTCCCGTCATGATGGGGGCGGCAGTGCCACGGTCCAGGGCCGCCGGCACGGCACCCGCCGGAACGGGGACAACCACAGGCATCTCCGCACCGCCGTCGGGCACGTCCGCGCTGTTGACCGCGAAGCCGTCCATCTGGGAGTTGGCGAACGGCGGGAGGCTCAGGGGGCCATCACGTCCTGGGCGAGGCCCTTGCCCAGCGCATCGCGGAGTGCCAGCGTTTCCGTCCGTCCCTGGTCCAGCAGGGGCGTCAGCAGTTCGGTAACGGCGGCCAGGTGCAGGGCAACGGACCGTGCCTGGTGGGGCGCCTGGCCTGGCGTGTGCCTGTCCCTGTGCCCGGCGTCTACGTCCTCGCTGCTGTTCGGAGTGTGTCCGTGCTGGTGCGGAGAGCTGTGCATGGTCCTGCCTTCGGTCCGGGCCGTCATGGATTCACGTCAACTCTAATCGTGTGGAAGCCGGTGGCCCCGTCGGGCGCAGGTGGCATGCGTTCCTCCACCTGCGGCTCGCCGTTGAGGTCCGTGGCGCGGACCTGGACCTCGTACTGGCCTGGCGTCAGCTCGATGCCAAGCTGCCACTGGTACCAGGTGTCCTGCGAGATTCCGGGGGCGAGACGGGCCTCCTGCCACGGACCGCGGTTGACGCGGAGTTCCACTTTGCCGATTCCGGTGTGCTGGGCCCAGGCCACGCCGCCGAACATGACCGTTCCAGCAGCCACCCGCCGGCCTGTGCGGGGCACGTCGATCCGCGAGGACGTTTTGATGGGGCCGCGGTCGGACCAGCCGCGCGGCGTCCAATAGCCGACGTCGTCCGCGAACCTGGTGACGCGGAGTTCGGTGAGCCATTTGGTTGCGGAAACGTAGCCGTAGAGGCCGGGCACGATCATCCGGACCGGGAAGCCGTGTTCCAGTGGCAGCGGTTCGCCGTTCATCCCCACCGCGAGCAGGGCGTCCCGTTGATCGGTGAGGACCTCCAGCGGCGTGCCTGCCGTCCAGCCGTCGGAGCTCCGGGACAGCACCATGTCGCCACCGGCTTGCGGCCGGGCGAGGGCCAGGAGTTCCCGCACCGGCCAGCCAAGCCAGCGGGCGTTGCCGATCAGGTCTCCGCCGACTTCGTTTGAGACACAGGCTATGGTCACATGACGTTCGATCAGGGGCTTGGCCAGCAGATCAGCCAGGTTCAGCTCAATCTCCTGTTCCACCATTCCCGTGACGCGGAGTACCCAGGATTCGGGGTCGAGGGAAGGAACGATCAGGGCGGTGTCGATCCGATAGAAGTCACGGTTCGGTGTGACCAGCGGCTGCATTCCGTCCAGGCCGACCTCCGCGCCGGCCGGGATGGCGGGCGCTTCAGATACTGCGGCAGGCAGTTGCAGCTTTTCACGGGCGGTGCTGATTCCGGCGGCCGCTCCTCGCCAGACCGCGGCGACAATGCCACCAACGGCGGTGGCCCCGGCGCTCGCAGCCAAGACCTGCAGGAACGTGCGCCGCCCTGCGGTTGTAGCCGTCCTCGCGGGATCTTGCACGTTCGCGGCACCTGCCCCCGCGGCATCTGTCCCCACCGCGCCGGCCGGCGGTCCTTCGTGGAGCCGGCGGATCAGCCATCCCAACAGGAGCGCGCCGGCCAGGGCTGCGAGCAGGGACACCACGGCCGCGGCCGGGGTCATCTGCGCGCGGGTAAGCACCGCGGTAAGCCCGACGAGCCCAAAAACAGCAATCACCGCTGCACCGGCAAACCGCCTGCGTTGTTCCAGAATTCCGGCCAACGCCCCGACGGCTACGATGACCACCAGCATCCCGGCCACGAACACTGCCTTGTCGGCGGTGCCGAAAAGTGAGATGGCCGAGTCCTTCACACCCGGCGGAACAGCATCGATCACGGCCCCGCCTACTGCCGTCAGCGGCGAAAGAGACGGGCTGAACAGTCCTGCCAGCAACTCCCCTATGACGACGGCGGCCCCGGCGGCGACTGCCCCCGATGCGGCGGCCCAGCGGCGGCTGCCTTGAGCGGCGCCGTCGGTTCCCTGACGCCCTGGAGAGGTGGCGCCGTCGTCGGCCGTTTCCTGCAAAGGCTGGGAGCTGTTCACCTCTCCAGCATAGGTTCGCCGGGCCCCGGCAGCGCCGGATTTGACCGTCCCCCGGAGAACTGTACGACTTCCGTAAGATCATCCCGTGGCATCGGCGCTATGCCACGGCCAAAGGTGGCGTAGCCTGAATTCATGAGTGTTCAGCTTGGTATGCCGCAACCCCGCGAAGATGCTGGGCCGGGCCTGCCGCCTGCCCGCCCGGCCGGCACGGCGCCCGGGCTGCTGGACCAGTACGGCCGCCGGGCCACGGACATGAGGCTGTCGCTGACGGACAAGTGCAACCTGCGCTGTACCTACTGCATGCCGGCCGAGGGGCTTGAGTGGCTGTCCAAACAGGCTGTGATGTCGGCCGAGGAGATCGTGCGGATTGTCCGCATCGGCGTGGACCTGCTCGGTGTCCGTGAACTGCGCCTGACGGGCGGGGAGCCGCTGGTCAGGGCGGACCTGATTGACATCATTGCGGCACTGCGCAGCAATCATCCGGAGCTGCCGATCTCAATGACCACCAACGGCGTGGGCCTGGACAAAAAGGCGGGCGCGCTGAAGGCCGCGGGCCTGACCCGCATCAATGTCTCGCTCGATTCGCTGCACGAAGAGACCTTCACCAAGCTGACCCGGCGCCCGTTCCTGGACCGCGTGCTGGCGGGCGTCGACGCCGCTTGGGCCGCGGGGCTGGGCCCCGTCAAGCTCAACGCCGTGCTGATGCGCGGCATCAACGACACCGAGTCGCCGTCCCTGCTCGCCTGGGCGCTGGACCGCGGCTACGAACTGCGTTTCATCGAGCAGATGCCCCTTGATGCGGACCACGGGTGGACGCGACGGAACATGATCACGGCGGCCGAGATCCGTTCCCTGCTCTCGCGCGACTTTGTGTTGAGTCCCGATCCCCGTGCCCGCGATGGAGCTCCCGCAGAACGCTTTGAAGTACGACGCCGGGTGGCCGGGTCCGCGGGGCCGGCTGGTCCTGCGCTGGGTACCGAGGTGCCGGACGCCGACGGGCCGGTGCTCGGTACCGTGGGGATCATCGCGTCCGTCACGGAGCCGTTCTGCGCCGACTGCCGTCGGACGCGGATCACCGCCGAGGGCAAGATCATGAGCTGCCTGTTCTCCCGTGAGGAGTTTGATCTTTTGGGTCTGCTGCGGGAGGGCGCCAGCGACGAAGCCCTGGCCGAACGCTGGCAGGACGCCATGTGGGTCAAGCCAAAGGCCCACGGCATGGACCACACAGGTCTCGGCGCGCCGGACTTTGTCCAGCCGGACCGCAGCATGAGCGCCATCGGAGGCTGAATTCTTGAACGTACGTTACTTCGCTGCCGCACGCGCTGCCGCGGGTGTGGACGAGGAGTCCTTTGATCTCGCGTCCGGGACTACGGTGGCCGGCTTGCTGCAGGCAGTCCTGGCTGTGGACCGCGCCGAGCCACCTGCCGGCACTCCTCCCCTGCAACGAATCCTGTCCCGGAGCAGCTTCCTGCTCAACGAGGTCGCTGTGCGGGACCGCACGACTGTGTTAAATCCGGGCGATGTGGTTGACGTACTGCCACCCTTCGCCGGCGGGTAGGAAACCTCCCAGACCGCGCGAACGGACAGTTGAGGCCCCGGATCTGAGGCCCGGCGGACAGTTGAGCCCCAGGATCTGTGGCCCGTAAGTTTCCGTCGCGCCGAAATGGCCGGGCTCGTAGTCGTCGCGATAGCTGCCATCAAGACCGTGGCCTCGGAGTTATGCACATAGCCCTTCAGCCTCTCCGTTATTGTCATACCCTCCGGGGATCATTTGAGTATGGATAGCAGAGCGGCTGTGGCGACGGCGGAGGCCCTTTCGGTGTCTTTCGCCGAGCTTGCTTCTGTGCTCCGGGGCGGAACCGATTCCCCCGGTTTCGGGGATGCTGATCCGTTGCGCCGGGTGGCGGATGGATTCCTGGACGGGCTGGCGGAGACCTCACGGCTGGACGCGAGAAGTGCCGCCCTGAAGGTCTGGCTGGCTGCCGGCTACAGCGCCGCTGCCGAGGCTCTGGCGGGCCCTTCCGAGTCCCCGCAGGACCATACCGGGCAGGAGATGGCGGTGATCGCCGAAGTCGCCTGTGCTCTGACGGTCAGTGAACGCAGTGCCGGTACCCTGCTCGCCGAAGCGCACCAACTCACAACCGCCCTGCCGCTGACCCTGTCCGCGCTTCAGGCCGGGACGATCTCGTGGCAACACGCCCGGATCATGGTCGACGAAACCACCAACCTCGACAGGCCGGGCACGGCGGCGTTGGAGGCACATTTCCTGGACCCTCACGCGATAAATCCGGCACGGGGCCCGGCCAGTGAGCTCATCCCCGGGAGGTTCCGGCACAAGGCCCGCACCTGGCGGGAACGCCATCACCCGGTCAGCATCGAAAAACGCCACATCAAGAGCACAGCCGATCGACGGGTGGAGTACGCTCCGGACCGGGACGGCATGGCCTGGCTCAGCGCGTACCTGCCCGCCGATCAGGCCGCGGGGATCTGGGACCGGATCACCACCGCGGCCAGAGCGTTGCAGGGACCTCATGAGGACCTGACCCTCACCCAGCTCCGCGCAGACATCGCCGCTACCTGGCTCCTGGGCAACCACACCACCGGCGGCGGGACCGGTGGCACGACGGCAATGTCCGGCGGTGAGGGCGCAACGGGCCGTATCGGCGAAACGGGCATGGCAGTGGGCGACGGTGTTCCATCGCCGCGGGCGCAGGTCCTCATCATGGTCCCGGTGTTAGCCCTGTTGGGCGTCACGGAGGAACCGGCCATGCTCGATGGATACGGGCCGATCCCGCCCTCCATGGCCCGCCGACTGATCGCCGACGGTGCCGAATCCTTCCACCGCGTCCTCATCGACCCGCGGGACGGTGCGCCGCTGGAGATCGGGCGGACCAGCTACCGGCTCACGAAAGCACAACGCCAATGGCTCAGACTTCGGGACGGGAAATGCCCGTTCCCCGGCTGCAGCAACCACTCCCTCGACAACGAAGCAGACCACCTCCTCGCCTGGGCCCACGGCGGCACCACAGGGATCTCAAATCTCGGCCAGCCGTGCCGCCGCCATCACAGACTCCGCCACACCACAACCTGGACACCCACCACAGCCACCAAGAACGAACCACCCGGCTGGATATCACCGTCCCGCCGACACTATGCCAGCGAACACCCCGACTGGGAACCACCCCACTGGCCAGCAAACATCCCCATGGCCGGCACCGGCATCAGCCCCGGTTCGGTCTTGGACGTGCACCTGGAACTCGACCTGGACCTGGACCTGGACCTGGACCTGGACCTGGACCTGGACCTGGACACAAGCATGCCACCGCCACAGAGTTGAAGGCCCGTCCAGTTACTGGGCCGTTCCCATCGCCAGGGCCAACAACGTCGCGCGGCTATGGACGCCGCATGTCTCGAAAATCTGCTTGAACTGATCCTGGACAGTGTAGGCCCCGATCCCCAATAGAGCCGCCATAGCGTTGGTGTCGGCGCCACTGGAAGCAAGCTCAAGCAATTCCCGCTGCCGCATTGTCAGTCCGAAGCTCCGGGCGACCATATCAAGCCGCGCCTCCGGAGGGCATGCCTGGATGGTCACGGCCAATGGCGGAATGGCCGCTGTGCCGGTGGAGTCCATCCGGCTGGCCTGGAGCAGGGCCCACTGACCCGACCCTATGTGCACACGGGCGGACGCAGGATGACGATCCACGCCCGCCTCACGCGCCAACAACTGGGCAGCGACGTTGAGAACCTCGGCCGGTACGCGTTGAAAGGGACGCGGGCCAGCCTGAAGCAGCCCCAGCCACTCCTCCACCGAAGCCGTTCCACCCACCACCGCCATATCCGCATCCAAAGTCAGCACGGCCTGCTGAGGCAACTCCGGCCTCGGACCTCCGCCGACGGCTGACGCCCCCGCACGAACAGCCTCGTGTCCTACAGGTTCGAGTCCGTCAGGGATCTCCGTACCAAACTGCCGGGCTATTGCGTGACGAAGGGCGGGCGTCACTTCGTGGACCACGGCAGCGAGATATCCCACTTCCTCGACACTGAACGGACCCTCCGGATCGGTTCGCCAGAGGTCAAGCCAACCCCAGCAGCCGTGTTTGTCCGCCAGCACTCCGAACAGGACATCGGTCACACCGTAGCGCCTCATCAGGCCTTCCCACACCAGGCTCCGTGATGGATCGCCGGCAGTCTCACTCAGCAGCGTCGTCACCGGCGAGGGACTCATCGCCAACTGCGTCCAGCGACCTGCCAATGTCAGATACTTGAGCCGGATCAGCAGCGGCAGTTCGTCCGGGCACGGAATCCGGGCAATGGGCGAAATGCCCGTCGCCGTGAGCGGATCCGAGAGCGGCCATACGAAGGCACTGAACGGAAGCACCCGACCCAAATCAGCGATCACAGCGGTGCGTAACGAGTGGTGATCCGGGGCTGAGTCGCAGATGAGCCGGATCCGTTCAAGGCTCCGGTTCCACGGCCTGCCGGGGGTCATTCCCCCAGTATGCGCTCTGCGGCCGGCGCGGGCGCTTCCCGTTCCAGGGCCCCAGATTTCTGGGATACTGGCCGCAGCCGCCAGCGGTTACCGTGACGGTACGCAACGCAGCAGAACCGCGCGGCTGTCCCAGGAGCGGAGCGACGGGTGGGAGAGACCGGCGGCAATCACATGCGATCAACAAACGCGCTCACCTAAGGAGAAGCTGGAATGTACACACTGCAGATAGAACATGGCATCAAGGACTTTGGCATGTGGAAAGCGGCCTTTGACCTGGATCCGGTGGACCGCGCGGCCTCCGGAGTCGTCGGCCACCGGATTTCCCAGCCGGTGGATGATAGCCACTACGTGGTGGTGGAACTCGATTTCAACGAACTTGGCCAGGCTGAGCAATTGCTGGCGAACCTGAAAGACAGGGTGTGGAATTCCTCCTCCGCAGCGCCAGCCTTGAACGGCGCGCCGCGGACAAGGATTCTGGAATCAGCCGGCTGACGCTCGGAATTCTGCAGGGCGGCAAGTGCCGCTTCGCGCAGGGGCAGGTGGAACGCGCGGCGGGCTGGAGGCGGCGGAATGGGGTCAGACCCGGCGGCACTCGGAGGTCATGAACGGGACAAAGTCCTGGCCGTCGCCGAGGCGCAACTCAGCAGTGTGGATCAGCACATCGTTGTCCACCCGGAAAGTATGGCGGGCAGTCCCCCGGTCATTGTGGCGCTCGACGCGCAGCACACCATCCACCCACGTGCAGCGCGCCGGCGCTCCGGGTGGCAGGCCCATGCTGTCCACGTGGTACCAGAGGATGTCATTGTGGTCCCGGTCGACAGTAAAGACGCCGTGGCCTTCAAAGTGCGTGCCATCGGCCTCCGTGTGCCTGTAACTTTGCACGACGGCGTAACCCCCGGCGGCCCGAGTGTAACTGACTTCCGCCGAGGCCGTGCGCTTGGGCCCCCAGGCCGACGCGTTCAGACGGGTCGTGCCGCGCCAATGGCCCAGGAAGTTCTCCAATACGGCGTGCACCGTGCCCGGCTGCGGAAGGTTCATAGGTTCATTATGGCGGGCGCAAGCCTGCAGGTCAGAGACCGAAGGTTTCGGTCTCCTCGAACGGGCCCACCACGGTGACGGTCCGCGGCGCGGCTGCCAGTTCCCTGGCAAGGTCCTGGACCTCCTGCGCGGTGACAGCCTTGATCTGCCGCAGGGTCTCATCGATGTCCTGGTATTCACCGGACACCAGTTCAGCGCGGCCCAGGCGGGACATCCGGGAACCGGTGTCCTCCAGTGCCAGGACTATTCCGCCGCACAGCTGGCCCACGGCCTTGCGCAGTTCGTCGTCGGAGATCCCGCCTTCGGCGAGCTTGTCCAGCTCCAAGCCCAGCAGGTCCAGCACCTGGCGGACCTTGGAGGGAGTGCACCCTGCGTACATCCCGAAGTAGCCTGCATCCGCGTACGAGGAGGCAAAGGAGTACGTGGAGTACACCAGGCCACGCTTTTCGCGGACCTCCTGGAACAGCCGTGAGGACATCCCGCCGCCCAGGACGGCGTTGAGGACGCTCATGACGTAGCGGCGTTCATCGGTGGCCACAATCGTGGGGCAGCCCATGATGATGTTCGCCTGCTCTACCGCACGCTTGACCACATGCAGCCCGGCGGTGCCGGTGATGTCGGCCCGCGCGGTGGAGCGGCGATCCACGGGGGCGGCGTCCGACTCAAGTGACCATCCGGCAGTGTGAAGCGCATCCACCACAAGGCGGCAGACGACGTCGTGCTCCAGGCCCCCGGCGGCGGTGATGACCAGCTCATCCGGGCGGTAGTAGCGGCGGTAGTGCTCCCAGACGGAGTCGCGGGCGACGGCGCGGATCGCGGCGGGCGTGCCGCCGATGGGGCGGCCCAGCGGGTGGGTGCCCAGGACGGCAGCCACAAAGTTTTCGTGCGCAACGTCCGTGGGGTCATCGCTGTCCATGGCGATTTCCTCCAGGATGACGTCGCGTTCCTGCTCCATCTCGGCCGGATCCAGGACGGCACCGGTGATCATGTCGGCAATGACGTCGATGGCCATCGGCAGGTCCGTGTCCAGCACGCGTGCGAAGTAGCACGTGCTCTCCTTGGCGGTGGCTGCGTTGGACTCCCCGCCCACCTCATCAAACGCTGAGGCGATTTCCAGGGCGGTGCGGCGCTTGGTTCCCTTGAACAGGAGGTGCTCCAGGAAGTGCGTGGAGCCGTGCTGGCCCGGGGCCTCATCACGCGACCCGACGCCCACCCAGAAACCGATGGTCGCCGAACGCTGGCCCGGCATCGCTTCGGTGAGCACCCGCACGCCGCCCGGCAGCACTGAACGCCGGACAACGGAGCCGCCGTCGGAGCCGTGGACCAGGGTGTCGCCGGGCTGGTTCTGCTCAAGCGGCAGGGGTACAACAGTCATTGAAGCCTTTCAGGAGAGGCAGCCGGATCTGGCTGCCATCGTAACAGCGGCGGGGCCGGTGGATCATCCACCGGCCCCGCCGATTCATGCTGAGTGCAGGAGGATGTTACTCCGCGTCAGTGGACTACTCCGCTTCGGCAGCGCCCTCTGCGGCGGAAGCGTCAACGAGCTCGACGCCTTCTTCTTCAGCCACTACGGGGACAGAGACAGCTTGCCACGGTCATCGATCTTGGTGATTTCCACCTGGATCTTCTGGCCGACGGAAACCACGTCATCAACGTTGTCCACGCGCTTGCCGTTGGCCAGCTTGCGCAGTTCGGAGATGTGCAGCAGGCCGTCCTTGCCCGGGGTCAGCGAAATGAAGGCACCGAAGGTGGTGGTCTTGACGACCGTACCCAGGTAGCGCTCGCCGATTTCCGGGATCTGCGGGTTGGCAATGGCGTTGATCGCGGAACGTGCTGCGTCAGCAGACGGACCGTTGGTGGCGCCAATGTAGACCGTGCCGTCGTCCTCGATGGAGATATCCGCGCCGGTATCTTCCTGGATCTGGTTGATCATCTTGCCCTTGGGCCCAATGACCTCGCCGATCTTGTCAACCGGGATCTTGACCGCGATGACGCGCGGCGCGAACTCGGAGAGCTCATCCGGGGTGTCGATCGCGGAGTTCAGGACGTCCAGGATGTGAAGACGGGCTTCGCGGGCCTGCTTCAGCGCTGCTGCCAGCACGGACGCGGGGATGCCGTCGAGCTTCGTGTCCAGCTGGATGGCCGTCACGAATTCGGCGGTGCCGGCAACCTTGAAGTCCATGTCGCCGAAAGCATCTTCGGCGCCGAGGATATCGGTCAGGGCTGCGTAGCGGGTCTGGCCGTCAACCTGGTCGGAGACCAGGCCCATGGCGATACCAGCAACGGCTGCCTTCAGCGGCACACCTGCGTTGAGCAGGGACAGCGTCGAGGCGCAGACGGAACCCATCGACGTCGAACCGTTGGAGCTGAGAGCCTCAGACACCTGGCGGATCGCGTAGGGGAATTCCTCGCGGGACGGCAGCACCGGCATGATGGCGCGCTCTGCGAGGGCGCCGTGGCCGATTTCGCGGCGCTTGGGCGAGCCCACGCGGCCGGTCTCACCGGTGGAGTACGGCGGGAAGTTGTAGTTGTGCATGTAGCGCTTGCGCGTGACGGGCGACAGCGAATCGATCTGCTGTTCCATCTTGAGCATGTTCAGCGTGGTGACACCCATGATCTGGGTTTCGCCGCGCTCGAAGATTGCCGAACCGTGCACGCGGGGCAGAACTTCAACCTCGGCGGTGAGCTGGCGGATGTCCGTCAGGCCACGGCCGTCGATGCGGATCTGGTCCTTGAGGATGCGCTGGCGCACAACCTGCTTGGTGACGGAGCGGAATGCTGCGGACAGCTCCTTGTCGCGGCCTTCGAACTGGCCGGCCAGGGAAGAAGTGACTTCGTCCTTGAGCGCATCCGTTGCAACGTCGCGTTCCTGCTTGTCGGCGATCTGGAAGACGGCGGCCAGCTTCTCAGCGGCAGCGGACTCAACAGCGGCGTAGACGTCATCCTGGTAGTCCAGGAAGACCGGGAACTCAACGGTGGGCTTGGCAGCGCGTGCGGCCAGGTCAGCCTGGGCCTCGCAGAGTGCCTTGATGAACGGCTTGGCAGCCTCGAGGCCCTCGGAGACAACCTCTTCGGTGGGAGCGGTTGCGCCCTGTTCCTTGATGAGGTTCCAGGAGTTGTCGGTCGCTTCGGCTTCAACCATCATGATGGCGACGTCGTCACCGGCAACACGGCCGGCTACAACCATGTTGAACACGGAGTTCTCGAGCTGGGAGTGCTTGGGGAAAGCAACCCACTGCGAACCGTGCTCGTCAGCGACGAGGGCTACGCGGACGCCGCCGATCGGGCCGGAGAACGGCAGGCCGGAGAGCTGGGTGGACATGGAGGAGGCGTTGATGGCCACCACGTCGTAGAGCTCGTCAGGGTTGATGGCCAGGACGGTCACCACGATCTGGACCTCGTTGCGCAGGCCCTTGACGAAGGCCGGACGCAGCGGGCGGTCCATGAGGCGGCAGGCCAGGATGGCCTCCGTGGACGGGCGGCCTTCGCGGCGGAAGAACGAGCCCGGGATACGGCCGGCGGCGTACATGCGCTCTTCAACGTCAACCGTCAGCGGAAAGAAGTCGAAGCCTTCGCGCGGGTGCTTGCCTGCGGTGGTGGCGGACAGCAGCGCGGTGTCTTCGTCGATGTACACCATGGCTGCGCCGGCTGCCTGCTTGGCAAGACGGCCGGTTTCAAAGCGGATTACACGCTTGCCAAAGCGGCCATTATCAATGACTGCTTCTGAGAACTGGATTTCGGGACCCTCCAAGAGAGTCACCTCCGTTTCTTGTTTCACGGAGTCCAGCCGCATCAACCCAGGCCAGCATCTGTCTACTGGCCTGCACTGCACCCGGTCATCGATCGAGACCCACGGGCCGAGGGCTTCATTCTTCGAAGCCGTTCCCGGGGATCACTACCGAGGACCGCGAATGCGTGATGCGGTTGATCCTCCTGTTTAATTTTCGTCTGAAGAAGGCGGCCCTTTCCGTCACGGAAGGGGCCGCCCCTTAAAGCTGACTAGCGGCGCAGGCCGAGACGCTCGATGAGCGCACGGTAGCGGGTGATGTCAGTGTTCTTGAGGTAGGTGAGCATACGCTTGCGACGACCAACCATGGCCAGCAGACCGCGCTGGGTGTGGTAATCGTGCTTGTGCACCTTCATGTGCTCAGTCAGATCCTTGATCCGCTGAGTCAGGACTGCAACCTGGACCTCCGGCGAACCGGTGTCGCCCTCGGACGTTGCGAAATCCTGGATGATGGACTGCTTTACAGCGGCTTCAAGTGCCACAATAACTCCTAGAGATGTGCCGTGAGGCCCGATTCAGTACTTCACTGCCGGGTCTGCCCGCGCGGGAATCCCCCGGAAACCAGGGTCTGTCCACACATGGCAGGAACCAGCCGCCACGGACTGCAGCCGGAACCAACCCTTAGTTTACCGGCCCCGCCGCAATCTTGTCGAAACAGCCGCCGCTGTCACCACCCGCCGTCAGCAAAGGCCGCCAGTAAAAGCAGCGGCTCAGCGGCTCAGTAAAAGCAGCGGCTCAGCGGCGGAGCTGCTCCCGGATGGCGGCCATCCCCCGGAACAGCTCGGCGAAGCTGGTGCTCAGCGGCGACAGCCCCACGCGGATCCCGTGTGGTGCGCGGAAGTCCGGGATGACGTCCTGTTCCCACAGCTCCGCCGTCACGTTCCGGAACGCCGGATGGTCCAGGGTGATGTGGCTTCCGCGAAGCTCCGGATCACGCGGCGATGCCAGCTCCACGCCCGCCGGCTCCAGCCATGCCTCATACAGCTGCACGGCGTATGCGGTGAGTTTCAGGGACTTCTCCCGGATGGCAGCCATGCCGGCCTCTTCGATGAGGTCAAGGGTCCCGCGCATGGCCAGCATCCCGAAGATGGCCGGCGTGCCGCTGAGGAAACTCCGGATCCCGGGCGCCGGCTCGTAGCCTGCGGCCATCTCGAACGCGTCCTTGCGTCCCATCCAGCCCCAGATCGGCTGCTGCAGCCCGGGCAGGTGCCGGCGGTTGACGTAGGCGAACGCCGGCGAGCCCGGCCCCCCGTTGAGGTACTTGTAGGTGCAGCCCGCGGCAAAATCCACGCCAGCCCCGTCCAGGTCCAGCTCCACGGATCCGGCGGAGTGGCACAGATCCCAGACCACCAGCGCCCCCGCGCTGTGCGCAACTTCCGTGATACCCGGAAGGTCGGCCAGGAAGCCTGAGCGGTACGCCACGTGGCTCAAAAGTACGACGGCGGTCGCCGGGCCGGTTGCGTCCCGCACCTGTTCAACGGTGACGCCGGACGCTGGATCGGCTTCGATCCACCGCAGGGTCAGGCCTTCCTCGCGGGCGATGCCCTCGACCAGGTAGCGGTCCGTGGGGAAGTTGTCCGTGTCCAGGACAATCTCTGTACGGGCGGGGTCAGCCACGGTGGCCAGCGCAGCACGGATCAGCTTGTAGAGCACCACCGTGGTGGAGTCGGCAATGACGGTCTGGCCTTCGGCTGCACCGAGGACAGCCCGGCCCAGTTGATCGCCGATGGTCTGGGGCAGGTCCAGCCATTCCTCGTCCCAGCCACGGATGAGCCGGCCGCCCCAGCCTTCCTCGATAAAGGTGCTGATGTCCCGTGGTGTCCGTTTCAGCGGGCGGCCCAGGGAATTGCCGTCGAGGTAGGAAAGGTCCGTGTCCGTCCCGATGAAGAGGCCGCGGTAGCGTGCCAACGGGTCAGCTGCGTCAAGTTGCGCTGCCTGCTCAAGGAGGGTAGCGCCGTCGTGATTTTCCATCCTCGCGTCCATCGCGTTGCTCACTGGCCGATCTCCGTCCGTACCGCAAACAATTCAGGGAAAAAGGTGAGCTCAAGGGCCTTCTGCAGGAAGGCAGCGCCGCTGGATCCCCCGGTTCCCGATTTCATCCCGATGGTCCGCTGGACCGTGCGGAGGTGCCGGAACCGCCAGAGCTGGAAATTATCTTCAAGGTCCACGAGTTCCTCGCACGCCTCGTAGGCGCCCCAGTTATCCGCGGCGTTTTCGTAGATGTGCTTGAACAGCGGAACCAGTTCCGGGCAGAACTCGTGGGCGCGGGTGACGTCCCGCTCCAGGACGGACTGTGGCACGTCGAAGCCCTGCCGGGCCAGGTAGGCAAGGAACTCGTCGTAGATGCTGGGCGCCTTAAGCACATCCTCCAGCATGGCGTGGGCTTCGGGGTCAGATTCGAAGACCGGCAGCATTTTTCGGTTCTTGTTTCCGAGGATAAATTCCACGGCCCGGTATTGGCTGGACTGGAATCCTGAGGAATTGCCCAGGAACCCGCGGAACTGGGAGTACTCCGTGGGCGTCAGAGTGGCCAGCACGGACCATTGCTCCGTCAGGGTTTTCTGAATGTGCTTGACCCGGGCGATGCCCTTGAGTGCGGATCCGAGATCGTCTGCACGCAGCCAGGCCGCAGCGCTGCGGAGCTCGTGCAGGACAAGCTTCAGCCACAGCTCTGTGGTCTGGTGCTGGATGATGAACAGCAGCTCGTCGTGGTGTTCGGGCGTGCTGACCGGCTGCTGTGCACTGAGCAGGGTGGGCAGCTGGAGGTAGGACGCGTAGCTCATCCGGGAACTGAAATCACGGACTATGCCTTTGTCCAGTTTGCGGGTGTTCTTCTCGACGGCCACTGTGCTGCCTCTCTGGCTGTTCGTTCGGGGTGGGCCCCGGTCAGCGCCGCACGAGGAGATCGTGGGCCTGAATGACGTCCAGGCGCATCTGGTCAACAAGCGCCTCCGGCCCACGGTATGCCACCATGCCGCGCAGCCGCGCCACAAATTCGACGACTACTGTCTGGCCGTACAGATCGAAATCCTCCACGGCCTCGTGCGGACGGTCGATCACATGGGCTTCGACCTGGCGGCTGACGCCGTCGAACGTGGGATTGGACCCCACCGAGATGGCCGCCGGCCAGCGCGTGCCGGCCTGGTCCACCAGCCAGCCGGCGTAGATTCCGTCCGCAGGGATGAACCCGCTGGACTGATGGGCAAGGTTTGCGGTGGGGAAACCGAGCACGCGGCCACGGGCAGCACCGTGTACAACCTCGCCGCGCATCCGGTGCGGGCGTCCCAGTACCGCGGCGGCGGTGGCGACGTCACCCTCCTGCAGTGCTTCGCGCACCCAGGTGGAGGAACACCGGCGGTCCGTGCCGCCGTCGTTATGCAGTGGGTAGCCTTCCGAACCGAACTCACTGATGACCTGGACATCGAAGTCGAACTTTTCGCCCAGTCGCTTCATGGTGTCAAGGTCACCGGAGTTGCCGCGGCCGAACCGGGAATCATGGCCGATCACCACGTGGCTGGCGTGCAGGCTGTCCACCAGGACCTGGCTGACAAATTCCTCCGGGGTGAGGCTGGCCAGGTTCAGCGAGTACTTCATCACCAAAATGGCATCCAGGCCCAACTCCCCCAATGCCACCAGCTTGTCCTGCAGGCCCATGATCATTTCGGGCGCGGACTCCGGGCGGTGGATCAGGGCCGGGTGCGGGTCAAAAGTGACGGCAACGGCTTTGGTCTTGTTGAGCCGGGCCGAGCGGATCAGCTCGGAGAGCACCTGCTGGTGCCCGCGATGGACGCCGTCGAAGTTGCCGAAAGTGACAACGGAGGGACCAAAGTCCGCCGGGACCTCGGACGGATCATTCCAGATGTAGACCATCACCCTCGCCTTTTACTGCCTTCAACTGACATCTCTCCGAACGCACCGGCGCCGGAACTCTCTAAGATTACCCGCATTCAGGATGGCTTCCGGACGGCGCCGGGCCAACGGGATGGCACACGCGGACATGCCCGAAGGCTCGCCGGCAGCGGCCGATCCCGGGTGCGGTGCAGCGCTGATGCGGTTTGCTGCCGGTGCGGTATTACTGCCGCTGCGGTGTATTACTGCCGGCGCGGCCGACGCCGGTACAGCCACACCAGTCCCAGGATCGGCAGCAGCAGCGGAATGAACGCATACCCCCGGCCAAAAAGGGACCAGACGGTCTCATGCGGGAACGCCACCGGATCGAACATGCTCAACGCCCCCACCACCAGCACACCGACAAGTTCCACCAGGACGGCGGCCAGGGAGATCCGGAACCACGTGCGGCCGGGTTTGGCCAGCGACACCGTTGCCACCAAGTAGACCAGCGCTGCGAAGGCGGAAAGCAGGTACGCGAACGGAGCCTCGGAGAACTTGGTCAGGATCTGGTAGCCGGCGCGTGCGGTGGCCGAAATGGCAAACACTGCATAGACGGCGATGAGCAGACGTCCGGGGCCGGTGTTCCGGGTGTCCTTGCCGCCTGCCTTGGCACGGGTTGCTTCCGAACGAGGTGCTTTCACTTTGCGTACTTCTTCCATTTCAGTACCAGATCTGGTTCATGCGGGCTGCCATCACCAAGGCCGTGACACCGACCGCGGCGAGGACAAAGTTGCTCCAGCGGGTCCGTTCAAGAATGGACCAGTACACCGCTGCAGGCGGCAGGAGCATCGCAGTGGCAAGGTATCCCCAGAATTCCCAGGCTTCGCCGGCAATCGGTTCGCCCGCGATGACCCTCACGATCGATCCCACGAGGTAAACCAGCAGTGCCAGCTCGACGGCGGCAACGGACAGGATGGTGAAATCGTTGGGGGATTTCTTGAGGATGCCGGCACCGAGGCAGATTCCGCTGGAGAGCAGGCCGACTACCAGGATGATGTAGAAATAGGCGTCCATGCCTAGGCGTCCCCGCCCGCAGTATCGGGCGCAGTATCCCCGCCCGCAGCCTTCCCGGACGCGGTAGTTCCGGGCGCAGTACTTCCGGGCGCACCGTTGCCCGGCGCGAACACCAGAACGGGCTTGGCAAAGTTTCCGGAGTCCGCCAGGAGCGCCACGAGGCTGCCGTCCGGCGCGAACGCCGCCGCTGGGTGCTCAGTGGTGGCGGCCGCGGGATCGCCCGCTTCCGCTCCGGCGGCGATCCGGCGTCCGAAGGAAATCTCGGTGGTCTCCTCCGCCGTGAGTTCGCGGTTGGGCATCAGTGCCCTGGCTGCCTGGGACATTTCCAGGACATTGAGCTCCTCGGCCAGCTGTTCCAGCGTCCGGGCCTGCTCCAGTGAGTACGGGCCAACGTGGGTCCGGCGGAGGGCGGTCAGGTGGCCGCCCACTCCCAGCCCGTCGCCGAGGTCGCGGGCGAGGGCCCGGATGTATGTGCCGGAGGAACACTCCACCGTGACATCAATGTCCACAACGTCACCGCCGGCTTCCCGGCTGATGGCGTGAACTTCGAAACGGTGGATGGTGACCGGGCGCGCCGCGAGCTTTACCTCTTCACCGGAGCGGACCCGGGCGTAAGCGCGTTCACCGTTGACCTTAATGGCGCTGACGCTGCTGGGCACCTGCTGGATTTGACCCGTGAGGGCGGCGACGCCGTCGTGAATTGCTTCGTCGACGACGGCGGCGGCACTGACGGCGGCAATCACGTCACCTTCGGCGTCGTCCGTGATGGTGGACTGGCCCAGCCGGATGGTTGCCGTGTACGTCTTGGACGTGCCCACGATGTACGTCAGGAGCCGGGTGGCCTTGTTGATGCCCACTACCAGAACGCCGGTGGCCATGGGATCGAGGGTGCCGGCGTGCCCCACTTTCCGGGTCCCGGCGAGACGCCGCATCCGACCAACCACATCATGGCTGGTCCATCCCTGCGGTTTGTCCACTATCACCAGTCCAGAAAGCACGCTTCCCAGTATATCGGCGCTGGCCGTCGCCCTTGCCCACAAGCCCTGCCCCCACGACTTGCCCGCAGGCCCCGCCCCTGGCACGCACCCCGGTGTGGCCGCTCCGGGACTGGAGTCCGGCGGCTAGGATGGCAACCATGCCTGAGCTTGCGGCGCACGCGCGCGACGTCCCCGTTAACCAGATCCGGGAAATCACCGAGGCCGCCTGGCACACCCCGGGGCCATCGTCCTGAGCATCGGCGAGCCGGGCTTCGCGCTCCCCCGCCACATCCTTGAAGCCGGCATGGCGTGCCTTGACCGGGACGAGACGAACTACACGCCCAACGCCGGCATCCCGGTCCTCCGTGAAGCGTTCGCCGCCAGGTTCCGTGAACGCGCCGGACTTAGCACCAGCCTTGGTGCCGAGCGGGTGTACGTGGTGGACGGCGCGCAGCAGGGCCTGCACTTCGCCATGAGCCTTCTGCTCTCCCCCGGCGACGAGATCCTGATCCCCAACCCCGGCTACCCCACATTCGCCATGACCAGCCGGCTCCTGAACGCCGTGCCGGTGGGCTACCCGCTGTATCCCGAGCATGACTTCCAGCCGCGGATCCAGGACGTTGAGGCGCTCATCACGGACCGGACCCGGGTGCTCGTCCTGAATTCCCCGTCCAACCCGCTGGGCGCCGTCCTCGGCGAGGAATTGACCCGGCAACTTGTGGACCTTGCCCGCAAGCACGATCTCTGGATCATTTCTGACGAATGCTACGAGGCCTTCACCTACGACGTCCCCCACGTCAGCCCGGCCCGGTTCGACAGCGACGTGCCCGGCGAGGCGAGGGTGTTCACGTCGCTGACTCTCTCCAAGACGTACGGCCTGACCGGCCTGAGGATCGGCGCCCTGGTCTGTCCGCCTGGGCTGGAACAGAAGATGAACAACGTGATGGAAGCGATTGTCTCCTGTGTTGCCACCCCCTCGCAGTACGCCGCCCTCGCGGCACTGACAGGCCCGCAGGATTACGTCCGGCACGCCCATGACCACTACCGGGCCAACCGGGACGCCGCCTCAGCAGTGCTGGAAACCAAAGGAATCCCGTACCTGACTGCACAGGGAGCCTTCTACCTTTGGGCCGATGTCTCCCACGCCAGCGACGGGGACGTCCGCAGCTGGACCCGCAGGTTCCTGGGTGATTCCGGCGTCGCGTTCGCGCCGGGAACTGCCTTTGGCTCGATTGGCGAGGGCTGGGTGCGGATCGCGCTGTGCGGCAGCCGAACGGAGCTCGTCGAAGGCCTGGGCCGCTTGCCAAAGCGCAACTGGGACCTCGGCGTTTAGCCTCGGCCGGCCAGCGCTGAATCGAGCCAGGACCGCAGGGTCGCGGCGGGTGCTGCCCCTGCCTGCTTGGCCAGCACCTTGCCCCCGTCCATGACCATCAGGGTGGGAATGGCCTGTACATCGAACCGGCCGGAAAGTCGCGGCGCCCGGTCAACATCAACTTTGACAAGCTTGATTGCACCGGCCCGTTCCGTGGCCAACCTGTCCAGGACCGGACTCACCATCCTGCAGGGCCCGCACCAGGCTGCCCAGAAATCAACGAGCACAGGTACCGGGGATTGCTCCGCCACGGCGGCGAAGTCATCATCCCCCGCGGTGGTGATCCAAGGCAGCCCCAGCTTGCAGTTACCGCAGCGCGGACGGCCGGAGGCGGCGGCCGGGACGCGGTTCGTCTTGCCGCAACCGGGGCATTTGATCAGCGCAGGTTCCACCGGGTGCCTCCGGGCTCAGTACTTAGTGCGGTGCGCATGGGCGCGCCACGCGTCAAACGGAGCGTCCGACGTCGGAATGGCGGTTTGGGCGACCGGCAGCAGTTCCGGACGGGTGCCATTGAAGTACTCGTAGAATACGGCGTCGTCGAAACCGGCTGCGGCTGCACCATGGCGGTCGGCCGCAAAATAGACACGATCAATCCGCGCCCACAGTGCGGCTGACAGGCATAGGGGGCACGGCTCGCAGCTGGTGTAAAGCACGGCGCCGCTCAGGTCGAACGTGGCGCTTGCGGCTGCCGCTGTGCGGATGGCCACTACTTCGGCATGCGCGGTGGGGTCGCAGTCCCGGGTGACCCGGTTGATGCCTTGATGGACCCGGCCGTCCGGGGTCACCACCAGTGCACCAAACGGGCCGCCGCCGTCGGCGACGTTGCGGACAGCCAGCTCAATGGCACGTTCCAGGTATCCGGTGGCCTCGTGGTTGTCGCTCGCCTGCGTCATAACTAGATCCTAGCCATGACCCAGGATTTCCGGTTCAAAAATAGAGGGCTTACAAGGGGAAATTTCCATCGACGCAGCCCGCCCGGAGGACTAGTCTGGCGCCCGGGGGCTGTATAAATCCATATCTACTTTGGTCTCATTGCCCAGCCCCGTCAGCGGGGCGGCGCACCTCAAATTCCGGAGGATGCAATGAAGAAGAAGTTTTCCTTGGTCGCGTGCCTTGCTGCCGCGGCGCTAGTCATTCCTGTCGGGCCGGCCGCGGCGGGCCACCCGTCGCCGGAGCCGAAGATCCTGGCCAACGGGCTGGTCACGCCCTTGAGCCTCACCGTCGGCAGGGACGGCTCTGTCCTGGTCACCCAGAATTTTGTGGGCAAGCTTGACCGCGTGGAAGAAGACGGCAAACTCACCAACGTCTACACGAAGGCGGACTGGGACGTCGGTGGTGTCGAAACCACACGCGGGACGACCTACTTCGTGGAGAGCGTAGGCGCCGGCGGAGGCAATCCCGATGCGCTCGAGGGCTACCTGAAGTCAATCGACCGGTCAGGCGACGTGCATACCATTGCCGACCTCGCGAGCCATGAACGCACCCACAATCCTGACGGCGACCAGGAGTATGGCTTCGGGTCCGATGTCTCGGCCGACTGCCTGAAGGACTGGCCCGTATTCCCGCCCGCCCGGTACACGGGGGCAGTGGATTCCCATCCCTACGCCACCGCCGTCAAGGGCTCTACCGTGTACGTTGCTGACGCCGGCGCGAATGCCATCCTCGAAGTCGACGTGGATTCCGGTGACGTCTCGACAGTCGCTGTCTTGCCGCCACGGCCTGCCGTCGTTCCCGCCGGTACGAGGATCCCGATCGACATGGCCGGCGGAACGGTCGAAGTCCCTGCATGTGTCGTTGGCCACGAATACGCGTTTGAACCGGTGCCAACGGACGTCGAGATCGGCCCCGACGGCTGGCTTTACGTCTCGTCACTCCCCGGCGGTCCCGAGGATCCGTCCCTTGGCGCCCGTGGTGCCATCTTCCGGGTCAACCCCTGGACCGGCACAACTCGTCTGTGGGCGGAGGACATCCTGAGCCCCACCGGCATCGCAGTATCCGACAACGGGGACGTCTACGCGGCCTCGATGTTCGGTAATGAGATCGTCAAGATCGACGCCCGGACCCGAGAGGCTTCACAGTTCCTGGCAGTGGACGGTCCTGCGGCCGTCGAGCTGAGCGGGAAGACGCTCTACGCCACGGCCGGCTTCAGTTTCGGGCAACCGACCGGAACAGTGCTGAAGGCCCACATCAAGTAGGTCGTGCCGGGTGTCCCGCCCGGCAGACGAAAGAAGGCCCGGAACGCAGTTGAAACTGCGGACCGGGCCTTCGACCCGTGTCAGTTACTTGCCGGCGTCTTCGTCGAGATCTTCGTCGTCGGTGAGGTCAATATCCTCTTCGTCGAAGTCGTCCTCGTCGATCTCCACATCGGCGGGAATGTCGCTCTTGTACGGATCGGCGTCGCCGGCGTGCTTGGCGTTTTCGGCCAGGGCAGCCACCTCGGCGTCGCGCTTCTTGGCGGCCCGGAGCAGTTCCTCCAGGTTCGAGGCAACCACGGGGATCTGGTCGGCCACAAATTCCAGCGTGGGCGTCAGGCGAACAGTAACGTTGCGCCCCACCTCCTGGCGGAGCACACCCTTGGCCTTCTCCAGGCCCTTGGCAGCATCAGCCTGCACAGCCGGGTCGCCGAAAACGGTGTAGTAGATCGTGGCATGCTGCAGATCATTGGTCACCCGGGCATCGGTAACAGTAATGCCCTCCAGCCGAGGGTCCTTAACCTTCCGGCCCAAAGCCTCGGCAACAACAACCTTAATCCGCTGCGCCAACTTGGCAGCCCGTGCGGGATCAGCCATTTCCACTCCTAAAAATTTTGGATGTACGACGGCGCGCTAGCGGCTTGCGTACACACGTTTGGTTGGTTGCCACGCGCCTAAGGCGAGTCTACGACGGACTCCCGTTGGGTTTTTTCCGGCGGCCTGGGAGTGGCATCGGGCCTGCCGAAGCTGGGTGGCCGACGTCGTAAGACGTTGGCCACCCAGCGAAGGGGCGGGGCCGCCGGAAAAATCCCAACGGCCCCGACCCTGTACACCTAAACCGACTTAGACGCGCGGCTTTTCGCGCATCTCGAAGGTCTCGATGATGTCGCCCTCGGTGATGTCGTTGAACGAACCAAGACCGATACCACACTCGAAGTCCGTGCGGACCTCAGTGGCGTCGTCCTTGAAGCGCTTGAGCGTCTCAACGGTGAGGTTGTCACCGATGGTCTTGCCGTCGCGGCTGATGCGGGCCTTCGTGTTGCGTCGGATAATGCCCGAGCGAACGATGGAACCGGCGATGTTTCCGAACTTGGAAGAGCGGAAGACTTCGCGAACCTCGGCGGTGCCCAGCTGGACCTCTTCGTACTCCGGCTTGAGCATGCCCTTGAGGGCCATCTCGATGTCATCAATTGCAGCGTAGATGACGGAGTAGAAGCGCATGTCCACGCCTTCGCGGTCTGCCAGTTCGGCAACACGCTCGGCAGGCTTGACGTTGAAGCCGATGATAACGGCGCTGTCGACTGTTGCCAGGTTGACGTCGTTCTGCGTGATAGCACCAACGCCGCGGTGGATGACGCGCAGCTGCACGCCTTCGCCGACGTCGATCTTGAGCAGTGCGTCTTCGAGGGCTTCCACGGCACCGGACACGTCACCCTTGAGGATGAGGTTGAGGGTGTCGATCTTGCCGTCGGCGACGGCCTGGTCGAAGTCTTCCAGGCTGATGCGCTTGCGGCGCTTGGCGAGGGCGGCGTTGCGGTCGGCTGCTTCACGCTTCTCGGCGATCTGGCGGGCGGTGCGCTCGTCAGCGGTCACAAAGAAGGTGTCGCCGGCGCGCGGCACGTTGGACAGACCCAGCACCTGCACGGGCGGGACGGGCCAGCCTCGGTCAGGACACTGCCGTCGTCGTCGAACATGGCGCGGACACGGCCGTGAGCCGTACCGGCCACGATCGTGTCACCGACACGCAGGGTGCCGGACTGCACCAGGACGGTGGCCACGGAACCGCGGCCCTTGTCCAGGTTGGCTTCGATCGCGATACCGCGGGCGTCCTTGTTCGGGTTGGCGCGCATGTCCAGGGCAGCGTCCGCGGTGAGCAGGACAGCCTCGAGCAGCTCGTCAATGTTGAGGTTCTGGCGGGCAGAGACCTCCACGAACATGGTGTCGCCACCGTATTCTTCCGGAACCAGGCCGTACTCGGTCAGCTGGCCGCGGACCTTCTCCGGGTTGGCGCCTTCCTTGTCGATCTTGTTCACAGCCACCACGATCGGCACATTTGCGGCCTGCGCGTGGTTGAGCGCCTCAACGGTCTGCGGCATTACGCCGTCGTCCGCTGCGACCACCAGGATGGCGATGTCGGTGACCTTCGCACCACGGGCACGCATGGCGGTGAACGCCTCGTGGCCCGGAGTATCGATGAAGGTGATCTTACGATCGATGTCTTCGTGGGTGTGCGTGACCTGGTAAGCACCGATGTGCTGCGTGATGCCGCCGTGCTCGCCCGCCATAACGTCGGACTTGCGGATGGCATCGAGCAGGCGGGTTTTACCGTGGTCAACGTGGCCCATGACGGTGACAACCGGAGGACGTGCCTCGAGGTCGTCGTCGCCTTCAGCTTCGAGCTCTGCTTCGAAGTCGATGTCGAAGCCGGAGAGCAGCTCGCGCTCCTCGTCCTCCGGCGACACAACCTGGAGCTTGTAGCCAAGCTCCTCGCCGAGCAGTGCGAAGGTCTCTTCATCCAGCGACTGCGTGGCCGTGGCCATTTCGCCGAGGTGGAAGAGGACCGTCACCAATGCTGCGGGGTTTGCCTCGATCTTGTCGGCAAAGTCCGTGATGGACGAGCCACGGCGAAGCCGGACTACGGTGTTGCCGTCGCCGCGGGGTACGCTCACGCCACCCAGCGACGGAGCACTCATCTGCTCGAGTTCCTGGCGCTTGGCACGCTTCGACTTGCGCTGCTTGCCGCGGCCTGCGCCGCCCTTACCGAAGGCACCCTGGGTGCCACCGCGACCGCGGCCACCCTTACCGAAGCCGCCGCCGGCCGGAGCGCCGCCACCGGCACCCGGAGCTCCACCGGTACCCGGTGCTCCACCCGGACGTCCGGGACCACGTGCGCCGCCACCGGGACGTCCTGCACCAGCGGGTGCGGGACGCTCAGTGCGGTTGGGCATCATGCCCGGAGTAGGTCGGTTTCCACCGGCACCCGCGGGACGGGGTGCACCCGGGCGGGGTCCACCTGCGCCAGCAGCCGGACGGGGGCCACCTGCACCGGCTGCGGGACGCGGACCACCCGGACGGGGGCCACCTGCACCGGCTGCGGGACGCGGACCACCCGGACGGTCGCCGTCGGGACGGCCACCCGCGCGGGGCATGCCCTGCGAGGGAGCGAACGGGTTATTACCCGGACGGGGAGCACGCTCGCCGTCGCCACCGCGGCCGCGGGGCATGCCCTGGGACGTGGCGAACGGGTTGTTGCCCGGACGGGGACCGCCGGGACGCGGTGCGGAGCCGCCCTGCGAACCACCCTGCGCTGATCCGCCGGAGCGGGTCGGTGCGGCCGGGGCTTCAGCCCTCGGTGCCGGACGGGCACCGGGCTTGGCGCCGGTGGACGGTGCACTTGCGGCCGGGGCCGCAGCAGCTTGTGCCGCCGGGGCTGAAGGAGCCGCGGAAACGGGAGCGGGTGCAGCCGGAGCCGTAGCAGCTGGTGCTGCCGGGGCTGAAGGAGCTGCGGGGCCCGGAGCAGGTGCTGCGGGTCGGGTGTCGGCCGACGGGGCAGGCGCCTTGGGCGCGGCTGCCGGAGCTGCGGTCTTGGCAGCTGCGTCGGGGTAGGCGTTGCGGAGTTTCCGCACCACCGGGGCCTCAATAGTTGAAGAGGCGGAGCGAACGAATTCGCCCAGTTCCTGCAGTTTGGTTACTGCATCTTTGGAAGTAATACCGAGCTCTTTAGCAAGCTCATGTACGCGGACCTTGGCCACATTTCTCCTGTCTCGGTCCGCACCGAGCCAGGCACGAACCGTCTACTTCTTACTGCGGGCCCCAGCCGCGGTTGCAACTAAAGGGCCCATTGCAGAGCGCAACAAAGTTGTCATCGTTGCGCACTCATCGCTGGGAACTCATCGGGTTTCCATCAGTTTTCTGACCCGCTTTCAGGTTGGACGGTTTTTGCTGCAGCTACCAGGGGTATCTGCAACGGGCCGGCGTCCTGCTTGCCTGCCATGATCCGGCGTTCGACGGCGGTGGACCCGGTAGCGCCGTTGAGGGCCCTTCCGAATGCTCGCCGCTTGACCGCCAGGGCCAGGCACGCTTCGCTGGGGTGCAGCCATGCACCCCTGCCAGCCATCCGGCGTCGTTCGTCTACCAGCACTGCGGTGGAACCGCTGCCTTCGGCGACGAGCCGGAGTAACTCAGACCGCGCACCCTTTTTCCGGCATCCGATGCAGGTACGATGCGGTTGATCCTCGGTGTGAAGCACTTCTGCCACGGTGAGTATCTTCCTGACGTTCATAACTGCCGGTCCTAAGGCCCCCACCGCACATTGGCGGAACGGGAATACTCAGGGCACACGAATACCGGCCGTTAGGCGCGGTCATGTCTAGTCTAGCCCCTCGGCGCAGTTCTGCCCGAAACCGGGGCATCGGCCGACGGTATCCCCCGTTGGCCGTTGCCCCGGAACGGGTTCAGCTTTCGCGCGCCGGGGCAGCGTCCGAGACGATATCGATCCGCCAGCCGGTCAGCTTGGCCGCCAGCCGGGCGTTCTGGCCCTCTTTGCCGATGGCAAGCGAGAGCTGGTAGTCCGGAACCACCACGCGTGCGGAGCGGGTGGCCTCGTCCACGATGGTGACGGAATTCACACGAGACGGGGAAAGTGCGCTGGCAATAAACGTTGCCGGATCCTCGCTGAAGTCGACGATGTCGATTTTTTCGTCGTTCAGTTCCGTCATAACAGCGCGGACGCGGGAACCCATTTCGCCGATGCAGGCGCCCTTGGCGTTGATGCCCTGGATGTTTGCCTTGACCGCGATCTTGGTACGGTGACCGGCCTCGCGGGCCAGTGCCACGATCTCCACCGAGCGGTCCGCGATCTCCGGGACCTCCAGTTCGAAGAGCTTCCGGACGAGGCCCGGGTGTGAACGGGACAGGGTTACGGACGGGCCCTTGGTGCCGCGGTGGACATCAATAACGATGGCGCGGAGCCGGTTGCCGTGGATGTACTTTTCCCCGGGCACCTGTTCGGGCGGCGGCAGCAGGGCCTCCACCGAACCCAGGTTGACCTGGATCATGTGAGGGTTGTTGCCCTGCTGGATCAGGCCGGCTATAAGTTCACCCTCGCGGCCCTTGAACTCACCCAGGACGTTGTCGTCCTCGACATCGCGCAGGCGCTGCAGGATGATCTGGCGTGCCGTGCTCGCCGCAATACGGCCGAAGCCGGCAGGGGTGTCCTCGAACTCGCCGATGGGGGCACCGTCGTCGTCGATCTCCACGGCCCAAATGGTCACGTGGCCGCTCTTGCGGTCCAGTTCGGCCCGGGCCTTCTCGAAGGCACCGGGCGACTTGTGGTACGCCACCAGGAGCGCCTGCTCGATGGTGGGGATCAGGAGGTCCAGCGGGATTTCGCGCTCACGCTCCAGAAGTCTTAGCGCGCTCATGTCAATATCCATCAGGCCTCCTCAGAAGGTCCATTGTGCTCAGGTTCCAAACCAGCTTTTTCAAGGTGGCTGAATTCGATCTCGACTTTTCCGGTGCGGATCCTGTCGAAAGGAAGAATCTGGGGCTCGCCCTGCTTGGGCTTCATGCCCTTCTTGACGGCGATCTCCGGGATGATGGTGACGCCGGAATCATCCACGGACTGGACCCTGCCGGTGACATTTTCACCCTGGATGACGTTGACCTTGACCATACGGCCCCGGGCACGGTGCCAGTGCCGGACTTCGGTGAGGGGACGCGCGACGCCCGGGGAGGAAACCTCGAGGTCGTAGGGGCGCCCGTCATCGGCAGGATCATTGTCCAGGAGGTCGGAGAGGACCCTGGAAATGTCCGCGATGACATCGAGGTTTACGCCGCCGGTTTCTTCCTGCGGCAGGTCCACCACTACGTGGACCACGCGGTGGGAACCGGCGAGGATCGATACGTCCTCGAGATACAGGCGGTTGGCCTGGACCGCGGGTTCCAGCAGCGCCCGGAGCCGGATGGCTTCGGGATTGTTGGCGGGCGCAGCAACAGCGGTACCCGATCCGGTAGCGTCTGATGAAGTCGTGGCTTCTGCATTACTCACGATGCCGGCCGCCTTCCAATAGATGATGTTGTGACTACTAGCGTAACGATTTTCCGGCCGCAGTGGTGCACGAAGATCCGCATCAGGCGTGAGAACATGGTCTGTTGTGAAAGACGACACGCAGGAGACCGGCCGCCGTAGCCGCTATTTCCAGTACGCCGTTTTTGCGCTGGCCGCCCTTCTCGTGGTGAGCCTGGGAGCCGTTCTCATCCCCCGCGAGCCCTCCCCGCCTGCGGCGCCGCCGTTTTCCGAGCAGGCAAGGGCATCCGCGTTCGCGGATTCCCTGAGCCTTAGGGTCGCGGGCCTGGACCTTGCCGGCGCTGCCGACGCCACTGCGCCGGCCCCGCAAGCCGCAGCCCTGGCTCGGATTGTGACTTTGCTGACTCTCCAGGCCCAGGCGTTGATGCTGCCGGCTGACGTGGCCGGCGGTCCTGCCACGGCCGGCACAGTCCGTTCCTCCGCCAGTGCGCCGGCCAGTGTCCCGCCGTCGACGACGGCGGACCTCGCCGCAGCCCTCCTGGCAAGTGGGGCGCAGCGGCTCCGGGACGCTGAAACGGCCGACGGCGGCATCGCCCGCCTTCTCGCCGGCGCCGGCACTGCCCAGCTTCTGGCCGCAGAGGACCTCGCATCAGCCAACGGGATCGCTTTGGCACCACTGCCAGGCGCTGGCTCCTCCTTCCCCTCATCCACGGCGCCCACCGCACCTGTCACGGCCCCGGCGGCCACGCGCTGTGCCAGCAAAGCGGCCGCCGCCGGCGCCGGAACCGGCGCGGACCTCGGCTCAGCCTTGGCCTCAACTGTGGAGGGTGAGCTGGAACTGATCTACGCGTACCAGGCCGCACTGACCAGGCTTAATCCCGGGTCCGCTGTTCCGGCGTCGGGATTTCTCACCCAGCACAGCGCCCTCCGGGGCCAGGCGGAAGCTTTGAGCAGGTCCCGTTGCACCGAGGTACCCATCAGGCGGCCCGGCTACGCACTGAGCCAGGCATTCCTGGCAGACCCGGCAGCGGCGCTGGGAACGCTCGAGGCAGGGACCCTTCCGTTGTTCGGCGATCTGGTGGCCCTCAGCGAAGGACCGGAACGGGCCTGGGCACTCTCCGCGCTTCAGTCAGCGGCCCGGCGGACCGCCTATTGGGGCGCCTCTCCCGGCCCGGTTCCCGGCGTGCTCCTGGACGAAGCCGTGCTGCCGCACCTGCCGGACGCTGCCCCGACCCCGGCGCCTTCCTCCACCAGTGCCCGTCCAACCGGCAATTCGTAGCCAAGGCCAGGCACACTGGCCAGTCGCGGGCACTAATGCTTTGCTGGAGGCATGGACAGTGCCAGCGCCCCCGCCCTTCACGAAAATGAGCCACACCAAAACGACAGCGCGCAGCGCCTGAACTGGCTGCGCGCCGGGGTGCTCGGTGCCAACGACGGCATCGTCTCGGTCGCCGCGATCGTGGTGGGCGTCGCCGGTGTCACCACACAGTCCGGACCAATCCTCGTCGCCGGCACCGCCGGCCTCGTGGGTGGAGCAGTCTCCATGGCCCTGGGCGAGTATGTCTCCGTCAGCAGCCAGAAGGACAGCCAGGAAGCCTTAATCGAAAAGGAACGCCTGGAACTCCGGGAACAACCGGAGGAAGAGTTGGAGGAACTCACGGCGATCTACCGGGGCAAGGGCCTGAGCCTGGACACAGCCAGGACAGTAGCGCGGGAACTGACGGCCCACGACGCGCTGAGCGCACACCTCTCCGCCGAACTGAACATCGATGAAAAGGACATCGTGAGCCCCTGGCACGCGGCCTTTGCTTCCGCTGTTGCGTTCATTGCCGGCGCCATTCTGCCGATGCTCGCCATCCTGCTGCCGCCCGAGAACATCCGGGTCCCCCTGACCTTCGGGGCCGTGCTGGCGGCCCTTGCTGCCACGGGAGCTCTGGGTGCCTGGATCGGCGGCGGCTCGAAGATGCGGGCCGCCGTCAGGGTAGTGGTGGGCGGCGCGTTGGCCTTGGCCGCCACCTACTCCATCGGCAACCTGCTCGGCGCAAGCGGCGTCCTGTGAGCGTCCGGATTGGCGTGCCGATCCCTCCCGCCCTCAGCGTGCGCTACAGCCACAGCAGCGCAGGACGGGCCTGGCTCGCCTCACTCCCGGGGCTGGTCCAGGGGCGGCTGGAACATTGGGAACTGACAGTTGACCTGGCGGCCGGCGCCCTTCCGTGGCATGGCCACGGGGGCGTGGTGGTCCCCGTCCGCCAGCAGGACGGGACCCCGGCTGCGCTCAAAATCGCGTTTCCCCACGACGAGGCACGCGTGGAACGCCATGCGCTGGCATTGTGGGGCGGAGCCGGCGCCGTCCGGCTGTTGGAATCCGACGCCGGAACGTGCGCAATGCTGCTCGAGCGGCTGAATGCGGACTGCTCCCTCCAAACCCTGCCGCTGGATGACGCAGCTGCTGTCTGGGGCAGCATCATGCACGAGTTGAGCCTGGCGCAGGACGGACGGCCGCAATGGCAGGAATTCGACCACATCGCCGGGCGGGCCGAACAGTGGAGCGATGACCTGCCCGCAGACTGGGAACAGCAGGGCCGCCCCTTCCCGCGCTGGCTGCTGGAGGCGGCCCTGGAAGTCTGCCAGACCCGCGGTGCCGTGGGCCGCCGCTCGGGCCGCGATGTCCTGGTCCACACGGACCTGCATTTCCTGAACATCCTGGCCCGGCCCCAGACCAGCAGCGGGGCGCTGCCCGGGCCGGCCTTCGCCGCCATCGACCCGCAGCCCATGATCGGCGAACCGGAATTCGCGGTGGCACCACTGCTGTGGAACCGCCTCAGCGACCTGCCCCGGAGCGATCCGGCCGGAGGGTTGAGGCGGCGCTGCCAGGACTTCAGCGCCGCGGCAGGCCTTGATGCCGAGGCTGCGCGCCAATGGGCCGTGGCACGCGAAGTGGAGAACGCCCTTGGCTACGCGGCCATGCCGCGCCACCAAGGCGATCTGGCCCGGTCCCTCTGGGTGGCCAGCACTCTGGCCGGGCGGACCCTCGACGGTCTGCCCTCGGCGCACGCACTGCCTGAACCGGGGCAGGGCGACGGCTGAGCGACGGGTCACTGGCGGGACCGGTGCCCCCAGACGTTCAGTCCATAGCCCGCACCGCTGCCAAAGCGGAGCTGACCGCCTCGACTGCAGTGCCGACGTCGTCCGCGTCCGTGCTCCAGTTGCTGACCGAGACGCGCAGGACATCCCTGCCCTGCCAGCGTGAACCGGACATCCAGACCTTACCGTCCTCGATCACCCGGGCTGTGACGGCGCGCGTGGTGGCGTCGTCCCCGAAGGCGAGCGAAACCTGGGTGTAGTCCACCGTGTTGAGCACCTCGACGCCGTCCACCTCAGCCAGGCGGCTGCCGATCTTCGAAGCGGCGTCGGCGAGGCCGCGGACCTGGGCTGCCACGCCGTCCCTGCCCAGCGAACGGAGGGCGGCCCACACCGGAACGCCGCGGCCACGCCGCGACAGCTCCGGCGCTTTTTCGAACGGGTCGCCCGGGCCTTCGACGTCGTGGATCAAGTAGCTTGTGTGCTGCAGTCCCATGGCGCTGCGTAGCGCTGCTGAATCCCTGACGATGGCAATGCCGCAGTCGTACGGGACGTTGAGCGTCTTGTGGGCGTCGGTCCCCCACGAATCGGCCAGGGCCATGCCGCGGGTGAGGTCGGCGAATTCAGGCACTGCCGCGGCCCACAGTCCGAACGCGCCGTCCACGTGGACCCAGGCACCATGCCGCCGGGCAACCCTAATGGCGGCGTCGAAGGGGTCGAAGGCCCCGGAATGGAGGTTGCCGGCCTGGAGGCAGACCAGCGCGGGCCCGGTCCCTTCGGACAGCAGCCGGTCCAGCTCTGCGGCGACCAGCCTGCCTTGGGAATCCGCTGGGACGGCGATGGGCCGGCCGAGGCCGAGGTACCGCAGGCCCAGGTCAATGGTCTCGTGGCGTTCCTGGCCCACAAAGCATCTGATCCGCGGGGCGCCTGCCAGGCCGTCGCCGTCGAGGTCCCAGCCGGCGTCGGCCAGCAACCGCCACCGGGCAGCGGCCAGCCCGGTGAAGTTGGCCATGGTGGCACCGGTGGTGAAGCCGACGTCGGAGTCTGGCGGGAGCCCGAGGAGATCCAGCAGCCAGTGGCCGGCACCCTCTTCGATGGCGGCTATGGCGGGGGTGGCGTAGCGCAGGCCGGAGTTCTGGTCCCAGGCGCTGACCAGCCAGTCTGCGGCCAGGGCGGCAGGCAGCGTCCCGCCGATCACCCAGCCGAAGAAGCGCCCGGAGGGCATGGCCATCAGCCCGGGTTCAGCCTTGTCCGCCAGGTACTCAACCAAAGCTGCCGCGGGCATGCCCTGCTCGGGAAGGGGCCCGCCGAAGTCGGCCGCGAGATCGTGGGCGCTTTGGGCGGGCCCGACGTGCCTGTCCGGCAGGCTCGCCAGCCACTCGGCGGCGCGACGGGCCGCTGCTGACAATGCCTCCGAATAGGGTTCCCCACCTGCGGACATACCTGCATGGTACGCCCGGCCGGCCGGGGGCTGCGAGGGTTTCGGCTACCCTGTCAGGCGAAGTTTTCCTGCCAGACGTCGAGGCCGAGTTTGATGATCAGGGCACCCACCACCAGGAGGAATACAACGCGGATGAAGCGGCTGCCCTGCTTCACCGCGGTCCGTGCGCCCAGGTATCCGCCGGCCATGTTGGCCAGGCCAAGCAGCAGGCCGACGCCCCACAGGATTGATCCATGGGGCAGGAAGAACAGCAGGGCGCCTGCGTTGGTGGCCATGTTCACGATCTTGGCCTTGGCGCTTGCCTCCAGGAAGGCGTAGCCCATCGCCGAGACGAGCGCGATGATGAGGAAGGAACCGGTGCCCGGACCGATCAGGCCGTCATAGAAGCCGATCACCGCCCCGATCAGGCACGCCACCACGTAGTGCGTGCGACCATCGTGCCGCAGCACGGTGATGTCACCGACGTTGGGCTTCAGCGCCGTAAAAAGCGCGACGACGACCAGCGCCACCACGATGATCGGCTTGAAGACACTCGCAGGCAGGTTGGCGGCCAGCACCGCCCCGGCGAAGCTGCCGGCAAGGGCGATCACCGCCATGGGCACGGCGGTCCGAAGGTCCGGTTTCACCCGCCCGTAGTACGTCACCGCACTCGTGGTGGTGCCGAAAATAGACCCCATCTTGTTGGTGGCCAAGGCCTGGACCGGCGTGATCCCGGGTACCAGAAGCATGGCCGGCAGCTGGAGCAGACCGCCGCCACCCACCACGGCGTCCACCCAGCCGGCAGCAAATCCAGCCACCACAATCAGGATGATTGTGGTGAGCTGGATCGACTCGAACCCCGAGATCACCGCTGCAGGTCAGCTGCGGACGGCGGTGACCACATAGTCAACAGCCTTGTCCACGGCCACGTTCTCCGCTTCGCCGCTGCGGCGGTCCTTGATTTCCACAACGCCGTCCACCAGGCCGCGGCCGACGGCCAGGATGGTGGGAACTCCGACCAATTCCGCGTCACCGAACTTAACGCCCGGGGAGACCTTGGGCCGGTCGTCGTAGATGACGTCCAGTCCGGCGGCTTCCAGCTCCAGGGCCAGCTGCTCGGCGGCGGCAAAGATTTCCTCGCCGCGCCCGACGGCCACTACGTGGACATCAGCTGGGGCGACAGCACGGGGCCAGATCAGGCCCTTGTCATCATGGTTGGATTCGGCCAACGCCGCGACAGCGCGCGTGACGCCAACACCGTACGAGCCCATGGTGACCACCACCTGCTTGCCGTTCTGGTCCAGGACCTTCAGGTCCAGGGCCGCGGCGTACTTCCGGCCCAGCTGGAAGATGTGGCCCATTTCGATGCCGCGTGCGGTCTCGAGCGGACCGGAACCGTCCGGAGCCTCGTCACCGGCGCGCACGTCGGTGCACTCGATGACGCCGTCCCAGCCGAAGTCGCGTCCGGCTACGAGGCCGAAGACGTGCTTGCCGGCCTCGTTGGCGCCGGTGACCCAAGCGGAGCCGCTGACGACGCGGGGATCCACGAGGTAGAGCATCTTGGCGGTGCCCTCGGTGCCCAGCAGCGGCGCGTCCAGGGACATGCCGGGGCCGAGATAGCCCTTGACGATGAGGGGCTGCTTCTTGAGGTCGTCGTCGTTGGCGGCTTCGAGCGTGATTTCGCCGCCGATCGGCAGGAACGACCCGATGTTAGCTTCGACGCGCTTGAGGTCTACGCCGCGGTCGCCGGGGAGACCGATGACGACGAGCTGGCGCTCCCCGGTCGGCAGTGTCACGGCGAGGACGACGTTCTTGAGCGTGTCAGCGGCGGTCCAGGCGCCGCCGTCGGCCTCTGTCCGCGGAGCGAGCTGGTTGGCAGCCTCCACGAGCGTATCGATGGTGGGGGTGTCCGGGGTGTCGCGGACCTCCGCGGCGGGGGCGCCGGTGAAGTCGATGTCCGCGGGAACTACCGTGGTGACGGCTTCAACGTTGGCTGCGTACCCTCCGGCGGAGCGCACAAACGTGTCCTCGCCGATCTCGGTGGGGTGCAGGAATTCCTCGCTCTTGGACCCGCCCATCGCACCGGCGGTGGCCGCAACGGGAACAACTTCCAGGCCCAGGCGCTCGAAAATCTTCAGGTAGGCAACGCGGTGGGCGGCGTAACTGGCGTCCAGGCCGGCGTCGTCCACGTCGAAGGAGTAGGAGTCTTTCATGATGAATTCGCGGCCGCGGATCAAGCCTGCCCGGGGACGTGCTTCGTCGCGGTATTTGTTCTGGATCTGGTAAAGGCTCAGCGGCAGGTCCTTGTAGGACGAGTACAGGTCCTTGACCAGCAGGGCAAACATTTCCTCATGCGTGGGTGCCAGCAGGTAGTCGTTGCCCTTGCGGTCCTTGAGCCGGAAGATGCCCTCGCCGTATTCCGTCCAGCGGTTGGTGGCCTCGTAGGGTTCCTTGGGCAGCAGCGCCGGGAAGTGGACTTCCTGGGCGCCGATGGCCGCCATTTCCTCGCGGATGACCTGCTCCACCTTGCGCAGCACACTGAGGCCCAGCGGCAGCCAGGTGTAGATGCCCGGCGCGGCCCGGCGGATGTACCCCGCCCGGATCAGGAGCCGGTGGCTGGCCACCTCGGCATCGGCGGGATCTTCACGCAAGGTGCGCAGGAAAAGCTGGGACATTCTTGTGACCAAGGGTGGGTATCCGTTTCTGGGGACTGGCTGCTGGAAAAGCAGGACGGGGCAATTCTTCTGGGTACTAATCTACCGGCAATCCACGCCCCGCCCGGCGGCGGAACCTGAGCCGGGCCGGAGACAGCCGGGCCAGGGACTGACGCCGGGCCGGACGCAATAGAGCCACGCCCGGCAATGCAAAGCCCCTGGCCGTAAACGGCTGGTCATTACATGCGGACGTGGCTCCATGGCCGTCGACGCCTAGGTACTGGTGAGGACTGGTGAGACCGCCCACCCACTCCAGCGCAGCTAGTTCGAACCTATGTGATAGCCGACACGTTGACAAGGGTTTTCTCCATTCGAAGTTGTTGACGGGTTCCTGCGGCAGGTCTAGATTTAATTCATCATGTGGTGAATTCTGGGAGAAATACCCGCATTCGGAGGCATTAATGTCCCATTCAGCAGCAACATCCACAGCCGTCCCGGCAGTCGGCATGGCCGTGACCGCGTCCGCGCTTCACGTGACCCGGGGCAAGGTTCCCGTGCTGCGGGGCCTGGACTTTTCCATCCAGGCAGGCCGGATCACCGGGCTGCTGGGCCCATCCGGCAGCGGCAAGACCACACTCATGCGGGCCATCATGGGCGTCCAGGTGCTCACGTCAGGCTCAGTCCAGGTCCTTGGCCAACCCGCCGGGCACCCTGACCTGCGGCACCGGGTGGGGTACGTAACCCAGTCCCCCAGCGTGTATCCGGACCTCACCGTCGAAGCCAACGTCCGCTACTTCGGCGCCATGCACCGCAAGGGCCGCGCCGAAGCTGCGGAGGCGATTGCCGCCGTCGGGCTTGAACCGCAGGCGAGGCAGAAAACCGGCGACCTCTCCGGTGGACAGCTGAGCCGGGTGTCGTTGGCTTGTGCCCTGGTGGCGCGTCCCAGCGTGCTGGTCCTGGATGAGCCCACCGTGGGCCTTGATCCGGTACTCCGGGCTGACCTGTGGGACCGGTTCCGGTCCATGGCCGAGGCGGGGACAACCCTGCTGGTTTCCAGCCACGTAATGGAGGAAGCCAGCCATTGTGGATCACTGCTCCTGCTGCGGGAAGGGAAGCTCCTGGCGCAGCTGACGCCGGCGGAATTGAGCCAACGCGGGCACAGTGCCGATCTGGAAAAAGCCTTCCTGCATATTATCCAGGACGCCGCCAAAACGCCCGGCGGTTCCCCCGAAAAGACGGTACGGTCATGAACCTGATGATGATGCTGGCCACCACGCGGCGCGTCCTGGACCAGCTCCGGCACGACCACCGCAGCGTCGCGCTGATCCTGGTGGTCCCTGCCCTGCTCCTCACCGCCGTCTACTTCCTTTACGAGAACGAAACGCTGCCGCCGGGAGTGCCCCGGACTTTTGACCGCGTTGGCCTCATGATGCTGGCGATCTTCCCGTTTGTGGTGATGTTCCTGGTGACCTCCATCACGATGCTGCGCGAACGCACCAGCGGAACCTTGGAGCGGCTGCTGACCACTCCCATCCACAAGGCCGATCTGCTGTTTGGCTACGGGCTGGCATTTTCCATCATGGCCGGGCTGCAGTCGCTGGTGGCTACCGCGGTTGCCTACTGGATTTTCGGGCTCGACATCCAAGGCAGCCCGGGACTGGTGGTCATGGTTGCCGTGCTCAACGCGGTTCTGGGTGTCGCGCTGGGACTGCTCTGTTCAGCCTTCGCCCGCACCGAATTCCAGGCCGTGCAGTTTATGCCGGTGGTGGTGGTCCCGCAGATCCTGCTCTGTGGCCTCTTTGTGGCCCGCGAGAGGATGAACGAGGCCCTGGAGGCCGTGTCGAATATCCTGCCACTGACCTTTTCGGTGGATGCTCTGCAGGAGATCGCCACCAACACCGAGCCCACAGACCAGCTGTGGACGGACGCCGGCGTCATCGTGGCCATTGTCCTTGCCGTCCTGGTCCTCGCATCGTTGACCCTGCGGCGGCGGACCGCGTGAACGGACCACGTGATCCCGCGGGCAGCGCTGGTCCCGGAGACACTGGCGAACTGGCTGGCGCGGGCGCGGCGGGCGCCGCGGATCCCGCAGGCAGCCCGGCTGGTTCGGGCAGGCGGGGCCGGCGCGGCGGAGCATCAGGGTCGAGGGATCAGATCCTGGATACTGCCCGTAGGCTGTTCGCGGAACACGGTTTCGACGGAACCAGCCTGCGCCAGATCGCCCGGGAAACCGGTGTGGACCCCGCCATGGTTCACCACTTCTTCAAGGGCAAGGACGAGCTTTTTGCGCTGAGCGTGGCACTGCCGGCCGACCCGGAAACAGTCCTGGCCGGCGTCGACGGCTACTCGCCGGAGGACCGTGCCGAGGCGATCGTGCGGGCGGTGCTGCGCCTGTGGGAGAGCCCGGCCCAGCACAGCCTGGTGGCCTTTTTGAGGGGAACCATCGGCTCCAGGGCCAAGACGATGCTGCTCCGGGAACTTGTTCAGCGCACCGTCCTCAGCCGGATCATGGCAGGAGTCCCCGGACCGCCTGCGGAAGTGGCCATGCGCGGAAACCTGGTGGCCACGCAGATGGTGGGCGTGATGCTGGTCCGGTATGTGGTGCGGCTGGAACCGCTCGCGTCCGCCTCCCCCGACGACGTTGTGCGGCTCGTGGCGCCGAACGTCCAGCACTACCTCACGGGTGACCTGAACCCGGACGGGTGATGTGCGGGCTGGCGCGTCATCTGACGAGTGGCGGTGCCCTTGCGGCTCAGGCGATCACCTGGCGGCTAGAACAGAACCGTGGCGAAGGTGCCAACCTGGCGGAAGCCCACGCGCTCGTACGTGGACCGGGCCCGCAGGTTGAAGCCGTTGACGTAGAGGCTGGTGACGGGGGCAAGCGTGCGCGCCTTCTCAACGACGGCAGCCATGTAGCCCGCGCTCAGACCCTGTCCGCGGTAGCCGGGGTTCATCCACACACCCTGGATCTGGGTGACGTCCGCTGTCACAGCTCCCAGCTCGGCCTTGAACACAACGTCGCCGGACTCGTTGACGTGCGCCAATGAATGGCCTTGCCGGATGAGGCCTTCCACACGGCGGCTGTAAAACTCCTTGCCCCCGAGGAACGGCGAGTAGCCGACTTCCTCTTCAAACATTGCGGCGCAGGCCGGAAGGATCCGGTCAAAATCGGCCAGCCTGCCAAGCCCCAGATCCGCGTTGGGCTCCACCGACGGCGGCCCGCACAGAGTCATCAGCGGCTGTTCATCCCGGACCTCGTGGGCCGCATGCCCCAGTTCGGCAAGCTCAGCATGAAGGGCAAGGACGGCATCCGCGGGGCCAAAAGCGGAGGCGAAGCGGCGTCCGGATGTGCTTGCTGCGGCAGCGACAAGCCCGGCAAATTCGGGGTCAAGCTGGACAGGGACCAGGTTGGCCCCTGCCCAGCACGCTCCCGCCAGGATGCCGTCGTCGAAAACTCCCAGGACGCCGGCGCCCCCAGCGGTTGGCGCAGCAGATCCCACCGCCCGGAGGTGCGCCAGGATAAAGACATTGGCCACCGGGTCCTCCGATGCAAGGCGCCGCAGGGCAGCGGTGTCCGTGCCGGCGAGGGTCCGGACGGATATTCCCGCCGGCGCGGCGTCCTCTTTATGAGACGCTAACCACGGGGCTACCCTTGACAGCATCTTCGCCATCGGCCTCCCCCATCTCTTCAGCTATGCGCATGGCCTCTTCGATCAGTGTCTCAACAATCTCGCTCTCAGGCACAGTCTTGATGACTTTGCCCTTCACAAAGATCTGGCCCTTGCCATTGCCGGACGCTACCCCCAGATCGGCTTCGCGGGCTTCGCCGGGTCCGTTGACAACGCAGCCCATCACTGCCACGCGGAGCGGAATTTCCATGCCTTCCAGCCCGGCGGTGACCTGCTCGGCAAGGGTGTACACGTCCACCTGGGCGCGGCCGCATGACGGGCAAGAGACGATCTCCAGCTTGCGCGGGCGCAGGTTCAGGGACTGGAGGATCTGGTTGCCTACCTTGATTTCCTCGACGGGCGGCGCCGAGAGGGAAACCCGGATGGTGTCGCCGATGCCCTTGGCCAGGAGCGCCCCGAAGGCCGTGGCGGACTTGATGGTTCCCTGGAAGGCGGGCCCGGCTTCGGTCACACCCAGGTGCAGGGGCCAGTCGCCCTGCTCGGCGAGCATTTCGTAGGCAGCAACCATGATGACCGGGTCGTTGTGCTTGACCGAGATCTTGAAGTCGTTGAAACCGTGCTCTTCGAACAGCGAGGCTTCCCAGACGGCCGATTCCACGAGGGCCTCGGGGGTGGCCTTGCCATACTTCTTCAGGATTCCGGGCTCCAGGGATCCGGCGTTGATGCCGATCCGGATGGAGGTCCCGTGGTCCTTCGCGGCGCGGGCGATTTCCTTGACCTGGTCATCGAACTTGCGGATATTGCCCGGGTTCACGCGCACTGCCGCGCAGCCGGCCTCAATCGCCGCGAAGACGTATTTGGGCTGGAAGTGGATGTCCGCAATGACGGGGATCTGGGACTTGCGCGCGATGATGGGCAGGGCCTCTGCATCATCCGCCGACGGGCAGGCGACGCGCACGATGTCGCAGCCGGAGGCGGTGAGCTCCGCGATCTGCTGCAGGGTGGCGTTGATGTCCGTGGTGGGCGTGGTGGTCATGGACTGCACGCTGATGGGCGAGTCCGAGCCGACCCCGACGGAACCCACTTTGATCTGCCGCGTCTTGCGGCGGGGGGCGAGGACGGGCGGCGGTGCTGACGGCATTCCCAGGCTGACCGAGGTCACGTGGACTCCTTGGATAGGTGTTTCAGTAGTGAAAAAGGTCCGGGAATCAGGATGCGTGTGCGGCCAGGAGGCCGATCACGGGAGTCCACTCGGTGGTCCGGATCCCGGCAATGGCGCCAGCGACGGCGAACGGGTCCTGCTTGAGGAGTTCGTTCAGCTCGGTTTCGTCCTGGACCTTGAAGATCAGCAGGGCGCCTGCCCCGTCCCCGTAGGGTCCGCTGGTCAGCAGTTGGCCCTCATCCGCCAGACCCGCCAGCCAGGCGCGGTGCGCGGGGCGGTGGTCATCACGGACGGTGGAGGAATCGGCGGCGTACACATACTCAACGGCAAAAACAGTCATAAGGACACCCTATCCCCAGGGGTGGGCTGGCGCCGATCCGGGCAGGATTGCAAGACTCACTGCAGGAACACCACCTTGATAACTGCCGCCGTTCCCGCGGCCCACAGCATGGACGTGAGCGTTCCGATGATGAACCGCTCCGCAGCCACGGGGGTTTCCTTCAATTCGGCGAACCTGCCCAGGCCTTTGATCGCCACAATGTAGGCAATGGCCACCGGCTGTCCGGTCAGGATGGCGACGCAGACGCCCAGGCGTTCCAGAACCCCGATGATTGCCCCGCCGCGCAGGATCCGCTGGGCCGGGAGCGTGGGCGCCGCTTGGGGAACGTCCGACGGCGGCTGGCCGCCACCCGCCGTCAGCTCGCCGTCGACGGTTTGCCCCGTGCCGGCCCGCGGGGCCTCCGAAACCGTGTCTACCGTGACATCGGCTGAGGGGTCCCGGGCTGATGTGTCCTGGTCCGGTTTCCTGGCCGCGTCCGCTCTGTCATCTATGGTCCTCGCGAGCCGGAACACGAGCGCGGTCACAGGCCACCCTGCGAATCCGGCCACCAACAGGGCAACTGTGATCCAAAGTGCGTTCACCGGTCTCCTTCAATCTGGGAATGGGCGTAGTCGAGGAGCATGGCCGCGGCAGGCCTGGCGGCCCACTCCTCCTGCCAGCCGGACCTGAGCACAGCACGGCTCACCGACTGCTCCGTGATTCCCAATTCCCGGGCCACGTGTTTCTGGCTGCCGTGCTTTCCATCGCTGCCCTGGCGCGCGCGCAGCCGGTCCACCACCCGCCACTGGGCTGGTGTGCGTTGCTGCACCAGCCGTCCGATCAGGCGAAGCACCGCCTGGGCATTTGCACTGGTCATGGCTCCTTCCTTGGCGTGGGGCGGCATCTCCCGTCCACGGCCAATACTGCCTGACACCACCGACAATGGAACCTGACCGGCCGAGCCCTTGGCGAGTTCAACGGCCTTTCGCGCTGCCACAAAGCCGCTCCCGGAACCTTCCCGGGGGCTTCCGCCCGGGGTGAGCTGCACTGCGCCGATCCCGATCCCGACGTACCAGCGCCCGCTCCGGAGTGCGTACAAAACAATCTCCACCACCTCTTCGGCACGTTCCACCACACCCTGGAGCTCATCGCCCACGGACCGCTCAAAGGGCTCCGATGTGAGGCTGCGCAGCGCGGCGATCAGATCGGGAACGCGGTCGACGTCGGCAGTGCTGCCTCGCTGGTCAATGGTCAGTACGTACATGCCTCAACCGTACGCAGGTGATCCGGAATAATCAATCAAAAATAGCTGATTATCAAATATCAGCCAATAAGGGCTGATTAATGGGAATCATCCGGTTTCGTCACGTGCTGCCGTGGCCTGACGGGGTCCGCTCCAGGCGATCCATCCACCGGCCACGGCCATCAGCAGGGCGCCGGCGGTTTGGGTCGGCAGGCTGCTTCCCGTTGTTGCCTGCCCCAGGACAACGCCCAGGACGTAGAACACCACGGCACCCGCCGCCCAGAGTGCCCCGGCCCAGCGCGGCAGCAGGCGGGAACGCCATACCGAGATCCCCAGCAGCACGCTGCCAACCAATGCGAGCAGCAGGCCCAGCAGGAACGCCCCGGTCATGGACCCCGGGAATTCCAGCTGCATCACGTCTCGGTTTCCGCGCAGGTATGCCTTTCCAATGGCGGGAGTGGCAAACGTTGAAATCACGGCCGGCACCAGCAGCAAAGCCATACCGGCGACAGTGGTCACCATCGAGGCCAGCGCCAGGCGTCCTGACCGGCTGTTGGCCATTGAACAGCCCAAGGCGAAGACACCGAAGAGGGCCAGTATGGTGCCTGCGGTACTGCCGAACAGATGCCTGAACTGGTACGGGTCGGAGCTGACAAAACGGGCCCAGGCCTCCGGGTCCTTTACCTGGTCCGGCTGCGGCTCCAGCGTGGACAAGGCGGTGACGACCCACGAGACAGGCAGCGCCCATAACCCTGCCCGGATCCAGCGGCCGATGTTCTGCGATTGGACGGCGAAGGTGCCCATGTTTCATGGTAGATCCGGGGGCTCCGTCCAGCCAGGCGTCCGCAGGAGTCAGCCGAACAGGTTCACGGGCTTGACGATGTCGGCATAGATCAGCAGGAGGCTCATGCCCATCAGCAACGCGGCCACCACGTAGGTAACGGGGAGCAGCTTGGCGATGTCGAAAGCGCCCGGATCAGGTTTGCCAAACAGCTTGGCCACCCGCCGCCGCGCCCCTTCATACAGCGCTCCGGCCACGTGGCCGCCGTCGAGCGGAAGCAGCGGGATCAGGTTGAAGACCGCGAGCGCAAAGTTCAGGCCGGCGAGCAGCCCCACCAGGGCGCCAATCCTGGACTGGAGCGGTACTTCCTCCATGGCAGCCACTTCACCGGCCACACGCCCGACCCCCACCACGCTGATGGGGCCGTTGGGGTCACGCTCTTCCTCGCTGAAGGCCGCCTTGGCCACGCCCACCACCCTCGCGGGGAGGTTGAAGACGACGCCGGCCACTTGTTTGATGTTTTCGCCCGCCAGGGGCAGGACGGACGACGCCGGTTGGGGAACCAGTTCGGTCTGCGCGCCGATGCCCAGGAAGCCGACGTCCTGGTAGCGGAGATTGCCGGCGTCGTCCTTGGCCTGGCGTCCGTCCACGCCGACGACGGGGCGCGCGGAGAGCACCGGTGTCACCGTGGTGGTGACGGGGGCGCCGTCACGCTCAACGGTAATGCTGACTTCCCTGCCGGCGGAGGCACGGATCCATTCGGTCATCTGGTCCCAGCCGGTGACAGCTTTCCCGTCAAAGGACGTGACCACGTCGTTGGGCAGGAGCCCGGCAGCGGCGGCGGGGGTCAGCTGGCAGTCCGGGGAATCGGGATCAACCGTTTGGCCGGCAGCCACCTGGCATTTGGAGACGTCGGCGATGGTGGTGGTGGCCGTGGCCACGCCGAAGCCCATCAGCAGGACGGCGGTCAGGACCACGCCGATCAGCAGGTTCATGGCCGGACCGCCCAGCATCACAATGACTTTCTTCCACACCGGCAGCCGGTAGAACACGCGGTTTGCGTCCTCCGGACCCACGTCCTCGTGTGCCATGGACCGGGCTTCCGTGGCCAGGGTCTGGAACATGCCGGTGCTGGAAGGACGTACAGTTCCATCGTCCTTGTTGGGCGGATACATGCCGATCATGGACACATAGCCACCCAGCGGAATCGCCTTCACGCCGTATTCAGTTTCGCCCCTACGTTTGGACCACAGGGTGGGGCCGAAGCCGATCATGTACTTGGTGACCCGGACCTTGAACAGCTTGGCGGGCACCAGGTGGCCGACTTCGTGCAGCGCAATGGACACGGCAATGCCGATCGCCACAAAGACGACGCCGAGGATAAAAAGGAGGACGGGGCTCATACGTGGATCTGCTGCTTCCTAGAGACTGCTGACTGCTAAACGTTCGTGGGCGCGCGTACGTGCCCAGTTTTCAGCATCCAGTACCGACTCCAGCGTCAGCCCGGAGGATCCTGAATGTTCGCTGAGGACAGCATCAATGGTGTCCACGATTTCGGTGAAGCGGATGCGCCCCGCATGGAACGCCATGACCGCTTCCTCGTTCGCCGCATTAAAGACGGCGGGAAACGTGCTCCCCTGCTTGGCGGCGTCCTTAGCCAGGTCCACGGCCGGGAAGGCGGCCGTGTCCAGCGGTTCGAACGTCCAGCTGGTGGCCTTGGTCCAGTCGCACGGCGAGGCCGCTTTGGGGACTCTGTCAGGCCAGCCCAGCCCCAAGGCAATAGGCAGGCGCATGTCCGGCGGGGAGGCCTGGGCGATGACGGAGCCGTCGATGAACTGGACCATGGAATGGACCACGGACTGCGGGTGGACCACCACGTCGATCCGGTCCAGCGGCACGTCGAAAAGCAAATGGGCTTCGATGAGCTCCAGGCCCTTGTTGACCAGCGTGGCCGAGTTGGTGGTGACCATCAGACCCATGTCCCATGTGGGGTGGTCCAGGGCCTCTTTCGGTGTTACGTCGTGGAGCTGCTCCCGCGTCCGGCCGCGGAACGGTCCTCCGGACGCCGTCAGGATGAGCTTCTCAACTTCGGCCGCGGCGCCGGAGCGCAGGCACTGCGCTATGGCTGAGTGCTCGGAGTCCACCGGTACGATCTGCCCCTCACGCGCGGCGGCCTTGACGAGCGCTCCGCCCACGATCAGCGATTCCTTGTTGGCCAGCGCCAACGTTGCACCTGACTTCAGGGCGGCGAGCGTCGGGGCGAGCCCGATGGACCCGGTAATCCCGTTGAGCACCACGTCCGCCTCTACTGCGGCGATGCGGGCCGAGGCGTCCGGGCCGGCGATGATTTCGGGGCGATAGTCCTGCCGTCCGGCGAGGCGTGCGGCCTCGGAGATCAGGTCCCGCAGCTGCCGCGGATCCCCCGTGGCGATGCCCACAGCGGCGGCACCGGTGTGGACGGCCTGGCGGGCCAGGAGCTCCAGGTTTCCTCCGCCGGCGCTGAGCGCCACCACCTCAAAAAGGTGGGGTGCGCCGTCGACGACGTCAATTGCCTGGGTGCCGATGGAACCGGTGGATCCGAGGAGGACGATTCTGCGAGGCTGCATTGGTTAAGTATCCCGCACCCGGCCGGCGGTCCGGTCAGCCCGCCGCCAGCTCGATGAAACCTTTGGCCAGCGTGGATACGGCTCCGATGTAGGCGATGGCCACAACGATCCGGCGGACGGAGGCCGGTTTGACCTTGCCGGAGAGCAGGTCGCCCGCGATGATTCCGGCCACCATGGCGGCCAGGATGCTGAGCCATTGCCAGCCATCCAGGCCGGGAACATGTCCACCGGATAGTACGTACTTGATCACCAGGGAAGACAGTCCGGTGGTCACGAAATAGGGCTGGAGCGTGGCGCCGAAACTCTTCTGCTCCCAGCGGGTGGCAATGGCGTAGGCGGTGATGGCCGGTCCGCCGACGCCGGCTGCCGCGTTCATCAGTCCGCTCGTGAACCCGAGGGACACCATGGGCACGGGACCGTTGGCGCGCCATGTGCTGCGGGTCAGCCGCTGCGAGGCCAGCAGGGCGATGATGAGGAGGATGCCGATGCAGATCTCCAGCGGCGCTTCGGGGACGTTGCTGGCCAGCCAGGCGCCCGGCAGCACCCCCGCGAGGGCGGCGAGCGCCAGCCCGAGGTAGCGCTTCCAGTCCACGTGCCGCCAGACCCTGGAAAGGATCAGGAGGGATGAGGCCGCGCCGCACAGGTTGATGATCATCACGCCGTCGAAGGGTCCGAGCAGAACCACCAGGACGGGCGAGACGAGGAGGCCGAATCCGAGGCCGGCCAGCCGCTGGGCCAGTGCCCCCGCAACGACGGCAATGAGCACCAATGCAAACACCATCCGATCCTAGTGGGCGGACGGCGCCGCCGGGCGTAACGTGGAATGCGTGGACTGGGTTTCCTGGTTCGATGCGCCGGAGTACGGATTCGCCCGGCAGGTGCTGCAGCGAGGTGTGGCGGCACTGTTCTTTGTTGCGTTCCTGTCCTCCCTGAACCAGTTCCCTGCGCTGCTGGGCGAACGCGGCCTGCTTCCGGTTCCGGACTATCTGGAAGGGTTCAGCGCGCGCCGGCGCCCCACGCTGTTCCGTTGGCGTTATTCGGACCGGCTGCTGCGTAGTGTCTGCGGCACCGGACTGGCAATTTCTGTCCTCCTGGTGGCCGGCATCCCCCAGCTCGGGCCGCCGTGGGTTCCGCTGATCGCCTTTCTGGCCCTGTGGCTGCTTTACATGTCGATCGTCAACGTGGGGCAGACGTTTTATGGCTTCGGCTGGGAGATGCTGCTGCTGGAGGCCGGGTTCACGGTGGCGTTCCTTGGCTCGGACCAGACGGAGCCGCCGCGCACCATCCTGATCCTGCTGGCCTGGCTCGTCTTCCGGCTGGAGTTCGGCGCCGGGATGATCAAGATCCGCGGCGGCCGGGAGTGGCGTGACCTGACGGCCCTCTACTTCCACCACGAAACCCAGCCCATGCCGGGGCCGTTGAGCCGCCAGGCGCATCTCCTGCCCAAACCCTTCCACCGGCTGGAGGTCCTGGGGAACCATTTCGCCCAGCTGGTGGTGCCGTTCTTCCTCTTCGCACCCCAGCCTGTGGCAAGCACCGCCGCCGGCATCATCATCTTCACCCAGCTGTGGCTGGTGGCCAGCGGCAATTTTGCGTGGCTTAACTGGATGGCCATTGTGCTGGCCTTCGCCGCGGTCAGCGATCCCGTGGCCCACGCCATGTTGCCGTTCCTGCCGCTGGATGGCGATCCCGGGGGCGACGTCCGCGGCAATCCCCCGTACTGGCTTGCCATCACCCTGGTGGCCACCTTCCTGCTGGTGGCGCTCAGCTACTGGCCGCTGCGCAACCTGCTTTCCAAGGGGCAGTTGATGAATGCCAGCTTCAACCGCTGGCAGCTGGTCAACACATACGGAGCGTTCGGCACGGTGACGAAACACCGCGTCGAGATCGTAGTGGAGGGCACCCTGGACGAGGAACCTGGGGACACGGCCGAGTGGCGCGAATATGGGTTCAAAGGCAAACCCGGAGATGTGCGCCGGCTGCCGCGCCAGTGGGCGCCGTACCACCTGCGGCTGGACTGGCTGATGTGGTTCCTGCCGTTGCGCACCGTCCACGAGGAGTGGTTTTACGCGTTCCTCACGAAACTGCTGGAGGCGGACCAGCGGACGCTGCGGCTTCTCCGTACGGACCCGTTCGACGGCGGTCCGCCGCGTTGGGTGCGTGCCAGCAGCTACCTGTACCGCTTCGCCACCAGGGCTGAGTTCCAGGAGACGGGCGAGCGCTGGGTCCGGATGCCGCTGTACGAGGCCATACCGCCGCGGTCCCTCCGCGGTTCACGCGGCCGGCGGCGGTGACTCGGGTCCGGTGATTCCGTCCCGGGTGATTCGGAGTCGGGTGATTCCTACCCTGTGGCCCTAGGAGTGGATGCCGGCCCGGCGGATGGTGGCTTCCGCGTGCTTGAGGATGGGGCCGTCGATCATTTTGCCCCCGTACTGGAACACACCGGACCCGGTGGCAGCCGCTGCCCGCAACAGCTCCGTGGCGGCGGCGACGTCTGCCTCGGACGGGGCGTAGGCGCCCCTGACAACGGCGGCCTGCGTGGGGTGGATACACGCTTTGGAGCCAAATCCTGACGCTGCGGCATCGGCAGCCTCCAGCGCCAGCCCGTCAAGGTCCGGGATGTTGACGTATACGGAGTCCACGGCTTCTTTTCCGAAAGCCCGTGCGGCGAGCAGCACCGCGGATCTGGCGTGCAGCGCCACGGCGCGGTAGCCGCCGTCGTCCGTCCTGCTGGACGTGCCGCTGAGGGACGCCAGGAGGTCCTCAGCGCCCCACATCAGTGCCACCACGTTGGGCGCTGCCGCGATGGCGGGCGCGTTGAGGATTCCGACGGCGGTCTCGCATAGGGCGATGACGTGGAAGTCCGCCAGGGCTTCGAGCTGTGCCGCGCTCTCCGCCTTGGCCAGCATCACCGTGCGGTACGGCGTGTGGGCCAGGCAGTGCAGGTCCTTCTCGAACTCGTCGGTGCCGGCCGGATTGATCCTGATGATGGTGCGGCTGGGATCGAGCTCCGGCCCCTCCCCGCCAGCGCCCAACTGGGCCAGGATCGCGCCGCGCGCCCGCTGCTTGTCGGCAGGGGCCACGGCATCCTCTAGGTCCACGATGACAGCGTCCGCGCGTTGGGCAGCCTTGGGGAAACGCTCGGGACGGTCGGCGGGGCAGAAAAGCAGGGCAGGACCCATCACAAATGTCATAGGGACATTGTCCCCTTTTCGGGGCCCTGACGGCTCCCCTTTTCAGCTCCTGCAGGCTGCGCCTGTTGTCCGGAAGACTGTGCCGCATGGGCGTCCCGGGTCCACATCAGGCAGCTCCGCGTGGCCAGCGCCACCACAGTGCCGTCCTGGTTTTTTCCCGTGTGCTGCATGGTCACGATCCCCTGGCCGGGACGCGACTCCGAAAGCCTTTTCCCGGTGATCACCGTCTCGGTATAGAGCGTGTCCCCGTGATACAGCGGGTGCGGGAAGGAAACGTCGGTCAGGCCCAACTGGGCGATGATTGTGCCCTGGGTCAGCTGGGATACGGACTGCCCCACCACAGTAGACAGCGTGAACATGGAGTTGACCAGCCGCTGGCCGAACGGCTGCCCTGCGCTCCACGCGGCGTCAAGGTGCAGGGCCTGGGTGTTCATGGTCAGGGTGGTGAACAGGACGTTGTCCGCCTCGGTCACGGTGCGTCCCGGCCGGTGCGCGTAGACAACGCCTTCGTCGAGCTCGTCAAAGTACAGGCCGCGCTGTTCAATGACCCGCGGATTGTCCGCCGTCATACGGTGAGCTCCTGGTCCTCTTCGAACAGTTCGGCGCCGGTGGCCGCCGCCACATCCTCCACGGACACGTTGGGGGCCAGCTCGCGGAGCACCAGCCGGGACCGCCCGCCTTCGGTGACGACGTCGATCACGGCGAGGTCGGTGATGATCCGGTCCACACACGCCCTGCCGGTCAGCGGCAGCGAGCAGTTCTCCACAATCTTCGGGTTGCCGTTGCGGTCCACGTGTTCCATCATCACGATCACCTTCTTGGCGCCGAAAACCAGGTCCATGGCCCGCCCATGCCTTTGACCATCTTCCCCGGGATCATCCAGTTGGCCAGGTCCCCGTTCTGCGCCACTTCCATGGCGCCGAGCACGGCCACATCCACATGCCCGCCGCGGATCATGCCGAACGACGAGGCGGAGTCGAAGAACGCTGCTCCCTTGTTGACCGTGACGGTTTCCTTGCCGGCGTTGATGAGGTCAGGATCGACTGCGTCCTCGCTGGGGTACGGCCCCACGCCCAGGATCCCGTTCTCCGAGTGCAGCACCACCTCCACGCCTGCCGGGATGTAGTTGGGAATGAGCGTGGGCATGCCGATGCCCAGGTTGACGTACTGCCCGTTGCTGAGCTCCTGGGCCACCCGGGCGGCCAGTTCGTTGCGGGTCCACCCCTTGGCTTCCGGATTGGTGCCTTCCGGATGGCCGACGGCGGCACGCCGGTATTCCGGCCGGACGGCTTCGGGACGGGGAGGCGCTCCCTGCGTGCTGTTGGACTCCATGGCTACGCTCCTGCCTGTTCGGTTGCGCTCTCGGTTCCGGCAGCCTGTGCAAGGGCAACGGTCCGCTTTTCGATCCGCTTCTCACCGGCCGGTACAACCACCACCCGCTGGACAAAAATGCCGGGCGTATGGACGTGCTCCGGATCCAGTTCCCCCGGTTCCACCAGCTCCTCCACCTCGGCGATGGTGATTCTTCCCGCCATGGCGCAGAGCGGGTTGAAGTTCATGGCGGTGGCGTGGAAGACCAGGTTGCCGTGCCGGTCGCCTTTCCAGGCGTGGACCAGTCCGAAGTCGGGGGTCAGGGATTCCTCGAGGACATAGTCCACTTCATTGAACGTCCGCACTTCCTTCGGGGAAGAGGCGATGGCGATGCCGCCGTCGGCGTCGTACTTCTGCGGCAGGCCGCCGTCGGACACCTGCGTGCCGACCCCCGCCTTGGTGTAGAACGCGGGGATCCCGGCGCCGCCGGCACGGAGCTTCTCCGCAAGCGTTCCCTGCGGGGTCAGCACCACCTCAAGTTCACCGGAGAGGTACTGGCGCGCGAACTCCTTGTTCTCACCGACGTAGGAACTGACGGTCCGCCGGATCCTGCCGTCACGGAGCAGGACGCCGAGCCCCCAGTCGTCCACACCGCAGTTGTTGCTCACCGTTTCGAGGTCCTTGCTGCCGTGCCGGTGCAGGGCATCGATCAGGGCGACGGGGATTCCACAGAGGCCGAACCCTCCCACCGCGAGGGACGCGCCGTCGGGAATGTCCGCGATGGCTTCCTCGGCGCTGGCAACAACCTTGTTGATCATCGTTGGTCCTTTCAAGGGTCTCGACAGGCTCGACCACCGGGTGGCAATCCCGACCAGCGGGCTTGTTACAGTCCGAGTTCGCGGGCGATGAGCATCAGCTGGACCTCCGTGGTGCCTTCGCCGACTTCAAGGATCTTGGAGTCGCGGTAGTGGCGTGCCACGGTGAATTCGTTGATGAAGCCATAGCCGCCGAATACCTGGGTGGCATCCCGCGCGTTGTCCATGGCCGCCTCGCCTGCGACCATCTTAGCGATGGCGGCCTGCGTCTTGAACGGCTTCCCGGCCAGCATCCTGGATGCGGCGTCGTAGTAGGCCAAGCGGGCCGTGTGCGCCCGGGCCTGCATGCGTGCGATCTTGAACGAGATGGCCTGGTACTTGCCGATGTGGTGGCCGAACGCGCTGCGTTCCTTGGCATATTTCACCGAAAGATCAACACAGCCCTGCGCCGCCCCCGTGGCCAGTGCAGCGATGGCGATCCGGCCCTCGTCCAGGATGGACAGGAAATTCGCGTAGCCGCGGCCCTCCGCGCCCAGAAGGTTCGCCTCCGGAACCCGGACATCCTTCAGCGTGAGCGGATGCGTATCCGAGGCGTTCCAGCCCACCTTGTTATAGGCCTTCTCCGCCTTGAATCCTGGCGTGCTGGTGGGCACCAGGATGGTGGAAATCTCCTTCTTCAGGCTGCCGTCCTTGCGTTCCTTCTGGCCCGTCACCGCGGTGACCGTGACCAGACGCGTGATGTCGGTGCCGGAGTTCGTGATGAATTCCTTGTTGCCGTTAATAACCCAGTCGCCATTCTCGCGGTGGGCGTGGGTCTTGGTGCCGCCGGCGTCCGAGCCGGCTTCCGGCTCCGTCAGTCCAAAGCCGGCGAGCGCCTTGCCCGAGGCCAGCAGCGGGAGCCACTCCTCCTTCTGGGCCTCGGTGCCGAAACGGTACACCGGCATCGCGCCGAGGGAAACCCCTGCCTCCAGCGTGATGGCCACGGACTGGTCCACCCGGCCAAGCTGCTCGAGGGCGAGTGCCAGGGCGAAGTAGTCCCCGCCCATCCCGCCGCGCTCCTCCGGGAAGGGAAGCCCGAACAGGCCCATGTCTGCCATCTGCGACACCACTTCGTACGGGAAGCTGTGCTCCTCGTCGTGCTTCGCAGAGACCGGCGCCACCACGTTGTCCGCGAAATCCCGGACGGTGTCGCTGAGGTCCTGGTATTCCTCGCTGAGTTCAAAATCTGCCATGGCTAGGCTCCCTTGCCTGTATTGTCCGACTCCGTGTTGGAATCCTGAGGTGAATCCGCGGGTGAATCTGCGTTTGAATCCGTGAGTGAAGGGTGGATGGTGGCCAGCACCTGGGCCGCTTTGACCGGCTGACCGGCCCTGACGCTGATGTGGACCGTGCCGGCGACCTCTGCCACGAGCTGGTGTTCCATCTTCATGGCTTCCACGGAGAGCAGGACCTGGCCCGCTTCCACGGTGTCGCCGTTGCTGACGGCCACGGACACCACCGTGCCGGGCATGGGCGAGCGGACCTCGGGGTCCGCGGTGCCTTCCTCAAGATGGATCGAGGCGAGCACCCGGACGAGCCGTGACTCCCGGGTCAGCACCTCCAGCCGGCAGGACCAGCCTGCGTTGCCGAGGAACAGTTCCGTGGGGCCGCCCGAGGCCGGGTTGCTCGGGCCCGGGATGCCGGGACCCCTCGACCCCGGGGCCAGCGAGTACTCCGTGGCTTCGCCATCGAGGGTCACCTCCGCATGGTGGCGCCTGGAAAAGCGCAACGAAGCCGTACGCCACGGGCCCTCGCCGACGCGGACCTGGACCGGGCCGCCGGCCGCTTGGCCCGTGACGCTCACTGTTGCGATGCCGCCGTCGGGCGTTCCCAGGCTGATCCGCCGGGGCGCCGGCGCTCCGATCCGCCAGCCGTTGCTGGCCTGCCAGGGACCGGAGGGTGTCACCGCGCCGTCCGGTTCCCCGCTCACAACCGCGTAAAGGGCTGCCGCGACCAGTTCGGCGTCGCCAATCCGCCGGAACGCGAAGTCCGGCATCCTGCGCTCGATCAGGCCGGTGTCGAGCCGCCCGGCGCGGACGTCGGGGTCGTTGATCAGCAGGCGCAGGTACTCAACATTCGTGTCAATGCCAAGCGCGGTATACCCGGCGAGCGCCGCGTCCAGGGTGTCCAGGGCAACGGTGCGGTCCGGGCCCCACGCGATGACCTTGGAAATCATGGGATCGTAGCTGGACGAGATCTCCAGGCCCTCCAGCAGGGCCGAGTCCACGCGGATCCTGCCGGCTCCGTGACCGGGCATTTCGTCCAGCAGGAGCACCGTCCCGGTGGACGGCATGAAGTTCCGCTCCGGGATTTCCGCGTAGACGCGGGCTTCGACGGCGTGCCCGTTAAGCGCGACGTCGGCCTGGCGGACGGTCAGTTCCTCGCCGGCGGCGATCCGCACCTGCCATTCGACCAGGTCGACGCCGGTGACCATTTCGGTGACCGGGTGCTCCACCTGGAGACGGGTATTCATTTCCATAAAGAAGAACTCGTCCGGGGCCTCGTCGGAGACCAGGAACTCCACGGTTCCCGCGCCGCTGTAGTGGACGCTCCGGGCCGCCTGGCAGGCGGCCTCGCCGATACGTGCCCGGGTGGCGCCGCCGTCGTGCAATGACTCAAGCAGCGGCGACGGCGCTTCCTCAATGACTTTCTGGTGGCGGCGCTGCAGCGAGCACTCGCGCTCCCCCAGATGGATGACGTTGCCATGGTTGTCGGCCAGGATCTGGACTTCGATGTGTCGGGGCCTGCGGACCAGCCGTTCCAGGAAGAGGGTGTCGTCGCCGAAGGCACTGGCGGCGACGCGCCGGGCGGTTTCCACGGTGGCGCGCAGGTCCGCGGCCCGTTCCACAATGTGCATGCCCTTGCCGCCGCCGCCGGCGGACGGTTTGATGAGCAGTGGGAATCCGACGGCGTCCGCGGCCTCGATCAGCTGCGCGTCAGTCATGCCCGGTTCGGCGATGCCCGGCACCACCGGTACTCCGTAACCGGCCACGTGGTTCTTAGACCGGATTTTGTCACCCATGACGTTCAGGGACTCGACGCCGGGGCCGATGAAGGTGATGCCGGCGGCTTCGAGGGCGCGGGCAAAATCGACGTTCTCGCTGAGGAAGCCGTAGCCGGGGTGGACGGCCTCCGCGCCGGTGTCGCGGCAGGCCTGGATGATCGCCTCAATCTTGAGGTAGCTCTCTGCGGCAGCGGCAGGGCCGATCCGCACGGCAGTGTCAGCGTCGCGTACGTGCCGGGCCCCGGCGTCGGCGTCGCTGTAGACAGCTACGGAACGGATGCCCAAGGCACGCAGGGTGCGGATGACACGGCAGGCGATCTCGCCGCGGTTGGCGACAAGCACGGTGTTGAACAGGGGCTGCTGCCGGGTTGCGGCAGGAGCGGGCGAGGAAACGGTCATGGCTGGCTCACATCCGGAAAAGGCCGAAGGAGGTCTCCGGCAGCGGGGTGCGGGAGACGACGTCGAGCGCCAGTCCCAGGACGGTGCGGGTATCGGCGGGGTCGATCACGCCGTCGTCCCAGAGGCGCGCGGTGGAGTAGTACGGGCTGCCCTGGTCCTCGTATTGCTGTTTGATCGGGGCTTTGAAGGCTTCCTCGTCTTCGGCGGACCATTCCTGGCCGGCCGCTTCGTACTGGTCACGCTTGACGGTGGCCAGGACGCTGGACGCCTGGTTGCCGCCCATCACGGAGATCCGGCTGGCGGGCCACATCCAGAGAAACCGCGGTGAATACGCCCGCCCGCACATGGAGTAGTTGCCCGCCCCGAAGGACCCGCCGATCACGACGGTCAACTTGGGCACCCTGGCCGTCGCTACCGCAGTGACCATCTTGGCGCCGTTCTTGGCGATGCCGCCCTGTTCCGAGTCCTTGCCCACCATGAACCCGGAAATGTTCTGCAGGAAGACCAGCGGAATTCCGCGCTGGTCGCACAGCTCGATGAAGTGTGCGCCTTTGAGCGAGGACTCGCTGAAGAGCACGCCGTTGTTGGCCACGATCCCCACCGGGTGCCCGTGCAGCCTGGCGAAACCGGTGACCAGTGTGGTGCCGTACTCCTTCTTGAACTCATGGAACCTGCTGCCGTCCACCAGCCGGGCAATGACCTCATGGACGTCGTATTGCGCGTTGACGTCCGTGGGCACGGCACCGTACAACTCCTCCGGGTCCGCGACGGGTTCGACGACGGCGTCCACATCCCACGCGGGGGCAGCCGGCTTCGGCAAGGTGGCCACGATGTCGCGGACGATCTGCAGGGCGTGTTCGTCGTTCTCAGCCAGATGGTCCGTGACCCCGGAAATCCTCGAGTGGACGTCGCCGCCGCCGAGCTCCTCCGCGGTAACGATTTCACCGATGGCCGCTTTCACCAGCGGCGGCCCGCCCAGGAAGATGGTGCCCTGGTTCCTGACGATCACGGTCTCGTCGCTCATCGCCGGAACGTACGCGCCGCCGGCCGTGCAGGAACCCATCACCGAAGCAATCTGCGGGATCTTCGCGGCAGACATTTTCGCCTGGTTGAAGAAGATCCGGCCAAAATGCTCCCTGTCCGGGAACACCTCGTCCTGCTTCGGAAGGAAGGCCCCGCCCGAATCCACCAGGTAGATGCACGGCAGCCTGTTCTCCAGCGCGATCTCCTGGGCGCGAAGGTGCTTCTTCACCGTCATCGGATAGTACGTGCCGCCCTTGACGGTGGCGTCGTTGGAGATCACCAGGACCTTGCGTCCGTGGACCAGGCCGATCCCGGCGATGACCCCGGCACCGGGCGACTCGTTGTTGTACATGCCGTTAGCCGCCAGCGGCGCGATCTCCAGGAAAGGGCTGCCGTCATCCAGCAGCCGGTCGATCCGTTCGCGCGGCAGCAGCTTGCCGCGGCCCAGGTGGCGCTCCCGCGACTTTTCCGGCCCGCCCAACGCGGCGTCGGCCAGCCTGGTCCGGAGCTCGGCGGCTAGCGCGACCTGCGCAGCGTTGTTTGCAGCAAACACGTCACTTGCGGCATCAAGCCGGCTGGCGAGGGTCTCCATCGACGGCGTCCGTTCATCTTTTTTTTGAAAGCCACCAAGGCTCCGGCGAGAGCTGCAAAAAGCCAGCTCGGTTAATGCTTTATAACTGGAATTCAGGTTAGTCTTTATTAACTGTGATGTCCAACACAACGGGACGTTGCTAGAATTTGCTGGTCCTAGGAGGAAAAGCGTGCCCACCACCCGACCGGTCAAGCCGTCCACACCGGCCCTGGCGGCCCAGCCCGGTTCAGCAACGCGGGCCGATTCAGCTACGCGGGCTCCCTCGGCAACGCGGGCTCCCTCGGCAACGCAGTCCATTGCCGGAACGCCCCGCAGCAAGGCGCAAACAGCCCCGGGAACGCCACGGAGCCAGGCGAAGGAGAGCCGCCGCCAGGCCCTGCTCGCCGCCGCCGCGACCCTCTTCGCCCTGCACGGGTTCAACCGCGTATCGCTGGAAGACCTGGGCGCCGCAGCCGGCGTCAGCGGCCCGGCCGTCTATCGCCACTTCCAGGGCAAGCAGGCGGTGTTGGGAGATCTGCTGCTGACCGTCAGCCGCGAGCTGCTCGAGGGCGGCCGGCGCGTCGTGGCCGAGACCACGGACCCCCCCGCAGCTCTCCGCAGGCTGGTGGGGTTCCAAGTGGAGTTTGCGCTGGGCAAGCCCGACGTGATCCGAGTGCAGGACCGGGATTTCAGCAACCTCAGCCAGAAGGACCAGTCCGAGGTACGGGCGCTGCAGCGGAACTACGTGGAGATTTGGGTGGAGGTCCTGGCGCTGCTGCATCCGGGCACCGACGCCGCCGAACTGCGGATGCGGGCCCACGCCACGTTCGGCCTGATCAACTCCACGCCGCACTCGGTGCGAAACCACGGACGCAAGATCGCGCCCAAAACGGCCCGGCCGCTTCTCGAGAGCATGGCGCTGGCGGCGCTCACGGTGGACGTTCCCCAGGCTTCCTGACCACGAGTGCGGTCCGTCACGGGTGTCTGGACACACGAGCTGCCATGACGTTGCGCAGGCCCGGAGTTGCGCAGGCCCCGACCGGTCAGGCCGGCCGGGGCGTGGAGGTCCGGCAGGTTTTCCGCCCCTAGACCATCGTGAGCACCATGCCGGGTTCAGCCAGGATGGCGCCAACATCGGCGAGGAACCGCGAGCCCTGCTCCCCATCCACCAGGCGGTGATCAAAGGACAGGCTCAGCGTCATGACCTGGCGCAGGGCCACCTCATCTTGGAATTCCCACGGCATCTTCCGCACGGCCCCCATGGCCAGGATGGCGGCCTCGCCGGGGTTCAGGATGGGCGTGCCCGCATCGATGCCGAAGACCCCGATGTTGGTGATGGAGATAGTGCCGCCGGACAGGTCGGCCGGGGCAGTCTTGCCGGCCCGCGCCGTCTCCGTTAGCCCCGTCAGGGCTTCGGAGAGTTCCATCAGCGACAGGGCATCCGCGTCCTTGATGTTCGGCACGGTGAGCCCGCGGGGAGTCGCGGCCGCGATGCCCAGGTTCACATAGTTGAACTGCACGATCTCCTGGCTTGCCTCCTCCCACCGCGAATTCAGCGACGGGTTCCGCCGCAGCGCGATCAGCACAGCCTTGGCCACCAGCGTCAGCGGTGTGAGCTTATAGCCGGAAAAGGCCCGGCTCGCCTTCAGCTTGGCGAGCAGGTCCATGGTGGGCGTGACATCCACCGTGAGGAATTCCGTCGCATGGGGAGCCGTGAAAGCGCTCGCCACCATCGCGGCCGCCGTGAACTTGCGGACCCCCTTGATGGGCGTACGGACTTCCCGCCCGCCCTGTACTGCCAGTCCCGCTCGGGAAGCCGTGTCCGATACAGCGGAAAGATGGCGCGCCGGCGCCGGCAGTTCCCCGCCGCCGACAAAATTCCGGACATCCTCCCGCGTGATCAATCCGCCGGCTCCGGTGCCCGCGACCGCGGCCAGCTCGACGCCGAGGTCTTTGGCCAGTTTCCGGACCGGCGGCGTGGAGCGTGGGCGCTCAGCGGTGTCGGCGGACCTGGTTTCGACGGGCAGAGTTTCCACAGGCCGCGTTTCGACCGGCTCGGTTTCGACAGGCAGCGTTTCGCCCCCCACCCGCTCCCTAACCTCGCGAGCTCGGTCAGGGAACCCTGCGGTCGTGGCCCCAGGCTCAACCACCGGGCCACGAGCAGGCTCAGCCACCGGGGTTGTGAAGTTGCGGGCCTGGCGGGCGGGACGGCCGGAGCTTTCGACGACGGCGCCGTAGCCCACCAGGTTCGGCTCGCGTTTCGCGGCGCCCGCCACAGCAGTGGCCGCCCCGCCGGGCGTAGCCCCGGAAGGCGAGGCGCCGCCGTCGTCCGCTACCTCGAAGGAGACAATCGGCTTGCCGACCTCCACGATTGTTCCGGGCTCTTCATGGAGGGCAGTGATCACGCCCGCGAAGGGTGACGGCAGCTCCACCACGGCCTTTGCGGTTTCCACCTCGGCGATGACCTGGTTCAGGGCCACGGTGTCCCCTACGGCCACTTTCCAGCTGAGGATTTCGGATTCAGTGAGGCCTTCGCCGAGGTCCGGGAGCCTGAATTCCTTGATCATGGTGGCGCTCATCCTTCCAGCCCGCTGAGGGAGTTCGGGCGTCCGAGGGCGCGGTCCACGCCGTCGAGGATCCGGTCCAGGCCGGGCAGATGGTGCATTTCGAGCTTCGAGAACGGGTAGGGAATATCGAACCCGGTGATGCGGACGGGTGCGGCTTCGAGGTGGTAGAAGCACCGCTCCGTGATGCTGGCTGCAACTTCGGCGCCCAGGCCACCGGACTGGGCGGCTTCATGGGTGACCACCAGCCTGCCCGTTTTCCGGACGGAAGCTTCAACGGTGGCGTAGTCCACGGGTGCCAGCGAGCGCAGGTCGATGACCTCGATGGAAATGCCTTCGTCGGCGGCGGCGGTGGCCGCGTCCCGGGCGGTCTTCACCAACGGCCCGTAGGCCACCAGCGTCACGTCCGTGCCCTCCGTTACAACGCGGGCGGTGTCCATCGACAGCGCGGTGCGCGGATCGATGCCCTCGTCCACTTCACCCTTGTCGTGGTAGCGGCGCTTGGGTTCGAAGTAGAGCACAGGGTCATCGGACAGGATGGCCTGCTGGATCACGGTGTGTGCGTCCTGCGGGTTGGAGACACTGACCACGCGAAGCCCCGAAGTATGCGTAAAGTACGCCTCGGGCGATTCGGAGTGGTGCTCGGGCGAGCCGATGCCGCCCCCGAACGGGACGCGGATGGTGATGGGCATCTTTACGGCCCCCTGTGTGCGGTAGTGCAGCTTCGCCACCTGGCTCACGATCTGGTCGAAAGCAGGGTAGATGAAGCCGTCGAACTGGATCTCCACGACAGGGCGGTATCCGCGGTAGGCGAGGCCGACAGCGGTGCCCATGATGGCCGATTCGGCCAGCGGGGTGTCCACCACGCGGTGGGTGCCGAAGTCTTTCTGGAGGCCGTCGGTCACCCGGAAAACGCCGCCGAGGGTGCCGATGTCCTCGCCCATGAGGATGACTTTTGGATCATTTTCGAGGGATTTGCGCAGGCCGGAATTGATGGCACGGGCAAAGGTCATCTGGGTCATCAGCGTGCACCTTCTTCTGAGGAGGCTCCCGCGGGATCGCCGAAGGAAGCCAGGTAACGGGCGTAGTGGTCCTGCTGCCGGTCCAGCCACGAGTTGGGCGCGCTGTACACGTGCTTGAAGATGTCCATCGGCTCCGGATCCGGCATGCCGATGCAGCCCGAACGGATTTCGCGGGCAACGGCTTCGGCCTTGTCGTGAACGTGCTGCTGGACCTGCTCCGTGAGGATGCCCTTGCGTTCCAGCAGGGCCTTGACCCGCTGGATGGGGTCCTTCGCGGCCCAGTCCTCCAGTTCGTTGGCGTCACGGTAGCGGGTGGGATCGTCAGCGGTGGTGTGCGGTCCCATGCGGTAGGTGACCGCTTCGATGAATGTGGGTCCGCCACCATGCCGGGCACGATCCAAGGCCACGCGGGTGGCTGCCATAACGGCCAGCACATCATTGCCGTCCACCCTGAGGCTCGGAATGCCGAAGCCAGTGGCCCGGTCCGCGATCTGGATGTGGGACTGCAACCGGACGGGCTCCGAAATGGCCCAGTGGTTGTTCGAGCAGAAGAAGACCACCGGCGCCTGGAAGCTGGCGGCAAAGACCATGGCCTCGTTGACGTCGCCTTCGCTGGTGGCACCGTCGCCGAAGTACGTCACCGCCACCGAGTCCGCGCCGTCGTTCTGGATGCCCATGGCGTATCCGGTGGCGTGCAGCGTCTGCGCGCCGATGATGATCTGCGGGGTGGCCATATTCACGGTGTACGGATCCCACCCGGAGGAGGCAGTGCCACGCCACACCCGCGTGATGTCGGTCAAGTCCACGCCGCGGCAGTACGCCACGCCGTTTTCCCGGTAGCTGGAGAAGACGAAGTCGTCCTCGCGAAGGGCCCTGCCGGAACCGACCTGCGCCGCCTCCTGCCCCAGCAGCGGGGCCAGAGGCCGAGCTCGCCCTGGCGTTGGAGGGCGGTGGCCTCGACATCGATCCGCCGAATGACCGTCAGGTCCTCGTAGAGGGAACACAACTGCTCATCCCCAATGTCCTGCACCCAGGGATCGAACTCCGGGTGGCTGATCCGCTCCCCTGCCGGGGTAATCAGCTGGATCAGGTTCCTGTCTGTAGACACGATGGCACGCAACCTTCACACGTCGTTTGACCGGAGCCTGGGGACTTGTGGTCCCGCCAACTGCCGGCCGCCCGGGCGCCGTTGCCCCGGATAATTGTGACCCTACTCACAATGCTCAATGGGTACAACCACCGCGGCGAATACTGCGCATAATGCCCTGTTTGCATGGCCCTCACCGTGCTAACGTTGCGCATTATGCAAGGTTTGGATGGCACAGACACGAGGCTGCTCTCGGCCCTCGCCCGCGACCCCCGGCGGACGGTAGTGGCATTGGCACAGAAGCTGGGGCTGTCCCGGAACACCGTGCAGGCGCGCATGGCCCAGCTGGAGAAGAAGCACGTATTCCTGTCCTTTGAACGGCGGATCAACCCGGTGTCGCTGGGCTATCCGCTCATGGCGTTCATTTCCGTCCATGTCCAGCAGCAGAAACTGGGACAGCTGGCCCATGACCTCGCCGGCATCCCGGAAATCCTGGAAGGTTACGGCCTCACCGGCTCCGCTGACCTCCTGCTCCGGGTGGTTGCCCTGGACGCCGAGGACCTCTTCCGGATCAACGGCAAAATCCTGGCGTGCGATGGAGTGGACCGGACGGACACCGCGCTGGCTATGGGTGAACTCATCCCCTTCCGCATCCAGCCGCTGCTAGAGCGGGGATCCGGAGACGCGTAGGGCCCCTCAGCCGTTGTTACTGCCCCGATAGCCAGCCCCGGTGGGCTGGGTTATAGGCTGTTCCAAGGTGAATCCATGGGTACCGTTCAGCGGGTCCGAACAATAAGGCAGTGCCAGTGCGTTGCCGGAAAGGCTCCATCGTGAGCAATCCTCAGGAACCGTACCAGCCGGGCCAGCCGGCGGCCTGGCCCGAACAACCGGCAGGGCAGCCCAGCAACGCAGGGCAGCCCGGCAACCCCGCGCGGCACGGCGCGCCCCCGTTGCCGGGCAACCCGCCGCAGTACGGTGCGCCGGGGCAATACGGTGCGCCGTCCCAGTTCGGGCCACCCGCGCAGCCCGGCGGACCCGGCCAATACTCATCAGAGGGGCCGTTCGGCCTGCCCGGACAGGAACCCCCGGCGCGAGGCCACCGTAAACTATGGACCATCCTCGGTGTTGTGGGCGGAGTCCTGCTGTTGGCGGTCGTCGGCGTCCTCATCCTGGTCAACATTGTCAACGGAGCCACCAACCATGCCCGGGGACTGGCTGATAGCTTCACGAAGCTCGTGATTGCCGGCGACAGTTCCAAAGCCTACGACGACTATCTCGACCCAGCCCTCCATGAGCAGCTGACCAAGGAAGACTTCATCGCCGGCATCAAGACGCTGAAGATGGATGACACCTGCAAGCCCGCCTACAACGAAGTGAAGGCCAGTACCGAGAACGGCACCAAGGCGGCCGACGTGGCCGGCCTCATCACCTGCGCCGGTGACACGAAGATCGACCTGGTCTACCGCTTCGAAGGAACCGACGAGCTGAAAATGATCAACATCAAGCTCAAGCCCCAGACGTAGCGACTGGGAACAGCCCAGACCGGGCAGGACATGATTATTATCAGTGAGGCCGCCACCCGCTGCACCGAAGTTCGGACGGTCATCACTGACGGGTTGTGCCGCCAAACTGGCTGCTCAGACCATTGCCTGCGAGTTGTGGGGCAGGCATTTTCGACGATGCTCCAGACGAAAACTCAAGACAATGGCTGAGTTCTGCCCGCCAAGGAACGCAAGGCAGCCGTAGGCCGCTTCCAGCTTCGTAGACGGAGTGCCCACAGCTGACGTCCCCGGAGATGAGCCAACTGCCAAGCACCACAACCGTACTGATGTCCCGGACCACCAGAGGTAACAACATCGCCAGAATAAGGGCTGTGCGGAGCCAGAAAGTCCGGCGAGCGATACGTCGTCTGCGACCTGCCTGGTTGCTGGTTGCGGCGTCGATGTCTACGGTGGCCTCTGTGGACATTCTTGCTCCCCCAAGTGATGTTGGCGCTACGCGCCTGCCTACCGCCGGCAAATCCTTGCAGATACAGCGCTCCCGCGCGTGCTCACAGGCACTTTTGGTGATCGTCCCGGCGCGTTACCGTCACGCCAAAGCGCATCGCGCCGGCGTCGGCGTCTTTGGCGGTGTTGGCGGCCTTGGGGCGGACGTGTCGGCGGACGTCCAGCAGGAAAGCTTCCCCTGTCCGGATGCCTCCGGCCGTGGTGACTTTTTACGGTGTCCTCAACCATCTGGACAGCAGCCGTGGCCGCGTTTCACAAGGGCGTGAAGGTCCTCCCTGAACCCGGGGAACGCCGTTGCCTCATCACTGTGGCCACGGCGATAAGGGCGGCGGCGGCGGCCAGGCCCAGCCTGGCCCCCAGCTGGCCATGTGGTTCGGCGCCGGTGAAGTACATCATTGTCAGCACAGGGGCGATGGCGGTGAACTCGTAGCGCCGGCTCAGCACCACGAATGGCAGGAGCAGCAGGGCGTACCAGGGGTAGCTGGGCGAGACGAGCAACAGCGTCCCTCCGATCATAAAAACCTGCCCGTCCCAGGGCCGGGCGGCGTCGGTGGTCCGCCAGACATACACGGCCAGACCCAACAGAAGCAGCAGTGCCGCCGGCGCCGCCCAGTCCGCCGGGAGGACCATCTTCAGCAGCGTGAAGCGCGGGCTGTCCGCTCCGTCGTAACCCTCTGATTTAAGGTAGGTGGGCAGATAGCCCAGCACTGCCCAGCCGCTGGCGAGGACATACGGTACATACGCCACGGCAAAGGTGGCTACCGCCGCGGCCATAAAACGGACCGGGCGGCGGTAGAGCAGCGCCGGTGCGCTGATGGCTGGAATAAGCTTGGTGGCCACCGCCGCCCCGAAAGCGATCCCGGAACCCAGCGTGCGCCGACTCACCAACAGCAGCGCGGCGGCCAGCGCCAGTGCCGCGCCGAGTGCGTCCACGTGGGCGCCGTTGATGGCTTCAAAGGCCACCAGCGGTGACCACCCCCACCACACTGCCTGGTGTGCCGGACGGCCGGTGCGGCGAAGGAATACCAGCAGCATCACCGTCACGGCCAAGCTCAGCAGCAGCCCGCCCAGCTGGAAGGCGATGAACCCCGTCTCGGCACCGGGGATGAGCCGGACGGCGAGGAAATAGAGCTCCGCCACGGCCGGATAGACGGTGGGCACGGAGGGCCGGTTGATGGCCGTGCACAGGGTGCCGCCGCCGGGAATGTTGGTGGTGGTCTCCGTGCCGGTGGGAAAGGGGTTGGTATGGCAGGTTCCGTCCGGTCCGGCATCCTGGAACAGCCATTCCGGCCGCAGTGGGCGCAGCGCCTCGTCCGCCGGAACATGGGCGTAGGGGGAAATTCCCACCTTCTGGACGATGCCGTCCCACGCATAGCGGGCGGAGTCATTGCTCGTGGCGGGCGGGGCAGAAATCGCCGCGGTACCCAACAGCACGGAGCCCAGCAGCACGACGGCGGCCGCATGCCGGGCGGGGATCCGGCGTGCCATCAGGGCGGCCGGGAGAAAAAGTACCCAGGCCGCCAGCGTGCCAAGGGGTGACACCCACTCCGCTGACGGATCGGTGGTGACGGTCCACCAGACGGCACCCGCCAGCAATGCCACCAGCGTCAGTGCCGCCGCTGTGGCGCCGGCACCCCCGGGACCGCTTGACGCCGGGCTGTCACCCGCCTGCCCGGGCGCCTGGCTGCCATGTGCACGGCGGGGTATTGGTTCGCTCACCCCTTGATCCTGCACCACATGCACGCCGGTGGACCAGGGAAGCAACGGACTGTTCGCCTTTCGTAAGGTCTGGCGCAGGACGGGGCGCGGGGCGCGGTGGTTTGATCAGGGTATGGACAGATTGACCACCCACCTCCAGCAGCGGATGGATTCGGTGAACGGACGGTTTTCGTCCCCCTTGCGGAGCAAACGGCTGACGGTGGTGCTGGGCCGCTGGCTCGGCATGGCGTTCATCGTCTGCTTCGTGACCGGGCTCTTCAGCCATCTCCTACAGGATCCGCCCGGCTGGATGCTTTTCCTTACCCGTCCGGTCTGGCTATATGCAGCCACACAGGGCATCCACGTCACCACCGGGATAGCTTCCATCCCGCTGCTGGCCGCCAAGCTTTGGTCTGTGTTCCCCGAACTGCTGCGTTGGCCGCCGCTGAAATCCGTGGTGCACGGCCTGGAGAGGGCCTCGATTGCCCTCTTCGTGTCCGCCTCGCTAGTGGAAGTCACCATCGGATTGCTAAACACCTTCCAGTGGTACCCCTGGCCGTTCTCCTTCAAAGACGTCCACTATTGGCTGGGCTGGGTGATCATCGGGTCGCTGGCGTTGCACATTGCGGTCAAGCTGCCGCTGGTCCGTGCGCACTGGAGCCGCCGATCGGATGCGACCGCCCTCGCTGCGGATACTGCTGGGGCAGCGCCGGCCGGCGAATCGGTTCCGGCTGCCGCGGCACCTGCCACCGGACCCGGCTGGAGCCGCAGGGGGTTCCTGGCGGCAATCACCGCCAGCACCGCCGTCGTCGTTCTGACGACGGCGGGCCAGTCGTTCACGTGGCTGGCGGGCCTGAATTTCTTCGCGCCCCGCCGGATGGATACGGGTCCGCAGGAGGTACCGATAAACCGGACCGCGGCCCAGGCGGGCGTCGCGGCCGCTGCGCTGGCCCCCGACTGGGTGCTGGCCGTGTCCTCGGGCTCGGTGCAGAAGACGTTTACGCTGGCCCAGCTGAGCGCCCTGCCGCAGTACAGCTACGGGCTGCCCATCGCCTGCGTGGAGGGTTGGAGCCAGGGCGCCCAATGGCGCGGTGTCCGGATCCGGGACCTGATGGCCATGGTGGGGGCGCCGGTGGACGCAGTACTGCAAATTTCCAGTCTGGAGCAGGGCGGCGTCTATGGGCGCTCCTTCATGCCCGCCGCGTATAGCCAGGACGAGAAGACATTGCTGGCGCTGGAGCTCAACGGCGCGCCGCTGGACCTTGACCACGGTTATCCGGCACGCATCATCGCCCCCGGCCGCCCGGGGGTACTGCAGACCAAATGGGTGCACAAAGTGGAGGTGATCTGATGCGACTGCCATTGATGCGTCCACCGGAAACGGTGGAGCGCGGAACGTTCTGGTGGGTGCGGACAGCCCTGGGTGCCCTGGGCGTGGCCGCACTCGGCTATGCCTTTTTCGGATTCCTTGCCAATGTGCCGCTTGCCCAGTTGATTGGCGTGGCGGCCTGGCTTGCCGCAGCGTTGGTGGTGCACGACGGCGTACTGGTCCCCATGACAACGTTGGCCGGCGGCGGTTTGTCGCGGCTGACGTATCGGCTGCGCCCCGTGCAGCAGGGGATAGTGCGCGGGGCCCTGCTGATAGGGGCGATGGTGACCTTGCTGGCTGCCCCGCTGATTCGCGCCCAGCAGGTGCTTCAGCCAAGCGGTCCGGAAAGCGGTGCCAACGTCACCGTCCTGCGGGGGGACTATGTGCAGGCCTTGGGCGTCTTCTGGCTGGTTTTGGCGGTAGCCGCCGCGGTGGCCATTGCCGGCGTCGGACGTTACGCCCGACGTTCCAGCGTCAGGAAGACCCGGCCCTGAACAGTCCGGGTGGCGACGGAGGCCAACCCCGCCCGGGCCGCATGCGCGGCTAGCGCTTTCGCACCGGCACGGGCCCAGGGAAAGGCAGCGCTGGCCCGTCCGGCCGAATCCTCCAGCACGGCCAGGTAGGCCACGTCGAGTGAATCGGAGGTTTCGGCCTCTGCCAGCGCCTGCCCGCCCGGGGCCAGCAGTGAGGCAATACGCTCCAGCAGCACCCGTATGTTCCCGCCGATGCCGATGTTGCCGTCGAGCAGCAGGGCCGAACCCCAAGCTCCCTCGTGCGGGACCTGGTCAAAGACGGAGCCATGGATCGCGGCGGCCCCGAGGCTGGTGGCCAGCAGAACCGCGGGGGCGCTCGTGTCAACGCCCATGGCCATCAAGCCCAGTTCCCGTGCAGCGGCCAGCATCCGGCCTGGGCCGCAGCCCACATCGAGAACCGGCCCGCGGAGTGTTCGCAGCAGCTCCCGTTCGCAGGCGGTGGCCGGGGCGGACCAGCCGAGCATGCTGAAATGGACCGGCCCGGCGGATTCCGGCCCGTCCGACTCCGGGCGGAGGGTCAGGAGCCCCAGGCCGACGGACAGGCTGCCAGCGTAGGGCTCGTGTCCTCCTTGGCCAAAGAAGGAAACCGGGATGGTGCCGCCTGAAGGTGCGCTGCCTGTCCAGGTCCCGGTATCGGTGGCGGCTCCCGGTGTGTTCATGACCGGGCCGCCCCTCCGATGGGTGCGTCGGCCGGCACCGAAACCGGCGCCCCCGCCGCCGCCGGCAGCCCCAGGGCCAGACGGTCAACCTCGCGGGCAAACGGAGTGCCGTGGCAATCCCGGGCGGCAGCCAGGGCATCGGCGAAGTGATCCACGTCCGTCAGAGTGGGCAGCAACCCCACGGCCAGGCCGGCGCCGGCCAGCCGGGCCAACTGGTGCGCACCGGTCCGCGGGGTGGACATTTCCACGCCCCGGACCAGGCCGCCGTCGGGTCGGTGCAGGCCCAGGGCCCAGAAGCCGCCATCCGAGGCCAGACCGATCCAGGCGTCCTGGGAGGGCGTCCGGGCGGACCAGTCCGCCACCAGCCCGGTGAGTAGTGCAGAGGAAAGCTGGGGGGTGTCCATGCCCAGAATCAGCAGCGGGCCGGTGACCAGGGAACAGATGGCCGCCAGCCGTTCGTCGAGCCTGCCGGCGCTCTGGGCAACCACTTCAAAACCCGCAGCCTCCCTGTGGTGCGGCGTCCCGTCAAACACCAGCAACCGCCTGGCCGCGGGGAAGAACCGCACCGTCTCCAGCGTCTGACTGAGGCTGACCTGGGCCAAGGCTGCCGCCTGCGCAGGCGTGAGCGGTGGCGTGAGGCGCGTCTTGGCTTTGCCTGGGATGCACTCTTTGGCGATGACGGCGATGGTGAGGTTCATGGCGTCGCTCCCCGGGGCGCGGCTGGGGGTCCGTCGGCCGGTGTTCTGTCCCTAGCCCGTCCGCCGGCGCCCGTCCCTGGCACCCACCGCGAGGCGGCGTCCAGCTGTGCACTCATGTCCTTGAGCGCTGTCAGGGTTCCACGCGCCGTGCCTGTCACCTTGGACTTGCCCAGGCGCGGCGCATAGGCGACCGGGATCTCGGCCACGCGCCAGCCGTCGTGGTGGGCTTTGAGGAACATTTCCAGCGGATAGCCGCTGCGCCGGTCGGTGAGGTCGAGTCCCAGCAACGCGGTGCGCCGGGCCAGGCGAAGCGGTCCCAGGTCAGTGACGGGGATTCCCGTCAACCGGCGCAGCCGCCGGCTCAGGACGATGTTGGCCAGCCGGGCATGGATCGGCCAGGAGCCGTGGGCCGGCCGCCGGGCACCCAGGACCAGATCGGCCCTCCCGGCGCGAACCAGCTCCAGCATCGGGGCGAGCTGAGCAGGGTCCAGCGAACCATCGCAATCGCAGAAGGCCACAAACTCCGCCGTGGCAGCCACCAGTCCCGCGTGGGCTGCCGCGCCAAAGCCGCGCCTCGGTTCATGAACGACGGCGGCCCCCAGACTGGCGGCCAGCGTGCCGGAACCATCGGTGGACCCGTTGTCCACCACTATGGCGCGGTATCCGGGCAGCAGGGCCCCCAGCACTCGGGGAAGGGCCGAACGCTCATTAAGGCAGGGCAGCACAACATCCACCACCACGGCGGGTGCACCACCGGCGTCGTCCGATGTGCCGAGGCCGCTGGCCGCACCGGTTCCATCGTGCGAGGTGCTCTGCTCTTTCTCCATTCTTCTACCGTAGAATCCGAGGGCCCGGCGCGGCAGGCGGCAATTCTTACGGAACCGGGACGCTTGCGCTCCGGCAAGCCCGAACAAACCCACAGCGGCGCGCACGAATCTATGCTGGGAACGTGAATACTGTCCAGCCCGACGCTGACGCCGCGGATGTTGGCAACCGGCGCATCCTGCTCGTTGAAGACGAGGCCACCATCGCCCAGGTGGTGCACGACTATCTGGTGCTGGCCGGTTTCCAGGTGGATATGGCAGGCGATGGATTCAGCGCCCTGCACCTGGCCCGGACGCACAACCCGGACCTGATCATCCTGGACCGCATGCTTCCCGGCCTGGACGGGGTGGAGGTGTGCCGGAGGATCCGACTCACCCAGTCCATGCCCATCATCATGCTCACCGCGCTTGGCACCGAGGACGACCGCATCCTAGGCCTGGAAATGGGTGCCGACGACTACGTCACCAAGCCCTTCTCACCCCGTGAGCTGGTGCTGCGGGTAAAGTCCGTGCTTCGCCGCAGCATCAAGGAATTCACCCCTGAGCCGCCCGTGGAGCTGGCCGGCTTTGTCCTCAACCCGGCCTCGCGCATCGTCAGGTACCGCACTGAGAACCTCACCCTGACGGCAAGGGAATTCGATCTCCTGGCGTTCTTTCTGCGCCGCCCCAACCAGGTCTTTAGCCGCGACGTCCTCATCAAGGCCGTCTGGGGCTGGGACTTCGGCGATCTCTCCACTGTCACCGTGCACGTCCGCCGGCTGCGCGAAAAAATCGAGGCCAACCCCACCACACCCGTGCTGTTGAAAACGGTGTGGGGCGTGGGCTATCGGTTTGACGACGGCACGGAGCCGGGCAGCCATGACTAGCGTCGATCTGTTCACCATTGTCGCCGTTGTGCTGTCATGGGCATTGGCCATCGGCGCTTTGACAGTGGTGCTGCAGCGGCTGCTCCGAAGGACCTCCATTGTGGTCCAGATCCTACTGGTGGTCCTTGCCACCGTGGCCATCCTGGTGGCCGGGATGGTGAGCGCTTTCAACGCCATGTTCATCTCGGAAGCGGATCTGCAGGTGATGTGGTTCATCTTGGCGATCGCCTCGGTCGTTGCCGCCGTCGTCGCAGTGCTCCTGGGAGTAGGGCTGGCAAGGAACACCAACCGCCTGGCCGGGGATGCGGCCAGAATCGGCCGCGGCGAGCCCGTGGCACCGCAACGGAAAATGACCTCGGAACTGTCCGCGTTGGCCGCCGAACTGGCTGCCACCAGCCATAAACTCGAAGAATCCAGACAACGGGAGCAGGCAGTGGAGGCTGCGCGGCGCGAACTCGTTGCCTGGGTCTCCCACGACCTGCGCACCCCGCTGGCCAGCATGCGCGCCATGGCCGAGGCGCTGGAGGATGGCGTAGCCGAGGACGTGTCCGGCTACCACCAAAGAATCATTGGCCAGGCCGACCAGATGGCCGTACTGGTCAATGACCTGCTCGAGCTCTCCAAGATCCAGGCCGGGACCTTGGTGCTGGATCACCAGCAATTGGACCTGTACGACGTCGTCAGTGACGTCATCGCCGACCTCGCCCCTGTCGCGGCCAGCCGGGCCATTGCCATCAACGGCGACGCCGTCGCCCCCACCATAGTTGTCGCCGATGGGGCATCATTGTCCCGGGCCATCCGCAATGTGATCCTCAACGGCATTCTGTACAGCGTCCATGGCAGCACCGTGTCCGTTGCCGTAACCTCCACAGCCGGCGAAGCGGTGGTGGAGGTCCGCGACGGCTGCGGCGGGATCCCGGTGGAGGACCTTCCCCGGATGCTCACCGCGGGCTGGCAGAAAGACACCGGACGCACCAAATCGCGCTATAGCGGCGCAGGGGTTGGCCTGAGTATGGTCAACGGCATCATCCAGGCTCACCGTGGCGCCCTGGAAGTCGCCAACATTGACGGTGGGTGCAGGTTTCTGTTACGAATACCAGCCGGGCAGCAGAGCCCGGGAACGGGCATCTAGGTCCGGTCCCCGCGCAGCGGAGCGGTGGCGAACTCGCGCATGCCGTCCTCAAACCCATGCCGCGGAGCCCAGCCCAGTTCAGCCTTGGCCCGTGCCGAACTGGCGGTGATGTGCCGGACGTCACCCAACCGGAAGTCCCCCGTGATCACAGGGACCGGTCCGCCGCCAACAGCGCTCAGCACCCCGGCCATCGCACCAATGGTGTGGACCTCCGAGGCGCCCACGTTGTATGCCCTCATACTGCCCGGCGCCACTACCCCGCCTGCCGCCAACGCCTCAACAGCGCACAGGTTTGCCTCGGCCACATCCGCCACGTGGATGAAGCTGCGGCGCTGGCCGCCGTCCTCGAACACCCGCGGCGCCTCCCCACGGGCCAGGGCCGAGCGGAACAGGCTGGCTACGCCCGCATAGGGGGTGTCTTTGGGCATCCAGGGGCCATAGACGTTGTGGTACCGCAGGGCCGCAGCGGCGCCTCCGGTTGAACGGGCCCACGCCGACGCCAGGTTTTCCTGGGCCAGTTTGGAGGCAGCATAGACGTTCCCCGGGTCAAGCGCCGCGTCTTCGGTGACCAGTACCGGCAGCAGAAGCTCGCCGGTCACCGGATCCCGGGGATCAAAGATTCCGCGTTCCAGATCCTCCACCCGGCGCGGGCCGGGCCGCACCGGCCGGCCGGCGGAGTCTGTGTAGGCACCCTCGCCGTAGACCACCATGGAGGAGGCCAACACCAGCTTGTCCGTGCCGGCGGCGGCCATGCCTGCCAGGAGCACGGCGGTGGCCAGGTCATTGTTGCGGATGTACTCCGGTGCATCGGAGAAGTCGACGCCGAGGCCCACCTTGGCGCTCTGATGGACCACGACGTCGATCCCCTCCAAAGCCACAGCGACGGTGGATGCATCGCCAACGTCGCCCACCAGCAAGGGCGCGCCAGGATTTGGTAGCGGCCGGTCCGGATGCACCGCCGGATTCAGCGAATCCAGGATCCGGACCTCCCAGCCGCGGGCCAAGGCGGCATCGACGATGTGCCCGCCGATGAAACCGGCTCCGCCAGTGACCAGAATCCTCACTGGGCGCTCCGTCCGGCGTTGTGGACAGTGCCGGGTCGGACCGTGCCGGATCGGGCTGGGCCGGCGGGGTCCATCACGGCGCCGCCCATCACAGTAGCCACGGCGTCGGCGGGTATGAGGGCCAGCAGCGGGAATCCGCCGTCGTGCGCCGGCTCCATCCCGGCCAGCGCCGCGGACACCCTATGCACCGCGGCGGACAGTACGGCCAGCAGGCGCGGCTGCGCCGCCGCCAGGCGGCCGAGTACCAGCTCCGCGGTCACGGGCTCGGAACCGTCGTGGCCGGTGTCGGCGTCCGTGATGAATGCCAGCGCAGCGAAGTGCATGTTCAGCTCCGCCGCCAGCACGGGCTCGGGGTATTGGGTCATGCTGACCAGATGCGCTCCGGCCTGGATCAGGGCCGCGGACTCGGCCTTGGTGGAAAACCGTGGCCCGTTGATGACTGCCATGGTGGCTGTCGGTGCGAAGTCTTCGCCCTGCAACTCCAGGGCGGCGACGAGTGCTGCTCGCAGCGGGGCGCTGTAGGGCTCGGCAGCGGGCAGGTGCTGCACACCGGTGGACAGCAAGCCATCGTAGAAGGTATCCGCCCGGCCCCAGGTCCTGTCCAGAAACTGATCGGGCACGGCAAAGGTGCCGGTCCCGTGGCTGGGAACCAGTCCGCCCACTGCCGCGCAGGAGAGGACAACCTCCACGCCCAGGCTCTTGAGGGCCCAGAGGTTGGCACGATAGTTGATCCGGTGCGGGGGAATGCTGTGCCCGACGCCGTGCCGGCTCAGGAACGCGACGACCGGACCGTCCGAGCCGCCTGTGCCGTCCGGTGCGGCCAGCCGGGCAATGGTGACGGGACTGGAAGGCGGGCCGAACGGTGTCGCGGCGTCCAGCGTCTCCAGCACGGCGGCGCCGGCCAGCCGGTACAGGCCGGTGCCGCCAATAATGCCGATGCGGGCGAAGGGTTCCGAGAGGTAGGCCATGACCCCATCATGCCAACCAGCTCAGCCGCCGTCGTGGGTGTAATCCTTACGTATTTCGAACGCAGTCGCTGGAATGGGCTTATCCCATGGCGTCCATGGAGCCTGTGCGTTGGTGCTGCTGCCGTGCCGAGCCCTGGCGTGCCTGGGTTCCCTCATCCTCAGAGGGCAAAACGGTCTGGGCTGCCCCGAGTCCGAGTGCCCAGGTTTTTCTGATGTTGCCTTCATGATGAACTTTTCGTGGGAACCGGTGTTTGTTTGCAGGGGGTGTGTCAGGGGTGCTCTTTCCAGCACGCGAGGATGGTGGTGGAGAGCTGGTAGGCGAACGCGGTGCGGCTGATGCTGTCCGGCCCCAAGGTTTCCGACAGGTCCGAGGCGTCCACGTGAAGGATCATGTTGTCTTTCTGGAACACGGCGGAACCGTCAGCGGTTTCGTAGGCCGGGAAGCCCAGGTTCGCCAGGCCCTCGATGGGCGTGGCGCCCTTGGCCAGGGCCTGCATGGCGTCGAAGTAGGTCCGGGCCGCCGCAGGGTCCGCCGCTTCCTTCACCGCGATCTCCAACGCACCTTCGCCGAGGTGGTACGTGCAGGTGAAGGTGCCGTCTGCCCAGTCATTGACGGTGTGCTGCTCGGAGGTCAGGCCCAGGATCGAGGTCACGTTGCCCATGGTCTCCCCGCCGCACACCATCAGGGCCGCATCGCTGGGGCCGCCGGGGACGGCGGCGGCGGGGGACGAAGAGCCATGGCCGTGGGCGCCGGCGTGCACCGCGGCAGCCGGTCCAACGTTGGCTGAAGGTGCCCCGCAGCCGGACAGCAGCACGCTGGCCAGGGCCAGCGCGACCAGCGCGTGATTTCGGTTTTTCATCCTCTGTCCATCCTTGCCCCGTCCCTGTCACGGGAGGGAGGCTGTTGTCAGGCTTTGAGCTTGGCGTAGATCACGTAGTTGTCGTCAAACAGTCCGGTGGCGGGGTCGTAGCCGTCGCAGGTGATGAGCCGCAGCTCGGAGCCCGCGGTGTTCCCGTAGACCTCCAGTGTGGGGAACTCGTTCTTGCTGTAGGTAGCTCCGCGGTCAACGGTGAACACGGCGATGCTGCCGTCGGTTCGGGATACGTTGATCTCGGTGCCTGGGGTCAGCTGGCGCAGGTTGGCGAAAACGCCCGTTGCGACGCCAAGTGCATTCACGTGGCCAAGCATCACTGCCGGGCCGCGTTCGCCGGGGGTGGGTGAGCCGTTGTACCAGCTGGCGGGGGCGCCGCTGCCGGTATCCTTCGGTACTTCGAGCGACCGGTTCTCCCGAAGACCCAGGCTCAGGAGGTTGGTCCGGACGCCGATGGCGGGGATCTCAAGTGTTACTGGTACGGAGGCGGGCAGTACCGCCGGAACGGGCCCGACGGCGGGCGCCGCAGGAGCCGCGGCAGGCGGGGCCGGCGCCGCAGCAGGAGTGGTGGCGGGAGCAGCCGACGCCGACGGTGAGGTGGGAGCCAACGGTGCGGAACCGGCGTCGGGCGTTCCGGTACCACAGCCGGCCAGAGGCAAAAGGAGCAGAACTCCAACCGCCGCGGAGGCCAGAAGGCCTCCGCGGCGACCGGAATTCATCGTTGTCACGGTGCTGGCTCCAGTCGGCTCGAGCTTAGGCCGCTGAACCGGCGCCGCGGCGACGGACCACGTAGGCGCCGCCGGCCAGTGCTACCAGCACCAGGCCGCCACCAAGGGCCAGGGCACCGGTGTCAGTCCCGGATTCCGGCGTGACGCCGGTGTCAGCGCCGCCTGCCGGCATCTTCATCTGACCGGCCTTCAAAGTCCCACACAGTGCGGGGGACGTCGCGGCCAGTGGAAGACTGGGAACAAGGTCGGACTTGGCTGCCTGGCCTGCCGGGCTCAGTGTGGCGGGGTCAAGGCCGTGCACAACCACCACGGCGGTGCCCGCTTCCAGGGCTGCCTTGGTCTCGGCGTTCAGCTCGAACGTGCGGTCAACGGTATAGCTGGCACCCTGGCCGGCGAGCTTAAGGTCAAGCCCGGCCGCAGGGCTGGTGTCGCCGCTAGTGGAAAGCGTGGTGACGATGGCGCCGTAGGATGGCGCGCCTTCGGTGGTGGAGACCACGCCGTCGCCGTCCTTGTCAGCCGAGGCGGGAGGGCAGAGGCCCATGGCGCCGCCGTGGATGTGCTGGACGTGCGGGTAGGGTGCGTTCATGAAAGTGGCCGGCAGACCTGACACGTTCAGGACAGCGTGGGCCTGATTGCCCTTGACGTCCACAGTGATGGTGCCGGAGGCCGAACTGCCGTTGATCTGACCAAGGGTGGACTGGTAGGACTGGTCGGCGGCCATCGCGGGGACGGCGGAGAGTGCCAAGGCACCGAGAGCGAGCGTGGGAACAGCCATAAAGCGAAGTGTTTTATTCATTTGGAAAAATCTCCTCATACACGCGCGTGTGAAGTTGGCGCCCCCGGAAGGGGACACCAGTACTTCGGAACAGCACCAACAAGGGATGGGCGCGAACGTGGCGTGGACCACAAAAATTTCCAGGCATGCGCCGCGCGGACTTACGGAGGCGGTGACCGGTCATGCTCAGGCATGTGAAGCACCGCGGCGGGGGCCTCCTTTCTGTGTGCGTGATCCTGACCGGCCGTTATGCATTAAGGAGTAACCCCTCAGCGCCAGGACTCCCGTAGAACCAGGACAACGGCCGTGACAACCTTGGCCGCAGCCAGACGGGTTCAAACATCGACGGCAGCGGCCCAATAGCCCGAAGCTGGACATAAGGGTTGTGGCCACCTTCGGTGCAGCCCTGGAAACCACGCTGTCCAGCGGCCATCCCTGACCCAGTTTTTCGGCTGGTCCTGGGGCAAGTTCCGCCGGCCCGTCCAGGCCGCCCGCCTCCATCTGGCCATGATCATCTGCCTCGTAATCGGCTCTGCGTCCTGGCCACAGGCATCGATCCGGTGCTCGTGACCGAATATTCAGTGGTGTTTTCCGCCGTTGCGCTGCCGCTGACATACCTGCCGATTCTCATCGTTGCCAATGATCCGCAGTACACGGGAAAGCACGTCAACAGGCGGCCCGTCAATGTGCTGGCCATGATCTATCTCGTCATCGTCCTGGCCGCCTCCCTGGCGGCGATCCCGCCGATGATCGTGACAGAAGCCGGTTCATGAGCATCCACCGCCCCTTGCAACCTGCGCCCCAGGCAGCCGGAAGGACCCTCGATGCGTAACTCCACCTGCTCGACCGGCAGGTCCTCGACAGCGAAGGCAGGCCCGTCACCACGGTCGACGACCTGGAAATCAGCGGCATTGAGATCGGCGAACGAATCGCGGAGGGAGCTCCGGCCCCGGTCCTGAGCGCACTGCTCACCGGCCCGGTCCTCGGGACGCGGATCTTCGGAGGCACGCCTCCCTCCTCCCGGCTGATCCGCATCCCGTGGAAGGACGTTGCCGAGGTCGGCGTGGTGGTTACCGTCGGCGTCCGCGGCGAAAACCTTGATGCTGGCTGGGTGGAACGCTGGCGCACCGGGAAGTACCGCTAGTGAAACCCGCGCCCGGCACAGGGCACTCCACCGGGTCGCAGCCAAGCCCAGGTGGGCCGGCGCCACCTGATCGGAAGAACAGCCAGCGTCGCCTGCCCCGGTGCTGGCGGCTTCGCGCGCCCAGAGGCCGCATTGGCGTGCAAAGTCCCGGGGAGACCGGCCGGCGCGGGGACGCTCGGGCAAGTTGCGTCTTCCGCAGGAACTGGCATCGGCGTATGACATATATCAGGCGTCCCGGGACACGAGGACTCTTGAACGGGCGAAAGGTGATTTGCGATGACCGAACATCAGGAGGCCCGGGCACCGATGACCGCCGCGCAGGCCGGGCTCATCGGGCGTCTGGCGGCGCAACTGCGGGTGGATTCCATCCGGTGCAGCACACAGGCCGGGTCCGGCCATCCGACCTCATCGTTGTCGGCTGCGGATCTCATGGCGGTCCTGCTTGAGCGGCACCTCCGCTATGACTGGGACCAGCCGTCGCTGCCGACCAACGACCACCTCATTTTTTCCAAGGGCCATGCCTCCCCGCTGTTGTACTCCATGTACCGGGCGGTCGGCGTCGTCGAGGAGGACGAACTCATCCATACCTACCGGCAGTTCGGTAGCCGGCTGCAGGGCCACCCCACACCGCTCCTGCCTTGGGTTGACGTGGCGACAGGCTCATTGGGCCAGGGCCTGCCGGACGCGGTCGGGCTGGCACTGGCCGGACGGTACCTGGACCGGCTGCCCTACCGGACCTGGGTCCTGTGCGGGGACAGCGAACTGGCTGAAGGGTCCATCTGGGAGGCCCTGGACAAGGCCGCATATTACAAGCTGGGCAATCTCACCGCCGTCGTGGACGTCAACCGCCTGGGCCAGAACGGCCCCACCGAACTCCAATGGGACATGGACCGCTACGCCCGGCGGGTAGAGGCCTTCGGCGCCCATCCCCTCGTCATCGACGGCCATGACATTTCCGCGATCGACGACGCGCTCACCAGCGCACGATCCCGGCCCGACCAACCAACGGTCATTCTCGCCAAAACCATCAAGGGCAAAGGCGTTCCCGAGATCGAAGACCGGAACGGCTGGCACGGCAAAGCGCTTCCCAAGGACATGGCCGAACGTGCCGTGGCAGCCCTCGGCGGCCCGGGCAACCTGCGCATCACCACGACCCTCCCCGAACAGGGCACGCCTGAGATCACACCCAATCCGCGGGCAGCCATCAGCCTCCCCCGTTGGGAGGTGGGCGATAAGGTGGCGACCCGGGCCGCCTTCGGCGCCGCCGTGTCTGCACTGGCCGCCCGTCCCGAAATCGTCGTTCTGGACGGCGAAGTGGGAAACTCGACCCACGCCGGCGAATTCAAAGACGCCGCCCCGGACCGGTACTTCGAAATGTTCATCGCTGAACAGCAACTCATCGCCTCCGCCATCGGGCTCTCGGTCCGCGGCTACATCGCGTTCGCCGCGAGTTTCGCCGCATTCCTGGTATCCCGGCCCTTCGACTTCATCCGGATGGCAGGAGTATCCCAAGCCAACATCCGGCTCGTCGGCACACACGCCGGCGTCGAAATCGGCCAGGACGGCCCCTCCCAAATGGCGCTGGAGGACATCGCCGCCATGCGCGCCGTACACACCTCCACTGTCCTGTATCCGGCCGACGCCCCCTCCACCGCCCAACTCATCCAGACCATGGCCGACACCCCCGGAATCTCCTACCTTCGCGCTACCCGCGGCGCGTACCCGGTCATCTACGGACCGGACGAGAAATTCCCGCTGGGCGGGTGCAAGGTGCACAACGCCGGCCCCGACGACGAGGTGGCTCTCATCGGTGCCGGGGTGACGCTGCACGAGTGCCTGACTGCCGCCGGAGAACTGGCTGAAGCCGGCATCCGCGCCCGCGTCATTGACCTCTACTCCATCAAACCCATCGACATAGAAACCCTCCGCCGGACCTGCTTCGACACCGGGGGCCGGATTGTCATCGCTGAAGACCACTACCCCGAAGGCGGCATCGGCTCAGCCGTCCTCGAAGCCCTCGCCAGTGTCAACACGCCCAGGCTCCACCTTGCATTGCTCGCCGTCAAGGCGCTCCCCACCTCCGGCACACCCCAGGAACTGCTCGACGCCGCCGGCATCTCCGCCCACCACATCACCGCCGCCGCCCGCAGTCTCCTATGACCCTGAACCCGCGCACTGCGGCTATGCAGATGAGAGGTTTCACACCATCGCCATACCGGACGGATGTGGGTCGTTGATCCGGACACGGATTCCCGGTATTGGTTCAAAGGGACTCCTGGTGGAACACCCGGGGCACCGCCGCAATGGCAGGGGGTCGGAGCCCTGTAGTGTCCCTATCCCAGTTCTCTTCCCAGGGCTCCTGCGCGTCCGGCTCCCCCGTGCTTCGGGAGGGCATTTGCTTGGAGCTTGCGAATCACACTGTCCAGAACGGCGGGTGCCTGGCGGCTGTTGGCGATGTCCACCAGGCCTGCGGAGAGGGTGGCTACTTTGACGTTCGTGCGGCTGCTGCAACTGACGAGGAGATCAAAGGCCTCCTCTGCACTGATCAGGAGCCTGCCCATCAGGATGCCGCGCGCCTGATCGATTTCGCTGCGGCTTGCCGTCACCCCGGCGACGGCATCGCGTGCGGCCTGATCGGTCTCATTCCGGACCGTCTCGGTCAGATCGATCATGAGACCGCTGATCCCTGTCACCTTCCCGGCCGGGTCAAGCATCCCATCCCCGGTCGTGAGGACCCGGCGGAACCGTCCGCGGGCATCCATGATGCGGTGATAGATGCAGAAGTACCCGCCCGTACGCAGAACCTGGGCTATGACCTCTGCGCACCGCGGCCTGGCCTCGGCATGCTTGTGTGCCAGCAGAAGCTCCACCGTCGGCACGACGTCCCCACGCACGTATCCATGAATCCGGTATAGGCCACCGGACCACGCCATGAGGCCGGAGGAGACATCTAAATGAAAGGTCCCCGTCGGGCAGTCCGAGGTGCCCAGAGCACTGGAATAGGTGTACGGGTTCTGCACGTCTGACCTCCGGACGGTATTCGGATCCCGCCCCAACGGATTCCTTTAAGTATGGATGAACCTGCAAAGCCAGGCACTCCCCGCACCGACCAGCAATGAACTCTACGGCCTGTACACAAGCCGGTGCCTGAACGTGCCTGATTCTGCGGAGCCCACCTCCCGGCGCCCAGCATCGAAGGTGCCCGAGCAATTCAATGTGTTGCGCGCGTCACATTATGTGCCTACTCTTGGTGGGGCCGCAGCGTCGCGGCCCCACCAAATGAAGGGCAGCCAGCCTTGACAGAAAAACTCAGCATTCTTGTTCGCGTTGACCTCGATGAGGCCCGCGCACAGGTTTTGGCCAGAGGCCATGTCACGGCCAAAAGCATCCACGCCCTCTATTCAGTCCTCAAGCGGGCTAATTCCCTTCGTGAAGGCCTGCACCTGGAGATTGACGTGGCAAGCGCATCCGTTGACCCTGACGCACTCGATCAGCTGAAGGCGTGCTCGCGGGATCATCACCTGCCCCTGCACATCGATCCCCTGCAACCCGACTGCCGGTTCAGCATCCTTGTTCCACAGGGGGACCCGCCCTCACTGCATCGGCAGGTCCATGGCCAGCACGGCAGTCCGGCCGTGCCGGCTGGCCACCATCAGCGATGACGCCACCGCCGGCCTGAACGCCACAGAGCACCCATCTTAAACGTCGCCGGCAGCCTGAACGTGAGAGAGCCCCCGTGCCGTACGGCACAGGGGCTCTGACTGTCAGGTTGTTCCCGAGTCCCCGCTTGTTCCGGGCCGTCGGCTTGTTCCGCGCTCAGTCATCGATCAGTGTTCCACGGCTTTCTCCGCGCCCACACCGGTCAGGGAACGTACTTCCATTTCGGCCTGCTTGGCAGTGTCCTCGCGCTTCTTGTCCAGCACCGTCCCGAGCCAGCCGAGCAGGAACGCCAGCGGGATGGACACAATGCCAGGGTTGCTCAGCGGGAAGAAGGCGAAGTTGGCGCCCGGGATCATGGAGGTCTTCAGGCTGGAAACCACCGGCGAGAAGACGATCAGGATGATGGCCGAGCCCAGTCCGCCGTACATGCTCCACACAGCACCCTGGGTGGTGAACCGGCGCCAGAACAGCGAGTAGACAATCGTCGGGAGGTTCGCCGACGCCGCTACAGCGAAGGCGAGCGCCACCAGGAATGCCACATTCTGGCCGTTGGCGAAGATGCCGCCCAGGATGGCCATCACACCGATGACCACCACGGTGCGCCGCGCCACCTTGACCTCGGTGCCGGCGTCTGCCTTGCCCTTGGAGATGACGCTGGCGTAGATGTCATGGGCGAAGGAGGCTGCGGCGGTGATGGTCAGGCCGGCCACCACTGCCAGGATGGTGGCGAAGGCCACTGCGGAGATAAAGCCCAGGAGCAGCGGTCCGCCGAGATAGAAGGCCAGCAGCGGGGCCGCCGAATTGACGCCGCCCGGGGCAGCCTTGATCGTTTCGGCGCCCACCAGCGCCGCAGCGCCGTAACCCAGCACCAGGGTGAACAGGTAGAAAAGTCCGATCAGCCCGATGGACCAGACAACGGATTTGCGGGCTTCCTTGGCGGTCGGAACCGTGTAGAAGCGCATCAGCACGTGGGGCAGCGCGGCAGTACCCAGGACCAGGGCGAGGCCCAGGGACATGAAGTCCAGCTTGGACGTTTCGGTTTTGCCGTACTGCAGGCCGGGGTTCAGCATGTTCGGGTTGCCCGAGGTTTCCACGGCGCCGCCCAGCAGGTCGGAGAGGTTGAACCCGTAGATGGCAAGCACCCAGAAGGTCATCACGGCAGCACCGGCAATCAGCAGCATGGCCTTGATGATCTGGACCCAGGTGGTGCCCTTCATGCCGCCGATCAGTACATACATGATCATCAGGGCGCCGACGACGATGATCACCAGTGCTTGTCCGCCCCAGTCGCTGATGCCCAGGAGCAGGGAAATCAGGCTGCCGGCGCCGGCCATCTGCGCCAGCAGGTAGAAGAAACAGACGGCCAGCGTGGAAATGGCTGCAGCGATCCGGACCGGACGCTGTTTGAGCCGGAAGGAGAGCACGTCGGCCATGGTGAACTTGCCAGTGTTGCGGAGCAGCTCAGCGACGAGCAGCAGGGCCACGAGCCAGGCAACCAGGAAGCCGATGGAGTACATAAATCCGTCGTAGCCGTTGATGGCGATGGCGCCGGTGATCCCCAGGAAGGAAGCGGCAGAGAGGTAGTCGCCGGCGATGGCGGTGCCGTTCTGCGGACCGGTAAAGGAGCGTCCGGCAGCGTAGTAGTCGGCCGCCGTCTTGTTGTTGCGGCTGGCGCGCAGCACGATGACCATGGTCACTGCAACGAAAAGGCCGAAGATGCCCATGTTCAGCAGGGTGGTGTCCTTGAGCGCGGCCACATCCACCGCGGTGGCAATTCCGATCATTTGGTGACTCCACCCACTCGGTTGCCGTTTTTGTCGAACTCATGGCCTTCGATTTCGTTGCGGATCTCAGCCGCGATGGGGTCAAGCCTCCGGTTGGAGTAGCTGACGTACCAGCCGGTGATGGCGAACGTGGAAACGAACTGCAGCAGGCCCAGGATCAGGCCGATGTTGATGTTGCCCCACACTTTGGTGGACATAAACCCGACGGCGTAATCGGCCAGCAGAACGTATGCGAAGTACCACAGCAGGAATGCGACTGCCATGGGGAATACAAAGCTGCGGTGACGTTTGCGCAGTTGCTGGAACCGCTCGGTCGACTGAACCTGTTCGAAGTCCACGGACGCCGCTGCGTCCGGAGTGTGGGCATCGTTACCCATCGTTCCTCCTCATTGAGACTTGCCTGGTTCACACCGGCCGCGGCCTGCGTGCAGGATGCGATCAATGTGACTACAATCACTCTGCGGTGCGGCAGGCCTCCATTCCAGAGCATCGGTGCGAACGGTCGCTCAACGGTCACGATGCTGCGACTAACGGCACCCGCCGCTACGATGGGCACCATGCCGGACTCCCCCCTGCTGAGTGCCGCCGCCGTTGCGGTGATTGTGCTGGCGATCGCCGTCGTCGTCGGCGCTGGCATCAAGCTGCTCAGGTCCTTCCGCGAGCTGGGCACCGATGCCGAGCGCGCCACGTACAACACGCTCCACGCAGCATCACGCGCCGGGCAGCACCTGCGGACCGGGCTCAATCCGGCAGGCGCCGCCAAGGCGAGCCGGCAGCTGAGGAACCTGCTGGGCTGTGATGCGCTGGCGATCACCGATACGGCGGGCGTGCTCGCCTGGGATGGTGCCGCCGAGGAACTGAAACCCCGGTTGATGGATCTGGCCGCGGACGTCCTGACCGGCGGCCGGACCGCGGTGCTCCAGGCGCGGGACCTGGGTGCGGACGTTGCCTCCGGCAGCCTGGCCGCCGTCATCGCGCCGGTCCGCGCCGGATCCCGGGTGGTGGGCGTCGTGGCGGCGTTTGCCCCGTCCGCGGGCGCCGGCTTGGTCCGCGCCACCAGCGAAGTGGCGGACTGGGTGGCCGTTCAGGTGGAACTGGCCGAGCTCGACGCATCCCGGACCCTGCTGATGGAAGCTGAAGTGCGGGCGCTGCGGGCCCAGATCAGCCCGCATTTCATCTACAACTCGCTGAACGCCATCGCGTCGTTCATCAACACGGATCCGGAGCGGGCACGCGAACTCGTGGTGGAGTTCGCCGATTTTACGAGGTATTCGTTCCGGCGCCACGGTGACTTCACCACGCTGGCCGAGGAACTGCGCTGCATTGACCGGTACCTGCTGTTGGAGCGCGCCCGCTTCGGTGAGCGCGTCCAGGTCAGCCTGCGGATCGCGCCGGAAGTCCTGGGCACCGTCATCCCGTTCCTGAGCCTGCAGCCGCTGGTGGAGAACGCCGTCAGGCATGGCCTGGAGGCAAAGGAAGGGGCCGGCCACATCACCATCACGGCCAATGATTCGGGCGCCTATGCGGAAGTGACCATAGAGGACGACGGCGTGGGGATGGACCCTGCCGAGCTCCAGTCGATGCTGGCCGGACACCACGACGGCGACCACGTGGGGCTGCGCAACGTGGACGCCCGGCTCCGGCAGGTCTACGGGGACCAGCACGGCCTGGTGATCGAGACGGCCCCGGGCGAAGGAACGCTGATCACCATGCGCGTGCCCAAGTCCCAGCCCGGCCACGACGCCTGAACCCGGCCGTCTGATCCCAGCCGCCTCCGGCGGCTAATGTAGGACCATGATTAATGTCCTCGTCGCCGACGACGAGCTACCCGCCGTGGAGGAACTGGCCTATCTGCTGGGCAAGGATGACAGGATCGGAATCATCCACCGGGCGACTTCCGGTGCCGAGGCATTGCGGGCCTTGAACACCGAAACGATTGACGCTGTCTTCCTGGATATTCACATGCCAGCCGTGTCCGGCCTTGATGTTGCACGCGCCATCACGCGCAGCAGCAAACCTCCGGCGGTGGTGTTTGTCACCGCGGACGAGGACTGCGCCCTGGAAGCGTTCGAACTTGCCGCCGTGGACTACCTGCTCAAGCCCGTCCGGGCCGAGCGGCTCGCCCGGTCGGTGGGGCGGATCAGCGAGCTGCTGCGCGACGGCGGCGGGGGCGCCGCGCCTGAGATGATCACCGTTGACCAGGGCGGCACCACCAGGATGATCAGGCGCGACGACGTCACGTACGTCCAGGCGCAGGGAGACTACGCCCGGCTGCACACCGCGGATGCCAGCTACCTCATCCGGGTGCCGCTGGCCGATCTGGAGCAGCAGTGGGCGGAGGCCGGGTTTATCCGGACGCACCGGTCCTACCTGGTGGCGCTGAAACATGTGCAGTCCATGAAGCTGGCGGCGGACAAGCCCAGCGTTTCGGTGGCCGGCGCAGGCCTTCCCATCAGCCGCCGCCACCTTCCCATGGTCAGGGAAAAGCTGGAAGCCACCCGCGTCCGGCCGCAGGCATGACCCGGGTCCGCGTCACCGCTCCGCGCTCGGCACCCCGGCCCGCCGGGGAAACGCGCGAGGCGGCGGAGGAATCAGAGGTGGGGCAGGTCTTCGTCCGGTCCCTGATCCGTTCCCAGCTGCGACTGGCCTTGGTGGTGGCCATCGGGTTCATGCTGATCCTGTGTGCGTTCCCGTTGCTGCTGGCTGCCGTGCCGGGACTCGCCGAGACCCGGGTTTCGGGTGTCCCGTTCGAGTGGATCCTGCTGGGTGCCGGCATCTATCCCGCCATCGGCCTCAGCGCCTGGCTGTACACCCGGAGCGCCGCCCGGAACGAGGCCCGCTACCGGGACCTGGCCGGGGACAAGTGATGTGCTCATGAATCCCGCCGTTGGTGTGATGGCTATTGTTGTTGTTTCGCTGGCCACAGCTGCCATTGGTTTCTACGGACTCCGGATTTCCCGGACCACCGGCGATTTCTATGTGGCTTCCCGGACGGTCCGGCCATGGTGGAATGCATCCGCCATCGGAGGCGAGTACCTCTCGGCGGCGAGCTTCCTGGGGGTGGCCGGGCTGATCCTGCTGTCCGGTACTGACGCGCTGTGGTTTCCGGTGGGCTACACCGCCGGATACCTGATGCTGCTGCTGTTTGTGGCCGCCCCGCTGCGCCGGTCCGGTGCCTACACGATCCCGGACTTCACTGAGGCCAGACTGGATTCGCGGGCAGTCCGCCGCGTGACCAGCGTGATGGTGGTTGTGGTGGGCTGGCTGTACATTGTGCCGCAACTCCACGGTGCGGCCTTGACCATCCGGATCGCTACGGGGCTGCCGGCCTGGGTGGGCTCCGCTGCCGTGGTGGTTGTGGTGTGCCTGACCGTTGTGGCCGGCGGCATGCGTTCCATTACGTTCGTGCAGGCCTTCCAGTTCTGGCTGAAGCTCACTGCCCTTGCGGTGCCGGTCTTGTTCATCGTTTTCACGCTGGCCGGTGACGGCAGTGCCGCCGTGGCCCCCGCCGTCGTGAATCCCACCGGGCTGGCTCCGGCCGGGCCGTACCAGAACATCTCGCTGCTGGTGGCGCTGCTGTTCGGCACGTTGGGACTCCCCCACGTCCTGGTCCGCTTCTACACGAATCCGGACGGACAATCGGCACGGCGGACCACCCTGATCGTGCTCGGGCTGCTCTCGGTGTTTTACCTGTTTCCCACCGCGTACGGGCTACTGGGGCGGATGTTCGCGCCCGAACTCGCCCGGTCAGGACGGGCGGATGCGGTGGTTCTCCTGCTGCCGGGGCAGCTGATCGGCGGAACTGCCGGCGACCTGCTCTCGGCATTGGTGGTGGCCGGGGCCTTTGCCGCATTCCTGTCCACCACCTCCGGACTGGTGGTCTCCCTGGCCGGTGTGATCAGCCAGGACGTCCTGGGCGGCGACGTGCGGGGATTCCGGCTCGCCGCCGTCGTCTCCGCTGTGGTCCCGCTGGGATTTGCCGTGATGACTGATTCCCCGGCATTGGCCGGCAGCGTGGGCCTGGTGTTCGCGTTTACGGCTTCCACCGTGTGCCCGGTGCTCCTGCTGGGCATCTGGTGGCGGGGACTCACCGACGCCGGCGCCATTGCCGGAATGGTGACTGGCGGCGTCCTCTGCGGTGGCGCCATGGTGTGGGGAACTTTCCTGGGGGCCTCCAGCACGCCCTTCTGGTTGGCCCAGCCGGCGGCGTGGACGGTTCCCGCCGCTTTCGCCGTGACGGTGCTTGTCTCCCGGGCGACAAAACATCGGATACCGCGGACCATGGCCCGGGTCATGACCCGGCTGCACACGCCGGAACGGCCATTGGCCACCGAACGCTGAACCTGCGGCACGCGAGCCGTCCAGGGCTCTCGCGCGGCGCCGCTGGAGGGACGACCATATGGCAGCGCTTCGCACCGCTCTCCCCCACACCGCCGGGCGGGGCCTGAAGCGCGCCGGCCAAAGGCGTCAGTCGATGGCCGCCATGAGTTCCACCACACGGTCCAGGAAGGCATCAACCTGGGTCTCCTCGTAGCCGTCCTTGCCCACGGCACAGCGGAAGACCACACGACGGACGTTGTCGACGCTGAGCGGCTTGTCCTCTTCGAGGTAGCCGATCAGGTCGTAGCAAAGATTGTCCACGTCCAGGATGTTGTAACTGCGGGCCTTCTTTTTTGACGGGCGCCGGAAGCGTTCACCGTCAGGCCGGTGCAGGCGGCCCCGGAGGATGCCGGAGAGGCTGCCGATCTCCCGCAGCCAGGCGTCCTCGCCCTTGGCGGCGATCAGTTCGTCCCGTTCGCGGCGGGCGAAGGCGTCTTCGAGCCGGTCCAGCGCTGCGTCAACGACGGCGGCAGCGTAGCCGCCCTTGACCGGGTCAAAAGAGACACCCCGGACGTCGGCGCTGGTAACGGCGTGGATGGCGGCCTTCGGCGTCTCGAGTGCCACCCTGGCCCGCTGGAGGAACTGGTCCACCTGTTTGGCGTTGTACCCGAATTCGTTGCCCCGCACGCGCTCAAACGACGCGGGAATTTTCCGTTGAAAGTCCAATGCCACTGTTGTTCCTTTGTTGCTCTTCAGCTGGGTCAGGTTACGCACCAGTCTATTGGCGCTGCCGGTGGTCCGGCGAGGTGGTCCGTTAAGGCCGCGTCAGGTGCCCGCAACCAGTGCGAACAGCACAAATGCCACGGGACAGGCGAAGACGATAGAGTCCAGTCGGTCCATGACGCCCCCGTGTCCGGGCAGGATGCTGCTCATGTCCTTGATTCCCAGTTCCCGCTTGACCATCGACTCGGCCAGGTCTCCTGCGGTGGACGCCGCGACGACACCAACCGCGAGGATCACGCCCACCCACCAGGGTTTGTCCAACAGGAAAATGCTGGCGAGGATGCCGATCAGCATGGCCCCGGCAATGGACCCGGCGAAGCCTTCCCAGGATTTCTTGGGGCTGATTTTCGGGGCCATGGGGTGTTTGCCCAGCGACGCGCCCACGAGATAACCGAACGTGTCGTTAGAAACCACCAGCAGGAGCATAACGGCCACCTGCCAGGCCCCGGGCGGCACGGTCCCGCCAGGCCAGAGACCCACCGGGGTGGCGACACCGACCGCGTGCAGCGGCAAGGCAGCGAAGCTGATGAAGAACGGCACCCACCCCAGGGTGAACACGCCGGCAAAGATGCTGTTCGCAGATCCTGCGGGGCTCTCCACCGAACGCCACAGGAGAACTGCAACGCAACTCAAGAGCATGGCGAACAGCAGGCTCTCAAGACCGCCAAAATAGGCCGCGAACGGCATGGCGACTGTGCCCACCATGACCGGGACGATTGGCATCCTGGTCCCGTTCGCCTCCAGGGCGCGGAAGATCTCCCAGACGCCGAAGACCGCGAACCCTGTTGTGACAGCGACGAATCCGAGCGGGAGGAAGACCAAGCCGCCGAGCACGCCGATCAGCATGGCCAGGCCCACCACAATGGCTGCCGGAAGATTCCGGCCGGCCTTGGGCGTCGGATTGCTCCGCAACTGCTTCCCCCTGGTGCGCGCCCTTGGTACGGGGGCCTGATCTGCCTGGCTCATCAGACTTCGAGCAGCTCTGTTTCCTTGCGCTTGAGCAGCTCGTCGATGCCGTCCACATGCGATTTGGTCAGGGCATCCAGTTCCTTTTCGGCGCGGCTGCCTTCGTCCTCGCCGGCTTCGCCGTCCTTGACGAGCTTGTCCAGTGTTTCCTTGGCCTTCCGCCGGATGTTGCGGATGGAGATCTTCGCGTCCTCGCCCTTGGTCTTGACGATCTTGACGTATTCCTTGCGGCGTTCCTGGGTAAGGTCCGGGATGGTGATCCTGATGACGTTGCCGTCATTGGAGGGGTTGGCGCCCACCTCGGAGTCGCTCAGGGCCCGCTCGATGTCCCGAAGCGCGGTCTTATCGAACGGCGTGATGAGGATGGTGCGCGCGTCGGGAATGGCAAAGGAAGCGAGCTGCTGCAGCGGCGTGGGCGAACCGTAGTAGTCCACCAGGACCTTGTTGTAAAGGCCCGGGTTTGCCCGCCCGGTGCGGATCGAGGCGAAGTCTTCCTTGGCTACCTCAACTGCCTTGTCCATCTTCTCTTCGGCTTCGAGCAAGGTTTCTTCGATCACGGTCTCTCCTCAGAAATCAGTGCAGTCCGGATACCGGCTCCCTGCACAATCTTGGTTCAGTGTTTCCATGTTCCATTGCTGCCCGGCCGCGGGCATGGAACGGTGCTCAGATCATCCTAGCTGGAGCTACGGGGTCACCAGGGTACCGAGCTTTTCGCCCAGGATGGCGCGGGTGACGTTGCCTTCGCCTTCCATCCCGAAAACCACCATGGACAGGTTGTTGTCTTTGCACATGGTCATCGCCGTCTGGTCCATGACCCTGATGTCGCGGCGCAAGGCGTCGTCGTAGCTCAGGGTGTCCAGCTTCTCGGCAGCGGGGTCCTTCTTCGGATCCGCGGTGTAGACGGCGTCCACGCCGCTCTTGGCCATCAGGACGACGTCCGCGTGGACCTCAAGGGCGCGCTGGGCGGCCACGGTGTCGGTGGAGAAGTACGGCAGGCCGGCACCGGCGCCGAAGATGACCACACGGCCCTTTTCCATGTGGCGGATGGCACGGCGGGGAATGTACGCCTCGGCGACCTGGCCCATGGTGATGGCGCTCTGCACGCGGGTTTCCACGCCGGCCTGCTCCAGGAAGTCCTGCAGCGCCAGGCAGTTCATGACGGTGCCGAGCATGCCCATGTAGTCCGCACGCGAGCGGTCCATGCCGCTCTGGGACAGTTCGGCCCCGCGGAAGAAGTTGCCTCCGCCGACGACGATTGCGACCTCGACGTCGGGGACCGCGGCAGCGATCTGCTTGGCCACGCCGCGGACGGTGTCGGGATCAACGCCCAGCTTGCCGCCGCCGAAGACCTCGCCGGACAACTTCAGGAGGACGCGGCGCCTGCTTTTCTCTGGCTGGCTTGAAGAATTGACGGCTTCCATGGGTGCCTTCCCGTTGGTGAACTCTGAAAAAGGTTATCGTGCCGGGTGGCCAAAGGTCTCATCGGACGTTTAGCCGGTGCATGCAAAAGGGGCGGCCACCGAAGTGGCCACCCCTTTGCGGATTCGACTAGGAGCCGACGCGGAAACGTGCGAAGGACGTGCCCTTAACGCCGGCCTCTTCGAGGACCTGCGCCACAGACTTCTTGGCGTCCTTGGCGAAAGCCTGGTCAACCAGGACCTCACCCTTGAAGAAGCCCGTAACGCGGCCTTCCACAATCTTGGTCATTGCAGCCTCGGGCTTGCCTTCAGCCTTGGCGGTCTCTTCGGCGATGCGACGCTCGGACTCGACCAGGTCGGACGGAACGTCTTCACGGGTCAGGTAGTTCGGGGACATCGCTGCGATGTGCACTGCGATGTCGTGTGCGGCGGTGGCAGCGGCTTCGCCTTCACCGTCAACAGCGAACAGGACGCCGACCTGGGCCGGGAGATCCTTGGACGTCTTGTGCAGGTAAGCGTCAACGGTGCCGCCCACAATGCGGGAGAGCTTGCGGACAACAACCTTCTCGCCGAGGATTGCGCCCTCTTCGACGACAACCTCGGACAGCGGCTTGCCGTCAACCTCGATGGCCAGGAGGGTGTCGAGGTCGGCAGCGCCGGACTCGACAGCCACGGCCAGGACCTTGTCAGCCAGCTGGATGAACTTGTCAGCCTTGGCGACGAAGTCGGTCTCGCAGTTGACCTCGATCATGATGCCGACGCCGTTGCTGACCTTAGCGGCCACCAGGCCTTCAGCGGTGGAGCGGCCTTCGCGCTTGGTAGCGCCCTTGAGGCCCTTGATGCGGATGATCTCGATGGCCTTTTCGGCGTCACCGTTGGCTTCGTCAAGAGCCTTCTTGACATCCATCATGCCGGCGCCGGTGCGCTCGCGCAGAGCCTTGATATCGGCGGCAGTGTAGTTCGCCATGGGAACCCCTCTGTCTAGAAAATGTATGTGGTGTACGGACTGACAGGACAGCGGCTCACCGTGTGAGCCGCCATCCTGTCAGGTGCTTCGGCGCTGCGGGCAGCGCCGGAGAATCCGGATTTACTTTTTACTTGTCAGCGTCTGCGGCGGGAGCCTCGGCAGCAGCCGGAGCTTCCTCGGCAGCCGGAGCAGCTTCTTCTACTGCCGGAGCGGCAGCTTCTTCTGCAGCCGGAGCAGCCTCAGCGGCGGGAGCTTCTTCAGTTTTGCTGCCTTCGAGGAGTTCGCGCTCCCACTCAGCCAGCGGCTCTTCCGGAGCTTCCGTGGTGCCCGTGGCGCGGTTGTGGCGGGCGATCAGGCCCTCGGCAACGGCGTCGGCGACAACGCGGGTCAGCAGGTTCACGGAGCGGATGGCGTCGTCGTTGCCCGGGATCGGGAAGTCGACTTCGTCAGGATCGCAGTTGGTGTCCAGGATGGCCACAACCGGGATGTTCAGCTTCTTGGCTTCGTCAACGGCCAGGTGTTCCTTCTTGGTGTCCACGATCCAGAGCACGGAAGGTGCCTTGGTCAGGTTGCGGATACCGCCGAGGTTGGTTTCCAGCTTGGTGAGTTCACGGCGAAGGAGCAGCAGTTCCTTCTTGGTGTACGCGGAACCGGCGACGTCGTCGAAGTCGATCTCTTCCAGTTCCTTCATGCGCTGGATGCGCTTGGAAACGGTCTGGAAGTTGGTCAGCATACCGCCGAGCCAGCGCTGGTTCACGTACGGCTGGCCAACGCGGGTAGCCTGCTCAGCAATGGATTCCTGGGCCTGCTTCTTGGTGCCGACGAAGAGTACGGTGCCGCCGTGTGCAACGGTGGCCTTTACGAACTCGAAGGCGCGGTCGATGTAGGACAGCGACTGCTGAAGGTCAATGATGTAGATGCCGTTGCGCTCCGTGAAGATGAATCGCTTCATCTTCGGGTTCCAACGGCGGGTCTGGTGTCCAAAGTGGACGCCGCTGTCAAGCAGCTGGCGCATAGTTACGACGGGCATGCCGGCGCTCCTTCCGGCAGGTCATTCATGAGAGAGCCTTTTCAGGCTCTCTTACCCTGCCAATAGTTGACGGTTATTTAGCGTGGCCCAAGGCGGGCCGTGCTCCTGGCATCCATTGCGACTCTCATCAGGACCGCGAGGCCCTGACCGCAAGAGACACAATCCTCCTCATACAAAGCCGGGGCTTCAGAATTGGAGGGCTGGATACGCGTAGTCAGCTACTGCTCCCCCGCATTCCTGAATGAGGCGTGCTGACGCAAGCGTTGAGGGCACAGCAAACTGCTCCACCAAGTGTACTACAGGAGCCAATAATCGCCGGACTACCCGGGGACCTCGGCGGGCGTTTTCCACATGGCCAACGTGCGCACTGCCCATGAGGGATCCGGCACGGAAAGCTGGGTTCATGAAAGCAACGCTTGTCCTCGCCGCCGTGCTTCTGCTTCCGGCCGTGGCGGCTCCAGCGGATACAGCGCCGCACGCTTCCTGGGAGTGGCCGCTCTCCCCCAGGCCCGCGGTGCTGCGCGCCTTTGACCCGCCGGACAAGCCGTGGATGAGCGGGCACCGGGGCGTGGACCTTGAGGCAACGCACGACGGCGTACCGGTCACCTCGCCGGAGTCCGGCACCGTCAGTTTTGTGGGAGTGGTGGTGGACCGCCCCGTGATCACGATCGATCACGGGGGCGGCCTCCGGAGCAGTTTTGAGCCAGTCGAAAGCACTCTTACGGTCGGAACCCTGGTGGCGAAGGGCGACACCATCGGAACGCTTCAACCCGGTCACTGCGCCGCCAATGCCTGCGTCCACTGGGGCGTCAGGCGCGGGGACGTGTACGTCAATCCGCTCGAATTTGTCACGGACCTCCGTCCATCCATCCTGTTGCCCCTGCGGCTGGACGACGGCTGAGGTGGGACGACGGCTGACCGCTGACAGCCAACGCTTCTAGACGATGGCGGAGATCCCGGTGATGGCGCGGCCGGTCACGAGGGTGTTGATCTCATGGGTTCCCTCATAGGAGTAGATGGCTTCAGCGTCTGCAAAGATCTTGGCCATCTCGAAGTCCGTCACGATGCCGTTGCCGCCCAGGAGGCTGCGGCCGATCGCCACGCTCTCGCGCATCCGGGCAGTGGTGAATGCCTTGGCCAGGGCGGACTGTTCGTCCTTGGCCTGGCCGGCGTCCTCGAGCTGGGAAAGCCGGACCATCATGCCCATGGAGCTGACGGCGTTCCCGAGGATCTGCACCAGCTGGCTTTGGACGAGCTGGAACGACGCCAGCGGACGGCCGAACTGGTGGCGTTCCACGGCGTAGCGGCGGGCCACGTCAAACGCCGCCAACTGCTGGCCGACTGCCTGCCAACCGACGGACAGCCGTGTGACCTTCAGGACCTTGTTGGTGTCGCGGAAGGTGTTGGCACCTGCCAGCTTGAAGAAGTCCGGAACCACCACGTTCGCCAGGACGATGTCTGCATTCTGGACGGTCCGGAGGGAGACCTTGTTTTCAATCTTGGTGGCACTGAATCCGGGCAGCGCCGTATCCACGAGGAAGCCCTTGACCTGGTTATCGGCGAGGTCCCGGGCGTAGATGACCACCCAATCCGAGAACGTCGCGTTGCCGATCCAGCGCTTGGCGCCGCTGAGGATCCAGCTGTCGCCGTCGCGCTGTGCCGTGGTGCGCGTGCCGCCCGCGACGTCGGAACCGCCCAGTGGTTCGGTGAGCCCGAACGCGCCGATCTTCTTCAGCGAATAGATGTCCGGGAGCCAGGCCTCCTGCTGTTCCTGCGAGGCAAGGGCTTCGATGGAGCCGGTGAAGAGTCCGTCGTGGACCCCCATGAAGGTGGCGATGGAGGTATCGGCGCGCGTGGCCTCGGCGTGGACCAGGCCGGCAAACAGGTTCGAGTAGCCCTGGCGCCGCACGGGGCTGACCAGGTCGATTTCGGCCAGCTTGGGAATGAGTTCCATGGGGAACTCGCCCCGGTTCCAGCAGTCCACGGCAATCGGCCGGACTTCGCGGGCAAGGAAACCCCGGATCTCGGCCAGCCGGTCCTGCTCCTTGGCGGTGAGAAGCTGCTCGAAGGCGAAGAAGTCGCCGTCGGCGTACGGAAGGTTGTTGATGTCAACAGAGGCTTTGGACATTGGTTCCCTCGCAAAGATCAGCAGCGCGGACGGGCCAGCCAGGGCAGGGCGGGCCGGACTCAGCGGAAGCGGTAAGTTACTGGTGAGTAACATACCGCAGATTGCGGGAAAACAAAAGAAACCGCGGCCGACGATTCGTTCGTCGACCGCGGTTTCCCGGTGGTCTGGTGCTTGGGTAGGGCTACTCGGACTTGAACCGAGGACCTTAGGATTATGAGTCCCGCGCTCTAACCAGCTGAGCTATAGCCCCCCGCCCTTGCCAGCGTTGTCCGTGGAGGACTTCGGCTTCAGCAGGGCAAAAACACTCTAGCAAACAGTGGCGGGCATCAGGACCACGCAGTCAGGACGCCGCGCCCTGGCCAGACTGGAGAGCTGGCCCCTGTCAGACCGCTTTGTCGTCGTAGCTTGCACCCCGGTAGAGGTCCTCGAAGGTCTGCAGCGTGCCCTCGATGCTGTGAGGTTCCACCATCCGCCGGCTGGCCTGGCCCATTGCTGCCCGTTCCCCGGCTGGCAACTGGAGGATCCGTGTGATCTTGGCTGCGAGGTCGTCGCTGTCGTTGGGCGTGAACAGGTAGCCGTTCTCACCGTCGCGCACCAGGTGCGGCAGTGCCATGGCATCCGCGAGCAGGACGGGCGTGGAGGCTGACATGGCTTCAAGGGTCACCAGGGACTGAAGCTCAGCGGTCCCCGGCATGCAGAACAGATCCGCCTTGATGTAGGCCTCCCGGAGGTCTTCATCGCTGGCCAGTCCCAGGAATTTCACCCGCTCCCCCAGTCCGAGCCGTTCCGCCTGCGCTTCAAGGGCGGAGCGGACTTCGCCGCCGCCCACAATTTCCAGGTGGACGTTGAGCACCGCGGGTGTCTTGGACACAGCATTGATGAGCACGTCCACGTGTTTTTCCTCGGCCAGGCGCCCCACAAACACCACTGTTGGGTTCGCATGCGGTTCGATCACTTCGCCGGGCTGCAGCTCATAGGCTGCAGAGTCAATACCGTTGGAGAGAGGCAGTACCTTGTGCAGGAAAGCGTGCTGGTGCATGGCCTTGGCGGCAAGGGGTGTGGGCGTGGTGACTACGTCAGCCTGGCCCATGACCTTGCCCATGTCCTTCCAGGAGATCTTGCCGATGATGTCCTTGAACCACTGCGGGAACGGCAGGAACGGGTTCAGGTTCTCCGGCATGAAGTGGTTGGTGGCCACGATCCTGATGCCCCGCTTCGCCGCTTCGTAGAGGACGTGCTCGCCGATCATGTAGTGGCTCTGAATGTGAACCACATCAGGGTTCACACGATCGAAAAGGAGGCTGATCTCCTTCTTGATTTCCCAGGGGAAACAGATGCGGAAGTATTCGTGCGTGAACACTCCATGCGACCGGAGGCGGTGCACGGTGGCCTCGGAGCGGAACTCCGTGAAGCTCGCGCCATTATCCGCTCGGCAGGCAAGCACATGCACGTTATGGCCGCGGCCTGTCATGCCCTTCGCGAGCCGATAGCTGAACTGGGCAGCCCCGTTGATGTGGGGCGGATACGTATCCGCGGCAATCAGGACAGTCAGGGGAGGCTGGTCAGAGGGCATTGTCACGTGGAGAGCTCCTGAAGGTCACGGTGCGGGCAGCTGTCGCTGGCTGCACCGGTGGGCCGCCGGCACGGTAGCGCGGGGCCTCTTAGTGAAAATCGGCTGGTACTAAAAGTGGGTTGGTCGGGGAAACAGACTAGTGGGCCGCCCCGCCCGCCGCCTTCCGCGCATCTTTCCTGCGCTTGGTGACCTCGGGATGGTGCCTGGAAAGGGCGATCACCCCCACGATAGCAAGGGAAGCAGCCGTAGCCATGGCAATCGCCATCACGGCGTGGACGTCCGGGCGCAGCTCGCCCAGGATCACGATGCCGATGGCGATCCCCACAATCGGGTCGATGACCGTCAGCCCGGCGATGACCAGGTCCGGCGGGCCACCCGAGTAGGCGCTCTGCACAAACCAGGAACCCAGGCCGCCGGCAGCCGCGATGGCCACCACCGAATACCACTGGACATTAAGCAGTGCCAGCCCGTTCGGATCCAGCAGGTGCTTGCCGATGATACGTGTCAGTACCGCGACGAAGCCGAACAGTACGCCGGCGCCGAGGATGTAGACAAACGCGCTCATCCGGTGCCGGAACATGACCGCCAGGGTACCGAACACGCTGACGGCCAGTGCCAGCAGCAGCACAATGGTGAGTTCGTCGTCCTGGCTCACGTGGTGGTTCTCCTGCGTCACGTTGACAGCGAGGAGGACAAAAAGCGCGGAGCCGGTCACACAGGCCGCAATGGAGACCATGGTGGCCCGGTTGATGGTGATGTCCTGGTCGCGGGCGTTCACCACGGTGGTAATAACCAGCGCAATTGCGCCGATCGGCTGCACCACCGTCAGCGGCGCGGAGACCAGCGCCACCGCGTTCATTCCCATCCCGACGCACAGCAGGAGTAGTCCCAGCACCCACCGCGGATTACGGAGCAGGCGGAGGAAGCCGTTTGAACTCAGCGCCAGCCCGCCGGTGTCGGCTTTGACGGCGCTCCCCTGCTTCTGCGCTCCGAAGGCAAGGCAAAACGCCCCCAGCACCGCCAACAGAACCGCCACCCACACCATCAGGCAGTGCCGCCGTCGTGATGGGACTGCTGGCGGCCCTTCCGCAGAATGGCCCAGAAATAGTTGTACGCGGCAATCCAGTGGCCGGCGAGCCCGAGTCCCAGCACGATCCATGCCGCGATGTACAGCGGCCCGTCAAACGGGGTGTCCAATCGCGAGAGGACCAGCAGTGGTGTGCCCAGAAGCAGGAGTCCGGTGCGGATTTTGCCCACGCGGCTCACCGTCAGGTCCGGGTGGCCCCGGAAGTAGGAGAGGGTCAGCACCAGGAGCACGGCGTCCGGCACCAGGAGTGCGGCCAGGTACAGCCAATGGACGACGCCGGCAATCACCAGGGTGACCGCCACCGCGATCAGGGCCAGCCGGTCAGCCAGTGGGTCCATGACCCGGCCCAGCTTGGACGCCTGGTCGAAGCGGCGGGCCACGTAGCCATCAATCCAGTCGGTTCCCGCCATGACCACCAGAACCACCACGGCGATCCCAAACTCCTTCCGGGCCAGGACCAGCCAGACAAAAAAGGGCACGCCCATAAAGCGCAGCACCGTCAGGGCGTTGGGGATGGTGAAGACGCGGTCGTGGTCAATCTGGGGGCGGCCGGGTCGCGCGCCAGCGCCGATGAACCTCAATCCCTCCCCCCTTCCTTAGAGCCCAGTGTGACGTGTGTGTTGTTAGGGGTTCCGCAGCAGCCTGCGCAGGAGCACCACAAAGATCGTTGCTGAGGCTGCAAGGGCGGCAAGCGGCTTCCAGCGGAGGCCGGCGCCGTCCGGGGACCCGGAGAAGGCAGCGAACTTTTGGCTGGCCGCGGCCGCGCCGTGTTCAACGGCCGCCTTGCCCTCTCCCAGTTTTTCCTGGGCAGCGCCCAGCAGGAACATGGCCTGCGGCTTGATGTCGAGTTCGGTATCGAGTTCGTCGCGGACCTGAGCCAGGTGGCGACGGCGCTGTTCCAGGCGGCGGTGAAGCTCGGGCTCGGAGGCGTGCGGGAACTCCTGCTTGTGCGCCGCGGCCTTGGTTTCCTTTTCGGCCTTGGCCTTCGCGGCGGCTTCGTCCTTGGCAGCCTTGGCGGCCTTGGCCTCCGGGCTGGCCGGATCCAGCAGCGCAGCGTTGAAGCCCGAGCCTTCCTTGGCGATGCCGAGATCGTGTTTGATCCCGCGGATGGTCTCGGCCGGGACCAGGGGCATGGCTTGCTTGAATTTGCGGAGGCCGATCAAGGCACCGATGAGGGCTATGACCAGAAACACGGCGCAAATGAGCAGGGCGGCCAGCCACGCCGGCATGATGGTGGCCAGGCCCATAATGGCGGCCACGATCAGGCCAACCACGAGGAACGCGACGAAAATAAGCGCGACGGCGAAGAAGGCGGCGGCGACGCCCACCTGGATGCCCTTGCGCTTGAGCTCGATCTTAGCGAAGGCGATTTCGTCGTTGAGCTGGCGGGGGCCAGACGAAAGAGTAGTTTCAGCGTCCGGGGCAGCGCCGTGATCCGCAATCCCTGGCTTGTGCGCCCGGTGTGACGTCCGCTCATCGGTTCCCGCCTAACTTGTTGTGTAGTCTGCTGCCTGGTCGATTCGGCTACCGTGTGCTGTGGGAGCCCGCGGCAGCACGGTCCCGCCCCCAAAACTATCATTCAGGTTCAGGGCAAACTTCCGGGTTGGCCGCACGGCGCGCCTGCAACCTCGGAAAGATGGAAACTTCCGGGCCTAGGATTGATCTCCGTGACCATTCACTCAAATCCGGGCGATTCGCTGACCCGCCGCCGGAAACTGATGTACATCCTCCTCCTCGGTGCCCTCACCGCATTGGGACCCTTCACGATCGACCTGTACCTGCCTGCGTTCCCGGCACTGGAAGCGAGCCTGGGGGTCACCGAGGCCCAGGTCCAGCTGACCCTGGCCGGCACCACCGTGGGCTTTGCCCTGGGCCAGCTGGTGGTGGGCCCGTTCAGCGACAAGTTCGGCCGGCGGCTCCCGCTGATCCTGGCCACCGCGCTGCACATCGCCTCCTCCGTAGGAGCCGCCCTGTCCACCGACATCTCCACCCTGGGCCTCTTCCGCGTCCTCATGGGTGTGGGTGCTGCAGGCGGCGGAGTGGTGGCCATGGCAATGGTGCGGGACCTGTTCTCCGGCTATGCCATGGTCCGGATGTTCTCGCGCATGGCACTGGTGAACGGGCTGGCGCCGATCCTGGCCCCGGTGATCGGATCACAGCTGCTCCTGGTAATGCCCTGGCCCGGAATCTTTGTGTTCCTGGCCGGCTACGGCACCCTGGTCATCATCGCGGCCCTTTTTGTGGTCCGCGAAACATTGCCACCGGAGAAGCGCGGCCTGACAGGCATGACTGCCGCCCAACGCTACAAGGTTCTTTTCACGGACCGGATCTTCGTGGGCCTGTTGCTTGTGGGCGGCATGAACTTTGCCGGCCTCTTCACGTATCTGTCCGCGTCGCCGTTCCTCTTCCAGGACATTTTCGGGTTCTCGCCCCAGGAATACGGCCTGCTGTTCGGCATCAACTCGCTGGGCATTGTGGCCGGCGTCCAGATCAGCTCCAGGCTCATCCGTACTGTCCCGCCGCAGTGGATCCTGGCCTGTTCCACGGCCTGGATGTTCCTTATGGCCCTGCTGATCGTAGTCTTTGACCAGGCCGGCCTGGGGCTCTGGGGCGTGATGGTTCCGCTCTGGTTCTACATCATGGGCACAGGCTTCACGTTCCCCTGCGTGCAGGTGCTGGCGCTGTCCAGCCACGGCGCCCAGGCCGGAACCGCCGCCTCGCTCCTGGGCGCGGCGACCTTCCTGATGGCCGGCCTGGTTTCCCCGGTGGTGGGCTGGCTGGGCATCACCAGCTCCACCCCCATGGGCGCCGTGCAGGCCGCGTGCATCCTGCTGGCGATAGCGGGCCTCTGGCTGATCGTCAGGCCGCGCACCGTGCCGTCGATCCACTGAACCCGTCGATCCATTGATGAAGCGCGTGAAACGCCGGCCGCACCGCAACCCCCGGGGACTGTTCCTCGGGGCGGTGCTGGGCGGCGTCGCCGGTTACTTCCTGGGGCGCGTGTTCGGCGGTGGCGCCATCGGCATCATCCTCGGCGCGCTGGCAGGCGCCGCCCTGCTCTACCGGGTCAACCCCGGCCCCTGGAACCGCCCCTAGCTGCAGGGACCTGGCGGCAAAATTCCGGCCGCCTGCGGAGGGCCCCTGCCGCCGGGAAGCCTTCCCACGATAAAATAAATCCGTGCCCAGCTGGCAGTTCTCCTCCCCGCCTCCGGCCACATGGCAACGCTGCGACTCAGGCATTTTGCCCATGTGGTGGGACCGCCTGTGCGCGCAAACCGGCCAGCAGTCCGCGGCCCTCTATGCCGCCGGACTCTTCACGGACGACCGCCGCCGGCCCATCGCGCAGTGGTACAACGCCGCCTTCAACGCCGCCCTCCTGGTGGCCCCGGAGACCTCGCCTGAGTGGCCTGTGCAGCGCTTCGGCATCTTCTACGCGCCGCCGGCCTCCGGCTTCGCCCGGGTGCACTCAGCGCCCCATGAGTGGCATCCGCGGGAGCCCCGCAAGTACCCCACCGAGCAGGACGCCTTCCACGCGGCCATCGCCGAAGCTGAACGCTTCCTGCAGGTGGAAATGGACTTTGTGTGAATGCAAAAGATCCCCGCCCTCATGAAGAGGACGGGGATCTTTGTTTGTTTGCTCCTCCTGCTGGACTTGAACCAGCAACCCTTCGATTAACAGTCGAATGCTCTGCCAATTGAGCTAAGGAGGAATGAAGCAGGTATGACATTAGCAAAGGTTTCCCGGGAATGGGAAATCGGCGGCGGTGCACCTCGAAATACCCTCCCCGGGTATGAAAAAAATCCCCGTTCCGGAGACCCGGAACGGGGATTGTGCGCTCCTCCTGCTGGACTTGAACCAGCAACCCTTCGATTGTTGGTCCGGAATGGTGCGGTCTTACGGGCTAGCATATTCCCTGCTGGTTGCCGCTTCGACCGGCGTAATGGGCTCCTCGTTGGATGAGGACGCAGCATGAACTACGTTGCGATGATCGGAGCAAAGGGCTCGTACAAGTGCTGGGCAGTCGAATTTCAAGGGCTATCAGCGGTCTTGGAGTGGCAAAAATCACACTCGGATTACGAGGTTCAATCCTGGGCTCCGGTCGTTCATTTGGAGGATGCCCTGCGCTACGCCGACAAAGAAATGCACCACCCGGAGAACGATAGAGCGTGAGTGTCGGCGCCCGCCGTTACAGTTCCTGATACAAGGTCACCGTCACTATGGGGAAGGTCATCATGGTCTGGGCAATCGGTGGTGCATTCGCGGCCACAGCATTCCTTTTCGCGATCGCATGGAGCATCCTTGTACACCCCATACAGTCCGCGACAGCATTACTCAAAACCGGGCTCGGCATCGCCGGCATCGCCTACGTGGCCGCCGGTGTCATGGCTGGCAACTTCGGGAATGGTGCTATCGGAGTCTTTCTTCTCGGCGCAACGTCACTAATCAGCTACCTGCAGGCCCGTAGACCCTGAGAGCTCGCAACTTCGCACATCGTCCGGGTACTGCACCGTGCGCCGTGTCCCATCGCTCGGCCACGGGTGGTGGATCCACTCTATGAATCTACAATCGATTGACTTAATTCAGAATCGTGAAATATTCCTTCAGCTAATAAAACACCCTCGACACAAATAAACCGTGACGCTACTGTGTGGTTATCCACAGACCTGCCTCACGTGATTTCCCATCGACTTCATGAATTGGCACGCTGGCCTAGTTAGTTGTCGATTGGTGGGGGAATATGCCTGGAACCTTTGAAACCGACCTGGCGAGCTATGAGAAGTGGCTGGGTATCTACCAGCGGCCCGGGTCTGTGAAACTGCGCCTCTACTACGCGCGGCGACTCAGTAAGTGGAGCCCAGAAGTGAGCCCGTGGGAACTCTCAACACAGCAGCTAGGCTACTTTGTTCTGAGTTGCGGCAAGTCTCCATCGACGAGAAAGAATGTGGCGGACGCACTTCGGGCGTTGTACCGGTGGGGCGCCATGATTGGAAAAGTCGAGACGAACCCGGCCGATAGCCTACCTCGTATAGCTGTACCCCGCGCGGTACCCAATCCGACGCCTGCCGGCGCCTTGCGGCGCGCCCTCACCGAGGCACCGCGTTCTGTAGATGTCGTTCTGATCCTGGTGGCAACTTTGTCTGGTCTGCGCCGGTCGGAACTAGCGCAACTACACTCCAGGGATATACGTAGTGGTGTGATCCGTGTAGAAGGTAAAGGCGGCCATGAGCGTATGGTGCCACTTCATCCAGTGCTTCAAGAGGTACTCGCCGGAATTGACGACGGGTTTCTATTTCCTTCCGAGAAAAACCCGACCGGCCACATGCTCCCAGGTTCCATTGGCCAACGACTTGGCGACCTCCTCGGTCCAGGCTGGTCCGGACATACGCTCCGGCACCTTTTTGCAACCTCCGCATTTGCCACGACCTTAGACATCCTCGCTGTCCAGCAGCTTCTCGGGCATCGAAATATCAACACGACCATGGGTTACACCTTGGTCCCATCTCTACACCTCCAAGAGGCCGTGAACGGCATCGAACTTCCGCTCAATGTCTTCGAACTGAAACAATTGCAAAAAGCCGGATAGCCACGACGACACGTGGCCGGTGCCGCGGAATCCGAATTGAGGGTCATCCAACCCCTCAGGAGGAACCGATGGCTATCGCTACGACAGCAAGCATCAAATACAAGTGCGGCCATACGCAGGCAACTGACCTGTCCAACGTCCCGGCCGGGCGCCGAAAGGCCCATGCCTACGGCCTCGGTAGAAACCGGATCTGCATTCGCTGCTTTTCGAAAGAGAACGCGACCGGACTCAAAGCGTGGCAGGCCGAGCGGACCGCACAGTCGTTAGCGGATGCCGAGTCGTTCGAGAACGACCACCACCTGCCACCCGTGGAGGGAACCGAGAAACAGGTTCCATGGGCCACGAGGGCCCGCTATGAACTGCTCTCCAGCGCACTGGAAGTCCTGACTGTTGAAGCGGATGAACCGCTCACCTACGAGGCATTCGAGGAACGCATACTTTCCCCTGCCCGGCAGATCACGCGTGCCGGCTGGTGGATCGACAACAACGATGTGGATACGGCGGACGTCGAAGAACTAGTCAGCACTGCAGTTGACGACGCAGAGTCCCCCGGCAAGACCGAAAATCCATTCTAGGTCCGGCAATCATGCCCGAGAAGGAGAAGCACGTGAGCATCAAAATATACTCAAGCAGCAGTTGCCCCCAATGCGCCATGACCAAGCGCCTGTACGACCGTGACGGCATCGTCTACGAATCGGTCGTGATCGACAACAACGATGCCGTTCAGGCCCGTCTGAGAGCCGATGGCCACCGGCAGCTGCCCGTCGTAGAAACCGCGACGGCGACGTGGACCGGGTTCCAGCCCGAACTCATCAAAGCCAGCATCGAACACCACAAAGCCTCGCAAACCTCCGGCGCCGTAGTCGAAGGACTATCCATGTCCTAGGCAAACCACCTAGGACATAGAACGGGTCCAGCACGAGATGCTGGGCCCCTTCTGTGTCCAGGATCTGACACACGCCTGCTCCCCACACCACTGAACTTGGCGGTGAACACGACGCTCAAGGAAGGGAAGCACAATGAGCGAGAGCACTTTGGAACCGCTGCAGATGCGAGTCCGCCCGCAAGCAAACATCATCGATGGCCTCGGCACTTCCGTGCCGGCCCAAACAGCGGCTGACGCCCGCAAGGTCTTGGTTCAGACAGCCCGTCTCCAGGGCCGTTCCATCCTCGTCGGCCAGCAGGGCTACAACGAGACTTTCCCCCGAACCACACACACCTTGCGGATCCATGCCGACGGCCACATCGAGAGCGACCCCGTGGACGTCCAACACGCCGAGTGGACTGTGGCCTACCACTCGTGGACCGTCGACGTGCCGGGGCAAAGCCCATACCTGACTGCAGGCATCGATTATGCTCTGGCCGACGCCCAGAATCTCGCCAATGACAGCAGCCTCCCCGTAAGCGTGCATTTTGAGGACATCAAGGACAGCAACCACGACGACGCGGCCGTGCTAATCCGCCCCAACTGCACCAGGGCCGCCGAATCGGAGATGAAAACACCGCGGGCCGCTTCGGTCAGTCAATTGCAGGCCGAATCCGCGTCCACGTCGAGGGCGGATGCGCCGGCTGGGCCTGATGAGTCAGCCGCGATCCGGTTCAGCCGGGCCAAGCAGCCGGCACCGACAGGACCGGCCCTCATCGGTTGGCGCGGCGCGATGAACCGCACGTTCTACACGAGGCTCGGTCCCGGCGGGCACGAGAAGCAGCTTCGCGCCTGGCGGAACGCGATCCAGCGCGGCCTCAACGGTCACAAGACCATCTGCGGGATGAACCTCAAGGGCGGTGTCGGCAAGACGACATTTGCTTTCATGCTTGCCGCAACCTTCGGACGGATCCGCGGCGGAAACGTCGTGGCGTGGGACAACAACGAAAACCAGGGCAACCTGGATGAACGATCCCGCTCTGCCAACCATGACCACACCGTTATTGACCTGCTCGATAACATCGACGAAGTCCGAGCACCCGGCGGTGCCGAAAAATTGGTCAACTACGTCCGCCCGCAGGGAGAGGACAAGTTCCATGTGCTCTCCAGCGCGAACAGAGCAAGCAACCAGGTGCGCATCAACAGGGAGACCTTCAGCCAGGCGCACGCCGCACTGCGCGAGTTCTACCACCTGACCGTGATTGACACCGGCAACGCGACCAACGCCTCGACGTGGCAAGCAACGGCCGAGGCAGCCGACCTGATGGTGATGGTCACCACTAACAAGGAAGATGGTGCACGGAAGGCTTTCGCTACCATAGACGACCTGATCACCAAGGGCCACGCGGACAAGCTCGCTAACGGCATCGCCGTGATCAATCAGCCATCGAACGCCAGTCCGGACCGGCTTCAGCGAATCATCGACGGCATGCGAGCCCACGTCCGGGCCTGTGTGGTCATACCCTTCGACCCCGCCCTGGACGAGGGCGAGGAAATCTCTTACGAGGCCCTCAACTCCATGACCAAAGAAGCCTACATGAAGGCCGCCGCCCTCATCATCAACGGCCTCTGAACGAGCCAAACCTCTGATTCCACAGCATGGCCCTCACCAGCAACCGTGCGGGCCATAGCTTTTGTCATTTTCCGAAGACGAGTGCACAGATATCCGAAGTCGGGTACACAGAGCATTTTCTTCAACAGTGGACCGCACGGAATTTCCGACGGCGTCAGCACACTCCGTCGTTCTCCGTCCTGAAAACCTTGATTTCCTGCGGGTTCAAGGGAGAACCGTTGGTTACGACGGGGCGCACGGCGTCTTCAATGCCGCCGAATTAAATCCGCCAATCTCCTTTGCGTCTGTTGGACAGGAATGACGCCCAGACCGCGAACGTAGCTTGTGTTGGCGGTTCTGAGTCCTGTTTGGGGAACCTTCACCAGGACGTTTGGGGACTGAATCTCGATCCCGTTTACAGGCACCCTCGTGTGGTTCATAGTCGGGGTATGAGAGTGGCTGGAATTCTCCCCGCAGACGCTCCCGACCCTCGTGCCGAATGGGTCGAGAGCCTGAAACTCATGCCCATTCCGGTGATGGGGCTCATTCCCCAACCGTCATTGGAGGACACGGACGCTGTGGGTCTGAGCTACGGCCTAGATGATCGTGGGTATAGCGAAATGACAGCGAGCATCACCTATACGCTCTGGCGAAACCCGGATGACCGCTCAGACCCGGTAAACCTCGCAGACCTCGACGAGAAGACACGCAGATCGATCGAGGAAGTTCCGCCATGGCCGCGGCCCCTTTGGCTGATCGAGCAGGTGGAGCGACTGCGCTACCCGCAACTGTGCGAGGCCGTGCGAACCACCTGGCACCGCGTTCCATCCGAGCGCTCTTCGGTTCGAAGCTTACTGGCTGACCATGTCAACCACATCCTCATGAACTTGTACCGGCAGGAGCTCTGGCCGGGCAGCAACCCGTGGGACCAGCACGCACCCACAGTAACCGGCCGGATGGTCAACAGCCAGGCCAGGACCGTCATCAACGGAGTCTACATGCCCGGTGCAGAGGTCGATACGGACCCATTCGTCTACGGTATCGGAGCCCAACTGGCGGGCGGCGGCGTGGTGACCGCTGTGCTTCCACGCACTGAGCTCAAGCACATCCAAGTCCAATTCACGCCCCGGAGCTAACGGCTCCATCCAAACACAGCAACGCTAAGTTTGACGTCGCACCTAGTGGGAACCTTTACCGTGACTGTCCGCCAAGGCACCTTGATTTGGAAGAGCGAAGCAGACTCATTGACCTTCCGGAGTGACTGACCTGTATTCCCCTGATTTGAAGTTTTTTTCGCTTCAGTGAAACCTTTTGGGCTTTGCCGGACACTAAAAGGTATGGGGAACAAAGGAGACAGCGAAGAGGTGTTGTGGCGCCAGAGCCTTCTGGGCCAGGGCGAGGCCTTTGGCGCCTTGTATGACCGGCATCGGGACAGGGTATTCCGCCACGCGTACCGGCTGTGCGGGAACCACCACGACGCTGAAGACATCATAGCGGCCTCCTTCCTTGAGCTCTGGCGGCGGCGAAAGCAGGTCCGGGTCGTGGAAGGAACGATCCTTCCGTGGCTGCTGGTGACGACCACGAACATGGCACGCAACAGCGCCCGCGCGGCTCTGCGCTACCCACGCCTCCTGAACGCCCTTCCCCGAACCGAGGACATGAGCGACCCAACAGCAGATTCTTACCGCTCTTACCAGGACGCTCTTGACCAGAACCTTGCACGGGCTCTGGCCACACTGACCGCCGAGGACCTGCACTTGATCACCCTGGTCGTTTTCGAGGAGCACACCATCGTTGCTGCCGCCGTCGTCCTGAAGCTGACCCCTGCCGCAGCGAAATCACGGATCCACCGGGCCCGTCAGCGCCTAAGAGCAGCCCTCGACGGTGATGCGTCAATTAACCCGCCCACAGCTCCAACCCCGGTTTTGGAAGGAGAACGGACATGAATCAGCTCCACGTCGACGACCGGTTCAGTGATGCCCTGCGGGCGGAACTCGTCTCCCAGGTCAAGAAGGAATCACCGGCCGCGAAACGGACGCGTACCAGGCTATGGCTGGGTACCGGCGCTCTGGCCGGAGCGGGACTGCTTGGCATTGGAGGGGCGGCGGCAGGACTTTTCTTCATCCCCGGAGGCGAAAAGGTGACACCGTTGGCCTCGCCCGTGACCACAACCTACACCGGCACAGCAACCGTTGAGCTGGGCGCTCCTCCCGCGGGAACCACAGGGATTCAAATGGAACTTAGGTGCCTGACCCCTGGCTGGTTTGAGTATCCCGACGGCGCATCGAGCAGCTGCTCGGAGGAGGATGTGGCCAACGACAGACTGGGCTGGAGCGGCTACACCATCAGCCTTGCCCCTGGCCAGGACAGTGTCACGATAAAGACCGATCCCGGGGCCCGCTGGCAGCTTACCGCCGAGTATGTAAAGCAGGAACGAACACCCTTGGGCGTCAATGCCAAGGGTGAAACCTACGGCGTCGAAAGCCAGGAGAACGGAACCCCCGACCTGATCGCTGTGATGGCGACCAACGGGCAATCCGGGTACGCCTACGCCAGTGACCTGCACGGAGGTCCCATGCCCACCAGCCCGGAAGATGCCGTCAGGAACTTCAGTACCCCGCTCCCTCCGCGCGAGATCCCCGTCTTCAAAAGCGACGGAGAAACCCAGATAGGTGTCTTCATGGCCGCCGGCTCCGGCGGGGGATACCCTCTTACCCAATGCGAAGTGCCCCGCCAGGGTGAACCGATCATTCGCTGGTATCCCTGCACTCGGCCGCATTCTGCCGTTCCCGATTCGCTCCGAGAGCGCCATCCTACGAATGCGGGTAAGCACCCTATATCCTCCGATCAGCGTCCACTTATGAGGGAGCACAATGAAGCGCATTTGGTTGTGGCGATGCCTGGTTCCATCCCTACTTCTCACTATGCTGCTGACTTCATGCAGCGACAGCGTGACTGGCGGACCGGGAACTGCGGAACCCACGACGAACTCCACCAGCTCAATCCCTGGTTCTGCCAGCAGCCCCGTTCCAAGCGGTGGCCCCGTCGCGTGCGTTGAGTGGGTCCGATTCGCGACCCCTCAGGATCAATACGACAACGCCGGCATGGTGCTCATTGGAAAGTCCGTAAGCCGGGCCGGCGAAACCAGCATTTACGGTCACAAGGCGACGACCCACCTTGTAGAAGTCGAGCAGGTACTCAAAGGGAATTCCGGAGAGGGGAACCTGCGCATCACCTCCACGCCCCCGACCTGCACTGTGGGAGGGTCCTACCCGGACGGCGATCCGCTCGATACAGCTGAAAGAGTCATCATTTTTGCCTCCAAGCAGGGCGACGAGTGGTTCACCATAACGCCAGCACAAGGAGTCCTACCTTTCCCCCAAGGCTCAGAGCTTCCCTTTCACTAGTGAGCCCAGCCCTTGCCGATGAACTCCCGATAAATCCCTTAGCCACCCTTATCCGCGCCAAACCCGGTCATCCCGGGTTTTCAATAGGGATTCCTTTGTGAGACAGGTTGCCGGTTACACCCGTCAGGTTGGGTGGGTGCAGAACTGGATAGCGGAGCCACCTTGGTCGAGGCAGTAGCAAGTGCCTGCGACGACTGCGGTTGTTTCAGCTGTAGGTTCCGCGGTTCGCAATAGGCGGGCACATAGACTCCCTTCCATGCGCGTCTTCGACATCACCTTCAACTACAAGGTCGACAGCCCTCCAGGAAAGGACCCGGACTCCCATAGTCCGCTGCTCAAGGCTGACCATCAGCTGCTCTGGACCAAGGAGCTATGCGACGGGGAACTGTTCAAAGTGCAGGTCCCGGCAGAGCCAAAGGAGCGTCGTAAAAACTACCTAATGTTCGAGTAGACCCCCGACAAAAGGTTCACGTTCGGCAGTGACCCCATCACGCACTCCTACACCAGGTGGGGAAAGCCGAGGAACTTGGTTGAGGCTAAGGCCGAGTTGAGCGAGGAGCAGAAGCGCCGCTATTTCAACCCGCCGTACACGATCGGCAGTGCCATGATCTGGCCCGTCAGGAAAATACACCGGCCCACCCTAAACACCGCCAGGGGAATGAGACTACGGATCGCGGACCGGATGGACCTAACTCTGGAATGCATCCGGCGCCACTACGCTGAGGAGCCAGGCAGTCCCCTCGCCGATGTCACCACTAACTACGCGGACTTCTTCAAACTCTTCTGCACGTTCAAGCAGTTCGTGGAGTTCTTCCATCTCCAGGACCTCGTGACGCCGGAAGGAAAAATCGACTTCTTCCTAGAGGAGGACGAGAACTTCAAGCGCCCCGGCGTCCCGACGACGAAGGACGAGTACATCAGGGTTCGGGAAGCCTCGCTGAAGTTCATAACGCTGCGGGGCAACCGGATGGCCGACTGGGTCGAGAAGAACCACCCCGACATTAAGGTCCGCCGGCAATAAACAACGTTTACACCAGCCCCTGACGACATTGTGAGGAAGAGGCGCCTAACCCTCCGGACACTCAGGCGATCCCACTAACGGGACGATGCGGCAGCCCGACGTTGCATCGTGTCTAGACCCTCGCCCGCTCGTGTTGCGCAAGCCGGAAAAGGACCCTGTGGATCGCAGCGGTAAGTGGTGTGGTTTCCGCAGCGCTTTATGGCCGACCGACGCCCGTAAGCCGGTCCCCCAACGGCGCAAGCGCCACCCAAAATTTCCGGATCACGTGTCAGTTTCAGAAGTCGTCTGCACGGAATGTCAGAAGTCCTCTGCACCCGGGCCGTACTTCCGCATGAACTGCTGCACGCGACTTCTAGTACATGACAGCCTCGCTGCCCGCAAGGGGAACCCAGCATGACAGGCGGGCCCGCTGGCACACGCTGGCGATCCGCTTGTCTTACCCGCGAAGTAGGCTCTTCCCATGACCTACAACGCGCATTCTGACGACCAGCCACCTGCACAGTGGCGGCGATTCACTGCCGATGACGAAGCAGAAGCCGCTCTCCCAATGGCGTCACTACAAGACCCTGTTGCCGTGGGAATGATGTTCGTCAACGCGCTGGGCAACCACCGAGAATACTTCAACGCTCTGCAGCAGTTCGTCACTCCAGAATCATTGCCGGCCTTTGGTGACTTCACCGAGGCGGCCAACTTTTTAGGCTCGATCGAAGACTTCGGCTGTGGCACCATCGCGGACAGGGCCTACGGAGACGAAGATGTGGCCTATTTCAAGATCCTCAGAGGAGTTCCAGACAGCTACCAGGTAATCGACACCCAGCCCATCATGGCTGCAGCTGTCCTGACGATGGTTTGGCGGAGGCAAATCGGCGAGTGGCGTGTTCACAGCATCGGGCCAGCGCTCCGTCCGGAAAAAGTCCCCCATTAATGGCGGATGAGACGGATACCAGCCACGTGTTCAGGCTTCCTGAAAGAACCGGGACGGGCATGTCTTATGAGCGGTTTGAAGAGATTCGGACGGCTGACAAAGACGGGAGCCCGCTTGAAGTCACTGACGAGGAACGAGCCGAGTACGGAGAAGCGCGGGCCTCAATGCTAGAGACGATGGACCGGTTCAGGGACACTTTTACCAGCCCCTACAAATCAATGATGCAAAGGCTCAGCAGCATAGCGACCCCTGGATTGGGCGGCCGTGTGACCCCGGCGATTGACCTACCGAGGAACAGCGCGATCGAGGTCAACCGCCGGAGCGCTGAGAGCATAGCTTCTTACTCCGGCATCAGTCAGGAGACGCTGGACAGCATCGCTGATGTGAAACAGCAGGAACTCGAGCGCGAGGAGCGCAACAGCGAAAATATCGAGCTAACAGCGCAGGTCATGCGGGACATGCTAGCGACGATGGACGCCCAAGCTGTGGCGGCAGAAGAACGCGACATGGAAGCAAAAAAAGCGGTCGCAAGAAATTACTGGGTGGCATTTGGGTCACTGGTATTTGCCGGCCTTGCCGTCATGGCCCCGTTCGTCATCGAAGCAATCAAGGGATGGGACTAGTGCTGCACTGCGTGACTGCCAGCGTTAGCTCCGGTATCGGGGGGCAGGTTACCTCCGAAGGCCGTCATGCCAGGAGCAGGCTCCCTGCTTGCCCTTGCTCTGCGTTGTCCCGCCATCTGCGCAGTAGCCAAAGTTTCCACCGGTTGTGCCGGGAATATCGAGAAGGTCGGCTTTGACGGCGACCTGGTTCTCCTGACCCCATTTGATCAGGGCCTTATTGAAGTCTCCGACGCGTTTTATGTCGTCAATGTCTCGCTGATGGAGAAGCTGCTTTAAGAGCAATGACCATGTGAATCCGGCGGCCGAACTCATTTCGACGCCGTTGCTGCAACCATTCAGGGCGGCTCCTGCCCTGCCCCAGTCCGCCAAAGATTGCTGGTTCTTAGGATCCAGCCCATTGGCCTGCGTTGGTACCAGCAGTCCTTCCCCTGTGATGGCGAAGTCCTTGCAAACCGCATCGTTGAGGCCATCCCATTCAGGCCTCGTGAGAGCAATTCCGTTCACTCTGTATTGCCCGGAGACAGTTGTATATATATGTTCGGCGTCCGGAGTCTCTGGGCGGAGCGTCGGCCGTGGTGGCAGCTGCTTTGGTGAATAGGTTGACTGCGCGGCGGAAGTAGTCGGCATCGTCGAATTATTTGGGCTGCAGGCCGCAATGCTCGAGGCGGCGAGCAGACATAGCACGGACGCCAGAACGCCCCTCGTATTCATGAATGCAGCGTACGTCATGCCAAGGACCTCGGCCCACCCGTCTTGTTTGATTCCTACAACGTCCCAAACGCCTCCCACATCCTAGGAAGTGGAACGCCCAGGACCGGCCCTTCCAAAAATGGCGACACGCGACCAGTGTCAGTTTCAGAAATCGTCTGCACGGAATATCCGAAGTCGACCGCACTCCTGTGTATGGGCGAATCATCGTACGCACGCCGGGCTACACCCGCCGCACCGACGGCCCTGCCCGCACCGGGACCGTGGCCCCGGCCACAGTCGGTAGACCCGCATGCGCAGTGCTGTCACTGTTGCTGATATAAAGCTTGAATGACTACTCTGGACGCCCTCATAGACGGACTCAGCGATGACACGCTGACCACGTCGAACGCACTTCGCAAGTTTCTGGTGGTGGGCAAGCGGTTGAAGTCGGAAGCCATCATTGACTGGGTGAACGGCGAATTGAACGGCTTGAGCGGCGTCGACTTGGACAACTACCCGATCTACAGAGGTCCACTCCAGGTTCCAGTGCAGGCACTGTTCACAGGTCCCTTCGGAGCTTGGCAAAAGCACCTGATCTCGGAGGATGACGTCCCGGATGAAAGTAACTTCCGGCACGTCTGGTTCAACTGCTGGTTCGATGAGTCTCTTGCCGAGTTAGAGCAGCTAGCACTGGCAGAGGGGACTCTCAGCAAGCCTTGGCGGTTTTCCGCCGTTGCCCAATTCAACCGCTGGTCTGCAACAGGCCGAACCATTTCAGTGGAGATGCACGAGGTCCACTCTGTGGAGAGGATCGTAACGACGGCCCAGCTTCGGGGTGTGATTGACTCAGTGCGGAACAAAGCATTGATGCTTGCTCTGGAACTTCAAGCAGACATCCCAGGCGCCGGTGAAGTCAACGGGCCGACAGTGCAAGACAAGGAAGTTGAGCGAACCGTGAATTACCACTTTGAGACGAACATCCACGGTGGCACGAACACCGTAGGGATGGGCGAGAACGTCACCCAACTTGTAAACATCACCCAAGGTGACTCTGATGCGCTCATGCTTGCCCTGGAAAAGCTGGGACTGGGTGTTGACGATAGGACCACCCTTGGCCAAGCGCTGGAGGAAGACGGCAACAAGCCGGGCAACGCTGTTAAGGACTTTTTGGCCAAGCTGGGTGCCGGCGCCATCAAGATAGCCGGTGCCGTGGCGACACCACCAGCCATCGCGGCCGTGAAAATGGCGATCACGGGCTTCACAGGAGTCCCTATCCCCTAGTCGCTGTCCTGGTCGCGGTGCCTTTCATGGGTCACGGACTAGGCCTCCGAATTTGTTCCTCTGCTGGCCGCCCGAGTCATCGTTTGTTGATGCGCGCTGGTATAAAGATGCATGACCATTCTCGATGATGCCGTCAACGTGCTGGCTGGGAACTCGGATGACACCAGCTCCGCGCTCAGGAAGCTCCTTGTCGTTGGAACCAGGATGGAGTCCCTGCCCATCATCGAATGGTGCAAGAAGGAACTGACTGGGTATGCGGAGGACCTTTATGATGACTACCCGCCCTACAGACGACGTTTAGCGACGCCCGTTATCGTTCGCTGGACAGGTTACGGCGGTAGCATCTATGACCACCCGCTCGACAGGAAATTGGTTCCTGAAGCACTGCGGGACATGTTTACCCACTCTTACTCGGAACCCATAGACGAGTTGGAAGCATCTGTTGACGGCCTCCAGAAATACTGGCCCCTGCGCGTCGTTCAGCATCTCCGCGGCCTTGCAGAAGAGCGCAAAGTGCCCATAGTCGACGGCTGCCAAATCTATTCGGTTTGGCAGCTGCTGACTTCCGCGCAAGTCAAGGGTGTTATAGGCGCCATTCGCAACCGGGCACTGATGATGGCCTTGGAGCTGCAGCAGGCATTTCCCGAAGCGGGAGAGCCAGGGGGGCCAACCGTGCAGGATGAGGGTGTCAGAGACGCCGTGACCAATATCTACAACACATACATAAACGGCGGCACGAACGCCCTAGCAATGGGAGAAAAAAATACGCAGAACGTGAACATCCACCAGTAGGATGTCGCAGGACCGTGAATCGCAGCGATAAATGTCACCCCGTCAGCCCGTTAGCCGATCCTTTAGCGGACAGTCCCGACAATGGCCCTGTTGAGGTTCTATTCGCTATTCATTGGCCTCCGTCGCCTCTGCGGTTGGTAGCACCTTCTCGAGGTAGGTCTCCCAGCCGGTTCCGGCGTTCGTGCGGATCCAGTCCACGAGCTTGGGGACGTCCGAATGCAAATCGAGTGCCCTGATGAGCTTTCCCCTCCTGCCGATGTTTTGGGTGCTTGCGAAGGTCAGGTACTCGTTGAGCGTGTCACGGACGGCCCACTCGAAGTCGTCCACAGTCGCATCGTCGATGGGCGGGGATCTTCGCCGTGCACGGCGGCGGAGCGCACTCGATCGTATAAGAACCAGGTGTTGTTCGGGTGGCGGAAGACGCCGGTCACGATGTAGCTCAGAACGAGCTGTCGGAACGCCAGCATGTCTGCCTTGAGCCCCTCGGACTTGTCTCCGAGGAGGGCTTCGAGGGCAAAGAAGAGGTACAGGAGCGCGATGAGCGGTTCGTCAGCGAACCGAGCACGTTCCATCCAGCGCAGTGCAAGGTCGGCCTTCTTCTGGATGTCTGTCATGGGAGTCACTGGCATCGTCCAGACTGGCCGGTTGTTTGTGCTGTCGAGGCCGGAGTGCCCCAATGTGAGGTCGTAGGCGACCTCGCTGCGAGATCGCCATCCCGACAAGTTGTTGCTGAACACATAGGCAATGCCGGGTCGGAACCTGAGCTGGCGGCCGTTGATCCCGTTGTGGTCACGCAGACCAACGCGCGCGACCCTGAGGGCGTGCGCCAGGAGAGCCTGTGCCCTCTCGGCCATTCTCCCGAGGTTGGTGCCCGTGACGGGGATGGCGGCCACGCTGCCGATGGGCGGCGCGAGAGCGAACCACGGTGGGGTTGCGGTTGGAATGCATGGGTCGGTGACAGGCAGGAGTTGTAGCCCGAGCAACTTAGTGGGGGTATCGATGGTCAGATACTCGATCGGGAGGAAGCAGACGAGCTCGCTCGGTTCGCGTGAGTGCTTGGCAACGAACTCCTGGACTTGATCGGTTTTGCGATCAGCCCAAGCCCGGGCGACGAAATCCTTCAGCGCGTCGGTGGCCTTGTCCATGTGCTCGAAGTGCAGATCCCGTGTGAGGGCTTCCTCTACCCGGTTCATCGCGTCGACGTCATCCTGGGACATAGCCAGCATTGTCGCTTCAGGGCGAATGAGATCAGGCGGAAGGCGGAATGTCATCGCATGGCCGTCGTCCGGGCTAGTCGTGCCCCTTGCCATGCGTTGAAGTTCGGCCAGGAGCTCCCTGACTATGTTGGTTTCGGTGGTCACGACTCCTAGTGTCCCGCGAGATGCGCCGAAAGCGATTATTCCCTGGGGGATTCTGCGGTTTGTTGGAACTCTTGAGGACGCCGAGAGCGACCGATTTTGACCCATCTCCTAAATAGCAAGTACAGCGTCAGGCCTCGGATCGCGGCGACAGTCTGGGGGTGGCCACACCTCTTTGCCTCCGAGTTCAAGCGCCCGTAAGCCGGTCCTTCACCGGCGCAAGCCGGCCGATTCCCGTAAGACCCGACCGAGAAATTGCCCGATCCCGCCGGGGGGGCTAAACGGTACATTCAACACCATGACCGGACTCCTCATCGGATACGCCCGCGTATCCACCAACGACCAAGACCTCACCTCACAGACGAATGCCTTGGCCGCTCTTGGGGTGACACCCGGGGAAGACGTTCACAGACCAGGGCCTCACCGGCGCCAACCGGGCACGCCCAGGACTCCGGGAAGCGTTGGCCGCCTGCCGGGACGGGGACACCGTAGTCGTGACCAAACTCGACCGTCTGGCCAGGTCGCTGCGCGATGCAAAGGACATTGTCGACGAACTCACCCGCCGCGAAGTCAAGCTCAGCATCGGAGGCTCCGTCCATGACCCGACCGACCCCGTAGGCCGGCTTCTCTTCAACGTCCTGGCCATGGTTGCAGAATTCGAAGCCGACCTGATCCGGGCACGGACCCGGGAAGGCATGGCGGTCGCCAAGGCGAAGGGCCGCCTACGAGGGAAACAGCCCAAGCTTTCAAAAACACAGGAAGCCCATCTGGTCTCCGTTCACCGGGCAGGGACGCACACGACGGTGGAGCTTGCCGAACTCTTCGCGGTATCGCGCTCAACCGTCTACCGTGCCATCGAACGCGCAGGCGACGCCGCATGACGCCTTTGATGCGGGTCAGAGTCTGCACTCAGCGGCCTGGGCAAGCACCCCAGGCGCTCCACGACTCGCCGCAGTGGCATGCGCCATCTTCGTGCTCCTGAAGTACACGGATGCGTTCTTCCCCGAGCAGGATCATGTCTTCGTAGCTCATCGTCCAATCACATCAAACGAGTCCGCCCGGCACCAATGCCTCAGTGTCGTATGTGGAGAACCCGCCGCCCTGCCGTTACCGCCCTGCCGTTACCGCCCTGCCGTTGCCGCCCTGCCGTTGCCGCCCTGCCGTTGCCGATGGGTGGACAGCCTTCGGCCCTGGACTTCGTCCGGTATCCCGTTCCGGGCTACGCCCACCTCGGTGCCCTGTCCCGCCGTCTGACATAGGCACCGTGGTGCCGACTTTGTCATCATTGGCGGGAAGATCCCAGCCCTGTGATTGGGCCCGCTCCACACTGTTGGCCGTTTCGACTTCGCCCCCGGGCTGCCCAAGGCGGCAGCAGGGGTCCTGCGGGTTCGCCCCGCGACCACAGGTGCACGGCAAAAGCTATTTCCTTCGGGCTTTTCCCGCACTCAGGTGGACGCCGGGACCCATCTGACCGCCTACACCCAATGCCCACGTCCCCTTCGGTTGTTCGGCTCGCCGCCTGAGAGCGGGCAACGGGCACAGCCTGGTTTCCTGTGTGGTTGCCAATGGGTGCCGTTGGCAGCACCCACGGGAGCGTCGCCCGAACAACCGGATGAAGCCTCACGACGACGAAATGGCAATCACATCGTCAGAGCAACGAGAGCCCGAGTCGTCAGCCCTACCAAAGGGTAGGAGACCAGCGAAGACGAGAGGCCACCAGAGGAGGCTCGAGGTACGAAAAAGGACTCACACCTCTGGCACCAAGGTGCACACCGGGGTCTTCTGACACCCCGATCTCACACACAGTTTCCGGGCGGGGAACGAACAACAGGGCATGGAAGACCTTGTACTGCCCTCCCGGACGTGCCCGAAATGCCACGGGCCCCTGCCAGAGTCACGGGACAAACGAAGCATCTACTGCCGCACCGAGTGCGTGCAGACGGCCAAGTCCCGACGTCGGCGGGGGCTGCCTGTCGCGGATCCGGTGCCCGCTGAGACGGCCTTGCGGTTGGCCAGGCGTGTGGCCTCGCTGGCCGAGGAAGTCCGGGGTGCCACGGCCGGGATGTACCGGGTACGGGAGTCCAGAGACAAGTACAAGGCAAGGGTGCGGTCCCTGGAAGCTGCCGTTGATACCGAGCGGCGCCGCGCCGTTGCCGTAGTGGCGGAGCAGGCGGCAAAGACTGCCGCCCTCCGTGAGGAGATCACGGACCTGCGCCGGCAACTTGCCGCTGCCGGGGAAAGGGACGGGGTCCGGGCCGCAGCGGCAGATCCCGCCGTTGTCGGCAAGTTACGTGCGCGCCTTGCCGACGGCAATGCCGCCTACGCCCAGCTGGCGGCAAAACAGAAGCAGCTGCGCACGGCGTACGACCAGACCATGCACCAAACGAAGGCGGCAGCGCAGGTTTACAAATCGTGGGACCGGCTGTGCCAGAAGCTCTACCAAAGCACCAAGGGTCGGACCCTTGCCGAAGCCGACCAGCGGACCCTGCAGCAATGGGCTTCCTGGCGCAACGAACAACAGAAGAAAGCGGGAAAGAAATGACAGTCAGTATCGGGCGGATCAACATCGACTACTACCTCGAATCGGCGGCCGCCGGCGACGGCGCACAGATCGGAACCAGGGACCTCACCGCGTACTACACCGAGACCCAGGCGCCGCCCGGTCGGTGGGCCGGTCGAGGCCTGGAAAGTGTCGGACTGGTGTCCGGCCAGCAGGTCACCAAGTGGGCGGCAAAGAGCATCTATGAGCAGTTCACACATCCTGAGTCCGGTAAGGAGCTCGGGGCCAGGCCCATCACGGCCGCAACTGCCCCGGAAGGAGCGAAGACACCGATTGGCAACGCGGCACGCGCAGCACGTGAAGCGGTGGCCGGTTTCGACCTGACGTTCAGCCCGCCCAAATCTGTCAGTGTTCTCTGGGCATTGGCGAATCCGAAGCTGCAGGCAGACCTCTACGAGGCCCACAAGCAGGCCGTAGAAGAATGCATGGACTGGCTGGAGAGAAACGTCATCCAGGCACGCGCCGGTCATGGCGGTGTTGCGTGGGTGGCGGTCGAAGGAGCGATTGCTTCCATGTTTGATCACTGGGACTCCCGTGCCGGTGATCCCCAGTTGCACACGCATACGGTGATCGCCAACCGTGTTCGCCGGGTCAGCGACGGCAAATGGGTCACTCTGGATTCCTACACGCTGCACCGGAACATGGTCGCCGTCTCGGAGAAGTACAACAGCATCCTCTTCGACCGGATCTATGACCGCACCGGAGCCGTCGCAGAGATCCGCGACGGAATCGCCGGGCTCGCCGGCACGGACGCGGAAGACCTACTCAAGCAGCTCGGAGAAGCGGACAAGGATCCGCGGGACGCCCGCGCGGAACTGGCAGGCATCCCGGACGGGCTCATCACTGAGTTCTCGTCCAGGTCACTGGAAGTCGAAGCCCTGACCGATACCCTGGTGGCGGAATGGGTGGAGCAGTATGGTAAACGCCCTCCCCAGGCGATGGTTCTGAAGATGCGCCAGCAAGCGACCCTCTTTTCCCGCACCGCGAAGCAGCCCTCAACGGAGTCGCTTCCGGAAAAGATGATCGGTTGGCGTCAACGCGCGCTTGACTCCGGCTACTCCCCGCCACCGTGATCCGGGATGCGGTAGGACATGAGGTCGCAGTCGTCGCCAACGCCGACCTTGGTCAGGACGTCGTGGACGCCTTGGGCAAATTCTGCCTCCACGACGCAAGCAGCCGACGGACCACGTTCACCCGGGCCAACCTGATTGCTTCTACGGAACGGCTGCTCCGTGGGGTACGGATGGGATCCGCGGCGGACCGGGAACAGCTCGTGGACCGGGTGGTCGAAGCAGCAGCCCTGAGAGCCGTCGCCCTCAGCCCGGAACGTATGTCCATGCCCGAAGCGGGAAACCCGTTCCTGAGCATCCGCGGCCGAAGCTCCTTCGAGCACGAGGAAACGAAGCGGTTCACCACCACACAGATCCTGGACGACGAGGCATTCCTCATCGCCGGGACAACAGCAACAGCGCCGGCACTGGACGCGGACGAAACCCGGACAGCACTCACCCTGGTGCGGACCAGGGAAGGCCGGCCCCTGAGCGAGGATCAGGCCGCAGCTGCGCAGGCAGTTCTGTGCAGCGGGACGGCCATCGACGGCATCATCGGCCCAGCCGGGACCGGCAAGACCACGACCATGAAAGCCGTACGCGATGTCTGGGAAGGGACCCACGGAACAGGTTCCGTGATCGGGCTCGCACCCTCGGCCGTCGCTGCCGCCGTCCTTGGGGAGGAAATAGACGCACCCACAGACAACGTCGCCAAGTGGCTGTACGAATCCGTCGGTGACGGCGCCGCGCGCCGGGCAGTGCAGATCAGCAAGCTCGAAGCCATCGTGGACCGGCACCAATCCTCCATCAAAGGATCCCCAGCGAAAGGAGGGGCCGGGGACAGGGCACAGGCCCGCCTCAACGCCGCATGCACCAGGCTCGCCACAAAGTACGCCGAGCAAGCCAAATACCGGATGCGGCCAGGTCAGCTCGTCATCCTGGACGAAGCATCCATGGTCGGCACTGCCGCCGCGGCCGAACTCGCCCGCCAGGCAGATGACGCCGGGGCCAAACTTCTGCTCGTGGGAGACGCCGCCCAGATCGACGCCGTCGAAGCCGGTGGGTTTCTAGGATGGTTGGAACGCAACACCAACCCGCCCATCCTGACCAGCGTCTGGAGATTCAGCGCCGAATGGGAACGGACAGCATCCCTGCGCCTGCGCACCGGGGACCCGGACATCCTGGCGACCTACCTCGAGCAAGGCAGGATCCACGGATGCCCCGAAGGGACCGCCCCGGACCGCGCCTACCAAGCATGGATGGAAGACACCAAAGAGGACATCACCGCCAGCCTGCTCATCGCAGGAGACAACGGAACCGTGAACGACCTGAACATCCGCGCCCAGCTGGACCTTGCCGCCGCCGGCCGAGTGAACCTGGAAACCAGGGTCAATCTCAGAAGCGGGGTGGCCGGCACCGGCGACCTGATCCTTGCACGACAGAACGACCGCCGGCTCAAAGACTCCGAGGGGCACTTCATCAAAAACGGAACACGGTTGGCCGTGACCACGATCCGTCCCGACGGATCGGTAACCGCCACCCGCACCGATACCGGCGCCCTCATTGAATTGGACCCCGACTACCTCCACGCCTCTGTAGAACTCGGCTACGCCTGCACCTCCCACCGCTCCCAGGGCGTCACCGTCGATTCGGCGCACACCGTCGTCTCACCCGGACTCGCACGCGAACTGTTCTACGTCGCCATGACCCGCGGCCGACACGGGAACACCTGCTACGTGGACCTTCCGGATCCAGAAGAAGAGCACGCACCCGACGAGTGGGGCATGGTCCGCAAGATCCTTCCCGAAGATGCGATGGCCGTCCTGAAAGGTGTCCTTGGCAATCAGGCACACGAGATGACCGCCCACGAAGTCCGCGACGCCGAGCACGGCTACGCCAACGACTTCGCCCGCATGGTCTTCGAATACGACTATGCCGGATCCTCCGACAAGACCTCCACCATGCTCGACTGGCTGGACGCCAACCTCAGTCCGGAACGGAAAGAAGAGATCACCACGGACAGGCTCTTCACCGCCCTCGTCCACGCCGGCCCGCCCCTCAACAGTGCCAACCCGCAAAACGCAAGTGTTGAGGAAATGCTCAAGGCCGCCACAACGGAATCCGCCACCGATTCCCCCAGATCCGACGTCGGCGTCGTCACCGCCGCCTTCGCACCGGCAACAGCCGAAGGCCGGCGCATCCAACAGCTTCTACAGGACAAAATCAGCGCCCGCCTGGATCAGCTCATCCCTCCACTGGCAGGGGATGACTCCCCCGACTGGGTCAACGAACTGCGCGAGGAACACCAAGAGACTGAAAACTTCCCAGCAACCGTGCGTGCCGTCACGGCCTGGCGGGAAGTATCCGGCCAACAGGACGCCGAAACACCATGGGGAACACCACCTAAATCCACAGACAAAACCATGACCGACTACTACGAACGGGCCAGAAAGCACCTCCCTCCCCGCCCCACGAACGCCCGCAGCGCCGAACCCGAGGATGTCTGGGCGAACGTCTCCTTCGCTGAGGACCACGAACGTCTCAGGTTCGCCGAACAGCTCACGGAAGAGTTCGAGAACCTGGGCACGCTGGGGACAATACCCGTCGGCTGGGATCGCACACCTACCCCTGGTCCGGACGAAATTCAACCTGCCGACATCGACGCGGCATGGGAACTCTAGCCGACAATTCTAGATGGGTGTCATGACAACCACCAAAGGTGTCATGACACCCCGTAGACTGAACCAAGAGCGACGAATCGGGAGCAGATCATGTCAGCCGGAACAACGCGGCGAACAGTCCGTGTCGAGGATCCCTTATGGGAAGCAGCGCATGGCAAGGCCACCAGGGAGGGGACTACGGTCTCCGAGCGGGTCCGTGCAAGTCTGAGGGAGTACGTCCATGGCGCTGCGCCGGAAAGACGTACCATTGCCGATTCCCTGGTCTACCTGGTTCCCGACAAATTGGAGGACCTACAAGGACCCGCCTTCGGGACTGTGGAGCTGCCAATCCACCTCGACTGGGGCCCGGAACGGCACTACAACATTGACGACGACGCCAGCTGCTCAGCCCTCTACCAGCTGACACTTCAGAACTCTGGATCAGTCGAAGAAATCTGCAGGATCGTCAATGCCGAACGGCTCGCCAAACTCTGGTCGACGATGCTCCTGCCGACCCGCTGCAGAGGCGCCTGGGAAGCAGTCTTCCCGGAGCTCCCCGCATACACCGAAGCCAAGGAGCACCCCTCGTGGACCAATCTCAGCGAATAGCCGCCAAGACCGCCTTGGACGTCCTGGCGGCTGACGGCTTCCTCCTCGCGGGTGGGCAGGCACTGGCAGAACACGGCATCAGCTCACGCCCATCCGAAGACATCGACCTCTTCGCACTGCACCGCCGGCACACGCCGGCCACGTTCGCTGCTTCGGTGCGGAAAATGACTGCAGCGCTCGAATCCGTAGGCTACACGGTCGAGATAACGCGCCAATATGATGAATTCGCCAGCGTCACCGTGGGCCGTGATGATGACGCCGTTGTTATCGACCTTGGCCTGGACTGGTGGGAGAACTCCCCGGCAATTATCGACGTCGGACCGGTACTCTCCCTGAAAGACTCGGTTGCTTCCAAACTGCTCGCGGTCTACTCCCGCGGCTACGCCCGGGACTACCTCGACGCGTACTCGATCATTGCCAGCGGGCGATTCACGCACAAGCAGCTCATCACACTGTGCCAGCGACGGGACCCGAACGTTGACCTGCCGCTACTGGCCATTTCCATGGCCCGCTACCGAACCCTGTCCACCACCGACTACACCAGATATGGGTTGCCTCAGGACGAGCTCCCCAAACTCAGCTCCACCCTCCTGGACTTCGCCAGGACCATACACCGAAGCAGTGCAAGCGCCGCCGAGTCCGTGGAACCCGTTGATCTCATCGGGCCCGGAAGCGCCGGTCCAGGAATCGCCCTGTAACTCAGGGTCCGGCCCGGACTTCCCATGGCTGGCGGCTCAAAGCCGATAAAGGGCCTTGGTCTGTTCCACGAGCTCGTTGCATCAAGAGCTCCCATAGCCTGACCAGTCAGGGACATTCGTGGGCAGAATCTGGCCAGACATGACCCGCACCGCGTTGCCCTTTCAGTCAGTCAGAAATGTGTTTTTCGACGGGTCCGGCCAGCCGAAGCTGGCCGGACCCGTCGTTTGGCTACAGCGACGGGTGTTGAATCGTCGTTCCTGTCAGCAGTGGATCCAGCGTGTCCAGTCCCGGACCAAGCCCCAGGGGCTTTGCCGCCACAGTGGGCACCGCGGTGGTCCCGGGCGTCATTGTCGTGACCTCCGGCCTGTAGCCGTAGTCTTCACCTTGCCTGACTTGGACAGGTCCACGGCGGGTCTCTATGGTCAGTTCGTACTCCCCACCATTGCGATCCTCGACCGCCGTTAGTGTCCCACTGGCAGTGATAATCTCCCGCATCCTGGCGCCAGTACCGTTCGGGCGTATGCCGGTGGCTGACACCTTCTCGCCCTGACGGACGTCGTTGACATGTTGAATGCGGAACCGTGGAGCCGAGAAGCCGGTTTCGCGGATGGTCCCGGCCTCGTGGACGGGGACCGTTTCCGTGGCGGTAGCCTCGACCCATACCCTCCTGCTCTGTTCGCGTTCCAGCAGGACATAGCGCAGCTGCTCAACCGGTCCCCTTTCCACCGCAAGGACCTTGACGCCGTCGTAGCGTTGCCGCTGGTAGGACTTCAAATCAGCCAAGGTGATCTCCTTGCCGCTGACACTGACGCGCTGGCCGGGGACCAGGTCCTGGACGCGCCTGCCTGTCTTCCGGTCAAGGTCACCGGAAACCCCTGGCGGCAGCACCGCGCCGATCTCCACATTCCACCGTTCTGCCTCCTCCAGAGACACCAGTTCAAGAGCTCCTGACTCATGACTGATGTCGAACCTGTGAGCTCGTTCGCCGATACTGACTTGAACCGGTGTGCGGTGCGTGGAACGTCCCTCCCGGACTTCCGCGATCATTTCCGGGAACTCGGAGACCGCCTCATGCATCCCTAAGCCGTCTACACCGTGGATCACGGCCTTGCCCGGGCTGAGCCGGATCCGGTCTCCTTCCTTGAGCAGAGCCATTCGCCGGCTGGGACCGGGATCCTGGATATCGAAGCTGACTCCAGCCTTGGCGGCCGCGCTGATAAGATTCATGACTTTGGTGTCACGGGTCCCAGGTTTCCAGGTGCTGTTCAAGTACCAGAGTTCCTGCCGGCGGGAGAACTTGAAGCCGGACTCCTTCAACAGACCATGCAGGGATGCCTCGTCCCGGCCGACGTTCCGCACGTTGCTGCCCTCAGCTGTGTGTTCCAGGATGGGCACCTCCCCGAGGACCGCTGCCGGACCCTGCATGTCGACGCCGTCTCCGTGGGAGGGCTCAGGCGCTACGGTTTCCGGTACCAGCGCAGCTGGTGCCTTGCCCAGCTGCACCGTTCCGACCATGACGTGTTCATTGAGGAACGCGCTGGCCTCAACGATGGTGTCTTCAGCCGCGGGACTCGGCCCCGGTACGGAGACAGGGGCTGAATCCAGATCCAGCCCTGTGAAGTCAACCGGTGTCTCTGGGAGTTCCCCCGTCCACATCAGCAAGGGAGTGCTTTCCGACGCCGCCCACCTGGTCCTTGTCCCGCCCGGTTCCTCCAGGACCAGAACCATGGTCCCCGAGCCGTACCTGTCCCGGGAAGGAACCTTTCGGACGTCGATGACCCTGCCGATCACAGGCTGGAGGCCCTGCCAGCTCGTGACGGATCCTTTGGTAGCGCGGAGCCGGACCCACTGCCAATGGTGTTCGTTGCGGAGCATGCTTGCGCTGATCGAGGTGACTTGGCCGGGCGCTTGCAAGGTTGCCCGTTCCAGATCGGTCAGTGCCCCGTATCGGCGGGCGTGGATGGTGACCTTCTGGTCGGAGCGCCGCCGGCAGGTGCCCTTCTCGCCGTCATCGAACCGGTACTTCAGATCGATCATGGTCCCAGCGCTGGCGGCCGTGACGGTTACGTTGTCCCGGCGTGCCTGGTTTCTGTCCAATTCATGGGCCGGGACGACGTCGCCGGCGCGCAGGTCATCGACGGTGTTCCCGTATCCGTCGGGAAACAGCGACTGTTCCTCGTCCAGCGTCAGAATCCTTCCTTGCTGGTAGGCCACCACGCGCGGTTCGTAGTAGCCGGCTGTTTCGCGGATGCTGCCCGTTACAGGGTCAATGAAGGACCCGCTCTGGTAGAAGCTGGGCGAGGTAGCAGTGTCACCCCGGAGCCCCAGCCCGTCAACGTCTTCCAGGAGAACGTCACCGGGCAGGAACTGGTCTATCTGGACGAAAGCCGCCTCTTGTTCCTTACGCTCTTGCGCGGCCGCGGCCGCAGCTGGATCCACGACGCCGTGCCGTAGGACCGGAGAGCCGCTGCCACCTGACCATTGGTTGTAGTTGAAGTTGTGCCTGACCCCCCGGTCATCGGTGACAACCCAGTCCGTGGACCGGACCTCGATGGTCCCTGTGACCATGACCGTGTTCCCGGCAGGCATGCCGTTGGAAGGATCCCGGGCCGGCCGCTGCAACGTGACTCGCTCCCCCGTTTTGACGTCTCGATCGCTGACTGCCACGGCGTCCGTTTCCGGGACCTTCAGGAAGACCCGCTCGAACGGCGTTAGCGCTGCCTGGGTCCGGCTGACCAGCTCGACGGACGCGTGCGGGCTCAGATCCACCGGTTCCAACGCCTCGTCGCTTTCGGCCAGCTGGTGCACGACAGCCTTTTCGTACCTGACCACGGACTCGACCCGGAAGAGCGCCTGCCCACGGCCGGGCAAGCCCGTTACCACGTCGCCACCACGCAGGTCACTGGCCGAGACCTTGCGCGGGTCCGTGACGAACAAGGCAAGGGTCTCTCCCATCACCGGAGGAATATCGGGTTCGGCGTCTTCGCTGTCCTGGCTCAGGCCCATGTCGTTCATGAGGTCAGTGATCTTCCGCTGCACCGACGCGAGCTCGGTTGCATGGTCGAAGGACCGCGTGAGGGTTTCCTCCAGCGAGGGTATGGCGGACTGATGGGCCGCTTGTTTGCGGATCAAGTCATCACGAATGGCGGCCGTCGCCGCGGCCGTGTTCTCCAGACGTCGGATCATGCCCAAGGGGTCGGACTTGATCGCTGAATCCCAATCGAGTTGGACCTTCGCGACGTCGGAACCTCCGATCCGAAGTTCCAGGCCCCGGTGATAGCGGCCTTCAACGTTCAGGCCTCCCACCGCGCCAAGGGCCTGGTACGGTCCTGCTCCTGTCGGCAGTGGCTGGATCCTGGAGACGACCAGTCTCTGCAGGGCGATTCCTGCGTCAATCCGATCAGGGTGGTTGGTGCCGTCGACGCTCATCCTGAACGCGTCGCCGGTGGTGCTTCGGTAGGCGGCCGCCGCTGCTGTAATAGTGGGCAGATCCTGGACGATGCCGGCCAGTGCCGACTGGGTGATCGCCAGCTCGCCCTTGCTGCGACGCTGGGCGTCCGTAAAGGACCGGTGCAGGGACTGGAGCCGGGATTCTTCCATCTGCAGGCTTGCCAGCTGCTCGAGACGGGGATCTCCGGACAGCGCGGCCGCCGCCTGGCCGGCCGAGAGTTCAAGGTCTCCGAATCCGTCATCCATGGTCCTGCCCTGGACGTCTCCACGTTTGAGCTGGTTGATAAATTTCGCTTTCCTTGCCACCATGTCCCACATGTAGACGTCGAAGGTTTCGGCCGTCGCGTAGGAGTGGATGCTCACCTGGTCGTTTTGGTTGCCCTGCCGCAGGACCCGGCCTTCGCGTTGTTCCAAGTCCGCCGGCCGCCAGGGAACGTCCACGTGGTGCAGGGCCACAGCGCGGGCTTGGATGTTGGTGCCGGTGCCCATTTTTTCTGTTGAGCCGATGAGCACGTTGACCCGCCCGTCCCGGCATTTCGCGAAGAGTTCCTTCCGGGCATCATCGGTCCGCGCATCATGGATGAACGCGATGGATTCCCGGTCCATGCCGAGTCCTACGAGCTCGTTGCTGATGGCGTCGTACATGCTGAACCGGCCGTTCGTGTTGGGCACCGCCCTGTCGCAGAACAGCAGCTGCAGGCCACCGGGAGTGTCCGAGGCCGCCCCGCCGGGAAGTGTGTAGGCGCGGTCCTTGGTTCCTTGATGTATTTCCCAAACCTGCGCGGCGACCTGAACAGGACGGCCGCCGTCGGGATCTGCAGGCAGATGCTTCAGCCGCGGGTCCAGCGCGACCATGCGCCCGTCGTTGGTGATCTTGGGCATGTTGTCCTCTTTCGGGTCAACCCCGGAAAGATTCTTTGCCCGCTCCCCCAGCTCTTTGACGTACTCGGTGACGGCCTCGGAAGGCTGACGTTTGGCGAGCTGGCGGTCTTTGCCCTCCAGTACCGGGAGCTTCTCTGTGATGTCCGAAACGGTCACGACGTCGGAGAACTGATTGGTGATCTTCAGCAGTTCGGGCAGATTGATGTACTTGTTGATCCGCTCAACTTGGTCATATCCGCCACCTGCCGGGGAGATCCGCAGCACGGTGGAACGCTCCGTGAACTGGTTGGCCCAGGCATTGACCTCCTGGAGCCCGGCGAGGTCCAGCAGCTCCGGACGCAGGTAGTGCTGCATGACCCACATCTCGGACATCGAGTTTGCCACCGGGGTGCCGGTAGCGAAGGTGGCCACGGCCGGCAAATACCCCTCACGGAAGTACCCGCCTTGTACCGCGTCCTGCATCTTTGTCTCCCGCAACGACCGGAGCTTGAAGTCAAGATCAGAGGCCCGGTCGGAACCGGTGCAGGCCAACTCATAGGAATCAGACTGGCGGAAGAGGTTCTTGTAGTGGTGCGCTTCGTCCACAAAAAGGTAGTCGATGCCCGTCTCCTCGAAGGTAACGCCGACGTCCTTGCCCGTGGTGATCCTCGCATGGCGTTCTTCGAGGCGTTTAATGGCCCGTTCAACGGCCTTGATCCGCGCCTTCTCGTCACCGCCCATTTCTGCCCTGGCTTGCCTCAGCTCGCTGATTTGCTCGTCGAGCCAGTCCTGCGTTTTCGCAGGGTCCACTTGGATCCTTGAAAAGACTGTTTGGGGGATCACCACGGCGTCCCAGTCACCGGTTGCTGCAGCCGCGACCCAGAAGGCTCGGTCCTCGGATTTGATGCCCGTTGGTACCGACAACACGTTAGCCGTCGGGTACCAGTCCACAAACTCCCGGCTCACCTGGTCTACCAGGTGGTTCGGGACGACAATGGCAGGCTTATTCGCGATGCCTGTCCGTCGCAGCTCCAGGGCTGCCATGACCATCGTGCCGGTCTTCCCTGCGCCAACAACATGATCGAGCAGGACGGCGGGTTCGTTGAGGATCCTCGCCACAGCTGCCCGCTGATAATGGTGCGGGGTGTAGTCGCCGTTCAGCCCGGGGAAGCTCAGTGCCTCCCCGGCGGCGGCGTAGTCGGGGGAAGCCTGGGAATTGAACATTCTGTTGTAGGTGGCTGTGATCCGTTCCGCCCGTGCGGCGTCCTGGAACAGCCAGCTACCGAAGTCCTCGGTGATCTTCGCTGCCTTGTCCCTGGCTTCCAGGGTGGCCTTTACGTCCTTGACCTGGCGCTCAGATCCGTGTTCGTCCGTGATTGTGCGCCGGATGACGATTGTGCGGTTGTTCATCAGCGACTGGAGCAGAGTCAGAGGTGTCCGGTCCGAGGTGGCGTAGGAGAACCGCACTTCTGGGGAGAAACGGGGGAACCGTTTGCTGACCGCAGCTCCCAGGATGCGTCTACCTCGTTCGTGGCAACCGTTGCAGCGACCCCGAACCTCTCGGCAATGAATGCCTCGTAGTCGGCCGGTTCCACGTAACGGACACCGGGCTTGGCAATGATATCCATCGCCGTGACCTGCTCCGGCATCGCCTCTTCCAGGGCCCGCACATTGGTCTCGAACCGGCTTTCGTCCTTGGCGGCCGCCTGTGCGGTTTCGAGCTTGCTCCGCACATCGCCGGATAGATACTGTACGGCCGGCAGCAGGTCACCGGTCTTTGGTTCTTCAAAGACCAACGTCCCAAGCATTTCCCTTGCCTGGGCTTCTTCAACGTCAAGAAGACTGGCAATGCGTCCCAGATCGACATTTCGTGACTCGTCTAGGGAAATGGCTAGCGCATCGGCCGGAGATTCAGCGGATATCGGGCGTTCTCGGAATGCCAGAACGTCACGGTCAAACACGGCGGCTTTCCTTGCCGTCAAGGTCTCGTCGTCAAAGTGCTCCATGGCGAGCAGCAGACCCCGGTTGGGATCACCGGCGACCACGGCAAGATGATCCTGCCTCTTGGACGGCTCTCCCGGTTCAGAGGCAGATTCCTCCCACGCTGCCCTTAGCTCCTCGGGGACGGGCACCTTGGCAGGATCCACCTCCCCGTCGGCGGGAAGGGACAGCCGCCAGATCCGTTCGCTTTCGGCCATGAGGATAGCTACTTGCTTTGGCCGGGGTGCCTTACCGGGAACGGTGGTGAACCTGTTTACCGGACCGTGTGCGGCGCGGTACGCGTCGTAGACGCTGTTCAGCCGATCCCGCCGGGCTCCGCGTTCCGGCTTGGGAGCCCCTGCCCGTTGAGCGTCAATGACTTCCCGGGCCGCGTCCCTGACCTCCAGCAGGCTGGCTGCTTCGGAGTGCCGGGCCTTGGCCACGCTGACCGGTTCCCACACTCGGGCGGCGTTGAACCGTTCGAACGTTCCCCTGGCGTACCGGACATGCCCGGTAACGGCCTCAGCGACGGCAGTCTCCCGCACAAGCCCGGAAGCGAAAAGCGTCGCGGGGACCGCCACTGGTTCAGGGGAATACCCGTAGCCTGTCGCGGCGGCTTCCGAGAGCTGTGACCTGAGTCGGTCTCGGATTTCATCAGCCAACGGATCGCCGGAGGGGCCGGCTATATCGAGGGTCGAATCGTTGTACATCCCCTGGCCTACGGAGAGGACACCCAGGACCGCGTCGTCATTGGTTGCGAACCAGCCGCCGACCGCTACCTGTGTCGGTTCCCCGCTTTGCCGGTGGGTTGCCCACGTGGTTCCGGTCCGCACCCAGGCGTTGATGCGGTCTTCGTCCGGCCGTTCCTCCGGCTTTCGGCGGCGGAACACCAACAGGTCGGTGGCGACCTCGGTGCCGGCCACAGCCTTGAACGCATTGTTGGGCAGCCTGACCGCACCGACGAGGTCCCCGTACTTGGCAATCTCACGACGGGCCTTCATCCCCTGTGCGTCCATCGTGAACGTGGAGGTCAGCACTGCGACGTATCCGCCGGGCGCGGTCAGGCGCAGGGATTTGGCGATGAAGTAGTTGTGGATGCTCAGCCTGGAAGTGTTGTAGCGGGCGTCGTGGACCACGAAGTCACCGAATGGGACGTTGCCAACGACGGCGGACACCGCCCCTTCAGGGATCGCGGTGTCTTCGAAGCCTTCGGCCCTTACCTGTGCCGACGGGTAGAGGTATGAAGCGATAGCGGCTGTGGTGGAGTCCAGCTCAACTCCGGCCATTGTGGCTGTATTGGGAGCGAGCCCAATGAAGTTACCGGCCCCGCAGCCCGGCTCCAGAACCGCTCCCCCATCAAAGCCGGCGGACTCCAGCGCGTCCCATACGGCCTTCGCTACTGCCGGGTCGGTGTAGTGGGCATTGATCGTCGTTGCCGATGCCTGTGCGTAAGCCTCGGCGCTGAGAAGGGATTTCAGTTCCGTGCGTTCGCTGGTCCATTCGTCGCGGTGCTCTTCAAAGATTTGCGGGACCGCGCCCCAGGACGACCATCGGGCGAGAATGTCCTGCTCTGCTGCTGTCGCATGCCGCTGATCGTTCTGCAACTGGTGCAACAGCCGCAGCGCTTCCATGTTCACCACGGCACGGGACTTCGCCCCGGATGGTGGCAGGACCTTGGTTCCCGGCCTGAAATCGACCGGGACCCCCCTCAGCTCTTCAGGTGCTGCTCCGCGTGCGGGGACACGATGGAGGTCCACTGGCTCCAGCCCGGGATCGGGGTCTTGCCCTGGCTGATCATCCAGTCGAAGACCGTGTTCAGGATCAGATCCAGCCGCGCGATCGTGACCGCGGCGTCCCTCATCGGCAGTGCCTTGAACTCCTCCTCGTCCGCCGTCACCGGGAGCAGCGGGCTCCGGTCCCTCTTCAGCTGCGCCCAGTACGCCTTCACCAGATCGAAGAATTCCGGGTCCGCGTCCGTCACCGGTGACTTCAGCCGATCCAGGATCGACTTCCCGTCGTAGAGTTCCTCGAAGTTCTCCACCAGCGTTCTCATGTACGGCGCCGAGTAGTGAGGGTCCTGCCACGCCTCGGGATCGTTCTCCCAGGCCGCCGTCAGAACGTCCGTCCGCTCGTCCGGCGCCCGTTCCGACATCACTTCGCGCAATTGCATCTGCTCCACCGGGTTCATTGAGTTCCTCCTGCTGGTTGAAAATATCAAGATCATCGAACAGGCTTGGCTGGTTCGGATCCGCTTTCTTTCGAGCCATCTTCGGCCTTTCAGGTTTACATAACGTGGGTACATCCAACGGGATGTCAAATGTTGGGAAGTCTTCGACCCCCTCGCTGAACGTCCTCTGGCCCGCCGCAACCAGAACGTTGCGACGGGCCAGGAAAATCGGAGGGGAGTTGCCGGTTAGACGAGGCCCCATTCGCGGTCAACCGTGGCCTGTTCAACATCGACCGGAGCGACTTGGGCGTCCATCGCCTTGGCCCAGAGACCCGGTTTCTGGTTTTGGGCGATCTCCACCGTGGCGAACTCCAGCGAAGCAGACACTTCATCAGCCCAGACCCTGTGGTTCAGGCCAGGGCTGCCTTCCTTGTTTACATACGGGACGGCCTCATAGTTGCCCGTGACCGTTGCCCGGTTACCTTTCGCGAGGGAGCCCACGACGTTCTCCCCCAACCGGACGCTCTTCACGGCGACGTCGTAGAAGACCGCTTCGCCGTCCTTCCATTCGTTGGCCTCACGGTCAAAGACCCGGGGTGTGTCCGCCAGACGGAAAGTGACGAGCTTCGATCCGTTTACCTCGCGTGTTACCGGATCATCGACGAGGTTCCCCGTTGCTGTGTGCTTATCGAGCCTTGGACGTCCAGCCATGTCAGGTGCTCCCTCAGTCGGTGGGTACCAACCTGTTTGGTGCCCGCTACCGCACTGTTCGCTCCGGGGATCCCGAACGGTGTGTGACATACGCTCACCCATGTAAACCGGCTCGAACGCGAACCCGGATGAGTCGGCACCGACCGAATCCGGGCAGACGAAAAGGCCTCCACGTTGGGGACATGGAGGCCTTTTCGGAATCAACGCTACCAGCGCACCAGCCGCCGGCGTTGCCTTCCCTGCCGGTCAGTAGACCCTAGTCGGGTACTGTTCGCCGATCTCCACTTCCCACGTAAAGATTCGCGTGGTGGGGTTGCCGGTTGTGAGTTCGAAAGCATTGAGGGAGATGACCGCCACGGCGCTATGGGCGGCGCCGGCACGCATGATCGCCTCGGGCAGCCGCTTCACAATTTCCTCGCGGCTATCCTGCTGCCAAGGAGCCGGCGCCCCGCCCAGATCCGGAAGGACGGCACGCTTGCTCACTCCCCCGACAAGCCCGACCACCAGCGTCTTGCCGTCCGATTCGGGCGTGATGTAGGAGATCTTGTCGACGGGAATCATCATGTTCTTCCCGCGCTCGTCCTTGATGTGCAGCCCCGGAATCATGCTCATGCCTGGCCCCCTTTCCGAAATACGGTCTTCTCGGCCCAGGCGAAGAGCCAGTCCACCCTGTCATACGAAACCAACGTGCCGAAAAAGTTGGCGGAGCCAAAGTAAGCCATGAGTCCGGCGAGAATTACCGGCCCCACGGTCAGCAAGTACGCCGAATGTTCCTGCGCCTCCGGAGATCCTCCGCCAAGGCCCTTGATAGCGCCAAGGGCGAACTCGTACTGGACGCTCGCCATCGCCCAGCCACCCAGCCAAGCCCCGGCGAAGGCCAAAAAAAGGATCAGGAGGATCCTTATCATTGCGACGGCGGGCTCACGCCGGCGGACCTCTTCCAGATGCCGCCGATTCAACTGCTCCGCTTCGATCTCTTTCCGTGTCAGTTCCCGTTCGTCCGGGAGATTGTCTGCCATCAGGTTGCTCCTTCGTCTGTGAACCGCTGTCACAGAATCCTTCGAAGCCGCGGCCGACTCGTGTGTGTCATTGGGAAGCCCTCCCAGCAGCCCTCACACATGCCCAACTCGTGTCTGAACCTGAACTCGTCCTCCACCGTGTCGAGCCGGCCCATCACGAACAACGGAACAGGATCCCGCGCTAACAGGTTGGCGAACACCAGCCCCGTACTTCCGCATGATCCAGTGCAGACGACTTCGGAAACTGACATTTTGGAACATGCTCCGGGGGGTGTCTTGCGGACGACCGATACCGTTCGGCGACTCCCGGGGACGGCTTAGCGCCAGTTTTCCGCGAGATGGTCCCCGACCCCCAGATCCTCCGCCGAGTCCGTGGATGGCCTTCAGCGCCAACTCGTACTGGATGCTGGCCATCAGCCAGCCACCCAACCAGGGCCCGGCGATGGCCAGAAAGAGGATCACCCGTTGCTTGACAACTGGCGGGGCTGCCCGGGGAAGCCCCGCCAGATGCATCTGTCCAAGCAGCCGCGTACCGTTTTCCCGGCCCTCGGAGTCACAGGGTTTTGGTGACTTTGTTCAGTCCGGCCGGCAGGTCCGGGTTCTTTCCTGTTGCCAGGGAGAGGGCGAGGGCGAGCTGCTGGAGCGGGATGATCTCCAGCAGCGGAATAAGCGCCGTGTCGAGACCTACACTGTCGAGGGCGGCCAGGGGAACATGCTCCGCGTTATCGTCGCCACCGGGCCCGACAATAATCATGCGGCCGCCAAGTATGGCGGCGGCACTGGCGAACCGTTCGACGGAGTCGCGGCCTGCGGGGCTCGCAGTCAGCACGATCACGGGGGTGCTTTCGACGACCTGGCCGAGCGGCCCGTGCGTGGCATCTGCGGCGCTCCACCCCGACGCGGCGATGGCGTTCGTCTCCATGAGCTTGAGCGCGCCTTCCTTCGCCGTTGACATCGAATAGCCCCGGCCGACCACGAGGATCCGCTCAACCGCTGTGAGCTTCTCAGCGAGGTCGGCCACGATTGGGGCGGTGTTCTTGAGGACCGAAGTGGCTGCATTGACGGCGATCCGTACCTGCGATGCAACATCATTCCACGCCACGCCGGCGGCAAGGGAGAGCACCACGTAGAGCGTTAGCAGTTCGGCGGTGTAGGTCTTGGTAGCGGCGACTGACAATTCTGCCCCCGCCATCAGTGGAACGTGCACCTCTCCGAGGGCGGCCAGGGGACTCATCTCGTTGTTGGTGAACGCCACGATAGGGACTCCCGCTCGCTTTGCTGCACGCACGGTGTCCAGGAGATCGGGCGACTCGCCCGACTGGGACACGGCAAGCATGACTGAGGCGGGATACCTGAGTTCAGTGCCGAAGGCCGTGACCGTGCTCGGCGTTGCGAGGAGTGCGGGGACGCCAAGCAGATTGTGGGCGAGGTATTGGCCGTAAATTGCGGCATGGTCGCTGGACCCGCGTGCTGCGAAGACGAGCAGCTGTGGTTCTGCTTCGCGGATGAGCCCTGCGGCGGCTTCAAGGGCAGGGCGCTTCCAATCGATGAGGTCGAGCCAGCGGTAAGGCTGTTCAGCGATCTCCGCGCGCATGTATGCACCGGGAACTGTGGTCGGTGTTGTAGCAGCAGTTGGGGTAATGGTCATTTCTGTGTCCTTTTCTTCGTGCCGGTTCAGGAGCGGCCGTGGCGCAGGGTAAGCGGCGTGGAGCCGTCAGCGGCCCTTCGCCGTCGAGCTTGATGGTTGCGTAGTAGTCGATCGCTGCGGGGGCTGGCCCGGATGAGGTCGGATTCGAAATCGGCGTCATGGCCAGGACGGTGAAGAGGGACCAGCCGACGGGATCCTTTGGGCCGTGGACGTTCCCGCCAATGCTCAGCTTCACGTGTCGTTTGGTGAGGTCTTCAATGATGCCCAGGCATAGGGCAAGGATCGGGCAAGCCGGTCGAGTTTGGTGATGACCAGGGAATCGCCAGCGCGGCAGGCGGCGGGGGCTTCGCTGAGTCCTGGCCCTTCGGGGTTGGTGCCGGTCAGTCCGTGTTCGACGTGGATTCGGTCCTCAGGTACTCCGAGGGCGGCGACTCCGTTGCGTGGTCAGTCACCTCATTGCAGGTTGGCGACGGAGGGAGGTGGCACACTCCCAGTAGCCGCCTCCCTCTGCATCGTTTAGCCCACCGGTGTAGCGGGAGCCCGCTGCACCGGGTCCGCCTGCAGTTGCCTTTTCGCCCGGACCAGCGCCGCACCTTCCGCTCCCGCCGACTCCAGTACTAACAGGGCTGCGCCCAGTACTGGGGGATCTCGGACAAGTCGGATCAACGCGTGCGGCGCATTGAGTTCCAGACCGGACCGCACTGGCTCCGTCAGGAGTGGATGGTCCGCGGCCAGTACGCTTCCCCCAAGCACAATGGGTATGGCGACTTGCTGGAGGTCCAGACGCCGCAAGACTGTCGTGGCCATGGTAACGATCTCCCGGGCCTGTCGCTGGATCTCTTCCAGCGCCGGTTTGTCTCCCGACTGCGCGGCAGCGAAAAGCAACGGCGTGAGGTGCGCTAACGTCCGGGCGGGGATCCGGTTGAGGTGCAGGCCTTCGGTCACTTCCATCACGGAGGAGAGTCCGAAGGATTGTGGGACCGTCCGTTCAAGAAGGCTTTTGGGTCCGCGGCCATCTTCGGAGCGGGCAGCATGCCACAAAGCCTGGACACCCAGCATGCCTCCTCCGCCCCAGTCTCCGGCAATCTGGCCGACGGCAGGAAAACGAGCGGTGGCGCCATCTGAGCGCATCCCGACTGCATTGATGCCGGTGCCGCAGACCACGGCGACGGCATCGGAGCTGTCGGTGCCGGCGCGCAAGAGCGCAAACAGGTCGTTTTCGACGACGGGTGGCACACCGGCCGGGCTACGCGCCCAGTCGTGTATTGACACGGCTGCGTAAAAGGCTTCAATTTCAGCCGTGAAGTCCATTCCGGACAAATAGAAGCCGGTCCGCTCGGCCTGCCGGTTCCCTGTCGAGGCAAGGGCCTCACTCACCAGCTCGCCTATGACTGCAACCGAACGGTCCAAACCCACGATCTGGGGGTTCGACCCCTCACCCCGCCGTCGTGCCAGCAGTTGCCCGGTAAGAGACAGGACGACAACGTCGGTCTTCGAACTCCCGCCGTCCACTGCCAGCACGACTTTCTCGGACCGGCCTGCTGCCCCCCGGTTCATGGCTGTCATGCCCAGGCCAAATGCTGGTGGTTTGCTGCCAGCAGGGCGTCGGTAAGCTTCTCGGCCCTTTCGTACTGTCCAACAAGGGGGTGGGAGAGCATGGCCCGAAGGACGCGGTCACGGCCGCCGTGGATGGCGGCGTCCAGGGCTAGCCGCTCATAACCGGCTACATGGCCAATCAGCGACGCAATTTCGCCTGAAAGCGGTGCAACGGGCTGCAGGATCATACCTGATGCGGAGACCCTGGCCGGAACTTCGACCACGTGGTCATCCGGGAGGAATGGCAGGGCCCCGTTGTTGGGGACATTGACTACCTGGATATCTGTGCGGTTGCCGGTCAGAGATGCCATTAGTTCGACGGCGGCTTCCGAGTAGAAAGCGCCACCGCGCAGGGCCAATTCCGCAGGCTTCACATCCACGGACGTGTCAGCGTATTTTGCCAATAGTGCAGCTTCCATGCCCATGACGGCCTGGGCGCGGCTGGGTTGGGTGAGCTGTTCCCCAAGCACTTGGTCGTGTGCATAGAAGTAGCGCAGGTAGTAGGAAGGCACCGCCTGCTGCGACGTCAGGAGGGACCCTGGCATATGTACATCCTCGGACAGGGCGTCCAGTTTTTCCGCCAGCATTCGCGGCAGTACATCCTGGAAGACCCCGTCGGATCGTACCTTCACCCCCGTTTCCCAGGTCAGATGGTTCAATCCCACGTGGTCCAGTTGGACATCCTGCGGGGCGACGTCCAGCATGGCGGCGAATTTGCGCTGAAAACCAATGGCGACGTTACACAGCCCCACGGCGCGGTGGCCTGCCTGCAGCAGGGCGCGCGTGACGATGCCCACGGGGTTGGTGAAGTCGATGATCCAGGCTTCAGGTTTGGCCAGCCGGCGAACGGTTTCGGCGATTTCCAGGGCTACCGGCACTGTCCGCAGGGCTTTGGCCAGCCCTCCCGGTCCGGTTGTTTCCTGACCGATGCAGTGTTCTGCGTGCGGGAACGTCTCATCGGTGTGCCGGGCAGCCTGTCCGCCGATCCGGAGCTGGAGCAAAACGATATCGGCGTCCCTGACGCCGTCGGCCACATCGTTGGTGGTGAAGATTTTTCCCGGGTGCCCTGCTTTGGCGAAGATCCGTCGTGAGATGCCCGCCACAAGCTCCAGCCGGGAGGCGTCCGGGTCAACGAGCCATAGCTCCTCAATGGGAAGCTGGCCGTAAAGACGGGCAAATCCGTCTGTCAGTTCGGGGGTGTAGGTGGATCCGCCACCGATCACTGTAACTTTCATGGTTATCCTTTGACTCCGGAGAATTTGATGCCTTCGATGAACTGTTTCTGGGCGAAGAAGAACAGCAGGATGATGGGTGCCATCACCAGCACCGTCGCGGCCATGGTCAGGTTCCATTGCACTTGGTGCACTCCGCGAAAAGAGGCCAGTCCCAAGGACAGCGTCCAGTTGGAGGGGTTTTCCCCGGCGTACAGGAGCGGCCCAAAATAGTCATTCCAGGCGTTCAGAAAGCTGAACAGGGCGGCGGCGGCAATGCCGGGCTTGGCCATTGGCAGGATGACCAGGAACAATGTCTTGAATTCGGAGGCGCCGTCCAGGCGTGCGGAATCCGAGTAGGACTGCGGAATGGTGATGAGGAACTGGCGTAGCAGGAAAATGCTGAACGCGTCGCCCACGAGGTTCGGAAGTATTAGGGGCCATAGGGTGCCGGTCAGTCCCGCTTTGGCCCAGAGCACATACATCGGCACGGCAACCACCTGGGGTGGAAGCATCATGGCAACGATCACCAGGTAGAACATCATGTTGCGTCCGCGCCACTTCAGCCGGGACAGCGCATAGGCCACCGGAATACTCGAAATGAGCATGAGGATGGTGGCCAGTCCGGCATACAGGACGGAATTGAAGAAGTATTGCAGAAGTGGAGCTTGGTCGAAGACGGCGCCGAAGTTTTCCCAGTGCCAGGACGTCGGCCACAGGTTTTTGGTCAGAGCTTGCTGGTCGCTCATGAGTGACGTCAACAGAATAAAGACGATGGGGCCGATAAAGGCGATGGCCAGTGCGACGGCGATGGCGTGGAGTCCCAGCCAGGACATGACCTTTTGGCGGGCGCGGCCCCCGGCGGCAGCACGGGTGGCTAGTGAATTCGACATGCTATTCCTCCTCTCCGATACCGGCCGAGCGCATGCGGCGGACCAGGATGATGGTGAAAACTGCTGAGATCACAAACAAGACGATGGCCATGGCAGAGGCGTATCCCATGTGGAACTGATGGAAGCCTTGCTCGTATAGCCACATCGGGAAGGTCAGCGTGGAATTGTCGGGATAGCCGATGGTTTTGCTGGAACCGGCAACGTCGGAGCTACCCGATGCGACCGAGCTAGCCACGACCGCCTCTGTGAAGAACTGAAGGCCTACGATGATGGAGTTGACGATGGCGAACATCAGTACCGGTGCGATGGCCGGAAGGGTGATGTGTCGGAATTGTTTCCACGCCCCGGCCCCGTCAAGGGAAGCCGCTTCGTAGAGTTCCGAGGGCACATCGAGCAGGGATGCCAGCATGATCACCATGATGGTTCCGGACGTCCACAAGGCCATAACCGTCAGAGCTGGCTTTGAAAAGGCGGGATCGTTGAACCACAAGGGTCCCTGGACGCCGAACAAACCGAGGAACTGGTTCAGCGGGCCGGTGGACGGGTTGAGCAGGAAGACGAAAGCCAGCGCTGCCGCTACCGGTGGTGCCAGCGCGGGCAGGTAAAACATGGTCCGGAAGACCGAAGCACCACGCTTAATCTTGACCAGCACCAGGGCTGAGATCAGACCAAAGCCCACCCGTCCCGCGGTGATGGCGACTGTGAGCCAGACGGTGTTGCCGATGGCTTTCCACATCAGTGGATCTTTGGTGAACATGTAGACGAAATTGCTCAGCCCGGCCCATTGCGGATCATTGATCAAGTCAAAATTGGTCAGCGAATAGTACATGGTGGTGAGAAGTGGGTAAAGGAAGAAAACCGAAATCCCGATCATCCATGGCGACATGAATGCAAGGATGGTCAACCGGCGGCGGAGCCTGACATTGCCGTGCTTCTTCAGGATTGCCCTCCTCGGCGCTGGCGAGATGGGTGGGAGGATCTCCGTAACCGCCATCAGTGGCCCAACCCCGCGCTGTCATCGATTTGCTTGTCGACCTGCGCAAGGCCGCCGGCAAGGTCATCGGTGCCGCCGGTGACGTACTTCAGGGCAAAGTCCTGGGCGACCTTCAAATAGGCGCCGCCGTTGGCGGAAGAGGGATTGTTCTGCAGTTTGCCACCCGAGAAGAGGTCAATGAATGTCTTGAACTGCGGGGTAACCTGCAGATCGGGCGATTTGCCGGCATCGATGGTGGTGGGAACATTCTTTAATCCGTTGGACAGGTCCACCAGGGCACCGGTATCCATGCTGAGGAATTTGACCAGTTCAAACGCCGCGCCGGCGTTTTTGGCGCCCTTGGGGATTCCCACGATGGTTCCGGTGGTGTACGCGGTGCCATAGAGTTCGGGCTTGTCATCGGCTACCGGGAAAGGCGCGGTGGCATAGTCGAGGTCCTTGGCCTGGTCATCCACAAACGCGGCCCGGTATTCGCCGTCGAGGATCATGGCGACTTTGCCGGTCTGGAAGTCGTTGTCCGGTGAGTATTCCTGGCCAGCTGCGGCAGCGAACTTGGTCAGTTTGTCGGCACCGTAGAAGTCGGTGAGATCTTTTTGCCATTCGAGCATGCTGGTCCAGGCCGGGTCGGTAGCGAGGGCGGATTTTCCGGCGTTGTCCTGCCATTTGGCGCCGAATTGGGGTCCCATGATCTGCACCGAGTTTGCGTAGAAGCCTGGAGTCGGGACAAAACCGGCAACCTTGATGCTGCCGTCGGCCTCCAGCTGGGTCAGCTTCTTGGCATCCGCGGCCAGTTCGCTCATGGTCTTCGGTGGGGCGGTGATTCCTGCTGCGGCGAACATCTTTTTGTTGTAGTACATCCCGTAGACGTCCGCCAGCATCGGCATGGCGCAGCGCTTGCCCCGGTAGGAGGTGTAGCCCTGGGTGGCCTTGGGGATCACGCTGAGATCCACTTTGTCGCGGTCAAGGTAGGGCTTCAGGTCCTGGAAGGAACCGGAGGTGCAGAACTGGCCAATATTGTCGGTGGAAAAGGAGATGGCGACATCCGGGGCGTTGCCGCCGCGGATTGCCTGGGTGATCTTGTCATCGTTCTGGCTGCCCTGGCTTTTGACGGTGATGTTCGGATGGGCGGCATGGAACTTATCCAGCACCTTATTCAGGGCCGTAAGTTCCCGGTCCGAGAACTTGCTCCAGACATTGATGGTGACATTTTCATTGTTGGCCGGCGCGGCGGCGGCTTGCGAGGAGTCCGTAGACCCGGTTCCCCCGCAGGCACTGGCGGTGAGGAGCACAGCCAGACCCAGTCCCAAAACTGTTGATGCCTTTTTCATGATTTCTCCAATGAGGTAAATTGCTGTGGATTACTAGCGGGCGGGTGTGGCCCGGGAAGGATGGAGCTGTGCTGGATGACCGAGCCGGTCTCAAAGGCTTTTTCCCGCGCCCCGGCCAAGGCGGAGCCCATTGCGCCCGAAAGAGCGGCCCCTTCGGTGACGGGGTAGGACACAATCTGTGCCGTTGCGGCCGCTGGAATCGCGAGGACGCTGGAGAGTTTCTGCTGAACGAGTTCTGCAAGCTTTGTTCCACCAGCCGCACCGAACTTGCCACCCAGCATGATCAGCTCGGGGTCGATGACGGTGACGATCGCAGCCAGGCCGGTGGCGAGGCGGATTGCCAGATCTTCCATGAACCTCGAGCCGCTACCGTCTTCCTTCACTGCCATTTCCTGAAGGGCCAACTCCACCGCCGCCATCGGATCCGGAGCAACCAGTCCATGGGCCGCGGCGAGCTCACTGATGGCGGCCGGGCTAAGCAGCGCACCGAGGTTGCTGCCGTGTCTGGTTTGGCCGGTCTCCACTGAAGACCTGTCCGGAACCGGTGCGTAGTCGATTTCCCCCGCACCGCCGGTGAAGCCCTTGAGCAGTTCACCGCGCAGGACAATGGCTGATCCCAGGCCATCATCGACCCACACTAGGGCAAAATTCTCCACCCCGGACGCAAGCCCGTCCTTCATCTCGCCCATCGCCATCAGGTTCACGTCGTTCTCTACGTCTACGCCTGTTCCCAGCTCCGCACGCAATGCCGAGATCACGTCATAGCCTCCCCAAGCCGGGAGGTGCGGAGCATACTTCAGCAGGCCGGAGCGGGGATCAACGGCACCGGGCAATCCCACGACTAACTTCAGGATTCCGGAGCGGGGTACTCCGGACTCAGTGCATGCCGCGTCCAGGCACTCGCGGATCTGGCGGGCGGGGGCCTCATTGTTCCACGCCGTGAACGTTGCGGTTCTTACCCGGCCGGAGAGGTCACTGATCTGCAACCCGATTCCAGAGGGTGTGACATCCACAGCCGCTGCAAATCCCGCCTCCGGACTGATAGCCCACAACTGCGCCTTCGGGCCCGGACCGCCACCGCGCTTGCCCTCTTTCTTCACCAACCCTGCCACTTCGAGACGCCCCAGCAGTTCAGCTGTTGCGGGTTTGGAGAGCCCCGTGAGCTCTTCCAACTGCGCGCGGGACAAGATGCCGGCCTCCAGAATGTGGAGCAAAGCGGCCTGATCGTTGAGGATACGTAGCTTGCTGGGGGCACCGAGCACCATGTGGGTCCATCTTCCTGCAACTAAATCGATTGGTAACTTACCTATCGATTATGGAAGACCGTATCACAGCTGTGATTTGCGCAACAGAGCGGTCTGAAAGATTAAGCATGGTCGTCCAGGCACAGGGTCCACTGGGGCCGGTCGGCTTTGGTTCCGGTCGCGGTGTCTTTGTAGATTTTCAGGCAGCCTTCGGCGTTGAGTGCGTCGAGCTGCAACTGCGGGTCCTGGTCGGTGGTGCTTACCCGGGTGGCTTGCGAATAAGTGAAATATACGGCGCGCGGCAAAACCTTAGCGTCGGATACTTCACTTTTTCACAAGTCACCCCTATATCTGTCAAGCTGCGATTGGGATCGCTTCAGTAGCAGCGTGGAGTGCATTCAGGGCGCGGTATAGATGGCGGGCCAGGTACCGCTTGAGGCACCGCCGGATCTCGCGTGTGCTCTTGCCTTCAGATTTCCTGCGTTCCATGTAGGCACGGGTAGCGGGATCATGGACCGTTCTAACGACCGTGGCCAAATGTAGGGCTCTGTTCAGACGTCTGTCACCGCCCCGGTTTAGCCTGTGCCGAGTGGTGTTTCCCGAGGATGCGGGAATCGGGCTTACTCCAGCGAGAGCGGCGAAAGCGGCCTCAGAACGCACCCGGCCCAAATGCGACCACGCCGTGTAAACAACTGCGGCCGTGACAGGACCAATACCCGTCTCCTCGAGCAAGGGAGCGGCAGGGCTGGCTTCGAGGAGCTCGGTGGTACGGGCGTGGTTTTCCTTGAGCTCGGAATCAAGCACGGTGATGCGCTTCGCGAGCCGGAGAGCCTCAGCCCGTGCAGTGGCAGCGGCGATGGGCTCATCTCGAACGCGCCAATGGGAGATCTCAGTGATCTTGGTATCGGGAAGCGGCCTGCGTGCGTCGACGCCAAGATCGACAGTGCGCAGGAGGGCAGTGAGGGCGTTGACCTTCGCAGTGCGCTCGATCGTCATCTGCTCCCGCGCTGAGACCAAGACTCGCAGTGCAGCACGGACGCCATCGTCGTGTCGGGGATTGCGCAGCTGGGATTGTTCGAGCACGAGAACTGACGCGGCGATCGCGGCAGCGTCCAACGGATCGGATTTCCCTGCCCCGCGACGTGCTGATGCGTAGGCCCTGACCCTGGGTGCTTCCACCACGCGGTATCCAGTCCGCGCGACCGTGCCGGCGAGCAGTGCCCCGTAGCTTCCGGTCCCTTCGATGGCCCAGAGGGCTTCAAGGTCGCCTCCAGTGCGGCGTGATGCCCAGGCAGGCGATCGCGCGGGTCCTGCCCGCGTGGGTGTTGGGGAACGCTTCGGTTCCCAAATGTGCGCCGTTGGCAGCAAGCACGGCATAGGTATGGGTGCGGGTCCCCCATCTTTGGATTGTCGTGCCCGAGGGGACGTCGCTGTTCAGACGCGCCTCATAGCGCCCCGGGGCCAGCCGCGTCACGGAGATACCGACTTGTCCGGTCATCGCCGCGGGTTCCTTTCTCATTACCGGCAGATGCTTTGGCCGCGGTGCGGCCAGCGTCAGCCCGTGGGAAGGTCACGCCGAGGCAGTCCTGTGATGAGCAACAACCCGCAAGGGAGCTGGACAATCTTCTAATCAAGCCTTCGGTGTGGGCCGGGAAGGCGCCGGCCGCTTCGTTCCAGACGGACGATTCACCCCAAAGGCACCCAACGGGGCCAGGCTTGTGATGAGTCACGACCAGAGCAAAGCGACCATTGCCAACCCTGCCAGCCGGTCACAGACCAGCCAACCCAAGACTCACAGGCTTGTGAATTCACCGAATATCCTTTATCCCGCGCAATTATGGTCCAGCGGGAAAGACTGATGCGTGTGCCTTCACGTAAATCATGCAACCTGAAATCAGACCTCGTAACTTCCCGAGGAGCAACTCCTCGAAGTTCCTGCATTCCCCAACTTGGACGCCGCCGACAGCGACGGTCGACATTGAGCCACTATTCCAAACGATTCAGCGGGTGAGTTCAATGGAGAATTGACCGTCAGCCCGGCGATTAAATTTGGTGACCGGAGAGTCAATGAGATCGAAAGCGACAACTACGGGATCTCATGGCAGACGGATAGGGTCGATTCGGATGACACCAGATGGCAGGAAGAACAATGAATGTTTCACTTCAAAACGCGGTAACGTACTCCCCATGATTGAGACCTCCACCACACGCCGCCCGTTTGGCACGCTCGCGCCCGCCATGGTCACCCCCTTCACCGCCGACGGGGACGTCGACTACAAGCAGGCCGCCGCACTGGCCAACAAGCTGGTCGACGACGGCTGCGACGGCATCCTGGTCACGGGCACCACGGGCGAAACCTCCACCCTGACGGACGAGGAAAACCTGGGCATGTTCGCAGCCGTCCTGGAGGCCGTGGGAGGCCGGGCAAACGTATACGCCGGCACCGGCACGAACGACACCCGCCATTCCATCAGTCTCTCCCGGCGCGCCGCCACACTGGGTGTGCATGGCCTGATGCTCGTCACCCCGTATTACAACAAGCCCAGCCAGGCCGGCATCCAGGCCCACTTTGAGGCCATCGCCGACTCCACCGAACTGCCCGTCATGCTGTACGACATTCCGGGGCGTGCAGGCGTGCCGATTGACACTGAAACCATCATCAAGCTGGCCGGGCACCCCCGCATCGTTGCCCTCAAGGATGCCAAGGCCGATTACGCGGCCACCACGCGCGTGCTCGCCAGCACCGACCTGGACGTGTATTCGGGCGACGATGGGCTGACGCTGCCACTGATGGCCGCCGGAGCCGTCGGGCTCTTCAGTGTCACCGCGAACGTGGCCGCCGCCCCGTTCCGGGTGCTGATTGACGCAGCCGCGGCAGGGGACTTTGTCACGGCCCGGCGCGTCCACTTTGAGCTTGACCCGCTGGTCAGTGCGACAATGACCCGTGTGCAGGGCGCGGTGGCCGTGAAACAAATTCTCAAGTGGCAGGGAGTCCTGTCCAACTCGGTGGTTCGTCCTCCTTTGGCCGAGCCGGGCGAGGCTGAGATCGCCCTGATCAAGGCCGACCTTGCGGAAGCCGGGATGGACCTCTAGGCAGTCGGTGAACGTCCCTGAAGTGCGGCACCGCTCGCCCCGAGGGACTTTCCGCCTGTCGAAAATTGGGGAATCGTAGGCCGGGCGCCGTCATGCCCAGCAATGGGGTGAAGTCCAATTAAGTCGATGGTGAGCGGAGAGTGCCGAACGTCTGGGCGTGAAACGCTATGGACGCGGACGTTAGTTCTGGGTAACGTCATTTCCTACGAAGACCATTCGTGACTTGAGTCACCTTGAATGTGTGCGGCATGCTCCCGCCCGTCTCCCTACCCGCTTACCCAACCCACGCCCTTATTGCGTGGCTGTTAGGCCGTGAGCCCAATTTTTGGAGGACCAGTGCTAATTCCCGTTAACGAAATGACAGAGGTGTCCACGCAGGCCCTCATGCGAGCCGGCGTGTCGGCCGAAAACGCTGAAGTCCAAATCCGCCTTTGGGTGGAGGCCGAGCTTCGGGCCATCCCTCACACGGCCTTCTGCGGCTTCCCCGCGTCATCGAGCGGATCGCCAACGGTGTGGCCGATCCCGTCACCACGGGCCGCTCCGAATGGCGCGGCGATGCCTTCCTTGCCGTGGACGGTGAGCGCGGACTCGGGCCAGTGGTGGCGGAAAAGGCGTTGACGGAAATCTCGCAACGCGCCAAGAAGACTGGCGTTGCCCTCGCTGCAATCAGCAACAGCAACCACCTGGGCATGTTGGCGATCTATGCCGAAGATGTGGCTCGCAAGGGCCAGGTGCTCATTGCGCTGACCACCAGCGAGGCGCTGGTCCACCCCTGGGGCGGGCGCAAGGCGCTGCTGGGCACGAATCCCGTGGCCATCGGGGTGCCGGCAGAGCCGCACCCCTTCGTGCTGGACATGGCAACCGGCCTTGTCTCCATGGGCAAGGTCCACGACTACGCCCACCGGCGGCAGTCGCTGGAGCCCGGCTGGGCGCTGGACGGCCACGGTGATCCGACACTTGACGCATCGGCCGCCAAGGACGGGCTATCGCACCGTTCGGACAGGCCAAGGGGTATGCCCTCGGCCTGGCCTTTGAGGTTTTGGTGGCCTCCCTGACGAATACCTCAATGGGGGCGGACGTCAAGGGAACCCTGGATTCAACGCAAGTGTGCAACAAGGGGACGTGTTCATCGTCGTAGAACCTGCTGCGCAGCCGGGGCGGTTTCCGCGTATCTGGACCTTGTCCGCGCCTGCGAGCCGTCCGAGCCCGCCCGCCCGGTGCTGGTCCCCGGCGACCGTGCCCAGCGAGCCCGCCACGCCAGCCAGAAAACAGGCATCAAGGTCGATCCCGAAGTCTGGAACCGAATCCGGTCACTGGCCTAAGCGCGGCGGGCGCCGCAACAAGCGAACATGCTGCGAAGGCCGGCCACCCTGGTGGCCGCTTTCCCTGTTTCCGGGGCCGTGCGGCGGTTCGGTGGATGCATCGACATGCAGGTATGTGGATTAGTGACACATTTTCACGCCTAATGTGGCGGCGATCTCCATGGCGCAGATCACCCCGTCTTGAAAACATGGGACATACGCAGCCCCCGGCAGAGCAACCGGGACCAGTCGCAGATGAAGTTCCCAAAGACAAACAAATCAGTATCGGAGTAAATGAAATGTTGAACAACGTGGATATCAAGGCACTTGCAGGGGCGAAGGAGGCCATCACGGCCACACCCAGCGCCGGCATCGCCTCCTACGGTGTCCGCCTGGACTGGATTTCCGGCGTGCGGGCCGAAGTCACCGCCCTTCCCATGAACGTCGGGGGCGAAGAGATCCAGCGCGACTTCACCTGGGTCGTGGATGAGCCGCCGCAGCTGCTCGGACAGAGCCAGGGCCCCACTCCGCAGGAATACCTGATGTCAGGCGTCGGCGCCTGCATCATGGTCGGCTTCATGGTCAACGCAACAATGCGGAACATTGAAGTCCGTTTCCTTAACGTGACAATGAAGGGCAGTCTCGATCTGGCCGGTTTCATGAATCTTCGCGAGGACGCAAAGGTCGAGATGAACGGCTTGGTCTACGAGATCGAAGTTGACGCGGACGCCTCCGAGATGGATCTAGACGAGATCCGGCAGGCCGCCGTCGATTTCAGCCCCAACGCCATGACAGTTGCACGCCAAGTGTCAGTCACCGGCACCGTCAAGCAACTCCAGAAGCAGTAACCACCAGGCAACCAGCAAGTCCATCCGCGGTGAAATTGCCAGCGGGCCACGTGTCAAAGGAGACATTCGAAATGGAAAACAACATACTTCAGTGCAACCCGTCCGCCGTCGCAGCCATCAACAGCTTCCTGGCAGATCCGAACAACCCGATGACCAAATCATTCTTCGAGGTCGTCAACAAGTACGGCACTGTCGAGGAAATCAACGCCAAGGCAGAAAACGCCCGCGACCTCGGGAACCTCAAGAAGCGGCTTGCGGACATGGGCTCGCCCTACCTGGCGGACCTGCAGTGGCTGGAGGAACAGCGCGACGCCGGCGCCTTCGTCAGCATGGAGGAATACACCGGGCGCGTCCTGGGCCCCGGCGCGGCATGTGTCGAGAGCGAGAACGCCGTCACGCTGGAGATCAGCGCGATGAATTTCTTCCCGTGGCTCATGGATGAGGCATGCCGTGCCATCCAGGAACGCGAGATCATGCCCGGCCGCTACATCCGGGTGCGGAACATGAACGAGGCGATGGAAGACAAGGGCGACATGCTCGCGTTCGCGGCGGCCATGCAGATCATCGGCGCCAGTTATGTGGAGACACTTAACACCAACGGCACTGACGGGTCGAATGTCAATATTGGCAGCGCCGACGTACTCGCTGGCTACTTCGCCGGCATCGGCATGCCCAACGGGCAGCCCCTGGAATGGTTGGATGAGTACCTGCACCACTACACGAGCAACGGCGTGCGCCAAGTTCTCAACATCGCCCCCGGGCAGCTGCTGATTGGCTACTGGCTGAACCAGATCGGTATCGAGACCGAGTTCAAGGTCTCAGTGTGGTATGCCGGCCACGACAGCTCCTTCGGTGCCGCGTACACGTTCATGATGGCCAAGGTCATGGAGAACGCAAACGGCCGTACGCCGCTGATCGGATTGAATATCAGTAACTCGGTGAACGCGGACACTATCCGCCAGATCGCGGCTATCCGCGACAACTTCGGCTACCGGGACCAGGTCCGCATCGAGCACCACCTCACGCAGACGTACAAGAGCACGGTGCGCCAGCCATACTTGCGGCGGGACGAGATCATCGATATCGCGGCGACCGTGGCGAATGTCGCGGCCAAGCACGAAGGCGCCGACCCGGACGTCGAGGAGACGCGCAACCATCCGTCGGACTTCTTCGACTACTTCCGCACGCAGGAAGACCTCGAGAGCAGCGGCGACATGGCCATCATGCGCCAACTGTACTTGGACAAGCACGAGTCGGTGCAGCGCACCGCTGGCGCGCTCACACGGGCCGGCATCCGTTTCGTCGCGGCCGCCAATCTCCACGGCGTCAAGGAACCGGCACTTGCCGGGGCCGCCAGGACGTTCTCTTAAACCCCCAAATCAACGCACGGCCCGACTTTGAAGAGCGATCTGGTGCATGCCTCGGACACGGAGACCGACGGGGAAGAATCCCCGCAGGAACCATCCATACCTCTTGTGGCACCTCCGGTTGAGGTGCGGCACAGCGTCAACCATTGACAGATTCATCCACCACGGGCCCGGACTGTCGGTGCCGGCAACCGCCAGCGCCGAGAGTCCGGGTTTTCGTGATTCATGGCGCCTCGGCGTCACCATTGGCCACATCCGCGCGGAAGCCCGGAGACCATGGCTCAACGGACCTACTCAAAGATCGGACGGACATGACCACCACCACCCACCGCACCACTGAAATTCGCGACACCCTCTTCACGTTATTGCGGCCGGACCAGGTCAGCCTGGATGCAAAGGATCTGAAGAAGTTTGCCACCGACCAGGGCCCGGTCACGGACTACCATGAACCCGTGGCGGTGGTCTGGGCGGAATCGGTTGAAGACGTTCAGGCGGTCGTCCGGCTGGCCGCCAAGCACAGTGTGCCGGTGGTGTCGCGCGGTGCCGGGACAGGTGTTTCCGGCGGCGCCCATGCGACGCAGGGTTGCCTGGTGCTGAGCCTGGAGCGGATGAACGCGATCCTCGAGCTCAACCCGCAGGATGAAATTGCCCGCGTGGAGCCCGGGGTGGTCAACGCCGACCTCAACGCCGCGGCGGCCGTGCACGGCCTAATGTACGCCCCGGACCCCGCCAGTTACAAGGTATCCACCATTGGCGGAAATGTGGCCACGAACGCCGGTGGCCTGCGCTGCGCCAAGTACGGGGTGACGCGCGACGCTGTGCTGGCCCTGGACGTGGTGATGGCCGACGGTGAACTTATCCACACAGGACATCGCACCTTCAAGGGTGTGGCCGGGTATGACCTCACGAGCCTTTTTGTGGGGTCGGAAGGGACCCTGGGCATAGTGGTCGGTGCCACCGTCCGGCTGAAATACCTGCCGGCGGACATCCGCACCCTGGCCGTATTCTTCCCCGACGTGCAGTCCGCAGCAGCCGGCGTGCTGGCGCTGGGAGCCGCCCGGGTGCAGCCGTGCATTCTGGAGTTGCTGGACGGCCCGTCCCTGGAGGAACTTGACCATCGCAACGCCACGAATCTGGCCGGGCGGGGGCGGCACTGCTGCTCGCCCAATTCGACGGCCTTGCAGCTGCACAGGAAACCGAAATCGCGAAAGTGGCGTTGACGGCATTGGGCGGGAGCGTTAACCAAGAGGATCCCGACGAGGCGGCCCGGCTGGTGGACTTGCGCCGGCACAGCCGCGGCATGGACGCCAACTCGGAAATCTCGGTTGGCGAGGACGTTGCCGTACCCAGATCGCAGTTGGTCCATTACATTGCGGCCCTAGAGGAGATGGCCGCCCGCCATGGCGTGGGCGTACGCATCATTGCCCATGCCGGCGACGGCAACCTCCATCCCATGTTTTGGGCTCCTGAAATGGATGCCGCCACCGACAGGGCACTTCACGCCGCATTGAACGAATCGATGGATAAGGCGCTGGAACTCGGCGGCACCATCACCGGAGAACACGGGGTTGGCCAGTACAAGCTCAAATGGCTGCCCCTTGAACAGTGCGGAGGCGTCCGTGACCTCCAGCGACGGATCAAGAACCTGTTTGACCCGCAAGGCATCTTGAACCCCGGAAAGGCAATCTCCTAGCAACGTGACGCTTAACCGGTATCGAGCCCGACCATCGCACCGCGTCCTCGGTGGCGCCAGCTCCTCATGGGCCGGGCATTGCCAGGCACCAAGGACATGGACCACTTCACATTTACGCCCATGTTAGAAGACCACACACTTTCGTCTCTAGTGTGGTTTGAATCTCCATGTCGTAGATCACACTGTGCTGGAAAAATGGGACTTAAGTTGCCCTTGGGACAGCCGATGAATCTCACCCTGAAGGACTGAAAGCCGAGCCGGAAAGCCTTGTGTGCATTCAATGGATATCCGCCGGGAAACTGTTGCCGTTCTGGCGCCGCCTGTCGACAACCGCCTGTTGTTGGCACACCAAAGAGCGACGGCGCTTCAGGGCTTTGCATGGAATTTCGCTTTGAGTAAGACATCCCACCAAGACCACCCACACCAACGACGTTGCAGGAGGTATTTCGATGAGCACGAAAGACATCGATAGAAAAGTTCTAAGGAAAGTTGCGCTGAGGCTACTGCCCATGCTGATGATCCTGTATTTTCTGAGCTATCTGGACAGGGTCAATGTGGGGTTCGCAGCCCTCACCATGAATGCAGACCTTGGATTCAGCGCCACCGCCTACGGGCTCGGAGCCGGCCTATTTTTCATTGGGTACTTTCTCTTTGAAGTCCCCAGCAATCTCCTGCTGGCAAAGTTCGGCGCCCGCATATGGATCACGCGCATCATCCTCACATGGGGTGCCATCGCCGGGATGATGGCATTCGTCCAGGGGCCGATATCCTTCTACATCCTGCGCTTTTTGCTTGGTGCAGCTGAGGCAGGGTTCTTCCCCGGAATCATTTACTTCCTTGGGCTGTGGTTTCCCCGAAGCGAGCGTGGACGCATCGTGGCGTTCATCTACGCGGCCGCCCCGGTGTCCTTCCTTCTCGGTTCACCACTGTCGACGCTGCTCATACAATACGGGCACGGATTCATGGGGCTGGCCGGATGGCGCTTCATGTTCGCCATTGAGGGTCTCGCCACGGTAGCGGCGGGAATCGTGGCCTACTTCATTCTGGTTGACCGTCCCACCAAGGCCAAGTGGCTCCCGACTGCTGACGCCAAACGCCTGGAAGGCTTAATTGCAGCCGAGGATGCTGCGGTGAAGGCCACCCACTCCAGCCATTCACTACGCAAGGCCTTTAGCCCCCGCGTCTTCTTGCTAGGTCTGATCTACTTTGGAATCTCCTACGGCGCTTACGCCATCGGGTTCTTCCTCCCGCAGATTGTCTCCGGATTCCAGGCGACGTACGGGGTGAAGTTCAATCTCACCCAGATCGGACTTATTACGGCCATCCCTTTCGCGATTGCCACGGCAGTCATGCTGCCCTGGGCCCGGCACTCCGACAAAAAGCAGGAGCGATTCGTGCATCTGGCCATAACGACTTTTCTTGGAGGGGCCGCGATCGCAGTTTCACTCCTGCTCGGCTCACCCGTCTTGAGTATGGTGGGAATCACGTTCACAGCTGTTGGCATCTACTGTTCCATTCCGGTGTTCTGGCAACTCCCGCCAACATTCCTGACGGGGACTGCCGCCGCCGCCGGTCTTGGAGTCATTAACTCGCTCGGAAATCTCTCGGGCTTCTTCGCCCCCTATTTATCCGGCTACTTCAAGGACATGACCGGAAGTCTCCAGCCCGGAATGCTTGTCGCCAGCGGATTCACCTTGCTTTCCGGAGTGCTTGTTCTAGTCCTGAGGACCCAGATTAACAAGAACCACAAGGCGGAGGCAGCCGTACAAAGTCAGGGCTCCCTCGTCAAGTGAAGCGGTAAGGGCGTGGAAACAGGAAGACCCGGCGGGCCCTCCTGTTTCCACGCCCCATAATGTGTCGACAGGTCACGTAGCGGAACTCCCGCCAGTAAACACGGTAAATGATTCCCCCAACCACCAGACTGGGGCGGCCCGTGACCTACCATTGGAGGCATGAGCGCCATCGACGACGACAGCACGGTTGCCCCCGCCGCTGCGGGCACCGTTCCGGAACACGAATCGCTGAGCCAGCTCCTGGCGTCGCTGGGCGACGGCCTGTCCGCCCCCCGGCTGGAAGCCCGCTTGGCCGTCTTGGTGGCCAAGGACCGCATCGACACGGCCATGGTCGCGGCCGTGCGCCAACTCAATGCCCGTCTGGGGAGGCCAGCCGCCGGGAAGGCCTGCTTCGCGTCCTGTACGACACCGCCACAGACCTCACTGGAATTAGGGACGTTGAAGCTGTGTTGAAGGCAATCGTTCGGCGGACCCGGGCCCTGATCGGTAGCGACATCGCCTACTTGAGCCTGAATGATTATGGGAGCAACGAGTCATTTATCCGGGTCACCGACGGCGCAACCACCTCGCTGTTCCGCAACATTCGCATACCCCTGGGCGAGGGGGTGTTGGGGGCAGTGGCAACCGGAGGCTCGCCCGCGCAAAGCGCGGACTATCTGGCCGATGCGTCCAAGTCGCACCTTAAATTGAGCGACACCGCCGTGGACGCAGAGGGCGTCAAGGCGATTATGGGCGTTCCGCTTCGCGCCGAGGGTCAGGTCATCGGGGCGCTCATGGTCGCGGACCGTCACGCACACGAATTTAGCCGCGACGACGTCGCCCTCATGGAATCGCTCGGCACCCACGCCGCCGTCGCACTTGAAAACGCCCGGCACTTTAGCGAAATGGCTGACACCCTGGCCCGGCTGGACAGGGCGCAGAGCGAGAACATGGCGCACGTGCGGGCGCTGGAAGAGTTGTCGGCCCTCGACAAAAGCATGGTGGAAACCCTCGCTTCGGCGGACAGCCTACCCAACCTTCTCCGCGTCCTTGCGGAGTCCCTGGGCCGCGAAGTCTTTGTCGTGTCCTCCACGGGCGAACCTATGGCGGGGCTGGCACTCCGGGGGGACTTCGGCAGCGCGACGGCGCTGAGCGCCGCCGAGGCCTCGGCGATGGCAAAACTTCCTGTGCCCTTCATGCTCGACGGCGCACACTTCAACGTCATGGCCGCCATTGCCGGCGACCAGCATCTCGCCTCCCTGATAGTGTCGGGCGACATGGCCGCTTCCGGGCTCGCCGTGCTGGAGCGGAGCTCATTGGTGCTCAGCGCAGCGCTGCTCTTTGAGCGCACCTTCCAGGACGCCCAGTACCGGCTCCAACTGGAATTGGTTGATGACCTGATGAACCCGCGAGCCGTGGACGTTGAGGCACTGAAGCGGCGCTCCGGGCGTTTTGGACTGGCCGACAACGCACAGCTGGTGGTGCGGATAGTGACCGTGAGCGATGAGCAGCGGCAGCGGGCATTGGCTGTCCTGAAGCGACATACGGAAGGCAAGCCGGGCATTGCGGCACTGCACGAATCCCACCTTTGCGTGATTGAACCGGCGTCCCGGCGCAACACCTCCGATGGCACCGACTTGACCGCCGCGCACGATGCCGGCCAGGCCATCGTCGATGCGCTGAAGCGTCGGCGGATCGTGGCTATCGTTGGATCCTCGGACGCAGTGGCCGGGTTTTCGAAACTGTCGGCGGCCCATGCCGAAGCCTCGGCCGTGGTGCGCGCGCTGCAGGCGCTGATGCGCAATGGTGAGGCCGCGGACCGTGCAGCCTTGGGTACGACCGGGATGCTGCTTGGTGCGATGGACAGCCCTTTTGCCTCCCAGCTTCTTGACGCCCAGATTGGGCCCCTGCTGGCCTATGACGAACGCCGGGGAACGCAGCTGGCGATGACAGCGTGGACGTTCCTGGAGAATGATTCCTCCACCTCCGCCGCTGCCGAGTCGCTCCACCTCCACGTCAACACGCTTCGCCAACGGCTGGACCGCATTGACAACGTCATCGGCGCCAGCTGGCGGCGGGGCAGCAGGTCCCTGGACATCCATGTGGCACTGCGGCTATGGCGGCTGAAGTCCGCAGGACTTGGCTTCCCGAGGTCCTGCCCGGGACGGCACGATCCACGACAGAAGTCTCCTTATGTAGGCGTGTGACATACAACGACCCTCAATATGGCATTCAACTCCATGGTGAAACTCTCCCTGCGCTGAAAACATGGAGCATGCGGCACCCTTCCACCAGCCGTTGAATCCCATCTTGAGGAGCTAGACACAATGTCGTGTGAACACGCAACGGGCATGAATCCCACAACCTTTGGCGTCCTGCGGCTGCCCCGGAGCATCGTCGTCGGCGCCCAGCAACGATTTGCCGCCGCCAACATCGCCGCGGACTTGGGCCAGAGCGTCCTCATCTGCACCGACCCCCGGCTTGCCGCCTCCGAGGACCTTGAAGAGCTCGTGAGCAGCCTGGAGACCCGGAACCTGTCTGTCCGGGTCTACGGGGAAACCCAGGCCGAGCTTCCCACCCCGGGCATCATGGCCTGCGTGGCGGAATTGCAGGGGCAGGCGATCGATGTGATCATTGGCTTCGGCGGCGGCAGCTGCATGGACATGGCCAAGGTGGTTTCCGTGCTGCTGGCCCATGGCGGGGAACCCAAGGACTATTACGGCGAATTCGCGGTCCCTGGCCCCGTTACTCCAGTCATTGCGCTGCCCACCACGGCCGGAACCGGCTCGGAAGCCACCGCCGTTGCCGTCGTATCCGATCCCGAACTCGGCATGAAAATGGGCATCTCCAGCCCCCACATCATCCCGTTTGCCGCAGTGTGCGACCCGGAACTGACCTACACCTGCCCGCCGTCGCTCACCGCCGCCACCGGAGCGGACGCCTTTGTCCACCTGGTCGAGTCTTTCACCGCCGTCACACGGGAGCCCACCAGCACACTTGCGAGCGAGCGCGTCTTCGTTGGCAAGAATGTCCTGGCCGACTCCCTGGCCCTGAACGGCATCCGGCTGGTGGGCCGCAGCCTGGCCACCGCCTACAAGGACCCAGAAAATACCGAGGCACGCGCCGACATGATGCTGGCTGCCCTCTATGGCGGCATCACACTCAGCAATGCCGGCACTGCCGCCGCGCACGCCATCCAGTACCCGGTGGGCAGCCTGACCCACACTCCGCACGGCGTCGGCGTCGGCCTCCTGCTGCCCTACGTTATCCGGTACAACTTCTCTGCCATTCAACCCCAGCTGACGGAGATCGCCGAGGCTCTGGGCCGCAATACGCGGGGCTCGGCCTGCGGGAGGCGGCCCTTGCCGGCGTTGACGCGATAGACGAGGTCATCGCCTCCATCGACATGCCCGCCACGCTCGAAGACCTGGGCGTCAACGAATCACAGCTCGGCCAGATTGCCGCGCTGTCCATGAATTCCAGGCGGCTTATCGACAACAACCCGCGGCCGCTGGACCTCGGCGCCGTCACCTCGATCGTGCAGGCTGCCTACTTCGGCGACCGCACCATCCGCTAGCCCAAACGCCTGACCCAAAAACCGCAGGCCCAAAGACACCCCAAGAAAAGACCCAAGGACCTCCCCATGACACTCACCTCAACCCATGAACCGCTCAACATCGACGGATTGACCGTGCCCCGCCAGCTCCTGATTGCCGGCAAGTGGAAGGACGGTGCCGGTGGCAAAACTGTCAACGTCATCAACCCCTCGGACGCCTCCGTCATCACAGGCATTGCCGATGCCGACGTCGAGGACGGTCTGGTCGCTGTCGACGCCGCAGCCGCGGCCTTCCCAGCCTGGGCGGCCACTCCTCCCCGCAAGCGCGCCGAGATCCTGAGTCGCTGCTTTGAACTGATGACCGAGCGCAGCGAACAAATCGCCCACCTCATCTCCCTGGAAAACGGCAAGGCCCTGCCGGACGCCCGCGGTGAGGTTGCCTACGCTGCGGAGTTCTTCCGCTGGTACGCCGAGGAAGCAGTCCGGATCATTGGCGAAGTGTCCACCTCGCCCTCGGGAGCCAACCGCATCCTTGTTCAACACCAGCCGATAGGTGTCTGCATCCTGATCACACCCTGGAACTTCCCGGCCGCCATGGCCACCCGGAAACTGGCACCGGCACTGGCTGCCGGTTGCACCGCCGTGCTCAAGCCCGCCGGCCTGACGCCGTTGACCTCACTGGCGATCGCCAAGTTGATGATCGACGCTGGTGTCCCGGCAGGTGTGGTAAATGTGATCACCACCAGCAAGACCAACGACGTCATGACGCCGATGCTCGCCGACCCCCGGGTGCGCAAACTGTCCTTCACAGGCTCCACCGGAGTGGGGCGCCACCTGTTGCGTCTGGCGGCGGACAATGTGCTCAAGTGCTCCATGGAACTTGGCGGCAATGCCCCGTTCCTGGTGTTTGACGACGCGGACCTGGACAAGGCCATTGACGGAGTCATGATCGCCAAGATGCGCAATGGCGGCCAGGCGTGCACGGCTGCCAACCGGATCTACGTCCAACGCGGCGTCCAGACCGAGTTTGCCAGCCGCCTTGCCCAGCGAATGGGTGCCATGCAGGTGGGCCCTGGCACAGACCCTGCCACCGAGGTGGGGCCTCTCGTGGACGAGGCCAGCGTGAATAAGGTTCATGCACTGGTTCAGGACGCCCTGGACCAGGGGGCTCGTCTTCTCACTGGCGGCCAGCTTCCCGACGGTGCCGGCTACTACTACCCGCCCACGGTGGTGACTAATGTGCCGTTCCACGCCCGTATGGTCAACGAGGAAATCTTTGGCCCGGTGGCCTCTGTGATCCTTTTCGACGACGAAGACGAAGTCATTGCCGCCGCCAACGACACCGAATACGGACTGGCCGCCTACGTTTTCACCGAAGACCTGCGCCGCGGGCTGCGGGTCTCGGAGCGTCTCGAAAGTGGAATGGTGGCCCTGAACCGGGGACTGGTCTCGGACCCTGCAGCACCTTTCGGCGGTGTTAAGCAAAGCGGCCTGGGCCGCGAAGGCGCCCACCAGGGCCTGTTGGACTTCACCGAAACCAAGTACATCGCTGTTGACTGGTGAGGTTAGGCGCCCCGCCGCCGCACAGGCCCACAGCGGCGCGTCCGCCTCCTCTGCGGTTGAGTTCGAGGGCTCAGTGCAGGGCGATACGGGCGCCGGACGCCCCGATCGGATGCCCGAGTGCAATTGCGCCGCCGTTGACGTTGCACCGGTCCAGCGGTATTTCGAGCTCGTTGAGGGACCGGACTGCGACTGCGCCGAAGGCTTCGTTGATTTCAATGAAGTCCAGGTCGTTAACATCCCACGCTGCCCGGGCCAGGGCAGATTTGATGGCCTGCGCCGGCTGGGAATGAAGCGAATTGTCAGGTCCGGCGACCTGGCCGGAAGCGTCTACAACGGCGAGGATTTCCAGCTCCAGCCGTTCCGCGGTGGATCGTCTGGCGAGGACCAGGGCAGTAGCCCCGTCTGAGAGCGGCGAGGAGTTTCCGGCTGTTATTGATCCGTCGGCGGCAAAGGCGGGACGGAGGGAGGACAAGGTCTCCGTTGAGGTTTGGGCACGGATGCTTTCGTAAACTTGCACAACGGTTGTGTTCTTTTTCCTGTCCTGGACTCTGACCGGGACAGGAAAAAGAACACAACCGCCGCTGTCGCAGCGGATCAAGGACCTGGAGAATCCAGGGTCCGGGCCCTTCTTCTGCCGGAAACCGGGTTCCCTAGTTCCGTTGGGGCCAACCGCCGCCTCGATCAAGGCTCCCGTTGAGCATGCCGGCGGGCTACCGTTCCTCCCCTCGACGCCAAGGCATCTGGCGTGTCCAAAGTACTGATCACCGCCACGAGAGTAAGGATTCATGACCATGCAAGCAGCTCCCGGTTGTCTCGTCGTAGCCGTTCAAACCCGAGAGGAGTTAGACGCCGCCCTGGATGAGGCGGTGGATCTTCTGAAGCCCGCGGCGATGACCGGACAAGTCGGTATCTCCGTGACGCGGCTGGCCCCGGGGCGCTATGAGGCGCGTCTGAACAGCGACGTCCCCTCGGGCACGACAATCCAAAGATGGGGGACCCGCACCCATACCTATGCCGTGCTTGCTGCCAACGGCGCACATTTGGGAACCGAAGCGTTCCCCAACACCCACGCGGGCAGGACCCGCGCGATCGCCTGCCTGGGCATCACGCCGCACTGGAGGCGACCTTGAAGCCCTCTGGGCCATCGAAGGGACCGGAAGCTACGGGGCACTGCTCGCCGGCACGGTCGCGCGGACTGGATACCGCGTGGTGGAAGCACCCAGGGTCAGGGCCTACGCATCAGCACGTCGCGGGGCAGGGAAATCCGATCCGTTGGACGCTGCCGCGATCGCCGCGTCAGTTCTCGTGCTCGAACAATCCCAGCTGCGCAATCCCCGACACGACGATGGCGTCCGTGCTGCACTGCGAGTCTTGGTCTCAGCGCGGGAGCAGATGACGATCGAGCGCACTGCGAAGGTCAACGCCCTCACTGCCCTCCTGCGCACTGTCGATCTTGGCGTCGACGCACGCAGGCCGCTTCCCGATACCAAGATCACTGAGATCTCCCATTGGCGCGTTCGAGATGAGCCCATCGCCGCTGCCACTGCACGGGCTGAGGCTCTCCGGCTCGCGAAGCGCATCACCGTGCTTGATTCCGAGCTCAAGGAAAACCACGCCCGTACCACCGAGCTCCTCGAAGCCAGCCCTGCCGCTCCCTTGCTCGAGGAGACGGGTATTGGTCCTGTCACGGCCGCAGTTGTTTACACGGCGTGGTCGCATTTGGGCCGGGTGCGTTCTGAGGCCGCTTTCGCCGCTCTCGCTGGAGTAAGCCCGATTCCCGCATCCTCGGGAAACACCACTCGGCACAGGCTAAACCGGGGCGGTGACAGACGTCTGAACAGAGCCCTACATTTGGCCACGGTCGTTAGAACGGTCCATGATCCCGCTACCCGTGCCTACATGGAACGCAGGAAATCTGAAGGCAAGAGCACACGCGAGATCCGGCGGTGCCTCAAGCGGTACCTGGCCCGCCATCTATACCGCGCCCTGAATGCACTCCACGCTGCTACTGAAGCGATCCCAATCGCAGCTTGACAGATATAGAAGATTCAACCCCAGATACTCCATCCATGTCGCGAAACGTGATTGTGCATGGCAAAAGATATTTTTGGTTAGTTGGCAAAAGCCATTGCCTAGCCTGAATTAACGCGTCTAGGATAAATCAACACATGAAATGGAGTTTTGCAATGCAAAACATTGGAAACGAAGCGCTCCCCGTCAAACGTAATGACTCGTCGTCGCTGCGGAAGGCCCTGGGAATCCTGGGCGCACTGACGGGGCCAACGGCCTCAGGTCATGGTGGGTCCCTGAGTGAGCTTTCATTGGTCCTTGGGATGAACAAGAGCACTCTTCTTCGTCTCCTTGAACCCTTGCGGGATGTCCAGCTTGTAGAGCAGAACCGTGACGGCCGATACCGTCTCGGCGTCATGGCGGTCACCTTGGGCGGCGCATACCTTTCCGGACTGGATCTGCGAGAGCAAGCGAGGCCCATACTGGAGCGCCTGGCTGCAAAGACCGGCGAGACCGTTCATCTGCTTGTCTACGGAGACGGTCAGGTGACATACATCGAAAAAATTGCTGGCCCGTCATCTATTCAGATGGCGTCCAGGGTTGGAGACAGGGCACCGGCATATTGCACGGCCTCCGGAAAAACATTCCTTGCCTATCTACCCTCCAGCGAATTCGAGGCTGTGGTGGCCGCTGGCATGCCCGCGCGGACACCGCACACGATTACAACTGCAACGCGTCTGCTGGACGAGCTCGAAGCCATCAGGGAAGCCGGGTACGCGGTCGATGACATCGAGAATGAACTCGACATCCGCTGTGTCAGCGCGCCCGTTTTCGACCACAACGGTCACATAGTGGCCGCCATCAGCGCCTCCGGACCGGAGACCCGGATTCACGGCACCATCGTTGCGGCGGTGGCCCACGCCGTACGCAACGGCGCCGATGACCTCTCCTTGCGCCTAGGTGCTCCCCAACCGCTACTCCCCGTTCACGCAAATATCGATCCAGAACAAGAGGCAACAAAATGATAGTTTCCAAGCGATTCAGAGGCATCACAGCAGCGCTGACGGTGGCCGCCGCGACACTCGCAGTCACGGCATGCACACCCATCGCAGGCGGCGGCCCGGGTGCCGCCGGAGGCGATTCCACGTCAGCACTGGCACAAATCCAGCAGCGGGGCACCCTGAAGGTTGCCGACTGCCTCAGTTTCGCGCCCTTCGGATTCAAAAACGACCAGGGACACCCTGACGGCTACGACATTGACATCGCCAATGCCATGGCAAAGGATCTCGGGGTCAAGCTTGAGGTGACGGACACGACCTCAGCCAACCGCATCCCGAACCTCCAGACCGGCAAAGTCGACTTGGTGATCTGCAACTTCACCCGCAACGGTGAACGCGCAAAGCAGATCGAGTTCACCGACCCATACGTCGTTGCCAGCCAGGCTCTGCTGGTCAAGAAAGACAGCACCATCAACACCGTCCAGGACCTTGAAGGGAAAACCGTCGCCGCCGTCAAGGGATCCACCAACACCGACGTATTGAAGAAGGTCGGAAGCAGCGCGAAAACCCAGGACTACGACTCCTCCGCGGCTGCCATCCTCGCCGTGCAGCAAGGCCAGGCCGACGCCTTCATCGAGGACACCAACTTCCTGGCCTACCAGGCGAAGCTGGATAACACACTGCGTGTCACCAAAGACCAGTTGGTTCCGCTGGAATACAACGCCATGGGCATCAAGCAGGGCGACCAGGTCTGGCTGAACTGGGTCAACCAGTTCCTCTTCCGCTACAACGCATCGGGTGAGAACGCGAAGGCCTACCAGGAGCGGTTCGGCGTGAAGCAGCAGTACCCGCTGAACCCGCAGTACTGATTCCCATGGCACCGAACGGAGGTACCCCATGTACCAATGGCTAACCGTCTTCAGCTACCTGGAGGAGTTCCTGCAGGCGGCACTGCTCACCCTCGAAGTCACGCTGCTCGCCTTCGCCCTCGCGGTGGTTCTGGCCATCGTGGCCGCGCTCGGGAGGGACTCCCACAGGGCCGTTCTGCGCCTCGTGGCCGGATTCTATGTCGAAGCGATCCGTAACACCCCGGTCCTTCTGCAGATCTTCGTCGCCTACTTCGCCATCCCGGCCATGGGTATCAATCTCACAGCCTTCGCCGCCGGAATAATCGCCTTGGGCGTGAACGTCGGCGCCTATCTTACCGAGGTGTTTAGGGCCGGCATCTCTTCGGTCCCGACCGGACAGATCGAAGCCGCCGGCATCCTGGGGCTGAACCAGCATACGATCTTCACTCGGGTGGTCCTGCCCCAGGCCCTGCGCAACGTCTACCCCGCTGTGATCAACAATCTGATCCAAATCCTGCTGGGAACGTCCCTGCTTTCGGCCATCGCCCTTCCGGAACTGACCGGTGCAGCGTTGACCATCAACTCGCGGACGCTGATCTTCCTGCCGGTCTTCGCCATGGCACTGGTGCTGTATTTGGTCCTCAGCAACGGGCTGTCCTTCGTCGGAGCGCTCATCGGACGGGTCGCGTTTAAACCGGCCCTAGTACTACCCAAGGCAACCCTGGGTGCACGGCTGGTGGCCCGGCGGGCGGCCTCGGCCCGGAAGAAAGATATGGCCACATGAACCTCTCGCTTCTGATCCCGAGCCTGCCGCTCCTCGTGCAAGGACTGGGTGTGACGCTGGCACTGTCGCTGGCCGCCATCGCAGGCGGCACGCTCCTTGGACTGGTGGCCGCAACCCTGCGAACGTCCCGGCTGCCGGTTCTCTCCCAGATCGCCCGCCTGTATATTGAGGTCCTGCGCGGATCCCCGCTGCCGATCACCTTGTTCTTCGTCTATTTTGGAGCCGCGTACGCCGGCTACGACATGAACATCTTCGCCGCCTCCGTGGTCGGCATCAGCATCTACCAGGGCGCCTACATAGCCGAAATCATCCGCGGTGGCATCGAAGCCGTTCCCAAGGGCCAATGGGAGGCCTCCAGAATTCTGGGGCTGTCGACGAGCCAGACCTTCCTCTCGGTGGTCCTGCCCCAGACCCGCCGCATTTCCCTTCCCCCCTGGTCGGGCAGTACATTGCGCTGATCAAAGACACCTCGATTGCCTTCGTCATCGGACTGGCAGAGCTCGTCCGCCAGGGTCAGTCCGTCGTCGACAGAATAGGCCAGCCAGTCATCGTTTACCTGGTGATCGCCCTCATGTACTTCATCATCTGTTATCCGCTCTCACGCTGGGTGAGCGGCCTGTCCAAAAGGAGCCAAGCGGCATGACAAACCAAAACGCCGGGACCAGCCCGGTTATCAAACTTTCAGCTGTCACCCCGGTTATCAAACTCTCAGCCGTCACCAAGTCCTTCGGTCCGGCCCAGGTCCTTAAGGGGATCGACCTGCACGTCAATGAAGGCGAAGTCCTGACCCTGATCGGAGCGTCAGGCTCGGGCAAGAGCACGGTACTTCGAATCATGAGCGGTCTTGAAACCTCCGACGGAGGGGAAGTCTGGGTTAACTCCGTCCCGCTGCACGACCCGCGCCGGGCCAAGGAAATACGCGGCCATGTCGGTATGGTCTTTCAGCAGTTCAACCTCTTTCCACACCTGACAGCCCTGGGTAACGTCACCCTTGCCCTGGTCAAGGCACGAAAGATGTCCGCCGCGGACGCCAAAGCCAAAGCGATGGCAGCACTGGAGCACGTCGGGCTGACGGAACGCGCGGGCAACTATCCCTCCCAACTCTCCGGGGGACAGCAGCAGCGCGTGGCCATCGCCCGCGCCCTCGCCGTGGAACCGGCCATCATGTTCTTCGACGAGGCCACCTCCGCACTGGACCCTGAACTCGTGGGCGAAGTCACCGGCGTGATGCGCAATCTCGCCAGTGAAGGAATGACCATGGTCGTGGTCACCCACGAGATGGGCTTCGCCCGCCAGACCGCCGACCGTCTCGTCTTCATGGACCAGGGCGTCATCGCCGAGCAGGGAACGCCAGAGGAAGTGTTCGGCAACCCCCGCAACGACCGGACCAAGCAATTCCTGCACCGCGTCCTCGATGTCTGATCGCCCCTGGACCCAGCCCTCCCCGGGTGCGGACCCGTATTACAAGTCCGCACCCGGGGACGGGCGCAGCCCGATCCCCGGAGAGGTATTCTCCCCAGTCATGGTGCTGAAAGAATCCGCACTGGAACACAATCTCGTTGCGCTGGCCAAGTACTGCACCGACCATGGCGTGGACATCGCCGTGCACGGCAAGACCTCCCTCTCACCGGAACTGACTGCGGCACAGATCAATACCGGGGCCTGGGGGTGAGCGCCGCAACCCCCTCCCAGGTGCGCCTGTTCCGCTCCTTCGGAGTGAAAAATGTCTTCCTCGCCAACGAGCTCGTTGACCCTGCCGGCATCCGCTGGATCGCCGCCTACCAGGCAGACCACCCGAACGAGGAGTTTCTTTGCTACGTCGACTCCGTAGCCGGGGTCGAACTCCTCAACGCCGAGCTGGCCCCGACCGGGGCTGTGCTGGATGTCCTGGTGGAAGTATCCGCGCCCGGAGGGCGCACGGGCGCACGAACCCTGGACACCGCAATCGCGGCCGCCGGAGCGGCAGGCGCATCCCCGCACCTTCGCCTCCGGGGCGTGTCCGGTTACGAAGGTGCCCTCGCCGCGGACCGAAGCGCCGAGGCAACCGGACGTGTCCGGAATTACTGCCTGCAGGTGGCCGAAATCGCCGGAGAACTCCACCGGCGGGGCTTCTTCACGGACGGCGAAGTCATCCTTAGCGTGGGCGGAGGAGCCTTCTTCGATATTGTCGTCGACGTTCTTGGTGACGTCCGACTGTCAGGATCGGCCACCCGGCTGATCATCCGGTCCGGTTCATATATCTCCCATGATGACGGGCTCTACTCGCGTATTGCTGCTTTCGCCCAGCCACATTCCGAATACACTCTGCAGCCGGCCCTGGAACTTTGGGGCCGTGTACTGTCCAGACCAGAACCCGGCCAGGCTTTTATCGACTTCGGCCGGCGGGACGCCCCGTTCGACCAGGGGCTGCCGGTGCCTCGCTCAGTCCGTGACACCCAGGGCCAAAATGACCGCCCGGCCACCGGATATACCATCACGGCGCTAAATGACCAGCACGCCTATCTATCGCTGCCCGAAGCAGACACCCTGTCTCCGGGCGATTGGGTCGGTTGCGGGATCTCCCACCCGTGCACCGCGTTTGATAAATGGCGCCTGATCCCCGTCGTCGACGATGCCTACGTTACCGTCGGCTCTGTCACCACCTACTTCTGACCAGGAGGGCTTCGTGCCTGAACGCATTCCACTACCCGACCCCATTCACCAGGACAGGATTGTCGCCGTCCTGCGCGCACCGGCTGAAAAACACCTGCTTGCGGTGGCCTTGGAACTGCACCGCCTGGGAATACGGTGCCTGGAAATCACCTTCACTTCCCCCGGAGCCCTGGGCGTCATCGAAGAACTCAGGAAGCGACTGGGCGACGAGGCCTGCATCGGGGCCGGAACGGTGATGACAGCCGCACACGTCCGCGATGCGGCCAATGCCGGAGCCATGTACCTCCTCGCGCCCGTGACCGACCCAGCGGTCCTGTCCATAGCGCAGGAACACGGGATGCCGTTCGTCACCGGCGCCGCCACACCAACCGAGGTGATGACCGGATGGAATCTCGGGGCCTCCGCCGTCAAGGTTTTCCCGGCGCACACTCTCGGCGGAGCGTCGTTCATCAAGTCGCTGCTCGATCCCCTTCCACAGGTTTCCCTGCTCCCTACCGGCGGCGTCGGTGCAGATGAAGTGGCCGGCTATCTGGCCGCGGGAGCCCTGGCAGTCGGAGCAGGCAGCCCGCTAACCGGCGACGCGCTGACCGGAGGCTCCCTCGAGGGCCTGAAAGACCGGGTCCGGGCCTTCCTCGACGCGGCGCAGGCCAATGGCGGGCCACTTCGATGACATCTCCAGCTCCCGCCCTGGTCACCATGGGCGAAACCCTCGCAGCTTTCAGCTCCGACGGCCTGAGGCCACTACGCCACGCAGCGCACCTCAGCCTGGGCGTCGGAGGCGCCGAATCCAATACAGCCATCGGAGCTGCACGGCTGGGAGTAAAAACCGCGTGGATCGGCAGAGTCGGAAATGACGAACTCGGGCGCCTCGTCACCAGCCAGCTGGCTGGCGAAGGAGTCGAAGTCCGGGCCAGCATCGACCAAAACAGGCCCACTGCCCTGATGCTCAAGTCACACCGCACCAGCACACTCATGAACGTGGACTACTACCGGCAAGACAGCGCCGGTTCCCGCCTGAGCATCGAAGACCTGGACCCCGCCCTTATCAGCGGCGCCTCATTCCTTCACATCAGCGCCATAACCCCCGGGCTGAGCCCAGGCGCCCGTGCAGCCGTCCGCACGGCAATATCAATCGCCAAAGAAACCGGGGTCAAGGTCTCCATCGATCTGAACTACAGAGCAGCGCTGTGGACCCCGGAACAAGCCGGCCCCGACTTCCGCTACCTCGCATCCCAGGCCGATGTCCTCTTCAGCACCCTAAGCGAGGCCCGGATCGCCGCCCCGCCCGCACGCCCGAAGATGCGGCCGCGAACCTCGCGGAAATGGGTGCGAATCAAGTCATCATCAAACAAGGGGCGGAAGGCGCACTGTCGTTCAAAGATGGCCATTTCCGCTCCGTGAGCACGTTTCCCGTCATCGCGGTGGACGAGGTGGGTGCAGGTGACGCCTTCGCCGCCGGTTTCCTCGCCTGCACACTGCTCGGCGGGGAACCCGACGAAAGCCTCAGGTGGGCAGCAGCGTTGGGCGCCTGGGCAGTAGCCACCGAAGGTGATTGGGAAGGCCTGCCCACACAGCCCGAGCTGGCCGCGTTCCTGACCGCGGACAAGAACACCGAATCCGTTTCCCGCTAACAAAAAAATCCACAGCAGAGAGAAGCCATGAGCAGATCAGCAATCACCACAACCGAAGCACCCGCCCCGGCCCACACCTTCTCCCAAGGCGTCCGTTCCGGCCCTCTGGTGCAGGTCTCGGGCCAAGGCCCCGTTCACCCGGCAACGAACGAGTACCTTTACCCCGGTGATGTCGCCCGACAAACGGTCAGAACACTCGAGAACGTTGAAGCCATCCTCGCAGCCGGGGGTGCAACCTTCGACGACGTTGTAATGCTCAGGGTCTACCTCACCAAGCGTGAAGACTTCGCGACTATGAACAAGGCTTATGGAGACTTTGTCGGTCCACGCGTAAACAAGGGAGTTCTCCCGTCCCGCACCACCGTCTTCACCGGACTCCCCCGTGAGGAAATGCTGGTCGAAATCGACGCTCTCGCCTTCCTCACAGACTGACCATTTCGACATCACCAGGCCGAGGCCAGGAGAACTTCCCCGGCCTGCCCATGCGCCGTCCGTGCCCGACTCTCAGCGAGGACCGTGCTGTTGCCGTGGCCGGCACAGGCTCGGCGTCGAGGGAGCCCTCGACGTGGACGACCTCCTCGTTTCGGAAGTGCCCGATCATGGTGAACACAACCCCGCCACTCGGCACAGGCTCAACCGGGGCGTTGACAGACGTCTGAACAGAGCCCTGCATTTGGCCGCGGTCGTTAGAACGGTCCATGATCCCGCTACCCGCGCCTACATGGAACGCAGGAAATCTGAAGGCAAGAGCACACGCGAGATCCGGCGGTGCCTCAAGCGGTACCTGGCCCGCCATCTATACCGCGCCCTGAATGCACTCCAGGCTGCTACTGAAGCGATCCCAATCGCAGCTTGACAGATATAGAAGATTCACCCCAGGTATACGCCTCCGCGTAGCTGCCTGTTTTCGGACGAGGGAAGAAGGGACCGTCGCAACCGTGGCCTAAGGGCTAAATCACCTTGCCAGATACCGGCTCAGCTTTGTTAGGACTGCTGTTTGGTATGGGCGAGGCCGTAGGAATCCGTGCCGGTTTCAATGTTGCAGCCGTTGAACGTGAGCCGGTCCACGATCGCGGCGCATAGCCGGGGGTCAGCGAACGTCTTAGTCCACCCGGAGAACGATTCGTTGGATGCCATCGCGGCGTCTTTACGCCCCGAACATGAGCGAGGGCCGTTAGCGCCGGATCCTGTTCCATTGTTCGTGACGGGCCGAAGCGGTACCCGAAGGAAACACGGGGTAAGGGCTCGCCGAAGCCGACCATGTCCGGGAAGAGGTCGGTGTGGTCCGGAAATTCGACAAGGATGACGTCCGCGAACGGTGCCCGGCGGTTGCAGGCATCCGTAAAGGCCTGGAACTCTGCTTCCGCGTCAGCCCTGCCTGTTGGCGCTTCGACATTGGCCCATTCGCACAGTTGGGTCATATGTTCACCCTGGCTTTGCTCCGCATGATACAGAGCCGTCGTGATGGCGGCGATTATGGTGGAGTAGAGGTCCAGAAAGGCCCCCAGTGCGGCGTCCCAAAAATCGCCGTCCATGTCACTGCCGACGATCTCCAGGAAGTCATTGATGTTGGTGCCGGGCGCCGCGGACATCCACTGGTCAATGTCCACGTAGCGGCCTCCCACGTCTTGGGCGCGGCCGTCGATGACTTCAACGAAGGTGAAGTCATCAGGGCCGGATCTGCCGAGCAGCATGAGGTAGAACTCCCGGCCGCTGAGCGGATCTACAGCAAAGGCCCGGACAATGCGGGCCTGCCCCTCGACGAAGAAATCCGACAGACCCTTCAGCTTGCACTCCAGCACCTTCGCCGCAACGTCATCATCGTCGGTGTCGCCCATATGGCCCATCGCTGTTTCTCCTGCTCGAACGGAATATCTGTACAAACTGAGGACACAAAAAGGCCCCCGCTGTGTTGAACTGCTCCCCGGAGTCGGAACTGAATTTCTCAGTCCACCTTCCGGGGAGCAGTTCAGTTGCGAGCATCAGCGGGGGCCGCTAGGGTCGGCATCGGGCGTGAGTGCAAAGCTGGTGCCCGTCAGCCCTTGGCTTTCCTGCTTAGCGGTCTGGGAGGAGCTGGAACATGGCGTCGACCTCGGACTGCTGCGCGGTGATGACTGACCGCGCCAGGGAGGTCACGGCCGCGTTGTCGCTGCGGTCCACGATTGCCTCTGCCATGGTTACTCCCGCCTGGTGGTGCCTGATCATCAGCTCCAGGTAGAGGCGTTCGGCTGCAGCGCCGGTGGTGGCTTCGAGTGCCGCCAATTCCTCGGGGTGGCCATTCCTGGCATCAGCGTTTCTGGTATGGGGGCGAAAACGTCCACGCCGCTGCCGTGCACAGCGTGACCGCCCCCCTGTGCGGAAAGGTGGCCGGCGTCGGCCATCCAGGCCATGGCCGGCGTGGTGGAGGCCTGCGGCAGTCCCCAGACGGAGAGCCAACCGAACATTTGTCCCGCCTGGTGCTGCTGGGATCGGGCGATGTCGTACGCGAGCAGCCGGATATCGGGGTTATCTGTGCGGTCGCGGATAAGCATGCTCATGTCCACGGCCTGCAGGTGATGGACCTGCATGTCGCGGGCGAAGCCGGCCTCGGCGGTGCCCCCAGAGGGAAAGAAGGGGCTGGTGCGGTCAGACGGCCGAGGGCCCAGCCAGAGACGACGGCGAGAACGACGGCGGCGAGGAGGGCTATCGGCCGCCGCATCCGGCGCCCGGCCGCAGGCTCTGCTCTCACGCGGTGCGGCCCGGTGCGGTGATGCCTCCCGTGCAGGCGGCGCCGGGTTCGGGAGCATTCGATGACTGCCAGAATTTGGTGACAAATTGCTCTACCCGCTCATCGCCGGGTGAGTCCACGCCGACCTGGGCTCCCCAGGCGGAGAGCATTATCGGGTAGGCAGTGCCTTCCAGTGGTGAGAGTACGGTGTGGGTGTTGGGCAGCGCCTGCCGCAGCGTCTCTGCCTCGGCTGCGGAGACGGCGGTCGGGTCATATGTCGCCCAGACGGCCCCATGCTCCAGAGCGTGAACGGCGTTCTCGGCCGGCACTGGCTGGGAGTAGACACCGCAGTTAAGCCAGGCGCGTGCATGGTCCCCGCCGACGGCCGGGGCCTGCGGGTATGACACCGGGCTGGCCACATGGTTGGAGGTCAGGTTCTCGAATGTTTGCAAGCCGGCGATCTGAATGCTCGCTGCGGGCGGCGGGGGTGGATCATTGATCAGCGCGACCGCGACCAGGGTTCCCACCAGAACTACGGAGACGGTACAGCCGCCGGCCCACAGCAGCTTGCGCTTACGGGCTTCCCGGGATTGGGCTGCTTTGACGGCCTCTAGCCGGGCCACCCGGTCCTGCCGCGCTTGTTTTGCCGTACTGCCACTCATGAATCTGGTCTCCTCAATCTGACGCCTATTAGTCAAACTTTTGATGATTAACCATAGCGTCCCGGCGAGTTGGGGCAGGAATCATGGCGGATGTGGGCCTTCCACAGACTGCCAGAGGGCCGGGAACAGCATGGCCAAACAGTGCGGAGCCGGGCGTCCGGAGGAAACCCGCAGGCACGATACCCGAACCCGGGGGCGTGTAGCACTGTTCGGCACTATGGGTTGCAGTCCAGACGGTGTCCGCAGCCACGGCTACGGTCACCAGCCCCGTCTCTTTCTGTCTCCGTACCCGTCGGCCGAACAGGTCTTTCCAATCTGTATGGTTTCCCATGAGGCCACCTTTCATATCGCAAATGCTTTTTGAATGCGCCTGGCCATCCCTCAGGAGGAGGCCAGGCGTCTTCGCGGGTAGAGAGCCGATGCGCCTTGTATCCGCGAAAATGTGACCAACCATGCCTGAATGATCAACGCGTAATCCCATCGGGTCCGCGGGCAGGGTATTGGTGGCGGAACCAGCGACGGTCCCTGCCTCTTGATCTCGAGCGCCCAGGCGCCAATGGTCTCCACGAACTCCTGGCCAGTCGTGACGACGCCGATCAGGGACATGCACCTTGTCACCTGACGGCTTGTCTCCCCGTAACGAACTGCGCGACTGCGACACAGCCGTGCCCGCACTTGGTCTACTGCGCGGAGCCTGCAGTCATCTCAGATCCAACGGGGTGGTGTAAGCGCGCCGGTGAGCTGCTCGCCGTCGCGCGTAGCGGTGATGGGCCCTCCCGGTTCGGCGCCCCGGCCGGCGGCCCAGCGAACCACCGCCGGCAGGGAGCCGTTGACGAGAGTCGCGCCGGGGCCGGGCTCACCGAGGCTGAGGCCGTCGATCCAGGCCATGGGCGAATCCGTCTCATTGTGGTGTCCGTGGAAATGCCAACCAGGAGTAAGCAGGAAGTCGCCGCGTGACATTCGCACCGGGTCACCGTTCACCACGGTCCATACGCCCTCGCCCTCCACGACGAAGCGGAACGCGTTCTGGGAGTGGCGGTGCTCGGGTGCCATTTCGTGACCGCCCAAGTACTGAATCGCTGCCCACAGGGTCGGGGTTGCGTACGGGCGGCCGCCGAGGCCGGGGTTCGCCAGGGCGATCGCGCGCCGCTCCCCGCCCCGTCCCACGGGGACGAGATCGCCAGCGCGTTCGGCGAGCGGCAGGAGCGTGTTCCAGCGCCACACATGGGGAAAGGCAGCCGGGGCCGGAGCTATTGGCATGAGTTCGTCCAGTTGTGTCCAGAGCGGGATCATGTTCTCCTTCGCCATGGTTGCGTACATGGCTTCGAGCTCCGCGGCCTCCGCGGGGGTCGGGACGGCAGCGACCATCGCATTTTTCGCACTCTCGTGCGTCACATCACCGTGGAGGGTCATGGTGGTCTCCTTACTATTGAGGGATTGCTTCGAGCCGATCAGTGGCTCGTGGGGAATCTGAGTAGGAATCCGGGTACCAAAAGATAGTCAGTACAGCTCCCCTGCGGCGGGTCCGACGGTGACGTCCAGGAGTACTGGGCGGTCGGCGTTGAAGGCGCGTGCGAGTTCGGTGTCAAGGTCATCTCCGGTGGTCACGCGCCTCGCGGTGACTCCGAAACCTGCGGCGAGTGCTGTTAAGTCGATCCCGGGGAGGTCGAGGCCCGGTGCCTCCGGGACCCCGAGTCTGCGGCCGAACGCCTTCATGGCCGAATAGCCGCCGTTGTTGAGTACGACGAAGACCGTCCTGGTTCCTCGTTGGGCTGCCGTCCAGAGCGATTGGATCGAATATAGACTCGAGCCGTCACCCACAAGGCACACGACCGTCCGTTCCGGCTCCGCGAGGGCCATGCCGACGGCGGCCGGCATGGCCCATCCGAGGCTTCCGCTCGCGGCGACGTGGAAACGCTGTCCGGCACGGATCGGCAGGTGCGCGTGCATTGCGTTGCGGTGCGTAGGTGCCTCCTCGAGGACCACGGCGTCATCCGGGAGCCGGGCTGCGACCACGGCGAGTGCGGCTTCGGGACTCAGCGGCGCACCGTTCTCGGCCATGGGTAGGGCGGGGGGCGTGCGAGGCTGTGGCCGCTTTGGCCGCTTTGGCCGCGGTTCACCGATTGCCAGCGCGCACAGGTCGGTGAGTCTCTTGAGGGCGTCACCGGGATCGCCCAAGAGGCTTTCCCCGGTGATGGCCCCGGCGGCGTCGCCCGGGCTGTCGGTGATGTGCACCAGGCGTGTGGCCTCAGGCACGAGGGTGCTGCCTGCGTCGACGTGGAGCGTGAAGACCGGCGCTCCAATCACGGCCACCACATCGTGGGGCGACAGTGCTTTGTGCAGCCTGTCTGCGGCTGGCTGGAGGAAGCCAGCGAAGAGACAGTGGTCTTCGGGGAAGACCGCGCGCGCCGTGAGGGGGGCGACGAGAACGTCGGCGTCGAGCGCCTCGGCGAGGGCGACGGCGTGGGCGCGAGCCGCTTCCGAGACGCCACTGCCAAGCACGAGCGCGGGGTGCCTGGCTCCGGTTAGCACGCCGGCGAGGCGGCGCAGGCTTTCCTCGGGCACGACGGCGTGTGAGGGATCTGCTTGGAGCGGTACCGGGGGCGCTGGGCGGTCCCAGTCGTCCTCGGGGATCGAGACGAACACCGGACCGGCGGGCGCTTGGCGGGCCATCCGGAATGCCTGGGCGATCGCGAGGGGAACGTCCTCGGGGCGTGCGGGCTCGACGGCGAACTTGACGTACGGCTGGGGGAACTCCGTCGCGCGGCGGGCCATGAGGTAGGGCTCGCCCGTCAGGAGCGCCCTGGTCTGCTGGCCGGCGAGGACCACAAGCGGGGTCCGGTTGCGTTCGGCCGTGTAGAGGCTTCCGAGGCCGTGGCCGAGGCCCCCGGCTGAGTGGACCATAGCCACCCCACACCTCCGGTCGCCTGGGCATACCCGTCGGCCATCGCCAGGACCGAGGATTCCTGGGGCGCGACGACGTAGTTGAGCGTGTCCGGCCAGTCGCGGAAGAACCGCATCTCCGTTGAGCCGGGGTTGCCGAACACCGTCGTGACCCCTTGGGCGAGAAGGAATGTGTGGACCGCGTCGCGGACGGTGCCCGTCATCGCGCTGCCTCAGACACGAACGTCCCGGGGCGGTTGCGGACGAACGAGGCGTCGAGGTCCGCGATTGACCGGGCGCCCACGAGTGCCAGGGTGCGGTCGATCTCCGTGCTGAGGATGTCGAACATCTTCTCGACGCCGCTTTGGCCGCCGGCCGCGAGGCCGTACATCCACGGGCGTCCCACGAGGACTGCGCGGGCGCCGAGCGCGAGGGCCATGACCACGTCCGTGCCGCGGCGGATGCCGCCATCGAAAAGGATCTCGGCCTCGGTGCCGATCTCGGCTGCGACGTCCGCGAGGACGTCGAGCGAGGCCGGGATGGCGTCCGCCTGCCGTCCGCCGTGGTTCGATACGATGACGCCGTCTGCGCCCGCGTCGACGGATCGGCGGGCGTCAGCGGCGCCCATGATGCCCTTGAGAACGAGGCGACCGGCCCAGTAGTCCCGGACGCGGCGCACGTCGTCCCACGAGTAGCTGGGGTTCAGGAGTGAGAGGTTCAGCTGGGCGAGGGAGGCTGCGGAGGATCCGTGGCCCTCACGCAGTCCCACGAGGTTAGCCATCGTGATGCGCTTGCCTGTCAGGACTTTAAGGGCCCAGGCCGGGTGTGAGAGGACGTCAAAGGCTGTGCGGGGGTTGATACGGACGGGGATGGTCATGCCGTTTCGGTAGTCCCGCTCCCGGGCGCCGGTCACCGGCACGTCGAGGGTGAGCACGAGCGTGGTGACGCCCGCGGCCTTGGCCCGGTCCATGAGCGCTGAGGTGAGTTCCCAGTCGCCCCATGGGTAGAGCTGGAACCACTGCGGTCGTTCGACCGAACGACCCACTTCGCCGACCGCGACGCTCGAGGCCGAGCTGATCACTGAAACAGTTCCCCTTTTCTGCGCGGCCTTCGCGGCCGCGGTCTCGCCGCCGGGGCCGGCGAGCCGGGAGAGGCCCGTCGGTGCGAGCAGGACGGGTGTGGCCAGGCGTTCGCCGAGCACGGTCACGGACTGGTCTCGCTCGGCTGCCGTGGACAGGAGTCTCGGTTCGAAGGTCCTGCGTTCGAAGGCCTCCCTGTTGGCCCGCAGGGTCCGCTCGTCCTCAGCGCCGCCGTCAATGAAGTCAAAAACCATGCGGGGAAGGCGGCGCTTGGCGACCAGTCGGAGATCGTCGAGGGTGAGGATGTCTCCCATCACTCCTCCTCTGCTTTGAATGCGGGCGTCGCGGGCGTGAACCAGAGCAAGAGGGCGGCGGCGACGGCGCAGGCTGCGAAGAATGCGAAGCCGAGTCCGGCCTTTCCGCCGGCCACGATGTAGCCGATGACGATTGGGCCGACGATGGTGCCGAGGCGGCCGGCACCGAGGCTCCAGCCGAGGGCGCTTGCCCGGTGGCGGGCGCCGTAGGACCGGGACACGAATCGGTTGATGAGGATCTGGCCGCCGTGGCCACCGACGCCGGCGATGGCCATGGCCAGGAGGAGCGGTGGCTGCGGCATTTTGATCGTCAGGATCACGAGGGCGATGGCCATGACCATATAGGTGGGGACGAGGATCTTTTTATTGCCAAAGCGGTCCGTTGCGACGGCGATAAAGATCGAGCCGATGATCGCGCCTATGTTGAGCACGAGCAGGAACACCAGAGAGTTGCCCAGATCATAGCCTGTTGCCCGCATGATGCCGGGCAGCCAGGTGCCGAGGCCGAACCAGGTCAGGAGGCCGAAGAAGGTCGCGGCGGCGAACATGAGAGATGCCGCAAGGTAGCCCCGACTGAAGATGCCGCCGGAGCGGGCCGTGGCGGGAACGGTGTCGTGCGCCTTGTGTGCGTCCGCCGGTGCGGCGGCGGCCGGCTCCAGGCCTAGCTTTGCGCGCAGGGCCTCGGCGCGGGCGAACTGGCCGGTGTGCTCGAGGAACGTGAGTGATTCGGGCAGCTTGGACAGGATGAACGGGAGCACGATGAGGGCCGGGACGATCGCGATGAAGAACACCCAGCGCCAGCCCAGGGTCGGGATGACGGTAAGGCCCGAGATGGCTGCGAGGACGCCGCCGATCGGGACGCCGGAGAGCATCAGTGTGTAGGCGAGGGTGCGGTGCTTTTTGGATGCGTACTCAAGTGTGAGCGCCGACGTTGCAGGTACGATGCCGCCGATGCCAATACCGGCCAGGAGGCGCAGGAGGCCGAGCCAGAACGGGCCGTCCGCGAAGCCGCACATCATGGTGAAGACCGAGAACCATCCGAGGCAGCCGATCGCTACGGCGCGGCGGCCGTACCGGTCAGAGAGCCAACCCGAGCTGAGGGCGCCGATTGTGGCCCCGACGAAGGCCATGGACGCGACGATGCCTGCGTTGGCCGGGTTGTAGCCGCTATCCGGGGTGTTGATGAGGACAGGCAGCACGCTGCCGAAGGAGATGAGGTCGTAGCCCTCGAGAACTACCATGCCCCAGCAGATCGCGGTGACGATGATGGAGACTCGTGAGGCCGCTGCGCTTGTGGTTTCAGAGCGCGTGGTCGCGCCGGTGGACAGGTTCATGATGACTTCCTTGTCAGGGGTGAGCAGGTTGAGGGTGATGGATGGGGTCAGCCGATGCTTTGGGCATAGGTCTTGACTTCCTGGAATTCTGCGAGCCCGCCCGTTCCGTTGAGGCGCCCGAGACCGCTTTGCTTGAAGCCGCCCTCCTCGAACTGGTCGGCGACGACGGCCCAGGTGTTGGTCCACACCGTTCCGGCCTTGAGGCGCCGGCCGACGCGAAGCGGGCGGTCGATGTCGCGGGTCCAGATGGAGGCCGCGAGGCCGTACTCGGTCGCGTTGGCTTTAGCGATGGCCTCCTCTTCGGTCTCAAAAATTTCGAAGGTTGCTACGGGACCGAAGACCTCCTCCTGCACGATCGGCACGTCGACGCGGTCAACCTCGAGAAGTGAGGGTGCATAGAATGCGCTGTCCTGCCCGTGCGGGCGGCCTCCCCTGACCAGGACTGTGGAGTATGAGGTCGCGGCCTCAACCGCTTCGTCGACCCTGCGGGCGTTGGCAGCATCAATCATGGGGCCGATCTGGCTCTCCGGGTCGTCACCTGGTCCGACTTTGACCGCGGCGAGGGACCCGCGCATGCGGCGACGCAGCTCGTCCGCGACGGGCGCCTCGACGAGAATGCGGCTGCCCGTCATGCAGAACTGGCCCGCGAACGTCGTCACTGCCGCTGTAAGGGTCGGCACCACGGCGTCGAGGTCGGCGTCGGCGAACACGATCATCGGGGTCTTTCCGCCGAGCTCCAGCGAGACGCGCTTCAGGCGCGAGGCGGCTGCGGCCATGATCTGACGGCCAACCTTGGTGCTGCCCGTGTAGGAGATGACGTCGACGTCGGGTGAGGACACAAGGAGCATCGCGACATCTGAACCGGACTCGGTGACGGAGTTGATGACGCCGGCCGGGAGTTCCGGGACCGAGGCTAGGACCTCATGGATGAGCCCGTTAACGAGTGCTGTCTGTGCGGGAAGCTTCATGACGACGGTGCAGCCGGCGGCCAGTGCCGGGGCGAACGACCGGACGGAGAGGACCACGGGGGAATTCCATGGCACGATGACTCCGGCAACGCCGGCCGCTTCGGGGATGCTCCGAAGGTGCAGGCCGGGGGTGACCTCGGCAGCGCGCCCGTCCTCGGTCAGGGCCAGGGCCGCGTAGTACCGCAGCTTCGGGATCGTCAGCGCGAGCTCGAACCGGGCTTCGTTGAGGATCTTGCCGTTCTCACGGGCCAGAAGCTGGACGAACTCTTCCATGCGGGCCTCGAAGGCGTCAGCCATCTGGTTGAGGACTTTGTGGCGCAGGTGGCGGTCCGTGCTCCACGGTGTTGCGTGGAACGCCTTGAGCGCCGCGTCGATAGCGTGCTGGCCCTCGGCCCCGTCAGCGTCGGCAAACGTTCCGAGTACCTCGCCCGTGGCAGGGCTCAGGGACTCGCCTTCGCGTTCCGAGCCGACGAGCCCGCCATCGATGAAATGGAGCGCAGGGGTGGACGTCATTGTTCTGACCTTTCTGGAAAACGTCGTTGTGATCTGGATCAAACGGTAGGTGCGGAGTCGGGCTGCGTCGCAGATTTTCCGGTCTGCGGAAAATCCCGGTCCGTCAGTCGCCGACCTGGCCTATTTCGGCGAGGTCGGCGGCAACGGCCGAGCAGCAGTCGCGGAGCGCGGCTAACGATTCAGGGCTCTCGAGGGCAGCGGCGCGCGCGATTGGCGCGGCCGCGGAGACGCTGAGCCACGCGGGGCGGCCAGCGTCGGGAACCGCCATGCCGATGGCCGCGATGTCCGGTTCGGTGAGGCCGATGTTTCGTGCGTAGCCCCGGGAGCGCACGGCCATGAGCTCGGAAAGCAATGAGGCGAGCTCCAAGGGACCGAGCTGGTCCCCGGCAATCCGGCCCGAGTGCCCGCTGTAGAGGCGGTTGACCGTCCCGCCGTCCAGAGAGGCGAGCAGTGCCTGCCCGCCTGAAGACAGGCGCGCCGGGAGAATCGTCCCGGAGCGGTCACCGACCCGGACGAGCCGGCGCGACTCGACGGTCCACACGAGTCGCATCTGAGCTCCCGTCCGGACTCCGAGCGAGATCGTCTCCCCGGTCCGGACCGCGGCGTTTTGGAGGTGACGCATCGCTGCGCCCGTGACGGGAAGTAGCTCATCGGGGCTGCTCTGGCCGAGCAGTGCGGGGCCTGCCATGTAGCGGCGTGACTCATCGTGGAGGGCGAAGCCCTGGTAAGCGAGCGTGGCGAGCAGCCGGTGTGCCGTGGAGGGAGCGACGCCGAGCCGTTGCGCGGCGTCGCTCACCCGGACTGTGCCCTCCCTGAGCATGGTGAGGAGTTGCAGGGCGTTGTCCACCGATTCCACAGCGTCGGCGGGGCGCCTGACGATCTTGATGGCCCCGCGTCCTGTAAGCCTTTCGGGCACGTCTCAGCAGCCCCTTTCACCTGGGCCGGAGCGTCGCTGGCAGAATCGTTCCTTCGACCTCACCGAAGTCGATCGTGCCGCCGTCGGCTGCTGGCGCGGTCGCCCGGATCACGATCGACTGGCCGTCTTCGAGGAAGGACATCGTGCGGCCGTCGGGCAGCGCGAAGGGCTCGGCTCCGCCCCAGGAGAGCTCCATGAACGACCCGCGCTGGGTGGGCTCCGGTCCCGAGATCGTTCCGGAGCCGATGAAGTCGCCCGGGCGGAGGGCCGCACCGTTGACCGTCATGTGTGCGATCATCTGCGGCGCGGTCCAGTACAGGCCCTTCGCGGGCGGGTACGAGACGGGGACCCCGTCCACAAGCACCTCGAGGGTGACGTCCAGGCCCCACGGCGGAAGGCCGGTGTCATCCAGGTACGCTTCGAGCCCGGTGTCCCTGTTCGGCGCTGAGACACGTCCCGCTTTTAGGGCGTCCACTGGGACGACCCAAGGAGAGATTGAGCTCGCGAAGGACTTGCCGAGGTAGGGGCCGAGTGGGACGTACTCGTAGTTCTGGATGTCGCGTGCGGACCAGTCATTGAGGATTACGACGCCGAAGAGATGATCTGGTGCGTCGACGAGCGCGATTTCCCCTTCGGGTGCGGCGCCACCGAGTACGAAGCCCAGCTCCGCCTCGATGTCGAGGCGGCGTGACGGGCCGAAGCTCGGACTGCCGCCGGGCTCCGGGCGGAGCCCCTTGGGCCGCCGGATGGGCATCCCGGACACTCCGATGGTCCCGGAGCGCCCATGGTAGCCGACGGGGAGGTGCTTCCAGTTGGGCAGCAGTGGCGGCTGGTCGGGGCGGAACATCTTGCCTATGTTTGCCGCGTGGTGTTCGGATGCGTAGCCGTCGACGTAGTCCGCGACGGTGAACGGCAGGTGCAGCGTCACATCGGCGAGCACGTGCGAGACGGCCGCGACGGCTTCGCCGGAGCCCTGGGCTGCGAGGACTTCCAGGATCCAGGCGCGGGTGTCGGTCCACACCGTGTGGCCAGCGGCCAGGAGCGCGTCGAGGTTCGGCGCGTCAATGGCTGCCCGGGCGGCGTTCGACGGTGCCGGAAGCCCGGGCGCGGATGCGAGTCCGGCCAGATCCACGACCCTCTCGCCGAGGCGCACGCCGAGCGCACGCCGGTCTGAGTTCGGCGTCGAGAAGGAGCCGTAGGGCAGGTTTTCCGTGCCGAAGCCGGGCCTCGAGTAGGCCTCCGCTGCTGTCGTCATTGTCCGTCCTCCTGGGTGTCGTGTGGTTCGTGGTCCGCGGCCCACGCCGCGGGGACGAGCCCGAGGCCGGCGAGGCTTTCGAGTGGCTCGCTGACGCTGCAAGTGCCGAAGGATCCGAAGGACTGGCGCCATGCGCCGTCGGATGCTTGGGCCCACGCTGCCAGCGCTGCGGCGTCCGTCGCGGCGAGGATGAGGGCAACCTCGGTCTCGTCGGCGCCGCGGCGGGCTGCGTCGACGGCCTGGGCGATGGTGAGGAAGCCGTGGTGGGTGAACCCTGTCGAGGCGTCCGTGTACCGTGCGGCCTGATGAAGGCCGGCCGTGAGTTTGAACGGGATGTTGCGGCGCACGGTCTGCACGATCACGTCCGCGAGCTTCTCCGGGGTGGGGAAGGCGGCCGCGACCAGTCCGCCCGTGCGGTATTTGAGGCGGAGCCCGGTCTCGGCGAGCAGGTCGAGTCCGCCGCGGTCTAAGTGCCCCGGCGCGAGCTCTACGTAGACGGGGACCGGCGCGTTCTCTGCCGCATGGTGGATCTCCTCCTGCCATGCCCGGGACTCAGGATCCGAGACCTTGAGCTCGATGGCGGCGAGCCGCCACTGCGGCTCGGCAGCGGCCGCCGCCGCGAGGGCGGCGTCAAGCGATCCCGGTGGGACCACGATCGAGAGCGGAAGCGGCGCATCGGCCGTCACGCCGTGTGCCTGGGCGAGCCGCCGTGCCTCCGGGACGTCCTCGAGCTTGATAATGGACGGACCGACGGTGCCAGCGGTGGCCGTACCACGCCGGGACACTGCGTCGGAGACGGCCGTTGCGAGAGGCGCAAGCCCTGGCGGGAACGTCGCGGCGTCATCGAAGAAGCCGGTGAAAAGGGTCTGAAGGGCTGGGTTCACGAGTTGCTCCACTTGCCGCCGGCCCACTCGTGCCCCGGAGTCCAGGACTCTGCGTACTTGCCGTCGTCTGTGGCCATGCCGGCCTCGCCCAGTTGGAGCGGGAGGAACGTGTCCACCATGACGGCGGTCTCGTCGAAGCGCTCGACGCCGAGTGAGGCCTCAATCGCGCCCGGCTGCGGGCCATGCGGGTGGCCGCCGGGGTGCAGCGAGATGGACCCCTTGTTGATGCCCGAGCCCTTGCGGGCCTCGTAGTCGCCAGCCACGTAGAACATGACCTCATCTGAGTCCACGTTCGAGTGGTAATACGGCACCGGGACGGCAAGCTCGTGGTAGTCAACCTTGCGGGGCAGGAAGTTGCAGATTACGAAGTTGTGGCCCTCAAAGACCTGGTGCACGGGCGGCGGCTGGTGGATCTTGCCCGTGATGGGCATGTAGTCACGGACGTTGAACGTAAACGGGTACAGGCAGCCATCCCAGCCGATGACGTCGAACGGGTGGTGCGGGAGCACGTGCACGGTGCCGATGACGCCGGTCGGACCGGCCCCGCGGTGCTTGATATAGACCTCGACATTGGTCTCTTCCGCCAAGAGCGGTTCAGTAGGACCGTGCAGGTCACGCTCGCAGTAGGGCGAGTGCTCGAGGAATTGGCCGTGCTTGGAGAGGTACCGCTTGGGCGGGACAATGTGGCTGTTCGCCTCGGTGAAGAAGAGCTGGACGACTTCGCCATCGCCCACAACCCAGCGGTGGATTGTCGCACGCGGGATGACGATGTAGTCACCCTCCCCGACCGGGAGCGCACCGAACTGCGTCTCAACGACGGCGTTTCCCTTCTCGATGTACACGCACTCGTCACCGAGCCCATTCTTGTAAAGCGGGGAGGTCTTGCCGACCCACGCATAGGAGAGGCGGACGTCGCCGTTACCCATGATGAGGCGGCGGCCGGTGACGGCGTCGACCGTCGCGGGGTCCGTGGCCTGGCCGATCTCGTGGAGCCTGAGGTGCCGGGGAAGGAGCGGGTGGTTGGGGGTGAGGGTTTGGTCCGGCAGCTCCCACACCCGGGAGCCGACAACGGCCGATGGGATGTGCTTGTGGTAGAGGAGCGAGGAGTCGGAGGAGAAGCCCTCCTCCCCATGAGCTCCTCGTAGAGCACGTTGCCTTGGTCATCCTTGAATAGCGTGTGCCGGTGCTTCGGCACCGCGCCAAGTTGCTGATAATGGGGCATTTCCGCTCCTTGTTGAAGGTCGTTGGTTTTCGTCAGACGATCAGTTCGATGCCGCGGGGTGACAGCCTGCTTGACCGCTACCAGGTGGGCTGGGTTGTCGAACGGCTTGTCGTACGGGCTGTAGACCAACCCGAGGTGTGCTCCGTAGATCCAGTGGAAGATGAAGTTGCTCAGGATGTACTTCCACCCGAGGTTGGAACTGAAGAAGCCCGCGTCGACGCCGCGGGCGGGGGCATAGACCAGGGGTGTGAGGATTAGCAGCGCAACGGCCGCCATGACCGTTCCGAACACGAGACCCTTGAGGAGATTTCCGCTTTCCGAGTTGGCCCATGGAAGCCGCGCATGGAAGGTCAGGGCAAACAGCACGCCGAAGAGGATCCCGTCCGTGTAGTGCATGAGTCCACCGAACATGAACTGGGTCAGCGGATCGGCCTTCGGAAGGTAGACAATGCCGTTCGCCGTATTCCAGTCCAGCCGGCTGAGGCCGAAGTTCCCGAGCCAGAAGCCCAGGACACTTGCCACATGGGTGCCGACCAGCCCGCGAGGACAGCCGCGGGGAAGCGATGCTTTGTCGCCCAGTACCGCCATGCATGTACCTGCTGGTTCGGACTGGAAAGGCGTTTCGATGCCACTGGCACTCCTATGTGTCGAGGTCCGGTCGGGCACCGGATGTGAGCTTTCGCACAAGCCTAGATCGTAAAACATTAGATAGTCAAGAGTTGTACTAATTTGGTTGTCAAGTAGAATCTGAACCATGACAATGCGCGAGGCTGCAACCCAACTGCCCGAGTACTGGGCCTTCGTGGAGGCCGCGCAGAAACGCATCGCAATAGATTTCCCAGAGGCAGATCTCGCCGCCAACCGGCTCATGATGTCCCTCAACCGCGCCTCCAGCACGGTCACCTATGACTTCGAAGCGAGCATCCACCGGCCCGAGGGCAGTACATGGCCGGGCTTCCGGCTCCTGCTGGCCTTGTGGGTCTCCGGGCCGCTCAACTCCCATGAGGCGGCAAACGCCACAGGCATGAGCCGGGCCGCCGTCTCAAGCCTGGCCAACACCTTAGAGGGGCGAGGGCAACTCAAGCGCACACCATCGTCCGAAGACCGGCGCCATGTCCGGCTGTCGCTCACGGACGGGGGCCTCGCTACCGTTCGCCGGCACTTTCAGGCCCAGAACGAGCGCGAGAGCGAATGGGCGGCCGCGCTCGATTCAGATGAGGTCGAGACGCTCGCACGACTCCTCGAGAAACTCATGCAGCACCGCAGCAGCATCGGGGGCCGGGCGCGGCACTGAATGCTACTAAGCATCAACGGGCATGTAATGGGCATTCGGGTATTCAATGCTGGCAGTTTGCGAGAACATTGAGCTCGCTCGTAACGTTGCTTACCCTAAGGCGTGTCTCCTAATTGGGTGCTCCAGATGACGACGGCGTGCAGAACGGTCGCTGAGCGGTACGTGAGGGCCAGTTTGTCGTAGCGGGTGGCCAGGGATCGCCATTGCTTGAGTGTGTTGAAACTGCGCTCTACGACGTTGCGCCGTTTGTAGGCGTCTTTGTCGTAGGTGACGGGGCGTCCGCCGGAGGAGCCCTTCCGTTTGCGGTTGGCCTTCTGATCGTCTTTTTCGGGGATGACGCATTCAATGCCACGCCCGCGCAGGTAGCTCCTGATCGCTTTGGATGAGTAGGCTTTGTCAGCCATGGCCCGGTCCGGGCGGGTGCGGGGTCGTCCTGGACCTTCCCTTTCGATCTTGAGGGAGTTCATGAGGTTTTCAAACATGGGCGAGTCGCCGCCCTGGCCGGGGCCCAGCAGCAGGACCAGGGGGCGCATGTTGCCGTCAACCAGAGCATGGATCTTGGTGGTCAGCCCGCCGCGGGAGCGTCCGATGGCATGATCATCCGGCTCATCAAGCAGATTCCTGTAATTCGAGAGGTCCCCCTGTGTGGCGGGGAAGGTTCGTGCCGTGCTGGTGGGCGCGGTTGACCGTGGAGTCCACCGACACCTCCCAGTTGATCAGCCCTTGCGCGTCGGCACGGGTCAACAGCGCAGCCAGAACCTTGTCCCAGGTCCCGCTGGCACTGTTACGGCGGTGGTGTTTCCACACTGTCTTCCAGGACCCGAAATGGGCCGGGAGATCCCGCCATGGAATACCCGTCCGGTAGCGGTAGATGATGCCCTCGGTCATCAACCGGTGGTCATTGAACGGCCGACCCGGCTTCCCGGACGAATCAGGCATGAACGGGGCAATGGACTCCCACTGGGCATCGGACAACAAGGCAGAACGCGAACTCACCCCTAAATCTTGCCAAATAGCCTACCCAGCCATAAGGAGACACGCCCTAGGCGCGTGAGTCGGTAGTGGTTTGACGGTTCCGCAGGTTTGCGCCGTGACGGGCCGAGGGCGGTCTCCTTTCCTGGGAGGGGGCCGGCCGCCGGCATTTTCGCGGGAGAAAGCCGGGAGGCTCCGATGGGTAGCGGTTCGGTGGTGCAGGCTCGATCCCGGGACACCGTCCCGGGGCCGTGTTCAGGCGGTGGCGGTGCGGTAACTGAAGAGTTTGAGCAGGTTGTGGCAGCCGGCCATCAGCTTCCACTCCCCGGATGCCTTCTCCAGCCCGCGCAACAGAACGTGTTTGCCTTGCCGGGTGTGGATCTGTCCGAAGACCGGTTCCACGATGGCTTTGCGCCGGGCGTAGACCGTCCGGCCCTTCTTCGTTTTCAGTTTCCGGGCCATCCGCTCGGCCGGGGTGGCGTTCGCCGGGATCCTGCCCCTGGGTGATTCGGGGACCGGTTGGTTGTGTTTCATCCGCCGGGTGGAGATGAAGAACTCCGTGGCTCCACTGGCTTCAAGGTCTTTGACGTGTTCCAGGTTCGCCGCCGAGCAATACCCGGCGTCGGCGCTCCACTTCCCGGGCATGGCCTCCAGCGTGTCCTGGGCGTTCTGAACCATCGGGACCAGTTGCTGCACGTCCACCGCGGTGTTGTTCAGCTCGGTGGCCACGATGACCTGATGATCTTTATCAACGACGGCCTGCCCGACTCTTCTATGTCTGTCAAGCCACGTCCTGCACCTTTTTCGCCTGAGCCGCGGCAGTCAGGATTCTGAATATGCGACGGGCCAGGTAGCGCTTGACGCAACGTCGGATCTCTTTATCGGTTTTGCCCTCGGCGCGGCGTTTCTCGACGTAGTCGCAGGTTTCGGAGTCATAGGTCATTCGGGTGATTGCAGCCATGTGAAGGGCGCTGTTGAGCCTTCTGTCGCCGCCCCGGTTCAGCCGATGGCGCACCGTGTTTCCCGACGATGCAGGGATGGGATTCACACCGGCCAGGCAGGCGAAGGCAGCCTCGCTGCGGACCCGGCCCTCATGCGACCACGCCACCAAGCATTTCGCCGCGGTCACCGCCCGGAAACCCTTCTCCTCGAGCAAGGGTGCGGCCTCGCTGACCTTGACCAGTTCGTCCAACTTCTGCTCGTTGGACTTCAGCTGTTCTGCGAGGTTCAGGATGTGTTTTGCAAGGCGGACCGCCTCGGCACGGGCGATACTCAACGCCAGTTCTTCCTCGCGTTCACGCCACCGGGAGATCTCCTCGATCTGGACCGGGGTGAGCTTCCTGCGGGCATCGATTCCGAGATCATTGCCGCGCACCAAGGCGTTTAAGGCATTGATCGAACGGGTACGGTCCTTGGACATGGATTCGCGGGCGGTCACCAGGATCCGCAAGCTCTGGCGGATCCCTTCATTCAAGCGGGGACGGCGCAGTTTCTCAACCGGCAACGGCAGCACGGCCATGGCCATTCGGTGGGCGTCCAAGGCATCGGTCTTGCCGACGCCGCGGTTTTTCTTGGCGTCCATGCGCGGTGTCTCGGTGACGGGGAATCCGTGGGTGGCTACGGTGCCGGCGAGGATCGCTCCGTAGGACGCGGCTCCCTCGATCACCCAGAGGGTATCGGCGTCGGCGTTGGTGCGGCGTGCGACCCATTTGATGGCTCGGTTGATGCCGGTTGCGGTGGTTGGGAAAGACTGCGTATCCAGCAGTGCGCCATTGGTGGCGTCAAGGATGGCGTAGACATGGTTGCGTGCGTGCGTGTCGACACCCACGACAAATGGGTGGCAATGAGAGACGATAGACAGAGCGGTCACCGTGTTTTTCCTCTTGTGATGGACTTGGTTGGTGGCCGTTGACGGCCGGTACCAGTCCGGGTAGGAGTCACGACGGAACAGAACTGTGAGGGGTCACGCCCGTGAGGGTGGACAATCTTCTAATCAAGCTACCGTGGTGGGCCGGACGGGTACCGGCCGACCATCCCGATGCACGGACAGGTCTGAGCTGCTGCGGGGATTTCGGACAGCGGAATTAGTGGATTCTTCTACGCTGCCAAGACTGGCTGGTGATAACCATAGTGGACTTCGTTAGGCCGGCGGTAACCGAGCGCGGAATGACGGCGTCGGCTGTTGTAAAACCCCTCGATGTAGCGGATGACGTCGCTCCGGGCCTGTGATTTGGTCGCGTACACGGTTCGATAGACGCGCTCGTTTTTCAGGGCTGAGAAGAACGATTCGGCCATGCTGTTGTCCCAGCACACGCCCGTGCGCCCCATCGACGATCGCATCCCCAGGCCGGTCACCAAGGCCCTGAACTCGGTTGAGGTGTAGACGCTGCCCCGATCGGAGTGCCAGATCGCGTCAGGCTCGATCAGGGTCGTGGCGGCGGCGTTCTTGAGCGCATCGGCGACGAGCTCGGTGCGCATGTGGTCGGCGATGGACCAGCCGACGACTTTCTTCGAGTAACAGTCGATGACGGTGGCGAGGTAGACGAACCCTTGCCAGGTGTGGATGTAGGTGATGTCGCCAACGAACTTCACCCCGGGGCGGTCGGCGGTGAAGTCGCGCTTGACGAGGTCGGGCATGCCCGCCGCTGCCTCAGCATCAGCCTCGGTGGTGATGCGGAACGGGCGTGGCTGACAGGCCACAAGACCCTGGTAACGCATGATCTGCCGCACCAACTCTGGAGAGCACTCGGCCTTTTCCGCTGCGAGATCAGCGTGGATGCGCCGGTACCCGTAGGTGCCCTCGGACTCCTCGAAGTAGTGTTGGATCCGCGCCGTCAGGGCCCAGGGCTCCTGACCGAGCCATTTAATTTGTGGGTGACGTTTCTTTGTTTTTGATCTCGAATCGCAGGATCCGGTCGGTGCCGGGGTAGCGGGTTTCGGTGGCGGTGAGGTGGGCGCATAGTTCGCTGATCGCGGTGGTTGCCCGTCGGGTCGGGAGCGGGTCCAAGCGGATGGTGAGGTAACCGTCGATGCGGGGGTCGATGTCACCGCTGTGCGTGAGGGCCTGCCGGATCAGGGCGTGGGCTTCGTCGTCGCCGCGGGCGTAGCCGGTGTTGGTCCGGATCTCCCTCGCCAGCGTTGACGCGGTGTTGAACGCGGCCATCCGGATCGCATGGCTGAGCAGTTTCGTTTCGGTCTCCAGGACCTGTTGGCCTGCGGCGATCTCACCGAGCGGGACCCGGGCGGGGATCTCCCGGTGCGCGGTCTGTGCGGTCTCGAGAGCGGTTTCGGCGGTCAGGAGGTCCGCGGTGATTGCGTTGTGGATGGTGTTGGTGATCAGGACCGTGGATGTTCCCGGCGGCGGAGTGCGGGCCGCGAGCATCGCGGCGTCGGTCTCTGCCAGGGTCTTCTCGTACCGTGTTTTGGCGGCGAGGACTTGCTGGTAGGCCTTGCGTTTGGCCGGGTTCGGCACGGACCGTTCCGGGTCGTCATCACTGGATGTGTAGGCGTCGTGGGAATCCAGGGCGAAGCGGATCCTGGCGTAGCGGAAGTAGTTTTCCTGCCGCCAGCGTGCGCCCATCCGGTAGATGATCTCCCCGGCCGGCATGTTGGTGTTGGTGGTGAGGATGTGGATCTGCCGTGACCCGCCACCGGGGGTGTTGACCTGGCGGGACAGCTGGCGCATCGGAAAGACTTCCCCGGTCGTACCGACGGGCACCCCGACCTGGGTGTCGGCCGCTTCCCAGGTCCGGGTTTGCCCGTGTTCGTCGGTGTGGGTGACCTCGGCAAAGTGGGAGGGCTGGACGTCCTCGGTGGGACCTTTGCGCCAGGTCAACACATCGAAGTTGTTCTCTGCCATGTGCTGGAAGAGGGATGGGGACCAGCCTCCCCGGTCAAACCCGACCAGGACCCGCCGGTCATCGCCGATGATGGTGCGCAGCTGGGGCAGGAGCCGGCGCAGCTCCCCGGTCAGCGCGGCCCCGGGCTCGGCCATGACCACCAGGACCGGTGACCCGGCAGTGTCGGCAACCCAGGTCTCCTCGGTCGCCGGGACCGGGAACTTCAACCTCGTCGAATGGATCTTCCCGATCTTCCTGGTGCCCTGGTACGCGCGGACATGCCCATCAACGTAAAGCACCGCAGCCAGATCCTGCCCCGGCTCAGCACTGCCGTTGAGGTGTCTAGCAGCCATTGCGGTCAGAAGGTCCCCGGCCTTGCCTCTGCTGGCCAGCGCGGCGGTTTTACGGCGGAGGGTTTTCACTTCCGGAGCCCGGTCCAGGCCCAGGACCCGGCCCAGGGCTGCCGGGTCGATCCGGGTGATCCCCTCGGCCCGTGGTTCCCCCGCCAACGCCTGGAACACGGCGCCGGTCAGGATGGTCTCCAACCCGTAAAACCCGTTCGGCAACGCCCCGAAGGTCTCCTTCGCGCACTCCAGGAGCCCGGTGCGCTCGAGGGCGGGCAGGGCCAGGAACAGTCCGGCCAACGGCACCCGCGCCGCGGGTGCGAAGACCGGGGCCGCGCACTCCAACAACCCGGACCGGGCCCACGCCCGCTCCCCGGACCGGTCCGCAGGTGCCGGCAGCACCGGTAGCTCTTTCGCCGCTTCCGCCATGGTGGAATCCGCTTCCGCCTCCCGCTGGGCCGGCTTCGGTCCTGTCTGCGCCGCCCCCTGGCCGGCGGGGACCGCAGGGGTGTCGGCGCCATCCGCGGTGTCCATGGATAACGCCCTGTGGACGCTGAAGATGGACACGTCCACGGCTGCGGCAATCGTCCGGAACGAGTCCCCGCCGGCACGTCGGACCTTGATGTCCGAGATCAGTGCCGGGGTGAGTTTGCTGGCCCCGCGCGGACCGCGCTTCTCCGGCACGAGTCCTGCCACGCCGGAGGCTTTCAGCTCCCTGCGCCACAGCCACAACGTGCCGGGATCGACACCGAACCCGGCAGCAACCTCGGTCACGGTCGCTGCTTTCATGTCAGCCAGCTTCGCTGCAGCGAACCGGCGCGTGGCCGTGTCCCCGTCATCCCAGGCGTAGATGAGTTGGCCGTGGAGGAAAATGCGGCCGCCGTCGGCGTCCTCCGCCAGCGATACGGCCGCGCCGACCGGCACAGCGCCTTCCTCGATGGCTATGGGAAGGGGCGGCTGGGCAGTCATCACGCCCATGATTCCACCCCTCAGCAACCGAATAAATCCTCGCGTTAATTATATAACAAATACGGGAAAACTAACAGGTGCCGGACAATGAAAAGCCCGAGTTTGCAAGGTTCAGCTAACGGGTGACCATCTCAGGTCAGGAGTCCTGGGGCCTGACGGCGGACCGCCGTGGCCGATTGCGGACGCGTGGCCCAGTGATAGAAACCGGACGTCGAGACGGCCAACCACAGGCACATTTTCACCACCGAATTCAGATTGGCGGGCTCGGCTTTTTGGGAATCGATGAATTCATACTTGCTCACTACCGCTGCTCCCGCGCGAAGTAAGCGCTGGCTTTTTTCAAGAAGGCAGTCTCTGCCCGCAGCTCCTGAACTTCACGCTCGAGCTCCTTCAGCCGGGCCCGTTCCGTCACCGTCAGATCCGTCTCCGTGCCGCCGTTGGCCTCGCGGTACTTGATGAGCCAATTGCGGAGCGTCTCGGGGCCGACACCGTACGCGGTGGCAACGTCCTTGATCGGCCTGGACGTGTTGATCACCTCGCGGCACAGCTCGTCCTTGAACTCCTGGGTGAATCGTCTCCGTGATGCTGTCATGCTGATTTCTACTTTCGGTAGACCCTCATTTTAAGAGGGCCCACTGTCCGAGATCTCCACGGCAGCTCAGTCGGCTAAAAGACACCCTGAGGGTCAGTTGTAGCAAGAGTCACGTCTACGGGTGGATCGGCCGGTAACTATCCTGCCAGCCAGTCCCAGACCAGCTAAAACAAGTCTCACAGTTGTAGCAGTAGTGGTAGGAACCGTCCGCGGTCTTCATGATCCTCGCGTCCGGGTCGGTGAAGTTCCGTTGCGCCGTGGGCTTCGGTTCCGCCGCGGCAGCGGCCGCTTCGCCCTTGCCGGAGACATCCTCGTCATCATCCCCACGGGCCCGGGCCTTCTCCTCGGCCTCGCGGCGGGCCCTCTCCGAGGCTTCGGCTTCGATGGATTCCCGGGCAGTCTTCATGGCCTGGGCGCGCCGGGCCCGGTTGGCCAGCTCGGCGGGCAGCTCATCACCGCGTTTTCCCGGCCCGTAGCGGGCGTCCTCGGCCGCGTCCACACTCTTGGCCTCCGCCATCAGGTCGCTGATCTCATCAGCCAACACCTTCTGCTTCTCCGTCAACCGGGCATAACTCATGGCCTTATGCCGCGAGGCGTTGGCACGGACCTTCGTCCCGTCCAATGCGACATGGCCCAACGAGACCATGCCCGCGGCCCGGCAGAGCTCCAACGCCTGCAGGAACACGTTAGCCAACGCCGCGAGATGGCGTTCACGGAACCGCCCGATCGACCGGAAGTCCGGGGCCTGCTGGGCACACAACCAACGGAACGCGACGACGTCCGTGCAGGCCCGCTCCAGTTCCCGCGAAGACCTCACCCCCACGCAATACCCATACAGCAGGATCCGCAGCATCAACCGCGGATCATACGGCGGCTGGCCTTTCGCCTTGGCATAGGAGGCATAGAACCGGGTCAGATCCAGTTCCCCGTCAACAAGCTCACCAATGAACCGGGCCAGATGACCCTGGGGCAACCACTCCTCCAGCGACGGCGGAACCAGCATCACCGCATCCGGCACGAACGCCTTGAAGCGCTTCCTGACCCCGCCATTAGCATCCATCGGCACATCGGTCGGGAGCTCGACCCGCTCCACCAGGGACTCGTCAAACTGAGCTGCTGCGGGGATTTCGGACAGCGGAATTAGTGGATTCTTCTACGCTGCCAAGACTGGCTGGTGATAACCATAGTGGACTTCGTTAGGCCGGCGGTAACCGAGCGCGGAATGACGGCGTCGGCTGTTGTAAAACCCCTCGATGTAGCGGATGACGTCGCTCCGGGCCTGTGATTTGGTCGCGTACACGGTTCGATAGACGCGCTCGTTTTTCAGGGCTGAGAAGAACGATTCGGCCATGCTGTTGTCCCAGCACACGCCCGTGCGCCCCATCGACGATCGCATCCCCAGGCCGGTCACCAAGGCCCTGAACTCGGTTGAGGTGTAGACGCTGCCCCGATCGGAGTGCCAGATCGCGTCAGGCTCGATCAGGGTCGTGGCGGCGGCGTTCTTGAGCGCATCGGCGACGAGCTCGGTGCGCATGTGGTCGGCGATGGACCAGCCGACGACTTTCTTCGAGTAACAGTCGATGACGGTGGCGAGGTAGACGAACCCTTGCCAGGTGTGGATGTAGGTGATGTCGCCAACGAACTTCACCCCGGGGCGGTCGGCGGTGAAGTCGCGCTTGACGAGGTCGGGCATGCCCGCCGCTGCCTCAGCATCAGCCTCGGTGGTGATGCGGAACGGGCGTGGCTGACAGGCCACAAGACCCTGGTAACGCATGATCTGCCGCACCAACTCTGGAGAGCACTCGGCCTTTTCCGCTGCGAGATCAGCGTGGATGCGCCGGTACCCGTAGGTGCCCTCGGACTCCTCGAAGTAGTGTTGGATCCGCGCCGTCAGGGCCTGACGGCGGACCGCCGTGGCCGATTGCGGACGCGTGGCCCAGTGATAGAAACCGGACGTCGAGACGGCCAACCACAGGCACATTTTCACCACCGAATTCAGATTGGCGGGCTCGGCTTTTTGGGAATCGATGAATTCATACTTGCTCACTACCGCTGCTCCCGCGCGAAGTAAGCGCTGGCTTTTTTCAAGAAGGCAGTCTCTGCCCGCAGCTCCTGAACTTCACGCTCGAGCTCCTTCAGCCGGGCCCGTTCCGTCACCGTCAGATCCGTCTCCGTGCCGCCGTTGGCCTCGCGGTACTTGATGAGCCAATTGCGGAGCGTCTCGGGGCCGACACCGTACGCGGTGGCAACGTCCTTGATCGGCCTGGACGTGTTGATCACCTCGCGGCACAGCTCGTCCTTGAACTCCTGGGTGAATCGTCTCCGTGATGCTGTCATGCTGATTTCTACTTTCGGTAGACCCTCATTTTAAGAGGGCCCACTGTCCGAGATCTCCACGGCAGCTCAAACAAACCATCCTGCGCGGAAGAACCGGTATCCATACCCCCGATTCTCCCAGCCACCACTCCCAGGCCCCGGTCAATCCGCCGGCGTTTTAAAAACCAGCACCCTCATTAATGACCCACGCACCTAGGACAAAGCGACCTACCCAAGCGCAGTGAAAGCGAAAATGCCGAGCAACTCTCACGGTTAAGATCAAGCCATGAAAACATCTAGGACCACCTCGCTTTGGAGGCTCGCATGCTGACGGAGATGGAGAAGTACGAAGCCGGCCTACCTTTCTCCTTCCTCGATCCGGAGGTCGCCAAGATGAAAGAGAACGCCCTTCGGCTCTGCCGGGCCTTCAACGAGCTGGATACCGCCGACCTCCCGGCCCAGATGTTGATCATCAAGGAACTCTTTAGTGCTTGCGGGGAGCAGGTCTTCATGCAGCCACCGTTTAACTGCGACGTCGGCTCAAACATCAAGGTCGGAAAGGACTTCCTGTCCAACTACAACGTGAAAATCCTGGACATGGGCACGGTCCACATCGGGGACTACTGCATGATCGGTCCCAACACCGTAATCTCCACCGTGAACCACCCGATCACCGCCAGCGAACGACGACAAAAGATTTCAATGGTGAAGCCCGTCGTGATCGGGGATGATGTCTGGATCGGAGCGAACTGCACAATACTGCCCGGGGTCACCATCGGCAGCAACGTTGTGATCGCCGCCGGTGCCGTCGTAACAAATACCGTTGCGGACTGCCGGCTTCGATCGCGAGGGACGTAGTCAGGCTGTACCGCGGTAACCCAAGGGATGCTGCCACTGCCGCCGACATCCTGGACGCAGCAGGCTTCGGCGATCCAAACGCTGTTTTCGCACGGCTTGAAGCTGAGGGCTTCCTGGAAAAGGACAGCGTCGATGACGACGAGGATGCCTATTGGCAGACCACGACGCAAGGCAACGCTTTAGCGATGGCACGCTTCGGCAAACCCATTACCAGGAAGACCGCGGACAAACTGGTAGCTAGCATGCTGGAACGCGGCAAAAGCTGGCGGCAAGGACACCAGCAGACCCGGTGCCCCGGAACCGGGAGCGCCCCTGCCCCTGAAGATCCGCCTCCATCCGGACGAGACGACACGTTCCTTCCTTCGCAGACTCGAGACAGCCAACGCCCTCTACCCGGGCCCGCTGCGAAAGACGCTCCGACTGACCCGCAGGCCATGGATCGAAACCATCGCCGCCTGGACCGGCGGTAACCCGGAGGTGCTGTCCCTGGCCATGCCCCAGCTCGCCCAACGCAACGGAACAGCCATACCCGGCTCCAAGCCAACGGGCCGCCTGACCGCGCTTTCAGCGTCGGCACTGCGTCGGTCGCCTGGATTGGGGCCTCCGCGAGTCCGATTCGCAGATCCCATGCTTTGTGTGCGAGTTCGACGGCCCGGCCTGCGGGCATCATGTTAGCGCCCTCTGACAATGATGTCGGCAATGAGGTCCAGTTGGCGCTCGTCGGCCAGGGCCGAGCCCACCGCGACGGTGACTGCCCCGGAGTCCAGGAACACCGCGGCATTCGCCGCGTCGATCCCTCCTGTGGCGACGAATGAGACAGCCGGGAAGGGTCCGCGCATGGCCTTGAACCATTCGGTGCCGAGTACGGATGCCGGAAATGCCTTCACCACGGGACAGCCGAGGCGGACGGCTGCCTGGATTTCGCTGGCCGTGGCAACGCCGGGCAGGTGGGGAAGCCCGGCGCTCTGGCACAACTTCACGATTTCGGCGTCCAGGCCAGGGGCGACGGTGAAGGCCACCCCGAGCTCCAGGCTTTGCCGGACCTGCTCGCCCGACACGATGGTGCCCGAGCCCACCATTTTGCCGCGTTCCGCGCCTGCCTTGACCACCGCCGCCAAGGACGGAAGTGCGTCGGGGGACTGGATTGGTACTTCCACCAGATCGATCCCGAGATCCCAGGCCCTGGACGCCAGGGCGACCGATCGTTGAGCGTCCATGTTGCGCAGGATCGCCATGACCGGCTGCCCCTCGATAAGGGTGGTGATGTCACTCGACACGTGCATTTCCTTTCGGGAGAAGCGGTTTCAGATCATTGAGATGGGAACCGTTAAGCCGGATGTTCGCCCAGCCCTCACCCTCGAGCGCGCTGACGGCCAGAATCGCCTCGGCGGCCGGCAGCGCCGGCAAATCACTTACGTGCTGCAGGGTCAGGCCTGCCATCAGATGGCCCAGGCGCAGAGCCCGCGGAACCTCGAATTCGCGGACGAGACCCGAGAGGAACCCGGCCGCGAACGCGTCTCCGGCGCCCACTGGTTCGACGACGTCCGCCTGCAGTGCCGGCTGATGCGTTGCGTGACCGCCGGCGAAGTGGGTCGCCCCGATACCGGCGTCCTTGACCACCAGGTGCGCAGCGTCCGGAAGGATTTCGCGGACATCCTCGGCCTCCACGGTGCCCCAGAGGACCTGCGCTTCATCACGCCCGACGACGACGATGTCCGCACCCCGTGCCAACTCCAGCAGGCGGGGCGCGGCCGCTGCCCGCGGCCAGAGGGCCGCCCTGTAGTTGACATCGAAACTGACCAGAACGTCCGGCAATGTGCGGTCAATGACCACCCGCTGCATCAGCTCATTGGCGGGGGCCGAAAGGGCGGCCGTGATGCCCGAGACATGGCACAGTGAGCGGCTTTCCAGCGACAGGGACGCCACGTCTGCCGGGCCCATGGCCGACGCGGCCGAGCCCGACCGGTAATAGTAGACACGGCTCGCGTCCCCGTCCCGGTCCTTGAAGTAGATCCCTGTGGGGCGCGTCCCGTCCACGACCACCCCGTCCAGACGGACCCCGCGGCCGCGAAGGAAGTCCAGGATAATCCGCCCGAACGGGTCATCCCCCACTCTGCTGAACCACTCAACCTCGTGGCCCAGATGTGCCAGCCCGCTGGCCACGTTGCTTTCTGCCCCACCCACATGTATCCCGAGGTGGCTGTTTTCCTCCAGCGGACCCGCGTCGGCGGTCATCAGCACCATCGTCTCGCCCAGGCATAGCAACGACGGCGGATTACTGCCCGACGTTCTTTCCTTACTCATGCTGGTTCCACCAGTCCTGTCCCGCCATCGACTAGCTGGATGCCATCTGCGCGCTGTCGAACAACTCGCCGCTTTCCGTTGAGTACCAAAGAACATCTGCAGGGTCGAACGAAACGGTGCACATCTGAGCGTGCTCCAGCCGTACATCGCCGACCAGTTTTGCGTAGAACAGGTCCCGCGAGACCCGCGCCCCTACTTCGAAGGCATGCGGTTCAGTGCCGAATTTGAAGCCCACGACGGTCTCGGCGCCCAGGTTTTCCACGGTAATGATCTGGGCCGGGTATCCTGGCTGCCCGGCGGTCTGGCCGGCTGCGTGCACGCGGACCTTTTCCGCGCGGATGCCCAGCTGCATGGCCCGCTCCCCGACCGCCGCGGGCGGCGCGAAGGACAGCGTGTTGCCGAACATGTCCGCCCTGTGGTCCGTGAAGGTGACCGGGACCAGGTTCATCGGCGGGGACCCGATGAACCGGGCGACGAAGGTGTTGGCCGGCCGGTCGTAGATTTCCTTGGGTGTCCCGTACTGCTGGACGACGCCGTCGTTAAGCACGATGATGCGGGTGCCCATGGTCATCGCTTCGACCTGGTCGTGGGTGACGTACACGAATGACTTCTGCACCCGGTCATGGAGGGCGGAGATTTCGGCCCGCATTTGTGTCCGTAATTTCGCGTCGAGGTTACTGAGCGGTTCATCCAGAAGGTAGAGCGCGGGTTCCCGGATCAGGGACCTGGCTACTGCCACGCGCTGGCGTTGGCCGCCGGAGAGCGCTTTTGGCCGGCGGTCCAGATAGTCGGTCAGTTCAAGCATCTCGGCCGCCTGATCGATTTTCCCGGCGATGTCCCCGCGTTTCATCAGTGCCCGGCGGGCAAAGCCGCCCACCAGCGGGATGTGATGCCACCATTTGAAGTTGTCCATGACCAGCGGGAATCCGATATTGGCGCGCACGCTCATGTGCGGGTAGAGGGCATAGGACTGGAAAACGAAGGCAATGTTCCGCTTTTTGGGCTCCATGTCGTTGACCACCGCCCCGTCGAACCGCAGCTCGCCGGAAGAAATATCGGTCAGCCCGGCGATCATCCGCAGCATCGTGGACTTACCGCAACCGGAAGGGCCCAGCAGGACCAGGAACTCCTTGTCCGGAACCGTTGCGTCGAAGCCCTTGATGACGGTGTTGCCGGCAAAGTTCTTGGTGACCTGATCAAATTCAATCGTTGGCATGGAGCTATCCCTTTACTGATCCGGCGGTAAGTCCGGAGACGATCTTGCGTTGCATGAGGAGGAAGAAGATGATGGCAGGAATCGTGAAGACAAGTGCGGCACTGAACACCGTGTCGAGCGGCGTGGAGAACTCACCAATGAATGAGGCCAGACCGGTCGATCCGACCCATGAGGACCGGTCACGAATGAATGTCGTGGCGAACAGGTATTCGTTCCACCCGTCGAAGAAAGTAATAACGGCAGCGGCCGCCATGGACGGCGCCACGAGCGGGACCACCATGACCTGCAAAATGCTCAGCGGGCTGCAGCCGTCCACGCGGGCGGATTCCTCCAGCTCATACGGAATGTTGTCGATGGCGGACTTCAGGATGAAAAGCGCCACCGGCATGGCAAATGCGGTGTTGACCAGGACCAGCCCGGAGAGCTGGTTCAGCAGCCCGAGGGCCGCAAACAGCGAGTACAGCGGGACGACGAGCAGCGCTTCGGGGAGCATCTGCGTGGCAAAGAACAGGAAGCCCATCGGCCCCTTGCCCACAAACTTGTAGCGCGACAGCGCATAGGCGGCCATCGTGGCCATGACCAGGCTCAACAGAGTGGTGCCGAAGGCGACGACGGCGGAGTTGGCCATCCACCCCAGGAACGGCGTGTCCGTGGTAAGCACCGAGAACACGTCCAGGGTCCGTGAAATATCCGGTACGAGCCGCTGCTGCCCCTGAAATAGATCAGTCGTTGGCGTCATCGCGGTATTGATGATCCAGAAGAGGGGGAACCCCGCCAGGCAGGTCACAAGGAGCGCCAGCAGCGCCCTGACCCCGGTACTGAGGCGTCTGCGCCCAATCATGCGTTGACTCCGTTCTGCTTGTTGGCCCGCTGTTCAACAACAAAGTAAACAGCGGTGACGATCAGCGACAGCACGAGGCCAAGCATGCCGGTTGCCGCTGCCAGGCCGAGCTGGCTGTTGCTGAAGGCCTGCCGGTAGACGTCGATGACGATCGTCGTGGTGACATCCACGGGACCGCCGCCGGTGAGCAGCCAGATGATTTCGAACCGTCTGAAGGACCAGATAGTCATCAGCAGTGCGACGACGCGCAGCGTCGGCAGCAGGAACGGAAGGACCACGAGCTTGAAAGTGCTGTAGCTGTCCGCACCGTCAATTTTCGTCGCTTCGTAAAGATCCTCGGGCACGGATTGCAGGGCGGCCAGAACCACCAGCATGACGAAGGGCGTGACTTTCCAGACCGTCGCCAGTACTACGGAGAGCATCCCGTAGCTTGGATCCGTCAGCCAGCCCCGTTCACCCAGGCCCAGTGCGGCGGTGGCGGCGTTGGCTACACCGGTGGAATCGTTGTAGATCCACCGGAACACCAGCACCACGGCAACCGTCGGTACAGCCCACGGCATGACCATGACGGCCCGGGCCAGAGTGCGTCCCGGGAAGAAGCGGTTGATCACAAAGGCTGAGACGGTGCCCAGTGCCAGGGAACCGATGACGGTAAAGGCCGTGTAGACCAGCGTGGTCACGACGGATTTGAAGAAGGCACCGCTGCCGAGCAGGCGGTCATAATTGTCGAAGCCAATGTACTTTCCCGCCGTCGGGTTCAGCAACCGGGTGTTCGTGAAGCTCAGGTCCAGGCCTTTGAGCAGCGGCACGACGGCGAACAGCAGCAGATACAGGACCGCAAGTCCAATGAACAGGTACGGAGTCCAGGTGAAGCGCCGTCGCCGGGTTGCCGGCTGGGTTCTGGCGGATGTGGTGACAGTCATCGATAGATTCTCTCGATAGAGGTACAGGCTGTCCCGGGCGGTCACCCGGCCGGGACAGCTCTGCGTTTACTAGGGAGTCAGGCCTGCGGCCTGCTGCTGGGCGGTGTCCATCGCTTCCTTGGCGGAGATTCCGGTCGTGAGCATGCGGGCGACCTGCGTCATGACAATGGTCCGGACCTGCGGTGTCTTGGTTTCGAAGCCCGGGATGACCACCGAGGAGGCTTTTTCCAGCTGCTTGTAGAACGCGCCGGTCCAGGGATTTGCCTTGATCTTCGCGTCGGGAGCGGATGCTCCGGTGGCGATGCCGGAGGGAAACAGTGCATCCGCGAACTTGGACTGCGCCTCGGACGTCATCATCCACTTGATGAAGTCCTTGGCCAGTTCCTTGTGCTTCGAGTTGGCATTGATGCCGATCGAGAAGCCGGCGTAGGCGGACCCGCCCTTGGGGAACGGGAGAGCCGATGCCGAGACCTGGGAGGATTTGACCCCGTCCTTGCTGGACACCATGGTCAGCAGGGCCGATGAGTTGTCGATCACCATGCCGATCTGGCCGGCCGCGAACTTGCTGCGGTACGTCGAGGCGTCATCGCCGATCCCGAAGCCGCCGGACTTGTATGTCTTGAGGAAGGCATCCGCTGCGGCAACGTTTTCCTCGCTGTTAAGAGTGAGTTTCTTGCCGTCGGACCACTTGCCGCCGAAGCCGAAAACCCAGTTGCTGTAGTCGCTGTACCAAGGAGTTTCCTCATTGAGTTGGTGACGGACGACGAAGCCGGTCTTGCCGGTTTTGTCCTGAACGGTCTTGGCGGCGGCGGCCAGTTGCTCTGGGGTGGTCGGAGGCTGAACGCCGGCGGCGTTCAGGATGTCATTGTTGGAGATCAGGGCGTATGGCACGGCCTCCCAGACAAGGCCCAGCTGCTTCCCGTCGAACTTGTAGTTCTCATTCGTTTTGCGCAGCGCGCTTTCGCTGGCGGCATCAAGCACGCCGTCCAATGGTTCCAAGGCGCCACTGGAGGCAAGTTCCGGGAAGAACGGATCCGGAATGATCAGGATGTCCGGACCGGCACCGGCGCCTATCTGGGTACTGATGGTCTTTTCGTAGTCGGCGCGGGTGATTTCCTGCTTTTCAAGCTTGGCCTTGGTGTTGACGGCCTCGTACTGCTTCACCGCGGCAAGAATGTTGTCGCCCCGCCCCGGTTCCAGCCACTGCCAGTTGGCAAAGGTCAGCGTGCCGCCTTCTGCGGCCGCCGGACCCGAATCCTGGGTTCCACCGCCTCCGCCACTGCAGGCGCTCAACGCCAAGCCCAGCGCGACGGCCATGGCCCCGCTCTTCATCGCTGTTCGAATCTTCACTACCACTCCTGATTGTGCATATGTTGCAACACGTGTTGCGGTAATTGCTATCCTGACATGTGTGCCGCCGATTTGTAAATAGGAATTTGTCGGCGTGAGAAAACCGCTATACCCTGCGCACGGCCCGCCCCGGCCGCGCATCGGTGCGCCTGCCGCGCTCAATCGTCGGCTCTCCGTTGACGAATACGTAGTGGATGCCGTCGGGCAAAACCCTGGGATTCTCGTACGTCGCGCGGGAACCCACAGCGTCGGGATCAAAGACCACCAGGTCGGCCCAGTTGCCTTCTGCCACCACGCCGCGGTCCGCCAGGCCCAACCGCCGGGCCGGACGGGACGTGGCATGCAGAACCGCTTCCTCCAGGCTCATGATGCCCAGCTCGCGGGCATAGTGCCCAAGGAACCGCGGGAAAGTGCCCCAGCCACGGGGTGGGGACGTTCACCGACCAATATTCCGTCACTGCCGACGGTATGGGCCGCATGCCGCATGACAGCCTGCACATTTTCCTCATTGCCCACCTGCACCAGGCATCCGGCACCGAAATCATCGGCGACGAGCAGATCCAAAAAGGCGTCCCCGGCCGGAGCCTGCCGCTCCCCGGCCATTTCGGCCACCGTCTTCCCGACAGCCCAGGCGTTCTCCGGGTCCTGCGTGGAAGCAATAACGATGGTCATCCAATCCATCGGGACGCCATGATGACCGTCGGAACCCAGCACCTCAATTTCATGAAGGATCCGCCCGCGCGTTCCGGGATCGGCGAGGCGATCGCTCATCGCTTCCTTGCCCCCTTCGTGGACCCAGCTGGGCAGCAAAGCGGCCAGGTAGGTCGCACCGGCCAGGTACGGATAGGAATCAAGGGTGATATCCACGCCGGCCGCCATCGCCTCATCCAAAGCCGCCAGCACTTCGGCGGCCCTGCCCCTGTTCTGCGGGAAATTGACGTGGCAGTGGGCCAGGTGAAGGGGCACACCCGCTTCCTTGACAATGGCGATGCAGGCACGATAGCCGTCAACGACGTCGATTCCGTAGTTCCGGTGATGCGGGCAGTAGTAGCCCCCCACTTCCCTGACGGCGGCCAGTGCGTGGACCAGCTCCTCATCTGAGGCATACATGCCAGGGGTGTAGGTCAGGCCGGTGGACATCCCCATCGCCCCGTCTCGGAGCCCCTGGGCAATGATGTCCCGGATCTTCAGCAGTTCAGCGGGCGTGGCGGCCCGCGACTCCGTACCCATGACGATCATCCTGGCGGTTCCGTGGGGCACCAGCACCGCCACGTTCACTGCTGCACCCCTGTCCACCTCGGCCAGGTAGTCCGCAATACTGCGCCAGGAGTAGTCCAGATCGGGTGTGCCGTTCCAGCCGGCGATCTGCTCCCTGGTGGCCGCCATGACTTCGTCATTGACCGGGGCGTAACCCAGGCCGTCCTGGCCCACAACCTCAAGGGTGATCCCCTGCGCTGCCTTCGAGACATGGGCGGGGTCAGCAAGGACCGCCAGATCCGAATGTGCATGCATGTCAATGAAGCCGGGGCCACCACAAGCCCCGCTACGTCGATGTCGACTCCGGCGGCGGCCTGTCCCGGGGGGATGATGCCGCCGATCCGTCCATCGCTGATGAGCACATCAGCGGCATAGCGTGGGCCCCCCAGACCGTCGATGACTGAACCGCCCCGCAAAACCCAACTGGCCATGGCCGCCTCACTTCGTAATCACCGGAATGTTGCATAGAATGCACATACCTGTGCAAGATTGTAGGAACAGAGTCAGTATATAAGGGGGTCAGATGTCTCAAGCAGTGCAGCGGGCCACGGAAATACTGGATTTCCTGGGTGAGGGCCCACGGAGCCTCAGTGAAACGGCCAAGCGGTTCAATGTGCACCGCTCGACAGTTCTGCGCCAGCTACAGACCCTGGAGGAAGCCGGCTTTGTCCTGCGCCGCGGAAACGGCCACTACAGCATCGGCCCGAAAATGATCTCCATCGCGCAGCAAGCCCTGGACGGCCTCGATCTGCCGTCCGTCGCCCACGACGAGATCCGGAACCTGCACGCCCGCACCGGCAACACCGTCCACCTGGCCCAGCTGGTTGAATCCACGGTGATGTATGTGGACAAGGTGGAGGAACAAAACAGCGTGCGGATGTACTCGCGCATCGGCAAGACCGTGCTGCCGCACTGCACCGGCGTCGGCAAGGCGATCCTGAGCCAGCTTTCGCAAGCGCGCCGGGACGCAGTCCTCGCGAACACCGAATGGACCACCTTCACGCCTCGCACCGTTGCCTCGCGCGAAGCACTGGACGAGCAATTGGCGGTCATCAAGACGCGGGGGTGGGGCGTCGATGATGGCGAATTCGAGGACTTCGTCAACTGCATCGCGGTACCCATCACCAATTCCAGTGCCAGCATAGTCGGCGCCATTTCCCTCACCGCCATCAAGGCCGTGGCAACCCTCGATGACCTCATGGCCCATCTGGAGGATGTCCGCCGCACCGCCCAGACCATTTCCCGGCAACTCGGCTAGTCATCACTTGAAAGGCAACATGAGCTTCTATTCCGACCTGGGGCTAAAGCCCGTCATAAACGCCGCCACCACCTTCACCGCCCTCGGCGGCTCCCTGATGCCGGAGGAGGTCCTGGAAGCCATGCGGGACGCGGCAGGCTCTTTTGTCGATATGCATGACCTGCACCTGGCCGCCGGCAAACGACTCGCCGAGCTGACCCGCAACGACGCCGCATATGCCACCTCCGGCTGCGCTGCCGCCCTGGTCCTGGCCCTGCTGGGCATCCGCAGCAAAGGCGATCCCCGCGTCCTACGGGAGTTCCCCGGGCGGGACCTGGCACCGAGCGAAGTGATCATGCACGCAGCGCACCGCATTCCCTATGACGCGGCCATCGCGATGTCCGGTGTCACCATCCGCCAGATCGGAAACATCCAGCAGACTTTTGACTGGGAGCTCGAAGCTGCAATCACGGAGAAAACGGCCGCGGTACTCTACGTGGCAGGATCCCACTTGCCGCAGGTTGCCCTGCCGCTGTCCGAAGTGGTCCGCATCGCGAAGTCCCGCGGAGTGCCGGTCATTGTCGACGCAGCCGCGCAGCTGCCTCCGATGGAGAACCTTTGGCACTTCACCCGGGAGGCGGGCGCCGATGTGGCCGTGTTCTCCGGCGGCAAAGCGCTGCGCGGCCCGCAGGCCAGCGGACTCATGGTCGGAAACGCGGAAATCATCGAGGCGGCGCGCCAAAACGGAGCACCCTTCCAGCGCTGGGCCCGGGCGATGAAAGCGGGAAAGGAGGAGGTCGCAGGACTTGTTGCCGCCGTCGAACGCTTCATCAACCTTGACCATGCCGCCCTGCACGGGCAGTGGCTGGCGACCGTGGATGCCTGGCGCGAGGGACTGAGGGGGCTCGACGGCGTGTCCCCGCACGCCGAATTGCTCAACGAGGCGGGCCAGCCGGTCCCCCGGCTCTATGTCGGTATGACGGACAGCGGCCGTGCCGCCCGGGCCCTGGCCGAGCTTGAGGGAGCATCCCCGCGGGTGGCCGTCCTTCCCGATCTGCGCAACGGCACGGCCCACGGGTTCTGGATCGGCCCCGACCTGCTCCAGGACGGCGAAGCGCAGATCGTCCAGGACGCCGTCCGCTCGGCAATCACGAACTGAACCACCTAACACCCCATCAACCAAACACCCGGTCAACACGACACAGGAGAATCATGTCCAAGACAGCCATCGTCATTCCGAACGCCCCGGCACCTGCCGGCCCTTACAGCCAAGGCATCGTCGCCAACGGCTTCCTGTACACGGCCGGTTTCGGGCCGCAGGACCCTGCCACCGGCGAGGTCCCCGAAGGCGTCGCCGCCCAGACCCGCCAGGTACTGCGCAACCTCGAGGCCGTTCTCACCGAGGCGGGTGCCACCTTCGCCGACGTCGTCAAGGTCACCGCGCACCTGCAGCACCTCAAGAGGGACTTTGACGAATACAACAAGGCCTACGTGGAATTTTTTCCCGCCCCGTTCCCGGTCCGCACCACCGTCGGCTCTGACCTGTACGACATACTCGTAGAGATCGACGTCGTGGCGGTCCTTCCGCAGTAGCGGCGCCCGCATTTCGCAGCCCGTTCCTGATGCAGGAAGAGGATGCACCGGACCCCGGTCCTCCAACCCACGGGGCCGTCAAAAAAACCGGCGGAGCGACGCTGTTGACTTTGCATTCCCATGGGAGGCCTCTGGACGTAACGCTGTGGTCGGGCTCGGGCCGGTACCGCCGTCAAGACGCCACGGGGAGATCATCATGCCTGATCCGAACGATTCCACCAGCTCCGGAGCAGTCCGGCCCGGTTCAAGTGGTTGGGGCGCCTGGCGGAAACCGCCGCACGTCGCACCTCTCCCCCAGGGAGCGGGACGTGATTGCTGGGGATCCCTATGACTCAAGCACCGCCCCGGCAGGCTGTGCACGATCGCCGGTCCCGGTGGTGCCGTTCCCGACACAGGTGACCTGGCGTTTGTGTGCAGGCGGTCAGAAGGGTTCCTGTCCTCCACCTGTATGCGGGAATAGCCCGAAGGACGTAGCTTTTGCCGTGCCCATGTAGTGGAGAGGCCTCAACCAGCTGTGTCCCGGTTTCTTGGAAACGGGATCCTCTCCCGGCGGCGCCTCACCGTCCCGCGCCGTCGCCACCGTCCCCCGCTCCCCCGTGGATGGCAAGACACTTCGTCGGGTACCGTTCGGGCATCCGTCCCTTTGGCACCGACATGTTCGCACCAATAATCGTCAGGTCTCCCGGGCGGCCCGGCCGGGAGCCAACCCGGCCGGGCCGAGCAAATCGCGGCAGAAATAAGCCGCCAACGACGGGGTTCCTCATCCGCCGCGCCCACGGCCATCGGGACTGAGATTCAGCCGCCATTCCTGGCTGACCATCTCCGTCAGGCGTCGCAACATGTCTCGGAACTGTCAGATGCCACCACGGGAACAGTCACGGTGGCAACGCATCTGGCAGGTGCCAACCTGATGCTCCCGCAGGCCATTACAAGGCTCAAGGCCGAACGGCCGAAGGTCAGAGTGGTGGTGCGGGAAGGGTTGCCGGACAGGCTTACCGCAGAACTTGCATCGGGAGAAGTGGATCTCATTGTGGGCCGTAGAGGGCAGGTCGCACCCGACATCCCTGTCCGGCAACTGGAGTTGTATGCCGAGCCATTCCGGATTGTGTGCCGCCGCGGCCACCCCGCATTGATGCTGGAGAATCCTGCGTTGGCAGAACTGCAGGAGTTCCCCTGGATCCTGCCGGGCATCCAAACATCGCTGCGGGGAGAACTCGCAGAACTCTTCCGCCGTGAAGGTGCAGGCCTGCCAGAACAACAGATCGAGTGCACCCTCCCCCTCACAGTGCGGACAATCGTTGAGGAAACTGACTACTTGGCTGTACTGCCGCAGACACTGGCCAGGACGGAGCCCCAGCTCGCCCTGCTCTCCACCCCGCTTACGGGCGTCAGCCAGACCATCGTGGCCACTTATGCGAGCGGATACTCTCCTAGCCCCAGCACAGCCCTGATGCTGCAGCACCTCCGGGCAGCAGGGGCCCGGATGGGGACCGAGCAGTCCACCGAGCCTGTGAAATAATCCTGACATGCCACAGATCAGGAAGTCGGTGCCCGCTGACAGGGCGGGAATTCTAGCGCTTACGGAGCATGCTCGGGGAGACAATCTGACTGAGGTGGAACGGTCCGAGCAGGGATTCGTTCAAGGGACGATGGATGAAGCGATCCTTGAACGGCTCGAGGGCGGCTCAGGGATATTCGTTGCAGAAGTCGACGGAAAACTGGCGGGGTTCGCCATGACCTCCGATCCGGGACAGGCCACCCATAACGGCCCCGCAGTTCGGGCACTTGAGCTCGCGGCCGAGGATGAGCCCACGCTGCGCCGCTTTCTATATGGCCCTGCGGCAGTCTCCCCCGCCTTCCAGGGTCAGGGCATCCTCAGCGGTCTACTCGTGGACCTCAGTCTCCGATTGCAAGAACAATTTGATCAAGGCGTGGCGTTCGTTGACCACGCCAATGAGAGGTCTCTGGCGGTGCATCGCCATTTCGGCATGTCAGCACTGTCTTCCTTTGAGCTCAATGGCAGCTTGTATACCGCGTTCATTTTTCACCCCGAACTGTTCACCGATCGCCTGGCATAGAGCTCGGCTCGGGTTCCCCTCTCACATGAGACAACAATGGTGCACGGCAGGGAATCCCGAACCGGCCATTTGAGGCTGAATGAAGACCGGCATTCTCAACCGACAGCCACAACGATGCAGGCTCGATATCGGACGTTCCACTACCTTAGAACCCGGACGCCCGTGGCGGGACAAGTTCCCCTGCGACTGCATTCGGCGGCCCGGCGCGTAACCTGACGGTTCCAGAAGTTGTTCCACTATTCCTGCCATGAGCGGGCTGTCACGAGTGCGAATTACGGTATAGGCATTCCAGGCCCGGTGTGCGCAAGAACGGCCCCGGCCTCGGCCCTGGCCGTTCTCGCTTTTCTATTGCTGGGTCTACCGGCTACTACGACCAGGGCAGGATTCGGCGCAGACGCTCCCAGAAACTGGGCGGGCTCGTGGGTGTCCTGTCCAAGGCTTGCAGGTCAGCCTGGTCATTCTTCTGGTTCAGTCTGATTTCTGATTCAGTGAACCGTCGGCTCCAGTCAACTCGTCCGTTTCGGATCCAGTAGTGAGATTTGCACGGCAGAGTCCAGTTTCCTATCGAATCTGCTAAGGAAACGTCGCGGCCGTTGTAGGTGAGGGTCCATTGCGCTGGCGACAGAGGAGTAATTACTTCGTTTCCGCAGCCGCAGCAGCACAGGTGTCCGCAGCTGTTGAACATCGTTGAAACATACAGAATCCCTGGGGACATGGGCTGGGGAAAGCTATCCACGAATTCCGGACTGACGTGGCTGATTCTGCTCATCGGATGTCCTCGTTGGTGATTTCGTTGACGGCGACCGCGAAGGTCGTGAAGCCTTCATTGGTGAGGTCGGCGTAGAAACCCAGGTGCCGCTTCCAGCGCATGATGGCCATCTGAGCGTTGAGAGCGTTCAGATCAGCGATCTGGATGTTGCGCGCGTAGTCATCCCGTTCTGGGGCCGGCCCTGGGATGCGGTTCATCTGGTGGACGTGATCTCGCTGGCCGGGAAGGCTGGTCGTAACGCGGAGTAGCCCAGTAAGTCTTCCATCCACTTCTTCGATGCCCATACCAACATCAATGAAGGGAGTGTCGCGTTTTTCCAGATAGGCAGTGATTTCCTGCTTTGTGACAGCATCGTCCGTTGCTACGAACACGAACGTGGCTTCGTCCAGGACATGGGTTGTTTCTGCGTCCAGGAACAGTGGGACAGGGGTAACGCCCCTGTGCATCTGGGAATAGATGTCGGCGAAGTACTGAACCTTCATGGGTCTTGTTCGTAGCGTCTGGAGGGTCGGTGCACCGGGAGCGCGGAAGGCATTGTGGTTCTCGAAGGTGTCTCCGTCGATGAGGAGGATTTTCTTCACCGGGGTTTTGGCTATCTGATCGAGAATGTAGCTTCCGGTTCCTCCCAGGCCCACGATTGCGATGACCTGGTTTTCAAAACATGAATTCAGTGCCGTTAGGCCAGCTCTTGATGACGCAGTGTCCAAGTAATTGAAGGGGTTGTCACTTCCTACCTCTTGCCATGCTGCTCCTGGCGTCAGAGTTACTGAAGGGTTTAGTGCCTGGGCCGGGTGCGAGACCATTTGGGCGTAGGAAGTGACCTTTGCGTATTCGTCCGGATAGCCCGTGGGGCCGGGCTTGCTTGAGAGCATGTAGCCCGCCTGGCGGCCGCCGGAAATGACGTGAATTTCCGGGGTGGCCATCGGCAGTCTGTCTCCGTGTTCATCGCTCGGGGTCCCGCCACCAAACCAGATCCTATGGTCGGTACCTGAGACGACGCGGTCCCCGGTAACGGTGACGGGGTACGTCAGAAATCCGTAGCTGATTTCTTTTGCCTCGTTCACGAACGGCAGCTGCCGGATTATGAGGTGCCCCTCCTCGACAACGACGTCGTACCCGTCGTCGAGGAGGCGGTTGAGGTCAGGGTCACGAACGAGACGTGCGGACGACATCGAAGACCATTCCCTTCTTCACGCTGACATCGTGGCCGTTGGTGAGCGAACCGGCTCCGTTGCCATTGTTTCCACGGCTGTAGCGGATGGTGACGGTGTCCTGCTCGCCTACTTGTTCGCCAGGGAAGGCGAGGGCCAAGAGCTCTGAGTACGAGATTTTGTTCTCGTTCCAGGTGTGCGGGCGGGTATTGACGTAGATCTCCGTTGCGTGGCCGTTGTCCTGCTTCTCCTGAGCCATTGCTTCTCCATTCCGAACACCACGTAGGTGCTCCTAATCTATTACGATGTTCGATATGTCGAACATCTTCTAGCGTTAGACTAACAGTGTTCGACATGTCGAGCAACCCGACCTAGGAGTACCTGTGGACCATGCACCTGGAGTAGACGTCAAGGTCTTATATGCCGCCCTCGATGCGGCTCGAAACGAGCAGTCGCTGTCATGGAGACAACTCGCCAAGGAACTGGAAGTAAGCCCATCGACGCTGTCCCGTATTGCGAATGGGCTGAAACCTGATCTGTCTGCCTTTGCCAGGATGACGACGTGGCTAAGGATGCCGGCGGAGAGTTTTTATGTTGGCACCAACCAAGAGACCGCAGAAGAGCCCGAGCTTGTAGCTGCCCTTGCCCCGCTCCTCAGAGCAAGACGTGATCTCAAAGAGGAAGACGTCGTCTATCTCGAGCAACTCATCGGTGCGGCGGCGCACCGATTCCGAACTGAGGCTGCAGCTAGAGGCTAATGACGTGCGAGTGACACAGAACTATATGCGGGAGCTGGCAAGGGACGAACGCGGCAGCTTGGGAGTTGGCGATTACGAAGCCCTCGACCCTTACGCGCTGTGCGAAGAGCATGGGGTTCACGTATATACGGTCGAGTCCCTGCGGTCGTTTGGAGCATCCTCACGGGCGGTCCTGCATTTCACCTCAGTGAGCACCGCAACCTGGTCCGCAGCCCTTGTGCCGATCGGATCGGCCCGGATCATCATAGAAAACGAAACACATGTTCCTGCGCGACGGCGCTCCAGCATCGCTCATGAACTCGGCCATTTTCTCCTGGAGCACGAATTTAGCGGGGTGCTGCTGGGAGAGGATCACAAACGCCAGTTCGATCCGGCGATGGAAAAACAGGCCACCTACCTCTCCGGAGAGCTCCTCGTTCCGGAAATTGCTGCACGACGAGCTGCGTACAAAGGCTGGGACAACGAAAAGGTCGCCCAAGTTTTCAACGTCAGCACCCAGTTTGCCCAGATGCAAATGAAAGGGCCGCGCGTCATGGCGGCCCGCGCGGCAAAGAAGTACGCTGCGGCACGAGTCGGTGACTAACGGCCTTCCGGGCGATGCAACACACGCAGAGGAACGGCGTCAGGGATAGAGGCCCGTTGCGGGCCCGGACGGCAGTCGGCATATGCGAACTCGCGCCTTCACCCCACACCTCGTCGGACGCGTAATCCCGCGGCCCACGTCATCGACCACGCTCACCAAAGGGCTGGGGCGACTAATGGCAAGGCTCTTCTTTGTAGCTTCCATGTAGCTTGTATAGCTCTTTGCGGTGGTATCGTTGGATTCACAACCGACCAAGGGAGTTGAAATGTCCATCGACGCAACCGTGGGCACCGCCGCCGTTCGCACAAATGAGCTGGGCATACGGGAGATTGTTCGCCGACTCAACAACGGCCTTGGGCCAACCTTGGTCGCAGGCCTAACCGGCAGCAAGGACCGCCGCATTTCTCACAAGTGGGCAAAGGACGAAGGGCCTGAGCCCAACGCGGCCGCCGTTCGCCGGCTCATGTCAGCAATCCGGCTGTGGACAGAGCTTTCCGATGCACACGGAGAGCACGTGGCCCGGCTGTGGTTCATCGGTTCAAACCCATGGCTAGATGAGGATTCACCCGTTGAGGCGATAATGGAAGGCCGCTTCAAAGATGTTCGTGTTGCGGCTAATGCCATGCTTACCGGAGGTTTTTCGGGTTGATCCCCCGTATTTGCGGAACAACCGGCCTGGCATTGGTCCCTGGCCCGGTTTCCGGACACAGGATTGCTACCGTAACCTACGGGGCGCTCAATCCTGAGAAGCGCCAAGACGGGGAGCCGCGGGATGATTGGAGCCGCTGGGACACCCCTGGTCGCACCATCTACATCGCGGACACACTTGAAACCGCATTTAGGGAGTGCCTGGCTTGGGCCCGGATGAAGCCGAGCCATAAGAAAAAGCTTGGAAAACTGGCCGCACTGTGGGGTATCACCCCAGAGGAAGTGATGAAGGAGATTCAGGCCGACTTTGACCGTCTCGGTCATATGCAGCCTGGTCATCTTCCCTTTTCCTGGCGAGACGAGCGCCTGAAACACGTGATCGACGTCCCAGAGAATGCGGGAATGTGGGTGGATATGGAAGATCAGGCCACTCTCGACGCGTTGTCACTGGGTCCTGCGGCCGATATCAAGCCCTTCACGGGACTGGAGGCCGTCGACAGGGCAGCCGCATTCTCGAACGACCGCAATGTCACCACGCGCATTGCTGAGTGGCTGCGTGGCGTCACTTTGGATGACGGCAGTGAACTGGCGGGTGTGAGATTTAAGTCCAGGGTAGGCAACGGGATCTGCTGGGCCTACTGGATGCGACGAACTGATCTTGGTTTGACGGAGGTTGCCGAGGCAGCCTCCGGGGAGGAAATCTCTCCCAGGGAATCTGCGCTGGCCACCGTCACGGAGGCATGGGAAATCCGCGTTTGGTAGGGCTGGGCCCAAACCAAAAGCTTCTCCATGCCCTTGCAATCGCCGCTGCGGCTTGGAACCGCAGAGGCGGAGCGCGCTCAGTCGAAAGACGTCTCGTATCCCGCGGGATGCAAGACAGTCGACGAGACAAAAAAGCAACCCAACAAACACATGGGCCCGACCTGTCTCGCTACTATGTAGCATAAGCTCGGGCCGGAAGGACCATAGGCAAACACTGTTGCAAGACATAAGCGAGGGCAGGTATGGGCAAACTGATCGGATACGCCCGCGTATCAACCAAAGTGCAGGCCACCGACCGGCAGACAGCGGACCTGCTGGCCGCCGGGGTCCGGCGCGATGACCTGTATACCGACCACGGAGTCAGCGGCGCCCGGACCTGTGAATCGCAGTGGTAAATGGCGTTGTTCTGTCAGCGGTAAATGGCGGAGTGTCCGTTCGAGGAACGTTGAGCGGCGGCTTCTATTCCGATTGCGAGAGCGCTCGTTCCCAGGCTGTTTGGTTTCGGGCAACGTATTCAGCGGCGGCACGCCAATGCTCACCATGCCCGTTCACATACATATCTGCCCACGGCTGGAATCCGGTCTCGCTTGAGGAACGTAGAAGTTCGAACATTGCAGCGGTTCGTTGTGCCATAGTGGCTGGCAACGCCTCACGCAACGCGAGGTCGGCCTCATACCCGTCAATGAGAGCGCGCAGTCTCCTAGGGCGTGTCTCCTAATCGCTGGGTAGGCCATTTGGCAAGATTTAGGGGTGAGTTCGCGTTCCGCTTTGTTGTCCGATGCCCAGTGGGAGTTTATTTCCCCGTTGATGCCTGATTCCTCGGGGAAGCCGGGTCGGCCCTTCAATGACCACCGGTTGATGACCGAGGGCATCATCTATCGCTACCGGACGGGAATTCCATGGCGTGATCTCCCTGCCCATTTCGGGTCATGGAAGACCGTGTGGAAGCACCACCGCCGCAACAGCGCCAGCGGGACCTGGGACAAGGTTCTGGCTGCGTTGTTGACCCGTGCCGATGCGCAAGGGCTGATCAACTGGGAGGTGTCGGTGGACTCCACGGTCAACCGCGCCCATCAACACGGCACGAACCTTCCCCGCCACACAGGGGACCTCTCGAATTACATGAATCTGTTTGATGAGCCTGATGACCACGCCATCGGCCGCTCCCGCGGCGGGCTGACCACCAAGATCCACGCTCTGGTTGACGGCAATATGCGCCCCTTGGTCCTTCTCCTGGGCCCCGGCCAGGGCGGGGACTCGCCCATGTTTGAAAATCTCATGGAGGCCCTCAAGGTCGAGCGGGAAGGTCCCGGAAGGCCCCGCACTCGACCGGACCGGGCCATGGCCGACAAGGCCTACTCATCCAAAGCAATCCGGGCCTACCTGCGCGGGCGTGGCATTGAATGCGTCATCCCCGAAAAGGACGATCAGAAAGCCAACCGCAAACGCAAGGGCTCCTCCGGCGGACGCCCCGTCATCTACGACAAGGGCGCCTACAAACGGCGCAACGTCGTCGAGCGCAGCTTCAACACCCTAAAGCAATGGCGATCCCTGGCCACCCGCTACGACAAACTGGCCCTCACCTACCGGTCAGCGACCGTTCTGCGCGCCGTCGTCATCTGGAGCACCCTATTAGGAGACACGCCCTAGCAGCGGAGTCCACTGGCTGCCCTTCGAAGAGCATTCCGAATGACTGCGCGGCGTATGCCAGATCCCACAACCGGGTGCTCGGCCCGGCAGCATCCCAATCGATGAAGACCCACCGATCTCCCGTGAGGAGATTCCAAGGCGCGAGATCGTTGTGGCACATCAGGTTCGGATTCTCCGCTGGCAGGAGCATTTTCCAGCCGTCCGGGTCGGGAACTGGAAAGAATTCGCTGGCATCGTGGATGCGGCGAATCATTCTCCCTACCCGCAGCAGGTCCTCGCGCCCCAACGGCAATTGATCTAACGCAAGAGCGCCGTGGACGTACTCAACCACCTGCCGCCCACGCTGGTCGCAACCGAGCGGATTAGGGGCGTCCACTCCACGCGCGCGGAGAGCGCCGAGATAACTCTGTACGACCGGCGTGTTATCGATCCAGGGTTTCCTTACTGTCTCACCTACGCGCACCACGCGGCCTGACGCGTTGCCACCCGTCAATTCTCGCTCGTCATCGTACATCCCAGCAGGCTAGTGCCTGCAAGCTTGGCGGCCAACCGGATGAGCTAGTTGGCGACAAGCGGGGGGTGTCGCCAGGATGATCGTAAACGGCGATCTGGACTAATGTTGACCAATGTTTGAATCGCGCCAACTTAGTGAAAACGTCAACATGCGTTTACTGCGCGTGAATGATGCGGCAGCGCTTGCCGCCGCATACGTGCGCAACCGTACGTACCTTTCACCCTGGGAACCAGTACGCCCCGAGGAGTACTACACCGAGGCATGGCAGGCTGCCGACATTGCCAACCGCCTCGTTGCGCACGAAGCTGGGGAGGGGTATCCCCTTGGCTTGTTTGCTGGCGATACACTCGTTGGTCGATTCAACGTGGCTGGAATCGTGCGCGGCCCCTTCCAGAGCGCGGGGCTGGGTTACTGGGTGGATAGCAAGTATGCAGGCCGCGGGCTGGCATCAGCGGCAGTTCAGCTGATAGTCGAAATGGCACGCGACGAACTCGGACTGCACCGCATCGAGGCGAGCACTTTGCTGCACAATGTTGGCTCGCAGCGGGTGCTACTGAAGGCCGGGTTCCAGCAGATTGGTACGGCGCCCCGATACCTGCAGATTGCCGGGAAATGGCAAGACCACAACCTCTACCAAGTGGTCCTGCACGAATAGGGTGTCTAGCTCGGCCCCGAGCGGATCTAGGAATGTGTCGCGGTGAGGCCCAACGCCAGGGGATCTGCGGGGCTTTGTCACTGCTGAGCATCGCGATGCCCGCCGGATGCTTCCGGTTTCGCCATGAGAGGCGACGCCTAAGCGTCAATCCAGGCACCCTTGACGTCGTAGAAACCTATAGATAAACAAGACACCACCAGAGCCTCAAATTCGGCCTTCATGATCGGCTGGATTCCGCGGCGGCAATTGTGTCGGAAAGTCATCTCACTCCAAAAGCGTCTCATCAAGCAGTTTTAGGGATTTACAAGGCACAATGACGTTCGTGAGGTTGCTCGGTTACTGTCAGTTTCCGAAGTCGACTGCACAGAATGTCCAAAGCCGTCTGCACAGCCCGCCCGTTGGGGATCCCTTACCGGGCGCCCTGCCACGTTCGCTTAGGCGGTTGCTACAAGCTCTAGTTCGAATCCATCAGAGTTTACGAGGTATGCAGCGTAGTGATCGGGCCCGCCAGCGTGCGGGTACTTGTCCTCGAACAGCTGAACCCATCCGTGCCGGCGGCTCTCTTCGACAAAGACATCTAGGTCTTCTTGGCTCCCGGCGTGGAACGCCAGGTGATTTAGACCTGGCAGTGTGCGCTCATGTTCTCGGCTGCTCATGGCCGGTGATTGTTCAGCAACTATGTAGGTTGGTCCGAGTCGCCAGCTGATTCCTGAGGCCCAGCTCTGGTAGGTCGAGTATCCCAGTCGGGCCAGAACCCAGCCCCATTCTTGCTTGGCGCGATCGATGTCAGGGACCCACAGCTCGATATGGTGCAGGGTTCCCTTGGAATCGTTGTTCACGGATGTGAGTCTTTCATGCGCGCAGTCGTCACCCGCTACACGATCGGCTTGCGGGCCTGAGCCGCGCACTCTAAATAGAGTCATTGGATGCTAACGCCACAACCGACTGATCGTTTGCAGTTCCGTGAGATGACTGATGCCGACCTCGACAACATGACCGCGTTGCTCGGAGACCCCGAGGTGATGCGCTTCTACCCTGCACCCAGGTCGCAGGAGGAAGCAGCAAGCTGGATTCGTTGGAACCAGGAGAACTACGCGGAGCACGGGTACGGCCTGTGGATTGTCGAGACGCATGACGGAGAGTTCATAGGCGACTGCGGGCTGACCTGGCAGCAGGTGAACGCCGCGCAGAAGCTTGAGGTCGGGTACCACGTGCGCTCCGACTTACAGGGCCTGGGGTTCGCGACAGAAGCAGCCACTGCTTGTCGCGACTACGCCCGAGAACATATTGAAGCCACCGAACTGATAGCTATCATCCATCCGGATAACCGAGCTTCAGAGCGGGTAGCTGAGAAAATCGGAATGCATCGCGTCGCTGATGATCGAGGCGGGAACATCCCCGTCCGAACAGTCCTCAGCATGCAGCTGTAGACACGTCCAAGTCTGTCCGCTGGAGGATCGTCTCCGGACGGGCACAAATGACCCACGTTATGGTTTCACCATGATGTTCGAAACCAGCAGGCTCTATGCGCGACATTTCAAAGAGGACGACCTCGAAGAATTTGCCATGCTCTGCGCAGATCCGGAAGTCATGCGGTTCGTTGGAGACGGCCCGACGCTGACGCGGGCAGAAGTTGCTCACTGGATCGAGGTGTGCCAGGACAAATATGCGAACCGCGGCTACGGTACGTCGGCGATTTTCGAAAGGATCAGCGGCAGCTTCATCGGTTACTGCGGTGTCGTTAGAGCCCCCGATCGGTCCTTCGATGAACTGATATACGTCTTCCGCCGAGAATCTTGGGGGAACGGTTACGCTACCGAGATCGGCCAAGCGATGCTCACGTACGTGTTCAGCATCTCTCCCCTCGACTCAATCTCCGCAACGATCGATCCCGACAACGAGCGGTCAAAACAGGTAGCAACCAAACTTGGAATGACTGAAACGCCGACCTCTGATGCCACGGTGAGCTACTGGTCTATTCAACGCCCAGGAGATGTGGCGCCGTAAAGCACACCGACGGTCTCGTAAACCATCCCGTCACCGGAACACTCCTGAAACGAAGGGAGGGCAGGGTTGTTAACGCTATCGAAGAGGCCGGTCGCAGGATTCAGCGTGAGTGCCTACGGCCCCTAACTCTCACACGGCGAAGCAGCCCCGTAAGCATCGATCCTCTAGCGGGCACTCCATAGGCATTGGGGGAAAGGGCCCCAGGCTCGGCCACGCCTCTCTCAATTCCTTGGAACTGGGACACCCAGGGCGGGACCTTCCGAGGGGCTCTGTGACTTGCCCTTGGACATGCCGCCCGAAACAATGAGCCATGCTTGGAACCATCTATCTCGGGGGCGGCGGTTCGCCTGATGACGAATTGCCCGTTTGGACCGACATGCTGCAAGGAGCCCGACGGATTCTCTACTGGCCGTTCGCGCTCAGCGGCGACATGCTGGAGGGTGCGGACGCCTGGCTACGAGGAAACCTGACTGGAAGGTGGCCATCAGCCCATGTTTCGACCTGGACGACTCTCAATGGCCACTCGACAGAGGAGCTCGCCGATTTCGACATCCTGTTTATCGGAGGGGGCAATACCTTTGATCTGCTCGAGCACGTCATGCTGCATGGGTTCGCGGAGCCTGTGCGCCGGTTTATAGCCAGCGGAGGCAGCTTCTACGGCGGAAGCGCCGGAGCCATCCTGGCCTCCGACGACATCGGAATCGCCGAGGCCTACGACGACAATAAGACCGGGCTGACAATTCTTGAAGGACTCGGTCTGACCCCTGGGGCAACCGTACTCCCACACTACGGTCCGGACGAAGAAGCCACAGGTCGCCGATGGTCCCAGAAACAAGGCATCACAGTGCTCGGTATACCTGAACGGTCGGGCCTGAAAATCTCTGGCGGACAAGCCCGCGTGTTAGGTCGAGAACCGATCCATGTGATTGGCGCAGCCGGTACGACAATCGTCCGCCCAGGGGAGCTTTTGCCCGCTATGTAGCCTGGAGCTCGTCATTCCACGGCCAGGATGGGCGACGTGAGGAGCTCGAGCAACAAGGTATCTGAGCCGCCGTTGCGGCCAACCTTGCGGAACCCTAAGCGCTCATAGAGCAACCGCGCCCTGTTCCCGTCTTCAACACTGAGGCTGATCCCCCGCAGGCCCCGGGTTGATCCTTGGCCGATCAGTCCTTCCATAAGCGCCGTGCCAACTCCCGTGCCGCGGTTGCCGGCCAGCACGCCGATGGTGAGCTCCGGTATGTCCGTGGCCACGAACCCGTACCCGGCATCGTCGACAGCAAAGGTGCGGCACCAGGCCGCGCCCACAGGCGTCCCTTCTGCCGTCTCGGCTACAACGCCAAAATCTCCGGCCCGGGGCCATCCGTCGAGGTAGTGCGAGAGCTCGGGCGTGCTCATGAACTGCTCGTAGGTGAAGCGGGCCTCCCCAGTCCAGTTCATCGCTTCCAAACCTGCAGCGCTGAGTACGCCCAGGTCCGCCGCCGTCGCCTCCCGGATGATCATTGCCTCAGGTCCCATGCTCATGAGGCTAACCCGAAAGCTCACGGCCAGATGCCATCGGATCCTTCCGCAGCCCAGCCATCCTGTTTTCCTTGGAACCGGGCCCCTCTCGGGGAGACACTCCGCCGCTGCTGTCATTTTCCGAAGTCGTCTGCAGTGGTCGACGACCACACGCCGAACCACTGTTCGGCGCCATACTCCTCGAAACGGTCCACCTCGATGAAACCCAGCTTCGCGGCGACGCGCGTTGACTGATTGTTGGCGGTCTGAGAACAGAGGACCACCGGCTCGCCCGGCAGCGCTCTGGCGAACCATTGGAGTGCCGCGGCACACGCTTCGGTGGCATATCCGAGTCCCCAGGCTTGCGGCAGGAACATATAGCCAAGCTCGGCCTCGCCGGCATCTTGACGGACGTGGCCCGGGCGCTCCTCGTCGCGCCGGTCGAACGTGACCATGCCGATCATTGTTCCGTCCAATTCGACCACGAAGAACCCGGGACGTCGTCCGGGCGTTCCCGGCACCGTGCTTTCGAGTTCCTCGCGCGGCTGAGCTCCGCCGACGTAGGTGCCCACGTCCGGGGAACTGAACAGCACGATGAGACCTGCACGGTCTCTGGCCTCGGACTCACGGAGCACGAGGCGCTCGGTCTTGATCGGGCAGGGTGGCCAGGCGACTGGTCCGAGATGTGCCATGCGCCACAGGCTAACCAGGCAGAGCACCCGCCGCGCTCCCGACACGCACGATTGAGGTGTCCAACGCCTGCAGATTCCAGATCAACTCAAGATGAATCTCTCCCTCCATAGGGCGCCCGTAAGCCGGTCCCCCACCGGGGCACCTTTCGGGCACTCCCCCGGCTCCAAAAATCCCATATGGATGCTGGTCTCATCGATTCGCGCATACCCCGCCCGCATAAAGGCCCGGTGAAGGTCGCATAAACACTACAGCTGCACCAATGAAAGCGCACATCATCGGCTCCGCCCGTGTCTCGGCGAACGACCAGGACCTCACAGCGCAGCGGAACGGACTCGTCGCCCTCGGCGACCCGGATGACCGGGTCTACGTCGACCACGGGCTGGCCGGCAGGAACAAGGAGCGCCCGGGCCTGCGCGAGGCCCTTGCCGCCGTCCCGGCCGGCGACACCCTGGTCGTCACCAAGCTCGACCGGCTCGCGAGATCGCTGCCGGATGCGAGGGACATCATCGAAGATCTCACTAAACGGGAAGTGAAGCTAAGCATCGGCGGATCCGTCCACGACGTGACCGACCCCGTCGGCCGGTTGCTCTTCAACGTCCTGGCCATGGTCGCCGAATTCGAGTCCGACATCATCTGTGCCCGCGAGGACATGCAGGTTGCCAAAGTCAAAGGCCGGCTTCGCGGGGAAGCAGCCAAAGCTTTCCAAGAGCCAGGAAGCCCGCCTCGTCTCCCTATATAAAGGAGGACAACACACCACCGCAGAAATCGCCGAGCTGTTCAAGGTGGCCCGCAGCACTGTACCGCATTGTCCAACGGACTCCGCGCGCGTAACGAATACCTGAGAATGCTAAGAGTTCGACAGCCTTGGGTCGGCAATCCCGGCGTGACGTCACATGCAAGGCATAATACGCATATGAACCAGCAGCTCGCCTTCTACAAAGGGTCGACCGACGTCGCCGCAGGCCTCGATGGGACGTCGCCAGAGCGCTCCCCTATTTCCCGAGTCAAAAAGGACCTCGGGGACGTTCTCAAGTCCAAGAATCTGGCTTTTCTCTTTGGGTCGGGATGTTCATCTGCTTGGAGTGGCGGGAAAGAGGTAGGCATCCCGACTATGGGGCCAATGGCAAAGGCGTTATTTTCCCCGATTGACGGTGAGTCTGCAATATCGGAATCTCAGCGGCAGCAGGCCAAGGAGATACTGGGACTGGACCTGACAGAAGAGCGGTTCGTCTCAAATCTCGAAGCGCTTATGGAAGTTCTGTTCGGTTTTCGGTTTGCACTTAGCTCCAGCTCAAAATCAGAGTTTCAGGAGGGCCTGAGGCTTGTCGAGGACCTAATACGATCGATCGCCGAACACGTTCGAATGTCCTGCACTAACGGAGCTTTCAGCACGACCGGTGAAGGCACTCCAGACACTACTGTCGTGGACACATACCAATCGTTCTATCGGAAGCTGATCCAACGCGACCGAACCCTTCCTCGCCCCTGGGTCTTCACCACGAATTACGACCTGTTCAACGAGACTGCCATGGACCGGCTGGGGATTCCGTACATTAACGGGTTTCAGGGGTCAGTCGAGCGACGATTCAACCCAGCGGTGTTCCGACAGACTATTGCCGAGGAGCTTGACCTAGCCGGCCGCAGATGGAGTTCCGTGGACAGTCTCGTCTACTTTGCCAAGCTCCACGGATCAGTTAGCTGGGAATCACGCCCGAGCGGATTGTTTCCGGTCATCGAGACACATCCAGAGCTGCTCAAGACCGAGAGTCTGCTCATTTACCCAACTCCGGCTAAGCAGAACGCAAGCTTCGCTTCTCCGTACTCAGACATGTTCAGAGAATTCCAGACGCGAGTCGTGCGGGAGCAGAGCGCTCTCATCACAGCCGGGTATAGCTTCAGCGACGAACACGTTAACAACATCATTTTCCAGGCGCTAACTATTCCGACCTTCCGCCTCATTGCATTCGTAGATCCCAGTGCGAACGAGGGCATCGCAAGACTCCGCCGTCTGAACGATCCACGGATCTGGATCATAGGGACACAGGAACCACAAGCCGAGTGGAAGGCTCACTACTTCAACAACATCGTTGATGACCTGATGCCCGCGGAGGCGCCGGACGAAGCACAGACTGCAATCGAAAACATCCTGGAGAATCTCGTCCGCCATGACCTTTCCGACCCAAATCGGAAAGAGTCGTGAGCCGGCTGGACCGTCGTCGCTCACTCGGGCGCATCACGTTCGTCACCGCCGACCGCTTTACCGTCGAACTGAACTCGAATGCTGATGGCTTCACTCTGGTCGGCTTCGACGGCCAACACTATGTAGCCAGGATCGGCTCATTCGTCCTCATCCCCTTGCAAGACGAATATGCGGTCGCAGAAATCATTGGCCTTCGTGACAGCGAAAGACCGCATGCAGGAAGTAGCGATCTCAAGTTCGACGACGGCCATCTCTTGGCGTCGACCAAGTTCTTGGACGTAGTCCCACTTGGCACACTGCCTTTCGAAGATTCTGCGCCCTTCAGATTCGGTCTATCTGTGTATCCGGCTTTGTTCTCAGACGTTCTCTATACCCAGATGGAGGACCTAGACAGGATTCTGGATGTAACAAATAACGCCCAGATCGATGGGGATCCCACCGGTGCGACGAAGATGCAAGCCTTCTCCATCGGGACTTCGGTGGTCTTCGATGACTACCAGGTCAAGGTACGAGTGAATGAGTTCTTCGGTGGCCATTCTGCCGTTCTCGGAAACACTGGGAGTGGCAAGTCATGCACCGTAGCGGCCATACTTCAGTCCGTTTTCGAGAAGTCCGATGCGCACCCGGCGCGCGGTGCCAGCTTCATCATCCTTGACACAAACGGTGAGTATAGACGCGCCTTTACGGAGCTCCCTGAACCGATTCGCCGGCTTTATGCCCCTATCAGCGGTGACGTTTCGACCAGCGTGGACCTCGGCCACGAGGCTGCGGGCGAAGGTCGCCTGCAGCTCAGGCTCCCACACTGGTTCATGACCATAGACGAATGGGCCATGCTATTACGGGCCAGCGATCGCACCCAACTTCCCGTTCTGCGCATGGCTCTCGGGCTGACCAGTCTGTTCTCCAAGCACAAGGGCGAAAAGCAGAATCCGGAAGTCGACGAGCTCAAATCTCATCTTCTGGGCACAGCCGTCCTCACAGTTTTGCAGCAGGCCGACGGAGCGCCGTCAGCTGTAACTCGAATCCGTGGAATGCTCGCGAATTATTCGAGCTCGCACTTTTCCAGGGATTCGGTTGACAGCTTTCTCGCCGTCTCTTATGGCCAGATGTCCAAGCAGGACGCACTGGCAGCCTTTGCAAAATCTAAGGTCCTCGATGAGGTTGTTTTCCCTGAGTATGACAACAGCCCGTTTGATTTTACCCACCTCGGCGAGGCGCTGAGCCTGGCGATCCTCTACGAAGAGTCACATGGGAACAAACAAATCCGAGACTATTGCTCGTCCCTGATCACTCGATTCAACTCCGTGCGTGATCGCCCAGATTTCCATTTCATGCGACCCGCCCCCGCCGGCCTCGACCCACACGAGCTGTCTACAGAAGCCTTCGTGGAGCGACTGCTAGGATCCTTTTCCAGCGAAACTGCAAGCCCTCGATCGCAAATCACCATTATCGACATGAACGAAGTCGAAGATGAGATCGTCCAAATTGCATCCGCCATCGTAGGTCGTCTGATTTTTGAAAAGCTCCGTCGCACCAAGCGCCGCAACACTACGCCTGTGAACATAATCCTCGAGGAAGCACACCGCTACATCGGCAGTACACCCTCCCTATTTGCTGTCGACGCGACCCCCGTGTTCGAGAGAATCGCCAAAGAAGGACGCAAGTACGGGTTGTTCATCACTCTTGCCTCTCAAAGACCGAGCGAGCTCTCCAAGACGGTCCTTTCCCAGTGTTCGAACTTCGTAGTCCACCGAATCCAGAACCCCGAAGACTTGTCTCATATTCGGCAGATGACGCCGTTCATCTCCGAAAATGTCCTGAAACGTCTGCCCTCGCTGCCCAAGCAGCATGCCCTGATCTTCGGGAGCTCCGTCAACGTGCCCACTACGTTCCGTGTACGAGACGCAAATCCGCGGCCACACAGTGATGACGCAAACATAAGTGATCTGTGGTTTGTCTCGGATCCAGGAACCTAGGAGGGCTGAAGCTGAAGTTGTTCCATGGTGCGACCGCGAGGACGCCGATAACAGCGCCTATGACGATAGACGCTCAGCTGACGTGGACTCCGGTGCGTCGGACAGCTTCGGTCAGGTCGGGATCGGTCGCTAAGAATTCGGAGCCAGCGCACGCGCAGCCGTTGTTCGGCTCCGCCACGAAGCCGGCCCAGCAGTAGTCGCCGTCAGAGAAGCCAAATTTTGACGGGTACCTTAGACCGGCCGGCTGCGTGCCGTCGTCCAGCCGCTGCGCACGGATCCACTGTGCCACAGCGGTCGTGAGCGCCCTGTCATCACCAGTGAGGTCGGCCACGGACATCCTGTCGGCGGCGGCGATGCCGGATGCCTTGATGGCGATAACGGTGTCCGGGTGGATCAGGTCGACCCAGGGCCGGTCGGGAAACTCGAGGCGGTAGATTTCGCGGTCAAGCCGCCAATCCGGATCCATGCCGTCAACCGGCATGCCAGCGCTGCGCAGGTCCGTCAGGAGCTCGCGGAGTCCGATGCCCAGGAACCGGGCCTCTTCGGCCAGAGCTGCGTAGTCCTGCGCGGAGGGTGCCTTGTAGGCAAGGGACTCCGTGAACGCAGTGGCTCTTTGGTCGGCGCCGTAGATGGTCAGCCCCGGGGTGTCGAACCGGTTCCAGTCCCGGCGGTCAACGACCGGGTCGGACGGGCGCTCCATAGGGTTCAGCGGACCGCGTCCGGGTTTGGCAACGGAGACGCGGTACATGGTGACGGGCCCCTCCACGATGGAAAGGCCCGTCTGTGTGCAAAGTCGGCGTCTCACCCGTCGTACGCATCTTCCAGCAGCGCCCTGGCTGCAGCTGCTGTCTCCTGGAATCGGTCTTCCCGGATTGCTTTGATGGGCGACTCGTAGCCCAGACGGGGGTTGATTGACATGGCCCAGGCCTGGGCAACACGCCGGCCCTGGGCGCTCTCGATTTCCTGGATCACGTCGTGGGCGAACCGGAGACGCTGCTGAGCCGGCTGGGTCGGCTGCAGGTCACCCCGGGCCCACTTGCGAACCTGCCCCGGGTCCTTGACCCCGGAAAGACCGGCAACGAGCTTGGACGTCAGGACATCGCAGAGTTCTTGGACGACCTCAGAGGTCTCCATGAAGACCGACCGTGCCCTGTGCCGGGGACCTCCTGGTGCAATGGTCATCTCCGCCTCCTTCCTCTCGAACACCCAGTATACTCCGAGCGACTGCGTCATGCCAGAGTTGTGCCCGCCTTTTGCCAACAATCTGCCAGCTCTGTCATTTTCCGAAGTCGTCTGCACAGAATGTCCGAAGTCGCCTGCACCAATCGCACCCGCCTTCAGCTCGCTGTTTTGAGGTACTGGTAGAGGGTTTCGCGGCTGATGCCGAATTCGCGGGCCAGACCCGTCTTCTGCTCCCCCGCGCCGGCCCGCTTCCGCAACTCGCTGGCCTTCTCGGGCGAGAGCGCTTTCCTGCGTCCGCGGTATGCTCCGCGTGCCTTGGCCAAGGTGATTCCCTCCCGTTGGCGTTCACCGATCAGGGCCCGTTCAAACTCGGCGAAGGCGCCCATGACCGAGAGCATCAGGTTTGCCAAGGGTGAGTCCTCGCCCGTGAAGGTCAGGTTTTCCTTGAGGAACTCGATCCGGACACCTTTCTTGGTGAGCTTCTGCACCAGGGACCGGAGATCGTCCAGGTTGCGGGCGAGGCGGTCCATGCTGTGCACGACGAGGGTGTCGCCGTCGCGGATGAAGCGCAGGAGCTCATCGAGCTCGGGGCGTTTGATGTCCTTGCCTGAGGCCTTGTCGGTGAAGATCCTGTCCAACTGGATGCCCTCGAGCTGGCGCTGAGTGTTCTGATCCAGGCTGCTGACCCTGATGTATCCGATGCGCTGCCCGGCCATGATGCATTCCTAACGAAGAGTGTCAGGTTGAACCCTAAGACCTTGGAACCCCATGTGTCAAGAAATTATGTAACCCACCCTACCCTGACATGGAAGTCTGTCCCTATCCTGACGTCAGTCTGGGGTATACCCCAAATTGACATATGTTTGGCACGAGGCGTGATTCCCAAACGGCATGAACCAGACCTGTGGGATGCCAGCGGGCTTCGGGGCAGCGAAGAGCGGACACGCTGATTGCGGCTCGTGACAGCACCGTTACCAACACCCCAAATCCGGCCATTTACTGTTGCGGTTCACAGGTCACGGCGACAGTGCAGGCTGTCATATGCGCTGTTATTGGCGTTTGGCGGAAGAGATACCGCGACCGAGGCGCCAAAGCCCAGACGTAATTATTAGGCTCCCGGGAGGCTGGACGAGTCAAGCAGTTCGTCACTACCTCAGATCACGTCCAGTCGAACATAGCGGCCTTGTGTAGATTGGGTTCTACGTATTGGAAAGCTGAGAATAGGGCGGGCATGATCTTCAAAAATGGGACCTCATTGGATGTCAAGAGTCCCCGTCACAAGGAGATTGCATCGATTCTGGACAGCGGCTTGTCGGAGCTAATCCGAAACACACCAGAGTTGAATAGCCGCCCCTTTGGTCCTGTTGAGTGGCGCATGTTGGATGAAAAGGACAATCTGGCCGAAGGCCCGGACCCCACTTTTCTCTTCGAAGAGTTTGCTTCCCACGGCTTGGTCCCGAACCGCCTCCAGCTCGTCCACCTGGCATGGTCTGGCAACGATAGGTCGGATGGCCGATATTCAGTGGCGTGCCATTATCGTATGAGCCACAGAATTAGCCTGGAAGTTGAAGGCCCGAACCGCTTGATCGTCGACGGTATTGGCGCCACCTTTGAACGGATAGCAGAACGCGTTCGGGCCACACTGGAGGCTCCCGCGACAAATACGGTCGCGCCATCTTCAGCCACAACCGTTGTTGTTGAACCTAGGGAAAATTGGATCAAGCGGACGTGGCGCGACCACACAGCCTCCGCTGTGATTACCCTCGTCACTGGCCTGGCTGTACTAGTCGTCGGGGCATGGTTCAAGCTGAACTGATCCGCATCACTGTGTACGTCTACGGCATAGATGAACTGATCAAGCAGGGCCAGTTGCGGTGGCTTCACTGACCTCCGTGAACACGAGCTTCGTTTTTTGACGGGGCGGTGACTTCTTTACGGGGGTTGAGGACCAATGCTCGGGAAAGTCACGTTAGTGATTGGTCTTCCTTGATTTGGCGGGCAAATTTGTTCTTGAGCATGTCGATTCTGTTGTGACCAGGGTTTTCCGTCGCGACCTCTCACCCATAATGATGCTCTCCATCTGTTAAACCTGAAGGCCAACACCCACGTCATCGTTTCCGGGTGTCAAGTTGTCGCCCGCGTTCAGAGCTGCGAGAACTGCGCGCTAGCTAGCCATACCCGCGGCGCGCCTTGCCGACGTAGCCGGCTGAAGGCGGCCGTCCCGGAGGCTTGCCTGGAGGCGTCCGTTAGCCGGTCCAGCAACGGCGCAGGCGCCACTCAGAGTCTTCCGATCTCGATCCCCGTTCTTTCGCGGCCGATCAATTCCCGTAAGGACCCGCCCGCGAAAATGCCCGTGGAGGACAAACGCTACATTCAACCGCCACTTGACCCTTAGCGTGAATTTCCGTACCGAGCCTCAGACCCCGACATCATGCCGGGAGATTGGTCTGTAGAGCTCCATTGGGATTCGGCATGTTGTGATACATGTGACTACCAGTATCCTTGCGTACTTCGGGGTGTGACTCAATGAAGCGTGCAAGGATCTCCGTGTGGAGCTGCCGGCGGTCGGGGCGCGGCTCACCGCGTCGGACGTTGAACCACTCGGGGTTCTGCGCGGTCGCGGTCTTGCTCTGGGCGGTCAGCGGTCCCCCGTCTGCGCCCAGGCGCTCCAAGGTGGCGCGGTGGGCTGCTGCCTGGTCTTCGGTAGTCACGCTTTACAGCGTAGTCATCAGGCTTCGGGAGCCTCGTCGGAAGCATCCAGAATCTGGTCGTAGGCATCATCGTCGATAAGGCCTTCATCAAAGGCCCGGCCGACTTCCGCGAACGATCCCGGGGTGTCCAGGTACGGCGTGGACTCCCACTCTGCAGCCGCTGCGGCCGCGCCCTCGTTCTTCGCGTAGGGCCAAGTAGACAGCTCGCGGATCATGGTGTCACGGTCGATATCTCCGGCCGCGTAGCGCTCTGCAATCTCGTAGGGGCTGGCACCGCTGAAACCCTCGGGAACGGGCATCACTCCCCTGGCCTCGGCCTGCGAAAGCAGCCGGCTAATGGCCGGCTGGCTGACACCCAGGGCGCGGGCAACCACCCGCTGGTCCGCCGTCTCGACGGCGGCGCGGACGTTCCTGATGTAGTCCAGGCCGCCCAGCTCGCGGCGCGCACGAGCACGGCGTGCATTGGCAATGGCGTTCTCGGGGCTGGTGATTGTCATGTCCAAACCTCCCTCTATATAACCAATGTTATCACCGTTATAACCAAAGTTATAAGAACTTCAGGCAGTGCTGGGCCAACCAGCGCCGCGCGCTCGTGCATCGAATGCGTCATGATCCGTCTCAGGTCGCAGTTAGACTGTGGCCATGGCGGGTTACGGGCGTGTCGTCGGCGGAGATTACAAGGGTGCGACTGTGTCGACTCCAGTGGGCAGCACACTCGTTGTGCAGGCGGGGCTCAAGTTCCGAAAGTTGACCCCTCAAAACGTCGCCGAGTGGCACGAAGTTGTCACCGACGGGAAGGGCAACCCGGTGGGCGCCGTAAGCAAGGCAGTAGCCGGAGCCGTCCTTCCAGGGCAGATCGGAAAGGCAGCTTCAGTGGCGATCGGCGCGACGTTCGATGCCATGGGGTCGTCTCATGTCGTGCGCATCGACTGGGCCGACGGTAAGCGGTCACTGATCAAGTTGCCGGACGGAATGTTCAAGCACTTAGAACTCGTGCTTGAGAATCATCGTGCGCTCCCCACCGAACCATCACTGGATCAGGTTGTTCCGGCTCCCGTGGAGAAGCCCACAGTGACGGAACAGGCGTTTTCGCTCGTTTCGGGAATCATCAAGGATCGACTCCCCACACCAACCAAGACTCCGCCGGCGGACCAAGCGCCGGTCACCACACCCGATGTCACGGAGCTGATCTCCAAGCTCGCCGCGCTGCGTGAGGCGGGCATGCTCACCGACGATGAGTTCAGCGCGAAGAAGGCTGAGCTGCTGGAGCGGCTTTGACCCCCAAGCCTCGGTTTCGAGGACGGGGCGGCCAGCCACGAGGTCGAGCGTCTTATTTCGAAGCTGCCATCATAAGGAGCACTCGACTTGAACGGAACCAGCCACCGCTAAAGCAGGCCGCGAGCTCATAAACGCCGGATCTTCCCCTCCGGGAGCGGGATATGGAGGGGCAGCACAAGCTGGATGAACGCAACGCCGACTGGTTCGTCAAGCCATTCGTTAATGGAGGTCTGCCCTTCCAGCTCGCCACCAATGCTTCTATCCATGCATCGACCATATGCGCGAGTTCTTTGTACTGCGGGCCGGGACGATAGGCTGAACGCGAGGTTGCCCTCCGGAGTGTTGTGCTGGACAGTGCAGTGCTGGAAAGGAGGGCAACTTTTTCTTTGTTCCAGGCTCGCGCGGGCCGCCCTGTCTAGAGTTCCTGTAGTAGTCGCGGAACACGTCGCTACTGCCCGCGACCCTTATCCGTTCGACCGGTGACGTCTGAAGAGAGTTAGCTCTATCTCGTCCGCTCGGACCCGTCGTGCCGTACCGAGCCGTTCGGTTGCTTGGTCCGCCCAACGGTCAAGCAACCGGCCGTACCGTTCGTATGTCTCTGGCCACCAACCTGCCGTTGGCGCTTGTGGCCATGCGTCCGGACGCAGATTCTTGGCGACTACCTGATCCAGGATTACGTGTCGTGGTCGCGCAGCGCTGCCTTGTGCGAAGTACAGGAATTTAGTTGAGAACGCCGGCCCAAACCAAGGGATTCGTCCAGCGCCTCGATTACTGGTGAGGGTGCAGTATGCCTCACCAGTAGGCGCTCCGTCCCTAACCAAGGTCCATGCGTCCAGGAGAAGCTGGCCCGCGTTTTCTTCCTGGGCAGCTAAGCTGTCCAGCCGCTGGTGGAGCCGTGGCGCACGGGTGCCCAAGCCCCAAGCCAGAGAGTAATAGAGCAACTGGAAGGCGTTCGCGACTGTCGGAGCCTGATCCCCAAGGTCGAATACTTCTTTGCGGGTCACCGATATATGCTGCGCGCTGCCGAGCTTCCCATCGGCTGGCGGTAAGCCACGAATAGTAAAGGCGCGCTGCCATCGATCACTATCCACGGATACCGCGTGGCTCATCACAGCAGTAGCGCCGGGGAGTTTCGCGAAAATGTCATCGGGCAACGGTGCATTTTCGTTGATCATGGGATGACTCTACGTGGGCTGGCTGACATTGACAGGCAGGCGGCTGTCATAGTTACCGCCAGCCGAAGCTGCGGGTGCCAGGGGTGACGCAACCCCTGTCAGCATGGATGCCCTCCTTGTCGTCCTCGAACTCTCCTCCGCAATCTGTGCACTCAAAGCGGAATCCGTTAGGGCTGACGCGGTACCGGGGGTTTGCTCTGAGCTGCTCCATTCGTTCAGCATGGGCCTTCTTGGCGGCCAAGCGATAAGGCAGTTCCTCGCTACCCGATTCGGTCATCCAGTACGGTTTGCGACGTGGGCCGATGAACCTCCAGTCGCTCTCTTCGACCTGCACGGGCAGCCGTGCCGGTCGTGGCTCCTCTGAAAAGTGGGATGGTTGAGTGGGCGGCTTTCGGTGCAGCATGTCGCGGGCCTCAGCACTGGCAGCGCTTGCTTCTGCGATGAGCGTCCACTTTTCGGGTGGTAGCGCGGACACCCATCGGCCCTGAATGATCTGCTTGCATTCGGGGCACACGAACGTCCGGCGTACAGGCCAGCCCTTCACCTTATAGACCATCGCTTTTGCCAAGCTGCTACCGGCCGCGGCTAACCATGCATCCACGTGAGCACGCACGTTGTCGAAGTTCTCCATCGTAGGTCGCCACATGGGGTCACTGGACGCCCGCTCCGGGGCCGGCTTCGTCAGCCGCCAGATCAGCATGGGATGACCGCCAGTCAAGCAGTGAACTTCACTGGCCCAGGTGCGCTTGGCAGCGAGGACCGGCCGCGCCGCAGAGGCCCCCGGAGCTGCTGCGGCCGCGATGAACCGGGCCGCTGTCTCAGCCTCTGCCAGACGCCTCAGTTCCGCAGCCTCGCCTGCCCGTGCCTGTTTGTCAGCGGCCGCTTCTGCCTTCATTTGCTCCAGTCTGGCGATCTCGTCCAGCTGATGTTTTGGCGTTCCGTGCGGCCACTGGAAAGCCAGATCCAGGACAGCGTCCACTGCTGCCCCCACGGATGCCCTCTTGCCGACTAGCGGCTGGTGGTGGGCCAAGTCCATAAGTGATCCGGGCGTCCCGGGCAGGTCGCTGGTTTTGCCGAAGCCCGTAACGATCATCGGCATCTGAACCCGGAACCAGTCGAGGTTGTCGGGGACGACCCACACCGCCCTGATGCGATCGTCTGCATAACGCTGGGACCGGCGAATGTACTCGTCTTCACTCTGCGGCGACAGCTGTACCTCGAACGCGAGGCGCTTGCCGCTGGCATGGGTAGCCATGACGTCAGCGATCCAAACCCGTCCTGGGTGCGCATGCTCCACCTCAGCGCGCCACTCGGGCATCGCATTGATTCTGTTTTTCAGTGCCTGCTTCATGGCCAGGTGCTGAGCTGACTCAGACTTGTGCTGGATGGGGCACTCAATGTCTGGATAGTGCTTGAAAAACTGTCTGCCCCGTCGTGTTACCCGGCTGGCACGTAGGCCGCACTCAATCAGCGTCAGGCTTGGGTAGTCAGGGTGATTCACCAAGGCCCGCCACGGTTCGTGCGCCATCTGCGTGGCATCGACGCGTTCACCCTTCAGGTATGCCACCAGTTGCACAGAAGCTCCCCCATTTCATTGCTGCTGATACCTGGGGATCAATGTATCGCCTGCCCCCGACGTTCCCGCCATCAGAGCAACTTAAAGGTGTTCCTCCTGCCCCTTCCAAAGGGGCAGGAGGAACACCCCCTACTTCCCGCGCGGAGCCTTCCAAGCGCGAACCAGGCGCACGGCACGGCGGTTCGATGGCTCATGCAGGAGCACGAGCAAGGCCAGCAGGATGTGAGCAGGGACGTTCACGAGCAAGGGAAGAAGATCCATGTCGGTTCCTTCGTTAGTTGGTGACCCCGGGGTTCCGGAGCCGATGCAGGAACCTTCGACTGGTTTCGCAGACCCGTGGGGGACGCGTTGCGTTTCGTTTTCCTGCCTCACTTGTTCTCTATGCGTCACGAATGAGAGCGGCTGTCATTCTCAAAAACGAAGGATTCCGAGAAGGCTTCGAATCGAGAATCACTTCTCGTGCCGTTCGCTTCGGCGAGACGAGGGCGGCGGTGGAAATGCCCGCTGCACCGGATCGACGCCTGAACTGTGCTTCTCAGAAATAGTTCTCAACCAGAGCCAGTCGATCTGGGGGCCTGAATCGAGTTCCGAGAATACAGAACCCCGGATGAGCATGCCGCGTAGGCCATTCCCCACAGCTCCACCACGCTTGATGTCGCTCGCCCGGGCTTTGAGTTGTCTTGCATCGCATGCGTTTTGAACCGTAATCCGACTGTCCCGGATGTTGTCACGCAATCCGCGCCATAAAGACGGTCACAGAGGCAACCTTCGAGACCGATACCTCGTTCGCCTTCAGGATCCCATGCTCAGGTACCGGTACACGGTGGCGCGGCTGGCCCCGATGATTTTTCCGATGTCGGCCGGCTTGAGCCCCCGCGCTTTCAGCTCATGCGCGCGCTGTACGTTTTCATGGTCAGCGGTGACCTCCCGACGTCCTGCCTTTCGGCCGGCGGCAGCTGCTGCGGCCATGCCGGCCGTGGTGCGTTCGGAGAGCTGGTCTCGTTCAAGCTGGGCAAAAGCGGAAATGATGGTGACCATGGCCTGGGCGATCGCTCCCCCGACTTCACTGTCAGGGTCAGTGGCGATGCCGTCCCGCAACGAGCGGAACTTGATGCCGCGGGACTTGAAGTCATCGAGCAGCTCCAGCACGTGGCGGGTGTTGCGCCCGAGCCGGTCCAGCTTCCACACCACGACCTCATCACCGCGGCCGAGGCGGTCCAACAGCCGGTCCAGCTCCGGACGATTTATCCTGGTCCCACTCACCCCATGGTCTGTATAGATGCGGTCGCACCCGGCCGCGTCGAGTTCGCGACGCTGCAGATCGGTGTTCTGATCCGCCAAGCTGACCCGCGCATAACCAAGACGCGCCATCGCACTCCCCCAGTCTTATCAAAGGACAAAAATCTCTGATCCTGAGAATATCAAAGTGAGACACGTTGTTAGGACAAAGCAACACCGATCAACGTCGCCCATCGATCGCAGAAAGCCGCTAAATGGGCCCCAAGTTCAAACTTGGCCCAGCGCGGCTTCCATCCGTCTCAGCAAGGGATCCTTTGCTGAGATGTTCCGCTAGACAAGCGTCCTTTGGATCGCATCCAGTGCGCCGGGGATTTGGCTACGTGAAAGCCTCAACTGTCATGGCGACAACGGCCAGGACTCCCATGCACATGTACATGAAGCCCAAGAACTCTATCGCCGGAACGTCAGCGAAGGTGAAGCCCTCCGCCGATATTTCCTTCCTCTCTTTGTACATGCGGGAACAGCCTGTTGCGGCGCCGTTGACCTCCCTGAAGACGCAGAGGCCAAACAGGAAAGATCGAGAGTCCGAGGGCGCACCGGATTGCAGCGGCCTCAGTTGTGCAGACGGCTTCTGACATAGGTCAGGCGACTAGCTCCACGTCGATGACAGCTCGCTGAAGGCCTGGCTGGCAGCGCTCACGTAAGCGCCTTTCCTTCTGAGCAGGGCTGCCGTGCGGTGTGGAATGGCCGGCGACAGGTCCACTAGGTGGAGCCTTGGCTGTTCGCGGGTAATGGCTTCGGGCAGCACGGTGGCGAGTTGGCCGCGGCGGATGATTTCCACGATCGCGCTGATGGAGTCGGCTTCAATCGCGATGCGGGGGCAATGCCGTGGTCCCGGAAGTGCAGGTCTATGTGACGCCGGGTTGCAAAGTCGCTACTGAGAAGTACAAGGCCCTCTTGTTCCATCTCCCGCAGGTCCATGGGTGCCTGCGTACCGGCGCGGGGGTGGTTGTTGCCGACGACCAGGCCAAGGGTTTCGACGAACAATGCCTGGGTCTCGATCTCGGACGAACGTGCCTCGGCGAAAGCGATGCCTAGATCGAGGGTGTCCGCGGCCAGTGCCGCCTCGATGCGGTCCTGGGTCATCTCCCGCACGCTCAAGGTGATGCCGGAAAAGCGGGTGCTGAAGCGTTCGACCAGCGGACCGATCAGGTAGGCGGTGAACGTGGGCGTCATCGCCAGCCGGAGCGATCCACGGCTTAGATCCTGCACGTCGTGGATGGCCCGGGTTCCGGCGTCAAGCTCCCGCAGGGCGCGGCGGGCATAGCGCAGGTAGGTCTCGCCAGCGTCTGTCAGCCGCACGGTCCGCCCGGACCTGTCCAGGAGTTGGACGTGCAGCGAGATCTCCAGTTGCTTGATCTGTTGGGACAGCGTGGGTTGGGAGACATGCAGCGCCTCGGCAGCGCGGGTGAAGTTCTGGTGTTCCGCGACCGCGGTCAGGTAACGAAGGTGGCGTAGCATCACGACTCTTCAACTATAGAAAATACTTATTGACTTCATTGTAAACAAGTCTTGGACACTATAGATGGTTTCCGTCATCCTTGAGTTATCCGCCAAAACATCAAGGAGACGGCCCATGCAAGACATCATCGAAGGCTTTCTGAAATTTCAACGGGAAGCCTTTCCGAAGCGCTCTGGACTCTTCAAGGAGCTGGCCACCGCCCAGAACCCCGGGGCTCTGTTCATTGCCTGCTCGGACAGCCGGGTCGTGCCGGAGTTGCTGACCCAGCGGGAACCGGGCGACCTGTTCGTGATCCGCAACGCCGGCAACATCGTGCCGGCCTACGGCCCGGAGCCCGGCGGTGTCTCCGCGACAGTCGAGTACGCGGTCGCCGTCCTGGGCGTCACGGACATCATCATCTGTGGCCATTCCGACTGCGGAGCGATGACTGCCATCTCCTCCGACACGAACCTGGACCACCTGCCGGCCGTGGCCAGCTGGCTTGCCCATGCCGACGCGGCGAAGGTCGTCAACGCCGCCCGCACCCACGGATCGGCCCAGGAGCGACTGGAGGCCATGGTCCGCGGGAACGTCATCGCCCAGCTGACCAACATCAGGACCCATCCCTCCGTCTCCCTGGCCCTGGACCAGAACCGGCTGAACCTCCACGGCTGGGTCTACGACATCGAAACGGGCTCCATCGAGACCCTCGACGGCGCCACAGGCCTCTTTGTCCCACTTGCGGACAACCCGCAGACCAGTGCCACGCCGGCCACAGCCGGCCTGGCCGCCTAACCACCTGATATCACCCAAGGAAAAGGAAACACCATGATTCATTCCCAGAACGCCCAGGCTCCGCGCGAGGAACTGACCGCCGCCATCATCGATGCCAAGATGCGCAAGGGCCTCTCTTGGCAGGAACTGACCGATGGCACTGGTCTGAGCCTTGCCTTCGTCACCGCCGCCCTGCTCGGCCAGCATCCGTTGCCTGAAACCGCTGCGGAAATCGTCGCCGAGCGGCTGGATCTGGGCGAGGACGCCTCCATGCTGCTGCAGACCATTCCGCTGCGCGGCAGCATCCTCGGCGGTATCCCAACCGACCCCACCATCTACCGTTTCTACGAAATGCTCCAGGTCTACGGTTCCACCCTGAAAGCCCTGGTGCACGAACAGTTCGGTGACGGCATCATCAGTGCCATCAACTTCAAGCTGGACATCAAGAAAGTTGAAGACCCCGACGGCGGTTCACGTGCCGTGATCACCCTCGACGGAAAATACCTGCCCACCAAACCGTTCTGATCCCCACCGTGGCTGTGTTCTCGAAATGATTGTTCCGTTTATTGCCATCGTCTGGGCGCGGTTCGGCTCGCCGACGAGGGCTTGGAGTCTTGCGCGGCTGCCCATCGAGGCAACAACGGCGGCTACGGCGGCGGCCAGGGCTGGAACGTAGAACCAGCCAATGCTTGCAGAGCCGATGACTACGAAGACGGCAAGAGCAGCAGTAGTCGCAACAGACACTTGTACCCCTGCACGTCCTCGTATCAGGAGAGGTAGCGCGGTCAGGGCCACGGGGATGAGCAACGGGACAAAGATGAGTGGCCCTACTGTCTCAAGCAGGGTCGGATGGCTAACCTGCTCTGGCCCACCAGCCGTTTATTTTACCTCGGTGTACATGGGAACCAGTAGGAGAACCAAGGAAGTAACTATCGCGAGTGAGGCAGCAAGGGCCTGGCGAACGTTCCTCGAATCCGGACGGCGTTTCATGGACTCCCCAGATGAAGCTGCATAGGTCAACGAAAGCACGGTTCGTGAGATTCCACTAGAGGATGATCTAGCCGAACAGAACGTCCGGTTGAGGGTTCCCCATACGGCACGCGCAACCTAGCCACCTGACGCCTAAAGTGAATTTCCCGTACCGATCCTCCTCGGACCCCGAGATCGCCAGGGCGCGCTGGGCTGGTGGGCGGTCCTATCCCGGACGTGGAACAGCTTCTGGAGGGTCAGGTTATACGGGATTCCGCGGTTCAGCAGGTGGTAGAGTGGCGGCCGGGGGACTGTCCCGGGCTGCAACCGTGCCAGCGCGGCGAGATGGTCCGTGCCCGGCGAGGCGATCACGGAGGCTCCGGTTAGGGTGAAACCGCAGAACAGGATGTGATCTGGTCTCGTTGCGGGATAGCGTGCCGGCCATGTGAATCCGAAGCCGGCCCGGGCGTCGTCAAGTGTGGCCAGCAAAGGGGCGAAGGCGCGGTCGGTGTTGGCCGTATTGAAATCGCCGACCACCAGGATTCTGGGCGAGGGATCCGCCTCTACAATTTCGGTGAGTTTCGCAAGCCCGTTGTTCCGGCTGCTCACTTCGCCGGGCCGGACAGAGGGCAGGTGCACGGCATAGAGCTGGACGGGACCGGCGGGCGATTCCAGCTGCACGCTGACTGCGCGCGACCAGCCGAGCCCCAGGGTGAGGGGCTCACCCTGGCCCAGCGGAAACCGGCTCCATACCCCAACGGTTCCTGCCAGCTGTCGGTGCCCGAACGTTCCGTCCATCAGCGGAGATATCCGGGCCAGCGCCGGCCCGGTCAGCTCCTGTAAGACCACAACGTCGGCATCTGATTCGATCAGTTTTTCCACTGCCGCTTCGGCGTCAGGATTTCCTGCGCGGAGGTTTTGCGTGACAACGGTCAGTCCCCCGGCCGCCGCCTCCGATGTGCCGGCAGCCGAGGCCGGGACGGCTCCCGTCATCAGGACTGGCAGAAATACCAGGCCCCAGGAAACTAGTGCGACCACCACCGGGATGGCGCCGACCCAGGCTTTCGAAAGCAACGCCACCATGAGCAACGCGGCGATGGCGGCCCCTACCCACGGCAGGAAGCTCTCGATTACGAGCGCAATACCGGCAGCCTCCGGTGCCAGTCCATGGCCGAAGAGCAGTGCCATGATTGCCCCCGCAAAGATGCCAATGATCCAGTCGCGCACTCGTGGACGGCGTCGCCGAGCCTCAAGTGGCCCGCGCTGCGCGGCGGTTGCGTAGGTAGTTCCGGCGTCCATTTCCATAGCCCCATCCTGCAGAAGGGAGCTTAAAGGATTCTGAAGCGATGCAAACTATGCTGGTGGGCATGACGGAGCCGATAACAGTCCTGGTCGTCGATGACGATCCGGGAATCAGGAGCTCCCTGCAGTCATTGCTTGAAGCTGCCGGCTACCTGCTGGAAACCGCCGCTGACGGCCGGGCGGCGCTCGAAAGGGTCGCTGCGACGTCCCCGGATCTGCTGGTGGTGGACGTTTTGATGCCGATCATGGACGGACTCGCCCTGTGCCGCATGCTCCGGTCCGCTGGCAATACCGTCCCGGTCCTGCTGCTGACGGCCCGCAGCGATGTGGCTGACTGCGTTGCAGGTTTGGACGCAGGAGCGGATGACTACCTTTCTAAACCGTTTGAACCTGATGAGCTGCTGGCCCGGTTGCGGGCCATGGCACGACGGACAGCCCGCCTTCCGCCCGGTCCCAACGGGTACCGGGATTTGGTACTGGTCCCCGACGCCCATGCCGTGAGGCAAAAGGGACGTTGGATTGACTTAAGCAGCACCGAATACGCCATCCTTTGCGTGCTCGCTGAAAACCCGGAGCAAGCACTCAGCCGAGGCCAGATCAGTGACGCGGTGTGGGGATATGCAATGGCTCCGGCCTCCAACGCACTGGAGGTCTACGTCAGTTACCTGCGCCGCAAACTCGAAGCTGACGGTGAACCCCGGCTCATCCAGACCGTGCGGGGGGTCGGCTACCGGCTGGCCGCATCGTGACACTGCGGCTGCGGATGACGCTGGTGATCGCGGCGGCCATCACCCTCACCGTTATGGTGTTCGCCGCACTGGTGTATGCCCTGGCGGGGCACGAACTGCGCACAAACGACGATTTGTCCTTGCGACGTGAATCGGATCGCATCATTCAGCTGATCCAGACCGATCCGAACTGGCAGGACTATTCCCAGTGCACTTGGGTCCGTTCGCCGGCTTGCGCCCAGCTGGTGGCGCCAACGCCCGGTGGAGACCTGGACCCTGGCACCGGGCCGGCGTTGCCCATCACCGGGCAGATGCGCGAGGTGGCCTCCGGGGAGAGGGCGGCGTTCTTCACGGAAGCGGCCATCGGCGACGATCCAATCCGTGTTTATGTCAGGCAGCTGCCAAACCAGAGAGCTTTGGTGGTGGGAGTCAGGGACGACAGGGTGTTGGCGTCCTTTGAGCGTCTCGGTTGGCTGCTGGCAGCGACAGTGCTCGGCGCCCTTGTGGTGGCTGCAGGTACTGCCTACCTAGCCGCCAGACGTGGACTCCGGCCGGTAGACCGGCTGACGGCTGCAGCCGAGAGTATCGCCCAGACCGGCAACACCGAGATCAGGATCCCTGGAAGCACCACAAGCGAGATCAACAGGCTCGGCATCGCCTTCAACACGATGCTAAGCGAACTGGAGCAATCCCGCCGCCAGCAGGAACAACTCATTGCCGATGCGTCCCATGAGCTGCGCACACCCCTGACGTCGCTGCGGACCAACGCCGCCATGCTCAAGAATCCCGGCCTTGAGCAAAGCAGCAAGGAACGCATAACCGGGGCTCTGGAGCATGAGCTGGTAGGGATGCAGTCCCTCATCGAGGACCTGATCGATCTGGCCCGCCACGAAGAGGTCCCATCCTTCATCGAGGAAATGGACATCAACGAACTTGTTCTCTATTGCATGGACAACGCCGAACGGCGTTACCCCGGAGTGGCATGGTCCCTGGAAGGAACTGGGCACCGGCTCCTAGTGACCGGAGAACGCGGCAGGTTAGCCCGGGCCATCGCGAATCTACTGGACAACGCCGGCAAATTTACGCCGGAGCCGGGCCAGGTCCGGGTAACGCTTCGCGTGGCACAGCGCAGCGTCACCCTTGACGTGCGGGACACGGGACCGGGAATCCCGTCCCAGGACCTGCCCCATGTCTTTGACAGGTTCTACCGTTCGACCACCGCGCGAAGCGTGGCCGGATCCGGGCTGGGACTCGCCGTGGTGCACAACGTAGCCATCGCACACAACGGCACGGCGACGGCGCATCCCTGCCCGAGCGGGGCGCACCTCAGACTCACCCTCCCGCTGGCCGACGACAGCTAGACCGTATAAGGGTCGGGTTCGTGTGCGTCACACAATCTGATCATAAAGACGTCTACGGCACATAGATTAGATGACGGGTAAAGTGACAACATGGCTGGCTTCGACGATTTCGGAGGGTCCCCGCCCCTCGTCTGGGACAGCGCCGCGCGACATTGCCGAAATTACGCGAGTGCAACGCCCTGCTCGCCCCGGTCGCCTCGACACGAACGCGGAGTATGCCCCGCACCCCGTGCAACACCTCTCATTGGGCCCGATTCATGCGCCGAACGGTCGCTCCAAATCACCAGGTCGAAATCGAAATCGTCACCATGGCTTCGCAGAATCTCGGCGAGCGTGGGGCTGTCGATTTCCTCCTCACCGTCCAGAATCAGGGTGACGGTGACCGGCGGACTGTCGAAGTGCTCCTCGAACAGACGCGGGCGTGCAGGGGCGCGAAGTGCTGGCCCTTGTTATCGCCGCTGCCCCGGGCCCAGATCCTGCCCTCCCGGATCTCCGGCTCAAACACAGGCGATGTCCAGTCGCTTGGGTCGCCGACGGGTTGCACGTCGTAGTGCCCGTAGATCAGAACGTGTCTGCTGCCTGCCGTGCCCTGCCGTCGGCCAACTACCAGCGGGCGTCCGCCCGCAATAGATATCGACGCCCGCAGTCCGGTCGCCTCGACTTCGCGGATCGTGCGCTCGGTGGCTTGCGGAAATCCCTCGCCGGCTGCGGCTTGGCTGCCGCAGGTAGTCGACCAGCCGGTCGACGAGGACGTCCGCGCTATCTTTGACGAGTGCCTTGGCGGTAGGTGTGGCTGCAGCTTCGGCCGTTACTTCATTCCTGTCTTGCGGCGGAGCGCGAACAGGATCGCGAGGGAAAATACCGCGATGAGCACGATGTAGAAGGCTGGCGACAGCTCGTTGCCGGTCAGTGCGATCAGCCAGGCAATGATGGCCGGGGTAAACCCGCCAAACGCCATCACGCCGAGGTTGTAGCTAAGCGCCAGGCCGGTGCTGCGTGTCTCGGTGGGGAAGCAACCCGCCATCAGGGCCGGCAGCGCCCCATAGTAGCAGGATTTGAGCACACCGAGAATGAACATGACAGTCAGCAGCACGATCACGCTTGGGGCGCTGCTCAGCCAGTGGAACAGTGGGATGATCGCGAGCAGAATGACCACCCCAGCAATCGATGTCATCTTCACGTGCCCGATCCGGTCGGAGAGAATGCCGACCAGCGGCGTAAGCACAACGAGCACGACACCCGTGATGGCGGTGGCCGCAAAGCTCATCGCGGCTGGCAGCTTCAATTCCGTAATCGCGTAGGTCGGCATATAAAGGATCATGTAGTTGAGCGCGGTCGACAGCGCGAGCGAACCCATCGCCAGCAGCACCATCACCTTTTGACTGCGCAGTAATTGCAGGATCACGGAGCCACCGGGCGCGTGAGCAGTTGTCATGCCGGGGCGGGTTCCGGATACCGGGCTTGCGGCGGGCGTGTTCACGTCCGCCGAGGCCGACTCGACTTCCTTGCGGCGCGCCTCGAACTCCGGGGACTCGTCGAGCGTGCGCCGGATCCAGATGCCGACCGGGCCGATCAGCAGGCCGAAGATGAAGGGTAGGCGCCAACCCCAGTCTTCCATCTGGACGTTGTTCAAGGTGGCAAAGAGTATGGCGCCGAAGCCTGCTGCCAGCAGCGTGGACACGCCCTGCGAGGCGAATTGCCAGCTGCCCATGAATCCGCGGCGGTTCGGAGATTGTTCCACGAGATATGCGGTGGCTGAGCCGAATTCGCCGCCGGCCGCAAAGCCCTGAACGAGCCTCGCAAGGATCACCAGGATCGGCGCTGCCAGGCCAATGGTGGCGAAATTCGGCATGAACGCGATCACGGCGGTGGCGCCCATCATGAGCCAGATGGACACCATGAGCGACTTTTTGCGACCGGCGCGGTCCGCGTAGGCGCCAAGGACGATCGCGCCGAGGGGGCGGATGAGGAAGGAAACGCCGAAGGTGCCCAGGGTGATCATCAACCCGACGGCCGGGTCGTCCGTCGGAAAGAACACCTTGGCGATGGTGGCGGCAAAAATGCCGTAGACGATGATGTCGTACCATTCAAGCGCGTTGCCGATTGTTGCCGCGGCGATCGCCTTTTTTGCCGAGGGCGGCAGCGACGTCGGTGCGTTCCCGCTGTTTGTGGTGATGGCCATGAGGACTCCAAATGTTCATTTAATTTCGGCGGGTATATCTTCAGGCATGGGCTCATCGTGCCCTGACGCTCCACACCCACACATCGAGCCCGTCGCTGCGATGAATCATGTAACGGCGGGTCTGGTGGTCGGAGAACAACCAGATGACGTCAGCACTGGCGGCAACATCGTCGATGCGTCCGGCGTCGACCGCCTTGCCATGGCGCCGAAGTTCCACATGCTGGCCTTTCGTGAGGTTGCTCCATTGCCGTTGCACGCAGCGACGGAGCAGCTGATGTGGCAGGATCACGATTCTCCGTGGCGTCGCGTCGCTGCGCATTTCGGAGTCGGATGCTCTCTTCTGAAACGACACAGTTCCCTTAGCTGGTGGTTACACCGGTACGACAGCATTTCCGAGCCTGCTAAGCCTTTCTCGTCTGCCGATTTCCGGCCCGGGCCGATTTGCTGCCTTGGATCGGGTGAGGGCGTTGAGTTCCTCGACGATGGCTGCGGATACCTGCCGGATTAAGGCGTCGGGTGCGGCGTCCACGGGGTCGGGGAGGACGCGGTCGATTATTCCCCCGGCATGAAGATCCGCGGCGGTTATGCCCTGGTCCTGAGCGGTCCGGTTTGCCTCAGACGTCCTTTTGTAAAGGATGGCCGAAGCGCCTTCGGGCGCCAGGGGCGCCAGCCAGGCGTGCTGCGCGGCTATCATCCGATCTGCCGGGAGCAGGGCCAGCGCGCCGCCGCCTGTCCCCTGGCCGAGGATCAGGCTGATCGTCGATGTTCGCAGACTGATGAGCCGGGCAATACTGCGGGCTATTTCGCCGGCCATTGAACTCTCTTCGGCCGCAACAGAAAGCTCGGCTCCTACAGTATCGATCAGGCTCAGCAGAGGCAGCCGGAGTTGCTCCGCGAGTTCCATTCCCCTCTGTGCTAGGCGCAGACCCGCAGGATCAACGGCCGTGTCCCGGGTGTGGCCTATGACCACACACGGCTGGCGGGCGAATTCCGCCAGCGCGACGAATACCCCCGGCCGGTCTCGCCCTGCCCCGTCCCGTTGAGATAGGTGACGTGTTCTGCCGAGGCGAGGATCTCGCGTGGTCCGGGCCGTGCCGGATCTCGGCTGAGCTGCACCGACTCCCACCCGCTACCGATGGTTTCAAAAGGAGACTTATCCGGGCCGGTGGCGACGGAAGAATTCCGGGCGCTCCGGTCCCCGGAGAGCACCGCCAGGATGTCCCACAGGTAGGTTTTTAGCCCGTCTGCGGCTACAACGGCGTCAACGATGCCGCATCGATGGAGATTCTCTGATGTCTGGATCCCCGACGGGAATGAAGTCCCGTTGAGCGCTTTATAGACTTTGGGTCCGAGGAATCCGAGCAGGGCTTCGGGTTCTGCGGCAGTGAGATGTCCCAGCGATCCCCAGGACGCCATGACCCCCCGGTGGTGGGGTGGCGGAGGTATACGAGGTAGGGCAGTCCCTGCGCTTTGTGGGTTTCGATCGCGGCGGTGATTTTCAGCATCTGGACGAAAGCGCTTGTACCCTCCTGCATGCGGGTTCCGCCAGACGCGGGACATGCAATCACGGGAAGGCCCTCGGAGGTGGCCCTGCTGATTGCGTCGTGGACCCTCTTTGAGGCATGAACGCCCATCGATCCGGCGAGGAACGCGAATTCCGAGACGATCACCGCCACCGGCAGGCCATGGATGTCTCCCCTCCCGGTGATGACGGCTTCCGTATGACCCGTCTTTTCGCGTGTACGTTCGAGGGTTTGGGCATAGCCTTCCAACAGCGATTTGCTCGGCCCCGGATCCTCGTCCCAACTGTTGAACGTCCCAGAGTCGAGGACCACATCGAGGATCGCGCGGGAATCGGGGCGAATGCCGGAGACGGCGAGGGTGGTCATGCCGTGATCTCCTTCGATGCGAGCCAGGCCCTGATGCCGTCGCCGTGCTGGTTCAGGGTGGGCGGTGCCAGCCTCGGACGCAGTACGCCGTCTTCGAACCGGATTGCCGGGCCGGGCAACGTAATGTTTCCCAGCGTCGGGTGTTCGACTTCCAGCAGCAGTCCCTGTGAACGGGTCTGTTCCCAGCTGTATACCTCATCGATGCTGCGCAGCTTTCCGGAGGGGATGCCGATCCCGTCCAGAACCTGGAGGATCTCGTCGGCCATCCGGGATGAGAATTCGTTTTCCAGTACCGCAATGACATGGTCGCGGTTCGCGATCCGGGCTTCGTTGGAGGACCACTCAGGCAGCTCCGGGTCGAGGCCGAAGGCTACAGCCAACGTGCGCCACTGCTTTTCTGAACCGACGGCGAGCTGGATGCTGCCATCTGCGCAGCTAAAGAGTCCGTAGGGGCATATCGCCGCGTGCTGGTTCCCTGTGGGGCGCGGCACTTCCCCGGCGACCGTCCAGCGTGTTCCCTGGAATGCGTGGACGCCCACAACCGAGGCGAGCAGGGAGGTGCGCACATGGCGCCCCCTGCCGGTCTTGGTCCGCTCGACGAGCGCCCCCGCGACGCCGTAGGCGCCGTACATTCCCGCCAGCAGGTCCGCGATCGGGACACCCATTTTGGTCGGGTTATCTGCGTCGGCGCCGGTGATCGACATCAGGCCCGCTTCGCCCTGGATGATCTGGTCGTAGCCGGCCCTGCCGCCCTCCGGCCCATCATGTCCGAAGCCTGAGATGGAGAGGACCACCAGAGACCTGTTGATTTCCCAGAGGCTGTCCGTGCCCAGTCCCAGCCTGTCCATGACCCCTGGCCGGAAGTTTTCGACGAGGACATCGGATTCGGTGATGAGGCGTTTAAGGACGTCAAGGTCGGCGGCGTTTTTCAGATCCAGGACGATGGACTCTTTGCCACGGTTGGCGGCAAGGAAGTACGTCGATTCGCGCTGGTCCTCCGGGCCGGCGAAGGGCGGCCCCCACCCGCGGGTGTCGTCTCCGGTGCCCGGTGACTCGACCTTGATGACCCGCGCACCAAGATCGGCCATCATCATGGTCGCGTGCGGCCCGGCGAGGGCCCGGGAGAGATCCAGAACAGTGATGTCCTGGAAAGGGCCGCTGACGGTGGGAGGAGTGCCGACGCCGGTGCCGGCCCGCTGGATCGTGGGCGCTGTCATCGGATGCCCCTGTATTTCAGGCCGCAGCTCAGGGCAACGATACTGAGGCAGGAAAGTACGGCAATGTAGTAGCCGGGAGCCATGTTCTGCCCGGTTGCTTCAATGAGGAACGCGGCGATCATGGGGGTGAATCCTCCAAAGACAGCGACGGCAGTGTTATAGCTGAATGAAAGTCCTGTGGCGCGGGCCCGGGCCGGGAAGGCATCGGACATGACGGACGGCAGTGCACCGAAATAGATTGCCTTGAGAAGTCCAAGTATGACCATCACCGAGGCCAGAACGAAGAAGGTACGTCCGGCATTGAGCCACAGGAACAGCGGAATCACCGAGATTCCGATGACGACGGCGGCCGGGATCATTATCTTCATCCTGCCGTACTTGTCCGACAAGAGCCCCACCACTGGTGTTCCGAAAGTCAGAATGATGCCGGTAAGGACGAGGCAGAAAAATGACGACGACTTAGGAAGTCCGAGTTGCTGGATACCGAATGTGGGCATGTACTGAATGATGAAGTTCAACGCAGTGGATACCACCAGGGCGCCGCCGGCGATAAGGACGCCCACTTTCTGGCTCCTGAAGAGGTCCCGGATCGGCTCGTGGCGCTCCGGGTCCGGGCCGTGGTCTATGGGTGCTTCGTCGACGAATTTGCGGATGAAGTAGCCGGCAGGGCCGACCAGCAGGCCGAAGACGAAGGGAATCCGCCAGCCCCAGGACATCATGTCTTCGTTTGACAGCATTGTCGTCAGCACGGCAACAAAGATGGCCGCCGTCAGTGATCCCAGGCCCTGGCTGGCGAACTGGAAGCTTCCCAGGAATCCGCGTCGTTCCGAGTTCTGCGCGATGAGGTATGACGTGGCCGCACCAAACTCGCCGCCGGCGGAGAATCCTTGAATGAGACGGGCAAGGATGATCCCGATAGGGGCCAGCACGCCGATGGAGTCATAGTTTGGCATGAACGCGATCAGCGCGGTCCCAAGCACCATGAGGCGGATGGTCAGCATCAGGCCTTTCTTGAGGCCCTTGCGGTCGGCAAATGAGCCAAGGATCAGGCCGCCCAAAGGCCGGATCAGGTAGGAAGCGCCGAAAACGGCGAAGGCCTGGATGACCTCGATGGCCGGGTTATCGGATGGGAAGAAGTTCCGTCCGATATAGATGGCCAGCAGCGCGTAGATCGACATGTCGAACCACTCGAGAGCATTGCCGATCGTCGCTGCCGCGACCCCGCGGACGGCCGACGTTTTTTTCCGTGGTGTCGTCCGGCCTTGGGATGGGTCGGTGGCTGATTGTTCCGGGTCCGCGACGACGGTTCTCGTCGGGTTTGCCTCTGGTGAAGGGTTCATGGGGGTTGCTCCAGAATAGGTGGTTGGCTGGGGATCAGGCTGTGGTCGCGGCGAGCGGAAGTTCGATGTCGGCGGAGGTGTGGCCCAGATCGTGGAAGAGGCCGCACGCGATATGCAGACCCTGGCGGGCGATGGATGTCAGCATGTGTTCGTTGGGGGCGTGCTGCTGGCAGCCGGGATAGGAGTGCGGAATCCAAAGTGTCGGAAGACCCAGGATGTCCTCAAAGACGTTATTCGGCAGGGATCCGCCGATGTTCGGCAGCACTGTCGGCTGTATGCCCGTGGTGCTGTGGATGGAGCGGCTTGCCCATTCAACCCAAGGGTTGGCGGGGTCGAGACGGCTCGCGGGGAAGAACGTGGTCTTGCGGACCCGCACCATCCCAAACCCTCTGTCATCGAGGTGGGCCTGGACGGCGTCTTCCATTCCGTCCGTCGGCGTCCCCGCGACGAATCGGAGTTGAAGTACGGCACGTGCCGATCCCGGAATCGCGCTGATCGGGGCCCGGACGTCGCCGGAGCCTAGAGCCAGAACCTCCAGGGTGTTCCAGCCGTAAAGTTTTTCGGCCGGTGTGAGGCTGGTGTCGGCCCAGTCAACGTCAATATCCGGGTCACCGGGCGTGTGAGGAATGACTATTTCACTGAGCGCCGTGCGAACCGACTCGGGCACGTTCGCTGGAAGGAGGTCCGGCAAGAGAATCCTCCCGTTTCCGTCGACTAAGGTGCCGATCGCGGCCGCAAGCGTCGTCCCCGGATTGCGCAGCAGTCCGCCCCAGTTGCCGGAGTGGTAGCTACCGGAACGCAGGTTGACGTCTAGTTCAAAGGTGATTCCCCCCCTTGATCCGAGGAAGATAGTCGGCGTGTCCGCGCTCAGCCTCGGGCCATCGGATGCAATGAAGACGTCTGCTGCCAATTTGTCTTTGTTAGCCGAGGCAAATTCGGCCAGAGAGGGAGAGCCGATCTCCTCGCCACATTCAAAAAGGAACTTCAGATTGAAGCCCAGACGGCCGTTGGTTTCCAATAGGATGCGCAACGCTACAAGATTGATCAGATGCTGCCCCTTGTTGTCGGCCGTTCCGCGGCCATACCAGCGGTCTCCGTCAGCTTCCAGAACCCAGGGGCTGCGTCCCTCATCCCACTCACCGTCCTGGCCCGGAACAACATCTGCGTGCCCGTAGCACAGCACGGTCGGCACATCCTCAGATTCAATCCGGGTGCCGATCAGGAAAGAGTTAGCCCCGCCCTCCCATCCGCGGAAGAGCTCCGTTTCGCAACCCAGAGCACTGAGGTCCGGGATCAGCACCTCGGTCAGGTATGCGTCTAACGCAACTCGGCCTTCGGACGTCGCGCTCTCGGTGCGATAGGCGACGCGGCGACTCAGGTCCGCGAAGAGCTGGCCGGTGGAAACGTACTCTTCGAGACTTTCCAGTGTTGATGCGGGAAAATTCATGCTCCGGTACTCCTGAAATTGCCTAACTGGATCTGCTTACCAACGAGGCTACATGTGGTATAGGTCACGCACCAGCATCGTTTCTGCAACGACCATTGACTTGAAGGCAAACCGCGTGTTGGGGTGGGTTGATGAAGATGCTTCCAACTGCCTTGATCTATTTCCATGATGTTGCCCGGACCGGTTCCATCACTGAGGCAGCGGCCGTGCAGCATGTGTCGGCCTCCGCCATCAGCCGCCAGATCGGTAGTCTGGAGCGCTCGGCCGGCGTGCCCTTGTTCGTCCGGCATCCACGGGGGATGACGTTGACGGATGCCGGTCGATTGCTGCTGGCGCATGCCCGGCGGGCAGAAGCTGAAGGGGAATCACTGGTTCAGGAGCTCCGGGACTCCGAGAAGCGGCACCAGCGGGTCATCACCGTGGCCAGTTCGGAAGGACTTGCAAGATGCCGGGTACCGGAGGCCATAGCCCGATTCACCATGGATCATCAGGACGTCAATTTTCATCTGGATGTGGTCTCGTCCGAGAATGCCACCCGCATGGTCATCGAAGGCCAGGCCGACATCGCCGCTGTCTATGCTTTGGGACCCCAGCGGGATGTGGCCGTGGAGTTTTCGGTCCCGGCACCGGCATGTGCCGTGGCAGCCAAGGGCCACCCTCTGACGGTAGGTGAGACTGTCACTCTCACCGAACTGTGCCGCTATCCGTTGGCTCTTCCTTCACCGGGGATCACCCAGCGGGAACTGTTCGACATCGCCGTGCAGATGGAAAACCTGCACCCAAGAATCGCCCTGTCCACCGATCACGCCAGTCCAGCGTTGGAGTTCGCACGCTCCGGGGCAGGCGCAACACTCCTCAGCCAACTGGTCGTGCACCCGAAGAGGGAGACGGACCTGAAGTTCATGACTGTGGAACACCCGGTTTTCCATCAGCGCCAAGGTCAGATCCAGACGCTGGCCGGTCGGAGAAAGCCAGCAATTCTCACTGCGTTTTCCCAGGCACTGGCGGAATCGCTGAGCGCAAGCTGATCAATGCACCCCTCCGCATCGAAGGCTTCGACAAGATGTGATTCAGAGGACGCACCGAGCTAACGCAAGCAGCATCGGCCACCGTTGACCCTAAATCCGGTCGACGGTGCCCGTCATCTCTGCAGATCCTTGGCGGCAACGTACAGCTCGTCTTCCGGCATGCCGGCGAGCTTCTTGTGACTCTGGCGTAGACGCCGGCGAGGGTGCGTCCGCTGTGTTGTTCGAGGGTGAGCTGGCCTTTGAGGGTGTCAAAGACCGACTCGATCCATTGTCTGATGCCGCCGAAGCTGCCCAAGCGTGGTTTCTCATCTTTGCGATCGGGCGGATCAGGGCGGCGCCGAGGTCTTCGGTGATGAATGCCTCGAAGTCGCGGCCCGCGAAGCCTTGGTCGCCGAGGATAACCTGACCGGTCATGACGAGGTGGTGGTCGCGCTCGAAGGGCCCGGGTGACTTCACGTTCACCGAATTTGGGGATGGCCAGGCCCCAGATGACGGGCATGCCTTCCGGTGTGCTGATCAGATATAGCCGGAAGCCCCAAAAAGTAGCGGGAGTGGAAGGGACAGTAGCCGTAGCCGGCGTGCCCGGATGCGGGAATACTGATAACGGGGCAGGGCCACAACCTCTTCATTGTTGCGCTAAGTCCGAACGGGCCGTATGGAATTACGCGCGAAGCAGCGCGCCCAGTAGGAACAGGGCTCTCAGGGCCTTCCCAACTACAGTGAACGGTCGCATTAAGCCCCTGACCGTCGTGAAATATGGCAATCGTTGCGGTCGGTTTCCTTAGCGCTACTTTCCGCGGAATGGTCCTCGACCCCCGGGCTCTACACATCGGTATCGTCGGACTTCAAGCAGAAAACGGTGCAGCAGATGATCGCACGCCGCATCACGACCTTGGAGGAACCAGATGCCTGAACAGCGCCGGATCGGCTACCGCTGGAATTTGCGTGCCCTCATGGCCAAGCGCAACCTCTGGAAGACCATCGAACTGATGCCACTTCTGAGATCCCGCGGAATCAATCTCTCCGAGAGCCAGGTCTACCGGCTGGTCACGGCCACACCCGAACGTATCCCTGCCAGGACGTTCGCGGCGCTCTGCGACATCCTGGACTGCACCCCGAATGACCTGTTCGAACCATTCGTAGAGATGCGGGCCGCAGCAACGGCAAATGCCCCGCAGCGCAGCGAAGACCTCGGAATCCAACCAGGTAACCCGATAGCCAAGCGCATCCGCCTAGTCACGCCTGAGGACGGTGAGTAAGCCACGCAAAGCAGAGGACCCCATCCGCTGGCCGGTCCCCTGCAACCGCTGTGGCCAGCACCACCAAACCGTCGCACGATGGCCTGACGGCGGCGTCTGCGGCTACTGCTACCAGCAAGCCAAACGCACCCGAGGAATCTGCGCCTGCGGCCACGAAGGCGTCCTGCCCGGCCTCATCGATAACCAACCCGCCTGCCGTCGATGCTCAGGCATCCGAATCAACATGGACTGCGAGACCTGCGGAGCCGAGGACGAACTTCACAGCGCCGGGCGATGCTGGACCTGCGTCCTCGCCACTGTCGTAGATGACCTGCTCACCGACCCGGGCACGGGAGCCATCGCCAACGATCTGATCCCGCTGGCGGTCGCGCTGAAGTCCATGAAACGGGCCAACAGCGGCCTGACCTGGATCCGCCAAAAGCACGCCACGGCGTTCCTCCGCAACCTCGCGGTCGCACCAAAGATCACCCACGAAACTTTCGACGAACTGCCCGACTCACGCACCCGCGAATACGTCCGCGGACTCCTCACGGAACACGGTGTCCTCCCCCAACGCGACGAACTCCGGATCCGCTACGACAGCTGGGCCGCACAAGCCCTCGAACGAGTGAGTGACCCGCAGAACCTCGAGGTGATCCGCCGCTACATCCGCTGGCACCACCAACGACGAATGAACCACATGGACGAAGTCGCCCGAGGCACCTTCCTACGCGCCAAACAGGAAGTCACCGTGGCCATCGACCTCCTCAACTGGCTCACCGGACATGACATCAAACTCCCTGACCTGCAGCAATCTCACCTCGACGTATGGCAAGCCGAAGGGCCCACAACCCGACGCATCGCGGAGCGCTTCCTCAAATGGGCCATTAAGGCCAAAGTCGCCCCATCCGGGCTCACCATCGTTCCGCACCGCCGCGGCACCAGCCCAAGACTCGCCAAGCCCGGACAGGACGAAGCACTCAAAAGAGTCATCGACGCCGACGGATTAGAGACACGTGACCGGGCCGCCGCGATCCTCATCCTCGTCTTCGGACAACAGGCCGAAAACATCGCACGACTAACCTGGAACGACGTGACCATCACTGAAGAACTGGTGGGTCTGTCAAGTTTTCGGTGTAACTGGTTTTGATTTTATTTCTTGCCGGCGGACAGGCGTCCGTCGAAGGTAACGTCGAAGGCATTGAGCGCAGCCTTCCAGCGGTTGGACCAGCGTTGTCGGCCCGTCCCGGTGGGGTCCAGACTCATGACCGCCAGATAGACGCATTTGAGCGCGGCCTGTTCCGTGGGGAAGTGTCCGCGGGCGTTCACGGCCCTCCGGATGTGCGCGTTGATGCTCTCAATGGCATTGGTCGTGCAGATGATCGTGCGGATCTCGCGGTCGAACTGCAGGAAGGGCACGAACTCAGCCCAGGCGTTGGTCCACAGCCGGATGATCGCCGGGTAGCGCTTCTCCCACTTCTCGCTGAACTCGACGAACCGGTCCAGCGCGTCGGACTCCGACGCCGCCGTGTAGACGGGCTTGAGGTCTTTCGCGATCGCGGACCAGTCCCTCTTCGACGCGTAGCGGAACGAGTTGCGCAAAAGGTGAACAATGCAGGTCTGGGTGATCGTCTGCGGCCAGACGGTGGCGATGGCCTCGGGCAGGCCCTTGAGCCCGTCACAGACCACGATCAGGCAGTCCTGGGTGCCCCGGTTCTTGATCTCGGACAGGACCCGCAGCCAGTACTTCGCACCCTCCCCGTCACCGTGCTCGCCGGCCCACAGCCCAAGGATGTCACGGGTGCCCTCGCAGGTGACCGCCAGCGCCACGTAGATCGGCCGGTTAGCGACCTGCCCGTCGCGGATCTTCACGTTGATCGCGTCGATAAAGATCACCGGATACACCGGATCCAGCGGCCGGCTCTGCCAGGCCGACATACCCTCCAGGACCTTCTCCGTGATGGTGGAGATGGTCTGCTTGGAGACCTCCGCGCCGTAGACCTCGGCCAGGTGGGCGCAGATCTCCCCGTGCGTGAGCCCCTTCGCGGACAGCGAGATAACCAGATCATCGAGCCCGGACAGGCGGCGCTGCCGCTTCCCGACCAGCTGCGGGGCAAACGAGCCGTCCCGGTCCCGCGGCACCGCAATCTGCACGGGCCCGGCCTCGGTCAACAGCTCCTTGGACCGGGTGCCGTTTCGCGAGTTCCCGCCGTCCCTGCCGGCCGGATCATGCCGGGCGTAGCCCAGATGGTCCTCCATTTCCCCTTCCAGGGCGGATTCCACGACCATCTTCGTCAGACGCGACAGCAGCCCGCCCTCACCGGTCAGCCGCAGGCCCTCCGCCCGGGCCCGCTCGCTCAGCTGCCGCACCAGCTGCTCGTCCAGCACGTCCGCCGGATCCGGTCCAACAACCCTCTCCGCGGTCGCCTCACTAATCACATCAGTCACGGGAACCTCCTAATTCTCTGGAGTTACACCGTTTAAATTACAGTCCCGAACTGGTCACCATCCAGCTCGGGACAATCCACATCGCGCTGCCGGACCCCTTTGCTGACCGACAACGGTATGGCGCTCAACCCCTCATGTCGCGGGTGCGAAGGTCGGCTGGTCACCTATGTGTGAGGTGTAATACTGATGTGAGACACAGTTTGAAAGGATTGTGCCCCATGTCTGTGGTGCCGGACCGGATCGTCTTCGACAAGATCGTCCATGTCCTCGTCCTCGGGGCCGCCTACCAGAAAGTCGCCGACACCAGCTTATCGGCGACCACGATCCGCCGGCGCAGGGATGAATGGACGCAGGCCGGCATCTTTAAACAGCTCGAACAGATATGTCTGGACTCCTATGACCGGTTGGTCGGCATCGACTTCGAAGACCTCGCCGTGGCCGGGTGCATCGTCAAGGCCCCGTGCGGTGGCGAAGTTGCTGGCAGATCCCCGGTGGACCGCGGCAAACCGGGCACCAAACGCTCCCTGCTCCTTGATGGGAAAGGCATCCCGCTCCATACGGAAGTTGCACTAGCCAACGCCGTCATCATCACGCGGCGACTCCTACGAGAAGCCTGGACCACGCACCGTTGGGACAGCCGCCCAACGGCCGCCCCTGACCTATTGGCGCAATCTCTAAGCGCCCCTCTCTTCTACAGCCTCCACAACAGAGTCGCTTTTTAGGAGTGCGGTGCCGAGCCGGATGATGGGGGAAGCGGCCTGGGGGGTGAATGGTCCTAATTCTCGGGTACGAGGTTCATGCGCCAGGCATAGGCAGTGGCGCGGATCGCGCCGGGGCATAGAAAACGTCCTCGCCTTTACCGAAGAGCTACGCGGGGCGGGGGCGATGCCACGTTTGCGACAACTTTGCTCGGATTCCGCTGAACGTACTCAGCCCCGGGCGTTGCCCAGGGGCTGAGATTCCCGCGCTCGGGCCGACTTAGTTTACTGGCGTTGCCGCCGGCTGCAAAAGAGTCACCTCGGAGTAACCGTTGTCCGCGGTGGTGGACGGTGTGTTGTAGACCCGGACCAGGGGTGAGTCCGCCGTGTAGGCGCCCCAGCCCGGGGCTCCGTTGACGATCAGACCCACGGCTTCGCTGTGCAGCTCGTCCGCCAGTTCCTGGGGCGGATTGGGTCCGGCGATGTGCGCGACGTGTGAATCGGCGAGGCAATCAAAGAAGAAGGGAACATCGAGGCAGTGGCATGCCCCACCAATGGTTGGCGATTGCCAGGAAAACCGATACAGGAAGGCCGGGGCCCCTGCCTCGTCACGCGCCTGGGCGTACTGAAGTGTCTTGACCCTGAACATACTGTCCGTGATGAACTGTCCCAGCAATCCTGCGGTCGAGAGGCCAGCGTGCTGTGCCCTGTATTCCTCGATCAGCTCCGGTGATGCACCGAAGCTGCTCAACAGCGGTACGGGGTCCACTCCGGCCAGTGGCGCCTCATGCTGAGCCATCGCCATGTTGAACTCGTGGTCTGTCGATCCGAGCACAAGCGGCTTGTCCGCACCTGCCCCGTTTCGCAGGGAGTTTTCCACCGTATCGGTCAACAGCTGACCATCGATGACCGGCCCGAAAGTGAGTCCGCCGGTCACCAGCGCCACCATGGGCGCCATCGGATCGTTGGCGTCCGGGCCTGCTTCCAGACCCACGCCGCCCTGAAGTGAAAGTATCTGCTCTTCCCTCAGTGAAGAGAACCCGGCGATGTTGGGTTCCACACCGGCCTTGCCAGCAAGTTCGCGGCCAGCGGCCTCTGCCTTTTCCAGCGGGATGTCCGCCGCCGCGCCGGAAATCGAGTAGCCGCGTGCGAAGAGTTTCTCAGCCCCCTTGGCCGCCAGCAACGTCAAAACAGCACCACCCCCGGCAGATTGGCCCGCGATTGTGACCCGCGAGGGATCTCCTCCGAATGAAGCAATGTGGTCCTGGATCCACTGCAACGCCAGCATCCAGTCGAGGATTCCGCGGTTGTGAGGGGCGTCCTCGATCCAGCCGAAGCCGTCGAAGCCGAGGCGGTAGGAAATACTTACCGTCACAACGCCGTCCCGGTTGAACCCCGCACCGTCGTACCAGGGACTTGCCGGGGATCCGGCCACGAACCCGCCTCCGTGAATCCACACCAGCACAGGGAGCTTCGATCCGAATGCCGCGTCAACCGGGGCGAATACGTTGAGGTTCAGGGTTGAGGGCCCAGGAACGGTTGGCTCCGGGATGAGGGTCACCTCAGCCAGAGCGGTCCGCTGCGGTGTTGCTCCATGCTCTGTTGCGTCCAGGACACCTTCCCAGTGCCCGAACGGGACGGGGGCCGCGAACCGGAGCTCTCCCACCGGAGGCTGCGCAAAGGGAATTCCGAGGAAACTGGCGGACTCTCCGCGGAGATTGCCCCGGACTGTGCCGAGTGCGGTGGGGATCTCGATGGTTTGACTGGTCATTGCTGGACTCCTTGAGTGAACTGATGGTCAAGGCCGCGATCGCCAAGGGCATTTCACGGTGACTCGAGATCAGTATGGTTCACTCCGCGACATAATTCAAGAGTTGAATTATGTCTTTATCTCGAGCGGTCCGGAAAAATAGCGATCCCTGGCCTGCCACAGCGCACCCAACAACGCGGCGTCGTCACCCAGGCGCCCCGGAACTACCCTCACCGCCGAGCCGGCGCCTGTGGCGAAGAAGCCCTTGCGCTGCTCCGCGAAACTCTGGCCAATCGATTCGCTCAGTAGCGACCAATACCCGCCCAGCACGATCAGCTGCGGGTCCAGGGTGACCGCGACAAGTTGCAAGCTACGCGCAATCCACACCCTGGCCTCATCCCAGACCGCTGTCGCAGCAGGTTCACCTACGAGGACGCGACGGCTGAACTCGGCCAGGGCTGAGGTCAGGCCGTCCCGGTGGAGCTCTTCACCCATTCCAGCAGCAATCAGGACAGCATCAGGTCCGGCGACAGTGACCAGGCAGCCAATCTGCCCGCACTCGCACACGATCCCACCCGGCCGGACGGGCAAATGACCCAGGGCGCCGGCCAGCCCAAAGCCGCCACGGACCAGCTTGCCGTCGACTATGAGGGCTCCGCCGATTCCGGAATTGCTTTTCACGTAACAGAGATCCTTGATGCCCGGGTTGAATCCCTGCTCCGCAACCGCGGCCACGTGTACGTCTCCGACGAGCCGCACCGCTTCAGGGAAACCTTGCACCCTGGCACGCAGGCCACCGATAACATCCACATGGCCCCAGCCGAGGTCGGTGTCGGCAATAACCTGGACCGGGTCACCCCCCACCGGAGCAAAAGCAACAATAGTGAGCTCGGCAACGCGGCGCCCCATTTCCCGGCTCGCCTCAAGGGCCCTGTCCAGGGTTGCGGCCAGAACATCAAGGATCAGCTCGGGGCGCCCCATCGGCCTCCCGTGAGGCTCCGCAATCCGCAGCAATACGTCCCCGGCAACGCTTGACAGCAGCGCCGTCGCCTTGTCCGCATCCAGCTGCAGAACCAGGAGCGCGACGTCGTCAGAGGCCAGCTCGAGCGGGACAATCGGACGCCCCTTGCCGGCCTTGTATTTCGGCTGGGCTTCGCGTACCACGGCGGCCTCAATCAAGGAGCTGGCCAGCACCGTTACGGCACCGCGCGTCAGTCCGGAGCCTTCCGCAATCTGGCTGCGCGAACTCGGTCCGTTTTCCGCGAGATAGCGGGCAACTATGCCGAGGTTGTGCGCCCGGACATCCGCACTCACCAGGCTCGACGCCGATCCAGGAGCCCGTCGTTTCCCCCCGCGCACGTCCAGACTCATACCACCAGCTTGTCACACAAAGGGGTGATGGCCAACTAGATAATTCAAACCTTGAATTATCTGGATCGCCGGGCTAGATTCTACTCAATCGCAGGATTCCCCGAAAAGTAAGGAGCTGACATGGCAACGTCGCCTTTGGTTCGAACACAGCACCCGGCGGCCATGCGCCGGGCTTGCAGCTCCGCAGCATTGCTTTGCCTTGTGAGTTTTACCTTGATCTGGCTCAACCTCAACGCATCCTGGATCGGAGCCGTCGATCAGGGCTGGAACAAGTTCAGCCTGGACAACCGGAATGATGCACTGACCGCCGTCCACAGTTTCGCGTCGGCCCTGACCGGAGGGCCCATCGGAGGATCCGCAATCCTGCTCGTTCCCGTGGTTGTCGCGCTCTTCAAGCGCCGCTGGTGGCTTGCCCTGTATTTTACCGCCGGTGGAGTCCTCGCCAACACCGTAGTTCAGGTCATCAAGAATTTAGTTGGCCGGCAGCGCCCTGAGAATCCGCTCGTGACGGTGGACGTTGGTTCGTTTCCGTCCGGACACGTCACAGGCGTCGCGTTCCTCGTTGTTGCCCTGTCCTTGATAGTCGTGCGGGCCTGGACATGGATTCTCGCCTCCCTCGTGGTGGTCTTCGAGATCACTAACCGGACCTATCTCTCGGCGCACTGGTTCAGCGACACCATCGCCGGGGCACTGTTGGGCAGCGCGACGGCGCTATTGCTTTGGGCCGCTCTCAGCGGCAGGATTGCCCGTCAAAATGCCCAGCTTTCTGCGGCAGCGAAATAGCGAAGAACCACCGGCTGCTCAGCCACTACCCTCCAAAAAACCAGGAGCTCCAATGACACGACAAACTATCACCGCCGGCATTGTGCGAACCACAGCGGGGCCGGTTCAAGGCAGCCTCGAGGACGGTTTGCTCGTCTTCAAGGGGATTCCCTACGCGGCGCCGCCGGTTGGAGATCTGAGGTGGAAGCCTGCCGTACCGCATCCAGGCTGGACCGGCGTGTTCGCGGCAGAGTCGTTCGGAGCCAGCGCGCCGCAGCCTTTCGATCCGACTGGAAGCTACGACCGGGTGCTCGGCAACCATGGCACTCCTCCGTTCGATGAAGACTGCCTCACGCTGAATGTGTGGACACCGGCAACCGATTCGGAGCGGCGGCCGGTCCTTGTCTGGATTCATGGCGGCGGATTTGTCAGCGGATCCGGGAGCCTGCCCGTCTATCACGGTGACACCTTCGCACGCAACGGCGATACCGTTGTAGTCAGCATCAACTATCGGATCGGTGTCTTCGGCTTCTTCCTTGCCGAGTCGGGTGACAACGGCAACCTCTGGCTCAGTGATCAGAGCATCGCGTTGAAGTGGGTCCATGAAAACATCGCCCTGTTCGGTGGCGACCCGGACAACATTACTGTCGCCGGCGAATCCGGCGGGGCATTCTCAGCGGCGACTCTGGCCATTCAGGCAGACACCTCGCCGCTCATTAAACGAGTCATACTGCAGAGTCCCCCTCTGGGATTGAAGCTGGACTCGATCGATGATGCCCGGAGGGGCACAGCTCAGCTTGTCAAGGCCGCCGGACTCGATGACGACGACGTTTCCTCGCTTCGTAACATGCCCTGGGAAAGCGTCCTGGGTTTGTCCTTTCAGCGTTTCGCGGTGGCCACCAGATTCGGCCATTGGACAACACCGTTCCTGCCGATCATCGACGGCGTTTCCCTCCTGGAACATCCCTTGGACACACTGATCAACGGCGGGGCATCAGACATAGATGTTCTGATCGGATGGAACGTCGACGAGGCGAGTTTTTCGTTCGCTCTGAACCCCGAGCTGCAGGATGTCAGCAAAGAACGTGTTGAAGAACGTCTCGCAGAACGATTTGATGCGACGCTGCTGCCTACTGCGTACGAGGCCTATGCGGGTGAGGAGCGAATCGCAAAGAACCCCTTGGCGTCCTGGTGGACGTCATCAGTGATGAGCTGTTCCGTCAACCGGCTCTCGAGCTGGCGGACGCCCGAGCGGCGTCCAATCCAGCCTGGTCTTACCAGTTCTCATTCAAATCACCAGCGCACGGCGGTCGTTTGGGTGCGACGCATTGTCTGGAGTTGCCGTTTACCTTCAATAATCTTGCGTCGTGGCAGCATGCACCCTTCGTGGAGGGGATCGACGTCGACGAATTCAATGCGCTCAGCGGCGCAATGCACGCCGCCTGGATCTCCTTCATCCGCACTGGAAACCCCAACGGTGCGGGTGAAAGTGGCCCGTCAGGAACCGAGCTTCCGGTGTGGCAGCCGCACGGCGAGGATCGGACCAGCCAGGTCTATGGCACCCAGATTGAATCCGTGAGGGACCCGCTGAGCCTGTGGCGTCAGCTACACGCCACAGCGGGCCGCAAGATGCGCCACCGTTAGCGTTGGCAGGGCAGAAAGTGTCGCGAAAAGTAGGAGCCAAAGCAGCGAGCCCATCCGCTCGTTGCCTTGGCTACTCTTCTGTCCGGATTGGAGCACTCGACAGGATCGACCACATGTAGTCAAGATGTTCCGCCATGTCCAGCTCGGGCTTGAGTAACCACTGCACCTGAAGGCCATCAGCGGCGGCCAGCATCACGGATGCCACCATTTCCGGATCCAGGTCTGTTGCCATGCGGCCTTCGGCTTGCCGGGTGCGGACACCGTCTGCCAGATTCAGGCGCATGTTTTCGTATCGTTGGGCAAAGAATTCATGTGCAGCGTGCTCGGGTTCTGTTGCCGCTGCCGAGATGTTGGCATAGAGGCTGACGAAACCGGGTCGGTCGGCGTTGTGCCTCATCACCTCCACGAAGGTATCGATGACGTCCTCGCCCTCCGAGTACTCCGCGTTGTCGCGCTCATCACGTTTGCGGAGGATCTCGGCAAAAAGCTCCTCCTTGGAATCGAAGTAGTGCAGGACACCCGCTTGGCTTAGATTAACGGCTTCTGCGAGCTCCCGAAGCGATGTGCCGCGGTACCCCTGAATTGCGAAGACGTCCAATGCCGTACGCAGAATCTCCTCACGCTTTGCAACGCCTTTTGCGTATTTTCCTCTGCCTGCCATGACGTCAATGCTAGGTCACCTGAGCTGAACCCCACGAAAACCTAGCGTTGTTCAGTTTTGGTTGTTAGCATGAACGTGACCGGCTGTGCAGGCGGCCCCAACGATGTGGAGGATTCCGTGACAAACCCCGATGATCGCCGATTTGACGAGTTGCTCGCCAGAATGACGCTCGAAGAAAAAGTAATGCTGCTCACAGGCCGTGATTTCTGGACCACCTGGCCTGTTGAAAAGATCGGCCTGCGGCGCATCCTCGTCTCGGACGGCCCCAGTGGCGTGCGCGGTGAGACCTGGGACGAACGTGACCCTTCGCTCAACCTCCCCAGCGCGACCGCCCTGTCATCTTCCTGGGACCTGGCTATGGCCCGGCGGTATGGTGCCGCATCCGCAGTGGAAGCACGTCGCAAGAACGTCGATGTTGTGCTTGGGCCGACGATCAATCTGCACAGGTCCCCGCTGGGCGGACGGCACTTTGAGGCCTTCAGCGAAGACCCGGTGCTAACCGCCGATCTCGCCGCCGCCTACGTGGCCGGAGTCCAGGAAAATGGAGTCGGAGCAACACCGAAACACTATATTGCGAACGACTTCGAAACCGATCGTTTCACCGTTGACGTGCAGGTTGATGACCGCGCTCTCCGGGAGCTCTACCTGGCGGCCTTTGAAAAGGCCATCGTCGAATCGCACGCCTGGCTTGTGATGAGCTCTTACAATGCCATCAACGGGACAACGGCCACGGAGCATGACCTGCTTGAGACGCCTTTGAACTCCGAATGGGGTTTCGACGGCGTCGTCATCAGCGACTGGACGGCCGTGCGCTCGTTGGAGAGCGCCAAGGCTTCCCAGGACCTCGTTATGCCTGGCCCTGAGGGCCCCTGGGGGCGTTCGCTCGTCGCGGCAGTGCAGAGAGGCGACGTCGACGTCAGCGTCGTCGACCGCAAGGTACGCCGACTGCTGCGGCTGGCCGCACGGGTAGGCGCGCTGGAAGGGTTCGAACCTGTGCAGGCCGAACCCCCCAATGTGGAAGACGGCGTAGCGTTTGCCCGCGAAGCAGCCGCTGCGGGATCAGTGTTGGTCAAGAATGACGGGATACTGCCGTTGCCGGCAGAACCTACACGGATCGCCGTCATTGGCCACAACGCCAGATTCGCCAGAACCCAGGGTGGCGGAAGTGCCACCGTCCTCCCGGAGCGCGTCATCTCGCCGCTCCTGGGAATCTGCCTCGCCATGCCGAGCGGTGAAGTTTCGTACTCGATCGGCGCCGTCGTTCAGGAGGGTGTAGCCGAACTCCCCATCGAGCGGATGTCCAACCCGGTTTCCGGCGGAGCCGGAGTGCGCGTCAGGTTCCTGGATGCCCAAGGCGTTGAGCTCGCAGCGCAGGATCGCCGTTCCACCGCACTGGTGTGGCTCGGAGGTGGGGTCCCGATTGCTGCGTCATCCGTCGTCGAGCTGTCAACCCGCTACGTCCCTGAGCAGACCGGCGAGATCCTCTTGGGCTTCGCCGCCGTCGGGACGGCACGAATCTTTGCCGACGGCGTTCTGGTGGTGGAGGGCACCGTCACGCCGGTGGGGAACGATCTTGGCGCATCCTTCCTGTCTCCTGACTCGCTCACGGGGAAGCTGACCGTATCCGCAGGAAGGCCGATCAATGTCCGGGTCGAATACGAAATTGGCGACCGGACCGGCCCCTTGGCGGAAGCCCTTTCCTTCACCTTCGGTCTGGCGGCTGATGATTCCAACCCCAACGCCCTGATTGCAGAGGCGGTTGAGGCCGCCAAGGCAGCGGATGTGGCAGTCGTTGTTGTCGGGACGAATTCTCGAGTGGAATCCGAAGGGTATGACAGGGATTCACTGGCCCTGCCGGGCCGCCAGGATGAACTGGTCCGAGCAGTGGCTGCAGCGAATCCCCGAACCATCGTGGTGGTCAACGCCGGCTCGCCAGTTCTTATGCCATGGCGCGACGACGTGGCCGCCGTCCTGCTGACCTACTTCGGTGGACAGGAGTATGGACATGCCGTCGCGGACATCCTGTTCGGCAAGGTGGAACCCGGCGGACGGCTGCCCACCACCTGGCCCAAGGAGGAGCTGGATGTTCCCGTCCTGAACGTCACGCCTGCTTCCGGGGTGGTCCGCTATGACGAAGGTATCCATATCGGTTACCGGGCATGGCTCAAGAACGGGACGGTACCGGCCTACGAGTTCGGATTCGGCCTGGGCTACACCACCTGGTCCTTCGAGGACCTCGCCGTTCAGACGCTCGTTGATGGACCGTCCGCCGCCGATACTGTGTTCGGAGTCCAGGTCACAGTGAAGAACACAGGATCGCGTGCAGGCAAACAGGTAGTCCAGATCTACGCAGAACGCGCGCAGTCCGCGGTGGACCGTCCGGTGCGCTGGCTTGTCGGGTTCGCCCCGGTCTGGGCTGAGGCCGGAGCTACAGCCACCGCCACCGTCAAGCTGGCAGCAAGGTCCTTTGCATACTGGCAGGACGGGTGGCAGTATGAGCCGGGCGAGTACACGCTCTCGGTTGGGTCGAGCGTTACGCAGCTTCCGCTCAGCACAACGGTTTCGCTGGATGCGGGGGGCGCCGATGCCTCCGTCCATGTTGTTGCGGGCGTAGCTTAAACTTAAAAGGAGGCGGGAACAGCGCATGGCGATGTGCTGCTCCCGCCTGAAATTCGCATACCGGCTACAGGGCAACCGTTCTAAAGCCAAGATTCCCGCTGGAGGAGTCTGGCAGGCTTGAACTGCGCGCGGCTACCCGGTAGCGGTTGCAGTAGGACTCGTGACAGAGATAAGACCCCCCTCGCATCACTTTCTTTTCGCCGCGGCCAGGGCCCAGCGGGTTGGCCCGGGAGGCTGCCGGTTCGCCATAAAACGTCGGTGAAAACCAGTCTTGGCACCATTCCCAGACGTTCCCGGCCATGTCATGAAAGCCATAGTCGTTGGGCGGGTAGCTGCTGACTTTCGCGGTAGCCATGGACCCATGCGGGTGTGTGCTGTTCCAGGGAAACGTCCCCTGCCAGATCTTGCACTGCGTTTCGCCATGCGGCATCAGCTCATTGCCCCATGGATAGCGGGCACCTTCCAAACCGCCGCGGGCCGCGAACTCCCACTCGGCCTCCGTGGCCAGGCGACGCCCCGCCCAAAGGCAGTAGGCCACCGCGTCCCGGTATGAAACATGAGTCACCGGATGCTCGCTGAGCTCCGACGACGGGTCCCCGGCGCGGGCGCCTGCGGCACCAAAGGGCTGACGCCAGTTCGCGCCACGGACAGTCAGCCACCACGGCGTCTCCCTGGAGAAACCCAGGATGTCCTCCGGCTCTGCGGCGCAGGCCATATGGAAAACGGCCGAACTACCCAGATGCTCCGCCACCGTAAGGTAGTCCGCGTCTGCGACAAACCGGGCAAACTCCTGGACCGTCACGGGGGTCTGGTCCATCTGGAAACTGTCCACCCGGACCCGGTGCAAGGGAAGTTCACCGTCGGTCCCATAGCCCTCACCCCAGGCGTCCCCCATCAGGAAAGACCCGCCTTGAACCCACACTTGCGGCAGCAGCCTCGGCCGTAGGGCCGCCGTCGGGGAACGCCTCGAAGGTGAGCGCGATTGCAGGGCGGAAGAGACTGGCTGCAGCGTGGCGGACCGGGCACCGCAACACATCGAATTCTGCTCCGACATGCCTGCCCCGTCAGCTCCCGGCCGGAACTGCGATCAGCTCGTCCAGAGCCAGCAGGTCTTCCAGCGTGATGTCTGCCTTCATCGCGGCTATTTCTACCAGGGTCATTGACCCTGCCATCATCAGGATGAACGGATTCGCCAGGAACGGAATGGACGCCAAGACAATCTCCTTGGTACGCCCATCCTCGAAGAGATCTGACAAATTCTGCTGCGCCAACGGCGAATTCACCGGCAGTTGCCCGCTCAGCGGAGCCGGACGCATGGACTTCTGGACCTGCTCCCATTGCTTGTCGATCAGCAGGTGTTCCTCCCCCAGGGGCCCTTCGACGGGCAAGGCCAGCCGCTCGTACTGCTCCACTGGAGCATCGGAATCCTTGAGGCAATCACGGAGCAAAGTCGCCATCTTCAACTCAAGGTCCTTGTCGCGCAACGGGTTGTCCTGCGCCGGATCGGTCTGCAAATCAAACAGCAAGGTGCCATAGACATAAGGGTTTCCGAAGCTGAACGCAGGAACCTTCAGCACCGGAGCCCCCTTGGTGAAGGTGAAGGGCTCCACCAACTCCGCGTTGCGCAGCTCCGCCGGGCTGAAGAGCGCGTGCATATGCATCGGCATCAGTGTGTAATCGAAGAGCGGAGAATTGGACTCGTCTCCGCAGGCCCGCATATAGACGTACCGTCCGTCAGTGACATTGACGTGGCCGCCGGTGTTGCCGAATAGCCCTGCAGCACGCACCGGCTGGTCATTGGCCACGGTATTGGCCAGGGGCACACCCTGCATGTCCGCCGTAACCGGCACAGAGAAGTACTCCAGCAGAGTGGGGCCGAAGTCGATGGTCTGCACCAGCGAGGCCCTTCGCTGTCCGGCAGTTTCGGCGCTTCTGGGGTCCCACAGGAACAATGGTGTGTGGATGTTTTCGTCGTACCACGGCTGAACATTCTTGCCCCACCAATTGTGCTCGCCAAGCAGCAGCCCGTGATCGGTGCACACCATCAGCATGGTGTCCTCCCAGAGCCCGTTCTCGTCCATCGCGTCCAGGACCCGCCCCAGGGAACGGTCGCACATGGTCAGGAGTGCGTTGTACTCGTTTTTCAGGTGAGCAGACTCCTGATCGTTTTCAATGACCTTCCTGTACATCGGCCAATCAAAGTGCCGGCCGGTGTACCCTTCTTCGTAAAGCTCGCGGTACACGTCGTAGCTGAAAAAGGGCTCATGGGGGTCGAACGCTTCAATCTGCAGGAACCAGTTGTCCTGGTCCTTATTGGTGCCAATGAAGTCAAGCCCCGCGTCAAAGGTCAGGGTCTGCGGGTGCTGTTTCTCGTCCTGCATATGTCCACGGTTAATCCAGTCCTGACGCCACAAGGGGTCGCTGCGTTTGTTCACCGTCTCGGGAATCTCAGGGTCCGCCAGCTGCCCCTTCCAGGCATCCCCTTCCTGCCCGCGGAAAAACTCGAAGGTGTTAAACCGCCCATGGTAGGTGGCGCCGCCATCGCCCCAGTAGTGCTTGTTGTCCGTTACCAGGTGGGTGTAGACACCGCTCTTTTTGAGCATCTCAGGTACGGAGTCGTCGAACGGTTCAATGGGCCCCAGGACCGATGCAGGAAGTTGTAGCGGCCCGTATGCATCTCACGCCTGGCAGGCACGCAGGGCATCGAGCCGCCGTAGCAGTTGTCAAACGTAACGCTCCGGTCCGCCAGCCGCGCGAAATTGGGGGCAATCGTTCTGCTTGACCCATAGGGCGGCAGCATTTTGCGGTTGAGCGTATCGAACATCACCATAATGGCTTTCACGGTGTTACTCCTCTTCAATGTCTTCGGCACGCCAACGTACGGCGTAAATTTTGGGATCCAGGCTCATGCGTTGCACGGTTCTCTCCAAGGAGCCGATGTCCGCCTCCACGCTCGCGGAGAGCTCGGCCCGTACCTTGACCAACGCGTTTTTGGTGCCCCGGGCAGACATCGACTGCAAGCTGAAGCCCGGGCGGCTGATCGCCTGTACAAGCATGGAGCGCACCATGCCTTCACTCTCGCCGTCGGTTGTTGCCTCGAGCAGATAGCCGACGTCGGCCGTCGACTGAACGTCTCCGGCTGCCCGCCGCGGATGCCGGTTGATCATCCGTCCCACCGGGCGCAGGAGTGTGTTTACTCCAACAATGCACAGCGCCCCGAGGATTGCGATCAGGTAGAGACCTGATCCGGCCAATGAGCCGACGGCTGCGGCGCACCATAGCGTTGCGGCGGTATTCAGTCCGCGGACGTTCAGTCCCTCCCGCATGATCACACCGGCGCCAAGGAAGCCGATGCCGGATACGATCTGGGCGGCCACCCGGGTGGGATCTGCGCCAATGCCGTCGAAGGAGTAAGCACCCATCACTACGAAGAGCGCGGAGCCTCCGGCAACCAGCGCGTTGGTGCGGATTCCAGCCATCCGGGATCGCCATTGCCGTTCCAAACCTATGGTGGCGCCCAAAAGCAGGCTGGTGATGACCCTCAGCGAGAGGTCAACGAGCTCCGCACCGAAGGTCATAGCTCCTGCGGAACGGCAGCGTAGCGGAGGCCGAATCCGCATTCGAAGAGCGGGGCGGCGGTGTCGTTGGGAACGTCGGGGCTTGCCGCCTCGATCGCGGCCGTGCTGGATGGCAGTTCGAAGGGAAGACTTCCTTCCGGCTGGGCCTCGCCAAAGAGAACCGACAGCAGCGCACGGTCCGAGGAACCGTAATTGGCGGTCAGGACCGACGCCGCTGCCGCGATCTCCGGCATTACGGCCGGACGCTCCAGATACACGTCGACGACGGTGGGCACCGCGTCCGCCAGCTTTGACACCTTGGAAATAGTGGCGGCGTCGAACTCGAGGGAGCCGGCGTGGAAGAGCTGTTCCAGGAAGTTCCCTGTGCGGGGCTCAAAAGGGGTCCGCAGCCGGACGATGGCCACATCGGCCTCCTCCACCGTTTCGACGACGGTGGCATATCGGCTGGCCTCGGCGGCCGCGACGCCGTCGAGGAAGACCTTAATTCCGGTGGCTAGGGGAAGCGACTGCCCGCGACCGCCGTCGTTGTCGGAAGCGCTGCCGGCTGCTGCCGGGGCGTTCTTCAACAGGGTGATGCTCCGCTGCTGGACCCGAAAACCGGCCTCGATGTATTCAGCGCGGCCAACGTTGCCTGCGGCCTCCGCTTCGTTAACAAAGGGGTCTTCGAAAAGGCCCAGTTCAAACTTGACCTTCAGCAGGCGGGCAACCGACTCATCCAGCCGGGCTTCGCTCACAATGCCGGCACGGACCAGCCCGAGCACCAGCCCGGTGTCGTTTTCCCCGCCGAACTGGTCGCACCCGGCGTCGATGATCTTCGCGGCGCGCTCACTGGCGGTGAGATGCTCAACGCCCCACGCCCGTGCGGGGAACGGGATGCCGGCCAGGTTGCCGTCGGAGACCAGGCCCCAGTCGGTGCACACCACACCGTCATAGCCGTAGTGGCCGCGGAGAATCCCGGTAATGACGTCCTTGTTGAAGCCGAAACCCACCTCCTCCACCTTCTTGCCGTTGACTTCCAGCCCCACCGGCATGCCGTAGTAAGGCATCACAGCACTGGTGCCAGCGGCAAAGGCAGCCTCAAACGGGCCCCGGTGGTAGGCCTCGTTGCTCCCGGGGTAGACCTGCTCGCGGCCGTAGTCAAAGTGCGGGTCTTCACCGTCCTTCTGCGGCCCGCCGCCGGGGAAGTGCTTGGTGGTGCAGGCCACCGATTCCGCGGACAGCCCGCTTCCCTGGAAGCCCCGCAGCATGGCCGCCAGCTGACGTCCGGCCACTGCCGCATCGGCGCCGAAGGTACCTGATTGACGCGCCCAGCGCGGTTCGGTTGCCAGATCCGCCGTAGGGTGCAGAGCCGCCCGGATTCCCACCGCACGGTATTCCTTACGGCAGATATCGGCAAAATGCTCGGTCGTTTCGGCGTCGTCCAGCGCACCGAAACCAAGCGGTTCGGGCCATTGCGAAAACGCACCGGCCGCAAACGAGGCCCCCATGTTGTCCGTGAACGAGTGCCGCGGGTCCGTTGAAATGGTTACCGGAATACCGTGCGGGGTCTGCTCGGCCCGCTGCTGTACTTGGTTGTGCCAGCCGGCCAGCTCGCCTGGACCCGGTATGGAGAGCACATTGAAGTGGTTGACAAACCGTTCCTGGAGAAGGTGGCTTGTTGGCTTCCCGCCGAACATCCCGGCGTCTTCAATCAATTCGCCGTGGGGGCCAACCTCCACCATCGGCTGGAACATGAGTCCCGCTTTTTCCTCCACACTGAGCCTGGAAACGAGGTCCGCAACCCGCTTGGCGACAGCCAGCTTCGGGTTCTCGTACGGCTCCATGGTGCCGTTGTTGTTCAGATCCCGGAACACGGTGCCATCCGGGGACGTGAGGGTGCGCAATGGTTTTGTCATCTTGGTACTCCTTTTGCTTCAGGCCTCTTGGCCCTGACGCGGTTGCGGTAAATCCATATGGAGTTGGTTAAGGTCGCTGGCTGGCCTTGGCTAGGCAGACAGGGCTCCAGCCTCAACGAGTAGCTGGCGTTCCAGTCTTCGTTTTCGTTGCGCGGCCGGATCGGGCACCGGCGCAGCCATCAACAATCGTCGGGTGTAAGGATGCTCCGGATTCTCTGTGATGGGTGCGCAGTCACCGTATTCCACGATCTCTCCGTGGTACATCACGGCTACCCGGTGGCTGATGTGGCGCACCACTGCAAGGTCGTGAGACACAAAGAGGTACGCCACACCTGTGCGCTCCTGGATCTCCACGAGCAAATCCAGCACCCTGGCCTGGGTTGAGAGGTCCAGGGCGGACACCGGCTCATCACACACGATGAGCCGGGGCTTAAGAGCCAACGCACGCGCTATGGCCACGCGCTGGCGCTGGCCCCCGGAAAACTCCCTGGGCAGCCGTTCGCCGGAATCAGAGGGCAGGCCGACCTGGTCAAGGAGACGGGCAACTTCCACCGATGCCTGGGCATTCGAGGTTCCCTGCGCAATGAGGGGTTCCGTCAGGATCTCAGCGATCGCCATGGCAGGGTTCAAGGAGGTGTAGGGGTCCTGAAAGACCACCTGAATCTCTCCGGCCAACCGCCGGCGGTCGGCCTTGGCCATACCTACCAGCTCCTGGTTGTCATACTTAATGCTCCCTGAAGCCACGGGAGCCAGGCCCAGAATGGCGCGTCCAAAGGTGGTCTTGCCGGATCCGGATTCGCCAACCAGGCCAACGGTTTCCCCCGGCCGGATGTCGAGTGAGACACTTTTAAGAGCCCGGAATGGTGGCCGTCTGAATCCCTTGGATGGGTATTCCACGACGACGTCCCGTGCGTCCAGAATGACGCGTGGATTTTCCGCAGATTTCCGCGGTGATTTAGACATTGGATACCTCTTCCATCTGTCGTACGGCGTCTTGCTTGTGCTGCCAGGCCGGACGTGCCGGTCCGCCTTCCAGCGTCGAGCCCAGGAGCATTTTGGTGTAGGAGTGCTGCGGCGCCGAGAAAAGCTCTTGGCTGGTGTTCTGTTCCACAATTCGCCCCAGCTGCATCACAGCAACGCGGTCGCAAAGGTCTGCAACTACGCCAAAATTGTGAGTAACAAGAATCATGGCCATGCCGCGTTCCTTCTGCAGACCACGCAGAATATCCAGGATCTCGGCCTGGACCGTCACGTCAAGTGCAGTTGTGGGCTCATCGGCAATCAATAATTCGGGATTGCATGAGATGGCACCTGCAATCAGCACGCGCTGGGCCATGCCGCCGGAGATTTGGTGCGGATAGGAATTGAAGGTTCGCTCGGGATCATTGATGCCCACCCGCTTCAGTAGTGCCAAGGCCTCCGCTCGAGCGGCAGAACGGCTCAGACCCAGAAGGCTGCGCATGGGCTCCACCAGCTGGTAGCCGACCCTAAAGGCCGGGTCAAGGTTGCTCATTGGTTCCTGCGGGATATAAGCAATCTTGCGTCCCAGTAATGCATTGCGCTCTTTGACCGTCAGTGCCGCGAGATTTTGGCCGTGCACGAGCATGTGACCTTGACTGATCATTGCTTCTTGCGGCAATAGGCCCAGTATGGCGAATGCCGTCTGGGTCTTTCCGGAACCGGACTCGCCAACCAGGCCAAGGACTTCGCCCTTTGCTACGGACAACGACACATCGTGCACTACAGTCTTGGTGGTTCCATCAGCATTGGGGTAGACAACCTGAAGATCGCTGACGTTCAAGAGGGCAGGTGAGTCGACGGGCTTAGCAGTGCCTTCCAACGTTATCGTTTTCTTCAAGGAGCGCTGGGCTGCCTTTGCTGCACGTACTGCTTTGCCAGAAACTTTCGCCGAACTGCCGCCTTCCAGCGTGTCCCGGACAACATTGCCCAGCAGGATAAATGACCCAACGAACAATCCGATGATCACGCCAGGCCAGATAATAAGCGTCGGCGCCTTGTACAGGGCCAGAAATGCTTCTTGGAGCATCCCGCCCCAGGTGGGCGTTGATGGATCGCCAAGACCGATGAACTCGAGCCCTGCCTGAATGACCACTGCGATGCCTGCCACAAAGCTTGCCTGGATCACAATCGGGGCACGGACCGTCATCAGCACGTGACGGCCGATGATGGCGGCATCGGAAAGCCCGGATACCCTGGCGGCATCAACATAGAGCTCGTTCTTGACGCTGATGACCAGGCTGCGAACCAGGCGGAAGAAGCCTGGGGCAACCATGACGCCCAAGACAGCCATGGTCATGATGGTGTTGGGGCCGACGACGGCGAATAGCGCCACGAGGACGATCTTGCTGGGGAGCACCATCAGCAGCTCCGCGATCCAGTTGCTGACGGTATCGAAGATTCCGCCGAAGTATCCGGCGATCAGCCCTACGATGACTCCGAGGCTGACTGCGATGACGACAGTGAGTGCGGCCCCGATCAGGGTCAATTGGCCAGCTACCAGGAGCCTGCTGAGAACATCCCGTCCGGATGAATCCGCGCCGAGAAGATGGCCCGGCGTCAGTGGTGGAACGTTGGCCACGCTGATGTTCACGAAATCAGCAGCGAAGGGGGCGATCGCCTGCGCAAATATGCTGGCGACCACAATCAGGGAAATTATTGTGACGGCGATAGCACCAAGCGGGTCGCTAAGTACCCTTCGGACCAGCCCCTGCTTGGCTCTCGCTGATGCGGATTTCGGCTGTTTTTCACCGCTGCCCTTGGTTGGCAAAGGGGCCTCGGAGGAGGCTTGGAGACGAGACTTGGGTTGTTTCATTTCACACGCGCCTTCGGGCTGGCCCAGCCGTTGACCAGGTCGATGGTTAGGTTCACAATCACAACAACGGCTGCCATCGTCATGACCACCGCCATCACAATGGGGATATCGCCACGGAGAGTGGCATTCAATGCAAGGAGACCAAGTCCTGGCAGGGCGAAGACCTTTTCAATGACCACTGCTCCGCCGATCATGCCGATGAACTGCAGGCTCAGGACGGTGAGTGCTGCGGGGGCAGCGTTACGCAGCACGTGCTTGAACAACACGGAGCTGCGGGAAAGCCCGCGCGAGCGCAGCGTGCGAACGTAGTCCTGACGCATCACGTCTATTACGGATCCGCGGATCTGTTGGGCCGCACCCGCAACTCCACCGACCGTGATCGCAATCACTGGCAGTGTGATGGACAACATCCAACCGGTCACACTCGTAGCCGGAGCCACATACCCCGTAGCTGGGAAGACCGGGATGTTTATCGCAAGAATGACCACAAGCATCAGCGCGAGCCAAAAGTTGGGCAACGCGACACCAAGAACTGAAACGATCTGGACGACTCTATCGACCCAGCCACGGCGGACGGCGGCCGTTACACCCAGAATCACACTCATGATCGCCACCACGATCAGGGCCACCACAACTATCGAAAGCGTCACGGACAGCCGGGAACTAACCGCTGCGGTTACGGACTCTGATGTGAACCAGGAGCGTCCAAAATCTCCGCTAGCCATCTTCCCGAACCAGGCGAAGTACTGATTCATGATGGGCTGGTCCAGCCCGAGTTCCCTAGCTTTGGCATCGACCTGCGCCTGATCAGCATCGCCGCCCAGAATGTGACGAGCTATATCACCGCCGCTGGCGTAGATCAGGACGAAGGTAACGATTGAAATCGCAACAATGAGAATCACGCCAGTGACTGCGCGCCGAAAAAGAAAAGTAAGCACCATGGTCCTCTCAGGAGCCAGCAGTAACGGTGCCCGTGCGGCGCGAGGGAACCATCCCCCCGCACCGCTCAGGCATCAGCGTCTAGGCTCGGGAGTAGTTTCTAAGGTAGGGAACCCCGCTGCCGGCCTGCATGGCAACCTGCGTGCCATGGTCGGTGAGCTGGATGCTCTTCGTGTAGGCCCACGCACAGAACCAGGCGTTGTCGGTGATGTAGTTATTCACCGCCTTGTAGGCGGCAATCTGTTCATCGCCGGTACTGCTCTGGACTTTGGCCAACAGCCCGTCAAGTTCAGCGGTCTTGGTCTTGAACGGGTTCCATGCAGCGGTCCCGGAGATCATCTTGGAGATATCACGCCACGGGTGACCGGAACTGGAACCAAAGGATGCAGCGGCAAACTTTCCCTTGAGAACATCGGGCACGAGGGCCTCGTTGGGCACCTTTTCCCATGTAACCTTCACACCGATTTCAGCCAGCTGTTGGGTGATGTACGGGCCCGTGAGATCACCGGGAACTGTAGGCATGGTCAGCTCGAAACCGCCGGCATAGCCGGCGTCGGCCATCAGGGACTTGGCCTTTTTCAGATCGTACGGGTACGCGGCATTGAGCTTTTCGTCGAAGGCAGGGCTCGCGGGGTTGAAAATCTGCTGTGTGGCCTTTCCTTCACCGCCGTAGATGTTTTTGTTGATTGACTCGCCGTCAATCGCATAGTTCAAGGCCTGACGGACGCGCTTGTCCTTCAACGCGGGAACTGTCGTTCCTTCGCGGTCAAACAACATGATTCCCTGCCAGCCGATCATGTGCTCATTGACCTTGACGTTGCTCGCCCTCGCTTCTGAAAGCACCGTGGAGTCCACCTCGGCGGAATTAACCTGACCGGATTTGATGGCGTTGAGACGGGCGGTCAGGTCCTCCATCGGCTTGACGACCACGGAGTCGTAAGGGAAGGCCGTAGCGTTCCAGTAGTCCGGGTTCCGAACGTAGGTGTACTGGCTGCCGCGGATGGTAGCCGCGGTGTCCAGGGTGTAGGGGCCACTGCCCACCGGAACAGTCTTGATACCTTCGGTCTCCAGTGCCGCCGGCGAACCCATGGCGCCGGCAACCAAGCAAAGGTAGTAAGTGAAGGCGGGATCAGGTGCGCTCAGTTCGATTTGAACAGTGGTGGGATCCACTACGGTGACTACCTTGACTTTGCCCACCATGTAGACGCTGACGCCGGTGGCCTTTTTCAAGTGCTCGATGTTCGCCTTGACCGCATCGGCGTTGAACGGTGTGCCATCGGAGAACTTGACGCCCTCGCGCAGCTTGAGCGTGAGTACCGTATTGGTTTCGTTGTACTTGAACTCCGTGGCAAGGTTCGGTTCAACCTTTCCCTCCGGTGTGTAGTTCAGCAGGGTGTCGTAAACCGGCTGCCAGTACTGCACCTGTGCGCCGGTATCGAATGCCCCGGGGTCAAATGACGCCAGGTCCTGGCGGGCACCGATGGTCAGTGTGCCACCGGTCTTGGGGCCCGCGGGTTCATTTCCTGTTGCGCCGCACCCTGTCAATGAAAGTGCTGCAACTGTGGCCATGGCTACCCCGGCCATCCAGACTCTAACTGTAGATCGCAAAGTGGACCTCCTCGTCCATAGAAGAACATTGAAGAACAGTGGGTTATCGGCCTCAGGCATTTTTGCTGCCCGGCTCTGGCCATGCTGAATGCGAATCCGAAGGACTCGCTCCCCGCCGTTATGTGGCCCGGCTCACCAACTGTCAAAACATACCGTGTGCTCGGTCGGTAAATCAAGGAAAACCTTTTAATGCTCGGTTTTGGTCGCACTCTCAGCATGCCGGACCGGGCAGCTCAACCTGGAAGCGCTGGAAGGGTCGCCGGACTCAGCTATTTCCTCATGGAAGTTCAGCCAGTTCGACGTACGTGATAACGCGGTCCTAGCTCTGGCGGGTCGGCCCCGGCGCAAGCCACAGATCCAGCGCCTCTTGCAGAATGGCAAAGCTGGGCTTCATATCGATCTTTTTATTGTGCAAATACTGCAACTGGAGGCCGTCCGTCACAGCGATCAGCAAAGAAGCCAGGGCATCGATGTCGGCGTCGCCGCGGATGGCACCTCTCGCCATGTCCTGCTTCAAGGCCACCGTCATGCTGTACCTGACGAGCTCGTAGCGGTTCTTCATATAATCGCTGGCAGGGTGGTCCTTGGTCAGAGTCTCCGCCGTCATGATGGCAAAAAACCGGGTCCAGATCTTGTGTCTCGCGTTGTGGGAGACCACCGCATTCAGTTTCTTCCAGATGGCTTTGTCGGCACGCTTCTGGTCCTGGAATCGGGCTTCGTCCTGGTTGAAGTGTTCCTCAAGTAGAGCGAAGAGTAACTTCTTTTTTGTAGGGAAGTGATGCAGCAGACCGGACTGCGTAACCCCAGCCCGGTCTGCAATTGTCTGAAGGGCGGCACCCCGGTAGCCGAGCTCGGCAAAAACACGCTCAGCTTCGGCGAGAATTTCGGCGCGACGCTTTTCACCTTTGGCGTTTCTGACGCCTGCCGCTGCACCCAATGCCGCCACTTCCTTTGTGCCGCAAATGCCATTCAGCAGCAACTTTGCGACTACCCACCTCTAGTCCAGCATCAGTCTACTCAGCCCACCACCAGCTGGCTGCGCAGACGGGATACCAGATTTTCGTCCAGGCCTGCGGCCCGCAACGGCTCCAATGCATCGCCGTACTTCGCATCGAGCTTTACTAACGCCAGACGAAGGACCGTGGGCCTGGCGTCCATCAGCGGCGGCAAGTTATCCATGTCCAGTGATTCGAGGAACTCCCGGGGTGGCACCCGGGGTGAATCAGCATCCGCAGCCTCACCGGCAACGCTGTCACTGGCCATCGACGATGCCGCCGGAGTGGCGGCCAGCCATCGCGCAACCATTGTGCGCACATTGCCTGCGGTGACTCCGTAGTCTTTGATGATTTCTTCGTCCTCGGCACCAAGTATCCTCAACAGCAATGCAGCCAGGATCCCGGTTCGGTCCTTGCCGGCAGCGCAGTGGAAAACCAGGCCTCCTGTGCTCCAGGCAATGAGGCTGAAAATGCTCACCATCTGCCGTGAATGCTGCTCGACGAGACGGACATAGAACTCGGCCATGTCGTCGTCGTTGGCTGGCATAGCATAGCCGTCCATAACCTGGCCGCCGAGCGCCACGTTGTGGTAATCGATCCCGCGGGAGCCCAACCGTCCAAGATTCACCTTGGCGGTTTCCTCCGCGGCTCGAAGGTCCACCACTTCCGTGATGCCGTGATCCGCCAGCAGCGAGTCGAGAAACTCGTCAGTTGCCGTACTGAGGTCATCACTGCGGAAAACACGCGAAGACCGCACCTCTCCCCCGGTGACAGGAATCCCGCCCAGGTCACGGAAATTGCCCGGTTCGGTAAAAATCGTTGAAGACATAGCCCGCCATCTCTCTCTGATGCCCCCGCCCGGGGGCCGGAAAACACTGTAGCTGATTTACCGACTGCGTAGTCGGTTTTATGTGGTTCTATTCAGGTCAGGGCTTACGGGGAAAAAGGCCGGAAGCCAATTTCTCCATGACTTTCAGGCGATCTCCATCCGGATCCTGGACAACAACGGACTCCGGCCAGCCGAACACCATCGTGTCCACGGTTGCCGGGTTGTGCTCCGGCCAGACGGGCAGCGCCTCTGATGAGGGCATTCCGCTGTGCGCGAATGATGTCCAGGCTGAAACCATCTGATGAGCAATCTCATCGCGGCCCTCCAGTACTCCCGACAGCGGAATGCGGTCCTGGTTCCCGAAAACAAACGCGAGGTCAACGCTGTGGGCGGCGCCCAACTGCCCATGGAGAACACCGGTCGGATAGTCGAAGAGGTAGCCATAGACCGGCGCGGTTGAGTTTTGATGCTTCAGTTCAACAAACTGCCGGTTACTGACGCGGATATGGCGGTCCGTCTCCATCCGGCGCAAAATTTCCTTCGCATCAGCGTCAGGGAATGCTGCCATGTAGCTCACCAGCAGCTCTTCGGCCAAGTCCCCATAGCCTTGTTCAAGCCGCGCGGCGAGCGAAGCCTCATCCACCGACACGTATCCCGGGTCCATGGCCAAGAAGAGTCCGAACTCCTCGCTGGTGCAACCGATCAGCAGCGGCACCTCGGACGCACTGCTGCCCACACCCTGCAGCGGGTGCCCCACGATCGTGGTGCCGTCGATGACGGGGGCAAACCCAAAACCAACTTCGGGGGTCCGGGCCATTGCAACGGCCTGAGCAGCCAGCAAAGCCTCCACAGGGACTTGCTTCAGTTTTTCAATTGAGCCGCCGACGACGGCGCTCCCCTCAGTTTCCACCTTCAGTTCCGTAAGTAAGGCAGCAAACAACAGCTCCGCCGAGTCCTGCTCCAGCAGCTGGAGGCCCGCGCCGCTCTGAATGATGGCCTTGTGGAATAACCCATCCGCTTGCGGCATGGCCATCAGCGCTGAAATCTTCATGCCTCCGCCGGATTGGCCGAAGACCGTAACATTGGCCGGATCTCCACCGAATTGCCCGATGTTGAGCTTGACCCATTTCAGGGCCGCGACGATATCCAGCATTCCGGCCTGGCCGGCGTCGGGGAAATCAGGGCCCGAATAGGGCAGGAAGCCCAAGACACCCAGACGATGGTTGACCGTCACAACAACTACGTCGCCCTGATCGGCGAGACGGTCACCATTGAAGGCGGGTTCGGACCCGGCGCCATGTACAAATGCTCCGCCGTGCAACCAAACCATAACCGGCAACGCCCCGGAGGCCTTGCCGGCCGGCGCCCACACATTGAGCATGAGGCAATCCTCGTCAATGAAGGTCCCCTGCACCGGGCTGCCGGAGTGCGGGTACAGCAGGCTCGAGAAACCTTGCACTACCTCGGGGACCCCATGCTCCAGCATCATTGCCCTGGACGCGGCATGGGGCGTCTGTTGGGGGGCAGCGGGGCCAAATACCGTGGCGTCCCGGACGCCGGCCCATGGCGTGACAGGCTGCGGCGCCCGGAACCGGTTGTCGCCGGAGGTGGGGGCGCCGTAGGGAATTCCCAAGTACGCCACCGCCGGTCCTACATCCAAGCCGCGAACCTGACCCGCTGCTGTCGAAACGATCGATTCCATACTGACCTCCATTACTAAAAGCAAAGTAGATATAGTTAGACCCTTGAAGTATTTCATACGCGGCCCCATAGTTGGGTATAGCCAAGTCGGACGCCAACGGAGGTGTTCGCATCAGGATGGAGTTCGCGTCATGTCTATACCACTGCAGCCGGCCGAAGCATTCGAAGCCGACGTTCAGAGTCCCGATTCCGGGAAGCCCCAGGCGGCACCGGAAACCAAGAGGCTGCTGCCGTCGCTGGCCATCCTTGGATTCGTTTTATTTGCCACGTACTCCGGACTGTTGTCCATACTGCTCCCCACTCAGATCGCCAACATCGATGCGGCGAACAAAGTGGTCAATTTTGGCCTTGTATCAACCATTTCGCTGGTCTTTACCATCGTCGCCCAGCCGCTGATCGGCGCGATCTCGGACCGCACCCGCAGCCGCTGGGGACGCCGGACGCCGTGGATGGTCCTGGGCGCCGGAGTGGGCGCGATGTTCCTTTTCATCCTCCCCACCGCCGGTTCCATCCTGTGGATCACCATCTGCTGGGTCATCATCCAGGTAGCTCTGAATGTCCTTCAGAATCCGATGACTGCCATCACCCCTGACCGCTTCACAGAGGCCCGACGCGGCGTTGCATCCTCGATCGCAGGCCTTGGCCTGATGGTTGGCAGCGTATTGGGCGTTGTGATGGCGGGAAGCCTGGCTGCGAACCTTGGCCTGGGATACGCCATCTTCGGCATCCTGGTGATTGTCGCGACGCTGGGCTTCGTCCTGTTCAACGCAGACCTGCCGAGCCTCGACATGAAGAGATCCGATTTCAACCCCATCGCGTTCCTGAAGTCCTTCTGGATCAATCCGCGCAAATATCCTGACTTCGGCTGGGCTTTCGCGGCACGGTTCCTGTTCATCCTGGGCTACTTCACCGCCTTCACGTACATGCTCTATGCCCTCACCGACTTCATCAAGCTCGCCCCGGAGGAGGCCACCGCGACGGTTGCCCTGCTGAGCATGGCCGGCCTGGTGCCGACCATCGTGGGTATCGCCGTGACCGGCTGGCTTTCCGACAAACTGGGCCGCCGCAAGATCTTCATCTACATCTCTTCGGTTTGCCTGGCCATCGGCCTGTCCATGCCCCTGATTTCTCCGACCGTCTCCGGAATGATCATCATGTCCGTCATCAACGGCCTGGGCTTTGGCATCTACATGTCGGCCGACACTGCCCTGATGACCCTTGTCCTTCCGAACGGCGGTCAGGACGCCGGCAAAGACCTCGGAATCCTGAATATTGCCACCAATATCCCGCAGGCCCTGAGCCCCGGAATCGCGGCGCTGGTCATCTCGCTCTTCGGGTACCCCGCCCTGTATGTGTTCGCCATCATCGCCGTTATCCTCGCCGGCATCGCCATCAAACCGATCAGGGCCGTCGCGTAGTAGCGTCACTCAAAGACTAGGGCCGAAGGTGCCCCGGGTGCGGTCAGTCGCAGCCGGGGCATCGCCTTGCCCATGGGACTCCACCGGGGCAAGCCAGCTACGCTCACAGATCCAACCGGGGCCCGGGCCTTAGTTTCTTCAGCCAAAACACTGCCCGGGCCACGTGTGCTGCCGCACGGCGGTCGCGGCCGACGCGGCCGACGAAGGGTCACGATGGGCTATCGCGTCGCTGATCGCACGATGTCCCGTTGCTGGTGGCTCTTACGTCCTGGCCTTCATCGCTGGCCATGACGTTGAAGTGGCGGCCGCGGGAACGGAAGAGATTCGACCAACAGGGCAAAACCCTGAAGTATCACCGCCGGTTCAAGGGACAACGCAAGTTCCCGAGCCGTGCCTGGACTCCATCACTCCAAGGCCGACATTGCCCGCACGGCCTCCCTCACACCAATCCGTTGAGATAGCGCTCCTTCGGGCGGGCATTTCTGTCCTGGCGCAAGTTCCCCGGACGCGATCTTGCGGCCGTCAGCGACTTAAAGGGGTTCAGGGATGTGGTGTCGGTCGTAACCACTTCGCTCTGGCCAGCGCCGATCAGTCCAGCCAGTTTGTCACCAGCCTTTCGGGGAGATCAAACCAGCCGGCCGTATTTCAGCTCCGGATCAGTCCCCACTCCCGGGTCAACGATGGTGTTCGCCAATTCAAGGGCGGAGTGAGGCCGGCGCCCAGAGAATTGCCGTCCAGGTAGATAGCGCCGCCGGGCACATCAAACTCGTTGCGGTAGATAGCCAGCTGGTCGTTTTCATCTGCTTCGAGGCATTCGATCCGGCTCGTAGGAAAGGGTGCAGCCATGGTTTGTGGTCCTCTCGGAGATTCGTTCCATAGGGTGAAAATTTGAGAAAGGACCGTGTCCGATTCAGAACCACGTGAACCTTGCCCGCTTCAGTCGAATCCAATTCGGCTTGACGAATCGGACCGCTTCATCCTCCACGAGCTCATACTGAATTCACGTATTCCCAACAATGTACTGGCCAGCACCCGGACAAATCTGGGGTTCGACCATCTGACTCCGACTCACGGCTCGCTGCAGTGATGACTGCCCGTGTTGTGGCATATTTTAGACGGTCGTCGCCTTTCAGATATATACTGAAATGGCGGCATGGGGTCCACGCCATGCCATTGAAAGGGGCGCCATGAACGACGAAGCCACACCAAACCGGCATGCAAGCATCGAACGCACCGTCGAATGGGTGGATACCGACGCTTCCGGCCACCAGCACAACTCCGCCATCATGCGATGGGTCGAATCCGCCGAAGCGGAGCTCTTCCGCAGCCTCGATCTGCCGGAATACTTCCCGAGCGCCCCCCGCGTCCAGCAGGTCGTTAACTTCAAGTCCAAACTGTGGTTCGGCCAACGCGTCACCGCGACTGTGGGGATCCAGCGGCTTGGCCGCACCTCAATTACATATGGTTTCGAGGTCCACGGCCACGCCCACGCCGGATCCGAGGCCGGAATCGCCGCCTTTGGAACCGTGACCGTTGCACACGTACCCTCCGGTTCTGCGGCTGCCCAACCCTGGCCCGCGAACATCCGTGAAGCAGTCAGCCCGCACCGGCTCGACAACGGCGGACTGGAGAGCGGCGGACTGGAGAGCAGCGGAATGGTGAGCTCGCTACCATGATGACCATTCCCGCCCCGCAGGTGCGTCACCAGCAACTCATCGTCACGATCTACGGCCTCTACAGCCGCAACCTGGGTGACGCACTGCCGGTCTCCGTACTGATAGAGATGCTCGGAGACCTTGGTTACGATGCGCCGGGCGTGCGCTCTTCCGTCTCGAGGCTGAAGGCAAAGGGAGTCCTCCAAAGCGTCCGCGCCAACAACGTCGCCAAATACGAACTCTCAGAGCAGGTCATGGATGTCTTCCATGAAGGCGACCAGAGAATCTTCGCTCCCGAGGCATCCAATCCCGAGAGTGGCTGGGTGCTGGCGATCTTCTCGGTGCCCGAGTCCTTGCGGAACCGCCGGCACCAGCTGCGGACCGAGCTTTCCGGCCTCGGGTTCGGATCCGTGGCATCGGGCGTGTGGATCGCCCCTGCCACAGTTCTGGACCAGGCCAGGAAACGGCTTGAAACGCGGGGCTTCAGCCAGTTCGTGGATTTCTTCCGGGGGATTACCTTTTGGACGGCCCCATGCGGCCTAAAGTTGCTCAGTGGTGGGACCTCACGGCGCTCGACGAGCAATTCGGGGACTTTCTCTCACTCTACGGCGGCGCCGTCCAACAGTGGTCCGCGCTGGTCGGTGAGAATCCTGGCGACGCCCTCGCGGCATCGACCCCGGAGCTGCGGCGGGAAGCCTTCAGGTACTACATCCCCATGTTGACCCTGTGGCGCCGCTTCCCCTATCGCGATCCCAGCCTGCCCCTCGAGTACCTGCCGGAAGGCTGGAAGGGCCCGGCCGCGAGGAACGCGTTCCTTTCCACACACCGGCTCATCGCCCCGCTGGCCGCAGCCCATGCGCATGAACTGATCCACAGCGGCGCCAGATTGGCTGCGCCGTAGCCCCATCAGACTCTCCCCAACAAGAAAGAGCCGGCCGGGATTCTCTCCCGGCCGGCCCTTCGCCAAAACTTCGGACGCCTATCGGCCCTGGATCACCGCGACGCCCTGGATCTCGATCAGGGCCTCTTTCTGCCACAGCCGGGTGACGCCGATTCCTGCCATGGCCGGGTACTCCGACCCCGCCATTTCGCGCCAGTGCTTCCCGATCTCGCGTCCGTTTGCCATGTAGTCATCCACGTCCGTGAGGTAGATGGTCACGCTGACGAGGTCCTCCGGCTGCCCCCCGGCCTCCTTAAGCGTTGTCAGGACATTGGAAAATGCCTGCTTGAACTGTTCAACGATGCCGCCCGGGACGATCTTCATTTCCTTGTCCAGCGCCGTCTGCCCGCCCAGATACACGGTATTCCCGGCAAGCATGCCGTGTGCATAGCCGGAAGGCTTGGGCAGCGACTCGGGATTGATGGTCTTGTTGCTCATGCTGTTCCTCCTCGTAAATGGCCCACTTCGAAAACTTCGAAAAAAGACCTGTGCAGATCCCTTCCGCCGTGCTACGTTGAGCATATGTGACGATCGTAAAAAAGTCGACATATCGATTCGAAGGGAATGAAACGGATGAAACTGGCCACTTTGCGGACCGGCGGTAACAGTACGACGGCGGCCCTCGCCATGGGTGCCGACGCGTACCTGCCTCTGCCGGCCCCGGACGTCGGCGCTCTGCTGTCTGACCCGGAATGGCGGAATGCCGTTGAAGCAATTGCTGCCGCGGCGTCGGACGCCGATGTGGTCCATGCCTCAGCCGCCGAGTTGGCCCCGCTGCTGCCTCAGGCAGGGAAGGTAATCTGCTGCGGGCTGAACTACAGCGATCACATCCGGGAGATGGGCCGGGAGCTGCCCGAGTTCCCCACGCTCTTCGCGAAGTATGCGGATACCCTGACCGGCGCAGCCGACGCGATCGAAGTACATGGCAGCTCGAAGGTTGATTGGGAGGCCGAGCTGGCCGTGGTCGTCGGATTGCCGCTGTTTCGTGCTGACGAGGACCAGGCACGGCACGCCATTGCCGGCTACACCGTCGCCAACGACGTCTCCATGCGCGACTGGCAGAACCGCACCCTGCAGTGGTTCCAGGGCAAGGCGTTCGACGCCACCACCCCCGTGGGACCGGTCATGGTGACCACAGACGACGCCGACGGCGATTTCGACGTCCGCGGTTACGTCAACGGCGAGCTGGTGCAGTCGGGGAACACCAGCACTCTGGTGTTCAGCCCCGCGCGGCTCCTCTCCTATATCTCCCAGTTCACTGTGCTGCGCCCTGGGGACCTGGTCCTCACCGGCACCCCCGGCGGAGTGGGCATGGGGATGAAGCCCCCGCGCTTCCTGAACGACGGCGATGTCCTCACCACCGAGATCGACGGCATCGGACGCCTGGAGAACAGCGTCCGGATCCACCAGAATGACGCCGGCGCGGCTGTCCGCACGCCGGTCACCGCAACCAGCACCAAGGAGTGAAAACCATGACTAACACCAGCACCGAATACCTCGCCGAGGGCGACAATTCCATCTACGCCGGAGCCGACGGCAAGGTTGTGCCCGTTGTGACCCGAGCCGGCGAGGAGGACACCAACACAGCACAGTCAGGCGACGCCATCCGTGTTTCCGGCGTCTCCATCCAGCACACCCCGGCCACCAAGATCTGGTTCGGCCAGGTTTCAAACGTCCCCGGCTACCGCTCCCTGCCCCACCACCACGGCGAGGCAGAAACCGGCGGCTACGTTCTCCGCGGTCACGGGCGCATCTACTACGGCGAGAACTACCAGGATTTCCTGGATATGAAGACCGGCGACTGGGTGTTCGTCCCGCCGTTCATGCCGCATGTCGAGGCCAACATGTCCGTCACCGAGGAACTGGTCTGGCTGACCGCCCGCACGCCGGAAAACATCGTGGTGAACCTCGAGGACGTTGCCGACCACACCCTCGCCGACTTCCGCAGGGCGTAGCGGATATGAACACCGGAACAGTGACGTCGGAGACCTTCCTCAAGGCCATCGGGCTGACGGCCGTCCAGGCGCAGGTTCACGACGAAGCCTACGAGGCAACCACCCAGTACGTCCCGTGGCCCAAGTCCTACGGCGGCGACATGGTGGCCCAATCGGCGGCCGCCATGATGCGCTCGGTCGACGCCGACCGGTCGCTGCACTCCATGCACAGCTACTTCATGCGCCCCGTGGACATCGGTGCCACCGTGCGCTACGAGGTTGAACGCCTGCGCGACGGACGCGGCTACTCCACCCGCAGCGTCCGCGGCCACCAGAACGGCAAGACCGTCTTCGCCGCGATGGGATCCTTCCACGTGCCCGAACAAGGGCCGGACTTCCAGCCGAATGCGCCCGCCGCCGTCGAGCCGGAATCCCTGCGCAGCGCCGCCGAGGTGCTGGAAGGCATCGATGGTCCGGCCGCCGAATACTGGGCTTCCGGGCGCAGCTTCGATATGCGCCACATTCCCGGACCGGTGTACGTCGAGGTGGAGGGCGAGGCTTCGCCGCAGCAGGCCGTCTGGGTCAAGGCATTCGACCGGTTGCCCGACGCCGCCGACGAACGTGCCACCGCCAATCTGCACCGCGCCGCCCTGGCGTACGTCTGCGACTACACCATCCTTGAGCCGTTGCTCCGGGTCAACGGGCTGCACTGGTCCTCCCCCGGGCTGTCGACTGCCAGCCTGGACCACTCGATGTGGTTCCATCGGGATGGCCGCGCCGACGGCTGGGTGCTCTACGCCCAGGAGGCCGTGTCCGGGCAAAACAACAGAGGACTGGCCCTGGGCCGCTTCTTCGACCGGAACGGACGCCTGCTGGCCACCGCCGCCCAAGAGGGCATGATCCGCGCCGGATCCTGACATCCCACCCGAAACACCACCAACCACCCGCCGCACCACTGAAAGGAATGGCCATGACAATGACATCGGCCCACGTGGACACATTTACCCGCGACCATCTGCCGCCGGCCGAGACCTGGCCGGCGCTCGAGTTCACCCTCCCGGAGCTCCAGTACCCCGAGCAGCTCAACGCGGCGGCCGTTCTCATCGACGACGCCGTCGCCAAGCACGGCGCCGACCGCCCCGCGCTGCACACGCCTGACGGCACCACGTGGACCTACGGGGAGCTGCTGCTCCGGTCCAACCAGGTGGCCCAGGTGCTCACCGAGGACTACGGCGTGGTCCCGGGCAACCGGGTGATGCTGCGCGGGCCCAACAACCCGTGGATCGTCGCGGCCTGGCTCGGCGTGCTCAAGGCCGGCGCCGTCGTCGTCACTACGATGCCGATGCTTCGCTCCAGCGAGGTCGCTACGCTGATCGGGCTCACCCGGCCGACGGTCGCGCTCTCCGACCACCGCTTTATGGACGAGCTGACAGTGGCGGCAGGCGACGAAGTCGCGGTCCTCTCCTACGGGTCCGACGACGGCGCCGACCTCATCGCCCGCTGTGCCGCCAAGAGCGGCGAGTTCGCCACCGTGCAGACCGCCGCGGACGACGTCGCGTTGCTCGGTCCGACGTCGGGCACCACCGGTGTGCCGAAGGTGACCATGCACTTCCACCGGGACATCCTGGCCAACGCCGACACCTTCGCCCGCTACATCCTTCGCCCCACGGCGGATGATGTCTTCGCGGGTTCCCCGCCGCTCGCGTTCACCTTCGGCCTCGGCGGACTGGTGGTCTTCCCGCTACGGTTCGGGGCCTCATCGCTGCTGACCGAGCGGGCCTCGCCCGTGGAACTGGCCGAGAATGCCGCTGCCGCCGGGGCAACCATCCTCTTGACCGCGCCGACCGCCTACCGCGCCATCCTGAAGGCAGGACGCGGCGAGCTGCTCAGCCGTCTTCGCATCGCCGTCTCTGCGGGCGAACACCTGCCCAAGGAAACGTGGGAGGCCGTCCACAACGCCACCGGAGTCCGCCTGGTCAACGGCATCGGCGCCACAGAGCTGCTGCACGTGTTCATCTCCGCTGCGGGCGACGACATCCGGCCCGGAACCACGGGCCTCGCCGTGCCAGGGTACCGGGCAGCCATCCTCGACGAGGAGGGTGAGGAGCTCGGGCCCAACCAGATCGGCCGGCTGGCCGTGATCGGCCCCACCGGGTGCCGTTACCTCGACGATGAGCGGCAGTCGAACTACGTCTGCAACGGCTGGAACGTCACCGGGGATACGTTCACGAAGGATGAGGACGGGTACTTCACCTATGAAGCCCGCTCGGACAACATGATCGTGTCCTCCGGCTACAACATCGGCGCTCCCGAGGTGGAAGCGGCCATCGACCAGCACCCGGACGTTGTGGAAAACGCCGTCATCGGCCGCCCGGACGCAGAACGCGGCAGCGTTGTCTGCGCGTTCATCGTCCTGCGCGACGGCGTCGAAGGCGACGCCGCCAAGCGCAAGGACATCCAGGACTTCGTCAAACAGACGATCGCCCCCTACAAGTATCCGCGGGACATCCGGTTCGTCGACGAACTGCCCCGCAACCCCAGCGGCAAGCTGCAGCATTTCAAGCTGCGTGACCGTCTCGACAACGAACCAGACCAGCTTGCGACCGCAGGCCTGTGCCAGGCCTGAGAAGGAGCACCACCATGAAAATCGCAATCGTCGGAGGCGGCCCCGGAGGCCTGTACTTCGCAGCACTGATGAAGCAGCTGGACCCGTCCCACAACATCACCCTGTGGGAACGCAACGCCGCCAGCGACACCTTCGGTTTCGGCGTCGTGTTCTCCGATGAGACGCTCGGTGGCATCGGAAACGCCGACGCCGTTGTGGCCGAGTACATGAGCCGGCGCTTCGCCCGCTGGTCGGACATCGACGTGCACTTCGGCGGCGAGACGGTAACGGTCGGCGGCCAGGGGTTCGCGGCGATGAGCCGCAAGGAGCTGCTGGAGCTGCTCCAGCGCCGCTGCGCCGAACTCGGCGTCGACGTGCGGTTCAGCACCATGGCCCCGCCGATCGCCGAACTTGAGGCCGGCTACGACCTGGTCCTCGCCTCCGACGGCGTGAACTCCCAGATCCGCGCAACGTATGCGGACTCCTTCGGCCCGGACCTGGATCCGCGGCCCAACAAGTTCATGTGGCTGGGCACCGACCAGGTGTTCGAGGCGTTCAAGTTCTTCGTCAAGGAAACCGAGTGGGGCGTGATACAGATCCACGGCTATCCGTACTCCGACGAGGGCTCCACGTTCATCGTTGAGATGTCCCCCGATGTCTGGGAGGCCGCAGGCTTCAGCGAAACTGCCGATACCATCTTCGCCCCGGGCGTTTCGGACCAGCTGGCAATCGACAAGATCCGGTCAATCTTCGCCGAGGAGCTCGACGGCCATGAGGTGCTGGCCAACAACTCCAAGTGGCTGAACTTCACCACGGTGCGCAACCGCAGCTGGCGGCACGGGAACATCGTGCTGCTCGGCGACGCCGCCCACACCGCCCACTTCTCCATCGGCTCCGGCACCAAGCTGGCCATGGAGGACTCGCTGGCGCTGGCCGCCTGCCTGCACGAGCACGCGGACGTGGAAGCGGCGCTGGCCGCCTACGAGGCAGAGCGGCGCCCCGTCGTCGAATCCACACAGCGCGCCGCCCAGGCTTCGCTGGAATGGTTCGAGCGGATCGGCCAGTACAAGGACCAGAATCCGACGCAGTTCGCGTTCAACCTGCTCACCCGGTCACGGCGCATCACGCAGGAAAATCTGCGCCTGCGCGATCCGGAATTCGCCGAGGCCGTGGACCGGAATTTCGCCAAGTCCCAGGGTCTCACCGAGACGGCTCCTGCGATGTTCCAGCCGTACCGCATCGGCGGGCTGGAACTGAAGAACCGGATCGTGGTCTCCCCCATGGACATGTACTCCGCGGTCGACGGCGTTCCGGGCGACTTCCACAAGGTCCACCTCGGCTCCAAGGCACTCGGCGGTGCCGGGCTGGTCATGACCGAGATGGTCTGTGTGTCCGCCGAAGGGCGCATCACCCCGGGCTGCACCGGCCTGTACACGGACGGCCAGCGCGACAGCTGGAAGGAGATCGTGGGCTTCGTCCACGGCAGCTCGACCGCGAAGATCGGCGCACAGATCGGCCATGCCGGCCGCAAGGCCTCCACCCGGCTGATGTGGGAGGGCATCGACGAGCCGCTGGAGTCCGGGAACTGGGAAGCTGTCGGTCCTTCCGCCCTGGCCTATGGCCCAGGCAGCCAGACTCCGCGTGAACTCGACCACAGCGGCATGGACGCGATCAAGGCCGAGTTCGTCGACGCCGTCCGCCGCGCGGAGCACGCCGGCTTCGACCTCCTCGAGGTCCACGCCGCCCATGGCTACCTGCTCTCGTCCTTCCTCTCTCCGGTCGCCAACCGCCGCACGGACGAATACGGAGGCAGCCTGGAGAACCGGCTGCGCTTCCCCCTGGAAATCTTCGACGCCGTCCGTGCCGCCTGGCCTGCAGCCAAGCCGCTCACCGTCCGTATCTCCGCCACCGACTGGATCGAGGGCGGCAACGATTCCGACGACTCGGTCGAGATTGCCCGGGCATTCGTCGCGCACGGCGCCGCCGGCATCGACGTCTCCACGGGCCAGGTGGGTAAGGAAGAGAAGCCGGCCTACGGCCGCAGCTACCAGACACCCTTTGCCGACCGCATCCGCCAGGAAGTCGCGTCCCCGGCAGGGGTCGCCGTGATCGCCGTCGGTGCCATCTCCAGCTACGACGACGTCAATTCGATCCTCTTGGCAGGACGCGCGGACCTCGTGGCACTGGGCCGTACGCACCTGTACGACCCCCAATGGACCCTGCACGCCGCCGCAGAGCAGGAATACCAGGGCCCCGGCGCCCAGTGGATTCCGCAGTTCCGGGCCGGCCGGCGCAGGCCGCCGAGTGCCCGCACCGATGCGGTCCGCCCGCGGCTTTCCCTTCTGAAGGAACCCGAGTCCGGCGCACTGAACGCCCACCTGCGCTGGACACCCGCCCAGGCTGCGGCCGAAGCGGTCCTGGCCCAGTAGCACAGCACCATCCGCACCATCCGCATCATCTCTCGTACCTCCAAAGTGAACTGAGGGCAATATGGCTAACGCACCTGTAAATGATTGGAATGTGCCGAAACGGACCACAGGAATTGTCCTGTTCTGTTGTTGGCTGGCGATTCTCGCCGAAGGCTACGACGTCGGCGTCCTCGGAGCGGTGCTCCCGGCGTTGGCCGAATACAAGGCATGGGACCTGACCCCGCTGCAGCTCGGCGGGCTCGGTGCCTATGCCTTGGTGGGCATGCTGATCGGAGCCCTGTTCATCGGCACGCTCAGCGACATCGTGGGCCGCAAGAAGATGCTCCTGGCATCGATGGTGATTTTCACGCTCACCCAGGCTGGAGCGGCCCTGGCCACGACTCCCGAAATGTTCGGACTCTTCCGGTTGATCGGCGGCCTGGGCATGGGCGGTGTCATCCCGGTGGCGGCTGCACTGACCATCGAGTACTCGGCCCCGAAGAAGCGCTCTCGCGCAACCGTAAACCCGACGGCCGGTACCAGCCTTGGTTCGCGCATGGCCAGGCCCATCAACGTCGGCTCAGGACCAGAGAACGCCGCTTCGCCTTCGACAAGGCGCTCCGGGACGTCGTTGCCGGGAAGCTTGATAAGCATTGGTCACCCGCCCAGATCAGCCGCTGGCTCAGGCGCCGCTGGCCCAAACGCAGCTCTTGGCATGTCTGCGCCGAGACCATCTACGAGGCCGTTTACCGCGGCCTGATCGCTGCGCAGGACAGCCTCACGCTCCGCACTGGCCGGACATACCGCCATAAGCGTGGGCGCGGCAGGAACCGTGAGGGGGCACTGAAACAGTCCACCAACATGAAGCCGATTAGCCAACGCCCCACGGTCGTCGAGACTCGCACCCGCATCGGGCACTGGGAAGGGGATCTCGTGCGCCACGAGGCGCTGTTTTACCGAGCGGAGGTGGAAGACCTTCGCCTTTGTGCTGTCGCAGCAGCATGAGGAAGCTGGGGGCAGCCTGACCTGAGGAAACACCGGGAAGGGTGGCAAGCAGCCCCGACAACGCCGGGACGGACCAGCACTACCGAATGGGTCGGGTCCGGCAAGCAAGGCAGGAAGGTGTACGAGAGGAACCAGTGCTAAACGCTCCTCAAGTCTCCCGCCAGCTCAAATTCGGTGGATATGGGCTGGCCTGCGATGCGTACCACCTCCTCATTACGGGGTGGGAACTTGGATGTCGGTTAAGGTCGTTGGCATTCGAGGCCACGGTGAAAGCCTGCGGCGTAGCCCGTGGCGATATCGCAGGGGCATAGCTGGGCACCTAGCCTGCCAATCGGTAAGCAGTGAACGTGGGAACCGTCGTGCTGTCCCCGCCCTTGTTCCCCATCCAGGGAAACCGGCGCGGGTGAGCGTGTTGTCCGCTGATCGCGGCATGACGGGGCGGAGGGGCCGTAGTAGTCCGAGCGGGGGAAAGCCCCGTACATGGCGAAGGGCCCCAGCGGATACGACGCAGTAGCTACTGCAAGGAACGGAGGCATTGGTGAATACCGGTGAACCGCGATGGGCTGACCTCGATGAGGCAACCGTGCGGGTACGTGCGATGCAGACGAAACTGCACCACTGGGCGGTCAGTGATCCTGACCGTCTTTTCGACGATGTGTTCAACCTCGTCTATGACCGGGATTTCCTCACCGTTGCGTGGGGACGGGTCAAAAGTAATAAGGGCGCCCGAACGGCCGGGGTTGACCGGCGCATTCCGGCCCTGATCGGTGGCGGTGCCGAAACCGAGGAGTTTTTGGACGAAGTCAGGGAGCTGGTTAGGTCCCGGACGTTTGTCCCGTTGCCGGTGAGGGAACGTTTGATCCCCAAACCGGGCAGCAGCAAACTTCGACGGCTCGGCATTCCCACCGCGAGGGACCGGGTGGTGCAGGCGTCCCTGGCCTTGGTGCTGGAACCGATTTTCGAGGCGGATTTCAAACCGGTGAGTTACGGTTTCCGCCCGAATCGTCGGGCTCAGGATGCGATTGCCGAGATACATGCATTGGGCACCCGCAGGTATCACTGGGTGTTCGAGGCCGATATTCAGGCATGTTTTGACGAGCTGAAGCACTCGGCAGTCATTGCCGAAGTGCGCAGGCGAGTCACTGACAAGCGCGTGCTGACCCTGATCGGCAGGTTCCTGAAGGCGGGCATCATGTCTGCCGAGGGGAAGCTCCGGGCTTCTGGCACCGGGACACCGCAGGGAGGAATCATTTCGCCGCTTCTGGCCAATATCGCCTTGACGGTCTTGGATAAGCATTTCTGCGATAAATGGGATGCCCACGGCACCCCGTACCGCAGGGAAGCCCACCGGAAACGCGGCGGGGCGACCTATCGTATCGTCCGCTATGCGGATGATTTCGTGATCATGGTGGCAGGTGACAAGTCCCATGCGGAGGCGCTCTGGGACGAGGTTGCGGAGGTGATTGCCCCGTTGGGGTTGAAGGTCTCCGTGGCCAAGTCCCGGGTTTGCCATATTGATGAGGGCTTCGACTTTCTTGGTTTTCACATCCAGCGGCGACGCAAGAAAGGAACACAGAAGATGAGTGTCTACACCTACCCGTCGAAGAAGTCTTTGTTGACGATTCTCGGGAAGGTGCGGGCACTGACACGTCGAGCGGAGCACCCCTCGCTTGAAGTCTTGCTCCGCCAGCTCAATCCGGTGGTGCGTGGCTGGTGCAACTATTTCCGTCACGGGGTTTCCAAGGCGACCTTCGGGTATCTCGATGCTTTTGTTTGGCACCGGGTGACCCAATGGATCCGCAAGCGACACCCATGCATTACGTGGCGGGAACTCTATCGGCGCTTCCTGACAGGAAGGCCCGGAAACCAGCCACAGGCCGAGGGGACCACGATGTTCGACACCGCCTCAATAGCAGTAACGAGGTATCGGTGGCGGGCACACAATATCCCTACGCCGTGGGCTGCCAGTATTGGGTAAGTGGCTATCCGTGGAGCGCCGGATGCGATGAGAGTCGCACGTCCGGTGCGGAGGGCGGGTCGGAGAAACGAGCCGGGAGTAATCCCGGTATCGCGCTCCGGCCCGACCCTACATCATAGGCACCGGTCAGCGCTCAGCCATTGCCACGCTCGTCGAACGCAAGTCCAGGCTAACAATCCTCGTCCCGATCCGGGGAGGCCGGACAGCCCAAATCGTCGGTGATGCCATCATCCAGGCGTTCATAATCCTTCCCAAAGCTCTTCGGGGCACGCTGACCTGGGACCAAGGCAACGAGATGTTCCACCACGAACGGATAGAGCGGGAAACGGGGCTGCGCATCTACTTCGCCGATCCGCATTCCCCGTGGCAGCGAGGAACAAACGAGAACACAAACGGTCTGCTACGCCAGTACTTTCCCAAGGGCACCGATCTGGGCCTGATCACCGATGAACGACTACGGGAAGTCAGCATCGAACTCAACGACCGGCCGAGGGAATGCCTAAATGACCGCACCCCGTATCAACTCATGGCACGATGGAAACACCAGCTCCAAACCACTTAATTCGCGACGATGACTGGAAACCGCCAGGTCTACGCCGCGATCTTCATCGACGCCATCGTGGTCAAGATCCGGGACGGGCAAGTCGCCAACCGGCCCATCGGCGTCACCTTGGACGGGGAGAAAGATATCCTCGGGCTCTGGGCCGGCACCGGCGGTGAAGGCGCGAAGTTCTGGATGAGCGTGCTCACCGACATCAAGAACCGCGGCGTGAAGGACAGCTTCTTCATGGTCTGCGACGGGCTCAAGGGCCTTCCCGAGGTCGTGGCGAACGTGTGGCCTCTGACGACCGTGCAGACGTGCATTATCCACTTGATCCGGAACACCTTCCGGCTGGCCTCGAAGAAGGACTGGGACGCCCTCAACGGGGACGTGAAGCCCATTTACACCGCCCCGAACGCCGCCGCGGCCAGGGCAGCGTTCGAGGAACTCAGGGAGCGCTGGGGCAAGAAATACGGGGCGATCGTGCGGCTCTGGGAGAATGCATGGGAGGAGTTCATCCCCTTCCTGGACTATGACGTGGAAATCCGGCGGGTCATCTGCTCCACGAACGCCATCGAATCCTTGAACGCGAGGTATCGGCGCGCCGTCAAGGCACGGGGTCATTTCCCGACCGAGCAGGCTGCGCTAAAGTGCCTGTATCTGGTCACCCGGTCCCGCGATCCGACCGGTGCCGGCAAGACCCGATGGGCCGTGCGTTGGAAGCCAGCTTTGAACGCCTTCGCCATCACTTTCAGCGACCGATTCCCGGCAGCTGAAAACTACTAAATGAAAATGCCGGATACACCGTTAATGAGATAGTCCCCGCTAAGAGACGAAGCGTATAAGTCGGGTCACTACAGACAACGTGATCTCGGGATAGGCCAGGGGCGTTTCACTCGTTGACAGCTCGCTATCGATGATTATCTGATAGCGCGACTGAAACACCTACACCGATAATCGATGCACCACCGATACGTCCGATGGTGGTCATGCGTTGCGGTGATTTAGCGAGCCAGGTGCGAGCTTGTCCAGCTGATAGCGCCCAGGTCGAATCGGTGATGAGGCCAATGAGCATGGGGATCAGGCCGAGCACAACGATTTGCAGGGGCGTGTTTCCGCTCGTTGTGTCAATGAACTGCGGCACAACCGCGGTAAAGAGGATGAAGCTCTTCGGGTTGGTGAGTCCAACGATGGTCCCGGTGCGTATCGCTGCCCAAACGGAAGTGTTGTTCAGTTCCTTGGAATTCACTTCGTGGGAGGGTGCCGCGTGCCGGATGGCGTGGATGCCCAGATAAATCAGGTACAGGATTCCGGCCCATTTGATGATCTGGAAGATCACTTCCGAGCGTTCAAGCAGGGGGCCGAGTCCAAAAGCGATGGCCACTCCGACGGAGAAGCATCCGATGGCATTACCTAGAACACTCGCCAGCGCGTTCGTGCGTCCGTGGCTAAATGCCCTGCCGACCACGAACATGACGCTCGGACCGGGAACGGCGATCAGGACTATGGAGGCCAGCGCTAGGCCGATGGTTTGGGTTGCGGTGATCATTTAGAGAGTTTATGCGGGCAGGGTCTTGCCGTTCTAGGTGGGGTCGCAGAAACGATCGATATCTTTAGTCCTCCTGCGCCCGTCCGTCATGTAGCCCACGAGAGTTTGGGGATCTGGTTGCTTCGTTGTGGATGGGTTAGCGTCTTTTCCGTCCATGAGGCAGGTGACGGGAGCGGCGATGCGGGTAACGAAGGTATTGGATCCGGCAAGCGATGCGGTGTCTTTCACGCTGATCGGCGTGACCGGCGTGGTGGAACCGGCGGAGCGGTATTTGCGGTACCTGGCCGATACCGAGAGGTCACCGAACACGATCAAGGCCCATGCCCACGATTTGAAGGACTGGTTCGTTTTCCTGGACGAATACGGAAACGACTGGCAGTCCGTGAAGCTCGAAGACGTCGGAGCGTTCATCCGATGGCTGCGGCGTCCACCGGACATGCGTGGCCAGGTCTTTTCTGTTCTTCCGGCCATTGGGCACCATTGCGGCGAGGCAACGGTGAACCGCAAGCTTTCCACCGTGTCGATCTTCTATCAGCATGCCGCCCGCCACGGCCTGGACCTGGGCGAACTGATCACCTGCTGGGACCCCTCCGCCCGCCAGGGAGGGTGGAAACCCTTCCTGCATCACATCAGCAAGGGAGCGGCGAAACAGCGGCGGGCGGTGAAGCTTCCGACCACTGCCAGGATTCCCCGCCTGCTGGCCCCGAATGAGGTCCAACGCATTCTGGATTCGTGTGGGCACCTGCGGGACCGGCTGCTCTTCGCACTGCTCCATGACGCAGGTATCCGGATCGGCGAAGCCTTGGGGCTCCGCCATGAGGACATCGCCGTGGCGGAACGGGAAATCACCATATGCCGGCGGGACAACATCAACGGTGCACGGGCGAAATCGCCCCATTCGCGCACGGTCCCGGTCACCGCGGAACTGATCCGTTTGTATGCCGACTATCTTGATGCTGAGTACGGTGACCTGGATTGCGACTATGTCTTCGTCAACCTGTGGGGCCGGCCCTACGGGCGGGCAATGACTTACGCCGCCGTGCACGATCTCGTGCGGCGGCTCCGGCACCAGACGGGCATCGGGTTCGAGCCACACTGGTTCAGGCATACGTATGCCACCCGACTGCTGCGGGAGAAAGTCCCCGTCGAAGTGGTATCCAAACTGTTGGGCCATGCGAGCCTGACAACGACGGTCAAGACCTATGCCCATATCTCCAGCGATGATGCCCGCCGCGCGCTGGCTGATGCGGGCTGGTTCGCCTCCAGGACGGTGACGATATGACCACCCTGCATCCGGTGCCCTCACGAAACGACCCGCCGCCGATCCGGACGGGGCCCATGGGGAAGGCCGGCCCGGACGCCGCCCCGTGGGAGAACGAGTTCCCCAAGGATGTCTGGCATGCCAGGGCCCTCGGTATCGCCGCGCGCAGCCAGGTCACGGTCCACTTCGAAAACATCACCCGGCCCTGGTTGAAGAAGCTCGCCAAACGATGGGCCCGCTGGCGGCTGACGACCGGATTGACGGTTGAATCCGCCGTGCTGGGAACCAAGGCCGTGGAGAGCTTCAATGCCTTTCTGAATTCAACAAGGATTCCGGTCAACGGCACCGCCGACATTAACCGGGAGGTGATCGAAGGGTTTCTGGCATACCTGCACGCCAACAGCGCGGGAGTGGTTTCGCACCGGATCCGGATCGGCCAGTTCAACACCTTCCTGCTCACCATGCGCCGTCACGGGTGGGTCACAGATCTGCCTAGTACGGCCCAGATCTACACCGAGGACTACCCCAAAGAGACAGTCCGGCAACCCCGGGCACTGAGCGAACACGTCATGGCCCAGCTGGAAAACCCCGGAAATCTCGCCAAAATGGCCAGCCCGCATCACCGGCTGATCACCTTGATTCTGATCCGGTGCGGGCTGCGGATCAGCGACACAGTGGCCCTGAGGCAGGACTGCATCACCCGGGACAAGGACGGCGCCCCGTACCTGCGGTATCTGAACCACAAGATGAAACGCGAGGCGCTCGTTCCCATCGATGAGGAGCTTGAACGGGCCATCGCGGAGCAGATCAGCTATGTCAACGGCACGGGCAATTCCGGGACACATCTTCTTTTCGCCCATGACCGGGCGGACGTTTACGGCGCGGGACACATCAGCGCAGGCTCATACAGCACCGCCCTTCGACGATGGGTCAAACACTGCGTTGTCACCGACGAAAACGGCAATCCTGCCGTTGTCAGCCCGCACCGTTTCCGTCACACGCTGGGAACGAGGCTGATCAACCTCGACGTCCCGCAGGAGGTCGTACGCCGGATCCTGGACCACGACTCACATCAGATGACCGCGCACTACGCCAGACTCAGCGATACGACCATCCGGCGGCACTGGGAAGCCGCCCGGAAAGTCAACGCATCCGGCAGCGTCGTCGAACTCGATCCCGACGGCCCGCTCGCCGAGGCTGCCTGGTCCAAACAGCGCCTCGGCCGGGCCACCCAGGCCCTGCCCAACGGCTACTGCGGCCTCCCGGTCCAGAAGACCTGCCCGCACGCCAACGCCTGCCTGACCTGTCCCATGTTCATCACCACAGCCGACTTCCTCCCGCAACACCGCGAACACCGGATCCAGGTCGTGCAGATCATCTCCGCCGCCGAAGCCCGCGGGCAACAGCGGCTGGCCGAAATGAACACCCGAGTGCTCGGCAACCTGGACCGCATCATCGACTCGCTCGAAGACGAAACGCATGCAGCCCCAAACCACATCGAGGAAGAGGACAACCGTGCGGGCAGATAACAGCCGCCACATCCGGCAGGCCGCGGAGCGCCGACATGAGCTCACCCGTTCCAAAGCCGTGGCCGCACTGCGTGAACTGCAGAACCAGGGAGGTGCCGTCACCTTCGATGCGGTGGCTGCTACCGCCGGAGTATCGAGGTCATGGCTCTACACACAGGCCGACCTGCGCGCGGACATCATCGGACTGCGCGACGACCGCCCACAACAACCCAGAGCAAGCCGAAGCAGCGCCAGCACGGAGTCCCTCCGCGCCCGCCTCAACGCGTCTCTGGAACGGAACCGCGAGCTGTCCGCAGAAATCGAGCACCTCAGACACCAGCTGGCTCTCGCCCTGGGACACGCGCGGCGACGGAACACCAACAGCTCCACCGGGAACGCTAACCGGGACACTTCGCAGTAGCCAGCGCAAACGATCCTCAGTTCCCGTCCTTTGATGATCTACACGGACACCCAGCAGTAGACCGCCTGATGGGGCTCAACGCCATCGCACATGACCTTGAAATCACGGAGGAAGAGCTTCAGGTCCTCCGCAGGATACCTATTCGAAAACTCTTCGATCTCGGACCAATCGTCAGCCAAACCCAAAACGTCCCGCTCCGCCGCTCCGCGTAGTGCCGTCACTAGGAATTCTCCGATTCGGAAAACGAGGCGCTCCCCTTCGTTGCGCAGTGCGATGACAGGCCTCGACTCCGGATCGGCAAGTTGTGCCTCGAACGCGCGACCGGTCAAAAGTTCCTCCAAACTTCCGAGAACGACTACAGGCTCAATCAGCTTTTCGGAAATGACCGAATAGCCGCCGCGGCGGCCGAGAAGTCTATCCTGCCAGCGGCCGCTGCCTTCTCCAGGGCCGCCCGGCCAATCAATTGTCTTGGCCGCATCAGTGTCGGAATCTGCCACAAAATAATCGATAAGGAGGCCCATTGCCGAAGAGTATCAGTTCGCCTTAGCCCAAGGCCCGGACTACGAGGTGCTCGATAGCGGCCAAGGCCTTCAGACGAGCGTGGCAGCGAGAGGAGCGTCATCGGAAGCATCTCGAGTGCATCACGATTCTCGGCCTGATCCTCGGGGACGCGGGGCGCTCGGAGTTACCTCCTGGACACTGTCCAGAACGTCCACACCCCGCCTTCACGGCTGTGACCGAGCAGGACTAAAGATATCGGTCGTTCGCCATACACTTCCGCACTTGAAACGTCTCCGCAGGTCAGAGCTGTAAAATATGCCGTGTCCGGGCCAATGCAACGCCTACGGACATTTGGGTGACCGCTCATGCTGAACAAGGTGAACTTCCCATCGCGGTAAGGGAAAGCCGCTCCAACTTGGTCATTTTGATGCTTAGCGCTACTTTTCCGCGAGATGGTCCTCGACCCCTATCCAGCACCACGCTCTTGTTCTTCATCCTTGCCCTTTCGAGCCATGGGGTCTTTGAGACCGTCAAGAAAAGACCAAGAGGGCTGCGCTGACTGAGCCGATAAAGACTCCGTGAGTACCCCACATCAAGCTGCCAACACCCCGTCGACCTCATTAATGGTGGGGCCCCGATCAAGCTGCGATTTCACCCCAAAGTGGGCCCAACTTGGGTTGCCATTCTCATGCTGGTCTCTGGCCGGGTCAACGTCACCGCACAAAGCAGGGACCAAGCATTGTGCCTGGTCCCTGCAATCAATCGGTCGTTAAACGGCTGGCTTCCGTAAAGGGCGAGGCGTCTCATATTCGACGGTAAGGACCACTTTCACGGGCTCTGCCGTGAAGGCCAAGGCCATTGCCCGCAACGCATCGGAAAGGTCGCTGCCGCCCCCATTCGCTGCTACCAGATCCGCGGCCGCCGCCCAAAGGTCTTTGCTCGCAGCTTCGTCGGTGTAGAGCGGCGCATTCCACCACTCCACCGTCGATTCCATCCCCGTGAACAGCTTGCGTCCGTACGGGAAAGCGTAGGCCTCCTCTTCCTTCAGCGGTGTAACACCTACTGCTGCGGAAAAGTTGGCGGTGACGTGTTCGATCACGGCCTTTGAAACGGGAGAGACATCCATGGCCTGGACGGCGATAGCGCCCTCTGCGAGAACGGCAACGTAATCGCTCGATATAGCTACATTCACACGGGCAGACATTGATGCTCCTTCAACGGTGCTGCTATTCATGACAGTTTCCTTATCGTTACTTGGCGGCGTGTCAAAAGTTTTCAGTTAGCGCCGGATCCTGTTCCATTGTTGATGGGCCGAGACCGTCCAGCCCGGCGAACAACTCCCTGTAGACGCGGCCCGATGTCTTCCCTGCCGCGCCTTTGAGGCTGCCAACAATGGCAGTCCCATGTTCTTAGTCCTGTTCTGTGGTGTCCGGTCCGGTCTCTGCTTCTGGGTCCGTGTGGCGGGTCCAGCCGTCTTGCCTGCCGGGTCCGGTGGTGTGTTCCCAATACGATTCAGCGGCAGCACCCATGGTGGTGTGTCGTAGCTGCACGCTCTCCGCTGCGGCCCCGGAGAGGAGCGTTGTCCCGGTGATCTGGTCAGCCTCCACAGCGGCGGCAGGGCCGACGAGGATTTCCCGTCCAGCGATGACTTCCCCGCCACCGGCAACGGCGATGGGCCGCCAGCGCCGGTTGATCCCTTCGCGCGGTACTTCCACTGTTGCGGTCAGACCGTCGCGGATCCGCGCCCACCGGTCCTGGTTGTAGGTGAAAGCCAGGTCAGCTGGATCGTCCTGGTGTCCGGTGATGTGGCATTGCCTTTTATCGACCATGGCGGCGAGCCGGGCCGTCATCGCCTGGACGTGCGGGTGCCACGTTGTCATCGCGCCAAGGCCCGGCGTCCCTTCTTCCCAGAACTTGTATTCGGCGCACATCCCGGCGTAGAGCTCCGCGACGATGTCGGAATGTTCAAACCAGCACTCGGTGATCTGGGACGTGTTCAGCTGGTACTCGCGGACGAACCAGTCCACCCATTGGCGCAGGGCAGTCCACGCAGCGGGTTTGTGTTCGGCACTGATCTCGCGCCAGCGGATCCCCATCCATTCCGGCGGGCCCGCGCCGAGTTCCGCTTCAATATCCGGGTCCAGAAATGCGGGCAGCCCGCCTCCCCCGCCCCCGCTGGAGTGCCGGCGTCTTGCGCCCAGGTGTCCGGGGCGTCTTCGTCGGCGTTGAACGGCTCGACGGTCCAGTCGGTTGCTGACGGTTCGGTGCTCGTGCTCATGGCTCCTCTTTCCGCGGTTCGGGCAGCAGTGCGTTGGTGAATCGGTAGAAGATCGCGTCGAGGGCGTCGGCGGCCGCGTGCGTGCAGGGCCTGCCGTTGGAGCGCATCCATTTGTGCACGGCGACGTGGCACATCGGGCAGAGGTCGACACTGACGCCAACGGAGCCGTTGCAGGCGGCGAGTTCGTAGTGGTCATGGTCAACGACGTGGCTTTCGATACGGTTGCTTTGTTGTGCACAGAGCCAGCAGGTCCCCAGGGTGCCGGTGGTGGTGCGAGGATCGGTCATGGTGTCCTTTGGTGATGTTTACGGGTCAGGATCCGGGTGACGACGGCGGTCGCGCGCCGGCGGTTCCAGCCCCAGTAATCGCCTCGTCGTTCATCAAGGATCCTGTGTAGTTCTTGGTGGTGTTCCCTGCAATACGGCAGCAGATCGGTGTCCGGCTCTTCGGCCCGGTAGCTGCCGTCGTCGTTGATGTAGACGCCGTCATAGCTGGTGTGGTGCAGATCCAGCGTCCCCGCCACGGCCAGGGTTGTGCCGCAGACCTGGCAGGCCGGTTCGGCCCCGGCGGCGCGGCAGTCCCTGAACCAGCGCGTGCGGCGCCACGCCCACGCACCGGAACGCAGGTATCCGGTGTAGACGCGGCGCCGGGCCCCGGACTTCCGGGCCAGAGAGAAACCCATGGCTTATCCAGGGACTTCTTCGCTGATGCGCTCTTGCGTTCCTGCGGCCGTGGAGTCGGTCAGTTCAACCAGCAGTGAGCTGCTGAACTTCCTGATGCCGGCCTTGATCTGCGGGGCGTCGGGCCGGTCGACCCAGCGCGTCATTTTCAGCAGGAAAGGCCTGCCGTTGCGCCCGACGAACAGGCCATAGCCGAACGGCAGCCGGCGCAGCTCCGAGACGGTCATGACGTCCTTCTCCCGCTTGGAGGTGCTGGAGGAATACCCGTCGGAGGTGTGCGTGACAGAGCCTTCCTCCACAGCCCTGGTGCCGAGGAGCTTGACGAACGATTCGAGGTCTTTTTCGTTGCCCGAACCGCCGAGTTGTATTTTCACCGTCGCCGAGTCGAACACGGCCTGCGCTTCTTCCGCTCCCCAGCCGCCGCGGGCCTGCGCGAGGGACTGCAGGACCACCAGCGGGCTGATCCCCAAACCGCCGCCGTCCGACATCAGCGTCACGAGCCCTGGCCAGGAGCTGGACATGTTCGCGATCTCGTCCAGCACCAGCGACAGCGGCGGATCGAGCCGGTTTCCCGGCAGCCGGATGGCCATTTCACGGGCGGTTTCGGTGATTTCGTCCATCATCGCAATCAGGAACGGCGCCATGGCCCCGCCGCCGGACTTCGTCCCGATCAGGTACAGCGTCCCGCGGTCCCTGATGAATTTCGCCGGAACCAGTTCCTCCGCCGGGCCGGCCGGTTTCAGGGTTTCACGCACGAGCGGCACGGCAAGGCCGGCCAATGCCCCTTCGACGCCGAACCAGCGGCTGCCGAGCATCTTCGGGTCCCCGTCAAGGATGGACTTGAGCGACTGGCCCCAGCCGAATGCGGCGTCCGGGTGTTCGAGCAGGATCTTCTGCGCGGTCCGCGCGGTCGTCGGAGCGGTCCCCCACAGGTACAGCTCGTCAACGCTGTGCCCGCCGAGGGCTGCGGCGTGCAGGAGTGACTGGAGGATGGAGATCGCTGCGCCGGCCCATTCCTGGTTGGACCCGGACTTCCCCAGCCCGGAGGAGCCGATCAGCGAGGAGGCCCGGCGGGCTGCGACCTCGGGCCGCTCGCACCCGGTGATCGGTGACCACTTCAGCGAGGACTTCGCCCCGGTCAGTCCCTGCGGGTCAAACAACGTGCAGGGCCCGCCGTTTGAGCGCAGCTCGTGGGTGGCCGCGTAGTTGTCCGCCCTGGTCGAGGTGGTGATGCAGGATCCCGGGGCGTCCAGGATTGCCGAGATCAGCAGGTGGAAGCCCTTACCTGACCGGGGTGGGCCGACTAGGACGATTGATTCCTCACAGGAGACCAGGACTGCTTGGGAGAGGACGTGCCCGATGCGGATGGATGCGTCCTCCACTGACGGCCGGCCCAGGGTGGGGCGGATGCTTTTGGCGCGTTCGAGGATTTTCTTCTCCCCGACCGTGTTCTTAATTTCCTTGATCTTGGCCAGCCCGTCACGGCCCATGACGTCCTTGACGAAGTACTCGTCCGAGAGTTTCCAGTCGTGCACCAGCTTCCATACGGTCACGCCGGCGCCGACGGCCAGGACGACGAGCAGGACCATCCATACGATGACTGCCCCGCTCTCCGGTCCGCAGCCGGCTGCCGTGGTCCCGTAGACGGAGGCGTCGGCGGGGCTGGACGGGTTCAGGAATCCGAGCGGCTGGAGGATCGAGGGCAGGGTGGTGAAGGATCCGCAGCGGAAGGAAGCGGCGATCTGCCCCGGCAGGTACAGCGCATAGAGCACCAGTGCGATCAGGCCAAGGGCAAGGACCGCCATCTGGGTCCCTTTATCCATCGCTTTCATGCCGCAACCTCCCCGCCCCTGTTGGAGCGCATTTTGTTATCGGTATCGAAGACCGGCACTTCGGCGGTGGTGCGCTGGTTTTTCACGCTCACCGTCCGGTAGGGGCCGACCTTCCAGAGCCCGGTTCCCTGGGCGGAACGGTTCACGTCCTCCCGCTCGGCCCGGGTCAGGCCCAGCTCCCGCTCGGTCACGGCAAGGTTGGCTGTTTCCTGCCGGTAGATGACCTTCACCGTGGTATCGCCCAGCAGCGAGCGTGCCATCGCGGCCATTTTCGATCCGGCGTCCCCGGCAATGTCCAGATCCCCGAGTTTGTGAATGATCAGGACGTTGAAGATGCCGTAGTCGCGGGCGAGTTTCCACGCCTCCATCATCCGGGTCAGGGACGCTTCGTCGCTGACCGAGTCCCAGCCCTCCTCGTAGACGCAGAGCCTTTGTCCGGAGTCGGAGTTGGTGACCATCGATTCAGCCCATGACCCGGTGCAGGCGTAGGCGATTTTCCGTGCTTCTTTCGAGGCGCCGACGAGTGCCTTGGTGTTGACCGTGATGATCGGCAGTTCGGGGTCGAAGTTCGCTGTGGTTTCGCCGTCGAACATGCCTTTCAGGTCCCCCTGGGTGCAGCGGGAAAAGGCGTGCAGAAGCCTTTCGGCGGCTTCGGCAACGGAGCGTGAACCATCGGTGGAAACGCTCATCTGCCGCAGGTGCTCGATGAAGCCCGGCAACGTCGGCACACCCGGCGCAGCCGACTCCACCGTCAGATCCAGTGCCATCGACAGGGCTGTGTGTTCGGCGCCCTGCACGGCACGGTCCAGCAGGATTTCACCGATGGTCTGGAGCAGATTCAATCGCTTGGCGCGCACCATCGCCGCCCAGCGCAGATCCGTCATCGGTTCCCCGTCCGGCGTCACCGAGGGCCGGATGCCCTCATCCAGCGGGTTGACCCGGTCCGGCTGGCCCGGGCCGACCTTGATGGTGTGACCGCCCAGGAACTGCGCGACAACATCCCATTCGCCCTTACGGTCCGCGAGGATCAACGCCTTGCGTCCCAGCATCACCAGGCGGCAGACCACGGACTTCGCGCACGTGGACTTTCCGGAACCCACAGCGCCCATCAGGATCATCGACATGCCGGTGATGACCTTCGCCTCGTACAGCTCCCACGGGTCAAACACGAACGCCCCGCCGCCGTAAACGTCCTCGCCGATGTAGGCGCCCTTGTGTCCCAGGTTCGCGCCGGCCAGGAACGGGTACGCCGTCGCAAAGGAAAACGCCGTCTCGCTGAACGGGCGCTGGCGGAGCCGGAAACCGCCGCGAAGATTGTTGATGCGCTGCTTCCCGCCGGTAGGGAATGCCTGCTGCGGAAAGCCGTCATCCCCGCCAGCCGTCTCAACCGACGCAGCCGCGACGGCACGGGCCCTGGTCAGGCGTTGCTGCGCCCGTGCCTGACGGGAACCGTTGGAGATATCCAGCATGACCGGGACCAGCCCGGACAGCCGGTTCGATTTTCCTCCGATGTGCTTCACAGCAGTCCCCTGCCCAGCGGCATGGCCGAGGCGACGAAGCCTTCGGCCTGTTGCCCGTATAGGCACCGGAGCTCCACCTGGGCCGATGCGGCAGCGTTCCGCAGTTTGGTGTTGTTCACTTCCAGTTCCGTCGCGTCCGATGCCGAGAGCGTGACGTAGCCGCCGATCTTCAAGGCCCCGAACCCGTCGGTGAGCTGCATTTCCCTGAACTCAAGGTCAGTTCCTTCCAGCCGTTGCGCCCGGGAAATCGGCCGGCCCAGCCGGTGCTGAATATCGAGCCCGGAATCGTGATCGGCGAGGGAGGTGGTGATGTCCTTCATGGCCTTACTGACCGGGTAAGGCTTGGCGATGAGCGTCACGGAATGCCGGAAGTCACCGGCGAACACCAGTTTGGACATGAACCCGAGGCTGGCCTTCTTCCGTGGCCACTCCGAAACCCACCAGGTGCGGTGAATGCCCGTGTCCGTCTGGAGCGTGGACCACTCCGGCAGCATAACCATCGGCCCGGCAGAGGCCGGTGCGACACCGGCAAACGCTCCGGTCCGCTCCGAGATCTCCACCGCAGAGGCAGGGTCGGTTGCGCGTCGGATGCAGGCTGAGAGTTCCCGTGCGTTCATCCAGAACCGCACCACCGTCCCTGTCGGCGTCAGCGACTCCGTCACCGAGGAAATCGTGCCCGCCGCGAGGCTCATGAATCCGGCGAGCCCACCGCCGTGGGCCGTGATCGACTTCTCCAGCTTCTTCCGGCTCAACACGACCACAACCCAGCCTTCGTGGTGCATGATGCCGCGCCCGTTGGACACCAGATCCTCATAGGCGTGGGACGCGAACGAGTTGATGTTCGCGCCCGCGAGCGGCACCAGTTCCCCGTCCCGGACCACCCGGGGAGCCTGCGCGCCCTTGGTTTTGTAGTAGTCCCGGATCTTCGCCCCGGACACCACCGACGTCTGATCAGTCAGCTGCAGGTACTCGACGCCTTCCTGGGTGGAGAGCGCGGTCAAAACGGACGAGAAAGCCTCGGTACGGTTGATCTGCTCGTCTTCAGACTCCAGCGCGAAAGCGTTCATGGATTCGACCTGCGCGGCGATGATGCCGTACTTGTTCACCGGGTCATAGACGAACGCTTCCCCGCCGGGCAGCTCATAGCAGAGCAGCTCGTTCAACTCCCCCGGCAACATGAACCGTTCCGGTGTTCCCGGCACGATCTGGCCCTTCTTGCCGATCGTTGACCGGTAGGCCGGAGGCTCCCCGTCCGGGTCCGGGGCTGCATGGAGTGCACCGTGGGTGTGTACCGGCGCGGGGGCAAGATCCAGCGGGGTTTCGGTCCGGGTCGCCCGCAGGTACTTCCCCTGGCCCGTGCCCTTGCTCCACCGTCCGCCGACCCACCGGAGCCCCCATTGCAGCGTGGAGGTCCCGTGGAACCTCGTGCAGCACACCGGCCCGGTGATCAGCAGCATGGTCCCGCCGATCAGCCAGCCGAGCGGGAAGCCAAACACCAGGACCGTGACCACGATGGCCACCATCGCGATACCGAAGGTGATGAGCTGGTGCATTTCCAGCCCCAACACCACACCGCGTTTGGTTTCGCGCCCGAACCTGACGTCATGCCAGCCGAGCTCTTCTTCCATTACTACGCCTGCGCTCATCAGCGAAGCACCTCTCCCCGAAAATCGTTAGTTGTATTCATTACCTGCCTCGCCCGATCCGGGCCGGCATCCGCGCGATCCTGGAACCCATTTGCCGCGTGCTGCGCAACGCACTCCCGCCGTGACGCTCGAAGCGGCGCCCGGCTTCGGACCCGATCCCGGCGCCGCCACCGATGATCCCGTCCCCTGCCCCGCCGGTCAGGAACGCCATGAACTTCATCGTCAGCACCGGCATGACAGCGGCCATGAGCAGGCACAGGATCCCGGCCAGAAACTGGAACGTCGTGTTCGACGTCGCCGAGATCACGAACCCCATCTTCAGCACCAGTGCAGACAATGGTTTGGCTATCAGCAACGCCAGAGCCGTCGTGCCGAAGCCCTTGAAAATGCCCTTCGCTGCTTCCAGCGGCTGACTCATCGCCGCAATCGGCAGCAACGAGGCCAGCACGATCAAACCCAACATCCGGAAGACCATGAACGCCGCCAGCAAAAGCGCAATGATCCAGATCACGAAGATCAGGATCACCGGGACGAGAATCGCTCCCGGGTTGTTCTGGTCTTTCGCCAGAGCCCACTGCTGGTAGTTCTCATCCAGCACCACGGACTTTGCGGCCGGATCCCAGGAGAGGCCGAACAACGCCAGCACCGTGGTGGTGACCGCGTCCTCGCCGTCGTTGTTCCCGGCAGCCAGGATGTACACGGAGATGTTGTCCATCACCTGGATCAGGGTGAACATGATCCCGGCCAGAATGTAGGTCGCCGGGATCGCGAACACCGCTGTGGCGCCGGCCCGGATCAGGCCGACAGTGGAAGAGCGGAAGAGACTGACAACAACCTGCGCGGCAACAAGAATGACCATCACCGGGGCCATGACCTGCACCAAAAGCGTCAACATGCCGGGATACACCACCGTGGTGACCTGGCCACCGACATGGGTGTTGACCGTCCCGCCGATCACAGAGACCCACCAATTCGAGTTCATGTCCGTCGAACTGAAAGCGCTCTTGATCACATCGAAAACGCTCGCCGCGAACCCCTGGATCCCGCCGTCGAAAAACTTCTGGATATCCTCTGCCGGCCCCATCGGTGCCAGCGCCGCGAACCTCACCGAATCAGCCCAACCCCAGCAAAGCACCGGCGGCCGCGGCGACCGGTGCCGGCGCCAGGGAATTCGTTGTAGCCCAGAACACCAGCCCGCTGACGGAGCCGATCACCGCGGCGCCCAGTAAACCCCAGACCAGGATCATGAAGCCCGTGGACTGCGCCCCGGACATCGAACCCAGCTTCCCGGCCACTAGCAGAACAACACCGATAATCAGCACGATCACCAGCAAAACGATGCACGTCACCATCACACCACCGGCAATATCACGCAGCACCGGCAACCACGGAGCCGTGTTATTGGCAGTGACCTTCGGATCAATCCCCTCCGCCGGAACGGAGACCAACAACTCAGTCAAAACACTCATCAGATACATACCCTTCAATCAGTTCTTGCACTCGGATGTGTTGCGGGGAGCTACCTCGATTTGCGATCCCCCGGCATAGACCTCAACCTTCGAACACGGATCGGCTACATGGTTCTCAGAGGTGCACTGGGGTCCCTTTGGCAGCCAGATGACGCTGCCCGTGTTCTTGTACTTTTCGCTGTCTTCATCGGAGAGCAACGACTTCACCGCTCCGGCAATGTCATCTTGGTTGAACAGGCCCGCCCCTAGTTCAACCCTGCTTGCGCACGTCGATTTGGCCGGCTTTTTGGTGATCTCGACGGTTGGCTGCTGTGCCCCGGCGGGCATGAGGTTGAACTTCCCGAGACCGGAGCCCCAGAAGATCAGGCCGCCGACGGATCCGATGATCGCGGCACCGAGGAAGACACGGCCGGACCACATCAATGACTTGGCCTGGGCGTTGGAAAGAGCCGTCATCTTGCCGATCACGAACAAGGTCACTGACACGATCGCGGAGATGACGACCAGCACGATACAGCCGGTCAGGAACTGTCCCGCGAAATCCCGGAGCCCCGCCAGATAATCCGGTGACTGGTCGGGGTTCACCGGTTCCGGTGCCAGCGGAAGCTGGCTGAACCCGGTGGCGATGCCTTCAAACATTGGTTTCCCTTCCGCCGGCAAACTGTTGTGCTGCCGGCATGTCTATGGAAGGTTCATTGCCCTGTCCCGCAGCCGTGTGTCAAAGCACAAGAGAAGACGGCCCCTGCACCGGCGGCTAAATGCGCCAGGTGCAGAGACCGTCCGTGGAGGATGGGGCGTGAAGCGGGTCTCAGCGTTTGAGCTGCAGCGGCCTGATCATGTCTCCCAGCCACGGTGCGCCCGGTTCGAGGCGGTTCAGGTGTACCCGGTAGTCGCCGTCGTTCGTCGGGACGCTCGCCCATACGAAGTACGGGTTGGACCGGTCCTCATCCAGCCGCGGCTGGCCGGTAACCGAGGTGGCCGTGAAGTACTTGAGGTCAGCGCGGGACCATGCCTGCTGCGCCCGGGGGTCAGCAACGGTTTGATCCGTGCCTGCCACTGGGATGAGGTCAGGGTGGTGGCGGTGAACGCACGCATCACATCATCGGCCGCGACCAGCGCGGCACGTTCGGCATCAGCGTTCCATGCCGGCTGGGCCGTCTCGACACCCTGCCCCTGCATCGGCGGGCCGGATTGCCGGTAAACGGCGGCGATACAGACGCAGACGCCGCCCCGTTGCCCGGCGCCGGTTCCCCAGTGGTCCCCGTTACCGTTCCGGTGGGCTGCGCGGCAGTTTCCGGAGGTGAGGTGACGTCCACGACCGGCCCGCCCCCGCCCCCGCAGCCGGTCAGGAACACCAGCGCAAGGGCTGCGCCGAGCACGGCAGCTGGCATTGCCCAACGGTCGGGCTTCCGGGCGGCTGTGGTTTCGTTCGTCATCATGGTCATGTCCGTTCCGTGTTCATCCGGCTTGGGTTCAGCCGGCTTTGGGCAGGTGCAGGAAATTATCGGGTGCACTGTTGGCCCGCTTCGTCGTGTAGTACTTGTGATCGTCCGGCGGGAACCCGAAGTTATAGCCTTCCTCGATGAAGGAACCGTCCTTGAGGACTTCCTTCACAATGGCAACGTGCCCGTAGCCTGCCGAGGAGGCATTCGCGTTCGAGGGCCCGTACCAGACCACGGCCCCGACGGTGGGTGTCTTATCCACCGGCCAGCCCTTGTTCTCCCACGCTGCCCTGTAATCCCGCGCATCACCCAGGACGCCGCCGTCCGGACGGAAGTTGCCGTTCATGATCTTCCACGGTGCTTTCGTCACACCGAACTGCTGGTTCAGCCGCCACATCACAAAGTCCACACACTCACCGTGGAAGGCGTTGAACTCCGATTGGGACCCCGCCGGGCAGCCCGCGTAGCCGCCATTGGCGTTCAGGACGCAGTGCGGCAGGTCCTTGAAGGGGTAATCATCATTCCCGCTGGACGTGCCGGTCGCAAGATCACAGTCCCCCGAACCCTTATCGTCGCCGGCGGTGACAGCGTCCGTGCCGTCCTTGGCCGCGAACTCGTTCGCGAACTGCCTGATCCGCGTCACATACTGGGCGGTTTCACCGTTGTCCGGGATCCCGCCGACAGCGGTCACCCCGCCCCAGCCCGCGTTGTAGCCGGCCAGGGCAAGATCCACCGGGTCCCCGGCGAACCCCGAGGCCTTCGCCTGCTGCAGCAGCTCCCCCATGAACTTCCCCTGGGCGCTGATACCGGCCTGCGGGTCGGACGGGTCTTTTCCCTGCCCGTAGCTCGCCCATGTGCCCGGCATGAACTGGGCGATGCCGCGGGCCCCGGCATGGGAGACGGCCTTGGGGTTGAAGTTGCTTTCCTGCCGCAGCTGCCCGGCAAGGATCGGCGCCGGGATACCCGAGGCCTTCGCGGCTTCCCTGATCGCCTCGACGTACTCCGCTGGGACCTTACCGGCGGCCAGGCCGGCCCCGGGCAGAGGTGCCACGCACGAGGACGGGTCCGTCGAGGCGCCAGCCCTGGCGCCGGACACCGCGCCGAGGACGACAGCGACCAGCAGCGACGCCGCGAACAGGATCGTGATGAAGAACGCGCCCCCGGCCCGGCTAAGCATCTTCATCGGTTGCCGCCCAACACCACAACGCACCACGTCAAAATGACGGCGATCACGGCGATACCCAGCACGGCCCGTGTCAGGGCACTGCGTGAAAACCACGCCGCCGCTCTGCCCCTGCCCGTTGTCCGGTCAAAGCCCGTGGCACCATCCTGCGGCGCCGCGGCGTCCACCGTGTCCTGTATGGCCCCGAGGATCCTCTGACGCGCCGCACGCCGGGCCAGACGCTTCTGTTCACGCTTGCCCGGCTGCTTGGCGGACATCATCTCCTCCAGCTGCGCACGCTTGGCGGACATCATCTCCTCCAGCTGCGCACGCTGCCCGGGACTGAATCCGTCCTCCTGCCGTCCGGTGCCGTCCATGTTGAGAGTCATGCTCTCCCCGTTGCCTGTTGCCGGTGTTGTCACTGGTGGTTCGCTTCCGGACCCGCTCAAGCTGTCTCAACACCTTCCAGGACGGTCCGGGCGACCTGCAGGAGCCAGTGCGCCTCGACCACGTACTGCCGGCAGGTGTTCAGCGAGTACCCGGTCACCTCCGCCATCGATGCGGCAGTGACCTTCCCGAACCCGCCGGCACGGACCACCGCGACGGACAACGCACGCGCCCACGAACCGTCCTCGTTGCCCTCCACCGGCAGACACCCCAGCAGCGTCCCGACGGTCACGGGGTCCCCGGCGGACCGGGCTGCCACAGCCTTGCGGACGACGTGGGCGCACCGGACGACTTCCCGGCGGGAATCCCGCAGCGCCTCCTGCGAGATGCCCAGCGCCGCAGAGGCTTTCGGCACGCTGCCCTGGTAGACCATCCACAACGCCGCGACCCGGCGGAACGAATCCGGATTAGCCACCAGCTTCTCCGTCAAAGCCAGGATCTGCCGGGACTCCGCACTGGCCGCCAACCGCTCGACAACCTCTTGGGCGAAGTCATCCTCCACGAGATTCAACGCCGGGTCAGGCCCGTCGGATTCACCCTCCAGCCGGCCCTGCAGCCGGCCTTTGGCCCCGGCCCGTTTCGCGTGGTCATAGGCCCGGCGCTTGGCGATCGTCAGCACCCAGCCCTGCACATGCCCCAGCTCCGGATCAAACGAACCAGAGGCCTTCAACGCCGACTCCGCCGTGTCCGCCACGACGTCGTCCACATCCTGCCCCAGCCCGAAACCGGCCAGAATGTTCCACACAGCGCCCCGCGTCTTCGGATGCATGACAGCCTCCGCGATTCGCGTCTCCATGCCAGTGATCCCCCTGCCCTGACCTGCCGACATCAGACCTGAACACCGCCGGAGACCGTGCGTGGACGCTCAAGAACCCGCGGCCCGCTGCGCTTCGCGGCCCTCTCGGCCCGCCACGCCGCCAGCTCATCCCCGCTCATCGGTGCCGGCTCCAAAGCCGTTTCGGCGACAAGGTTTTCCGTCCGGCACGCCGGGCAGTGATCCGCCGCGTACTGGCCATGATCCGGTTTCGTACACGGGGTATCGCCCGGTCCCAGCAAGGCCCTGGACCGCGTCACCACGGCAAACCCGGCAGCAGCCGTTGCGCCGCCGGCAGCGGGCGCCGCTGGTCCGGAACCGGCCGGTGCTGGTGCGAACCGGTCCGGGTCGTTGAGAACGCACTTGACGATGAACGCCGACGGATTTGAAACCTTCGCCGTCGCCCTGGACAGCGCCTCATCGATGACCCAGACCAGCTTCTCGGACCGGCACGGGCCAAGGACCGGCTCCAGCCGGTGCTTGAGCCCGGCCAAGTCCACTCCCCGATGCTTCGCAGGCTCATCATCAATCACCGTCACCGGAACGACCTCAGCGGCAGGTGCCGTTTCGCGCCCGGACTGATGATGATGACTTAAGTCATCATGAGGTTCCTTAAAGGAGGCGTTTACACAATTTGCACTTAGGTCCGACGTATTTTGCACTTTGGTGGAGCCTAAGTGCAGATTCTGCACTACTGGTTTTCCGGAGTTTTTGCCCTGCCCCGTGGGCCTAAGTGCAGATTCTGCACTACTGGTTTCTTGCGGAACTTGCCCACTGGTTTCCTCCAAGGAAGGCTCACCTGCAGGCCCCTCATCGGGCCTAAGTGCAGATCCTGCACTACTGGCTTCTTGCGGAACTTGCTCGGTCAGGTTCGCTAACGCTTCCTTGCGGAATCGCTCGGCTTGAGCCTTGCGTTCCTTTGTGGACACCGCACCCCGCCACACCGGCGACGCATGCTTCCTGTTCTCCAGAAGCAGGAAGAACAGGTTCGCCGCCCGCGAGCCGTCCTGGTGGTGGTTCCGCTCGCACACCACCAACCCCAGCTCGACCAGTTCCTTGATAGCGGCCACCAGGGAGCGTTGAGACAAGCACGTCTTGTGGGCCAGATACTCGTACGAGGGGAAGAGATAGCCGTCGTCGTCGGCCGCATCAGCCATTGTCACCAACACGTACTTTGCTCCGTGTCGCAGCTCCTTACTGAATGCCCATGTGAGGGCTTTCGAACTCACTGGATGCCTCCGATCTGTGCTCGTCGGCGGGCTCGGTCTGCGTTGATCTCATCAAGAAATTCCGGGGGGACGGCCTTTTCATGGGCGGAACTGCCGAGCTGCAGACGTAACGCCTGGTCGAAACGGGCGTCCTCCCCGGCAGCGTTGTCCGGCACGGATGTGCTTGTCGCCAACCCCTTCCCTCTCAGCTCTGTCAGAGCGGCCTCGACCCGCCCGGGGGCTCGTCGGTCAGGTGCGAGAGGTACTCGCGACTGAAGACGACAAGACCGGTATCGTCTGCCTCGTGCGCAAGTGTCAGGAAAATGACCCAAACCTCCGCGGAGACCTCCTTCTCAAACGCCCATGCCATAGCTTTGGTGCTCACGGGTTGGTACCGTCCTTCAACACTTCACTGGCGAACAGGCCCGGCTTGTTGGCTTTCAGATCCTTCAGGCGGGTCCGCCCGGTCCGCTCGGACACCCCAAGGAACTCTGAGGCACCCTTGCCCGTCGGCTGGGTGCCGGCGCTCAGCTGGACGCCCACCCATTCCTCCAGGTCCAGAGTCTTCGGCTGGCGCCCGACAACACTCAGCGAAGGACGAGCCGATACAGCAGGGGCAGGAACAGGGGTAACAATGACTTGGGGCTTCAGCTCATCGCTGGAGGTTTCAGCCGGTTCTGCGCGAACTGATTCCGTGGACGGGAAAGCGGCGGCACCAACCGGCACAGGCACGGCAGGCTGTTCCCGCGTAACCGGCAGGGAGTCCGGTGCTGCGTGACCAGCCGCGGCTTCGGTGACAAGCCATGCATCCGGCACAGCGGAGTGCTCAGGCCCAGGCAGTGGCTCACCACCGCTTCCAGGGTCGTCCGGAACAGTGCCGATAGAGGCTGCGGGCAGTGCGGCGCCTGACTCCCCTGCGTCCGGCCTGCCGATCACCAAACGGCCCAGTTGCTCCGTCGCCGCGAATACGGCCACCGGAGCCAACGAAGCAATCGCCGCGCCAATGATCTGCTGGCCTTGGTCTGGGTGCGGGATCGACAGAGCATGGGCAGCATTGGCCACCATGGAAAACACAGTGAAGCCGCCCAATGAAATCCATGACGCCCATGTCCGCTCCCCGCGGTGTCTGTGAATCAGCACAGCCAGCGTGTAGGCAAGGATTGCAACGTCGATGAACACCGGCACTGCCCAACGGAGCCAAATTGGCAATCCGGCCCACGCGGCCACTTCGTGCAGGCCCGTGAACGAGACCATGAACGAGGCCACCGCCAGGAACCCGACAAGGCCCACTGTCAGCCACAACGTAGCCATGGAATCCGGGTTGATCCGGTCAGCCTTACGATCGGTCGTGCGCACAAGGACGCACCCCCTCTAAAGATTTAGCAGTGGACAGTGCCGGGAACCTGCTTGCTGGCTCAACCGCATGTACAGTGGTCTCGTTGGTGAAAATCAACTGTTTTCTAAGTGATTGGTGAACAGCCCCGAGGCTCGAAATCCGGGGCTGTTTCCATTTAGGGCCGGCGCTTCCGTGAGTGCAGCGCATCCAGGAACCTCCCCAACTCATCCACCGCGTCCGTGACAACGGCCGTCAACGCACGCGAATCATCAATGTCACCCGACAGGACTTTCACATCAATCGCTGTCAGCACATGGGACAAAGCCAGGACTCCGCGGGAAGCATCAGCAGCCAGCTCCGTCAACGTCTCGGCATCTAAAGCCTCATCAACCGTCAGCGTGGTGGGATCCAATGTGATCTCCCCGGCCAGGCGAATTACCAGCGGCAACGGCGAATCCAGCGACCCTGTCAACCGCCGTGCAACAGCCTTCCGCTCCCGCGCCGGCCGCGACGTAAACGCGGACGGAGACAAAGCCGCGATCCCCATCTCCGACGGCGACATATTCAACAACGCATCACTCAACGGAACATCCTCAAACAACGTCTGCGCAGGGCGTTGAGGACGCGGAGGTGCAGTTTGGCGATAGGTTTTTCCGTCAGTACCGATCACTCGTGGCAACTCGCTTTCATTTTCAGGTGTCCCATTTGAGACACCTGAAAATGTTGGCGCCGCCTCGCTTAGTTCGCGTTCGACCGTCCCGCGTCCGATCCCGGTCCCCGAGCTGATCGCACGAATGCTCATCCCCGCCTCACGCATGGACATGATCACGTTCTGACGCTCTTCGCGAGGAGGTTGGAGTGCCAGATTTCCGAACTCACCTTGGCAGTACGCATCCCAGGAGCTATAGCCCATCGGCGACCACGCTCTCCCGCGGTATGCCGCAATGATCAATGTGTACGAATGCTCAAGAGCAACCCTGATCTGCCGGGTCAGCTCCCGCGCATCAGACGCTTCCAGAACATCTTCCTCGGTGTCCTCGACAATCTCAACAGACGCACTCACGCTGATTCCACCCTCGAGCCAGGATCTTCGTCGAGTCCAGCGAGGAGAATTGCAACCGGGACTCTTAGGTAGGCGCCTAGACGAACCAGCTCCGAAACCTTGAATTCAGCCCTTCCACTCATCCGCGAAGAAAAGGCCGTCTGAGAGAGCCCGATGGCATTAGCGGCCCGTGACTGCGTCACATCATGTCGGCCAAGCTCTGCCGCAATGTTTGATCTCAACACTTTTCTAGAGTCCATACGTGAAATCTATTCGCGCAGCGAATAATTTGCAACAGGGTTCTTTCGTGTGTCGAATATTTTTCGCGTGTTGCTGGATTTACTGGCTCCGGGCGCATACATTAGAGGCATGACAACGACTCCACATACAGCACGATCGACCGCCGCGGTCAACAACGAGGTCGGTGCTGAAGTCCGCGCGTGGATGGGGCGTCTCGGTTTCCGTCAGAAGCACCTGGCCGAGGTGTTGGATGTCAGTCAGACTGCCATCTCCCAGCGGTTGAACGGCAAGGTCACGTTCGGCATCGATGAACTGCAAATAATCTCAACGTGGTTTGGCATTACACTCGGGGATTTGCTCGGTTCCGGTGTCCTGAATGCGAAAAATCCCCGCCCTCACGTGGAGGGCGGGGATTCCGGTGCTGAGCTCCTCCTGCTGGACTTGAACCAGCAACCCTTCGATTAACAGTCGAATGCTCTGCCAATTGAGCTAAGGAGGAATGAAGCGGGTACCAGCCTAGCAAACACCCTGCGGGGAAACGAAATCGGAGTGAAAACGGCATGGTTCAGGCGTCCGAGCGCAGGGCACGGCGTTCCATTTCGAGCAGCATCAGTTCCCGCTGTAGCTGCTGGATCCGTTCGCGCTCGGAGCCTGGGTCGAGGCGCTGCAGCTGGCTCATCTTGTCCGCCTTCACGCGCGTAATCTGGAGTTCAAACAGCGCTGTGAGAATGCCTTTGCCGTACTTCTGGACTCCCTCGGCGGTGCTCGCGGGCAGCGGCACCACGGACAGTTCGGACACCAACGGCCGCAGGGGTTCCGGGACTTCCTCCATCACCTGGCTCACCCAGCGTGCGGGGTCGCCGATCAGCTCGGGGCCGGAGGCGCGCATCGCATCGTGTATGGCCAGGAAGGCGGGCGTAATGAACCGGGCCCCGGAGAAGCGCTCCCAGATGCCGCCGCCCAGGAGTGCGGGCTCCTGCAACGCCACTTCCAGTGCCTGCCGTTCCATGGAGGCCACGGGGTCGCGGGGGTCGGGCCGCTGGTAGGAAGGGACAGCGCCCGACGTCGGTCCGGCAGCCACGCCGGGTCCGCCCGCCTGCGCGGACCCCGGCTGGGCGTACCCCAGCTGAGCCGCCGTACCGGCTCCTGAGGGCGTCCCTGGTGCAGCCGGCCCGCCCGCGGCGGCACGCTTCATGGCGACACCAACAGCCCGGCTGACATCTTCAACCGAGATGCCAAGCCAGCCGGCCAGTTCCCGGGCATACTCGGGCCTGATGGCTGCGTCGCGGATCTGGGCCACCACCGGAGCCGATTCCCGCAATGCGGCCACCCGGCCCTCCACGGTGTCCAGGTTGTGTCGCCTGAGGGTGGCCTTGATGGCAAACTCGAACAGCGGCCGGCGGGTGGCGATCAGGTCCCGCACGGCGGCGTCGCCCCTGCTTTGGCGCAGGTCGCAGGGGTCGGCGCCGGTGGGCTCCACCGCCACGTAGGTCTGAGCGGTAAAACGCTGGTCTTCCTCGAACGCACGCAGGGCGGCCTTCTGCCCGGCGGCGTCACCGTCAAAGGTGAAGATGACCTCTCCCCCGGTGCCGTCGTCGGACAGCAGGCGGCGGGCGATCTTGATGTGCTCGGTGCCGAATGCCGTGCCGCAGGTGGCCACCGCCGTCGGGATTCCCGCCAGGTGGCAGGCCATCACGTCCGTGTATCCCTCCACCACCACAATCTGGCGGTCTTTGGCGATACTGCGCTTGGCGAGGTCAATCCCGTAAAGCACCTGGGACTTCTTGTAGAGCGTGGTTTCGGGGGTGTTGAGGTACTTGGGACCTTGGTCGTCCTCATACAGCCTGCGGGCGCCGAAGCCGATGGTGTCGCCGGCGATGTCGCGGATGGGCCAGATGAGCCTGCCGCGGAACCGGTCATAGATGCCCCGGTTGCCTTCGGAGAACATCCCCGTCAGCTTCAGCTCCTGGTCGGTGAAACCACGGCCGCGGAGGTGCTTCAGCAGCGCGTCCCAGCCCTGCGGCGCGTAGCCCACGCCGAACTGCTCCGAGGCGGCGCGGTCAAAGCCGCGGCCGAACAGGAAATTGCGGCCTTCGGCGGCGCCAGGCGTCAGCAACTGGGCGCGGAAGAACTCGTCGGCGATTTTGTGGGCATCCAGGAGGCGCTGGCGCTTGCCCACTTCTTCCCGGTTGGGGCCCGTCCCGCCGTCTTCGTAGCGCAGTTCGTACCCGATGCGCGCAGCCAGCTTTTCCACTGCCTCGTGGAAGGAGGTGTGGTCCTGTTTCTGCACAAAGGCGATGACGTCCCCGTCTTCGCCGCACCCGAAGCAGTGGTACCGGCCCACCTGGGGGCGCACGGTGAACGACGGCGACCGCTCGTCGTGGAAGGGACACAGACCCTTGTAGGTTCCCAGCCCGGCACCCTTGAGCGTGACGTAGCCGTCCACCACTTCCTTGATGTCCGTGCGCTGGCGTACTTCGTCTATGTCTTCACGTTTGATCAGGCCAGCCACAGAGCCATCCTAGTCCCGGGGCACGACAGTGAAGGCCGCCCTATGGCGTCTGTCACCACAGCGACGGCAGGCTCCCCACGAGACGTTCGTACATTGCCAGCGCCGATCCGTCTGTCAGCGACGCCACCTGGTCGATGACCACCCTGAGCCGTGCGCCGTCGTCGGGCGCGTCCCGCCAGTCGGCCGCGAACATCGGCTCCAGGTGCCGGTCCCCGGTGGCGTTCACGGCGGTGACCAGCGCGTGCAGCACTTCGCGCTGGCGCTCGTAGATGGGCTGGCGGTGCTCGGTGGTCATCACAAACGTGGTGGCCAGGCCCTTCATCACCGCGATCTCCATAACCGTCTCGTCCGGGACCATCAGCTCGGCGCTGTACCGGGTGAGGTTTTCAGGGCCGTAGACGGCGCGGGTGGTCTCCAGGGCGCTCTGGCAGAACCGGCCGATGAGCTGGCTGGTCATGTTCTTCAGCGCGGCCATGGATTTGCGGCTGCCGTCGGCTTCGCGGACCCAGACGTCGGTGGCTTCCAACCGTGCCAGGGCGGCGTCGATCGCGGCGGGGTCGTTGTGCGGGAGGTACCACTGCTTGGCGTAGCCCACCACACGGGCCCGGTGGTCCGGGTTGTCCATCCAGCGCAGCTGGAAGTGCCCGGCCACGATCGCGTCCTCGACGTCGTGCACGGAATACGAAATGTCGTCGGCCAGGTCCATGACCTGGGCTTCCAGGCACGGGCGGCGCTCCGGCGCACCCTCCCTGATCCAGTTGAAGATGGGCAGATCGTCCTCGTAGGCGCCGAACTTGCTGGTGCGCTGGCCGTGGACCACCGGCGCGTTCAGCGCGGACCAAGGATATTTCGCCGCCGCGTCCAGGCTTGCCCTTGTGAGGTTCAGCCCGGCCGGGCGCCCGTCGGTGGCCAGGACCTTGGGCTCCAGCCGGGTCAGGAGCCGGAGGGTCTGGGCATTTCCTTCGAAGCCGCCGATAGCATGTGCCATCTCGTTCAGGGCGGACTCGCCGTTGTGTCCGAACGGCGGGTGCCCCAGGTCATGGCTCAGGCAGGCGGTGTCCACCACATCCGGGTCACAGCCCAGGGCGCGGCCCAGTTCCCGGCCCACCTGGGCAACCTCCAGGCTGTGGGTCAGGCGGGTGCGGACGAAGTCATCAGTGTCGGGGGCAACTACCTGTGTTTTCGCGCCGAGGCGGCGCAGGGCGGAAGAGTGCAGCACCCGAGCGCGGTCCCGCTCAAAGTCGGAGCGGTAGTTGTTTTTTGGCGGTTCCTCCACCCAGCGGGCGGAATCATGGGCCTCGTAGCCCGGCAGGGCCTGTGCCGTGGTGCGCGTCTCAGCCACCGGAAACATCCAGCTCCGCGGCGGAGATGTCCTGGGACTGCGCGGCGTTCAGGGCACGGGATTCCAGCCAGTCCTTGGGCAGGGCCGGCCTCTTGGGCGAGCCTGCCCGGCCGCGCGGGCCCTCGGCGTCAACGCCGGGGTACGGCGAGTCCAGGTCCAGCTGGTCCAGCGTGTCGCGCAGCACCTCCAGGCTGGTCACCATGGCCAGTTTGGTCCGCAGTTCACTGCCAACCACATAGCCCTTAAAATACCACGCCATGTGCTTGCGGATCTCCCGCAGGGCCTTGCCCTCATCGCCGAAGGTTTCCACCATCAGCTCAGCGTGCCGGTAGACGCTCTCGGCCACCTTGCCCAGGTCCGGCTTGTGGCGGACGTCGCTTCCCTCGAAGGCCGCCATCAGGTCACCGAACAACCACGGACGTCCCTGGCAGCCGCGGCCCACCACCACGCCGTCCACGCCGGTTTCCCGGACCATCCGGACGGCATCCTCCGCGGACCAGATGTCGCCGTTGCCCAGGACAGGGATGTCCGGCAGGGCTTCGCGCAGGCGGGCGATTGCTGACCAGTCGGCCTGGCCGGAGTAGAACTGCGCCGCGGTGCGGCCGTGAAGCGCGACGGCGGCCACCCCGGCATCGCGGGCGATCCGGCCGGCGTCGAGGTACGTCAGGTGGTCATCGTCGATGCCCTTGCGCATCTTGATGGTCAGCGGGACATTGCCCTTGGACGCTTCCTTGACCGCGGTCCGGACGATCGAGGTGAAGAGGTCGGTCTTCCAGGGCAGGGCGGACCCGCCGCCGCGCCGGGTCACCTTGGGAACGGGGCAGCCGAAGTTCAGGTCGATGTGGTCAGCGCGGTCCTCTTCGACCAGCATGCGCACTGCCTGGCCCACCGTAACGGGGTCCACGCCGTACAGCTGGACGGAGCGGACTTTTTCGTCGTCGTCGTGCGAGATGATGCGCAGCGATTCGGGGGTGCGTTCAACAAGGGCGCGCGAGGTGACCATCTCCGCCACGTACAGGCCGCCGCCGTATTCACGGCACAAACGACGAAAGGCGGAGTTGGTGATGCCGGCCATCGGAGCCAGGATCACGGGGGTGTCCACCGTGATGGGGCCCAGCTTCAGGGCGGGAGTTCCAGCTTGGGGCGGGAGGCGTTGCGGTAACAGTCACCTGTCCATTGTCGCAAAGGCGGGCAAATCGGCGGGCCACGCCCCTTTGCACAGTCTGGAAGCTGGAACTGTCTGGCAGCGCCGGGCGGCCAGTTGCCGTTCAGGCGCGGTCTGCCCGGCGCCCCCTCCGGGTGGTGGCAGGACCGGCGGAATCTTCCGTGGACTGCCGCGACCGCCGCTCGAAGGCGGCCGCTGCGAGCGCACCGGTATCGCCGACGTCGTCCGCGCTAATGGAGGTGGCGCCCGAGGTGCCGTCGGAGGTGCCGTTTGGGCGGCGGTCGTCGTCCGGGACGCCGACGGCGGGCTGACCCGCCGTCCGGACGCCGGTTGCCTTGACCACCAGCACCGCGATCAGGGTGGTCACCGGGATGGCGAGGACCAGGCCAATGGAGCCGACGAGTGTCCGGATGACTTCCTCGGAAAGCTCGGCGCTGGTCAGGGTGTCCCCCAGCGGCCGGTTGTACAGCATCACAATGATCAGGATGGGCAGCGCTGCGCCGGCGTAGGCGAACGCGATGGTGTAGACCGTGGAGGCGATGTGGTCCCGGCCGATCCGCATGGCGGAGGTGAAGAGCTTGCGGGCGCTGGTGCCGGGGGCCAGCTCGTAGAGTTCCCAGACGGCGGATGCCTGCGTGATGGTGACGTCGTTCAGGACACCAAGCCCGGAGATGATCAGGCCGCAGAGGATCACCCCGGAAATGGAGATGTTGGCCGAGGTATTGATCAGGGTGGTGGCGTCGTGGCTGCCCACGCCGGCCAGGTTGGCGGCGTCGGTGGCCCACGCCGCCAACAGCGCCGTGATGGCCAGGCCAAACATGGTGCCCAGCAGCGCCGTGGACGTCCGTGCGGAGAAGCCGTGCGCAAAATACAGGACCCCGATCATGATCACCGTTGACCCCACGAGCGCCAGCAGCAGGGGAGGTTTTCCCTCCACCAGCCCGGGCAGCATAAAGCCGGCAAGGACGAAGTACGCGCCCACCAGCCCCAGGAGTGCCCGGAGTCCCCGCCAGCGCGCCACCGCAATGACCACGAGGGCGTAAAGGAGAGCCAGGATCACGATGGGTAGGGTCCGGACGAAGTCAACAAAGATGTAGGCCGGAGATCCCTGCGACGCCGCGGCGCCTGGGGCGTTGGAAAGGTTAAGGTACCTGATCTGGTCCCCGGCTTCACGCCGTGGGATTGTGCCACCTCCGGGTTGATCACCACTTTGACGGGGCTGCCGCCCTGGTCCGGTTCGGTAAAAGCGAACATGCATTCAGAGCCGGCGGAGGCAGGCTGGCCGGTGCCGTCTGAGGACGGGCCTGCGGCCGTGGAGCCCTGCATGCAGCTTTCTTCGACGACCCTTTGGATCTTGCCGGTATCAAATGTAACGCCGGGCGCCGCCGAATAAGGGCTGGCGAGGGAGATCCCCTCCTGGGACCCGGACGGCCACAGCATGGCCATGCCCGCGAGGGTCAGAAGCGTCAGCGGCACCAGAACGGAAGCCAGGATGCGGTTTGCCTTCCGACGGGCAGCAATCGCCTGGGCCGTCGGCTCCGAATGATCTGTTGAAACGTGTGTGTGACCGGAGCCCATCAGCAGTTGAACCTCATACCTTGAACTCTACGTCCGGCGCCTTAGGGTTAGTAAATGGCAGGAACCGGGAGGGACCACGCGTGACGGACCGCAGGACTGAATTCCACACCAACGAGCCTGCAGCGAGGCGGGAGGCGGCACTCAGTGTGCTGGCGGCCACCGGAAAAACCCGGGGCGTGGCACTGATCCTGCACGGGGGCAAGGCATATAGCTATGAGCCCGTGGAGGGCCGCCACCTCAGCCCGCTGCGCATGGTCACGTTCGCCCGCCACCTGCACCGTGCCGGGAAAGACCACGGACTGGCGGTGTGGTCCCTTCGGAACAGCGTGCGTGGCTGGAACGGGCCGGACAGGTCCGCGCTGCAGGATGCCCGTTGGGCCCTTCAGCAAATCAGCGCGCAGCACCCTGGAGTTCCCGTGTATCTGGTGGGGCACTCCATGGGCGGCCTCACCGCTGTGAGCGCCGCGGACGATCCGCAGGTGGACGCCGTGGTGGCGCTCGCCCCGTGGCTCAGTCCTGAGACTCCCGCCAGCCCGCTCACCGGGCGCAAGGTCCTGATTGCCCACGGCACTGGAGACCATATGACCAGCCCGTCCCAGTCCTTGACGTTTGCGCGCCGTGCCACCGGTGTGGCTGCGTCCATGGAGTATGTTTCGCTGCGCGGTGCCGGGCATTTTATGGTCCGCCGCGGCCGGCTTTGGCACGCGTTGGCCACGGGTTTCGTGATGAAGGCTTTCGCCGAGCGCACCGGCCTCACGCACCCGGCCGCGCGCTCGCTGGCAGAGTTGCTGCCCGGGTCCTCCGCCGAGGTGACCCTGTGAGCCCGTTTCCCTGGCCGGAGTTCGTGGCGTCGCTGCCCTGGACAGCTCTGGCTGTCGTGGCGGTCCTGGCGCTGACGTTTGCTGTGGCCGTCCGGCAGGGCCGGCACTCGGTGATGGACGTTGCGTGGGGCCCCGGCTTCGTCGCGGTGGCCGTGGTGTCCTGGTTCCTGTCAGCCGGGCTGGGCGATGATACCCGCCGGTTACTGTTGCTTCTCCTGACGGCCGTGTGGGGGTTGCGGCTCGGGGTCCATATTGGCTGGCGGGCGAGCGACGGCACGAAGACCCTCGCTACAAGGCCCTGCTGGACCCCGCACCCGGATCCAGGAACACCTATGCGCTCCGCCGCGTCTACCTGCCGCAGGGCGTGGTGATGTTCTTTGTGTCCCTGACGCTGCAGGTGGGGATGTTCGCCACCGGCGCTGTGGGATGGGTGGCCATACTCGGCATCCTGCTGTGGGTCACTGGGTTTGTGTTCGAGACCATGGGCGACTGGCAGTTGGCCCGGTTCAAAAAGGATCCGTCCCGCCGCGGCACGGTCCTGGATACCGGTTTGTGGCGGTACACCCGGCATCCCAACTATTTCGGCGATGCGGCCATCTGGACGGGGCTGTTCCTCATCGCCGCCGACTCCTGGCCGGGCATCCTGACCATCCTGTCGCCTGCACTGATGGTGTGGACGCTGGCCGGGAAAACCGGGAAGCCCCTGACAGAAAAAGCAATGTCCGGGCGACCCGGCTACCGGGAGTATGTCGAAGCGACGAGCGGATTTATCCCTGGCCACCCAAACGCAGGTGAGCTCCCCCAGGGTTGAGGCGTCCTCTTATTCAGGCAGGCTTGATGTTCTGGTTGACGTGGAACAAGTTGCCCGGATCGTATTTTCCCTTCACTGCCACCAGCCGCTCGTAGTTGGTCCCGTAGTTCTCAGCCACGCGGCCCTGGTCCTCCGCATCCATGAAGTTGACGTAGCCGCCGGCCGCCGAATACGGTCGGAGCGCCTCGGCATAGCCGCGGGCCCAGGCAATGTTGGCTTCGTTGTCGGCCGGGTCCATCCATTGTGCGGCGATGACGGGCGAGTACTTCATGCCACGGTTCGCGAAGGCAGTCTCCGCCACTCCTACGCGGGCCACGGCGCCGTCAATCGGGTAGACGTGCACGGCAGTGTTGACGCTGGTGACCGTTGCGCCGAACTCGGCGTGCGCCCCGATGGCGCCATCGTTGAGCTCCCGCAGGAAGTTGGCCTTCCAATAGCCCTGCAAGCCTTTCGGATTAAGCCCATCGAAGGCCACGTTCAGGGCCGGATACGGCATCGGGGTGACGAGCGATCCTGCTACGGGCGCGATGTCCAGGAACGGCTGCCACCGTGACGCCCCCTCAGCCATGTCTCCTGTCCACATGCCCACCACTACGCATACGGGCTTGCCGTGCCATTCTTCCGGCAGGAACGGGACCGGCGGACCTTGGTGGAAACCGAGGAAGGCGCCGAATTCCTCCGGAGCAGAGTCCATGTAGTCGCGGTAAAACCTCGCCACCGTTTCCGTGTGCTCGGCGCCGAAAATGACGATGCCCACATGGACCATGTCCACTGGGTGAAGCTTGTATTCCAGCGAGGTCACCACGCCGAAGTTCCCGCCGCCTCCCGCAAGGCCCAAAACAGGTCTTCGTTCCGGTCCTTGCTAGCTGTCAGGAACTTGCCGTCGGCCGTGACCACGTCGGCCGAGACCAGGTTGTCGCAGGAGAGCCCATACTTCCGGGCAAGGTAGCCGATGCCGCCCCCCAAGGTGAGTCCGGCCACACCAGTGGAACCCACGATGCCGCCGGTGGTGGCCAGCCCGAATGCGTGCGTGGCGTGGTTGAAGTCGGCCCACGTGGCGCCGGCCTCCGCGCGGGCTGTCCGGGCGTCAGGGTCAACCCGCACGCCGGTGCGGTTGACGAAGTCGATCACCAAGGCGTCGTCCCAGGTGCCAAAGCCGGGCGCGCTGTGCCCGCCGCCCCGGATGGCCAGTGGCATGGAGTTGTCGCGGGCAAAATTGACGCTTGCGATGACGTCGGCCACTTGCGCAACCCGGACAATGCCGGCCGGGCGTTTGTCGATCATCCCGTTGAAGACGGCCCGGGCGTCGTCATAGTCCGGATCTTCCGGGGTGACAAGCTGTCCTCGCAGCTGTTCGCGCAGCCCATCGAGGGCGATTCCGTTCATTTGTTCTACCGCCGATTCTCTCGTCGAGACCGGTTACGGACAGCAGTGTTCAGCCCCAGCCGGCTTGGCTCGCCTGGCTCTTACCTTGTAAGGCCTACTCCTTGGCGTATGCGCCGTCAATGGCTGCCGGACGGGGCCGCCCAAACGCAGGTGACCTCCCCAACTGGGGTCGGGTCAGTCCGAGACGACCAGCGTTTCGGCGCCGGCCTGGCGCGCCTTGCCGGATTCCAGCAAGGGCTCGACGGCGGCGCGCAGCGCTGCCATCGAATCGTCCAGTTCCAGCATGACCGGGTGCTGGTACGCCAGGAGCGAGAGCAGGTCACGGACCGCGGCTGCGGCATCGTCCGCTTCCAGCGCAGGTTCGTGGCCCACAAAAACATCCGTGGCCTTCGCGCCCTGGGCCGATGCGTCCGCCGTCGGGTCCTGTGCCGCCTCCGCATAGCTGACTGCAAAGGCGCGGATCCGGCCCTTCTTGCTGGGGGAAACCCCGGCGCCAAAGGCTGATCCCGGCTCGGCGCGCAGCACAAGCGCACCGTGGGCGCCGCTGAGATCATCCAGGAACAGCTTCTGCACCTGCCCCACCGACAGCACGCCCGGCGAATCCCAGCCGTGGATGGACGTGTAGTACCGCCCGACGACGTCGGTCAGCTCGACTGAACCGGTAGCGAGGTCCATCACAACGTCGGAACCGGCGTTTTCGTCGTTGGCCAGCCCGCCGGCGTCGTTCTTCGCGGGGAACACGGGCAGCTTCAGGGCGCCCGGCTCCACCACCACCAGCCGGGAACGCTGGATGGGCGCGAGCCCGAACGCCTCGACGAACGCGGCCCCGGCAGTGCCCGGCTGCACCTTCGCGCGCAGCCTGGTAACGCCCGACGGCGCCTGCTCGGCTTCGCGGCGCAGCATGGTCAGGAGCGTGGCACCGATGCCGGCGCGGCGGTGATCGCGCGCCACCTCGAGGTAGGTCCACAGCCGTTCCGGGTGCAGCGAGGCTTCATAGACCACGCCCGCCGCCACCGGAATGCCGATGCCGTCAATGACGTCCTCGGCCACGATGCAGCGACGCCACGGCGTGCCGTCCGTGCCGGCCGAGGAGACGGCCAGGGCACCGCGGAACTGCCTGGCCTGTTCGGTCTCCGGGCCGCCCCAGACTTCCAGCAGAGTCAGGTCATCGCCCTCAAGCCATTCGCGGTATTCGATGGCCATGCTCAGGCGCCGATCAGGCGGGCGGCCAGGTAGCCTTCCACCTTGTCCAGCGAGACGCGTTCCTGGCTCATGGTGTCGCGTTCGCGGATGGTCACGGCCTGGTCCTCAAGGGTGTCGAAGTCCACGGTGATGCAGAACGGGGTGCCGATCTCATCCTGGCGGCGGTAGCGGCGGCCGATCGCGCCGGCGTCGTCGAAGTCGATGTTCCAGTTCTTGCGCAGCTGCGCGCCCAAGTCCTTGGCCTTCGGCGAGAGGTCCTCGTTGCGGCTCAGCGGCAGCACCGCGGCCTTGACGGGAGCCAGGCGCGGGTCAAGGCGGAGGACGGTACGGACATCGACGCCGCCCTTGGCGTTGGGTGCCTCGTCTTCGGTGTACGCGTCCACCAGGAACGCCATGAAGGAACGGGTCAGGCCCGCGGCCGGCTCGATCACGTACGGGGTGTAGCGCTCGTTGGTGGCCTGGTTGAAGTAGCTCAGGTCCTGGCCGGAAGCCTTGGAGTGCGTGGAGAGGTCGAAGTCCGTGCGGTTGGCGATGCCTTCGAGCTCCCCCCATTCCGAGCCCTGGAAGCCGAAACGGTATTCGATGTCGGTGGTGCCCTTGGAGTAGTGGCTCAGCTTTTCCAACGGGTGTTCGAAGAAGCGCAGGTTCTCTTCCCGGATGCCCAGGCCGGTGTACCAGGACATGCGCTCTTTCATCCAGTACTGGTGCCACTCTTCGTCCGTGCCGGGCTCAACGAAGAACTCCATTTCCATCTGCTCGAATTCACGGGTGCGGAAGATGAAGTTGCCGGGTGTGATCTCGTTGCGGAAGGACTTGCCGATCTGGCCGATGCCGAACGGCGGCTTCTTGCGGGACGTGGTGAGGACGTTGCTGAAGTTCACAAAATGCCCTGGGCCGTTTCCGGGCGCAGGTAGTGCATGCCTTCCTCGCTGGCCACCGGGCCGAGGAAGGTCTTGAGCAGGCCGGAGAATTCCTGGGGTTCGGTCCATTCGCCGCGGGTGCCGCAGTTGACGCAGGCAATGTCCTTCAGGCCGTTCTCGGCGGGGCGGCCCTTCTTTTCCTCGTACTCTTCCTCGAGGTGGTCCGCACGGTAGCGCTTGTGGCAGGAAAGGCATTCAACGAGCGGGTCCGAGAAGACGTCAACGTGGCCGGAAGCTTCCCATACCTGGCGGGGCAGGATGACCGAGGAATCCAGGCCCACCACGTCCTCGCGGCCGCGGACCATGGACTGCCACCACTGGCGCTTGATGTTTTCCTTCAGCTCGGCACCCAGGGGTCCGTAGTCCCAGGCAGAACGGGAGCCTCCGTAGATTTCACCGGCCTGGAACACAAAACCCTTCGCTTGGAAAGGGAAATGACCTGGTCGAGTACGGATTTTGCTGCCATGGTGGACTCCAATTTCTACAGGGCGCTGGGTGCGGTCCGCGGGTATCTGGCCCCGCTGCACCTGGGTGCAGCACCGCTGGGTGCGGGCGGGGCGGGCGAAGGAACAAGACGCAGAGAACTGCGTGTCCTAGCCTACGGCCGCTGCCTCCGGAAACTGCCTGCCTCCGAAAGACGCCCCGCGGCCACGGCAAGGTGGCCAGGATGATGGCGGCCAGCGTCAGCAGTGTGCCCAGGACGGTGGCCGGGGCCACGATGCTCCCCGGGGCCGGCACCAGAAGGTCCAGCCCCAGGGAGCCCAGGAGCTGTCCGGCGATCATGCCGAGTCCGGTCACCAGGACTCCCAGGCTGCGGACCAGCAGCGCACCCAGGCCGATGAACACGCAGCCCATGGGCCCGCCCAGGTAGTACCACCACTCGGCCGGCAGCGGATTGCCCGGCCCAAAAACAGCCACCTTGATGGCCAAGGCAATCCACAGGAACACCGCGCCGGCCACGAAGTTCACCAGCGTGGCGGCGATGGGCGAACCGTAGTGGACCGTCGCCGTCCCGTTCATGGCTGCTGGAAACTCATCAGGAACCCGGCCAGGACAGGGAGGATCAACGGAAGAACCAAAGTTTCCAGCCCGCCGCCTCCGTCCGCAGGAGCGCCCGGGGAGCCCGGGGAGCCGGCCAGCCGCGGCGAAACTGCCCAGGCGACGGCGGCGACCGTCAGCAAGCAGCCGATGATCCGCATGGGAGTCACGGCCCTCTTTCCTGCTGGTCCGATGCCCAGCCGGTCCACCAGCAGCCCGCTCAGGGTCTGCCCGGTCACGGCGGCGACGGTAAACAGGGCCACGCCAGGATGCCCACGGTGAAGGACTGCGAGAAGACAAAGAGGGCACCGATTCCGCCGGCCAGGACGTACGACGGCGGGAAGACCCGGGTCCGGACCGCCGGCAGGATCCTGGCGAGACCGGCGCGGCCGCTGGGCAGGATCAGGGAGATCAGGATCATCACCACCAGGCCGGTACTGAACCCACCACGGCCGCGGCGATGCCGTCGTCGAGCCGGACGCCGAGGGCGCCGTTGATCCGGCCCTGGACGGGAATGGCCAGTCCCGCGCCGACGGCCAGCGGGAGCCCCGCGAACCGCGGCAGCCGGGGGGTGTGGGTCATTGGATTCACCTTACGTCAGGCATTATTACTTGTATGAGCAACCAGGACATTCAAGAGATCCCCATCCGCGACAGCATGATCCGTCTTGGCCAGCTCCTGAAGCTCGCCAGCCTGGTGGAGGACGGCGTAGAAGCCGCTGAGCTGATCAAAAACGGCCTCGTCAAGGTCAACGGCGCGATCGAGGACCGCCGCGGACGCCAGCTGCACAACGGCGACACGGTCAACGTCAACGCGCAGACCGTTAAGGTCGTGGCCCCGGAGGCCTGATTTAGCAGGCTGACTAAGCCTCGATCCACCGGTCGGGGTTTGATTGGGTGGGTCGTTCTGATCTTGGTCCGGTTTGGTCGATGGGCATGAGGGGGTTGCCGGCCTTGCTGCCGGTGGTGTTCCGTGGTCCTGGTTGCGCCGGATCGGCTGGGTGGTCAGATGGTGGCAGTACGTGGTGGCCCGCAGGCCGCTTCGAAGAGGCGTGACCAGCTGGTTTCCCAGGGCCAGTGAGCGGGCAGGTGCAGGACGATTTTCCGTGCCGAGGTCGCGATCCTGGCGGGGACGGTGATGAGTTTTCGGCGGATGGTTCCGCTGCGTGCTTTGCCCAGGTCAGGGCCGGCAAGAGTGCCGATGGCGCGCGAGAGGTTGAATGCGATGCTCGCCAGGACCAGCCAGGCTGCGTTGGCGGTGAACTTTCCCGAGGGCAGGTGCGCCAGGGCACTGTCTTTGAGGTCCGCGTTAATCTGCTCGATGATGGCGTGCTGGCGGTGGGTTTTGTCTGCGGTGACGGTGTCCAGGGCGCTGGTGGTGAAGAAGGCGTGGAAGCGGTGGGTGTCGAACAGGGTCTGTTGCCTGCGCCTGCTTTGGCGTTCAGTTCCGGGATCCGCGCACGACAGGCGCCCGTGGATGCGTTCGGCTTTCTTCGGCCCACGAAGGCGGTGAAGGCGGTTTCGGCGACTTCCGCCGAGGAAATCCAGGCCCCGGTGGTTTCATCGCGGACCGCGTCGGTGTACTCGATGGTGGTCCAGGCGTGCTCGTTGATGGTGGCGATGGCGCGTTTGACGGCCGGGTCCATCCGGGCGGTAATGGACACTTTCGCGCCTGCGCGGTGGGCAGCGGCGACGACCGGGTGGCCGTAGAAGGCACTGTCGGCACGCAGCAGCACCAGCCCGTGGCATCCTTGCCGCGCAGCCGTTTGACGGTGGCAAGGATGTCAGCGATGAACTTCCCGCCCGCGCGGGGAGCCGGAGCTTCCCTTGCGCAGCCTCGCGCCGATGATGACCGGCGCCGCGGTCGCGGTCGAGAGGATCCGATCAGCGCGTTCAATCCCCGGACCCCGGAGTAACCGTAGCCGGAACCCTGTTTCCGGTAGCCGTGGACTTCCTTGATGTGTCGTCGATATCGACCAGAGCGTAATCATCGATACCGGAGGTGATCGGGGCCACGGCGGCCACGTTCACCAGCCACCGTGCGGCGAGGGCGTCGAGCTGGCGGACATGGCCGAAGGTGAACGAGCGCAGGACGATCCAAAGTCGACGGGCATATGCACGGCGAAAAGTTTCTTATCCGCCGTGACGCAACAAGGCCATGTCATCGATGGAATCGGCCCAGCGACCATGCCCGCGACCAGCGCGGTGACCTTCAACCCGCATTCGCGCCGAAGTATCCGGGCAGCGTCAGCCACTGATAGCGAGTTCGCCAAGGCAGGTTTTCACCGCCAGCGCCATCGCCGGGACCAGACCTGCGGCCGACACGAGGTTGGAATCATCGAACGCGGCTGACACGCGCGTGGATCTATGGAAAAGTTGCACTTACGAGATGCCTCTCGGATTGGCCAAACGGAGTTCTAGACAAACCCCATTTTCCCGATCCGACAGGCATTCTCCGTTTAAACCGCCGCTACAACCTCAACCCGACCGGTGGATCGAGCTAAGCCTGGGCGGCGAGGACAGCGTAAGCGGCCGGCGGCACTGTGCCGCCGGCCGCCGTCGTGCGTTCTACTTGTACAGCACCTCGTGCGTAAGGAACTCGGAACGTGGCCGATTTCCTGCTGGTTGATGCCATGCCACATGCCGTGTAGAGCACCTTGGTGAGCTTGACGTGCCCACGCACCCAGCCATGGTGTAGTCGATCTTGTCGGCGGTGATCACGGGTCTGCTGGTCCCGGCCCAGAAGAGCGGCACTGTGCCGTCCAGTTCGCCATCCTTGAAGCTGGGTCACCGTCCGCGTTGACCACAAAGCCGGAAAGCCGACGACGGCGGCGTAGTCAGCGGGGCGCTGCCGGAGCAGCGTGGTGGCCATGGCCATTCCCATGGAAAAGCCGAGCAGCGTCACCGTCGGATGGTCGGCTTTGACGGTGTCGATCCAGTCCTCCACATAGACGGCTGCCGCCTTGACGGCGTCGAGCGTGTATTCGATGGAGGCCGTCAGGGGGAACCACATAAAACCGGGACCCGTGGCAGGGCGCCCGGAGTGAGGCAACCAAAATCTTCGGGAAGCATGTCCGCAAGGCTAGGAGGTCCTGCTCGTTGGCGCCGTAGCCGTGCAGCAGCACCAGCAGCGGCTTTCCGGCGCGCTGGTGTCCGGCCGGGACACAGAACAACAGGGGCGGGAAATACTTGGGCGTCAGTCATGGTTTCCATTCTTACAGTTACCCGGGGTAACTACCTACGGTGGCGTAGCTTGTGAGGGAGGAGGCAGGATAGGACGTGAATGACGCAAAAGCCATGCAGAGTCCGCCACGGCCACGGCGGCTCACCCCTGGAGCCGTTATGTAGCGATGGGAGATTCGTTCACGGAGGGCATCGGCGACCCGGAACCAAACGAGCCCCGGCGGCTTCCGCGGTGGGCGGACCGGGTGGCCGAGGAACTGGGCCGGAGCCAGTCGGACTTCGCCTACGCGAACCTGGCCGTCCGCGGCCGGCTCCTGCAGCAGATCGTGGACCAGCAGCTTGCTCCGTGCCTGGCGCTGAAGCCGGACCTGGTAACACTCTCCGCCGGCGGCAACGATCTCATCAGGCCCGGCGGAGACCCGACGCCCTCGCCGAAAACTTGATTCTGTGGTCCAGATCCTGTCCATGGGCGGCGCCACGGTGGTGCTGTTCAACGGTCCGGATACCGGTTCCTCGGTCCTGGGACGGTCCGGAGCAAGGTGGCGATCTACAACGAGAACCTGCGCACCGTGGCCGCCCGCCATGATGCCATCATCGCCGACATGTGGTCGCTCAAGCAGCTGAACGATCCGCAGATGTGGGACGAGGACCGCCTGCATTTTTCGCCGCTGGGGCACCACACCATCGCGGCCATGGTGCTGGAATCGCTGAACGTGAACCACACGCTCGAGCCGCTCCGGCCAAGCCTTTGCCCGCCCGCACGTGGCGCGCAGCCCGCTCCGAGACCTGGTGTGGGCCCGCCGAGTACTTTGTTCCGTGGGTGGTGCGGCGGGTGCGCCACCGCTCTTCCGGCGACGGAATCACCGCAAAACGTCCGACGCCGGACCTGTGTTCGGCCCGGCGTTCCGTTGGGTTCCGGCGAGGTCCGCTGGGCACCACCGACGCCCGGCGCTAGAGACAGCCGGGTGCGGCGTGACGCGGGCGCACGGTGACGCAGGCGGCCATGAATCCGGCTGAGGTGGTGCGGCGGCGGCTTCACGCCCAACGACTGCGCGGCCGGCTTGGCGTCTGCCGAGGACGCTGTCCGGCACCTGCTGGCTGTCCAGGCCCAGGAGTTCCCCTACGCCCGCTGGAGCCTGGCGCAACGGACCGGCTTTTCCGGAGCTGCCTCCGGGGCGGCGTCTCATCGTGTTGCTGCCGCTGCTGAGGTGGCCACAGCCACGGAGGTTGAGCAGTCGGTGTCCGACGGGCACATCCTCCGCACGCATATCCTGAGGCCCACTGGCATTTTGTGCACCGGGCGGATCTTCGCTGGCTGACGGCCTTGTCCGCGCCGCGGCTTCACCAGGGCAACGCGGGCATGTACCGGCGGACCGGGATTGATGCGGCCGCCGCGGCCGGAGCGGCAGGTCCTGGCCGAAGCCGTCCGGGGCGGGCACCACCTGACCCGGGAACAGCTGGCTGCGCGGCTTCGGGACGAAGGGTTCGCGGCCACCGGCTTCGGGCTGGCCTACGTGATCATGCACGCCGAGATCAGCGGATCCTGCCAGCGGGTCGCCGGTGCGCAGTCCTGGCAGTGCCCTGAAGCACACCTACGCCCTCTTTGACGGCGGGTGCCTCCCGGCCCCGCACTGCCGCCGACCCGGGCCGAAGCCCTCAGTGAGCTGGTCCGGCGCTACTTCACCAGCCGCGGCCCGGCCACGGTCAAGGACTGCGCCGATTGGTCCGGGCTCACCATGGCCGACGTCCGGCTCGGCCTCCAACAGTGTCTGGCGGCAGCTCCCGAAACCCTGGCAACCTCGGTGATTGACGGCGTCGTGCATTATTTCGACGCCGGTGCGGACGGCAGCGGCGGGGCCGGACCGGCGTCCGGACCGCGGCTCGACCTGATCCAGTGCTACGACGAATACGTGATGGATATTCAGCCACCCGGCACTATCTGGGTGGCAGCGCGCCGGCGTTCCCGGTTGCCGGGGCGCCCATGCATGTGGTGCTGCTGGACGGGCGGATGGCCGGCTCTTGGCGGCACACATGTCCGCCGGCCGCTGTGAGCTGGACATCCGCTTGTTCGCTGCTGCGGGCCCGGCGCTGGACGACGCCGCGCAGGATGCCGTGGACCGGTATGGGGCCTACCTGGGATCCGGCCGCGCGTGTGGGCTCCGGGGCTAAGCTGGAAGGACACATATGAGAGGCGCTACACCGTGAACAGCATGTTTTTCTGGATCATCATTCTGTCGTTCGTGATACCGATGGCGATGCGGATGTACCGGAAGTCCGTCAACAAACGGAACCAGGAGCAGAGCTTTTCCGGACGCTACCCCGAGCAGTTCCCCGGCAGCGAACAGTACCCGGACAGCAGAACAAACAGCCCCGTGACGGCTACACGCAGCAGGATTACATGAGTGGCGGCTTCCGCCAGGTCATGAGCCACAGCCTCTGCCGCCGAGCCAGCCGTTGCCGCCCATGCAGCCGATTCCATCTGCAGACCAGCAGTTCCCGCCGTACGGCCAGCCGCAAGCCAATGGTCAGCCGGTGCCCGATCAGCGCGCGGAAGCACCGCAGCAGCCTGCCGCCCCGCCATTCCCTGCCGCCGTCGGGCCCGCAGGGATACCGTGCCCGGAAACTGGCCGAACTTGACCAGCAGTACAGCAACGGCGAGCTGGCCATGGAGGACTACATGAAGCGCCGCTCCGACATCATGAACGGCTAGCTTCCGGGCAGTTGGCTCGTCCAGCTACTTCCTAGTCCACCTGCGGGAAGCCGAGGTCGATGACGACGTGGCAGGATCGGGCCAGCGCGTCTCACCACCTTGCCCCGCGTGTAGAAGCGGATGCTTCCGGTCCGTACATGTGCGTGTCGCCGAACAGGGAATTCTTCCAGCCGCCGAAGGAGAAGTCCCACCGGCACCGGGATCGGCACGTTGACACCCACCATCCCGGCCTCGACGTCGAACTCGAATTGCCGGGCGCCGCCGTCGCGTGTGAAGATGGCACACCATTGCCAAACTCGTTCTCATTGACCAACCGTACGGCGTCGCTATAGCTGGCTACCCGGACCACGGACAGGACCGGGCCGAAGATTTCGTCGTCGTAGACCTTCATGCCCGGTTTGACATGATCCACGAGGCTGACGCCGATGAAGAAGCCGTTCGAATCAAAGTCCAGGGTGCGTCCGTCGACGACGACGGTGGCGCCTTCGTTTTCGGCGCCGGCCACGTAGGAGGCAACTCTGTCGCGGTGTTCTGCCGTGATCAGCGGCCCCATCTGCGAGGACGGGTCGGTGCCGGGGCCGATCTTGAGCGTAGCCATCCGGCTGGTGATTGCCGCAACCAGGTCATCGGCGATGTTCCCCACGGCCACCAGCACGCTTACAGCCATGCAGCGTTCACCGGCCGAACGTAGGCCGCGGAAATCGCCGCATCGGCTGCCATGTCCAAATCGGCGTCGGGCAGGACCACCATGTGGTTCTTCGCTCCGCCGAGGGCTGGACGCGCTGCCGTTATCGGCGGCGCGTTTGTAGATGGACTGCGCGATGGGCGTTGAACCGACGAAGCTGACAGCCTTGACGTCCGGATGTTCCAGCAGGACGTCCACCGCCTCCTTATCGCCATGGACCACGTTCAGGACGCCCGCCGGCAACCCTGCTTCGGCGAAGACCTCTGCGATGAACACAGCCGACGATGGGTCTTTTTCGCTGGGCTTGAGCAGCACCGTATTGCCGCAGGCGAGCGCGCTGCCGATCATCCACAGCGGCACCATCGCTGGAAAGTTGAAGGGCGTAATACACGCCACCACGCCGACGGGCTGCCGGACGGAGTGCACGTCCACGCCGTTGGAGACCTGCTCGGACCGTTCACCCTTGAGCATGTGAGACAGCCGGTGGCGAATTCGATGTTCTCCAGGCCGCGCGAGATCTCTCCCTCTGCGTCGAGAGTACCTTGCCATGCTCGCTCGTGAGAATGGCCGCTAGCTCGGGTTTGCGCTGCATCAGGATCTCACGCACCCGGAAGAAAATGTTGGTGCGCTTGGCCAAGCTGGTGGCCCGCAGCCGGGAAGCGCAGCCTTGGCCCGGCAACGGCTTCCTCCACCCGGGCGGCGGAGGCGAAGGCAACCTGTTTTCCTGCTCTCCCGTTGCCGGGTTGGAAGACGGGACCGAAGCGCTCAGCATCGCTGATGCGGCCCGTTGATGAAGTGCGGAATGGTTTGCATGGTGATCTCTTTCCTGGGGCAGTTCTTGGGGCAGTTCGGCGAGGTCCGGCGGATGCGTGCCGGCTGACTAAACGGTGGAGTCCAGCGACCCGTCCGCGAGTTTGATGATCATGGAGCAGTCCTTGCCGGACTGCCCGGCGTCGACGAGCCGCTGGAACAACTGCTGGACGTGCCTGCCGATTTCGAGCGGCGTTCCGGTGTCCTCGGCGGCGCTGATGGCCAAGCCGATGTCCTTGTTGGCCAGCTCCGTGGTGAAGGTGGGCGCGAAGTCATTGTCTGCAGCGGAAGTGGAAACAACCCGGGAACGGGATACCAGGTGCGCAGGGCCCAGCTGTCGCCCGAGGAGACCGAGGCGATGTCCCAGAAAACCTGCTTGTCCAGGCCCAGCCGGTCCGCCAGGACGGCCCCTTCTGCCGTGGCGGCCAGGTTGATGAACAACATCAGGTTGTTGCAGATCTTGGCTGCCTGGCCGGTGGTGGCCGCACCCGTGGGAATGATATTGGAGGCCATCGGGCCGATGTAGCCGGTGGCGTCGGCCACCGCGCCTTCTTCGCCGCCCACCATAAACGTGAGAGTTCCGGCTTGGGCGCCGCTCATGCCACCGGAAACGGGAGCGTCCACGAAGCGGAAGCCGGCGGCAGCTGCGGCGTCGTGCAGTTCCTGCGCGGCGGCGACATCGATGGTGGAGGAATCCACCAGGAGGGTGCGACTGTCAGCGTGGGCGAGGACTCCGTCCCCGCCGAGGTACACGGCCTTGGCATGCTCGCCCTTGGGCAGCATGGTGAACACGACGTCCGCACCGTTAACGGCGTCGGCTATGCTCTGGGCCGGCTTCACTCCCCCGGCTTCAGCGGCTGCCACCGCAGCCGGATTGAGGTCAAAGCCACGGACGTCGTGCCCGCTCTTTGCAAGGTTTGCCGACATGGAGCCACCCATGTTTCCCAGACCGATCCAACCGATTACTGCCATGATTGCAAGCTCCTTTGCTTGGTGTCCGAGCCGATGGGCCGGGCGCTCTGTGTCCACCATCACACCCTGCTACAGTGCAATCAAGGAGAAAAAGTACAGACACTATGTGCACTGATGCATCAAGAGAAGGATCGCACGTGAGACGGCTGCCGAGCCCGGACGACCTGCTGATTTTGCTGACGGTGGCCCGCCTTGGCCGGTTCAACGCCGTCGCCGAGACATTAGGCACAACCACACAACCATTTCCCGCCGCATCCTCGCCCTGGACAGACAACTGGGCGGCCGGACACTGGAACGCAGCCCCACGGCTGGGAACTGACCGGGCTCGGGGCCTCGGCGGTAGCCGCCGCCGAGGCCATCGAGGAAACCCTGGGCTCGCTGTCCGGTCTCATCAGCGATGACCGGGGCGGCTCTCGGGGCTGGTGCGGATCAGCACATCAGACGGCTTCGGTGCCGAGTTTGTGACGCCGGCCC